>CAVYVC010000028.1:0-44661 GCA_963771845.1 uncultured Alphaproteobacteria bacterium | reverse complement strand
CAATCAGCCTGCACGTTCCGATCTTGAGGTCCTGTTGCCGATCAGACCGGATGGAAGCTTGCCACCGCTGTTCTGTATACACCCTGCCGCGGGATTAAGTTGGTCCTATTCGAGTTTCATTGCTCACATACCATCGGGTCACCCGATCTATGGATTGCAGGCACGCGGGATCACGGAACGCGGCATGCTGGCCAAAGATATCCCCGATATGGCTGCTGATTATCTGCAAACAATCAGGAAGGTGCAGCCTATCGGGCCCTACAATCTGATCGGCTGGTCATTTGGCGGCCTGGTGGCGCACGCGATCGCTACCCGGCTTCGCTCCATGGGCCAGAAGGTGTCAATGCTTGCTCTGCTCGATAGTTATCCGGTGGCCGCGAACAGAACATCCGGCAATGGACAAGACACAGCAGCGCTTTCGTCCGCAAGCGAGCAGGCGGTTTCGGCCGTCCTGGGGAGTTTAAGCCGCAATGGCCACACGCGGCTTGCGGAAATGGATCATGAAGCTCTCAAGGAGGTCTGCCGCAACAACATGCGGATCGCAATCACGTTCAAGCCGCAACCGTTTGATGGGGAGGCATTGCTTTTCGTTGCTGCGAACGGCTATCTCACTGCCCCCGCCGAGCTCTGGAGACCCTACATCAGCGGCCGGCTGCGCGTTCATCAGATCGATTGCGATCACGATGCCATTCTTGAGCCGCATCCGGTTGCCGAAATCGGCAGGATGATGGCCAGCGAGCTTAGCAAGCAACGAAATGCCGTGGTTTGGAGGACAAAATGACCAATCCGTTCGAAGATGAAAACGGCGTCTTTCACGTTCTCATCAATGAGGAAGGCCAGCATTCCCTCTGGCCAAGCTTCATCGAAGTTCCTCAGGGCTGGAGGATCATTCACGAATCGGACAGCCGCGCCGCGTGCCTGGATTTCATCAACAAGAATTGGACCGACATGCGCCCAGCCAGCCTGATCAAGCGCATGAATGAAAGCGGGCAGGCTAACTGAACCAGGGGATGCTTGCTTGCTCGGATTGCTCGTTTCGCCTACATGTGTGCTGCCGATCCCAGAAGCTCGCAAGGACCGGCCCAAGTTGCCGCAATAGCTCAGCCGGTAGAGCACATCATTCGTAATAATATTTTATCTATGCGCATAGCTGCGCAGTGTTGTCGAAGAATGGTCGAGCATACTTTGTACACTTCGAATGATTGTGCCAATAACTCTGCAGGGTTGTAATGCCGAATGGCTTTAACAGCTGCTTTGGTGGTAAATGGCACTCACGGTACAGTTTATCGCGGACTATCGCGTTACGCTGGTCCGGCGCCAAACAGGCCAAAAGGCTTTCGACAATTTGATCGCGAGTATCAACAAGGGTGCCATCAAGATCGAATGCTATATGTTTGATGAGCATAGTATTCCATGAGGAATATCGAAGTCCTTGGTTTTAGATCAAAGAGAAAGGGGGCCGAAGTGTGAACCTCCAGTGCCCCCTTGCCCCTCCAAAGGAGTCTGTCATGCAGCGCGTGCGCGCGGTCGAGAGTCTATCCACTCCTCTATTTCATCTGCGTACCACGCCACCCTGCAAGCTCCGAGTCGTAGCCTCTTCGGAAACTTCTCGGCCGCCTCAAGCCTGGCGATGTGCGCAAAGCAATAAGGAATGCCATAGACAGTCTTCAGTTCCTTCTTCGATACGAGCTTCCTTGACATTGCATGTCCCTCATTGAAGAGGGACGTTGCAACGCCCCGGTTAAGCCCTGGCGCCGAGGAATATAGCCGAAGATGCGTTACGACTCAACGTGCACCTAGCTGCACTTACCATCTCATCAGTCTGAGCATCAGGTGCAAGAGCACAGCACCCGCTCGGACAAGTATGTAGCCCGATTGTAAGCACGCCTGATGGAGTTCTTGTCTTGATGTCAAAGAGCTGCCTCAATCACATCGGGAAGCCGCGTTCATTGAGGATAGCGCTCGCTGCGGCCCGAAAGCTGCATCCGCGGCGGCTCACGCGGCCGGTTCTACAACGTGGTCGATCTCGTCAATCGGCTCGAGACCGAGACCCGTAATGGACGGCAGGGCCGGCTCGCCCATCACCTGACCCGCATGGACTTCATCGTCCTCGATGAACTCGGCTATCTGCCCTTCGCACAATCTGGCGGTCAGCTCCTGTTCCACCTCGTCAGCCGCCTCTACGAGCGCGCCTCGATCATCGTTACCACAAACCTCGCCTTCGGTGAATGGCCGAGCGTCTTCGGTGACGCCAAAATGACCACCGCGCAGCTCGATCGACTGACCCACCACTGCGATATCGTCGAGACCGGAAACGACAGCTGGCGCTTCAAGAGCCGAGCCGACGATCACGCGACCACCCGCGCTCGGCCCCGTCTCCGCAACCCCGACCAGCTCCGACGGGGCGAGCGCTACCGCCAAAACCCGTCGCTCAAGGGGGTCAAAATTGGACGCCGATTGACATCGCGGTTTCACGTCGTCCACTCTTTTCGATGCGCTTGAGTCCGTCCAGAACTTCAATCGGCGCGATATGTGCTATCAGCCGATTGGCAAGGGGCGCAGCGAGAACTTGCAGCATCCAACGATTTTTGGTCATCGTTGAGTCCGCGGTGCCGCTCGCTTCCGCGAGCGGCTCTCGGCGACAATCCATCGCATTCAATTCAAGCAGATCAAACGCATATAGAAAAACGGAATGGTTGCGCGCCTGCGAATGTAGTTTTTCGAAATTGGCTATGCCGTTTTCATCGCAGCATACCCCTTCGCCGTCGATCGTGATCGATTCCGCGCGTAGGCTATTGAGCGCTTCGACAATCGCCGGAAATCTTGGCGTCCAATCAAATCCGCGGCGCCTGAACACGCGAACGCGTTTTCCCCACTGGCACACAATGAGGCGACAGCCGTCGTACTTGATCTCGTGAATCCACTTTGGCCCGCTCGGCGGCTTCGTCGAGACGGTGGGCTGGCACGGTTCAATGAAATCCAAGGGCAACAGGGTCGGACGACGGGAGGTACTCCAACCCATCGGGGCTCCATAGAGGCCTGGACTTGCGATTTCAATGTTCCTATTGTGTTCTCATAGCTGGGCGAAGCCCGTCCATACGGTTGGCGTGTCATCGCGCGCTGCACGGCCGGCAAGCAGGACGGCATGCACCGCCACAAGGGAATTGGCTTGGCTCCAAACGCGCCTGCGCTGCCCTCTGTGTGGCTCTCGGGAAGAAGTGGTCTTGATGTTCTCACCCCCGAGCAGCGCGATGGCCGCGCCCGCCGCCAAGAGGCCGTAGCACAAGTCAACCACGCTTGCCGGGAGGCGCCCTTTTGCCTACACCTGCGCGCGCCTGGAGCCGCAGTAGCTCAGCCGGTAGAGCACCGCATTCGTAATGCGGGGGCCAGGGGTTCGAATCCCTTCTGCGGCACCAGACGACCGGTGCCATGACGGTGCCACGGCAGCACCAAGTCCTTCCGAAAAGCCTTTAATGTCAATCAATTATAAGATTTCTATTGCATCATTCGTAATGATGGGGTCGCAGGTTCGAATCCTGCTTGCGGCACCACCGCACACACACCCAGCGATCACGGTGCATCGCCTTGCGCGTGAACGGTGAAAGCGTGACTCCAGTGCAATTCGGAGATTGGCCGGGCCGCATCGTCTTCGGCGCGGGCGCGGTCAGCCGGCTCGGAACGGTAGTTTCAAGCCTCGGCGCATCGCGAGCGCTCGTCATTTGTGGATCGACGGTCGCGCGCGGCCCGATGCTGGCGAGAGTCAAATCGGGGCTCGGCGATATCGCTGCTGATGTCTTTAGCGAAGTCACCGGTCATACTCCGGTCGAGATGGTTGAACGCGGCGCGGCGCTCGCGCGCGCGAACAAAGCCGATGTTCTGATCTCAGTTGGCGGCGGATCGGCGATCGACGCCGGCAAGGCAATCGCAATCCATCTCGCGAGCAAAGGGGATCTGAGCCGTTACGCGATCAAATATCGGCCGGGCGGTGCGATGAGCTGCGAGCGTTTGCCCCAGCCGCTGATCCCGCACATCGCCGTGCCGACCACTGCCGGTTCCGCGTCCGATGTCCTGCCCACGGCCGCATGCCGTGATGCATGGTCCCGGCAAAAGCTGTTGTTCTGGGATCACGCTCTCGTGCCGCAAGCAACCGTTCTCGATCCGGAAATGGCGGTCTACGCCGATGCGCGCTTGACGGCGGCGACCGGCATGAGCGCGGTCGCGCGCTCAATCGAATCGATCTATTCCGCAAAACGCCATCCCCTCTCCACCGGACTTGCACTGCACGCGCTGCGGCTGTTGCGAACCGCGTTGCCTCGCTCGATCGAAGCTCCGGGCGACCTCGAAGCGCGCGCTGCCTGTCAGATTGCCGCTGTCATGTCGGGAATGGCGGCAATCAACGCGATGGTCTCGCTCGTGCATGCAATCGGTCATGTCGTCGGAGGCCGCTATGGCCTTGCGCACGGTACCTCTCATGCCATCCTGCTTGCGCCCGCCGTGCGATTGCTCATGCCGGTGATCGCGGATGAGCAGCGGCTCGTTTGCGATGCGTTGACGGGCAATGGAATCCTCGATCGGAAGCGCGCCACGCCTTCGGAACTTATCGCAGCCTTTGTCGCTCGGCTGCCACTGCCCCAGCGCCTTCGTGATGTGAAAGTGCAACAAGGCGAACTCGGCGAGATCGCGCAGGCTGTCATGTCCGACTACATGATGGCGAACTTGCCGAGACCCGTATCGGAGAACGAGGTTCTCACGCTCCTGCAGGAAGCCTGGTGAGGCCGATGACGCCGCTGGAAGGTCTGGCAGCCTGGGCCAGCGGTGTTCGTCCGGCCGACATCCCTGCGGAGCAGTTCAAGCTTGGGCGGCTGCGTCTCCTCGACACGCTCGGCCTGCTTGCAGCCGCTGCGGCCGAGCCGGCCTGTCAAAGCATGCTGCAATGGGCGGATGCCTGGACGGGTGCAGGAACATCCACGATCCTCATTAATGGCGCGCGCGCTCATCCGGCCATTGCTGCACTGGTGCATGGAACGCTGGCGCATGCACGCGACTTCGACGATACCTTTCCCGACAGCGTGGTGCATCCGGGCAGCGTCGTGGTGCCGGCTGCGCTCGGCTTGGCGGAGCAGCTGGATGCGAGCTTTGCCGAGCTCGCGACGGCCATCGTCGTGGGTTACGAGGTCGCGGCGCGCCTGGGAAAAATTGCAGGGCGAAGCTTTCACGCCCGCGGCTTTCACGCAACCGGCATCGTCGGCCCAATCGCCGCGGCTGCCGCTGCCTGCCATCTCTTGCGGCTTGCACCGGAAAGCTCTGCGGATGCACTCGGGCTTGCCACCAGCATGAGCAGCGGTCTTCTGGCATTTCTTGCCGACGGCGGCTGGTCGAAATGGATGCACGCAGGATGGGCGGCGCATGGCGGCATCATAGCCGCCGAGCTTGCGAAGGCGCACTGTCGCGGACCCCGGCACGCCTTTGATCATGCCGCTGGTCTATTCGGTGCATTTGTTGGCGGCGCGAGCGATTTATCGCCGCTTCTGGAGGGACTCGGCTCGATATGGCTTGGGGCCGGCGCGCAGCCGAAATATTATCCCTGCGCTCACGTGATCCAGCCTTTCATTGATGCAGCATTCTCGCTTCGCTGCGAAGAGCACGCCTGCGCGATTGCCGCAATACGCTGCGCGGTAGCGCCGTGGGCTTTCCCGATCGTTTGCGCTCCGCGCGAAACCAAGCTTGCACCGCGTAACGACCTCGAGGCCATCGCCAGCCTTCCGTTCATGCTGGCAGCCGCGCTGTGCGACGGCAAAGTGGATCTCGAGACCCTGCGGCCGGAAACGCTTGCTCGCGATGATCTCCGCAGCCTTGCTGCGCGCATCGAATGCGAACCGGACGAGAGGCTGGGCACCGGCTTCGATGGCACCATCACCGTTGTTCATGTGGACGGTAAGACGATCCGCCGCTCTGTTGGCTTGCAACCAATCGACGAGCGTTGCTTGCGGCAGAAATTCCACAGCAATGCCGCCCGGTTCTATCCGTCACCCACGCATGCTCATGCGCTCGAAACGGCCTTGCTGGAGCATGAGCCGGGAGCGCGCGAGATCGTTCGTCTCGCTGGCCGCCCCGCGGCCGTCTTCCCGGGCGGCACGGCGCGCACTTGACGCCCCAAACGGCCACTGCCAACGTTTATTCTCCCTCCATCAAGCACAGCGAGCGACATGCGCTTTATCTGCTCTTTTCTCGTGCTCATCTTCGCACTCATCTCCTGCGGCGCTTCCGCCGAGACCATGCGGGCGATCTCGTTCATCCCCAAGAACGATCCCGTGCTTGCAATGGTCAACGCCTGGGTTGTCGACGTGAACGGCAAGCTCGGATCGCAGCTGCGTATCAATTATGTCGGCGGCCCGGAAGTGATTGGCCGCTTCCAGCAGGTCGAGGCATTGCGCACCGGCGTCGTGGACTTAATTTTTGTTCCCACCGGCGACTATCAGGATCAAATGCCGGCTTCCCAGGCCTTCGTGCTCTCCAAGCTCACGCCGATGGAGGAACGCAAGAGCGGCTTCTATGACTTCATGGTCGAGGAGCACAGCAAGAAGATCAACGCGCGTTATCTCGGCCGTGTCCAGGTTTCGCCGTTTTATCTCTGGACCAAAAAGGAGCCGAAAACGCTCGCCGATCTGCACGGCCTGAAAATGCGCTCAGGCGTGCTCTACGACCGTTTCATGCACGCGCTTGGCATGATCGCCGTGACCATCAACGCTCCGGAAGTCTACACGGCGCTCAATTCCGGTGTGGTCGACGGCTTCGGCTGGCCGGTGACCGGTCCGCTCAAGCGCGGCTGGCTGGAAACGGTCAAATACGTGATCGATCTTCCGTTCTTCCAGCCGAGCAACGTCGTGGCCCTGATGAAATCTCGACAAATGGAATGCGCTGCCGCAGGCAGTACGCGATCAACTCATCGCATTGACGGTCGATTTCGAGCCAGCCATGGTCAAACATTTCGACCAGGAAGACGCGCACGAATGGAAGGAAATCGGCAACAAGGTCACCAAGGTAAAGTTTTCTCCCGAAGAAAACCAAAAATATCTCAACACGGCCTATGAGGTCGAATGGAATGCGCTCCAGGCGCGGGCACCCGAGCTGATCCAGAAGTTGCGCAGCATCAGCGGCAATTGATGCGCCGCTTCCGGCTATTCACGCAAGCGCTTGCCCGCATCGAGGACCTTTTCGCGGAAGCCGCGATTGCCATTCTGGTCTTATGCGCCATCTCCATCTGCATTGACGTGGTGATGCGTTATTTCGTCGGCCGGCCGATCATGGGCTCAACCGAGCTGACCGAATATGCGCTCGTCTATATCACCTTTCTCGGCGCCGCCTGGGCGGTGCCGCGCGGCGCGCACATCGACATCGATGCATTCGTGATCCACATGCCCGAAACGGTGCAGAAGGTCTGTGCCTTGCTCGGCAACATCGTGTGCTTCGCGGTCGCGCTGGCGCTCACCGTATTCGGAGCCTGGACGACATGGACCGCCTATGCGCGTCATCTGTTCAAGCCGACGCTGCTCGAACTGCCGACCTGGATCGTGCTGATCGTCATTCCGGTTGGCTCGCTCGTCCTGGCCTTGCGCTATTTCATCGAAATCACGCTGGCGACGCAGGCAATCGCCACGCGTCAGCCCATGACCAAGCGCGAGCGCGGGCCGACGATCGACTGAGGATCCGATGGAATGGTGGGCGGCCTTTCTCTGGATCACCGGCGGCCTCTTGGCCCTGCTGACCATCGGCATGCCGATCGCGTTTGCCTTTCTGGCCGTGAACCTCGTCGGCGCGTATTTCTTCTGGACCGGCCTTGCCGGCGTAAACCAGATGGTGCTGGCGTGCATGGACTCGGTTGCGAGCTTCTCCATCATGCCGGTGCCGCTCTTCATCCTGATGGGGGAACTGCTGTTTCGCTCCGGTATCGCGGCAAAGCTGATGGACGTGCTCGATGCATGGTTCGGCCGCATTCCCGGGCGGCTCAGCCTCATGGCGGTGGGCGGTGGAACGCTGTTCGCCACCTTGGCAGGCTCCGGCGCCGCCACCACGGCGTTGCTCGGCAAGATTCTCGTGCCGGAAATGGCGCGGCGCGGATACAAACAATCCATGACGCTCGGTCCCGTCATGGGATCCGGCGGTCTTGCGGTCATGCTGCCGCCGTCGGCTCTGGGCGTCATTCTCGCCTCCACCGCCGACATTTCAGTCGGCGCGCTGTTGATGGCCATCATCGTACCTGGCCTGATGATGGCGGTCTCGATTGCCGCCTACATTATTGTCCGTTGCTGGCTCCAGCCGGAGCTCGCGCCCCGCTATCGCGCGCAGGAAATCACGCTGCGGCAAAAATTGCGCGACACCGTCGTCCATGTATTTCCGGTCGCGGCCATTGTGTTCGTCGTCACCGGCTTGATCTTCATGGGGATCGCAACGCCAACGGAATCGGCGGCACTCGGCGTCCTCTGCGCCCTGGTGCTGGCACGCCTTTACAGCCCGCTCGACTGGAAAATGGTGAGACTGTCGTTGCATTCCACCATGATCACGTCGCTGATGGTTCTGATGATCTTGTCCGGCTCCAGCGGCTTTGCTCAGCTCATGGCCTATACCGGCGCGTCGCAGGGCATCGTCGAGCTGGCGACCGGAACAAATCTGGGCTCGACCTCGGTCGTGGTCATGATGCAGCTCGTATTGCTGCTGCTCGGGACGTTCATGGAATCGCTCGCCATGATCCTGCTCACGGTCCCGATCTATTTTCCGATCATCGAGGCGCTGCATCTCTCGCCCATCTGGTTCGGCGCAATCATGCTGCTCAATATGGAGATTGCAGCGATCTCGCCACCCTTCGGTTTCGGACTGTTCGTGATGAAAGCGGTGGCGCCTTCCGGCACCAGCATGATGGACGTGTACAGGGCGTCCGTCCCGATCATGGCATTGAACACCGCCGTCATGTTCATCATGATCTTTTTTCCGGGCGTCGTCCTGTTTCTGCCTTCGCTTGCTGCCGTGCGATGACTTTTCGCCGGGCGCGCATCGGCATCGATGTCGGGGGCACGTTCACGGACGCTGTCCTGGTGGACGGTACGGGCCGGCTGGTGTCGGCCAAGGCGTTCAGTACGCCTTCCGATCGGTCGCAAGGCGTGATCGATGCGGTGCACGCGGTCATGGCGACCCCCACCCTTACCCTTCCCCGCTCGCGCGGGAGGGAAGGGTGTGGGGATGATGTACGCGACATCGTGCATGGCTCGACGACCGGCACCAACGCTCTGATCGAACGCACGGGAGCGCGCACGGGCCTTCTCACCACCGCGGGATTTCGCGACCTGCTCGAAATCGGCCGCGTCATGCGCCCGATGGAGGGCATCTACGATATGTCGGTCGACCGCCCGCTGCCCCTCGTACCGCGGCGTTCATGCCTTGAGGCCATCGAGCGCATCGGAGCACAGGGCGAAGTCCTCGTGCCGCTCGATGAGCGTTCCGTCGAGCGGGCAGCCGAGATGTTCGCGCGCCAGGACATCGAGGCAATCGCCATCTGCTTTCTGTTCTCGTTCCTCAATCCCGCTCACGAGCGGCGGGCAGCTGAGATTTTGGCGCGGCGGTTGCAGGGCGTTGCGATCAGCCAGTCGCACCAGATCAGCCCCGAATACCGGGAGTACGAGCGAGCCTCGACCACGGTGATGAACGCTTATCTCACGCCCGTGATGGGCGGCTATCTCGATCGCCTCAAGCATCGGTTCGCAAAGGAGCTCGGCAGCGCGACCATCTTCGTCATGCAGGCCAATGGCGGGGCGACCACGATCGAACTCGGCGCGCACGCGCGCTGTCGCCACCGTGAACTCCGGCCCCGCCGGCGGCGTGGTCGCGGCGGCATGGTATGGGCGCCCGCACGGCCGCGAGCGCATCGTCTCGGTCGACATGGGAGGCACGAGCTTCGACATCGGCCTGATCGAGCACGGCACCTGCCAGGTCACGACCGAGGGAAGCTTTCAAGGGCTGCCGGTCAAGCTGCCGATTCTCGACCTGCACATCATCGGAGCCGGCGGCGGTTCTATCGCCTGGGTCGACTCCGCCGGTGCGCTCAATGTCGGGCCGCGTTCGGCCGGCGCGGATCCCGGACCGGCCTGCTATGGCCGCGGCGGACGCAATGCGACTGTGACTGATGCCAATCTGGTGCTCGGACGTCTCGATCCTGTTTCTTTTCACGGCGGCAGCACGAAGCTCGACGCGGCGGCAGCGCGCGCGACCATCGGTCCGATCGCGGAGCGGATGCGCCTTTCCGTTGAAGAGGCGGCGCTCGGGATCATCAAGGTCGTGAATGCGAATATGGTCAAAGGCATTGCGACGGTGACGGTGCAGCGCGGGATCGACGTGCGGGAGTTCTCCCTGCTCTCGTTTGGTGGCGCAGGCGGGCTGCATGCGGGTGATCTCGCGCGCGAGCTGGAAATGCGCGAGGCGATCGTTCCCCCGTTGGCGGGCGTGTTCTCCGCCATCGGCCTCCTGGTGGCCGACGTGCGGCATGATTTCGTCACTGCGCTGGGAGGGCTTGCCAGCACGTCCGCTGATCCAAACGAGCTTGAACAACGATTTGACGCCATGGAGTTTGCCGCGCGGCAATCCTTGCGAGCAGAAGGCTTCGACGATGTCGCCATCGAACTCGTGCGCAGTGCGGATCTCAAAGTGACCGGGCAGACCTACGAGCTGACAGTGCCGTTGCGGCAACCCGCTCCGGTCACTGCGGAAGGAATTTCGGCGCTGGTCGAAGCGTTCGGCCAGCTCTATCGCGAACGCTACGCGTTCTTCTTCGAGGGCGAGCCGATCGAGCTGGTGAATCTCAGAGTCGCAGCATTCGGGCGCAATGCTTCCATCAAGCTTCCCCGGTTCGATGCGCAGGCGCTTGCGCCGCGCGCAAGCGTGCGGCCGGTCTATTTCGAAAAGCTCGGCTATGTCGACACCTTGGTCTTCCAGCGCGAGCGCCTGCGCCCGGGCATCCGGTTGACCGGGCCTGCCGTGATCGAAGAGGCGACTTCCGCCACGCTCATTCCGGCCGGGATCAGCGCTGACGTGGCCCCCGACCTCGGCCTGTTCATGCGGATTGCGTCATGACCGATCTCGTCACCATGCAGGTGATCCGCTACGCGCTCGAGCAGATCGCGGATGAAATGGGCTATACCCTCGTGCGGACCGGGCGCTCGACGCTGATCACGGAGATCAAGGATATTTCATGCGTCATCACCGATGCTGCCGGAGCGACGGTCGCCCAAGCGCATCACACGCCGAGCCTGCTTGCGGGTTTCGAAATCACCATGCGCGAGCTGGTGAAGACCTTTTCCCCGCAGGAGCTTGCGCCTGGCGATGTCATTGTGACCAACGACCCCTATCGCGGCTGTCAGCACGTGATGGACCTTTATGCCATTGCGCCGGCGTTTCATGCCGGCGAGCTGGTCGGATTTGCCGGCAACATTGCGCATCACTCGGATCTCGGCGGCACGGCAGCAGGCGGAGTGGCTGGCGGGATACGCGAGATTTATCTCGAAGGCTTGCGTCTGCCGATGGTCAAGCTTGTCAAGCGCGGCATTGAAGACAAGGAGTTGTTCGCGGTCATCGCCAATCAGATCCGCTTGCCCGACAAGACGCTCGGCGATATCCGCGCCCAGATCTCCTCGTTGATGGTCGGCGTCGATCGCATCGACCGCCTGTTTCGGAAATACGGCAAAGCCGTCGTGCAGGACGCCTGCCGCGAGCTGCTCGACTACTCCGAACGGCGCATGCGCCAGGGACTGCGAAACATTTCCGCCGGCACCTATGCGGCGGACGATTTCATCGATGATGACGGCGTCAACGATCGGCCGATCCGCGTCGCTATCAAAATCACGATCGATGGCGATCGCGCGATTGTCGATCTGACCGGATCGGATGCGCAGGCCGAAGGCAACACCAACTCGACCATCGCCAACACTTATGCCGCGGTCTACTACGTCATGATCGCGCTGGTGGATCCGCACATGCCGCCCAATTCCGGCTGCTACCGCCCGATCGAGATCGTAACCCGGCCTGGCAGCGTCGTTGATCCTCTGCCCCCCGGCGCGGTGGCGGCACGCACCAACTGCTCGCAGAAGATTGTGGAAGCGATGCTGCGCGCGCTTGCTCCCGCGCTGCCGGAGCGGGTGGTCGCCGGCGGCCATGCCCAGATCACCACCTGCGCCTTCGGCGGCCGCGATCCGAAGACGGCGGCACCTTTCATCTTCACGGACATTCAGGGCGGCGGCAACGGCGGCCGCCCCTATGCCGACGGCGCCGATGGGCAGGACAGCCATCTGCCCCGCTTCATGAATACTCCCGTCGAGGCGGTGGAGCAGCGCTTTCCCATACGCATCGAGCGCTATGAGCTCGTCTGCGACAGCGGCGGCGCCGGCAAATACCGCGGCAGCCTTGCGCTCCGCCGCGATATCCGCGTGCTGTCCGGCCCCGTGAGCTTTGCCCGCTACGCTGACCGTCACAGGATCGCGCCGCGCGGCCTGTTCGGCGGGCATGACGGCACGACGGGAGAATTTTTGTTGAATCCCGGTACGCCGGACGAGCGCAAGTTGAAGTCGAAAGGCCTCGACACTTTGCAGGCCGGTGACCTCGTGAGCTTGCGTCTGCCGGGAGCCGGAGGATACGGCGATCCGGCCGAGCGCGATCCTGCGGCCATCGAGCGCGATCTCCTTGACGGCAAGGTGAGCATCGCGAGCGCCGAATCGGCGTACGGGGTCACGGTGGATCGTCAGACATTGCGGGTCGATCGGAAGCGGTAAGGTGCGGAGAGCCGGCAGAACCACCTCTCCCCGCAGGGGAGAGGTCGGAATGGGCGCCTCGCGCCCATTCCGGGTGAGGGGGTACAAATCCTGATGTCGGTCCCCCTCACCCGGATCGCGCAAGCGCGCGATCCGACCTCTCCCTCCGGGAGAGGTACGCATGCTGCAACGCCACGGCGTGATCAACGTCATCGGAATCTGCCCCTAAGGTTTCATCCATGAGCTACGCCAATCCACTGTTGCACAAGCCTTCGCGCGGTCTGCCCAAGCGGGTTGTCATCATCGGAGCCGGCACGATCGGGCCCGATATCGGCTATTATCTCAAGAGCGCTATTCCCGATCTGAAGCTCCATCTCGTCGACATCGCGCAAGCGCCGCTCGATCGCGCGCTCGAGCGGTTCAAGAGCTATGCTGCCAAAGGTGTAGAGCGCGGCAGGTTGAGCGAACCGCAGGCCCGGCAAGTCACGCAAGGCGTGCATGCGAGCCTCGATTATGAAGTGGCGCGCGACGCCGATTGGGTCATCGAGACAGCGACCGAGGCTATCGCGCTTAAACGCAAAATCTTTGCACGGCTTGAGGAGATCGTCCGGCCGCAGACCATCATCACCTCCAACACCAGCTCGCTGCCGGCAGAGCGGATCTTCGCCGATTTGCGGCACAAGCAGCGTGCCACCGTCACCCATTTCTTCGCGCCGGCATGGCGCAACTCGATTGTCGAAGTCATCCGGTGGCCCGGCGCCGACGCGGGGTTGATCGACGATCTCAACTGGATGTTCTGCATGACGGGGAAGGTGCCCCTCAATACGGCCGACGTTCCCTGCTTCATGCTCGATCGGATTTTCGATAACTGGTGCAATGATGCTGCTCTCCTGCTCGAGCGGGCGAGCGCGGCCGAGATTGACAGCATAGCGATGGAATTCGTGCATGCCGGACCGTTCCGCGTCCTCAATCTCGCCAATGGCAATCCGATCATCATCGAGACCAACACGCTGCAGGCGGACGAGGAAGGCGAGCATTATCGTCCCGCGCCGATCTTGCGCTCGGTCGAGACGTGGCGCACCGCTGGCCCCCACCCTAACCCTCCCCCGCTTGCGGGGGAGGGAAGGTTGAGGGGCGAGGTAAGCGGCGAAACCAAATCCGCCGTTCGCGATCGCCTGCTTGCAATCCTGATCTCGCAAACGGTTGATATCCTGGACCGCAAGATCGGGGAGGCGGGCGATCTCGATCTGGGTTGCCGTCTGGCGCTTGGATTTCGAAAGGGGCCGCTCGAGCTCATGCGTGGGATCGGCGAGTTCGAGGTCGCCCGGATCATGGCGCGCAGCCGGGAGGAGCGCCCCGGACTGCCGCAGCCGCGGCGGGCCGTTGCGGATTATCAGGATTTCCTCCGCTACGTGCTCGTCGATGACATCGGCGACGTCAAAGTCATTACGCTGCGCCGGCCGGAAGCGCTCAATGCGCTCAACGACGGATTGACCAACGAAATTCTGTCCGTGCTGCGCCGTTTCGAGGACGATGCCGCGGTGCAAGGTTTCGTGCTCACGGGTTACGGGCCGCGCTCATTCTGCGCGGGCGCGGATATCGGCCGGTTTCCCGCCATGCTGGGCGACGCGCAGGCTGCCGCGCAATATGCGCGCGATTGTGCGCGCCTGCTCGTTCACATGGACGGAATGCAAAAGCCGATCGTGGCTGCGCTCAACGGCATGGCTCTCGGCGGCGGCCTTGAAATGGCGCTGCGCTGTCACCGCATTGTGGCGATGCGGGAAGCGATGCTGCAGCTGCCTGAGATTATGCTCGGGATCGTGGCGGGATTGGGCGGCATGGTTGTCCCCTACCGGCGCTGGCCCAAGGCGGCAGCGGCCTTTCACAACATGATTTGCAGGGCGCAACGCGTGCCCGCCAAGACCGCGCATGCCTGGGGAATGATCGATGCACTCGTCGACGATCATGCAGGCTTGCTCGAGGCGGCGCTCGCGCGCGTTCAAGCTCTGGCAGGCACTCCATTGCGGGATCGGTTTGCTGCCGGTCCCGTCTGCATCGATCCGCCGGGGAACATCGAGCCGGTGGCGGAGAATGGACTGCATCTGAGCGCAGAAGTTGCCGCCCTTGCCCGGCAAGCCATCGTTGCGGCGGCTGCGGCACCGAACCTCGATAGCGCGCTGGAGCTCGGCTATCAGGCGTTTGGCAAGAGCGCCTGCACGGCGGCGGCGCGCGAGGGCATCGAAGCATTTTTGCAGCGCCGTCCGGCGGATTTCAGCAAGACGGGATAGGATCATCGAATTGGCGCGCGCGTGAATCGAGGAACTGCGAGGCGGCCGCCATGCCGCGTCATTGTAAATAACAGGGAAAATACAATGAGCACTGCCAGGAAATGCCCGAACGGCAACGTCTCGCCTGAAAAATAACAGGACGATTCGGCCCTGATACAGCGGCGTAACAGGCAGAAAACAGAAACCAAACGAGGATCGCATCAGACGATGAAGATGTAAAATCGTGGTTCAAGCAGGTGCATCGGCATTCGACGACGCCGGGGTGGGCGAAAGAGCAGCAAGCTGTCGCGGCTCCTGCCGCTGCTGAGCCGCAGCTTCCACCCTGGTCAAGCGCTCGTCCAAGCCATGCGTGAACAGTGCCTGCACGAAGCCGGTAACCACTTTCGTCAAAGCGGCGGCTTCAGCGGGTGCGACATCGCCTGCCCCGACAGCGTCGGCAATGCCGCCCATCGCAGTAACCGCGTCGGCAGCCTTGCTGATCGGCGGCAATTCGCATTGCAACGGCTCATGTCTTCGCTTCGGCAACAAACGCTCCATGCATAATCGCAGTGCGAAGGTATTTCCCGCTTTGGCCATTTTCATTGCCTGCTGAAGGATGGCCTCGCCGTCCTCGTCGAGCATGCTTTGCAGGACGATCATCTTCCTGTTGCGCGAGCCGCGCGGGCGCCCAGCCGGGTTTCCGCTTTGGCCTTTTTGAAACGGCATGGTGTGTTCTCCTTTGCCATGAGAGACTGATGACGCGGCCACGGCGCGTGGCGCGCCCATAAAAAAGCCCGGCGCGGGACCCCGGCCGGGCTTGCGAGACTGCCACCCTCGTAATGCAAAAACCCGGCGGGGGAGCCCGGCCGGGTTGGACGCAATTGTGAAGGCTAAGCTTTTCTACCATAGTTACGTTTCGTAGTCAATGGGGTCAGCGAAAAAATTTGTCCGGCGCCAAAGGCGCTGCATGAACGCGTACGCTTCGCCTGGTTGAAGCCGCTTCTTGCGCTCCGCCGCAAGTAAGAGGCTGCGCGCCTCGTGCCAAAACAAGGAAGGGCGCGCGCGTGCTCAGCTTCGAGTCGGAACATAATGGCGTCTGTCAATTCGGCTTGTTCGTCGGGAAGCACCCACGCGGCCGCCGTCGATGCGTCGACGACGAAGCTCATTTGTAGCGACGGACCTCGTCGCGCCAAGAGAGTATTTCTTGCGCGGTGGTCGGAGCATGGCCGGCACGCGTGGCGCGAATCTCGGCGATAGCGGCGCGAGCGTCGCCCGTACGCCGAATGGGGGCGAGCCTTGCGATGGGCTGGTTTTCACGTGCGATGACGATCTCCTCGCCGGCCTCTACCCTAGCGACGAGTTCGGAAAAACGGGCTTTGGCATCGCCGATATTCACGATGATAGACATTGCATTGGCTCTTGATCTGTTTGCAGCAACCTTATTTACCACAAAAGCTATATTGGGAAGACGTTCCAAATTACGTCGGCCTCCGGAGCGATCCGGCCGCCAGACGCGTTTTTGGCACCGAGGCTTGGGGTTCAAAATGATCCATGGCTGCCAGTTGACAGCGAATCTTGCTGTGCACGACACGCCTCACGATGTGGTAGCGTATGCTCGTCGGCCCATGGGAGGGCTCGGTGAGACGGCGATGCACTACGGCCTGGCCAGTGCGCTTCGAGTGCAACGCCGACGGTCAAACCGTCACCGCTGCTCGGCCAGCATATCGACGACGTGCTCGGCTCGTGGCTGAGCATGGACGCCAAGGAGCTCGCCGCCCTGCGCCAGGACGGCATCGTTTGAGCCGCGGACGGATCCCAGTCGGCGCAACCGGAGAAGCCGACCATACTCAGCCGCGGTGATGTGCATATCGAGCGCATCGAGCGCATTGGTAGGGTGCAATCCTTGGATTGAGGGCAGCACATATGAGGCGACGCGAGTTCATCACAATTCTCGGGGGCGCGGCCGCTATGTGGCCGTTTGCGGCACGGGCGCAGCAACCTGTCGGGATGCGGCGGATCGGAGTCTTGATGACGGCGCTCGAAAGCGACTCAGAATACCAGACCTACATCAGCAGCCTTCGCAAGGAACTGCAGAATCTTGGATGGGCGGAGGGTCGTAACCTGCGGATCGACTATCGCTGGGGTGCGCTCAACCCGGAATCGAGGCGACAATTCGCGAAGGAACTGCTCGCGATGCAGCCCGACGTGATTTTTTCGCAAAACACACCCACCACCGCAACGCTACATCAACAAACGCAGACCGTCCCCATTGTGTTCGTTTTGGTCTCCGATCCCATCGGCGGCGGCTTTGTCACCAGCTTCCCGCGTCCGGGCGGCAACATCACTGGTTTCATCGCAATGGAGGCGACGGTCGCCGGCAAGTGGCTGGGGCTGTTGCAGGAGATTGCACCGCATATCACCCGGGTAATCTTTTTGTTCAACCCGGCAACAGCGCCATATTTCGAATTGTATCTGAACCCATTGAAAGCCGCTGCTCAGTCCTACGGAGTCGAGGTGATCGTGGCGCCTGTTCACGATGCGTCCGAACTCGAAGCCGTCGTTGCTTTAAATGCTCGTGAGCCGAATGGTGGCCTGATCGCGATGTCGGATGCCTTCCTGAACGTCCATCGCAAGGAGGTCACATCGTTGGCGGCCCGCTACCGTCTCCCTGCCATTTATCCATATCATTACTTCTTCGACGTCGGTGGTCTGATGTACTATGGACCCGAAATGGTCGATCAATACCGGCGCGCAGCTTCGTACATCAATCGTATCCTCAAGGGCGAGAAGCCTGACGAACTACCGGTGCAAGCGCCGACCAAGTACGAATTGGCCATCAACGTTAAGACCGCCAAAGCACTTGGCTTGACGGTGCCGCCGACCTTGCTCGCCCGCGCCGACGAAGTGATTGAATAGGTGCGCCAGCTGCAAGCTGGTGCGATCCAGCCGGTGCAAGTCCGGCCCAAGTAAGGGGTAGCGTCCGCTTGGTAGCGAGTGTTGCGTGGCCACTGGCGACAGTGGTCGCGAAGCGTACACAGCGATTGCATGGGGTATGGGATTGAGCCACGAAAGATCAGATATCGCAGGGGCCGAGAGTTTCTATTCGCTCGAAGGCAACATGTGCGGCACCGCTACGCGAGGTGCTGACGCCCTGCCGGGGTCGAAGGCCACATCACGTGCAAAGGGATCGCATCGGAAGCTGGGAGGTCTCGTGTTTGGCCGTCGTCGTGGCGTGCTGTGTGCCGAGTACGGTGGTCCGCATCGGGAAGGCGAGGAGCCGTAGCCGATGATGCACGGACACGAGAAGTCGGACCCTGCCATAGTAGCTGAGAAGCCGGCGAACAAAGCGAACGAGCCCGCGGCGGAAGCATCTGCGTGGGCAAGCGCGGCGGAGCCGGGGGAGCCAAGGGCGGGGACCGAGGGGAATGCGGACCAGCAAAGCACGTGCCGGGCGCAGAGCCGGGAAAGCGTGTCACAGGCGCTGGACCGCATACGGAGAGTCGCAAGGGAAAGGAAGAAGGAGAGGTTCATCGCGCTCTTTCACCACATCACCATCGAGCTGCTCGAAGAGGCGTTCTACGAACTCAAGGAGGACGCAGCTCCGGGCGTGGATCGATTGACGTGGACAGACTACGAGGCAGAACTCGAGCGCAATCTCGAGGACTTGCACGATCGGGTCCATCGGAGAGCGTACCGGGCACTGCCGTCGCGGCGGGTCTACATACCCAAACCGGACGGTCGGCAGCGCCCGCTCGCGGTCGCGGCCCTGGAGGACAAGATCGTCCAACGGGCGGTGGTCGCGCTGCTGAACGCGATCTTTGACGAGGACTTCCTCGGCATATCGTACGGGTTCCGGCCAGGGCGCGGCACGCATGACGCGCTGGACGCGCTCTGCGTCGGAATCCACAGCAAGAAGGTGAGCTTCATACTGGACGCCGACATCCAATCGTTCTTCGACACGGTGAACCAGGAATGGCTCATCCGGTTCGTGGAGCATCGGATTGGCGACCGGCGCATCATCCGCCTGATCCGCAAATGGCTCAAGGCGGGCGTCATGGAAAACGGGGTGGTGACCGTCAGTGAGCGGGGGACGGGGCAAGGCGCGGTGATCTCGCCGCTCCTGGCCAACATCTACCTGCACTACGTGCTCGACCTCTGGGCCAACCGCTGGCGACAGCGTGAGGTCACCGGCGACATGATCATCGTGCGCTACGCCGACGACTTCATCGTCGGGTTCCAGCACGACAGCGACGCCCGGCGCTTCCTGGACGAGATGCGTGAGCGGTTAAAGAAGTTTGCGCTGACACTGCATCCCGAGAAGACCCGGCTCATTGAGTTCGGACGCTTTGCGGCGGAACGCCGCCAGCGGCGCGGGCTCGGCAAACCGGAGACCTTCAACTTCCTGGGCTTCACCTTCATCTGCGGCAAGACTCGGTCGGGCAAATTCCAGATCAAACGGAAAACCCGACGGGACCGCATGCGCGCGAAGCTCAAGAGGCTCAAAGAGGAGATGTGGCGGCGCATGCATCAGCCAATTCCCGCTCAGGGAAAGTGGCTGTGGTATGTGGTCAACGGCTACTTCAACTATCACGCAGTGCCCACCAATGCGCGAGCACTGGGTGTGTTCCGGCATCACGTGATCGACCTCTGGCGGCGCACGCTGCGGCGTCGCAGTCAGAAGGCGCGGATCACGTGGGCGCGGATGACGCAGCTGGCGGACGACTGGCTTCCAAAACCGATCATACTTCATCCCTGGCCAAGCGATCGATTTGCCGTCACACACCCGAGGTGGGAGCCGTATGCGGGAAAGCCGCACGTACGGTTCTGTGCGGGGGGCGCGAGGTAACTCGCGTCCCTACCGCGTCCGAAGCCAATTGCTGCGGTGGGTATGGAATACATCGATGCCGGACGGCTTTCGGTAACATCGGGAGGGTCTGGTGATCCCATCCTCTTTATACACGGCTATGGATTCAGCAAATTTACCTGGAGGTATGTTTGTGGGGCACTGCAAAACAGCTTTACGTATTACGCAATTGACCTGCCAGGTTCAGGCAGCTCTCCGGCTCCGCACGATTGCGAGTGCTCCCTGGAGTATCTCTCAGATGTGGTTTCTGATTTCATTATCACGAATGATCTTAAAAACTTGACATTGGCAGGATGGTCGCTGGGAAGCTGCATCGCGCTGTTGTCGCTGCTGCGGCACAGCGCACAGTTAAGCCGGCGAATCAAGGCGCTATGCATCATTGCCGGGATCGCGTATCCGCAGAAGTTTCCGTTCTTTGTTGGACTCCTCCGAATACCGATCTTCGGTCCTGCTCTCCTGGGCGTCCTGCCGGCGCAAGCGTGGGCAACTGCAGTGATGAGACATTCCTACTTCGATCGCAGTCTCATCACAAAAGAACAGATCCAGGAGTATGGGGGACACTTCCGCAAGAAGGAGGTCCGGCAATGCCTGATCCAGATGGCGAGATCGGCTCATCCAGAGCATGCGGTTGAATACATACGCCGTCTAAATACCATCCAGTTACCCTCATTGCTGATTTGGGGTCGTGAGGATCGGGCTGTGCCTCTGGAAATCGGTCAACAACTGGCCAAAGAGCTGAAGTCCTCCAGTCTCAGAATAATTGAACACTGCGGCCACATGCCACAAGAGGAGCGCCCCGGCGCAGTGATCGCAGCGATAAAGCAATTCGAGAGCGCTCTCGGCTCGGGCTGATAGCCGCGCAACTTGCCGCTCTAGCAGGGCGTTACGATCCCATTTCCCGAGGCTCCTGCGCTGGAGCGACATTCGGGATTCCAGCCATCAGGGAAGCTGGAATGAGCTTGATCAATTCGTCGACCGTGAACTCGCCGTTGTTCTCGTATTTGTAGAGCGAGCGCGCGACCTCGCCATAGTGGTAGGTGTGATAGTGCGATTTCTCCGCATGGAAGATCTGACCGTTCACGTCCTGCGCCGCGTCCGTGCACAGGTACGCGACCATCGGCGCCACGTACTCGGGCCCGGGCATCGCCATTCGCGCCTCGAGCTGCGCTTGTGTCAGCAGACCGGATTCGACGCGCCGCCGCCAGTTGGCAATGACCGCATCGTTGACCGTCATGCGGGTGGCGGCGAACGGGCACATGGCGTTAGCGGTGATGCCGTAGCGGCCGCACTCGCGTGCTATTGTGCGCGTCAGACCGATGACGCCGGCCTTTGCCGCCGCATAGTTGCACTGGCCGACCGAGCCCCTGAAGGCGTCCGAGGAGAAATTGACGATCCGGCCGAAGCGCCGGCCGCGCATCAACTTGATGGCGTGGTGGCACATGTTCCACGTGCCCTTGAGGTGTACGGAGATCACGGTATCGAAATCGTCCTCGGTCATGTTCCAGATCATGCGCTCGCGCAGCACGCCAGCCGCGTTGACGACGAAATCGATTTTGCCGAACGTGTCCGCGCACTGGCGAAC
Source organism: uncultured Alphaproteobacteria bacterium (assembly GCA_963771845.1). Classification (GTDB taxonomy): domain Bacteria; phylum Pseudomonadota; class Alphaproteobacteria; order Rhizobiales; family Xanthobacteraceae; genus VAZQ01. The sequence continues at coordinate 23,160 of CAVYVC010000028.1, read as the reverse complement.
CATGCGGCCGGCACTGGCGTAGTCAGCGACCGAGTCATAGTTGGCGAGCGCATTACCGCCGGCCTTGGCGATTTGCGCCACCACCTCGTCGGCCGGGCGCTCGGTCGTGACCTCGCCGTTGCGGCCGGCGCCGGGGTCGTTGACGATCACGCCGGCGCCCTCCCTGGCCATGAGCAGCGCGACGCTGCGACCGATGCCGCGCCCGGCTCCAGTGACGATGCCGGCCTTATCTGCGAGATTCATCGGTCTTTCTCCTGTCTGCTCTGGGCAATTCGTTCGCTCGGGTTCAATGCGATTGGCCTCTGTCTATACCTCCCACCAGAGGCTCCGCTACTGGCGCGGACGTCCATTCTTGCGCTTCTCGGCCGGAAGTTGCCATTTGCGTCAGCTTACCGGCCAATCCGGCCGCAAGTGAAGTGCAGCTCTGAGGCTTTGGGGCTGAAAATGACCCGAAGCGGTCATAGGCCCGATTGAAATCCCGCAGTGCAGCAGTCTCCTGCCACGGCATCATGTGCTATCGTTATTCGGGGCAGATCGACCGCACGGCCGTCGACTGTGGTGGTCGTTATGGTGGGGCCTGCCTGAGAGAGAGGGAGCCCCATGTTCGACAGGAAGCGGCGCGAGTTCATCCCTCCCTTCGCGGTGATGGGAGAACCGGCAAAGCAGCAGTGAACAGTAGCAATGATCACGAGTTGCTTCGCGTTCCGTCCCGGCTTACGCTTCTTGGCGGTCTGATGTCCTACGGGCCCAACGTGGCGGACCTGTTCCGGCGCACGGGCGACTATATGGACAAAATTTTGCGTGGTGCAAATCCCGGGGATATCCCCGTCGAGCAGCCGACGAAGTTCGATCTGGTTATCAACCTTACCACCGCAAAGGTGCTTGGCCTGGACATGCCACCAACTCTATTCGCGCATACCGATGAGGCAATCGAATAACGCGATCACGTGCTGAGCGAGCATCGCGGCGGAATAAGTGGGCTAGGTAACCAGACGAGCGTGTCACTCAACTGAACAGGGAGGTAATCATGAACGTCATTCACGCGGCCCAAGCCGGGCAAGGAGGCCCGGTCACTATCGCCTGCATGAACAAGGCGACGGTCGATCTCGGCGTGCCGTTCGAGCGACTCACTGCCGCACTGCAGAAATGCTACGATCAGCACTTTCTTCCGGTCTGGGGCTACCCGGTAAAGCTTTACAACACCAAGGTCGCAAAACACTCAGATTGGCAGTTCGTGTATTTCGATGATGCCGACACAGCGGGTGCGCTCGGCTATCACGATCTGACCAAGGACGGGCAGCCGGTGTCGAAGATCTTCGTCAAGACCACGCTCGCGGACAATCAGATCGTGAGCGTCACGGCATGCCACGAGTTGTTCGAGATGGTCATCGACCCGATCGCAAACTTGTGGGCGGAGGCGGCCGACGGCACGGAATACGCCTATGAAATGTGCGACCCGGTCGAAGAGGACACTTTCCTGGTCGACGGGATCGAGATGTCGAATTTCGTGCACCCGTCATGGTTCGAACCGTTCAAGCATCCGCCCGGCACGAAATTCGATCATCTTGGACTGCTGAAGAATCCCTTCAGCATGACCAAAGGCGGCTACGTGATTATCAAGAAGAAGGGTAAGGTCAGCGAACATTTCGGTTCCAAGGCGAAGGAGAAGCGCTTCGCAAAAGAGGATCGATGTGGCCATCGCAGCGAGTACCGCAAGCCGCACGGGCTGGTTATCAAGCCGAGGCGGGGTCGAACAGCAGTCGAACGCCGGGCCGCTTGACGGCGTCGGCAACAGCCTGCGGCCGGCAGCCTCGGTTGTCGCAGATTGACGGCATCGCTGTCCGTCCAAACCCGCCACCTCCAGCATGGCGGGCACGAGCGGATACGAGCTTTATGGACATCGCACGCTTGGCTGCATGTATACCGCTCGCGTTCTCAAGGGGGAGAAGCCGGCCGACCTATCGGTTTTGTGGGCAACGAGGTTCGCGTTTGTCATCACCTGCAAACTGCCAAGCTGCCTGGCATCGACGTGCCGCCGTCTCTGCTCGCGCTTGCCGATGAGGTAATCGAATGAGGCGCCGCGACTTCATGACGCTGTTGGGCGGTGCGGCGGCGTGGCCGCTCACTGCGCGGGCGCAGCAGCCGGTCATGGCGTTGGTCGGGTTGCTCAGCAGCGCTCAGCTAGATGATCGACAGATCGGCGCCATTCGGCAGGGCCTCAAGGACGCTGGCTATATCGAGGGACGCAATCTCGCAATCAAATATCGCTCGGCCGAATCTCGCTTCGATCGGTTGCCGGCAATGGCCGCCGATCTGGTGTCTGACCCCGTAGCCGCGATCATTGCGCTCGCCCCGCCGGCCGCAGTGGCTGCCAAAGCTGCAACTACAACCATTCCAATCATTTTCGCGATCGGCGCTGACCCGGTCGATCTCGGTCTCGTTTCCAGTCTCAACCGTCCCGGCGGCAATGTCACAGGAGTAACTTTTATTACCAACACCCTTGGGGCAAAACGGTTGGAATTGCTGCGCGAACTGGTCCCGGGTGCCAAAGTTATCGGCTTCCTCATCAACCCCGGGAATCCAACTTCTGAATCCCAGATTAGAGACGTGCAGACCGCAGCGCGCGCATTTGGCGTTAAGCCCCTTGTCCTGCCTGCCGGCAGCGAGCGCGATATCGAGGCGGCTTTCGCAGGCGCCGTCCAACAGCGTGCCAACGCCGTCATCGTCGGCGCCAACTCATTGTTTGTGAGTCGGCGTGATCAACTAGTCGGGCTGGCGACACGTCACGCGATGCCCGCAATCTATTTTTTGCGCGAGTTTGCCGACATTGGTGGATTGATGAGCTATGGACCCAGCCAGACGGATGCCTATCGCTTCGCTGGTGGCTACACCGCGCGGATTCTCAAAGGCGAAACACCGGCCAACTTGCCGATTCAGCAGGCCGTGAAATTCGAGTTCATCATCAATCTCAAGACTGCAAAGGTGCTCGGTCTTGTGGCGCCGCTGAGTATGCAGGCCGCCGCCGATGAAATAATCGAGTGACCAGAGTTTCTTGCTGCACCTGCTCACGGCAGCAATCGGCACTTTCCTGCCAACAACTAGGATGCACCAACTAGTTGAATTTGCGTCCGCTTTCCGAGTGCTGCTGTCATAGCTTGTCGGGCACCTATGAGGGGGGGTTGTCTCTTGATGACCCAACCCGGTCATCGGCAGTTCAGGATTGCTGCTTTGCAACCTAACCATTTCCCCCCTATTTCGACGGTCGTGATTTCCTGTATTGATGGTCTAAGTCGAACGCCAAAATTGGCGTGATCCCGAGCCCGAGAAAGGCGATGCGACGACGCGATTTCATCAAAGTGATTGGAGGCACGGCGGCAGCATGGCCGGTGGCGGTGCGCGCGGAGCAGGCCGCGAAAGTCGCACGAATTGGCTTCATGGTGACAGGTTCACTCCAGTCTCCTGAGCAGCGGGTTATGACCAACTCCTTTCTGCAGGGACTGCGCGAGCGGGGCTATGTGGAGGGGCATGGCACGACTCGGAAGCGCTTGGCTGCGCGTATGGATTCCGCTAATTGGGGTGAAGCGGACAGCAATGCTGCGGCGCGGTAATGCGTGCCATTGACCCTCAGCGGACCTCGGATGTGCAGTGCAACAGGCTGCGGGATAGCTGGCCTAGGTGCGCCAGCCGCAAGCTGCTGCGATTCAGCCGTTGAAAGTCCGGCCCAAGTAAGGAGTAGCGTCCGCTTGCTAGCGAGTGTTGCGTGGCCACTGGCGACAGGGGTTGCGAAGCGTACACAGCGATTGCATGGGGTGTACCCGCACACGTTCGCATCCCCCTTCGACCCGCCGCGGGCTCCCCCGTTCGGGGGATCGCATGAGGGGCAAGATTGTACGACCTGTATGCGCGAGACTTCGGTCTCTGCTTTAATTCAATGGAGGATTCCTATGGTCAAGCTCTCTGAACAACTCGCCGAGTTGTCGGTGCATGCGAAGAATGCTGAAGACGCCGTAGCTGCGGCGCAGAAGGAAGCGCACGACAAGATCGTGGCTCGGAAGGAGCAGGCTCGAGCTGCGGCGACAAAGGCAATTGAAACGGTAAATCGGGAGATCAAGTCCGCTGGCGATACCGCCACGAGAGATATGAGCGCGGTTCAAGCGAAAATCGATGCCGACATGACCGCCTTGAAGACGGGCGTTGCTCAGGCCAAGCACGATCTGGATGCCAGATATGCCGAAAGCCGGGCCGAGAGGTTGGAGTGGGAAGCCGGTTTTGCGATCGATTATGCCATCGCGTCAATCGAGCAGGCGAGGTTGGCTACGCTCGATGCAATTGTCGGCCGGATCGAGGCCGAGAAAGTCAAGCAAGCGTAGCCGGAACAGAAGCAAGTGCACTTGCTGATAACTGGTGGCTGCTCTTGTTGCGTGGAGCCGCCGCCATCGCCTTTGCTGTTCTGGCTTTCTTCTGGCCAGGCCTCACGCTACTCACGCTTACATTGCTCTGGGGCGCTTACGCGTTATCCGATGGAATATTTGCCCTATGGGCCACAATAGTTGGAAAGGGCGAAATCGCGCCGCGCTTGTGGCTCGCGCTCACTGGCATCGTCAGCATCGTTGCTGGGCTGGATATAAGATACAACGGCTTTGCCCTATTTTTTTCGCTGGGTACCGAAACGGTCTCGTTTTGAACCCTGAGTTGACATAAGGGGCGCAGAATAGCGCGCTGCAATGCCGTCCTCCGACCCCTGATCCGAGCCCCTCTCAACGTCGGCACGGAGGTGGTATATTGCGGTGCCCCTGGCGTGATCCTGAACGTCGTGAGAGGGCTTCATGAGAGGCTGCCATTCGTCACGTCGATTGCGTTGGTGGCATGGTCGTGAGGGTTCGCAACAGTCCGTTCTGATGGGAGTGATCGTTCACGCGCTGGACTAAAACTGTAAGACGCACACAGTCCGTAGGAGACCTCGAATGTCTGTTCGCCTGTTTATTCTTCTGGCGTCTGCTCTCATTTCTGGTGCTCTCTCTATGGTTGAAGGGGGAGGAAGCCTGCTTGTTTCCACCGCACAGGCACAATCGAAGCAAGAAAACCCTATCGAACGAGCCCGAACGGCGGTGGAGAGCCTCATCAATCGCCTGCGCGGCCGCGATATGCCCGAGGGGATCGTGAAAACCAACGGTCGCATCGAAGCCACGGAGGTCGATGTAGCGGCAAAATACCCCGGGCAACTCGCGACGCTGACTGTGAATGAGGGCGACGAAGTTACGGCTGGACAGGTAGTGGCCACCATCTCGTCACCGGAAACGGAAGCTCAATTGCGGGCCGCGCAGGCACAGGTACTGAAGGCCAAAAAGGCGTTGGCGGAAGCTGTCGCACTCATCGCCCAGAGACAGAGCGATCTGGATTTCACCAGAACAGACTATGACCGTGGAAAGATGCTCATCGAGCATGGGAACATACCGCAGCAGGTGGTGGACCAGCGTCGCAACAAATTCGAGGCGGCGGAGGCCGCATATGTTGCGGCCAACGCCCAGCGGGATCAGGCGGACGCCGCAATCAACGTGGCCGAGGCCGATGTCCAACGGCTCCAGTCGGTTCTGGTCGACCTGACGCTCGTCTCCCCCAGAAGCGGACGCGTCCAGTACCGGCTCGCCCGTGCCGGCGAGGTGGTGGCTGCGGGACAGCGTGTCCTGACCATTCTCGATCTCAAGGACGTGTACATGACGGTCTACCTGCCGGCGGATGGCGCCGGCAAGCTCACGCTCGGCGACGAAGCGCGCATCATCGCCGATCCGATCCCGCAGTATGTGATTCCCGCAACCATCAGCTTCGTCGCGACCGACGCCCAGTTCACGCCAAAGAGCGTCGAGACCGCCGAGGAGCGGCAGAAACTGATGTTCCGCGTCAAGCTACAGGGTAATCCCGTGGTCCTGGATAAATACCATCGGTTTGTGAAGACGGGCGTCCGCGGCCTCGGTTTTCTGCGCACCGATCCCAAAATTCCCTGGCCGGACGAGCTTGCAGTGAAGCTTCCGCAATGACCAATCCTGTTGTCGCTAGCCTCGATCGCGTAACGCACCGTTACGGAAAAACGATCGCGCTCAACGACCTCACGCTCGATATTCCCGCTAACTGCATGGTGGGAATGATCGGGCCGGATGGCGTCGGCAAATCCACTTTGCTCGCGCTTGTGTCCGGTGTGCGCAAAATCCAGAGCGGCAAGGTTACCGTCCTCGACGGAAACATGGCCGATGGTACCCATCGCAGGGCAAGGTATGGGCGTATCGCCTACATGCCGCAGGGGTTGGGCCACAATCTCTATCCCACGCTTAGCGTCTTCGACAACATCGACTTCTTCGGCCGATTGTTCGGGCAGGGCGCGATCGAGCGGCGCGCGCGCATTGACGAGCTCCTGCCGGCAACCGGACTCGATCCGTTTGCGAATCGACCGTGTGGCAAGCTGTCAGGCGGCATGAAGCAGAAAGTCAGCCTCTGCTGCGCGCTGATGCACGATCCGGATCTCCTTGTTCTCGATGAGCCGACCACGGGCGTCGATCCGCTCTCGCGCCGGCAGTTCTGGGAGCTGATCAGTTCGATCCGGGCTCGACGTCCGCGCATGAGCGTCATGGTTGCGACGGCCTATATGGACGAGGCCAGCCAGTTCGACTGGCTTGCCGCCATGGACGACGGCAAGGTCATCGCGCACGGCGCGCCGAAGGAGATCCTCGCCCGAACGAAGAAGACATCGCTCGACGACGCCTTCATTGCTCTCCTCCCGCCGGACAAGCGCGACCAGCATCAAGAGGTCGTTGTGCGCCCGCGCACCGCCAGCGATGACCAGACCCCAGCGATCGAAGCGGACGGGCTTACCCGCCGCTTTGGCGATTTCGTTGCGGTCGACCATGTGAGCTTTCGGATCGGTCGCGGCGAGATCTTCGGCTTCCTCGGCTCGAACGGCAGCGGAAAGACAACAACCATGAAGATGCTCACCGGGCTGCTGCCGGTGACCGAAGGCTCGGCGAAGCTGTTTGGGAAGCCCATGAGCGCCGACGACATGGAGGCGCGGCGCAACGTCGGCTACATGACGCAGGCGTTTTCCCTCTACAGCGAGCTCACTGTCCAGCAGAATCTCGACCTGCATGCACGTCTCTACCATCTGCCGGCAAATGAGATCGAAGGCCGGATCAAGGAGCTGCTTGAACGCTACGATCTCAAGGATGTGGCGGACGCGAAGCCGGAAAGCCTGCCGTTCGGAGTCAAACAGCGGCTGCAGCTCGCCGTGGCGGTGCTCCACCGGCCAGCCCTCCTCATTCTCGACGAGCCGACCTCGGGCGTCGATCCGGTCGCGCGCGACGCCTTTTGGCGTAGCCTGATCGACCTCTCGCGCAACGATGGCGTCACGATCTTCCTGTCGACACACTTCATGAACGAGGCTGAGCGCTGTGACCGCATTTCGCTGATGCATCGGGGCAAGGTGCTCGCCGTCGGCGCGCCGAAGGAGCTCGTAAAGGTACGCGGCAGCGGTTCTCTCGAGGATGCCTTTATCAGCTATCTCGCTGAGGCTGCAGGAGCCGACAAACCGAACAGAGCCCAGGCGCCGTCGTCCGCGACAGCTGCCAAAACAGCCCCATCACGCGCTGCTAAACGGTTCGATCCCGGGCGCCTTTGGGCCTATGCCCGGCGCGAGACCATGGAGCTTTTGCGTGACCCCATCCGGATGACCTTCGCCTTTGTCGGTCCTCTCATTTTGATGTTGGCCTTCGGCTACGGCATCACCTTCGATGTCGAGAATCTGAAATATGCCGCCTTCGACCAGGACCAGACGCCGGAAAGCCGCAGACTGCTCGAAAGCTTCTCAGGCTCGCGCTACTTCTCCGAGCAGCCGCCAATCAGCTCCCCGGCAGAGATGGAGCAACGGTTGAAAAGCGGCGAGCTGGCGCTCGCTGTCGAAATTCCGTCCGACTTCGGCCGCGACCTTGCAAGCCTGCATCCGCCCGAGGTCGCCGTCTGGATCGACGGCGCCATGCCGTTCCGCGGCGAAACCACGAAAGGCTACGTCACCGGCCTGGCGTTGCAATACGCGAAGGATCTCATCCGGGAGCGCTTTGGTCCCAACGCTGTGGCCAATGTCTACGTTGGCGGCCTCAATGTGGAAAATCGGTTCCGCTACAACCAGGCATTCAAGAGCGTCTTCGCCATGGTCCCGAGCGTCATCGTGATGATGCTGATCCTGGTCCCGGTAATCATGTCGGGCACGGCTGTGGTGGTGGAGAAAGAAACCGGGTCGATCGCCAATTTTCGCTCGACGCCCATCAGCAAATTTGAGTTCCTCGTAGGCAAGCAAATCCCTTACGTCGCGGTCGGAATGTTGACATTCGCCCTCCTGCTGCTGCTGTCGCTGCTCGTGTTCCACGTGCCGGTCAAGGGCTCTTTCGGCGCGCTTGCGCTCGGGACGCTGCTGTACGTGTTCTCGACCACCGGCTTCGGGCAGCTCGTTTCGACCTTCACCCAGACACAGGTATCGGCGGTCTTCGCGAGCGCTGTTCTCTCCGTCATCCCCGCGGTGAACTTCTCCGGTCTGCTCGTTCCGGTGTCCTCCCTGTCAGGGCAAGGGAGGTTCATCGGGCTGACATTCCCCGCGGCCTGGTTCCAGCCGATCAGCGTCGGCACCTTCGACAAGGCGCTCGGTTTTTCTGATCTATGGTTCAACATGCTCGTCCTCGTGGGCTTCGCACTCTTCTACCTCGTTGCCGCGCAGATATTGCTGCAGAAGCAGGAGGCCTGAGATGTCGTCGGCGAGCCCAGCGGCAACCGTGCAGAAGCCGGCGACGTCGCAACGAGACGCAAGGCCGCAGCAGCCCAAGGCCAAGGGGTTCGACAACCTCCCCGGGCATCTCGCCAACATCTATCGGCTGATGATCAAGGAGATGCGGAGCATCCGAGCCGACCGCATCATGCCGGTGCTGGTCGCCTATACCTTCACCATCGCCATCTACTCGGTCGCTACCGGAGCTTCGACGGAAGCAACCAATCTCGCAGTCGCAGTCGTCGACGAAGACCATTCCGACCTGTCGCGCCGAATTGCGGACGGCCTCACTCCGCCCACTTTCAAGCCCGCGGTCGAGATCGCAGCGACGGAGATCGATACCTCGATGAATTCAGAACGTTTCATCTTCGTCATCGAGATTCCGCCAAAGTTTCAGGAGGATATTCTCGCGGGGCGACAGCCGACGGTTCAGGTGAACGTAAACGCCACCGCCGTGGCCCAGGCGTTCAACGGCATGACGTACATCGAGAATGTCATTGTCAACTATGTCTCGGAGTTCGTCACCGGACGCGAAGGGCTGATGGGTGCGCCGCTTAAAATGATAACGCGCGCAAAGTTCAACCCGAACCTGAAGTCAAGCTGGTTCTCCTCGGTGATGCAGATCATCAACAATCTCACCATGCTGACAGTGATCTTGACCGGCGCGGCCCTTATTCGTGAGCGCGAGCAGGGCACCGTCGAGCATCTCCTTGTCATGCCTGTAGTGCCGGCCGAGATCATGCTCTCGAAGATCCTGGCTAATGGCCTCTTTATCCTGGTCGCGGCCGAGCTATCGCTGCTACTCGTGGTGCAGTGGTGGCTGCAGGTGCCGATCGCCGGATCGCCTCTGCTGTTTCTCTTGGGCGCGTGCTTTTATGTCTTCACGGTCGCGGCGCTTGGCATCCTGCTCGGCACGATCGCCGCCACGATGGGGCAGTTCGGGCTGCTGGCGATCCCAGTACTGCTGGTCATGATGCTGCTTTCGGGAGGCACGACGCCAATGGAAAGCATGCCGGTCTGGCTGCAATATCTGATGCAGACGATCAGCCCGACGCCGCATTTCGTCACTTTTGCTCAAGATGTGCTCTTTCGTGGCGCGGATCTTTCCATCGTCTGGCCGCAGATCATGGCGATGGCTGTGATCGGGGCTGTTTATTTTACCTTCGCTCTCAGACGCTTCCGCAGCGTCATTTTCGGCGGCTAAGGGGGCCTCGACATGGCGAGAAAGGAAATCCTGGACCGTATACAAAAGTACGTCGACCCGTTTCGTATCACGAAAGGCAAAGGCTTTCGGCTAAAGGACTTCGATCCGGCTGACACCTGCGGCCTGAAGCTGGACAAAGGCGAGGCGGCGGACCTCCTCCAAAGCGGCACAGCGTGGCTGGCGGAAGAACAGGACATCCTTTACGCCCAGGACCGCTGGTCGTTGCTGCTGGTCTTCCAGGCAATGGACGCGGCTGGCAAGGACAGCACGATCAAACACGTCATGTCCGGCGTCAATCCTCAGGGGTGCCAAGTGTTCTCATTCAAGCAGCCCTCGGCGGAGGAACTCGATCACGACTTCATGTGGCGGTATTTCAGATACCTGCCCCAGCGCGGACGCATCGGCATATTCAATCGTTCGTATTACGAGGAAGTTCTCGTCGTGCGTGTGCACCCCGAAATTCTCAGGGCGCAGAAGCTTCCTCCGACATTCGTCACTAAGCGGATCTGGGACGAGCGGCTTGCCGACATCGCGTATTTCGAAGACTACGTCACGCGACAAGGGACAAAAATTCTGAAGTTTTTCCTTCACGTGTCTCGCAAGGAACAGAAAAAGCGCTTCATGGACCGCCTCGACGAGACGGAGAAAAACTGGAAGTTCTCGGCTTCCGACGTGCAAGAGCGGAAGTTCTGGAGTGATTATATGTATGCGTTCGAGGAAGCAATCCGGGCGACGGCGTCAAAGCACTCGCCGTGGTTCGTCGTGCCTGCCGACAATAAGTGGTTCACGCGGCTCGTCGTTGCCGCGGCGATCGTGCAGACCGTGGAAAACCTGGATCTCGAATATCCGAAGCTCGACGCGGCGAAGAAGAAGGAGCTCGTCGCTGCGCGAGCGATACTTTCCCGCGAGCGGTAGCTTGAAGCGACTGCCAAGGCGCCGGCAGCGAGTTTTTGGATGGAATATCGGAGCAGCGACGGCCAGCGTCACTCCGCCTTTATGTTGGCCGCCCGGATCACCTTACCCCACTTCTCAGTTTCGTCGGCAATGAATTTCCCGAATTCGGCGGATGTCATCGACACGAGGCCAACGCCCAAGCCGGCAAGCCGCGTCTTCATGTCGGGATCAGCTGCGACTGCGTTGATCTCTTTGTTGAGCATGTCGATCACCTCGGTGGGCGGATTCCCCGGCGCACCGATGCCGTACCACGCACTCGCTTCGTAGCCCGGCACAGATTCGCCAACGGTCGGAATGTCCGGCAGCTCCGGCGAACGCGTCGCCGTCGTCACCGCAAGAGCGCGGAGCTTGCCGGCGCTGATGAGCTGCATACACGAGGCGATAGTGCCGAATACGACCTGCGTCTGTCCGCCGAGCAGATCGGGAACGTAACCGCCGCGATATGGAACGTGGACCAAGTTGATACCGGTCATCGTCTTGAACAGTTCGCCGAAGACATGGGTCAGGGCCCCGTTGCCGGACGATGCCATGTTGATCTTGCCCGGATTGGCCTTCGCGTAGGCGATAAATTCCGGGACCGTCTTGGCGGGAACCGATGGATTGACCACCATGACATAAGGGCCGCCGCCAATGCTCGCGACCGGAGCGACGTCTCGGATGAAATTGAAATTGAGCTTCTGGTAAAGTGTCGCGTTGATTGCGTGCGACAGGCCGACGAGCAGTAGTGTGTAACCGTCCGGTGGTGCGCGCACGACCGCCTCAGTGCCGATATTGCCGCCTGCACCTGTCCGGTTCTCAATGACGAATGCCTGTCCGAGCCGCTCCGAGAGCGATTGACCCATTAGGCGCGCGATGCTGTCACTTGCTTGGCCGGCAGGAAAGGGAACGATGATGCGCACCGGTCGTGTCGGATAGGCTTGCGCCAGCGCGACGCGCGACACAGCTGGCAGCGTGGCAGCGCCCGCGGCCAAATGAAGAAATTGTCTTCGATGGGGAAGTTTCATATCGTCCCCCCCGAGTGGCTTTGGGGCTGGAGCATATCAATGCCCCGCGGTGCAGCAAGCCCTGACTTTATGAACGCTATTGGATTGCTCCGGTAATAGCTTGCCGGGCTAGCTTGGCAGGGGTGCACGTATGCATGCACCGTTGAATCGGTTGAATCGCAAGTGTGCAAGTTGAGAATTCGCGGCAACACTCTGGCGACGATCATCCGCTCCATACCCGCTGCAATACAGCACGCTGTTCGGCGAGCCGGGTGCGCGATGTCGGCAGAACCGGCGGCGAGGCGGAGAGGTATGCCACGATTGGCGCTCCAGAGCCATGCGAAGGAAGAGTGACCTTATCTCCGGCCGCTGGGTCGACGCCCGCCGCCGTGGTGACTGGCTCCGAGATCGCGAATGGTCTGCCTCGCGCGGCGGCGGTCTTGCGCAGCTCATTCGCCACGTCCATGGCTTCGCCCACGGCCATCAGTGCTGGCGCATCGTTCGTGCCGACCTCACCCACCACCGCGCGGCCGGCATGGATGGTCACCGCAATCTTCAACTGGCGATTGCCCTCACGCCCGAGCCGATTGTCGAAGTCAAGGATCGCACGCTCGATTGCGCCTGCCGCCTGCAGCGCAAGCCGCGCCGCCCGCGCCGCCTGGTGGTCGAGCCCGAACAGCGCGCAAATGCCGTCGACGCCGATGATACCAAGTGTCCCGCCCTCTGCCCGGATGGCATCGCTGAGTGCTTCGCCATAGAGCGTCAGCAAATAAAGCAGGTCCTGGGGCAGCTGATGGCGCGCCAGCTCATCGCGGTTGAGAAAGTCGCAGAACATTACGACGATGTCGCGCTCGGTATTGCGCTGCCGCGCCGGTGGGCGGTAGACCGGCAGCGCAGTGCGTACCAGCGGAACAACCGAAACGTCGCCCGAAGGGCGCAACTGGCAGGCGAGGCGCACGTCGGGCGCTGCGCCGATGCGGTGGAGGGTCGCTTGCTCGTCCGCCGCCGCTGACGGGCAGTAGTCCTCGCCCGCCGTCACCTGCACCCGACAGGTCGAGCAGCGCGCTCTGCCGCCGCACATGGAGGCGTGGGGTAGGTGGAAGCTGCGGCTCGCTTCCAACACCGACCAGCCGCGCGGCACCCGCACGGTCCGCCCGGGATATGAGATCGAGATGAGCTGCTTGCGACTGCGTTCCAGTAAGTTGCGCACGGCGCGCGCGCCGAACGCCGCGCCAACGACGGAAAAATAGCCGATCAGCAGTCCATTGTGCCAATGCGAGATGCCCGCGCGCTCGACAGCATGCGCCGGGCCCAAAAAATCCTGCGCCTCTGCGACGGCTGCGGCGTTGGTGGAAAGCTCGCGGCCCATGCTAACGAAGCCGAACGCCGAGAAGACCGGCAAAAGCAACGCGACGGCAAAGAGCCCGTAGCGGAACCGCCGGTACAGCGGCCTGCGGCTGAAGGCAAAATGCAAGCCGAGGCAGCCATGCACCCAGCCCGGCGCTAACAGTCCGAGCTGCATCCCCTGCGAATCCGCGACCCAGAGATTGGCGATGACGTGGGTATAATCCACCGGCAGTTCGAACACCCCGTAGGCAAGCCGCGTATTGGCGAAATGATTGATGAGGATGAGCGGCATCGTAAATCCCATCGCAATGCGCAGAAGCTCTGCCGGCGGCAGGCGGAAGGTGCGCCGTTCATAGATCGACCACAACGCGAGCAGGAAATGGATCAACGCGGCGCCGTAAAGCAGCACCGTGCCAGGCAGGGTGTCCCAGACATCCTCCGCGTAGCCGAGACCTTCTTCGGCGGTATGGAGCGAAATAAGGCCGAGCGCATGATTGACGAGATGTGCCGTAATGTAAGTGAAAAGAACGAGGCCGGAGCCCATCCGCAGATTCCGCCGCAGCGAGCTCACGGATAATCGCGAGAGCAATTTCTCGCTCCCTGGAAATCGGAGACTGATCGAGCCCGTCAACGACATCGTTCAACCCACGCGCGCCCACCCTTGAGGGTAGGATATACTCATTCCGGTTTGGACGTGACAAAAAACAAACGGCCTGGAAAATGCCCGCAACCAGGCACAGATTTTCGTCAGCGCGGCGCCGAGCATCGCACTTCATGATGCTCGCCAATCCGCTATGCTGCTGCCCTGTCCAGAGGCAACAGATGCAATTCAAAGACTTGAAACGCCGCGAGTTCATCACGCTCCTCGGAGGCGCCGCGGCGTCGCCGCTTGCGGCGCGTGCGCAGCAGTCAGATCGAGTGCGGCTCATTGGCGTCATGGGCGGCGGCGTCGCCAACGATCCGAACGCGCAGGCCAACATCGCGGCGTTCCTGCAAGCGCTGGAAAAGTTGGGTTGGACGGTCGGCCGCAACCTGCGGATCGAAAGCCGGCAGGGCGCAGGCAATGTCGACGACACTCGCAAGTACGCGGCGGAAGTGGTGGCACTCGCGCCGGACGTCATCCTGAGCAATGGCACCGCGAACCTGGCGCCGTTGTTGCAGGCGACGCGCACCGTGCCGATAGTGTTCACGACCGTCGTCGACCCGGTCGGTGGCGGCTTCGTCAATACTTTGGCGCGGCCGGGCGGTAACGCCACCGGCTTTATACAGTTCGAATACACTTTGAGCGGGAAATGGCTGGAGCTGCTCAGGCAGATCGCGCCGGGCGTGACGCGAGTGGCGGTCCTACGGGACCCTACCATAACCGACGGAATAGGCCAGTTCGCCGTCATCCAGTCCGTGGCGCCGTCGCTCGGGGTGGAGGTAAGCGCGATCAACGTGCGCGAGGCTGGCGAGATCGAGCAGGCCGTCACGGCATTCGCGCGTTCCCCGAATGGTGGTCTGATCTTGACGGCGAGCGCGTTGGCGGTGGCACATCGCGAATTGATCATCGGGCTTGCGGCCCGGCACAAGCTGCCCGCGGTCTACTACCGACGCCACTTTGCCGACAGCGGCGGCTTGGTTTCTTACGGGTCTGATATTGTCCAACAGTTCCGCGGCGCGGCCAGCTACGTCGATCGCATCCTCAAGGGCGAGAAGCCAGCCGACCTGCCGGTGCAGGCGCCGACCAAGTACGAGCTGGTGATCAACGTCAAGACAGCGAAGGCGCTCGGCCTGGAGGTGCCACCGATGCTGCTTGCCCGCGCCGACGAGGTGATTGAATGATGGGTCGTCGCGAGTTCATCACGCTGCTCGGCGGCGCGGCAGCTGGATGGCCGCTCGTGGCAAGCGCGCAGCAGGCAAGGGTATTCACGCTCGGTGTCCTTACTTTACCGAACCCGGAGCCGCTCCTGATGGCACTCCGCGAGGGCTTGCGCGACGCGGGCTACGTCGAGGGCAGCAATGTTCGCCTGGACATACGCTCGGCTGCGGGCAGGCCCGATCTCCTATTGGAAAAGGCTGCCGAGTTGGTCCGCCTCAAAGTCGACCTCATCGTCACGTTCTTCACGCCTACCGCGTTGGCGGCGAAACAGGCAACGCGCGACATTCCGATCGTGATGGCAGGCGCGGGCGATCCGGTCGCGACCGGCCTCGTCGCCAGCCTCGCCCGGCCAGGCGGTAACATCACCGGACAGTCAAGCGGCGGCGCGGAGGTTGCTGGCAAGAGTGTGGAGCTGATCCGCGAACTCATTCCCGCCGCGCGCCGTGTCGGCGTGCTCGCCGACGAGAGTGATCCCTTCGCCCAGGTGTACGTGGTGCAGATCGACCAAGCCGCACGCAGCGCCGGCATGGAGGTGGAACCCATCATAACAGACAAGTGCTGGAACCGGTATTTGAGACCCTGACCGGAAAACGGGTGGATGTACTCCTCATCCAGGGAAGCATCGCGCAGAAGGAAATGCTCGACTTGGCGATCAAACATAGCTTGCCGGCATTGACGTCCATTCGGCTCGGGCCTCCGCTCGGGGCGCTGGCGTCGTACGGTTCGGATTATTTGACGCTGGCTCGCGAGAGTGCCGTCTACGTCGACAAGATCCTTAAGGGCGCCAAGCCGGCCGATCTGCCAGTCGCCTTTCCCACTAAGTTCTTACTGATCATCAACCTCAAGACCGCCAAGGCGATCGGACTCAACGTGCCGCCGATGCTGCTCGCCCGCGCCGACGAGGTGATCGAGTGATGAGACGGCGCGAGTTCATCACCCTTCTCGGCTGCGCGGCAGTGGCGTGGCCGCTTGAGGCACATGCGCAGCAGCAGCCGATGCCGGTGATCGGATTTCTCAACACAACCTCCCCCAAGACCTACGCCTTCAGTGCTGACGCGTTTCGAGAGGGGCTTCGCGCGCTCGGCTACATCGAAGGGCAAAATGTAGCAATTGAGTACCGCTGGGCGGACGGCGATTACAGTCGAATGCCAGCACTCGCAACGGAGCTGGTGAACCGCAATGTCGCCGTCATAGCGGCGACCGGCGACGTTGTTTCGGCGCGCGCAGCGCAAGCGGCGACGGCGACAATCCCTATCGTGTTCACTGTCGGAACCGACCCCGTACGCTTTGGTCTTGTAAAGAGTCTCAATCGGCCGGGCGGCAACTTGACCGGGATGACTCTATTCTCAAGCACGCTCATGGCGAAGCGAATGGAGCTATTGACCCAACTAGTTCCAGACGCTCGGTTGATTGCACTTCTCGTCAACCCCGACAATGCCACCGCCGCATCCGACCAGAGAGACGCAGAGGAAGCAGCCCGCGCGCTTGGAAGGCAGACCGTTACTGTGAGCGCGCGAAACGAACGAGACTTCAACGCCGCGTTCGCGGTGATGATGGACCAACACGTCAGTGCGGCTCTGATTGCCAGCGATCCGATCTTGTTGAGCGAACGCGCTGCAATCGCGGAATTGGCGGCCCGCCATGCCGTTCCTGTCGTTCATTTTGCGAGAGAGTTCGTTGTGGCCGGCGGTTTGGCCAGCTACGGTACGGGGGTCACCTGGATGTATCATCAAGCCGGTGTTTATTGCGGGCGGATTCTCAGGGGGGCTAAAGTGGCTGATCTGCCCGTTCAGCAACCGACCAAATTGACTTCGTCATCAATCTCAAGACCGCGAAGGCACTCGGCCTCGAAATTCCACCGACGGTCAGCGCGCGCGCCGACGAGGTGATCGAGTGAGGCGGCGCGAGTTCATCACGCTTCTCGGCGGCGCGACGGCGTGGCCGATCCCGGCGCGCGCGCAGCAGGCAGCCATGCCAGTGATCGGTGTTCTCGGTGCTATAGCGCCCGAGCGCTTAACGGAGCGCTGGAGCGCATTTCGGCAGGGCTTAAAGGAGACAGGCTATGTGGAAGGTGAGAACGTCGCGATCGAATACCGCTGGGCCGAGAACCAGCTCGACCGCTTGCCAAGTCTGGCCGCTGATCTAGGTCCTGTCTTCAGTTACCCGCGCGTTGCGCGGGAACGGATCAGAATCAAACGCAGAACACCGTAACATTTGGGATTCCCAAATCAGCGATTGTGTGACTCGTGGGCGGTCAGCCTTGAGGAGGGCTGACCGATGCGACGCTATGCATTACGTGACGACCAGTGGGAGCGGATCAAGGACTTTCTGCCCGGGCGCGAAGGCCATGTCGGCGGCACCGCGGCCGATAATCGCTTGTTTGTCGAAGCCGTGCTGTACCGATTTCGAGCGGGCATTCCCTGGCGTGATCTCCCCGAGCGCTTCGGTGATTGGAAGATCGTCTATCAGCGCTTCAGCCGATGGGCCAAGGGCAGTGTTTTTGAACGTATTTTCAAGGAATTGGCGAGTGATCACGACAACGAGTACATGATGATCGATACCACTATTGTGCGCGCTCACCAGCATAGTGCTGGCGCAAGAAAAAAAACGGCGCGCAAGCGATCGGTCGATCCCGCGGCGGGCTGAGCACGAAAATTCACGCACTCGTCGATGCTCTCGGCAATCCCGTCGAGTTCATTCTCACGCCAGGACAAGACCACGATCTCACCGGCGGCGAGCCATTGCTCGAGCATGTTGATCCAGGGGCGGTCATTGCCGACAAGGCATACGACGCAGACGCCTTCATCAATACCCTTACCGAGCGGCAAATCACCCCGGTGATTCCTTCCCACCCCCGCCGCACCACGCCATTACCCTGCGATTTTGCCCTGTATTGCGAGCGTAATCTCGTCGAGCGCTTTTTCAACAAACTCAAGCACTTTCGCGCTATCGCGACACGCTACGACAAACTAGCGAGAAATTTTCTCGCCGGGATCCACTTGGCTTCCGCTATCATTCTGCTCAACTGAACACAGGACCTAGTTCAAAAACAGGTCGCGGTGATTTTTGCGACGGGTGGCACCGCTCCCGTCATTGCAGCCAAGGCGGCGACGACGACCATTCCGATCGTGTTCACGATCCCGGAAGATCCCGTCCAGCTTGGACTCGCTGCCAGCCTCTCCCGGCCGGGAGGGAATCTCACGGGGGTTAATTTCCTTGTGGGAGAATTGGTGCCGAAGCGGCTGCAGGTTCTACACGAACTGGTACCCGCAATGACTCAAGTCGCCATCTTGGTGAACCCGGCCAATGCTGCGCGCGCAGAGGCCCAAGTGCGAGAGGCGGAATCCGCAGCAAGGGCGATGGGGCTGCAAGTCCAAAGTCTAATGGCTGGGTCTGGTCGCGAAATCAACGCAATTTTCGCAACATTTCAGCGCGAGCGGACGGATGCGCTTTTTGTCAGCCCCGACCCTTATTTCGTGGTCCGGCGTTCGCAGATTGTCACTCTGGCCGCACGGAATGCCATCCCCACTTCATTTTCGGTGCGCGAGCCGGTCGAAGCAGGTGGACTGATGAGCTACGGAACGGATCTCGGGGATGTTTATCGACAGGCCGGCGTCTACACTGCCCGCATCCTCAAGGGCGCGAAGCCCGCAGACCTACCGATCGTGCAAACGACCAAGTTCGAGCTCGTGATCAACGCGCAAACGGCACTTATGCTCGGCCTCACCGTGCCGCCGACATTGCTTTCCACTGCCGACGAGGTCATTGAGTGACGTATTCAATCACCGTCTTTGCTGCACTGCATTGGTCTGCTTTTGCGCGCTGGAGTTCAAATGCAATTCGATCAACTGAAACGTCGCGAGTTTATAACCATGCTTGCTGGCGCGGTTGTCACGCCATTGCCAGTGACGGCTCAGGAATCGAAGCGCCTTCCGTTGATCGCCCTCGTCCTGGTTGCTGCGGCTCCGGCAGAGATAGCGGGACCTGATCCTACCTTTGCGCCTGCACGCGCTTTTGTGCATGAGTTACGCGATCTCGGCTGGATCGACGGCCGCACTGCCGCTGTCGAAGTACGATCCCTACAAGGTGACCCACAACGCGCAGCCGACATGTTTGCTGAGCTGCTCGGGCGCGGCGTCGACGTGATTGTTCTTGGCGGAGCACGATGGCTGCACGATGCCGCGCTTAGAGCAACCCATACCATCCCCATCATAACACTGTTCCAAGACGATCCCGTCGCCTCTGGGTTGATCGCCAGCTTGGCTCGACCTGACGGCAACCTCACCGGGGTTGCGCAGACAACGGGCCCCGAATTGTTCAGTAAGCGGCTTGCACTCTTGAAGGAGATCGCCCCTAGCATTGCCCGCACAGCGTTCTTGGCACCGCGTGGCGTCCTTGAGCAGGATAGCGGCCTCCCACGTCCAGCGGGCGTCACGCTCGTTCCGATCCAGGTTGATTTCGGGGAGCAATTGGAGGGGGGCCTCGCAACCGTCCTGCGCGAAAGGGCTGATGCTCTAATGGTGGCAGGAAGCGCAGTTACTTACGAGAACGGCCAGCGGCTCGTTGCATTCGCGTCAGATAGCAGGCTGCCAACAATTTACCCGTTTCGGGAGGCGGTCGAGGCCGGGGGCCTGATGTCCTACGGGACAAGCATTCCGTACATTTTCCGCCAGCTGGCCCGCCTTTCTGATCAGGTTCTGAAGGGTGCCAAGCCAGCCGACCTGCCCGTAGAGCAACCAACCAAGTTCGAGTTGGTCATCAACCTCAAAACCGCTAAGGCACTCGGCCTGACGGTGCCGTTAATCATGCAAATGACGGCGGACGAAGCGATCGAGTGAGGCTCCTCCCGGTTTGACCCAGTTGGCCCGAGCTCAATTGCGATGACCCGCCCCCTTCGCTCCACGAGCATTACACCCGCTTCATCGCTACTACAGGTTTTGACATCGTCTAATCCGCTTTCGAACTTCATCGACGGTTCACTTGCGTTCGCCTCTCCCAATCATGCCTGTCGAAATCTTGTTCCGACTTTTCCGCAACGTTCACCACCATTGCTTTTGACAACAGCAGCTTGCGGTGGCTTGAGATCAACACCTGATTGCCGAACTCGAAGGACCTACCTTCATCTCTTGTACAGTTACGCATCGCCGTTTGGGCCGGCGTTACTCGTGACACAAGACCCAATGCGGTCATCGAGGATGCAAAATTGCTGTGATGCACAATTCAGTCCAGACCGCTATGATGTGCCCCGTTGAGCCAGGGCAAAGCAATGAGACGGCGCTCCACAGCAGGCCCCAAACGAGCTAAATCGCGCCGCCGCAAGACTGTCGCGCAAAAGCGTCGCGGTCTACGCAATGTATCCGCAGCAGACCAGAAAACGCAATCCAACGTGGCTCAACTCACCCGTGAGCGCGACGAGGCGCTGGCGCGGGAGAAAGCCACAGCGGAGGTGTTGCGCATCATCAGTGCGTCCCGCGGTGCATTGGAGCCGGTGTTCCAGGCCATGCTCATCAACGCGGTACAGATCTGCGATGCCAAGTTCGGCAACCTGTATGTTCGCGACGGCGACGCCCTTCGCATTGCCGCCATGCACGGCGCCCCGCCCGAATATGTCGAGCAGCGGCGGCGCAACCCGCTGGTACGTCCGCGACCCGAAACTATGCTCGGGCGGGCGATGGCGACGAGGCGGCCGGTGCAGATCGCCGATATCCGCGACGAGGCGGACTACGCCGAGACAGAACGAGAGGGCGCGACCGGCGCCAAGCTCGCCAGCCTCGCCGGCGCCCGCACTGTGCTCTCCGTGCCGATACTCAGGGAGGGTGAGCCGACCGGCGCCATTATCATCTTCCGCCGGGAAATTAGCCCGTTCACCGAGCAGCAGGTCGCGCTGGTCGCGAGCTTTGCCGCGCAAGCCGTCATCGCCATCGAGAATGCGCGGCTGCTCAACGAGCTGCGCCAGCGCACGGATGATCTAACCGAGTTTTTGGAACAGCAGACGGCCACATCGGAGGTTCTGCGCGTCATCAGCTCATCGCCCGGCGAATGGATCCGGTATTCCAAACTATGCTGGAAAGCGCGGCTCGCGTGTGTAAGCAAAGTTCGGGAATATCTTCAGGCTTGAGAATGGCGCCATGCAGCCGGTTGCCTCGCTTGTTGGGGAACCAGAGCAGCTCACAGAGTTTTTTAAAAAAGGCCCTCATCCACCCGATGAGGATGCTCCGATGATGCGGGTCGCCAGACCAATAAAGCTTGTCATGTTGTCGATTTCGCCACGGAGTGCGCATACATCGAGCGCAATCGGATGGCGATTGCCGCCGTTGAGCTTGGGGGCATTCGGACGCTTCTCCTTGTACCGATGCTCAAGGAGAATGAACTAATCGGCGCTTTTGCGGTGTATCGGCAGGAGGCTCCGCCCATTCACGGATAAGCAAATCGATCTGGTCAAAAATTTGCAGCGCAAGCCGTCATCGCGATTGAGAACACGCGCCTGCTCAACGAGCTGCGCGGATTCTCTGCAACAGACACCGGCGACATCGGAGGTCTTGCGGGTTATCAGCCGCTCGGCATTCGAGCTGCAGCTGATCTTTCGACACGCTGGTTGAGAATGCCGTCAGGCTATGCGAAGCGGAGAGGGCGTTCCTCTTCCAGTTCGACGGTGAAGTGCTTTGCTCCGCGGCGTCGGACAACGTGTCGCCTGAACTCAAGGAATGGGTAGACCTGAAACCGCATTGCTCCAGGATGTCACAGTATCTCGGCGCGCGCTGCGCTTGACCGGCGAACGGTGCACGTCCCTGGAGATGTTCCAGGCCAACCCCCAAAATGCCTATGCTGTGCGCGACGAACAGCCCATCCGAACAATGCTCGGGTCCCACTGCTGAAGGGGGACGACCTCGTTGGCGCAACCTTCACTATTTACAGACTGGGCTAGCCCAAACCATTTACCGATAAGCAGATCGAGCTGGTCACAACGTTCGCCGATCAGGCGGTGATCGCCATCAAGAATGTGTGGTTCGTCTTCGAGACCAAATTCAGGACAAGAGCCGCCAGCTTGCTGAGGCAAGCCAGCATAAGTCGCAGTTCCTCGCCAATATGAGCCACGAACTGCGCACACCGCTTAATGCCATCATCGGCGTCAGCGAGATGCTGCGTGAGGATGCTGAGGAGTTGAAGCAGGACCTTGAGCCGCTCGATCGCGTGCTCGGCGCGGGCCGGCATCTACTCGCCTTGATCAATGATATTCTCGACCTATCCAAGATCGAGGCCGGACGGATGGAGCTTCACCTCGAAACATTCCCAGTGATGCCAGTAATCAGGGACGTTGCCAGAACAATCGAGCCGATGGCGACCAAGAACGGCAATGGGATTGTTATTGAATGCCCCTCGGACCTCGGCACCATCCACGCCGACCAGACGCGCTTCCGGCAATCCCTCCTCAATCTGGCAAGCAACGCCAACAAGTTTACGGAGAAAGGCACGGTCACCATCGCCGCTCACCAAGGCCAGGAGAACGGCCGAGACTGGATCACAGTCGCGGTGACGGACACCGGCATTGGCATGACGCCCGAGCAGATGGGTAAGTTGTTCCAGGAGTTCTCCCAGGCTTCTTCCGCCACGGCGAGTAAATATGGCGGCACCGGCCTCGGCCTCGTCATCAGCCGGCGGTTCTGCCAGATGATGGGCGGCGACATCACGGTCGAGAGCGAGCCAGGCCGCGGATCGACCTTCACGATCCAGCTACCGCGGATTGTGGAGGTTGGGAAGGCCGCGCAATAGGCACAGTGATTGCTGCGGTGCAGTTGGTCCGCTTGGCACAAAGTGTGAGTGCCGCCTCGTCCTGCTTATGACCGCTCTCGAATGAGCAGCGGACTGCACGCGGAGGCAGCCCCTTGGGCGGCCTATGACCCATCTGGGACTTGGGCGGTTTAGGATTTTTGCAGCGCACGTTGCCGCACTGCCCCCCATTTCGCTCGACGCCCTTTCGTGTTTTGATGGTCAAAGTTGAAAGCCGAGCACG
>CAVYVC010000027.1:0-192905 GCA_963771845.1 uncultured Alphaproteobacteria bacterium | reverse complement strand
AACCTCTGATTTATAGTTCCTTTTCCACTTTACCCTCTTATTTTAGCATAAGGAGCTTTTAGCATAAGGAGCCAAGAAGAATTTTGATTTTCCTATAGTTACCTCAATGGCTTAGTCTGAAGATTAGGGCCGTCTGGGGGAAATTTGCCCATTACCACTTTTCGCGAACGACAAAACCCCAGCCGTGGCTAAGCCCGCTGCTTGGCTATCGCGTCATACGCAGGCCCGAGCGGGCCACATTTTTGAAATAGGGCTGTTCTATGCGGGGCGGCGAATTGCGTTTTGACGAAGGGGGCACTGATGCGCAACGACGATGAGATGGAGCGGTGGCGACTTGGCGAGATCGAGCGCGAATTGCTTGAGGCCGCGGCCCGCGTTCGCGCGTCCACGGCTGATCATGCGGCGCCGTTGATGGCCGAACTCAAGCGCATCGAGCGCATTGTAAGCCGACGCAAAGGCGACTGAGATCAATCGAAATCAATGGCGTTTCGCAAAAGGGGCAGTCTGGATCCAGGCGGCTTCGTCGCAGCGCACTATCCGGTGGAGAACGTGCCAGAGCCGGTTGCAGCCGAGATCGTTGCATGAATGATCATCGTCTACCGACGTGCGAGTATTGCGATGGCCGCGAAACCCGACCAAGAAACATTGCAGCGCAAAATCGAACGAGCTGGACGAGGTTATTGCCATGTTCGCGGAAACACACACCCGGACGGCTGAGCTACGGCGGGTACTGGAGCGTACCTGCCTCCGCCTTGAAGCGGCCCTCGCCCTTGCTCGCGAGTCTCCGGCGCTTGCATCTCGAAGCCGCCGCGTAGGTGGCCAGCGCCTACACTCATCGGCAAGCTCTTACAGGCGTGCGCAAACACCAGTGCCCCGTCATCGTGCTCCATGTGCTCATTGAGCTGGGATGCCGCCTGTCGAGCGGGATAGGAGCCGAACCAGGAGTTCCTTGCGCCTTTCGAGCGATTGAGCGCGCAGATCGTCACCGTTCAGCTCGATCAGATCGAAGGCCCACATGAACACGCTCGCGTCAGTATGCCAGCGCCGGATCAGCTCGAACACCGCGATCCCATCCTCGCCGCACGTGACCGCCTCTCCGTCGATTATGCAGGAGCGGGAGACGGCCCTGCGGGTGCAGGGCCGAAGGTCAAGTCGCGCTGGCAGTTAGGTCGCGTTCAGAGGTCAGCTTCCGCTGTTACAGCCTCAGCATCGCCACATGATGTTCTCGATGGTTGACACGACGCGGCTTCTCGGCAATGTTAACTCAGGCGAACGCTGCCGCAATAACTTCAACTTGGTCCGGATCGAGATCGCCATTCCTCGGACCTTTGACCTCGTCCAAAAACCAGCCTAACCGGCCGTTCCCTGGGTGTCAGGCGTTGCTTAACTGTCCGCACGCCCTCAGGTAGACGGCACACGATCCGGCATCGATGTCCTCGGTGTAGCTGTCGAGGCAGTTACGCCAGGTTCTGGCAAGGGAGCGAATTTCTTTGCTGGTATCGAGGCGGCACGCGTTACCAATTCTGGCTGCCGGGATCGTTTCGGGCAGAGGGAGGCTCTCGACCCAACCTCTAATCATCGCTCTCAATTGCGGTCGGGCCGTCACGGTCGCCAGCTGGGCCACGAGATCATCAAAACTGCGATTGATGCCCCGAGCGATAAGAAATTCCAGGCTCTCCGCAAAGCCGTTCAACTTTCGCGGCCAATCCGACAGGGCTAGGGCGCGGTCGCCGCAACGGTGGCGGCAATTCCGCGAGAATTTGAACCGCCAAGTCGTCGATCTTGGCGGCATGATGGAGGACCTTTGCGCCCTCAGGATCATCGAGAAGATCTACGAGTCGATGGTAGTTCTGCCGCTGAAGAACTTGCGGTGGCAGATGTTTCAAGGCGCGTTTGATGCCCACCGGCCACCGCCCTGACTTGCAGAACTTCTCGTGTCGAGCCTCGAATGAGGAGCGATGCAGTTTCGAACGAGCTCGGCGGTTCAACGTGCGCCAACGCCAAAGCGATCAGATGCATTCGCTCCCGCGTCACTCCGAACAGGTCCACCAACAAGCTGGGGTAGGCGTAACGATCAGGGCCAAAGGTAGTGCCGCCCAGCCGAACGGAGTGAGCAGAAAGCCTGGAAAGAGTTGCTTTCCTTCCAAAGCCGCTGCCGAAGCAGTCATTTGCCTGCTCCATGTCTCAGTACTCTTCGGCCAGCATGATCGTGATCACGCGCTTGGTGACCGACGGGTCAGCTGGATCGGGGGAGTGGTAGCTGAGGCTCTCGTCGTAGTAGTCGATCTTGAACAAGATCGTGTGGCCATCGGCATCAAAGCCGCCAAAGTCATGCTCTTCGTGGGGATCGTTGGCGTGGCAAAAGTCGTCGAACACGGCGATGGTCTTGACGATCCGGGCGACGGCTTCGGCGCCCAAAGCAGCGATGCCGGGGGTCATCACCGCGAGCCCCTCGGCAAAATTTTGACGCAGTTCATCGTTCAGCGCGGCGATGCGCGCAGTCTTGCTGTCCATGACGGACCTCCAGATTATTAGGGAAAGAGAAGTTTTGGCTCGGGACGAGCCCGAGAGCGTCAAGCCTGCTCGGTTTCAGCCGCAGGCTTGGCGTCGTCAGCGGGCGGGCTCATCAGCGCGATGCCGGACCGGTGCCGGACGAACTTGGGCAGGTGCGGATAATCCCGATACTGCAGGGTTAAGGTCTCGTCCTTCCGGTCGAGCACGCGGCCTCCCACCAGCCGTACTCAAGAGACTCCGCGCAATGACGAGATGGCCAGGGCCGATCTCGTCCCAAGACAGCGGCAGGCCACGGGCGGCAGGCAGGCTGTCCTTGTCGCCATTCCTGCCCAATGCTGTCTGGCTTTCGAGCGCAAGGGCCACAACGAGATCGCTGTACAGGGATTGCCGGATGTTCGGCACAAACCCTCGGCCGTTGGCATAAAGCCTACCCAGCGGCAATTTCTTGGCGGCCTCGGCCAGCTCCGGCGAGCTTGCTTCGTAGACCTTGAACCCCATCAGGTCGGCGGCCTTGGTTACGAGGTTTGGCTTGGCATCGACGAACCTGGCGCCCCGCGGTTTCTGCTGGTCGTCGAAGCCGAGGACAATCAGCGGAGGGGTAGCGGCGGTCGTAGGCGCGGCCGATGATTTGGTGACCGAGGCCTTTGACACGGCTGCCTTGACCGTAGTTCTCGCGTCCTTGCTCTTTCGCTTCGTCATTACGGGTTCTCCTGAAAAGCCGAAGGGCCCCGGTGAGGGGGCCCTGTGGCAGGTTTGAAGGATAGTTTAGGTAATCGGCGGCCGAGGAATGGTAGTTTCCCCACTCGCCCCAATTAGATTGGGGCGCAATACTGCCAAGTCGCAGACTGTGCTGCCGATGCACGAATTATAGAGAAAATCGGCTAAGAATCAAGCCTTTTATTGCACGTAAGCCTTTGATCTATAGGCAGAAATAAGGCTTTTCGCGGCTCAACCAAGGCTTGCAGTCGGCGATGGCCTTAGCGTGTAGCCGAGGTGTGCTTGGTGGCTCAAATCTTCCGTCAGAGCCAGGCGACACGTGCAACTTTACCGGCCTACTTCTAATGTCTGCTGCTGGAGGTGAACCGGCCGCCAATGCTGCGATGCGGTAATGCGGGCTAATGACCCATTGCGGAAGTTGAGTGTGCATCGCAGCAGGTGATCGTATCGCCCGTGCATACGGCCCGCCCGAGAGCCATTGAGCCGTTCACGAGCCTCGCGTAGGCTTTCGACCGAACATCGACAAGCTCGCGTCAGCAGGCGACCACCCCCATGCAGGGGGCGGCGCCAAAAGGGGGACAGGGACGGCCGCGATGCCGCAGTACTCCTATACAGACCTTGAAGAAAAGCTTGCGCGTGCGCAGCGCGAGCGCGACGAGGCGCTGGAGCAAGAGACCGCCACCGCGGAAGTGCTGCGCGTCATCAGTTCGCCCGGCGAACTCGAGCCGGTGTTCAGGCCATGCTCGAGAATGCAGTGCGCATCTGCGAGGCCGAGTTCGGCATCCTGTTCCGCTATAGAGACAGCTTGTTTTGCGCACGGCAATGGTCGGTGCACCGCCCGCGCTTGTCGATTTACATAGGCAGCGCGGCCGTTTGCACCGGAAACCGGCACTCCGCTCAACCGGATGTTACGCACCAAGCAGGTGATTCACAGCGTCGACCTGCCGCCGACGGCCCAGACGCCTACCGCCAAGCTCGCGGGTGCGCGGTCGCACATTGCTGTCCCGATGCTCAAGGAGAATGAGCTGATCGGCGCCATCGTCATTTACCGCCAGGAGGTCCGCCCCTTCACCGACAAGCAGATCTCGTTGGTGCAGAACTTTGCCGCTCAGGCCGTCATCGCCATCGAGAATACACGGCTGCTCAACGAGCTGCGCGAAATCTCTGCAGCAGCAGACCGCCACCGCCGACGTGCTCAAGATCATCAGCCGATCGACCTTCGATCTGCAATCCGTGCTCAATACGCTGGTCGAATCAGCTGCTCGCCTTGTAGCGAACGACACGGCCATCATCCCGACGTGAGGGTGACAGCTATCCTGCGCGCTTCGCCTTCCGGCACATCATGGCGTCCATTCCTCACGGCTCGCGCAGACCGCTTGGGCGAGGCTGGGTGTCGGGCGCACTGTCTTGAAGGTCAAAGTGATCCACGTGCTCGATTGCCGCCGCCGGTCGAGAATTTCCGTTGGGCGTTGAGATTGCAGCCGTTCGGACACCGACCACTCTTGGTATTCCACTGATGCCGAGCGCTGTCGGTGCCATTGGCTGCCTCCTGCTGCGGCGAACTGTTGTGGAGCCGTTCAGTGACAAGCAGATCGAGCTGCTAACCTTTGCCGACCAGGCTGTGATCGCGATCGAAAACGTGCGGCTGTTCGATGAGATCCAGGACAAGAGCCGGCAACTTGCCGAGGCAAGCCAGCACAAGTCGCAGTTTCTCGCCAATATGAGCCACGAGCTACGCACGCCACTTAACGCCATTCTCGGCTACACCGAGCTTATTCTCGACAGCGTCTACGGGGAGATGCCGGAGAAGGCGCGCAGCGTGCTCGATCGCGTGCAGCGCAATGGCCGGCATCTCCTCGGCCTGATCAACGACGTGCTTGACCTATCCAAGATCGAGGCCGGCCAGCTCACCCTCTCGCTCTCGGATTATTCGCTTAAAAATGTCATCCAGACCGTCTTCAGCGCGGTCGAGCCATTGGCAAACCAGAAGCAAATCGCGCTTAAGATCGAGGTTACGCCGCAGCTGCCGCAGGGACGCGGCGACGAACAGCGGCTCACGCAGGTTCTCCTCAACCTCGTCGGCAATGCGATCAAATTCACCGATCGCGGGGAAGTATCGATAAAAGGTACTTCGGCCAATGGATCGTTCACCGTCGCGGTGCGCGATACCGGCCCTGGCATTTCCGCGGTCGACCAGGCCAAGCTGTTCCAGGAGTTTCAGCAGGCCGACAATTCGATCACTCGGAAGAAAGGTGGTACTGGGCTTGGCCTAGCCATCTCAAAGCGGATCATCGAGATGCATGGCGGACGCATCTGGGTGGAGTCGAGCCCCGGTAATGGCTCGACCTTCGCATTCACGCTTCCCGTCACTGTCGAAGGGCAGGCGAGGACAGCGTGACAAAGCGCATTCTGGTGGTCGAGGATCAGGAGGACAACCTGCAAATCCTGCGCGATCTTCTGACGAGCGCGGGTTTCGAAATAATTGAAGCCAAAGATGGCGAGGAGGGTGTAAGGGCCGCGGTGGCTGAGCGGCCGGACCTTATCTTGATGGACATTCAGCTTCCGCTGCTCGACGGTTATGAGGCGACCCGCCGCATTAAGGCCGATCAGGCGTTGCGGGCGATTCCAATCATCGTCGTCACTTCGTATGCCTTGAGCGGCGATGAGGTCAAGGCGCGTGAAGCGGGCTGTGATGCCTATGTACCCAAGCCCTATAGCCCGCGTCAGCTATTGGCCAAAATCCGTGAGTTCCTGCCGTAACGTCTGCGCTGCTCGCCCGTCGCCGACGAGGTGATCGAGTAGCGCTGGTTTTTGAGCATGGATGCTGCATCTGCTCACGGCCGGTAGGAATGCAGCTTGTTGCGCTGCACAAGTCCGGTCCTGGCAGATTTTGTTGCAAAAGTCGTTGATGGTGTTGCCGAACAGTGATTCCGTTCTTGTCATCTGATTTGCTGTG
Source organism: uncultured Alphaproteobacteria bacterium (assembly GCA_963771845.1). Lineage (GTDB taxonomy): Bacteria > Pseudomonadota > Alphaproteobacteria > Rhizobiales > Xanthobacteraceae > VAZQ01. The sequence continues at coordinate 186,718 of CAVYVC010000027.1, read as the reverse complement.
GAGGCGAGCGATGATGGGGCGGCTCAAGCACGACCAACAGCAGCTGTTTTATTCATTTCGTCTCGATGAAGCAGTTCCACATGATCACCCGGTTCGCGCGATCGCCGCGGTCCTCGACTTGTCGTGGGTCCATTCCGAGCTCACGTAGTAGGCAAGGTATTGTAATCGCCCAGCGCCCAAGAAGACCGCTTGTAGCAGGGGATAATGAAGACAAGAAACCCGTGGTAATGGACTTGATCCGAACCCTGGGCTTTGATCCGGTTGATGCTGGGCCCCTAAAAGAACGCCAGACTACTTGAGCCATTCGCGATGGTCTGGATCGACCAAGCGATCAAGCGCGGCCGAGGTCGCGAATTCGCGTTTGCGCTGGTGAAAAGCGATAACTGAGAATTACTTGCCACGACGCTAGCGAGTTGCTCGGCGGATCTCGGCGAGCATGCAACCAAAACGATTGCCTCATAGGTTGATCAATGGCTAGCGCGAGCGAAACTGCCTTTGAGTTGCCGTATATTGCAACGCTCAAATAACCCAACCATGGCCAACGTTGCTCGTGGTATCTGCGTCAGTATCATGCTAATCGGATTGTCTTGATCCTTATGGACGGTACAAATGCTATGACCAAGCCTATCCCCGACAAAGCCGAGGTCGCGTTGGAATATCCCGACAAGCTTTATATCGGAACATTTGAACGATCCTCGCGTTTCGACGCCCATCTCGATGAAACCGGAATTTCACTGAGCCTTGAGCGTACCGGAGAGATCGAGCTCCGCAAATCCATTCACATTCACTTTCATTACGCGCTGTTCGCCGAAATCCTGCAGGATTTGGCCAGAACGGTGTCGAAGATGCCTCCGGCCGATGCGGAGCACCGCAATATCCTGCGGGAGGGAGCAAAGGCTCTCTACCATGCGCTCGGCGCGAGTGCAGACGATAATCGCTCAAAGAAGGGGCCGCGCTCCCATGGATGAAGGCAATCGTCGCAAATGACACCCGGGGAGGAGGTCCGTATCATGGAGTGAATCCTGGCGAGGTCCTTGATCCGGTTGATGCCGAGCCGCTAAAGACGCCAGACTACTTGAGCCATTCGCGATGGTCTGGATCGACCAATGATATTTGCTCTGTCCTATTGGTGCATCTCTTAATCGTTCCTAATATTGCCTAACCGTCATCGGATGCCTCAGACATGCACAAGAACATCGCGAAAGTACTCAAGGCCCGGCTTTCTGAACTGACGGGTCGCCTTGCTGAGGTCGACAGCGAACTGCGCAAGCCGCTGTCGGCTGATTCTGAGGAGCGGGCAACCGACCTCGAAAATCAGGAGGCGCTTGAGGCTATCGAAAATTCCGAAATGCATGAGATTTATCAAATTCGAGAAGCGCTAAAGCGGATTTCCGAGGGTACCTACGGCATCTGCGCTCAGTGCGGCGCAGATATAGACCCCAAACGCCTAAAGGCGCTGCCGACTGCGACCCGATGTATTTCATGCGCTGCGTGAAAATATATCGTTGATATTGGACGAGCAGCAGGCAAGGACAAAAATACGGCTTTGGCCCGCTCGAGAAGGGCGCGAGCGATTGCTCTATCTACTCGGCCTTGTCACGCCCGAAGATGAGCCGAACCGCGTGCATCAGAGCAAACTTGGCGGCCAATATCTCAGATGGGTCATACCCGGCCCAAAAAGCAGTGTCTGCATCGAGTTCCGCTGCTCATTCGGGACCAGTCGTAACTGGGGCGAGACGGCACTCACACTTTATGCCGATATTGTTGCAAAAGTCCCAAATTGCCCGCTGCTTTTTTTCTGCTGGTAAAAAATCCGACCGACGACCGCTGATCGATGTGGCCTCAATCACGTTACCGAGGTCGTCAGCGAGTTTAGCGTCCGCCTTCCCGCTATCCCCGCATCGTTTGCCTTAGCCTCACTGAGTTCCCTCTGGTCACCCATGTGGATTCGGCGCAGAATAGCGTTCTAACGGCCTTGCTACGGGGTCGTTTTTCTCGGGCAAGGCCCGTGTTGGCCGGTTTTGAGATCGGCGTGCGTTGCCGTCAAAAACTCAAGAAAGGCGCGGTGTATGGTTGTCTCCAAGCAATGGGTCACTGAACATGACATCAGTACAACAATGGCACAGAGCATGGAGCAAGCTCGCAAGGCAATCGATAACTATCTGCAGTTTCTTCAAAAGAATATGTCAGCGTCGCCCTGGGCTCGAACTGCCTTGAACGAAAAATTGAAAAGTTTCGCTGAGCGAAATGTCTCCACCGCTTTTGCGTTTGCAGATAAACTAATTAAAGCGAAGGATTTCGAAGATCTCGTGCGGATTCAGACGGAGTTCGTTCAAACGCAATTGCAGGCTTTAAGCGAACAGGCAGAGGACGTTGGCGAGACAGCGACCAAAGAAGCGACGGAAGTGTTAAAGAAACGATTAGAGCCGTCGTCTTGATTATTTTTTTCGATTTCGTCGGTGCAAGCGCTCCTCTTCCCTTTCTTTCCTCGAATAGCAGCCGCAGCTCTCCGTCAAGGCGCGAGCCCTTGGCCGAGCACCGCGCCTGCTGCTGCGCGCGCGCCGCGAGCGGCCACACCGCCATGGCCGTGCCGTAGAGCGTGATGAACTGGCGTCGTTTCATTCGACCGGATTCCATCCGATCTCCATGGGCCAGGACCCGGTACAGCATATCGAATTGGCGAGGATCAGTCACGAGGTCGCTGCACTACAGATAGCAAGACGACCTGCAGAGAGCGGGATGGCCAAGCGCCAAGGGAGGTCGCTGCACTGCGGGATTTCAATCCCGCCGATGTCGGCTCCTGATCATTTGCGGCATTACCGCGCCGCAGCCTTGCTGTCTGCTTCACCCCAATCAACAGACGTTATTTCAAGCCGCGCCCTTTGCGCTCAAGTGAGTTGGTGGGTTCACGCCGACCCCCGTCATTGTCTCTGTTGCCGCCGATCCAGACAAAGTCCCTCGCATCGATGCTGATGCCGTGCTCATTCTGCGGCCAGTCATAGCCCTGGATCAGTGCGCCTCTCCTTGTTTATCGATATGGAATTGGCTTAGAGGAACGAGCAATAATGAACAGCGCATCAGGTGGCACCTTTTGGCAGATCCCTTTGGCCGAACTTGAGCGGCAGTTAGGCATCGGGCCGAACGGCTTAAGTTCTGCAGAGGCAGCGGCACGCCTTCTACGTTATGGGGCCAACACGCTGAATGTCCGACGACGCTATTCATTGCTGCTCAAGATTTTGAGCCGCTTCCGCAATCCCCTCGTCCTGATCCTTCTCTTCGCTGCCGCGATCTCGGCGCTTACCGGCGACGTCGGCAGCTTGGTCATCATCTCAGCAATCGTGCTGCTCAGCATATTGCTCGACAGCATCCAGGAGTATCGTGCGGAACAGGCGGCTGAGCAGCTCAGGGTCTCGGTGGCGCTCAAGGAGCAGGTGCTGCGCGATGGTCGAGAGATCACGATTCTCGCTGATCATCTCGTCCCCGGCGATGTTGTCCTCCTCGCCGCAGGAGACTTGGTACCAGCCGACGGCCGTGTGCTCGAAGCTAAGGATTTTTTTGTCAATGAAGGCCTGCTGACCGGCGAATCCTACCCAACGGAAAAAAGCGCAGCGGCCGAAGGAATTGCGAATGTGGACGTGGCGCAGGCCACCAACGCCGCCTTCATGGGGACTTCCGTAATCAGCGGCTCGGCCAAACTTCTTCTTTGTGCGACTGGCAACGCTACCCAACTCGGCGAGATCAGCAGCTCGCTACGCCACACGCCGCCGCCCGCCGCGCTGGAGCGAGGTGCGTATGAGTTTGGCACGCTGATCGTGCGGCTAACCATTCTCCTCGTACTCTTCGTCCTGCTTGTGAACACGTTATTCCATCGTCCCTTACTGGAGAGTTTCCTGTTTGCTCTCGCTCTCGCGGTAGGCCTCACCCCCGAACTTTTGCCGATGATCGTATCCGTCACCCTGGCACGAGGCGCACTCCGCATGGCAAAGCAGAAAGTGATCGTGAAGCGGCTTGCCGCGATCCACGACCTTGGCAGCATGGATGTGTTATGCACCGACAAGACCGGCACTCTCACCGAAGCCAAGATTCAGCTGATCCGACATATCACTCTTTCCGGTCTTGACAGCGAGCATGTACTTGAACTCGCCTGGCTCAACAGCCACTTCGAGAGCGGTCTCAGAAGTCCACTCGACACTGCGATTATCGAATGTACGCCCCGTATTCCGGCAGGTTGGACAAAGCTCGATGAAGTACCGTTCGATTTTGAGCGGCGTCGAGTTTCGGTCCTGCTTGAGCGTGAGGGACGCCGCGTTCTCATCGTCAAGGGTGCTCCCGAGGACGTACTGAAGCTATCCAATCGTTATGAACAGTCGGGCGAGAGCGACACGCAGCCGCTTGACGCGGCAGCATTGGAGCGTGCCAACAGGCAATTCCAAGCACTCTGCGAGGAAGGCTTCCGCGTGCTCGGCGTCGCTTGGCGAGACGAACCTGCTTCTCGGAACCACGTTGCCGTATCAGACGAACAGGACTTTGTCTTTGCCGGTTTCGCCGCATTCCTGGATCCGCCCAAGGAAAGTGCAGGCGCGGCCATCGCAGCACTGGAACGGAATGGAATCGGCATCAAAATCCTCACCGGCGACAACGAGCGTGTGACCCAATATGTCTGTGCCCAGCTCAGGATTCCGGTCGAGGGATTGCTCACTGGGTCGGAGCTTTCCGCGTTAAGCGAAGAGGCGCTCGGCGCACGCATCGAGGAGACCAATCTATTTTGCCGAGTCACTCCGTCGCAAAAGAACCGCATCATCCTGGCTCTCAAGCGTCGAGGGCATGTCGTGGGATTCCTTGGCGACGGCATCAACGATGCGCCATCGCTTCACACATCCGATGTCGGCATCTCAGTCGACAGTGCCGTGGACGTCGCAAAGGACGCTGCAGATATTATTCTGCTGGACCGTGACCTGGAGGTTGTCGAACGCGGCGTACGCGAAGGCCGGCGCACCTTCGGAAATATTATGAAGTATATCATGATGGGCACCAGCTCAAATTTCGGGAACATGTTCTCAATGGCGGGCGCCTCGCTCATCCTGCCGTTCCTGCCTATGCTGCCAATTCAGGTATTACTCAACAATCTAATGTATGACTTTTCAGAAGTTCCAATCCCGATGGACGACGTCGATGATGAGCTGCTCGCCCAACCGCGTCATTGGGATATCCAATTCATTCGCAACTTTATGCTCGTCCTCGGATCGGTGAGTTCAGTTTTCGACTTCCTGACCTTCGGCCTCCTATTGTGGGTTTTCAATGCGACCGAAACTCTGTTCCAGACCGGCTGGTTTATCGAATCGCTTGCCACTCAGGTGCTTGTCATTTTCGTCATTCGCACGCGTCGAAACCCGTTGCGCAGCCGACCAAATCCGCTTCTTGCCGGAACCTCGCTCGCGGTCGCGATCGCTGGAATCGTGTTGCCCTATTCCGCAATCGGCCGGTGGTTCGGTTTCGTTCCGCTGCCACCGGCCTTTCTGGCGGCACTTTGTGCAATAGTTGTTTGCTATCTACTGCTGGCCGAGGGCGTGAAGCGTTGGTTCTATCATCAATTCCCGCCACGTGGTGTTACACGTTCCCCCATCGTGCGATCGCAGTTCCCCCTGACCGGGACATGAACCCGTTCAGAATTCCGGGTCATGGAGCGACGAACTCGGCGCAAGCATTTCTCGTCGGACGATCGACCCGTACCGGCGCGTGGCGGGCTACGTCGACCGTATCCTCAAAGGCGCCAAACCGGCGGACCTTCCGGTATAAACAGCCCCAAAGTATGCGTCCACGTTGGGTCCGGTGTTCATTTGAGAGCAGTCGTCAGCGGGACAAAGCGGCACTCACACTTTGTGCCAAGAGCTGCCGTGAGCAAATGCAGCAAACAACCTCAGACGCGGTAGGGACGCGAGTTACCTCGCGCCCCCCGCACAGAACCGTACGTGCGGCTTTCCCGCATACGGCTCCCACCTCGGGTGTGTGACGGCAAATCGATCGCTTGGCCAGGGATGAAGGATGATCGGTTTTGGAAGCCAGTCGTCCGCCAGCTGCGTCATCCGCGCCCACGTGATCCGCGCCTTCTGACTGCGACGCCGCAGCGTGCGCCGCCAGAGGTCGATCACGTGATGCCGGAACACACCCAGTGCTCGCGCATTGGTGGGCACTGCGTGATAGTTGAAGTAGCCGTTGACCACATACCACAGCCACTTTCCCTGAGCGGGAATTGGCTGATGCATGCGCCGCCACATCTCCTCTTTGAGCCTCTTGAGCTTCGCGCGCATGCGGTCCCGTCGGGTTTTCCGTTTGATCTGGAATTTGCCCGACCGAGTTCTTGCCGCAGATGAAGGTGAAGCCCAGGAAGTTGAAGGTCTCCGGTTTGCCGAGCCCGCGCCGCTGGCGGCGTTCCGCCGCAAAGCGTCCGAACTCAATGAGCCGGGTCTTCTCGGGATGCAGTGTCAGCGCAAACTTCTTTAACCGCTCACGCATCTCGTCCAGGAAGCGCCGGGCGTCGCTGTCGTGCTGGAACCCGACGATGAAGTCGTCGGCGTAGCGCACGATGATCATGTCGCCGGTGACCTCACGCTGTCGCCAGCGGTTGGCCCAGAGGTCGAGCACGTAGTGCAGGTAGATGTTGGCCAGGAGCGGCGAGATCACCGCGCCTTGCCCCGTCCCCCGCTCACTGACGGTCACCACCCCGTTTTCCATGACGCCCGCCTTGAGCCATTTGCGGATCAGGCGGATGATGCGCCGGTCGCCAATCCGATGCTCCACGAACCGGATGAGCCATTCCTGGTTCACCGTGTCGAAGAACGATTGGATGTCGGCGTCCAGTATGAAGCTCACCTTCTTGCTGTGGATTCCGACGCAGAGCGCGTCCAGCGCGTCATGCGTGCCGCGCCCTGGCCGGAACCCGTACGATATGCCGAGGAAGTCCTCGTCAAAGATCGCGTTCAGCAGCGCGACCACCGCCCGTTGGACGATCTTGTCCTCCAGGGCCGCGACCGCGAGCGGGCGCTGCCGACCGTCCGGTTTGGGTATGTAGACCCGCCGCGACGGCAGTGCCCGGTACGCTCTCCGATGGACCCGATCGTGCAAGTCCTCGAGATTGCGCTCGAGTTCTGCCTCGTAGTCTGTCCACGTCAATCGATCCACGCCCGGAGCTGCGTCCTCCTTGAGTTCGTAGAACGCCTCTTCGAGCAGCTCGATGGTGATGTGGTGAAAGAGCGCGATGAACCTCTCCTTCTTCCTTTCCCTTGCGACTCTCCGTATGCGGTCCAGCGCCTGTGACACGCTTTCCCGGCTCTGCGCCCGGCACGTGCTTTGCTGGTCCGCATTCCCCTTGGTCCCCGCCCTTGGCTCCCCCGGCTCCGCCGCGCTTGCCCACGCAGATGCTTCCGCCGCGGGCTCGTTCGCTTTGTTCGCCGGCTTCTCAGCTACTATGGCAGGGTCCGACTTCTCGTGTCCGTGCATCATCGGCTACGGCTCCTCGCCTTCCCGATGCGGACCACCGTACTCGGCACACAGCACGCCACGACGACGGCCAAACACGAGACCTCCCAGCTTCCGATGCGATCCCTTTGCACGTGATGTGGCCTTCGACCCCGGCAGGGCGTCAGCACCTCGCGTAGCGGTGCCGCACATGTTGCCTTCGAGCGAATAGAAACTCTCGGCCCCTGCGATATCTGATCTTTCGTGGCTCAATCCCATACCCCATGCAATCGCTGTGTACGCTTCGCGACCACTGTCGCCAGTGGCCACGCAACACTCGCTACCAAGCGGACGCTACCCCTTACTTGGGCCGGACTTGCACCGGCTGGATCGCACCAGCTTGCAGCTGGCGCACCTATTCGATCACCTCGTCGGCGCCCGCTTGCAGTTTGAGCGGAACATTGAGGCCAAGCATTTTGGCGGTCTTGAGATTGATCACCAGAGGAAATTTGATCGGTGCTTGAACTGGCAAATCGGCGGGCTTCGCGCCTTTGAGGATACGATCGACGTACGATGCCGCCTGCCGAAAAGCATCTGCCGCTTCAGGGCCGAAAGATAGAAGACCCCCCTCAACGGCCCAGACACGAAACGGATAGACCGCAGGAGTGCGATGGCGGGCGGCAGCAGCAATGATTATGCCCCGATGAGAAACTGTAAAGGCATCCGGCAGCACAATCAGTCCCCCATTTTGTTCACGTGCGAAATCTTCGATGATCCGTTCGATTTCGTTGGGGTCGTGAATGCGGGTTGCAATCGGATTTATTGCGAAGGGCGGCGCAGCAGCATCGATGGACTGTAAAAAGAAATCGGCATAAGGAGCCGTAGCCGGGTTGAAGATAACTGCGACCTTCTTCACGTCAGGCGCGATCTCTTTGAGCAGTTCAAGCCATTTAGTTCCAATTGACGCCTCGTACGGAGTAAATCCGGTAGCATTACCGCCTGGACGTGAGAGGGTTTCTATTATGCCTTGTCGATCCGGCTCGATGACCTGTGTAAATACGATTGGGATCATGCGAGTTTCTCGCATGACCGCTCGAACAGCGGGCGTCGAACGGGTCACGATCACGTCGGGACGCAGCTCAACTAGGTCCTTTGCAAGCATTCGGAGTCGGTCGGTGTCTGCAGTGGCAAAGCGATACTCGATCTGAAGATTTCGCCCGATTACCCAACCCAGCGACTCAAGCCCTTGTTGGAGCGCGGCGACTCCAGCTCTTATTTCTGGATCGCTTTCGCCTAGCACCGTCAACACACCAATACGACGCATCTGATCGGTCTGTTGCGCCTGCGCCGCGAGCGGCCATCCGGTGACACCGCTGCCGAGAAGCGCGATGAATTCCCGACGCTGCATGGGTACCCCCAAGGCCAAGGATTTTGGAGTATAGCAGGGTCTGGAGATCGGGTTCAGGGCCGTACATCGCAGCAAAAGCGGGCCGCTTATGTCCGAGTCGGGTCAAGGAAGGCGGAGCTGAGGACGCCAAAATGTAGTCCGCTTACCCTCCAAAACTCTCCGTGAATGCGGACATTCCGGCACGGCAGTCCAGTGCCAATAGCCGACGTGAGCAGGTGCAGCAAAAACCCGGACGCGGTAGGGACGCGAGTTACCTCGCGCCCCCCGCACAGAACCGTACGTGCGGCTTTCCCGCATACGGCTCCCACCTCGGGTGTGTGACGGCAAATCGATCGCTTGGCCAGGGATGAAGTATGATCGGTTTTGGAAGCCAGTCGTCCGCCAGCTGCGTCATCCGCGCCCACGTGATCCGCGCCTTCTGACTGCGACGCCGCAGCGTGCGCCGCCAGAGGTCGATCACGTGATGCCGGAACACACCCAGTGCTCGCGCATTGGTGGGCACTGCGTGATAGTTGAAGTAGCCGTTGACCACATACCACAGCCACTTTCCCTGAGCGGGAATTGGCTGATGCATGCGCCGCCACATCTCCTCTTTGAGCCTCTTGAGCTTCGCGCGCATGCGGTCCCGTCGGGTTTTCCGTTTGATCTGGAATTTGCCCGACCGAGTCTTGCCGCAGATGAAGGTGAAGCCCAGGAAGTTGAAGGTCTCCGGTTTGCCGAGCCCGCGCCGCTGGCGGCGTTCCGCCGCAAAGCGTCCGAACTCAATGAGCCGGGTCTTCTCGGGATGCAGTGTCAGCGCAAACTTCTTTAACCGCTCACGCATCTCGTCCAGGAAGCGCCGGGCGTCGCTGTCGTGCTGGAACCCGACGATGAAGTCGTCGGCGTAGCGCACGATGATCATGTCGCCGGTGACCTCACGCTGTCGCCAGCGGTTGGCCCAGAGGTCGAGCACGTAGTGCAGGTAGATGTTGGCCAGGAGCGGCGAGATCACCGCGCCTTGCCCCGTCCCCCGCTCACTGACGGTCACCACCCCGTTTTCCATGACGCCCGCCTTGAGCCATTTGCGGATCAGGCGGATGATGCGCCGGTCGCCAATCCGATGCTCCACGAACCGGATGAGCCATTCCTGGTTCACCGTGTCGAAGAACGATTGGATGTCGGCGTCCAGTATGAAGCTCACCTTCTTGCTGTGGATTCCGACGCAGAGCGCGTCCAGCGCGTCATGCGTGCCGCGCCCTGGCCGGAACCCGTACGATATGCCGAGGAAGTCCTCGTCAAAGATCGCGTTCAGCAGCGCGACCACCGCCCGTTGGACGATCTTGTCCTCCAGGGCCGCGACCGCGAGCGGGCGCTGCCGACCGTCCGGTTTGGGTATGTAGACCCGCCGCGACGGCAGTGCCCGGTACGCTCTCCGATGGACCCGATCGTGCAAGTCCTCGAGATTGCGCTCGAGTTCTGCCTCGTAGTCTGTCCACGTCAATCGATCCACGCCCGGAGCTGCGTCCTCCTTGAGTTCGTAGAACGCCTCTTCGAGCAGCTCGATGGTGATGTGGTGAAAGAGCGCGATGAACCTCTCCTTCTTCCTTTCCCTTGCGACTCTCCGTATGCGGTCCAGCGCCTGTGACACGCTTTCCCGGCTCTGCGCCCGGCACGTGCTTTGCTGGTCCGCATTCCCCTCGGTCCCCGCCCTTGGCTCCCCCGGCTCCGCCGCGCTTGCCCACGCAGATGCTTCCGCCGCGGGCTCGTTCGCTTTGTTCGCCGGCTTCTCAGCTACTATGGCAGGGTCCGACTTCTCGTGTCCGTGCATCATCGGCTACGGCTCCTCGCCTTCCCGATGCGGACCACCGTACTCGGCACACAGCACGCCACGACGACGGCCAAACACGAGACCTCCCAGCTTCCGATGCGATCCCTTTGCACGTGATGTGGCCTTCGACCCCGGCAGGGCGTCAGCACCTCGCGTAGCGGTGCCGCACATGTTGCCTTCGAGCGAATAGAAACTCTCGGCCCCTGCGATATCTGATCTTTCGTGGCTCAATCCCATACCCCATGCAATCGCTGTGTACGCTTCGCGACCACTGTCGCCAGTGGCCACGCAACACTCGCTACCAAGCGGACGCTACCCCTTACTTGGGCCGGACTTGCACCGGCTGGATCGCACCAGCTTGCAGCTGGCGCACCTACTCGATCACCTCGTCGGCGCGGGCGAGCAGCGTCGGAGGCACTTCGAGCCCGAGGGCCTTAGCGGTTTTCAAGTTTATGACGAGGTCGTACCTGGTCGGTGCCTGCACGGGCAGGTCGGCCGGCTTCTCGCCCTTGAGGATGCGATCGACGTAGCCGGCTGCGCGCCGATACTGGTCGGTGTAATCAGTCCCATAGGAGATCAGGCCGCCAGCGGCGGCAAACTCGCGATACTGGTAGATCGCAGGCAGTTTGTGCCGAGCGGCCAGTGTGATGATTAGATGGCTATGATGCTGCGCCGTCGCGCCCGCCGTCAGAATCAGACCGCCATTGGGAGAGCCCGCGAATGCCGCGATTGCGTGCTCAATCTCGCCGGCGTCGCGCATATTGATCGGGCTGACCTCCACCCTGAGCGACGGCGCCACGGCCTGGATGACGCCGAACTGGACAGGGCCGATGGATACGGCGGCATCCCGAAGGACCGCCACGCGCGTCACACCGGGTGCGATCTGCTTGAGCAGTTCCAGCCATTTCCCGCTCAGGCTGTATTCATACGACATAAATCCGGTGGCGTTGCCGCCGGGCCGCGCCAAGCTATCGACGAAGCCGGCGCCGACCGGATCACCTATGGCCGGGAACACGATCGGCACTGTGCGGGTTGCCTCCAGCAATGGCCCCACGGTCGAGGTGCCAGTGGCCAGGATGACGTCCGGTGCGAGCGCGACCAATTCCGCCACGTGTCTGCGAATTTCGGCGGCATTGGTCGTGGCCCAGCGCGTGTCGATCCGCACGTTGCGGCCGATGGCCCAGCCCAATTGCTGCAGCTCCTGCAGGAACGCGCCCACGCGAGTTTGAAATTCCGGGCGCTCGTCCGCGGCTGCGGGCAGGAGGATGCCGATGCGCCGCACACGTTCGCCCTGCTGCGCCCGCGCAGCAAGCGGCCAAACCGCCGCGCCGCCGAGAAGGTTGATGAACTCGCGCCGTTTCACTCGATCACCTCGTCGGCGCGCGCGAGCAACGGCAGCGGCACGGTGAGGCCGAGCGCCCTGGCAGCCTTGAGATTAATAATCAGCTCCACCTTGGTGGACTGCTGTACGGGCAGGTCCGCAGGCTTCTCGCCCTTAAGAATCCGGCCGGCGTAGAGGCCCACTAGACGATACGGGTCCGTAAGACTGCTTCCGTAGCTCATCAGGCCGCCAGCTGCCGTGAACTCGCGATACTGGTAAATCGTGGGCACCGCGAAACGGACCACCAATGTGGCGAGCTGTCTGCTCTGGGTGTTGAAGAATACATCGGAGCCGATCACGAGCCCGCCTGCGCGCAGTTGGCCCAAGGTTGCAAAGACCGTATCGAAATCGCGTTCGGCGCTGGCGTGTAGGACGTGGAGGTTGAGCCCGAGCGTGTGGGCTGCGGCATGCGCTTCTGTCGCCAGCGTCTCAGCCAGGGGACTGGCTGGGTTGACTAGCAGCGCAATGATGCTGGCCGTGGGGACAAGCTCGTGCAACAACTCCAACCGCTTCTGCCCTACCTCCACACTTATCGTGGCCACCCTGGTGATGTTGCCGCCTGGACGGCTGATACTGGGGACAATGCCAAGCGCCACCGGATCGCCCCCTACATGGAAGACGATCGGAATTGTCGGGGTCGCCGCCTTGGCCGCGAGCGCCCCAGGAGTGCTTTCAGGCGCGACAATCACCGTCACCTGCCGACGAACCAAATCGGCCGCGAACGCCGGTAATCGGTCATAGTGGCCTTCCGCCCAGCGATACTCGATCGCTACGTTCTGGCCTTCGACATAGCCGGTTTGGTTCAGACCCTGGCGGAACGCGGCCAAATATTGCGTGGAACCATCTGGAGATCTGCTACTGAGGAATCCGATCACCGGCATCGACGGCTGCTGCGCGCGCGCCGCGAGCGACCACGCGATCGCTGCTCCGCCCAGCGTAACTATGAATTCTCGTCGTTGGATGTGGATTGCCATTTGACCCTCCATGGGGGTCAACCCACGTAATGGAGGACACAGTACCACGCTCTAATCGCGGGGTCTGCGGCTAGTTCAGGGTCGGATTCTGATGTCCGAGGATGGTCCGCTTACCCTCCAATACTCTCCGTGAATGCCGACATCCACGTTCGACAGCTCAGTGCCATAAGGAGACTCATGCACTGCACCAAACAGCCCCCATCATTCGATCTGCTCGTCGGCGATGAGCAACAAGCCCACAGGTACTTCGATGCCGAGCGCTTTTACTGCCGTCTTGGCGGTCTTGAGATTGATGTAGAGGTGGACTTTTTTCGTCCGCTGGACCGGCAAATTGGCGGCTTTTACCCGCTCCCAGGCTCTTGGTTGAGAGTGGTCCGTCGCTAGTGCGTCAGCGCGTCGGCGGCCTTGGCGTCAACCTTGCTGTGGCCGGCCCGCATCAGCTTGCCGAGATAGTGCTCCGACACCGTGACCGGCGGATACTTCGGCGTGTCGCCCGGCGCCACGCATTGATCGATGCACTTGATGGTCGCATCGGGATTGGGATTGGTGAAGAACACCAGCGAGATGCGGTCCTGGGGCACCGCATCCGGCGGCGGCACTGCCACGCGATGCAGAGTCGAGACCCAGCGGTCGTTCGACCAGCGCATCATCAGGTCGCCGATATTGCAGGCGAAATCTCCTGCCGGGATATGCAGGTCGATCCACTCGCCACTCTTGTGCTTGACCTGCAAACCGCCCAGCGTGTCGTCGCCGCGCACGAACGTCATGATGCCATAGTCAGTGTGGGTGCCGGCGCGCAACTGACCGGGTAGCGGCTGCTGCTTCACCGCTGGATAGCGGATGATGCGGCAGACGCTCGCCTGGCGATCGAACTTGTCGTCGAAATAATTCTCGTTCAGGCCAAGTGCCACTGCCATGGCACGCAGTACGCGCGTGGCCAAATCCTGCATGGCGTCGTAGTACGACACCAGGGTTTCGCGGAAGTCGGCCGGCTGTCGCGGCCAGATATTCGGCGCGTACATTTGGGCGCTCACCGGGTCGACCTTGGCCGCAAGGTCTGGACGATCCTGGCCGAAGCCGAATGCCTCCTGGATGTCGGGAGGGGTCACCTGTCCCATCGAATAGGCGATCGAACGGTCACCGACCCAATTATAGCCGCGGCTGATCTTCGACGGTGGCCGCTGCACCTTCATCTTCTCGTCGAGAGGCATCGCGAAGAAATCAATCGCACGCTGGCGCGCCTTGGTGATGAGATCGGCGGACACGCCATGGCCGGTCACGAGGAAGAAGCCGGTGTTGCGGCAGGCTGCATCGATCCGACGCGCCGCCTCGCGCTTTTCTGCTTCGCTGCCGGTTCGCAGCGGCGACATATCGATGGTCGGGATCGCCGGTTGCGCTGCCATGGCGCACCTTCCTTCTTCTGCAGGATCGCTTGGCTAGGAACTATATCGCCCTCCGTATGGCCCGCAATGCTACAAGGGTGCAGGGCAGCCATTCAGGACGTTTCCCATGAAGCTCCGGATCAATCGTCGAGACGCGCTCGGATCAATGCTGGCTGCGGCCAGCGCTGTCGTGGCGCCCAACATCGTGCGTGGGGAAAGCGGCTTTCCCAACGGCAACATCCGCATTGTGGTTCCAGTTGCGCCCGGTGGTGGCGTCGACACCTTCGCGCGCCTGATTTCCAACAAGATCAAGATGCAACGCGACATCACCTTCATTGTCGAGAACCGCCCCGGTGGGAACTCAACAATTGGCGGGCTCGAGGTGCAGCGCGCGGCGCCTGACGGTTATATCTTGCTATTTCACGCTTCGACCCACAACGTGGCGAAGCTGGTGCTGAAGAACCCGCCCTATGATCCGGTCACCGACTTCACGCCAATTGCGTTGACCGGCGAGGCGCCGCTCCTTCACATCATCGCCAACAACCGTCCGGAAAAGACCGTCGCGGAGATCGTTGCTGCGGCAAAAGCCGCGCCCGACAAGTGGTCGTTCGCCACGGCTCAGCTCGGCGCGCCGGGGCACCTCGCCGAGGTGGCGTTCAATCAGTACAACGACATCAACGTGCCGATCATTCCCTATCGCGGCACCGCGCCCGCAGCCAACGACGTAGCCGGCGGCCATGTCCCGATGATGATCGAGGCGATGCTGTCACTTTTGCAGCTCGTTCGAGGCGGCAGCGTGCGGGCGGTCGCGGTGACCAGCAAGAAGCGCTCGTCGCTCGCGCCCGAGATCCCGACCATGACCGAGCTCGGGCTGCCGGCGCTCAACTTCGGGGCTTGGTGGGGCATGTGGGGGCCGCCCGGGCTGCCAGCCGATCTCACCAGGACTATCAACGGCTGGGTCAATGCGGCGGTCAAGGATCTAGACGCTGAGGGGAAGCTTACCGCGTTTGGCATTGAAGCATACACCAAGACGCCGCAGTTCTTTGCCAATTTCATCGCGGAGGACTTCGAACGCAGCTCGAAGCTGCTCAAGGCCGCGAATTTCCAACCAGAGTGAGCTCGCTATATGGGGCAGCGGCTTGGGACAAACGCGAAACGCCGGTTTATTCGGGACTGAGAAGCCTGTCCTCAGAGAGAAGAAAGACCCGCCCCAAACCGAGTGTTTGCTCGCTGCGGCCTGCCCAAATAAAGCTGCGGTCTGTCCGTCGATGAAGGCATTGGCGCATTTATAATGCCAATTGGTTCGCGCAACCGAGGTGGCCTCCTTCGCCGCAAAGACTGCACCTCCCGCAGTAACAATGACATTAACATTAAGCCTGACAAACTCGGCAGCGATTTCGGCGAAATGTTTGCCGCTCGCGCCAGCGCGCCTAAACTGGACGGGTTCCCTCCCAGACCCCCTGTTACTCTCGCAATCGCGGTCGACGCTCGTTCCTTGCACAGCCTGCGAACTCGGCGCACGTAGAACGTCGAACAATAACAAACCGTCTTCATTCTTTTTACAGAAAATTGATTTGGTCGGTCTGTTCACCGCAAATTTTCACTTGACCCACCATCGCGCTGCGAGCGGTGAAGATCGCGAATGAACGATTTCGCCTAACAGTTGCCAAACCGCAACAAACTGACATTCAAAAGCCATCAACGAAACGACAGGTCGGCGGAGCACGCGGCGACCCGCGCATTATCCTGTCCGCGAGCGCGCCCACCTGTCCCGATGATGAAACAGTGAGAGACCTAATGGCAAAGTCGACACTTTGGGAGGTATTGGAGGAATGCACTAGCAATCGTTCGGTATATCAGTATGTGGATTGTGCGGAAACCATCGCCGAGGCCATCGCGGAGCAGTGCAATCGGAGAGGCGTCAAGACTCGCTCGAAGGACGGCAAGTGGACGGGGCGCAATGTCGCCGTGACGCTCGTGCGACACTTTACGAAGGAGCGTCATCCCTTCGACAAGCGCTATGTACGGGGGTTCACCGTTCCTAAGAAATTCCTGCCGGGCGAGTGCTCGTGCACAACCAAGTGAAGCATAAAGAAACCACACCGAATGGCGTGATCGGATTCCGTGTGTGGACGCAGTTACCCGACGCGGAGGGATTGACGGGGTGCAACTGTGGATGGTCAGGACTGCCGCACTATCGTGTGCATCAGCGCGACGATTGAAAAAACAGTGGATTTTGACGAAGTCGCCCTGATATTGCCCTCAGATGGCCATGGCAGAATTCAGGAGGTAAGACGTCTTCCATGCGGCGACCCTGGTCAAAAAATTGAAACGGTCGAAAGAATGGATTCGGCTTTGAACAGCGGCGGAGCGTCTGACAATTTGACGGACACCGGCATGTAACTACGGCAGGCGCTGACCGTTAATGATTCCTTCCCTTCCGCCCCTTCGGCCTGAGCCGGTGCGGCGCGTTCTGATCAAGCTCCTGCTGCAAAATATCGATTACCAATCCCTCCGTTTCATCCTCTACCCCGATTATTCTGACCGTGTAGTCGCCAGTCCAACCAAGCGGAATAGCCTTGTCGAGCTCAGCTTGCGCCGCTTCGATCGCCCTCTTGCGGACCTCATACTCAGGGCGCTTGCTCTCACGGCATAGCAACGTGCGGTGAGGTCGCGCCCCTGCGCATGTTCGGCTACCATTGCGATGCTCGCAAGAGGGTGAGCTAGGGCAAACGTCACACCTGTGTGACTAACAGACACGCAGCCGATAGTGGCGCTCGGTAATGCCTCAAGAAAGTATCCTGGACCAGCAAATGGCCTTTCCGGCGGTCGTCAACCTTGATCACGTTGAGGTCACGGTAGAACCTTGGTCGTGGCCGTTCGCAAGCGCTCGGCGTGCGGAGATTGATGCACATTTTGATGAACTCAAGCGCAGGTACACAGCACTCTGGAACGGTCGCGTGCTGATGTTCCGCTCCTATGCGGTCGACAACGGTACGCTAACAGCCACTGCTTTCGAAGCAGATTATGCGAGCTTATGCGCATGGCGGGACTGGGAATTTCCCGATACCACAGTCCTTCACTTCTTCGCGCCGGCCGCCATCTACGCATCCGACAGAGCGTACGTACTCGGTGAAATGGCCCCTTACACCGCCGGCGCCGGAGAGATCACGTTGCCCTGTGGCACACCTGAGCCCGAGGACATTAGCGGCCGATCGGTTGATCTAATAAGGCACATTCGGCGAGAGATCACGGAAGAGACCGGGCTCATTGCGGATGAGCTTGCAAGCGAGCATGGGTGGAGCTTTGTGCGCGATCGAAACTATATCGTGCTGGTGAAGAGGTTTTTTTCTTTCCAGACCGCGGACGAGTTGTCCGCTCGCATCAATAGCAATCTTGAAACCCAGACGCAGCCCGAGTTTTCAGCGATCTGGATTGTTCGCGGACGCGCAGATTTCCATGCCCGGATGGCCAAGTTCACCCTCGCGTTTTTGGACCACGAGTGCCTTCAAGGCCGGCTCTTAGCCTGAGAATGCGGTCGCCGCAGCGCACGGCAAAGGCTCCGCGGCGGTCCTTATGTGGCCGGATGGTTTGCACCAAGTGCGGCATGATTGGCGCCGACGTTCGGCCCGATTGGGGTCCGCACGTCAACAAGCGGCGCGTCTGAAGGGCCACGGGCGGCGTTTACGACAATGCCGGCCTGGACGCCCAGCATTGAGGTAAACAAGCTCGTCTTTGTGAAAGCGATTGCAAAACTGATGATGAGATTGCGCACGGTAGCCCCCTATCCTGCGAGCAGACTGCGAACAATTGAGCGGAGGCTATCGGCATGCCGCTTAAATAGCTGTGATGCGGATCACAAAAAGTCGACCTGGAAGCCAAGAAATGAGGGCGCGCACCCCCCTCCCGACCCCCCCCTCGAAGTTTTCCGCCCCCCTCTCGATTTCGACCATCTAAGCCGTACCCCCCTCGGACCCCCCTTGAAAATTCCACGACCCCCGCCCGCCGAATTTTTCACAAACCCAACCTTTGGGCTTCTCATGCAGCAGATGTCGCACGGGCAAGCCACTGTCTTCCATCGCCGAAAAGGCCAAAGTCGCGTTGTCCGTCGTGAAAAGCGGGGGAATCGGAGGCGATTTTTGGGACATGGCACTCCGATGTGAAATTACCCCCCCAGGGGTGGTGCAATGACCCCCGCTGCCGTCGAGCGCGGATCGATGGTGCAGGGGATGATTTTCGCCTGCGCACGGGACCGGACTGGGTCGGCCGGCTCGTCCCGTCGCGCGCATCTTTTATCGCCGCAATGTGGAGCCAGGCAAAATCAGTTTGCCCTGGGCCAAGCAGATGAACTTGCGGTAGCCCGCAAGCTTGTGGGCCAAGGATTGGAACCGAGCAAAGCGACCGATCAAGGTTTTCCATGCGACCGACTGCGCGAACATCCGCGCACGCCGAAAGGCCGCCTTATTTCCCAATCATATATTGCTGAGTTGCTCATTTGATCATCTAATCCGCGACAAGGGTCGCGAAATCTTTTCGTTCCAGCAAACAGGACACTGTAAAGCCGATCAGAATGGCCCAAAAGGGCGCGCCGATGGAAAATATAGGCTCATTAGCCACCGCCACCAGGAACGAAACCAAAGCACCGAAACTGAATTTCCCGCTGAACGACACAACGAAAGCTCGCTCCAACACTTTCAGCAGAGCGAGACCCGCGAGTGTGGCCACAAATACTTTCGGTAACGCAAACATTAATTGGGTGAAAGCTGGCGAAAACAAGCCGAAGAAGAGAGCCAGAAATGACACCATGACGCCCGCCGCATAGTGCTTGTCTTTATCCCCTCCGCTTACGAGGATCGCGTTGGCCGGCCCGGTAAAGCAGGTCGAAACCGTCCCGAAAGGAGCCGTGATCAACGAGGCCAGTCCGCAAACGGCGGTAATGATATTGACCGGCGGCTTGTGACCAACAGCTTCCAGTACTGCGAATCCTTGTGCATTTTGCGCAGCGATTACTGTTATCGTCAGCGGAAGTACCAATTCCACCATTGCCCCCCAGGAAAACTCCGGGACATAAAACTGGAGCGCGATGGAGGGCAGCGCCACAGGACCTTTGAGATCAAATACGCCCGCAAAAGCGATTGCCACCACGCCGACAATCAGCGCGCCTATTATCGGAGAGAGCACGCGCGCGAGCTTTGAAAATGCCGACAGCAGCAGAAACGCTGCCGTCATCGGCGCAGCGATCATGGCGCCATCACGGATCGCGAAGATCAGATTCAGGCCAAATTGCAAAAACACTCCGGCCACCATCGCCATGATGATCGGCATCGGTATCCGGTTCATGCATTTGCCGATCCAACCACTCAACCCAAGGAGGAGAATCAGCGCGCCAGTCGCATAGTAGGTGCCAATGACCTGTACGAAGCTGAAGTGGTCGAGCGCTTGACCGACCAAGACCGCACCCGGGATGGTCCAAAGGCAAAGCAGGGGCTGTCGATACAACAGGCAAAGAACCAGCGAGATGAGTCCATTGATGAAGAAAGCGCCAAACAGCCATGACGCAATATCTGCTTCAGTTAGTTTGCCTTGCTGACCTATCGTCAGGACGATCGCAACTGGAGCTGTTATTGCGAAAAGAAATGCGACAATGGCATTGACGAGATAAACACCACGGAACGCTCCGAGCAAGTGAAATACATCAAGTCTGGCCGATCGAGGTGGCTCACGTATCATGTGTCTTATCTGGGAAAGAATTAGGGGCGGGAGAATGACGTTATACTTGCCACAAGCTCTATGGACCTATCGTACCTTTGCAGGAAGTGATGTCGAGGGACCGGAAACCACCACCGAGGATTTGTCGTTTTGATGCTTAGTGGACCGACCCCGCGTCCAATGCCGGTATCGGGTCCGGTCCGAACCGGTTGGGCCCGACGGTCCCCCGCATGCAATACCAAACAATGAGCACGATCGCGCCAATGCCAGTCAGGACGAGCAAGTACCACCAGCCGCTACGATCGAGGTCATGCAGTCGTCAAATCGACACTGCCAGGAAAGGCAAGAACACAATAAGCTCGCCAATAATAGTGATCGGGTGTACGTTCGAGTCAGGAAACAACACGCCGTCTATCAGGCCAACAACTATCCCTAACAGGATGCAGAACAGCCACCAATACCAGTATTCCGAGCGCGAGGCTCGGCCGGAGAAGCGCACGTAATTTTGGAATCCCGACTTGACTGCTTCGACAAAATTCATCCTGCCCTCCGTCGTTCGGTGCGACGGTAACATATGCCCCGCAATGTAGAAAACGGCTAACGCCCGGTCCGAAAACGCTCACGTAGCCGATGATCTCTCCTGAGCCGTCGAAAAGCGGCGCCGATACCGCTACTGCTCCCTGAATAAGCTCGTTCTTGCTGACCGCAAAACCGCGATTTCTGATTTGCGCTAACTCGCGCGCGTGCCTCTTCGCTTCGGCTCGCAATCGGCCGGACTCACCTTCGGGCAGATACGCCAGGATCGCTTTTCCACTTGCGCCCAATGCGAGGCTTTCGCGATATCCAACGCCTCGCCTAAAGCTTAGAGCTTGCGGGCTGGGCAGCTCGGCAACGCATACCCGGGATACGTCCTCGCGAACGAACAGTGCAACCGTTTCGGATGTACTGTCCCATAGCCGGCGCAATAGTCCGTATAATGAACTCTGTTATCACGTAGTGGACAATCTGCCAGGAGGTTGTTTTAATATGAACAAGGAAATGGCGGAAACCCTCGTCCGCACCGGGCCGGGCACCCGGATGGGTAATCTTATGAGGCGGTACTGGGTGCCTGTCCTATTGTCGCGCGAAGTCGCCAAACCCGATGGCCCGCAGGTGCGCATTCAGATCCTTGGCGAGAAGCTGCTCGCGTTCCGCGACACCGAGGGCAAGGTCGGGCTGATTGCCGAGTTCTGCTCGCATCGAGGCGCCTCGCTGTACTTCGGTCGCAACGAGGAGAACGGCATTCGCTGCGCGTATCACGGCCTCAAGTTCGCGCGCGACGGCCGATGCGTGGATGTTCCGTCGGCGCCGCAGGCGTGCAAGACAATGGGTATCAGGGCTTATCCCTGTATCGAGCGCGCCGGCATTGTGTGGGCCTATATGGGCCCGAAAGAGAAGCAACCGGCGCCGCCGGAGGTCGAGTGGTGTACACTGCCGGAGAGCCACGTCTTCGTCTCTAAGCGCCTGCAGGAGTGCAACTACCTTCAGGCGATGGAAGGCGGCATTGACACCAGCCATGTGTCGTATGTGCATCGCTACGAGGTCGATGACGATCCGATGCATCAGGGGACGAAGGCCAATGAATACATCAAGGCCGACGGCAACGTCATCTTTGAAATCGAAAATACGCCTTTTGGGTTGACGCTGTATGGCCGCCGCAACGGTGAACCCAACTCATACTACTGGCGGGTCACCCAGTGGTTATTTCCATGGTTCACGCTGATCCCCCCATTCGGCGATCACGCACTGGGCGGTCATGTCTGGGTGCCGATCGACGATTACAATTGCTGGGCATGGAGCATCAATTTTCATCCGCGCAAGCCGTTGTCAGCGGACGAGCGACGGCACATGGAAGAGGGCAAGGGCATTCATTGTGTCTACGAACCGGGCACGTTCCGACCGCTCGCGAACAAGGACAACGACTATCTGATCGACCGCCGCGCCCAACAGGAAAAGCGCGCCTACAGCGGTATCTTAGGGTTTGCAATCCAGGACGCCTCGCTGCAGGAAAGCATGGGGCCGATCCAGAACCATGAGAGCGAAAAGCTCCTGCCAACCGACCGCGCGATCGTGATGACCCGGCGTTTCTTGTATGAGGCGGCTATCTCTCTTGAGAAGGGCATCGAGCCTCCGGCGCTGGACGCCAATCAGCAGCGCGTTCGCGCTGCTGGCGTGCTGCTTGAACGGAGCGCAAGACCGCAGGAGTGGGCGAAGGTGCACCTTACGGACGGCTTGAACCAGCCGGTCTATACGCTCTGACCCGGTCGACGATGACCCGGGTCAATGACAAGGCGGTGGTGATTACCGGTGGCGGCTCGGGCATCGGAAGGGCGCGCGCACCCCCTTGTGACCCCCCCCTCTCGATTTCCACCATCTAAGCCGTACCCCCCCGCACCTCCGAAATTTCCCCGACCACCCCCCTCCCGAATCTTCGGCAGATGAACGGCCCCCCTCTCAGACCCTCGCAATCACGGTCGACGCTCGTTCCTTGCACGGCCTGCGAGCCCAGCACACGTAGAGCGCCCCGCCTCTCCTGAACGAAGCGATTTGCTTCCCATTCTGAAAAACTCGCGGTGAATTTCCAGATTCGGCTTTGAACCGCGGCGGAGCGTCTGACGATTTTACCCCCTTTCGATCGCCCGCACCGGGGGAGCATGCCGTCTCTATTGAGATATATCATGTCTTGGAGCGAGAACTGTGCCGCGTGCAAGGCCATCATCGCTGCCAATGGGGGTCTCTTATCAGAACCGAAGCCGTTCATTTCCGACCGTTCATTTCCGCTGATCTCGGCGGCGCGAAGGGCGCATGGCGATTGTTGAAATCGGGAGGTCGAGGTCTGTCCGCTCCGCCTTCGTCGTGACCCCCATCCGGGAGCCGCCAAGCCCGGTTGACCTTGAATGGTTCGCTGGGCCTTGACCGGATCGCCTACCGATTGGCGTCGTGATCTCCCTCCTCCGTCGGGTTAACAATCGCTTGCCTTCATCGACAGCCCGCTGACGTTCATTGTGGTGATCGTCGGTTCGATCGCTTGCCTTGTTCGACGTCATCGGGGCCAGGGAATAGGCACGGTGAATAGCAACCAGGTAGCTCTCAGCGCATACCCAACGGTTGGATTACTGTCGCTTGCCCGCTCTGGATGCAGTTGAAGATATAGGTAGACCTCTGCCCGGCTACGCTGACATCGATTTCCACTTTGACGCGGTACACGCTCCCTCTGCGTTGCGACTGCGATTGCTCTAGGGTACGGCCCTCTATGGCACGGCTTCCCTCGATATTAAGCGCGGCGACTGGGGGTAGCTTGGCGACGGCACCGGTGATGCACGCCCGATCTTCAACTGAAAGCCCCTGAGCCAAGGCAACTTCGACGTTTAGAAAATGCACGGCCGAGGCCAACACTAGGTAGCAGATGATCGATGCTTTCATGCCCGATTTCCTCATGAACAATGTAAGTTTTCTTTTTTTTCGGTCATGCACGCAAGCATTATAGCTTTATCCAACTTACCGAGCCTTCATCATCGAACGTACATCAGAGGTTGCCTCATCATAGAACCCCAAGATTTCTTGTGCCTTTGCGACTGCAACGCTATTCCAGGAGCAGTAGCCAGCCGTCAAATTGATCCCTTTCCGACCAAGTTCCACGAATTTGAGGAAACTGGTTGCGTCCTCGTTTAAAACTTTAAGTACCGCTTGCTCATCCGAGTTGTCTACCATTGATGAAGCTATGAACACTATCGATCGTAACCCATCTATCCTCAACGATACAGTCTCAAGGTTATGAGAAAGCTCATTCAAACAGTCCCATGCGTTTCCTCCATGAGAGCCGCCACTTTGAACGTTCAAGACATCTTGTTTAAGCTGAATTGCTTTCCTCATCAGATTGCCCATGCGTGCATTATCGCTTGCATCAAGAGCATCTGCGCTTGCAAGGCAAAAGACAAAGAAAGTCGATATAGAGATTTGCCCAACCAACATCGTTGCTTTCATAAGCTGCCTTCTAATTTTCTTATCCAAGCGTCGATTGCCAACTTGGCCTTATCGATCTTCTCCTGGGTCGGCATACCATGGATTACGTTAGAGACCGCTATTCCAACGTTTGCACGTGCTTCGTTCAGCGCTCCTCCGCTCGATAGATTTAAGACTGCGGCATATTTAGCTTTGTTAAGCGTCGCCAGTACCGCTGACTTAGGTGTTGCTGTCAACAGAACCTCAATCGCAGCCTTCGCAGCTTTCGCAGCTTCCAACTCTTCATTGATGCTGACCATATGACTGCCCGCAAGGGAAGCCCCGCGCACTTTAGCACGCGTAAGTGACAAAGTGCAAAGACCGATACTTTCAGAAATCTCGTGTTGGCCAAACGTATGGCTCGTCAAACTTTCACGCAATTGGTGATGGGCAAGGCAGGCAGGCGAGCGATCGAATTTTTGGGTACGGGGGCCACCCATGGTCGATCGTTTAGATTGCATCGCAACAAATAAATCGATGGCATCGATTGTTAACAAGCAATCAACTAACTAACAAACTATCGACACTGTGCGAATGATCTGATAGATAGAAGCGAGCCCCGCAAGCTAACAGGAATTAGCTCGCAGGGCTCTAACTCCAACCACGAAAAAGGGCCTAATCATGATTGAAGCTACCGATAGACTACACAAAGCCCCGACAAAGACCAGCCGAGAGATCACGGCTAGAGAGATCGACGCAATGAGCCGCTACATCGCCAGACGACAGATCGAAAAAACATTGGCGTGAGCTTGGTCATAAGCGGTACGACCACTCCTTCAAGCAGTTGTGTGAAGCGGCTGATGCACTCATCAAGGCTAAGCCTGACGAACTACATGGCCTTGCACGCATAGCGCTTGAAGACATCCGTGGTGGTGCAAATATCAAAACATCTGCACAAAAGCCGAAGCCTTCAAATCAAACGGAAATTCCTGTGCAAAAGTCAGGGTCAAAATGGTTTTGGTGGAGGCTCGGATGATCGTTGGATATGCGAGGGTCTCGACTGATGGCCAAACGCTTGATGCTCAGCAATCGGCCTTGAAAGCAGCTGGAGCGGAGAAGGTCTTTGCCGAGAAGATCAGTGGAGCCCAGACTGATCGACGCGAGCTTGCCAAGGCCATAGCGGCATTGGGCCAGGGCGATGTGTTGCTCGTTAGCCGGTTGGATCGGTTGGCTCGCAGCACAAGGGACTTGCTCAATGTCCTAGCGACCATCGCAGACAAAGGCGCAGGCTTCCGATCGATCGCAGATACTTGGGCCGACACGACAACGGCGCATGGAAAGCTGATGATTACGATCTTAGGAGGACTTGCCGAATTCGAGCGGAGCATGATCCTTGCGCGGACAAGCGAGGGTAGGAAGCGAGCGATGGATCGGGAGTACGATTTGGACGGAAACCGAAGCTGTCTCGATTTCAGATCGCCGAAGCGATCGCTCGAAGGTCGAACGGAGAGGCTTTGACTGAGATCGGTCGGACTTACGGGGTGAGCCACTCGACCATATCGAGGCTCTAAAAGCAGCGTCGGCCCCCGTGGTAGGTAAGGCCGACGCCACAACCCACCCTTGACCCTTGCTCGAAGGTCAAAGGCGGAAGCGATCTTAAACTTTCCTTGGTAATGTGCAAGCAGCGTCGGCCTTGGGATGCGTTCAATTCCTTGCCATTATCTTCAAGCAGACGCACCAGCTTTTGAATACACACGCGCATTAATGCGGTCGCTCCACGAGGAAACTTATTCAAAATAGCGGCAGCTTCCTCAAGGTCTTCCTCCACAAGCTCTGGCGTTTTGTCTATTCTTGTTGGGAACACCAGTAGCCCGCGCACCCATAACGAGAACCCGTTGCAACTGTGGCAATTGCTGATGTGCAGGTTCGCCATCTTCACCTTCAGGGGGTGCGGATGCCTTTGATACTCGTGGGTAAGCGCGTTCTTTTTCAACCGCTCAACAAATTGGTCGATTGCTTTAATTTTGTCCCGTTGAGCATCATCCTGCTTCAACGTGCCTACGTTCACCGTTTCAGGCGTAAGAACACGTACCTCGGCAGCATTTTCTGGCGTTAGGAAGAGGCTATACCAGTCTTGGTGCGCGACTGTATTGCAATAAGGACACGAGAACGTATTGCAAAGGCATTTGGCGTTTCGGTGCAAACTATCGGCCAAGCAAAAATGAAGGAAGATTCGAAGTCATTTAGAGAGCCACCCCAGAATTGGGAACGGGCGATAATCCGGCTGGCCGAGAATCGAGTTTCGTATTATCGTAAGCTTATCGAGAAACTGAGAACGGTGGACTGACAATGGAGTGGGTTCTTATTATCGGAATGATATCTACGGGACTAGGCATTCTCATTGGATTCTACGTTCCAATTCTGGCTGCTCACTCCGCAACTTCATCGAAAATCCGATTCTATGGACTTATAGGAGCGGCATTGGTCATCGCGGGAACAGCTTGCGAAGTAATTTATGTTTGGCCAGATTCTGAAAGTGATGTGGAACAGCAGGACACTACTAATCCAGCGTAAATTCTTGTTCCATAAATCCGATGCCTTTCAGTCCTCACCCAATCCGATTTGGTGCTGTTCTCAGTCCAGATGACGATAACGGCTCTTCAATAGCCATAAGCACAAAGACCCCGGCTCGATAACCGGGGTCCGCTGACAATAAGCGACTCCGGCCCTCCACTAAGTTGGTCAGCAGCACCATCTTTCCATCGGGAAATTCCAATGCATCATGATGCGTGTGCGGGTTGTCCTTGTTGACTTGTCGAAAGATGGCAGTCGTGTGAGGAAGGGTTGTTACCTTCCACGTCAGCCAACCGAACCGGTTGGACCTCACCGCACTTGCAAACGCAAGTTCCGTTCCCGGAAGAACACAAACTGCTGTATTCGTATCTTCCGGGGCAGCAAACCCGATAGTGCTCGAATTAAAGTGACGGGCTCTCAGTTTCCCACCGACTTTGGCTGGGCGTGACTTTACATGCTGTAGGCTATAGTCGCACATGCGAAGGACTCCTCCTATTATCCCCCAATCCCCACCGACGAACCAAGAGTGTCCGAGAAGCCTCATGGTCCCGTTCCCAGATAATACCAACAGCCGCTGGGGATGAGAAAGACCCCGCAAAGACAGCGAACTCCAACGTTCCAAGGTAGTCGCAACTACGCTAAAAGCACGTTCCATTATGAGGCGAGAAATGGAGGTTGGGATGGCAACGTGGAAAAGAGTAACAGACGTAGATGGGCGTCAAATGGATGTGAACATGGAGCAGATTTGTTTCATGATTCAGCACCCGGATTTTACAACATTGCATTTTTCTGGAGGGCAAGGCGACGAATTTCTGGTGTGGAACGTGAAAGAAAAAGCGGATGAAATTCACATGGCGAACCCGCTTCGCTCGACGTACTAAGCAACAGGCAGATTTGTTCTTCTCGCAACGATGAACACATCGCAAGCAGAGAGGAGTAGTCGAACTCCCCTCAAAATTGTCGGGGTATCTTTGGGGGTATTTTCTGATCATCGGCTTCTCAAAGTCTCGATAAACTCGACCTTTTGGAATTAGAATGTGACTTCCACTCCTCCGCCATTCCGTGACCCAAACGACCGCCCAGACGGGCAGCGGCTAACCAGAGGAGGAGCTGAAAGACGGCCCACCGGTCGGTTTTGCAATCACCACGGGAGAAAAGCCGATCCGGCTTCAGGCGACCGGTACTCTTATAAGCCCATGCCTGTATTGCGACTATTCTAATTTTTTATCGAGCGAACGCTCATCTAGAACGCAACTACTAATGAAACACCGAATGGACAAGACCCTGCGATTTTGGCTGGATGTCGCCTGTGGGCACATAAAGCGGCATCATCCCAA
The DNA here is from genome assembly GCA_963771845.1 of uncultured Alphaproteobacteria bacterium. Classification (GTDB taxonomy): domain Bacteria; phylum Pseudomonadota; class Alphaproteobacteria; order Rhizobiales; family Xanthobacteraceae; genus VAZQ01. The sequence continues at coordinate 158,710 of CAVYVC010000027.1, read as the reverse complement.
TTTCACCAAACGTCAGCTTTTAGTCTACGTTCTGCGAGAATACGAGCGGGACGGCCACGCAATGCGGCACATCAATAAGAATGGAAAAACCACCTGGAAAGCGAGCCCACGGTTTTTGTGCATGTTGGCCGACGCAGAACGTGATGCTCGCGACGATCTCGCTGATTGGCCCTAGCCTCAGGCGACTCGGACTAAAACTCCTAGAAGAAGGACTGATTTTGCAATGACTAACCTTGAAGGAATGCCCTCATACTTTTGGCTGGTCTCGTCTCGATTGAAAAAACCGGTTCAGGACGATGTACCGTACACAACCGATGCATTGCGCCAGGACCTGCTGCGGCTATGCACCGCGTGGCAGGAGAGCCAAGCTAGCCGGGAGCGAGATGCAATCTACACCTACCTGACCGTCGTTTTCGATTTGGTTGCATGGTGGATGGCTGAGAACCGCGCTCTGGAACGCGCACAGAAGGCACTGCGGTTGCGGCATATCAATCCATTCGATCACGAGGAGCCGTTTGCCGCAGTGATCCGCTGTACCGCTGATCCTGCAAAGGTTGATAAGCGCACTCGGTCCAAATGGTCACGCGCATTACGGTATGCGATATCGAGCAAACCGATCGATGAACCGCTGGATAGCTTCGTCAAGCGCAGGGGTGGGATCAACCGGTGCGCGGGGCGGCTTTCTTGCACTCCGGGGCGACTTCGCTCATCTCGACTCTTATCCTCGGACTAAACGAGTAGACCAAGTATTTTTGCTGTAAAATCTACTGTATTCACAAGCAGTAACGCTCGAATGCATTTAGCTAAAGAGAGTGTTTTAAGGGAGTTGATAATTATGGGTAGACGTTTGGATTTCAATAAAGCTTCGCGCAATGAACAAGCCCGATATGGATTAAGTGTGAAAGACGAAGCCGAGTGGATGGAAAATGATGCAGCCGCGCGGTGGTTGGCAAGAAATGCGCGCCGCGCATCGCAAAAACTGGGCTATCGTCCGTCACCTGAACGAGCCCCCTGTTGTGGCATGAAAATGCATCGACGAAGAAGGCCGAAGCATACACATGCAGATCTTGATCGGCGCGATCCGCATGACCAACTGCCGGGCGTCGATATGCAACAGCTACCATGGAAATGATTCAGCGGGCCGGGTTCTATCACCCAATCTGCACACATTGGCAAGCTCAAATCACCTTGGTGTTGATTGGTCATATCGATTGCAGTAATGGGAGAATTAGAATGAATCGTTTAGTATCGAGCAACGATCTTACCCGGCTTTCGGAAAAGGCGTGTGGCCTTGCGAAACTGGCAGAGTCCGCCCGAAGGGTAAGCTGCGATCTCGACGCAGACAAAAGGAACAAGCAGGATGTGCAAAACGCTGTTAAGCGGTGTCGCGAACGTCTGCATGAGAGAAACATCACGAAGAAGCAGCGCAGAAAACTAGAACGAAAGCTCGAATTCTACGACGAATGGCTGTACCACAACATGGTGGAGCTGAAAGACAAGCAATTAGGATTTTCGGAGGCTGTATCGCAGATCGAGATGGTATTACACGACCTTGCTGCGGTTTACGACGCGCTTGCGAATGTCCATCGGTTTGAGCACCGACCGACTTAAAACGCTTCGCCAGAGTAACAACTGTCAAACGCGCTGGTTTTCTCTGACACCTGCCATCGTTGTGGTTCCGGACGGCATTATAGACTCGTTCGACTGCCAGGCTTGGCACGACCGTGTGCAGGGCTCGAACCGGGCGGCAAAGAAAACCGGTGCGACCACGGATGTTGCAGCAAGCCTGCGCCGGATGTGGCGGTAAGGTAGAAAAAGATCACTGATAAGGAAAGAGCATTTTCCTTATCAGTCATGTTTTAAATGGTGAGATTGCAGTGTTTTGTTGTTCGACCTGTGTTGCTGCTGTATATTGCTGCTTGTCTACGAAGTTGCTCAACCTATGCCCGGCAAACGCGCGAAAATACTTTCCATCACGGACGTAGGCGACCTCCTTGTCTATGCCAGCTGCACCCGACGTCGGCTGCGAAACACCGTGATGGTCCTGCTGTCGGCGAAGGCCGGGTTGCGGGCCGGGGAGATCGCCAACCTGACCTGGGACATGGTCCTCAACGCCAACGGCCAGATCAGCGGCTTGGTCGAGCTCTCCGACGCCGCGGCCAAGAAATGCAGCGGCCGGTCAGTTCCACTCCACCCAGATCTCGGCTGCCGCCTTGGCAGCATGGCGCCAGGTTGCGCCGCCATGCCAGTACGTGATCGCCTCCGAGCGCGGCGGCCGGATGCAGCCGCTGAGCATCGTCGTGTGGTTCAACCGGGCGTTCAAGAACATCGGCTTGAAAGGCTGCTCGTCGCATTCAGGCCGCCGGACGTTCGTGACCAGGGCCGCTCGGATCGTCCACAAGGCAGGCGGCTCGTTGCGGGACGTGCAGCTGCTGGCAGGCCACCGGTCGATCCAGACCACGCAGCGGTACATCGATGGCGACACCGATGCCCAGCGCAAACTCGTTTCGATGCTTTGAGCGGCGATGGGCCTGACGAGCACAAGTTCTGGGGCTCGCCAGACCAGGCATCCAAAAACCACCAAACTTCAGAACGGGCGAGACGCCGCAATCAATCATGCCGTGCGGCTGATCCATGCTATTTGTGGCTTAGCGGGCTCGCCAACCTTAATCGATGAGGTCCGGGCAGACCTGCGGGCCGACAAGGTCAGAGCGGCGATCCGCAACCGCGACACCAGCCCTGTGTTTGATTGGCTGATGGCGGCTCTCAGCTACCAAGGCATCTCGGACCAGGTTGCCTACGACTACATGGAGAAGCATGGCCGGGTGACGTGGCGGCAGATCAAGCAGAGCCTTGATCGAGGCGCCAGTTGTCCCAAGCTGAAGACCTACTGGCACTTCCATGGCTGCCGGTACGACAAAGTTAGCCGCACGTGTGCCGAGCCCGATCACATCCGGCTGTGCCCATTACCGAACCATGACTTGCGCAACGGTCGCCTGAACCAGACGGCGTATTGCCTGTTCCTGTTCATTCGCGACATTGCCGATGGCGACTTGATCGGCTGGATCGACCGGCAGCTGCAGGAAGCCGATGATCCGCCCGGCCCTGACCGGCTGGCCAGAATGCGAGGCAGCCTGATTGAGCCGTTGCGCCAGGTCTACGGCGTTTCAGACAAGGTCCTCACAATGGCCCTGTCCTGCATCCTGCTCGGTGCTCCGAAGAGGTCGGCGGCAGCATGATCGCCATCGACACCCTGGTTCACAATTTTCTGCACCGGACCGGGATCCTGCAGCGGTTCAACGCAAATCACCAATATGGCGTGGCTTGCTACCGGCCCGGCGGCTGCGCGGACATTATTCAAGCTGTGGCCGAACGGATCGATGCCCGGCAGTTCAATCCGTGCTATCCGCAGGTCTTTCCCCGGTTCGTCCAGCACGCAATCTGGCGGTACTGCAGCCAGACCGGCCTCGATGTCTGCAACGGCAACCGCATCGACGATACCAAACGCTGTAGCAATCTAAATTGTCGGATGCGACTGATGTGTGATCGCCTTGCCTTGCGAAGAGGCTGTGTCTGAGTCTGCAATTGATCTGGTAACGGCCGTTGGCGCCGACTAGAATGGAGCACAGGGTCTTCCATTTGTCTTCGGTCATGGCCCTGGCTCTCACGATGACCGTGACATCTCCCTGCCCCAAATAAGCACGCGGCTTTCGGCCTTGAGGATACTGGACATAAGGGTGTGGCCGGCGTTTAAGATGCTCCTCCGAGGAGGACAACCATCTCGGCTGTCCCAAGCAGGAGTGCGGTTCGATGTGCGACTACAGTCTGCATCAAGTAGCATCTCGACCTGCAAAGGTCGGAGACAAGCTTGTCACGACGCAGTTCAACAACTCGGTCACGCGCGGGTTTGCCGCCATTGCAGAGCCAAACGTGGCGGTGTGCCTTCTTCCCGGCACCGAGGTTGCGTTCGATGAGGAAATCAAAGTCGAGCGTGGGTTTGCCATTTTCTCAGCCTGGATGCGTGGAAAGACGATTGGCGAGAAGGTAGCCCGCTTCCGGCAGGTGAACACAGACAAACCAAACGTGCATCACGATGCGCTCGAACCCCCTAGCGGAGAGACCGTGCTGGTCACCCGGCTCTGTCAAGGTCAGCATGCAACGGTGCTGCAGTTGCCGGCCTCGCCGCGTAGCGGCAACAAGACCGTACAGTCCAGTCACACTGGCATCGCAGTCTAAATCTCGACGCACGGCGACAGCAAGGGTGTAGGCGCCCAAATGCAAAGCGAGTTGCCGTGACGCTGGGACGGTCGCTGTTGCCAAGAGCCGCTGTCGAGCGAAAGACTGCTCGACGGATCGCTTCCAGTTAATCAAAGGAGGGTACTATGGCGAATCTTCCCTTCTGGCGCGGAGAAGATCCCTTTGGCACGCTATTCCAGGAGGTTCAAAAGACGTTTGAAGACTTCTCACGTCGCAGTCCATTCGCGCGATTTAGCCCGGACATCCTGTCGCCAAAGATCGACGTTGCTGAGAGCAAGGACGCGATCGAGGTTACAGCCGAGCTGCCGGGCGTCGATGAGAAGGACGTCGATGTAACTCTCGCAGATGACGTGCTGACCATTCGCGGCGAGAAAAAGTCCGAACGCGAAGAGCAGGATAAGGAAAAGAACTGGCACGTCGTGGAACGCAGCTATGGCTCGTTCAGCCGAGCGATCCCCTTACCGTTCGAGGTCGACCCGACGAAGGTCGAGGCAAAGTTCGATAACGGGGTGTTGCGCATCCACTTGCCAAAGCCAGAGAACGTGACGAAGAAGGAGCAAAAGATCGAAATCAAGAAGACCTAATGCCGAATTTGTGGGCGCCTCAGCACGTCAACAGCAGAAGCGATTGCGGATTGGGATCGGATGACTGGGATCGCTAGGCCTTAAAACCTTGCGACGCTGTCGCCGCGCGTGATCGTCTTTGTGGTGGCGATGACCGGAGGCATGGCGCTCCATGACTTCTGGCAAAAGGGTTGGCCGATGATTCGGCACGAAGGAACTCTTGCGACCGCTGCCGACGGATGACGGTGGTCACCTACCGCACCCGACGCCGGAGGTATTTGGCAAGGCTGGAAGGCAAGACCTAAGTTCGGCTATCTTTGTGTGATGGCTGAAACCTTTAAATGCCCCCACTGCGGGGCGCTGTATGAAATTGGGTACGACAAAGCCGTCTCCGAGGGTAACCATCTGGCGGACTGTCAAGTCTGCGGGAAACAGATGGACGCGAGCAACGGCTCGAGCATTCGCTGCTACGAACTCGTCAAGATGCCAGACGGCACGAATGTTTGAGGGCTGACCAGCACCTATTGGGGGTCGGCAGCTATCACCTCGATCGAATCCGCATGAAGCTTCCATGGACGCCCGTAGAGCGCTTCGAACGCTCTCGACGCAGATTCTGCGGCTTGCGCAGCGCTTTCGACGTCACCGACGTCAATTCGCCGTTGCAGGCACTTGAATGGGTGTCCGTCAGAGCTGAGCAAATTCTTGAAGAACTCGCCTCCCTAGCAACACGTAAACTACCGTGAATGCCGCGGTAAGGGTCAAAAAGGCGACCGGAGGGTCGCGCCGCAATTAAGTTGACCGCCCCGCGCTGATCCCAGCCTCGTCGCGCGGTGATTGCAGTCGGTCGAGCGACGCCGGAAGCGGCGAACTCAGCGCGACAGATCAATGGCTTCGTAGCTGGCGCTTGAGCGATGCGTTTGCGCAGGTCGAAAATGCGCGTCACCGTGCCGGAAGATGTGTTTTGTACCACGCCACGGTCTCGTCCATCACCTGACGGAAGGCCTCGCCGCCATAGACCTCGTAGTGTCCGAACCCTTTCAGGATCACGAGCTTCTTGGGCTCGCCGGCGCGCGCAAACATCGCCTCGCTCTCCTGCGGCGGCACCAAACGGTCATCGTCCGTCGTGATGAACAAAACCGGCCGCGGTGCGATGCGGTCGACGATCCATTCCGGATTGAAGCCGAGTGTGTCGTCGACGAATTCGAGCGGCAGTTGTGTCACGGCTGCAGGAATGTCGCGCCGCGCCGCCGCGCCCAGCTCGGCCGACTGCCGGTCGGGCAACAGGACCTCGTTGCGGTCAGCGAGATCGGATACGCCGGTCAGCACGCGCTTGTCGCGGTCCGCGGCGGCGCGCGTGAGCAGGTCGTGGTATTCATCTGGGCGGCGCACGCTGCGCATCCAGCGCGCCCCGTCGCCGACCCCCACCACTGAGACAACGCACTTGACGCGCGGATCGACGGCTGCGACGAAGACGACGGTGGCTCCGCCATAGCTCGTGCCGTAGATGCCGAGGCGCGCGGTATCGACCTCGGGCTGCGCGCCGAGAAAGGTCAGGGCCGCCTGGACGTCGGCGACGCGACTGTAGGGCGCCAAGCGGCTCTTCGGTCCCTCGCTATCGCCCCAGCCCTTGTAGTCGAAGCTCATGACGACGTAACCGGCTTCGGCGAGCACGCGCGCGTTGTCCGGCAGGTAGATGCTCCGGACGCCCGTATATCCGTGGCATAGCACGATGCCGGCCCGCCGGTCGCCCGGTTTGACGTCAGCGGGCAGGAACAGATCGCCCGCAAGCTTGACGCCCTCGCTGTGGAAGCTCACGGGCTTCGACATGCTTCCCTCTGCTCATGCCAGATCCTTGCGACCGTGGTCGATCCTTGTTGCGCGTTCGTCGGCCGTTGCGCGCACACCGCGAGCGGCCATGCCGCCGCGCCATCAAGCGTGGCTATGAATTCTCGCCGACGGATGCGGATTGCCATATGACCCTCCCGTGAGGATCATGCCCATGCAACGGGGAGACGATATCACGCTTTTGTCACGAGCGCTTCAATACACCAGCACGGGCGTCTTGCGGAGATAGGCACGATCTTCAATCTGCTGTACAAGAAAATCGGCGGCGTCTGCCCGTGAGATAGTCCCATTCCGCCATTGCGACGGTTCTTTGAGAACTTTGTAGCGTCCTGTTCGACTGCCGTTGGTCAACACTCCGGGCCGCGCAATAGTCCAGTCGAGCGCGCTGTCCTTGATCAAGCGTTCCTGCACATCCTTGTCGTCATAGGCGCGGCCGAAAAAGAACCGGAATGGCAATAGCTGGAAGCAGGTGATACTGGCGCGACTGTCGCCTGCTCCGAACCCGGTCACGCCGATCAGCCGCTTTACGCCCTGAGCTTGCATCGCCGCAACCAGAATCCGCGTGGCATCTGAAAAAAGATGTACTGGCCGAAAAAGGTCTCCGAAACCGACACCCAATACCTGGATCACGGCGTTCATCCCCGCGACCGCCGCCGTGACGTCGCTGCCCCTCAGCGCATTGCCCCGAACTTTCTCCAGTTTAGGGTCCGCCCTGATGTCAGCAACCGACCGCGAAAAGGCACGCACCGTGTGCCCCGCCTCAAGCGCCTGGCGGGTAGTTTCAAGTCCGATGCCCCTGCTGGCTCCGATAACTAGCACCTGCGCCATGCCCGTGCTCCGCAACAAAGCGCCCGCCAGCCTCGTTTTTGCAGCCGCGAACTATCTGGGCTTAGGGCTAGTAGTTCTTTGCGCAATTTGAAGCTGGTCTAGTTGGTGGGCCGCGTCAATCCAAACACGCGCCATTTCTAAAAGCGCGTGGCGTGCTTCCTGCGAGTTGGCTGTTTTGGCCGAACTCGATACATTGTTCCGCATAAGCCCGGTATTCTGCTGCGGACTTCATAACACAGCACTGCAGATCCCAATATTTGGGCGACGGCGGCAAGAGAATAAGCCGTACATGGCGGATTTGCAAAAGTTCAAAGAGGAGGAGGAGCAGCAGATGGCGGCTCGGCTAATGAACTCGCGCCGATTCAATTGATCGAATTGCATTCGCTCTGTCCTCGCAGCCAGCGCCATAATCGCAGGATATCGGATTGGCGAGGGCCGGTCAGCGGGTACGCAAGTGGCATGGGCAGCCAGGGTGCACTGCACATCTGCGGTCCGCTGTGGGTCAATAGTTTGCATTACCGCGCCGCAGCATTGCTATCTGCTTCACCCCAGTTAGCGGAATTGATTCGCGCAGCCAAGCGCTTCCGAGTCGTGCCACTTCCGGTCCTGAGCAGATGCAGCAAAACGTCACGGCGTTCCAGGGCATTCAATGAGGTCTCCTTAATTTTTTTAAGGAGAGACATTTCCACCGGCTTGGTATCAAAGTCTTCGCATCCCGCAGCGAGTGCCTTTTCCTTATCGCCGGCCATGGCATTAGCCGTGAGCGCAAGCACTGGAATGCACTTAGTGGCCGGGTCGGCCTTGATGCGCTGGGTCGCCTCTTCGCCGCGGATGTCGGCCAGTGGAGGTCCATGAGAATGAGACTCGGGCTGCTCGGCCCTTGCGGTCCATCGGTTGCAATAAGGACGGTATAGCCGGCCCCATATCCGAGAACCCGTGTTCTCAGTTACGCCGCCACTCCGCCGCGACGAGCGCACCGGGTGCATTCTCGAAGGTGGCGAGCCATGGCGCGGCTTCGCACTGGCCGAAAAGGAAAGCCCCGGCGTACTGCCGGGGCTCATTGCACAACTGCACAACTCACGCGGACGCAACGGAACACAACGGAACGCATACAGGATGTAAGCCTAATCGAACTGGATTAAGAATTTCTTGTGACCGTCCAGGGGCCTGTGGGATGCCGCTGCAGTTGGAGGATAGCCGGGGGCGAGCAGCACATGGAAGTTGGGGATAACCAACTTGGCTGAGCCGTTCGTCATCCACAGTGGCCGACGCACAATATGTAGCCTGACGCGACGGTGCTAATCCTTGTGCCGCAGCAGTACCGCCGTACTACTGTTCAAACTTGGGGCCTCCCTTCCGGGACGGCCCTTTCTTTTAAGGGCCAGCCTGGCAAAGCGCCAACCCTCGCCGGGCTTTCATTTAGTCGGCGGAACGGAGCGGGAGGCGAGTGCAGGCCGTGAGTCGCGGGGCAATTTTTCACTTATTTTCCTTCGCCGGGCGATCACCCGGCGGCGAGCCGCGCGGCTCAACGAAGGCACTGGACAACTGCTCGGGGACCTGGTCGCGCCCAGCAGGGCGATCTTCGGGCCTTGCGTCAGCTTTCTCCAGCTACGGACGATGGCTGGGCTGGGCGGCCACTGAGCCGATAAATTGGCTGGCGGGTCGTCTCATAGACCCCGCTTCTAAAACCCGCCGTAAAGTACGCGCCGCTCTACATCGTCTCTAAGCACAAGGGCTCGCGCTGTCATTTGAATTGATCGCAGCACTGGATCAAGGGCAAGAATCCACTCTCGCCGCGGTGAGGCGGGAAGCTGAAATCGATTGGCAGCAGCGATGGCCCCGGAGGGCGAGGTCATCTTCGAGCCGATGAGTCACCGCCATTTGCAACCAAAGAAGACATCGAGGGCGAGGCCACTACCGCAGTCGTGAGATCGTTGAGCGCGTCAGCGTCCCGATCGACTTCACGTTGCTCGCGATAAAAATCGAGTACGAACAGGCGAATTGCTGATGAGAGATTGGCATGTTGCCGGCCCGAATCGATCCTATCAATCAAATCGGACAAAGACACATGATGCTCCCCAGCAATCTCCTTTAGTCCCCTCCAGAACGCATCTTCGAGGCTGACGCTGGTCTTATGACCGGCGACCCTGACGGACCGTTTGATCACTGCAGATTTGAAAGTAGCCGTGTGCATAAAACCCCCTGACTGTAGTAAAGCGGTGACAAGGAACAGAATATTGCGCGAAGACTACGGCGGCTTCAAAAGAATCTTGGAGCGTTGCAAAAATCACACAAAGCATGTCCCCAATCCGCGATGGCCGGTACCCCAGATACGACCTACAACATTTTTGGCGACATTGAGGGCAAACTCACGATGCTCCGCGTTGAGTGTACGCGATGCGCGCTGGGTTTTTTCAGGGACAGCGTACGGTCGGCGAGGCTCTAGCGAGGCTCTGCCCTGAAATGGCCGCTTAAAGCTACTCATAATTAGATAGACTCTATTTGCCGAATTGCGGCTCGCCACGCCCGGGGAGTGTTTCGAGCCGGGGAGATCTTGCCATGCGGCTTGCAGCGGTAGCCTGTGCGCTTACGGTTGTCTTGTTTGTCGCGCTACTCGGCGCAGTTGTTTTGCAGCGAACTTCCGTTCCAATGGATTCGCCCGTACCAGCGCAGGTGGTGTCCGAAGAAGGGCAGCCCCGCACGGTCATCACAACGCTGGAGGAGCAAGAACCGACCCCAACGGACGCGATCGCCGCGGCCCAGCCGGTGTCCCCGCCCCAGGCCACTCCGAGCACTACGCCGACCATCAGCGCTGAAAATATCCGAGCCGTTCCAGCGAACCAGATCGCAGCTCAAGCACCTGCAACAGCGCCCGTATCGACAGCAGCCGCCCCACCCGCGCCAGCTCCCGCTGAGGTGCCGCGCGTCGGCACATCGTGTCCCGACAACCCCGATGCGATCGGAATCTCGCGCGTAGTCGAAATCGACACGACGGGCGGACCCGGTTTTGGCTTTGAGCACTTCAAGGCCCATGACTTCCTGCGCGAAGGCGAGATCGTGCTGACCTTCGATGACGGGCCCTGGCCAAAAAACACTCCGGCGGTGCTGCAAGCGCTCGCAGCGAACTGCACCAAGGCGATTTTTTTTCCCATCGGCCTGCATGCGACGTATCATCCTGAAATTCTCAAGCAGGTGGCCGCGGCCGGGCATGCGATCGGCTCGCACACCTGGTGCCATCAGGACTTGTCCAAAACCAAGGGACACTGCCTGATGAACGGCAAGATGGAAACGGTTGAGTACAACCCAAAGGACGAGATCGAGAAGGGCATCAGCGCAGTACATTGGGCAGTCGGCGCCCCGACCGCGCCCTATTTCCGTTTCCCGGCGTTGCGTCAACCGCCGGAGCTGATCGACTATCTTGGAAAGCGCAACATCGCGATTTTTTCCGCGGACCTCGATTCCTTCGACTTTAAGATGCGCAAACCCGAGCAGGTCAAGCAATCGGTGTTGTCCAAGCTGAAGAAGAACGGAAAAGGCATTGTGCTGATGCACGACTTCCAGCATGCGACCGCGGGAGCAGCAATGGATCTTCTCAAGGAGCTCAAGCTCGCCGGGTACAAGGTGGTCTTCATGAAGCCGAAGTTCCCCGTGACCACGCTGCCCGAATATGACGAGATGATCATGAAACAGATGAAAGTCTCAGGGGGCGACCAGCGTCCCACTTCGAGCGTCGTTCGCACCATCAGCGAGTGATGCGTCGAGCAGGCAGTCACTACATATCCGCCGTACGGTGACATCGCTAAGTTGTCGCCGACGAGCGGCCAGTTGTCTTCTAACGCGCATTGCACTGCAGCCCCCAGCGCCGTCGCTGCTCCCCGTGACGACGATCAGAAGCCGCATCGAGCAATAGCGGCTCCAGCAGACGCGATACGGCGCAGCGGCCGTTGTAAGCCGTTAATGCGAACCTCGCGGAACAATGCTTGATGCAGCGGCAGCGACTGGGTCTTGACCCATGAAGGCGTAATCAATCGTCTCGCTGTCTTCAAATATCGGCCGATGGATCTCGCGCCGGTCGTCGTACCAGACCCTGCCCGCCGGGTTTTGGGAAGACCGTTTTGACGGACAGCAAATATTGCATCTGCTGTGGCTTGAAGATGCCGTGCTGTGGATTCATGAGCGGGATGCGCTCGCCGTAGCCGGGCTTCAGCTCGACTGCTGTCAGGAGATCGTGGACCTGCATTAGGAGGCGGACATGGTCGAAAGCAACCATGTGCATCTGCGTGTCACGGCTCGTCTCACTCGTGCGCGGCGCTCCGGCTTCGCGCAGACGAACTGTGGCATCTCTACGCCAGAATTAATCCCGCGCTGCGCATGACGATCGGCGCGGGCCGGGCTTGCTAATCATCATCTTCGTCGTTATCGCGCCTACGGCGCAGCCGGATTTTCTTGCGCTTTGGCGCTGGATGCTTGTCCGCGCGCGCTTGCCGGTCCGTCGCGGCAATTTTCTTGCGCTTTGGCGGCGGCTGCTCGTCCACGCCGACCCGCCGACCCGCCGTGGCGATTGCTTTTAGTTCCTTCAGCGTGTAGTGGCGTTGGCCTTTGACTGTTACGCCTTCATCGACATCGAATTGCTTCGCGTCGTATGACCAGACCAAATCTTCTTTGGGGAGAAGCTTGTTCGCTCTGAAATAACATTTCTTTCCGTCCACCATTCTCCAATGCCATTCGGGCGGATCGGTCGCGGCTGGTTCCGGCTTGGAGGAGCAGAACTCGACTGGGATTAGCGCGAGGGGAGCAGCAAGTATCGCAACTAGCACCATGGAATGGCATCACTCGTGAAAGACCTACTGCGCTCAACGATAAACAATTTAGCTTCGGCTGCAAAGCCCAACGGTGGGCCGTCATACACCAGCGCGAGAGCGCGGATCGCGTGCTCTTGCGCCTGCGACCGCCACGCAGCTGCTGCGCCGAGCAGCGTGATGAACTCTCGTCTTTTCAGCCGATCAGAATGCATCCGCTGCTCCTTGTCAGCAATCCCGACAGCGTACCGGATTGGCGGGATCAGGTCAGTGGCTTGCCGCACTGCGGTATTTAGGCTCGGCCTCTGTCCGAGTTGGGTCAATCGTTTGCATTACCGCGCCGCAGCATTGCTGTCTGCTTCACCCCAGTTAGCGGAATCGCTTCGCGCAGCCAAGCGCTTCCGAGTCGTGCCACAAGGAGACATATGCAGTGCAGCAAACAACATCTCTGTTCAATCACCTTGTCGGCTCGGGCAAGTAAGGACGTCGGCACAACTACCGTAGTGACCTAACTGTTCGAGCAGCACTTTTGCGTGCTTAAGGTCTGGTGTCTCGAAGCCTTCTGTGAATTGGTCATAGCTCGCCTGCAGCAGCTTCATGGCCTTCTCACATCGACCTTGTTCGCGCCAGAGTCGGGCAAGGTCACACGCCGTGCGGAGTTCCCATGAGTATGCCTTCTGCCGCCGTGCAACCTCCAGGCTGTCGATTAGCAAAGCCTCGATTTCGTCGGACCTCGCGCGGCCGGTTGCCAGCAGCAAACCAGCCTTGAGGCGTAACACCTCGGCAATCGCCCATCGTTCACTTGTCTCGTTCGAGATAGCGATGGCCCCCTCGATGGTTTGCAGCGCAGCTTCGCTACTACCTCCCTTGGCTTGAGCCTGAGCCTTAAGCGCCAGGAAGATCGGTAACCACAGCCGCGCCCCGGTGGTCTGCCAAGTAGAGAGACCCTCCTCTAGCAGCTCAATCCCTTGCTTCGTTCTTCCTTCGCATGTGATGGCCCAGCCCTCTAGAATTTGTCCGCCAGCTGCCCAGAATGGAAAACCATGCTCGGTCGAAAGCGCGACAGCCGCGCTGGCGTAGGATCGCATATTCTCAGTGCGGCCCCTGCAAACATCCAACATGCCGCGGGCATGGCAAATCGTATAGGCTAGTGTGTGAGGGTGGGTCGAGGCTTCAGCGAGAGCCATCGCCTCAACCGCGGCTTCTGAAGCCTGCTCGACAAACCCAAGATGCCATAGTGCCCAGCACAGGTAACACAAGGCGGCGGCGCCGATGTCCTGTCCGTATTGATATCGGAAGCGGGCGTGATTCACCGGATCGTAGAGCGCTCGTGCCCGCTCGAGGTGCCATCGTCCGCCGACAAAATCACCCATCGTTACAAGGGTTGTGCCGAGCGTGCGATGCGAGAGGCATAGCGCGGCAGAGTTGTTATGGCGTTCGGCCTCCGCGACAAACTCCTCGGCCGCGGCTCGAATAGCGACTTCGCCGCCGACGTAGTAGCAAGCCCATATCCCGTATAGGATGGCAAATTTCTGTGAGGGGGAGGTGGATTCATCAATGAGGCCCTTCGCGCGCAGGAGAACTTCCTTTGTTTCGACCGCTGCATATCCGCGGCCAGCAATCATTGCCTGACCGAGCAAAACCTCCAATTCGAGCTCTGTGCGCGCACGTTCCGGATTTTTTGGCAGCGGATGCAGCAATTCCAAAGCGGGTTTCAGGTGCCCGATGGCTTCCGTATTGGCTGAGCGCTGAATGGCTCGCTGACCAGCTTTTTGTAAATACTCGATGGATAATTCGATGTGTCCTGCCTGCAGCAAATGATGGGCCATGAGCTCGGGTTGCTGCTCGATCGTCTCCGCAAACTGTTCTTTGAGAACGCTGGCGACTCGGTTATGAAGCTGTTGACGCCTGCTGCGCAACAAGCTGTCATAGGCAGCATCCTGCACCAGTGCATGCTTAAAAATATATGTGGAATCCGGCGGCTCACCGCGCTCGAAAATAAGTTCGGCAGCGGTGAGCTGAGCAAGAGCTGCCTGTAGAAACGCGGTAGATGGTCGAGCGACGGCAGCGATCAGGCGATACGAGAATTCGCGACCGAGGACGGCACCGATCTGCGCAATCTCTTTGATCGGCGCGAACCTATCGAGACGAGCCATCAAAGAATCGTGAAGCGTTGTAGGAATGGCGAAAGGTGGCAATGGACTGTCGATCACGTACCGATCACCTGTATCTCGGAGCAGTCCTGACTCCAGGACTGCCTTGGTAAGCTCCTCAAGAAATAATGGAACGCCGTCAGTCTTTCCGATGAGCTGGTCGTAAACTTCGTCTGGAATTTGCTTTCCGCCCGTTACATCGAGAATCATGAAACCCGCTTGGTCCCGGTTCAGTTTCTCGAGCCGCACCATTGTCACCCGCGGTTGATCAAGCCAAGGCGGAAGAAAATCCGGTCTGAACGTAAACAGAAACAACACTGGGGACGTCTTGATCGATAGAAGAGTTCGATTGACCAGCTCAAGCGTGGTCGGATCGATCCAGTGAACATCCTCCAGCACGAAAAACACAGGACGCGTTTTCGAGAGAGCAAGAAGTTGCCTGATTAGTGCGTCGATTGTGAGATCCTTCTGTCTCTGTGGAGTCAAATCTGGTTGCGGATGCCCCCCGCTTGTCGGAATCGAAAGCAGTGCAGCATAGAGTCCAATGTCAGCCAGCATTTCTTGGCCACCAAGACTAAGCACGGCTTCCAGCTTCTCCAGCTTGACGTCCGGCGTATCTCCGATCTCAAAGCCCGCGGCGTGCTCAAGTTGTTTGATGACCGGATGAAAGGGACTGTTGGTGTGATGTGGAGAGCACTGATACTCGATCCTGACGTGGGGGGTATCGACGACGCAATCGCGCAAGGTCTTGCTGATGCGCGACTTGCCAATGCCGGCCTCGCCGCACAGCAGTACGACATGACACTCACCACGCTTGGTCTGTTCCCATAAATCCAGCAACTGCTGGAGCTCGTGCTGCCTACCGACGAACCGCGTCAGGGTTCCCGACCGTTGGGCGTCGAAACGGCTGTCGACAACGCGCTCGCCAACGACCCGCCAGGCCAATACCGGTTGTGCGAACCCTTTGAGTTGGTACGACCGGACGGGCTCATAGACGAAAACATTGCCGAGGAGCCGCCGCGTGCTCTCGGCGACCAGCACGGCATTGGGGTCGGCCGCGGTCTGCAAACGGGCCGCCAAGTTCGGAGTGATGCCGACGGCCGCTTGCTCCTGTGCCGACCTTTCGCCAAGGGTCTCACCGACGATGACCAATCCGGTCGCAATGCCCACTCGCACCTGCAGCGGTTCACCCGAAGGCAGAAGAAGCCGGTTGATCTTTGCCACCAAATCGAGCCCTGCCCGCACCGCCCGTTCGGCATCATCCTCATGGGCTTGCGGATAGCCAAAATAGGCGAGGATGCCGTCGCCCATGAATTTGGCGATATGTCCGCCGATATGTTCGAGCGTGGTCGCGCAAGTAGATTGGAACCTACGGATGACCTCAGCCAGATCTTCGGGATCGAGCTCAGCCGCGAGCATCGTCGAACCCACGAGATCACAGAACATCACAGTGAGATGCCGTCGTTCGGCTTCCGTCTCAGTCGGGCTCAGGGCTTTGACAGACCTGTCGACGGAGGCGCCGCTACCCCCCAAAGTTAGGCTGGCGCCGCAGTCCCCACAGAATTTCGTTTCCGCCGGGTTCTCGCTGCCGCAGGCTGGGCAACGGAGAGGCAATGCCGCACCACACTGTCCGCAAAACCTCTTACGATCCGGATTGATGGCGCCGCAGCCCGGACATTCCATGGAATCCCACCATCTGCAACAAAATCTGATAACCGAGCCATCTTACACATGCCAGTGTACGGGACGAAGGACAAAAACTGTTCGTAGTCGACGGATTATCAGCCCAATTTTGCACCTTGAACTTACGCTCATGTCTCCATCGGGCATGGGCGGGCCCCCCGAACCTCTCCGCCACCCCAAAGCGCCCGGCCTGACCCCAGGAAAATCCTGGCCTTATTTGCGTTTGGGAGGTTTGTTGGGGGGATGGCAGGAGCCACAGGGCTTACTGGCGCTTACCTTATCTGGCGTCGCGTTTGCATGATGTGATGTGAACGTAAGTGTTGCGCCTGCGATCAGGATCGCTGCTGCTATCTTCGATGCGCGCCTCCAGGGGTTGCAGTACGAAATCGCTACAGCTTTAACGTATAGCATCGTTGCTCCATTCCTAATGAAAATCAAATTAGCACAGAGCATTGGCCAATATGGATCAACGTTAGCAAAGATTCGTATCAACCAGAGACTAAGAACAGCACCTGGATAATCGGCAAGATTATTTGGGATCACCGAAGATAGGCCGGTTGCATAGTTTGGTCGTTTTCCCTCGAACTCTTGCGGATAAAAGGCGTATGATTGTGCGCGATCGAGCCGCTGTCGCAAAGCGACCGGGCCAATTTTTCAAACTCCTGCCTTTCAGACTGCTGGGCACCCGAGCCAGGGTGAACCTGTTTTGCTCGCCCATTGTCGGGCGAAAGGAACCATCATGAATACCAAGCTGGCACATTCCATACCGCCCGATATGCCCCGCATGTTCTTTGCCGAGTTTGCGTGGACACTTCAGGAGTGTCAGCAGAAGGCGGCTGAATGCTTGCGCTTAATGCAAACCTTGCGCAATTCCAGGAACAAGGCAATTCTACTTGAAATGGCTGAAGCATGGATCAGTAACGCTGAGCAGCAAAGGGCTAAAGCGAATAGCACGTCTAAAACTGCCGCTGATTGACCGGAGGGGTTCGAAGTCAGCCTCTCTCAAAAACCGCTCTCGGCGAAGGCCCGCTGACCGATGCCGCCGTCGGTTGGGGTCAACAGCACACGATAACAGTGCTTGTTGAGTGCTTCCGCTTCACCCCAATCAACAGACATTGTTCAAGCTGATCGAGTCGGCCGGGAAGTGCCACTTGCGGACTCATGCACTGCAACAAACAGCGTGCCTATTGGGTGGCCTGCCCAACCTCCACAATCCGTGGCACTCGGATCGTAAATGTCGAGCCGCGACCGACCTCGCTTTCGACCGTGATGTCCCCGCCCATCATCTGGCAGAACCGCCGGCTGATGACGAGACCGAGGCCCGTTCCGCCGTACTTGCTTGCGGTGGTCGAGGAAGCCTGGAAAAATTTCTGAAACAGCTTGCCCATCTGTTCCACGGTCATGCCGATGCCAGTGTCCGTTACCGCGAGCGTAATCCAATCGCCGCCGTTCTCCTGTCGATGACGGGCATCGATCGTAATGGTGCCCCGCTCGGTAAACTTGTTCGCATTGCTCATGAGATTGAGCAGCGCCTGCCGCAGCCGCATTTGGTCGGCACGCATCGTCTCTATCGCGGCATCGCAACGAATTGCGACCTGGTTCCCGTTCTTCGCCGCCAATGGGAACTTTGCTGCGCTTGGGCCAACCAAATCGAAAATAACGGTGGAAGGACCCGACGAGATCGGTCACGCAGTGGCCGACCTCGTGCGCCGGATTCGTTCACAATGATGTAGGCTCCCCTCGCAGGTGAGCGGGGCATGAACTATGAAAGGAAGCAGAGCCTCTGCCAAGCAGCGTGTAATCCGTGACCGCGACGATCCAAATCCTTCTGCTGCTGATCGCGGTGCTTGTTGTCGTGGCCGTTGTGGCCCGGCGGTTCAATACCGCTCCCTCGATCCTTCTCGTGATTGCCGGCATTGGGCTTGCGCTCATTCCCGGCCTGCCGCGGATAGAGCTCGCTCCAGAATTAGTGCTGCTCGGCATCCTGCCGCCGCTGATCTACTCGGCAGGCGTCGCCATGAGTTGGCGCGAGTTTCGGTTCAATCTGCGGCCGATCACTTTGCTGGCGGTCGGTTGTGTCGTTTTCACCACCTGTGCGGTGGCGGCAGTGGCGCATTGGCTCATCGGCATTCCGCTCGCGGTGGGCTTCGTGCTCGGCGCCATTGTGTCGCCGCCCGATGTCGTTGCGCCGCTCGCGATCGTGCGCCGGTTGGGCGTTCCGCGCCGCCTCGTCGTCGTGCTCGAAGGAGAAGGCTTGGCTAATGATGCCACAGCCCTGATCCTTTACCCTTTTTGCCGTGGCCGCGGTCGGAAGCGGGGTGTTCTCCCTCACGCAGGCCACGGGAATGTTTGTGCTCATCGTGGTCGGCGAGATCCGCTGCTCTGTCGCTGCGCTCGTCGAGCGCCGCGAGTAGCCATGCTGTTGCCCCGCCGAGCGCGGATATGAAATCTCGCCGTCCGATATGGATTGCCATGCGACCCTCCAACGGAGGTCATGCCCATGCAATGGAGAGAGGATACCACGTTTTGCTCGCGCGGTCTGCGGCAGGTCCTGAATGGTTTGGCTTAATCAACCCGTGTCGTCCAATGCTCGCGAGCCGATGCTGAGCACTGCGGTCAATTCACGGATGTGGGCGATCCTACTCCGACTTTCTTCCGTCTTATGAAAAGAAAAGCTGTCAAACCTACTATCAGACCGATTAAACCACCTATTCCGGCATAAGCCCACCGCCAATCAGTGTTGGCATCGGCACTTGCTTTATACGCTTCAAATTGGGCGGTCACTGCATCAAGCTTGGCTTTATCTGCAATTCTCGCATTTTCCGTCTCACGTTGCGCTTTCCCAGCATCTGATCTTGCCTGCTCCACTTGCTTTGCCGCAATTTCCGCTGCGGTTTTTCCTTTTTCCAGCTCGGCAACCCGTGCGGTGGAAGCTGCTAAGTCGGATCTTAGTTTTTCAATTGTCTGTTTCAACTCGGTCATTTCGGACTGCTGTTGAGCAGCTTGAGCGACGACCGGAGATGCAACTGGCGATGAGGAACTGAGGCATTGTGCTCGGATGTCGGCAACACGGGCGTCAGAAGGTAATACACCTCGTTGTGCTAACGATTGAATGCTATCGCCTCGTGCAGTCAGTTTTTGATTGGCACAGGCGAGTTCATTCGGAGGCAACTTTCTCCATTCCGATTCCGCTGCTTTGACGGCAGCGGACTGAGACACGCCCTGAACACGCTTCGGGACGTTATACTGGCTTTGGGCGTAGCTTCTCGTCGCTCCCATGAATTCCTAGGCTGCCTACCGATGGCAGCGTGACCGAACTGTCGGGATTGACGATCTCGCTCATAGCGCGACCCTGCCCTCTTGCTTCCCGAACCGACTTGTTCATCTCGATGCAGGTAAGCCACTCGACGTAACTCGGAAGATAGACATTGGGTTGGATGCAGCCTGCTCGGTCGGACGCCTGAAACGTAGACCAGTCCTTGAGCAACTGTTGGCGAGCCTTGTTCTCGGTCTCTAGGCAGATTTGCACGTCGTTCTGACTAGTGCCGCTGCCCAGCAGGTTGACCATCACACCGGCAGCAACCCGACAGGTTTCTTGGATATTGATGTTGGGAACTTGCGCGTGAACGGTCTCTGCAAAGACCACCATAAAGCAGACGACAGTTAACTTTGCCGAGCGCGCAATCAATGTCGGTGGGACCGTAGCTCCTTGCATTGTTGAGCCCAATTTGCTGCCCCGCCGCGCATCTTGGAATTTATGGTCGTGCCCCGGAAACTCAAGGCCACTTTACGAAAACGGCAATCGCCTGATTGCCGAGGCCCTGGCTCGCCTGCGCGCTCGGACCTGCATCCTCGACGGTGAGGCCGTGGCGTCTGGCAACGATGGCATCGCGCTGTTCGAGCTGGTCCGGCACTGGCGCAATGGCGAGACGGCCTTCCTCATCGCGTTCGATCTGATCGAGCTGAATGGAGAAGACCTCCGCGCTCAGCCGCTTGAACGGCGCAAGGCGATCCTGGCGCGGCTCCTATCGCGGTCCACGGAGGGCATCCAGCTCAACGAGCGCCTGGAGCACTCTGACGGGGCGCTCGTGTTCGAGCACGCCTGTAAGAGCTTGCCGATGAGTGTAGGCGCTGGCCGCCTACACAGCTGCTTAGAGATGCAAGCGCCTGATCTCGCGAGCAAGGGCGAGGGCCGCTTCAAGGCGGAGGCAGGTACGGCTCCAGTACCCGCCTTAGCTCAGCCGTCCGGGCGTGTGTTTCCGCGAACATGGCAATAACCTCGTCCAGCTCGTTCGATTTGCGCTGCAATGTCTCTTGGTCGGGTTTCGCGGCCATCGCAATACTCGCAGGTCAGTAGACGACGATCATTCATGCAACGATCTCGGCTGCAACCGGCTCTGGCACGTTCTCCACCGGATAATGCGCTGCGACGAAGCCGCCTGGATCCCAGACTGCCCCTTTTGCGAAACGCCATCGATTTCGATTGATCTCAGTCGCCCTTGCGTCGGCTTACAACGCGCTCGATGCGCTTGAGTTCGGCCATCAACGGCGCCGCATGATCAGCCGTGGACGCGCGAACGCGGGCCGCGGCCTCAAGCAATTCGCGCTCGATCTCGCCAAGTCGCCACCGCTCCATCTCATCGTCGTTGCGCATCAGTGCCCCCCTTCGTCAAAACGCAATTCGCCGCCCCGCATAGAACAGCCCTATTTCAAAAATGTGGCGCGCTCGGGCCTGCGTATGACGCGATAGCCAAGCAGCGGGCTTAGCCACGCTGGGGTTTTGTCGTTCGCGAAAAGTGGTAATGGGCAAATTCCCCCAGACGGCCCTAATCTTCAGACTAAGCCATTGAAGTAACTATAGGAAAATCAAAATTCTTCTTGGTAAAATAAGAGGGTAAAGTAGAAAAGGAACTATAAATCAGAGGTTGTAATGCCGGATATGTGAAATTAAGGAAGGTTAAACGCTCTTGCTCCAAAGCGGCGATTGTTACCCTTGCTTGGTCGATTAGCTCAGGGTGTTGTTTAAGATATTCGTCCGCGCGCCCCATTAGCTCCTTGCACGGAAAGGTTTGGAGCTTCAGACCTTGTCGACGTATTTCCGCCTCAACGGCCCTCCGAGATATGTAGCGAGCCATAGCGAAGCGCGAGATCGTGTATCGTCTTGCAGCCTCGGCCATGGGTATAACGGTCCACCTTTGGTTGGGGTCAGAGCCTGCGGAATGGACACCAGCATTCGCAGGCTCGCTTATTCTATCAGATGTTTGTTAGTTGCCCAAAACATTTCGCACCACTGTGTCGATATTTGTTTGTTGTTTGTTTTATTGCGCTCGCTGATCGATCTAGCCCATCCCCAGGCCCAAAAATTCACTTGCCAAGGCAGGGGCTGACCCAGCGCAAGAAAGTTGTGAAATCCAAAGGTATGGCTCTTTCCCCTTTGCGCCTTGAGCGTGCTAAAGTGCCAAACCGTGGTCCACATCAATGAAGAGATGAAAGCTGCGAAAGCTGCCAAGGCAGCAATCAACGCGCTATTAACAGCCACACCAAAATCGGCAGTTTTGGCAACGCTCAACAAAGCGAAACATGATGCAATCTTAAATCTGTCGAGCGGTGGAACTCTTAATGAAGCGCGCGCCAACGTTGGAATAGCGATTTCTAATCTACTCCACGGTCTACCGACGCCAGAGAAGATCGATAAGGCGGAGCGTACAATCGAAGCTTGGATTGTAGAATTAGAAGCGGCGAAGCTGTGACCAATCGGCAGCGCATTAGCCTTTGCGATTTTAAAGACATGGATGTTTAGTTCAGCTGAGTGGCTATGGTTATAATTGCTCAAATAGCCCTCGGCGTTATTATCGGCGGAGTAACGCTTGCGTTGCTGGCGATGAGCTTCTTTATCTGGAATAGTCGCCAGAGATGAGCGGATGGCTATCGGGTTATTTATTGCCGGAGTGGTTATTGTATTGGTGCTTGTTGTTATCGTTAGTGCTTATTAAAAAACGCTATGAGCGGTTGGCAAAAGATTGGTCTAGCGATCTCTATTCTCTGGCTGATCGGATTGTCAATCTTTCTTGTTGTTGTGCATTCGACCTGGAAGACAGTTGTGGATATTTTGGTTGCCGGTAACCTAGACACTCTTACTTTGTGGACTGTGATGTTAGGGCCAGTCGTGCTTCTTTGGTCGATTGGGATCATTACGGCTGAAGTAGTACGGTGGATAAGATGAAGGCAAATCACAGGAGAACAGGATGGTGAAAGCTGACTTCAGAATTATCGAAGATGCCTTCGCAAGGAGTGATCCACATCTTTCCTGTAACCCACCCTATGCCTGCCTCGACTGGCAATCTAGGCACGCGAATCCAACGAAACTCCAAGGCTGAAAGCCTTTTGTCGGGTTGCACCCTCGGACCTTTTAAGCGCCCGAGCAATTTTCCGCGCTGGCGTTTTCTTCCGAGCAAGAGCTTTTAGGTCGCGAACGTCTGTTGTGGTCCATTCACGTCGCTTTGAGTTCTTCTTGGCCATGATGCCCTCCGTGAGAGTTTGTACAACAAAAAGCCCGACAACTAAGCCGGGCTTTTAGTTCTGGGTTCGCTACAACGATCCCATGAGGGCGTCAAGCCCTTTGAGCTATCGACCTGATTGTTGTGTTCTCTTCAAATTACTTTGTCGGGGTTTGCGAGGTCGAAAGCGTTCGCTTTAGGCATTAATCCATTGATATCACAAGCGGACATCCAGTACTGAGCAATTGCATAGCAGATAGCGCGCAATAGCATCAGGTATTCGTAACACGGGCTTACTGAAAATGCGATGGGGCTCGATCAACAATGGTGCACGCATTCTAGGGTTGATCCTGAAATAGCCATTATCCGTTCATCAGCAAATTTCTTCTGGGGGGCCAGGAGCACGGCCGGACCATCCCATTGCTAATTCGCCACAGGAGAACAGGGCTACCTCTCCAGCCTGACTCGCGTCAGTGCTGTGCCAACACGCCTGTGAATTTTGCTGGCAACCGTTTCTGGTGAGCCGATGAAGACCAGCTCGTGCTGCATGAGGTAATCCGGATCGAACAGGTTCGCCATGATCTCGGACGCACCGGGCTCGCCGCGCCCGATAAATTTCTTGGCGTGGATGCGGACGCGCTCGTCGAAGGTTTCCCCCGGCTGCGGTTGCGACAAAAAGCCCTCATAGGCCCGGCTCGCCCGGAAAAGCCCAGCCTTGATCGCCTTCTCGTCGGTCTCGTCCACATAGACGATTGTGCAATAGGCGATTTTCGGTCTCTGCAGCCACCCTGCTTTATTCCAATCCTCCAGGAACTTGCGGTAGCGCGGCGCAGCATCAGCACGAGGGTAGATAAGGAAATAGCCGGGGTTGATCGCATTACGCGCGCAAAACTCAAGGGTTTGCGGATCGCGGCTCATCATCCACAGCGGCGGATGTGGGCGCTGCAATGGCCGCACCGAAACCTCGGCGTGATCGGTGTGGAAGTCGTTTCCGTGGAAAGAGAAAGGCTGCGTCTCGCCGAATGCCGCACGCATGTAGTCGACAAATTCGAGTGTCGGCGACTTGCGGAGATCATAGTCGAGCCCGAAGGGTCGGAAATAGTCCGCATTGATTCCGGGAACGAGCCCCAGCTCCATGCGGCCGCCGACCATCTGATCGACAATTGCGATCTCTTCGGCCAAACGCAGGGGATGGTAGAGCGGGACAATGTAACCCATCGGGCCAACGCGCAAACGTTGCGTACGTGCGCCCGCGCCGACCGCATACAGACTCGGCGAAGACATCCAGCTCTCGTCGGGACGGAAGTGATGCTCGACGCAAAAGCCGTAATCGAAGCCGAGTTCATCGCATAATTGAAGCTCGCGCCACAGTTCTTCATAACGCTGATGGGGCGTCATTCCGGGTTTGGCCCAGATATGGGAAAAATGGGCGAACTTCATCAGCGATCACTCTGATTATCGGATTTCGAGTTAGGAAATGACAAGTTAGAGGCCATTTCAAGCGCCATGTCGCGGCAAGATTTCATCTCGATTTGATGGCGCTATTGGCCAAGGTCGCCCTGGACCGCAATACCAACCTTGGAGCAATGGAAGGACGGTCATCGCGAGCTGGAATGAAAAAGCCCCGGCCAGCGTCGGGGGGGGACGGGGAGGCCGGGGCTTTCATTCCGAGATGGCGCGAGAGGGGGCACTCGCGCATTTGCCATCCCAGTATGGACGATGAAGTAGACCCTCGTCCGTGGCGTGCCATCGGTCCTCACGGAAATGTGCGGCACTGACACAGGCCCGTGAAACGGATCCCCGCCAGTCGCATTTGAACTGCTACTCGTCGGGCTGACCGCATTTACCACTGCTGGAGCGCCAGCAATGGCATCAGCGACGGACTGATCGTTGCGAACGTTTGAGAAGGCGAAGATCGAGACCCCGACCTTCCCGCAATCCACCGTGATGGCTCGATTGCGACCACGCGCGCGCGATACATTCAGGCAGGCAAGTGACTTTCCTGATCCCGGCGCGCGTTATACCTTATTTGCATGAAGCCAAGCGTCATCGTCTGGGACCTAGAAACTGTGCCCGATCTGGGTGGGTTTGCTGCGGCCAACGACCTTGTCGGCAAGACGGATGCAGACATTCGAGAGGCTCTCGGCAGCAAGTTCCCGAAGCACATCTACCATACTATTGTGTGCATCGGCGCGCTTGTCGCTCACCGCGAGTGTGATCATTGGGCGGTGGATGCCCTGGGTGCCCCCCACGTTGGTGAGCGCACCGAAAAACAGTTGATCAGCGCATTCTGCAAAAAGATCGCCGAACTGACCCCGCAGCTCGTGACGTTCAACGGCAATACTTTCGACCTTCCCGTTTTACGTTATCGGGCTATGATTTACGGCGTCTCGGCTCCCGGACTAGCTGTTCGGCCCTACTTCAACCGATACACCGAGGATGCAGTCGACTTGTGCGACATTCTCTCCTCGTTTGCTCCTCATACCAAAGCCTCCTTGAACGAGCTCAGTAAAATTATGGGCATGTCAGGAAAGCCTGAGGGCATCGACGGTAGCGATGTGGAGCGATATTTCCTTGAGGGTAAGGTCAAGGAGATTGCTGACTATTGCGAGACCGACGTTGTGAACACGTATCGGGTTTGGTTGAGGTATGAACTATTTCGCGGGCGACTTGGCGAGAGCGAGCACCGAGCGAGCGAGGCGAATCTCGTTGAATTTGTCAAAGCTCGTGGGGACACGAAGTCGCATCTTGCTGATCTCATGTGACGAGCTGCGCTGATAGCCAGGAGAGCATTGCGACGCCACCAATGGCCTTGCATTCGCTGAAACGCTACTCTTTGAATGTCGGTCGAGTTACTATCAAGTCGGTCGGCTATGCCGCACGGGAATTGGCACATGCCTGTAATCGAAGTTCGGTTCAAACTGGAGAAGGAAACCAAAGGCGCTCTGCGCTACCAGGAGGTCGATGAGAAAGGCGAAGTCATCGAACAAGCCTGGGCCAAGATCGGCACGCTCTACGTCCGCAAAAGCGCGTTCGAGCGTGGCACTGCATTCCCGCAGCTCCTGCGCGTGACCGTCGAAACCGCTGGCCCATGATAACGGCGTAGGACGTGGGCCCCATTTCCCGGCTGTTCCTGGGGCGTCAGGACAAAGCCACCAGCGCGCGTGCCCGCAAGCTGCACCAGGCGAGCGGCCACGAATTGACGGCCACGTCCCTGCGGATCGAGTAAGGCACGCACCGGCACTGTGTTTTAGATGGGGTATATCAATGCGCTATAGTCCGCTGGCATCCGCGGGCAGACGGCGCAAATGACGGTACTTTTGGCGGTATCTCTGGCTTTCACACTTTGCTAAAGGCTTGCGGCATATACGCTATTTAGGGAAAGGTGGCTGATGGCGCCCCAGCCAACCATTCGCTTTTACAGCTAACTACTTAGCGATATTCTTATTGTTCTCAGGCTCGACATTCTGAATGTGATTCTGCGGCTCATCCGAATGTTTGTTCGTACCATGTTCGCCAACCGGTGAACGTGACGTGTTGCCGAGAGTGCGCGCTCCATAGTGCGCTTAGCATATCCCTCGTACGCCTGTCCCAAGCCGAAACACGCCAACGCGCCTTCGAACTTGGCCTGCTCCCAGTGGATTCGCCATCAGTTGTCGAGATCCATCATTATCTCGAATCCGAGCGGCAGAGCTGGGGCGCGCTGGTCAGAAAGCTTGGGCTGGAACATTCGGAATAAATGAAACTGGTTTTAGCAATAATCAGATCGGGGACATTTGCTGCACGCGCAAGAATTGTAGATAGTGCAGCACTCATTCCGCAGGCCCTTCCAAGTGGGGAACGCACCAAGGCGCAACAACAAACCGGAATTTTTAAATGTCAACTCGACAAGCGCGTCTAGACGAATTTTCAAACGATCCTGAACGCCCGTCCGACAAATCATTTGAAATCCTATGCGAGGATCACAATGGCACGTACCTGCTACCCTTCCTCTGTCAATGGCGGGACAACGGTTGGCATGACGCTAAAACAGGAAGGCTAATTGAAGCCACCGTGGTTGGTTGGCGAAGGCCATAGATCAAAGGGCGGGCCTAGCCTCTATGCTCATCGCGGCAAGGCTAGCGAGACGGAGGTGTAAGCCGCAATGCCAATCGACAAGCGTGCCGGTTCTGCTGCCGAGGCGCTGGCCGACGTCTCGGATGGTGCGACCGTGCTCATATCAGGCTTCGGGGGGGCGGGTTTCCCCAACATCCTGATCCGGGCCTTGCGTGATCGCGGCCCAAAAAACCTGACATTGGTCGTGAACTCCGCGGTTCACCGTTACTCCTTTACGCACGAGTTGATCGAAGCCGGGCTTGTCCGCAAAGTCGTGTGCACGGCGGCGAGGGGCCACAGCAAGGAGCCGTCGCCATTCGAGCGCCTGTGGATGGAGGGCAAGATCGAGCTTGAATGCGTGCCGCAAGGTACCTTTGCCGAGCGTATCCGAGCTGGCGGTGCCGGTATCCCGGCCTTCTATACACCCGTCGGCTTTGGAACCGATCTCGCGGAGGGAAAGGAAGTGCGCAATTTTGATGGCCGAGATTGTATCTTGGCGCAGGCCATCAAGGGAGATCTGGCTCTTGTGCGCGCGGACACCGCGGACCGATACGGCAATTTGGCCTTTCGCTACGCACAGATGAACTTCGGCCCAGTTATGGCGACGGCCGCGACGCTTGCGGTGGCGGAGGTGCGCACGGTGCTCGATGAGCCGATGCCGCACGAGCGGGTGCAGTTGCCGGGATTTTACGTCGACCGCGTTGTCGCGGTAGGGACGTGACCGTGCAGCCGCTCAACCGCCTGCAAATCGCGTGGCGTGCCGCGCAGGATATTGGCGATGGCATGCTCGTCAATCTGGGCATGGGCATGCCTGTGAGCGTGGTCGACTACCTGCGCCCCGGAGCCGACGTCTTCATCCAGTCGGAGAATGGCGTGATCGGTGCCGGGCCGCTTGCCTCGCCCGAGCGCGCCGACACTGACCTCGTCGATGCCGGCAGCCGGCGTATCACGCTCCGGCCTGGCGCAGCGATTGTCGATTTGTCCTGGTCGTTCGCCGCGATTCGTGGCGGCCACATCGATGTGGCGGTTCTGGGGGCATTCGAAGTTGCTGCCAATGGCGATCTGGCCAACTGGGACATGCGCCTGCCGAACAAAGGGCCGCTGGTTGGCGGCGCCATGGATCTGGCGGCGTGTGCGCGCGCGGTCTGGGTGATCATGGAGCACGTGACGCGCAAGGGCGCGCCGCGATTGCTCGAGGCGTGTACGTTGCCGCTCACCGCCGTGCGCTGTGTCAAGCGCGTGTACACCGATCTTGCCGTCATTGAAATTACGCCCGCCGGCATGTTGGTGCGGGAGATGCTTGCGGGCCTCGACGAGACGGATCTGCGGAAGCGAACCGGTGCAGCTCTGAACTTTGCGCCCGACTGCCGGCCGCTGATTGCTCCGCCGATCGAGCTGCCGATCGGGGACCCGGCGTGAACTTTAGCGAGGTCAATGGCACCGCAAGCCTTACAGGGTGGCCTGTGTGCCGAGAATGACGGTCGCCTGCGAGGACAGGACGCCGCCATTGCCATGCGCCAACGCGACCTGGCAGTCGTTGACCTGTCGCGCACCGCATTCGCCGCGCAGTTGGCGTACCGCCTCGATCAGGAGGAACAGCCCGTACATACCGGGGTGACAATAAGAAAGCCCGCCACCGTTGGTATTGACCGCGAGGCCGCCCTTGGGGGCGATGCGCCCGCCGCTGACAAACGCGCCGCCTTCCCCTTTCTGGCAGAAGCCGAGGTCCTCAAGGAACAGAATGGTGTTGATCGTGAAGGCGTCATAGAGCTCGATGGCGTCGACATCGGAGGGGCCGAGTCTCGCCATTTTGTAGGCAGCCTTCCCGGCAGCCAGCGCCCCCGTCACCGTCAGGTCCGGCATGCTGGAAATGTTGGCGTGGGTAACCGACTGGCCGCAGCCCAGCACATAGGCAGGCGGCTTCTTGAGCGACTTGGCACGCTCAGCCGAGGTGACAACGATTGCGCCGCCCCCATCGGTGACGAGGCAGCAGTCACGCACCGTGAAGGGATAGCTCACCATGCGCGAGGAGAGAACGCCCTCGATGGTTAGCGGCTTCTTCTCCCACGCCGCCGGGTTAAGCAGCGCCCATTCGCGCGCCGCCACCGCGACGGCGGCCAGCTGCTCGCGCGTCGTGCCGAACTCATGCATATGCCGCGAGGCGGCAAGCGCGTACGCGCTCGATGGCAGGAACGGTTTGAAGGGAGTTTCGTATGGATTGACCTCGCGTACGGAGGCCTGTTTGCGACCGACGCTACGCTGCGTGCTGCCATAGGCCACAACCGCGACGTTGCAGAGGCCGAGAGCGATCGCACCCATGGCATGTGCCACGTGGTATTCGAAGGACGAACCGCCGACGATGGTCGACCCCAGGAACGATGGATTGATTCCGAGGTATTCAGCCAGCGCCAGGACTGACAGGCGAACCTGGGTGGTCGCCGAGAATAGCCCGTCGACGTCCTTCAGGCTCAGACCGCAATCGTCGAGCGCGCGCCGCGTGCCTTGCGCCATCAAATCGATGACAGACATTCCGTCCGCCACCTGGCCAAGGTCGGATTCCGCGACACCGACAATGGCTGCGCCGCCCCGCTTGAGCCCCTCCATCACGCGCTCTGCACCGGCGTGAAGACGGGATAGGGTGGCTCCTCGCCACCGGGCTGATGCACTCGGAAGCGCACGCGTTGCCCAATGCGCACCTGTTCCGGAGGGATGTCTTCCACCCGGCTCATCAGGCGAAAGCCCTCGTCGCAGTCGACCAGGGCGACATTGAAGGGCTTGCCTTCCGCGGGATGCACGACGGTCGTAGCGTGCACGGTGCCAAGCCCCTTGCTGATGCGCCATTCCAGCAGATCGCTGCCGGTGAAGGGACAAAGCACCCGCGGATAAAACACTGCGCGTCCCGCCGCGGGGCTGAACTGATAAGCCAGCTCACCGCGGGCGAGATGATCGAGATAGGTCTTGAGCGGAGCGTCTGGGCTGCTCGGCATAGGTGTCAGTGTCCCGGAGATTCCTGCCAAAAAGTTTGTAGCGCTGTAGCAATGAGATAATCAACTGTGGCTTGTTATTCTCGCGTTCGCGCGGTTACGATCGAGCAAGTGAATCAAGCGCGGGAACGGTATGACCGCAGGATTCGATGAAGCCGTTCTGGTCATCGGTGCTGGCCACCGAACATGTCGATGCTATTGATACCCATATTAGAGTAGAGGGCCATTCCATGATCAAAGCGTCGCAGCAACAGATTCCAGGCGTCTATCATCGCCGCGTCGGCGATATCCTTGTCACCGCTATCAGCGACGGATTCCTCGATGGAACGGTCGAGTCGATGCGCAACATCAACCCGGACGAAGCGCGCCAGATTTTGACCGCATCATTCCGCCCGGCTCGCCGCACATCCATTAACGCATTCTTGATCTACTCGGCCGGGCGCCTCGCGCTGATGGATACCGGATCCGGCAACTACCTCGGGCCGACAGCAGGCAAGGTGATGGCCAACCTCAGGGCGGCGGGTGTCGACCCCTTGGAGATCGAAGCCGTCATTTTGACTCACATGCATCCCGATCACTCGGCGGGTTTGACCGACATGGCCACGGGCAAAACCAACTATCCGAACGCCGAGCTCGTTATTCATGAGAAAGAGCCCGAGCATTGGTTCGACGACACAAAAATGGCGAAAGGCACGGATCGGGAGCGGAAATTATTCTTCCAGGCCGGGCGCGAGCAGGTCGCGCCCTACAAGGATCGCTGGCGCCTCTTTAAGCAGGGCGAAGTCTTCCCGGGTGTCACCGCCATCCCACGCCCCGGCCACACGCCTGGTCACACCACCTTCATGATCAGCTCGGGAAAGGAGCAGCTTTTGATCTGGGGCGACACCGTGCACGTGCCCGAGGTGCAGACTGCTCGGCCTGAGGTTTGTATGGAGGTGGACACCGACCAGGATGCGGCAGCTGTCTCGCGCCGCAAGGTGTTCGATATGGTTGCCACGGACCGGCTGCTGGTCACGGGCATGCACCTGCACTACCCGGGCCTCGCCCATCTGGTGCGTGAGGGCACCGGCTATCGCCTGATCCCGGAGGCGTGGGGGCATGCGCTGTGAACCGGCACGGCCTCACTTGATCTTGATGCCCGTCGCGGCGATGACCTTGCCCCAGCGCTCGGTCTCGCTTCTCACGTAGGTTGCAAAATCCGCAGAAGAATTGCCGACGGCAATCGCCCCTTGGGAGGCGAGCTTGTCCTTGACCTCGGGGGAGTGCAGTGCTTCGGCCGCGGCCGAGTGAAGCTTGGCGACGATCGGTGTCGGCGTATCAATCGGCGCCACCAGACCATACCAATTGTCGGCTTCGACCTGTGGCATGCCGAGCTCCCCCGTCGTCGCCAGCGAAGGCAAACTGGGGATGCGCGTGCGGCTGCCGATCGCGAGAGCACGCAGCTTGCCCGCCTTAATGTTGCCGAGCAGCACCGGCACGTCCGCAAACATTGTCTGGACATGGCCGCCCAGCAGGTCGTTCACGGCAGGCGCCGCACCACTGTAGGGCACGTGCACAAGCTGAATTCCGGCGGTAAGCTCGAGCAGCTTCATGGCCATATGCGGCATGCCGCCGATACCTGTCGACGCGAAGACCAGCTTGCCGGGCTGCGCTTTGGCAAGCGCGATGAATTCCGCCAGCGTCATCGCCGGTACATTCTCGTTGACCACGATGATTTCCGGCACCGAAACGATTTGAGTGATGAGCGCGAGGTCCTTGAGCGGCTGGAACGGCATGCTTTCGCGCAGGTTCACCAACATCGCGAGATTGCTCGATGGCGCGATTGCGATGGTGTAGCCATCGGGACTTGACTTCGCCACCGAGGCGATGCCGTTCAATCCGCCGGCGCCGGCGTGGTTCTCAATCACAATGGACTGCCCGAGCAATGATGCCATCTTCTCCGTCAGGACGCGGCTGATGAAGTCGGATGGGCCGCCGGCAGGGAAAGGCACGACGAATTTGATGGAACGGTTCGGAAATTCCTCCGCGGCCAGCGCGCTGGAACACGCAAGGACACCGACGAAGCACAAGACGCGCATGAGTATGGACATGTAATCACGCTTCCTCAGGTCGGTCGCCGGCACATAGCGACGTTTCGCCCCTCGAATATTGTCTGCTGGAGGGTCGCGTGCCCTCCTGTTCCATGATAGCATGGGTCTATGGACGGGGGCCTCCCCGCTCCCAACAAGCTTTTTCAGGAGACACCCCATGGAAAAACCTACCACCGTAGACCGCCGACGCTTTCTCGGCGCGCTGGGCGTGACGGTCGGCGGGACCGGTCTTGCCGGCGCCGGAATGGTCGCCGGACCGCAGCTGGTCAAGGCGGCGACCGAACCCGCAAAAGGCAAGATTCCGGATACGCCGTTTAAGACCGGACATATGACATTCCTGACCGGCCCGGCGGCGGTGCTCGGTGAACCCTCAATAAAGGGTCACACCCTCGCCGCGGAAGAGATCAACGCGAAGGGCGGGCTTCTGGGCAAACGCAAGATCGAGACGATCACCGCCGACGAAGCCGCCGGCACCGACGCCAATGTCAAAGAGCTCCGGCGTATGAAGCTGGAAGGCAAGATCGACCTCTTCACCGGCATCATCTCCAGCGGCAACAGCCCGGCGCTCGCCCCCGTCGCCGAGGAGCTCGGCGTGATGACGATCTTCACCGACGGCTGCACCGACTTCGTGTTCGATGTGGCTGACCCCAATCCCAAATACGTCTTCCGCATTACCAATATCCAATCGGCGGACGGGATCACGGCCGCGGTCGCCACTGCCCAGGCCTGGCCGCAGGTGCGCAAGATTGCGCACATCCATCCGGACTACAGCTATGGCCGCAACGCCGCCGAGCACTTCACGCTGGCAATCGAGCGGCTGCTGCCCGGCACCGAGATGGTATCGGAAGCGTGGCCGAAGCTCGGCACCACCGACTTCACCGCCCACATTACCAAGGCGCTGTCGTCCCAGCCCGACCTGCTCTACACCTCGCTGTGGGGCGGTGACTACATTGCCTTCTACAAGCAGGCGCTGCGCTATGGCCTGTTCGACAAGGTAAAGCTCGCAACCACACTCGCATTCGGCGTGGCGCCTCATGCCAACGGCAAGGACCATCCCGAAGGAGCTCTCGCCGGCGTGCACTCGAACTACCACTTCACCTATCCCGGCGGAAACCGCTGGCCGGAGAACGTCTCCTTCGTGAAGAAGTACTTCGATCGCTGGAAGGAATATCCGAACTTCCAGTCGGAGGGCGCATATGTGGCGCTCTATATGCTGAAGACCGCCATAGAGCGCGCCAACAAGCTCGCCGGCGGCTGGCCCGAGGATGAAGCGATCATCAGCCAGCTCGAAGGGCTCGGAATGGATACCCCGTCAGGTTATCTCTACATCCGCCCGGACAATCACCAGGGCTACAAGGACGCGGTCACCGGGTTCAGCAAAAATCTGCCGGATTACCCGTTCCCGGTGTGGGACCCCGATCGGATCATCACCATTCCGATTCGCAACATCACGGCGCCGGCGAACTGGCCCAAGCCCGGCCACGGCCACAACGAATCGACCGCGGCCGCGAACTGGATCAAGACCACCTGGCCGAAAGCCACTGGCTGAAGCACAAGTTGCGACACCGAGTCTGACACCGCGCCGCGCCCACTCCGGTGGGCGCGGCTGGTTTTTGTGGTAGGTTCGTTCGCGCAGGCAAGGCCGTTTGATTCAAACAGGGCCAGCGATTTCGCCGATCGTATGAGCTGCGCAGGCGTAGTTAGAGCCAGTTTCGATGACGTCCGATCACCACGCGATGGTGCAGCCCGCGGTACCTCTCCCGAAGGGGAGAGGTCGGATCGCGCTTGCGCGATCCGGGTGAGGGGGATCAGCTTTACGAGTGGTAGCCCCCTCACCCGGAATGGGCGCGAGGCGCCCATTCCGACCTCTCCCCTGCGGGGAGAGGTGGACCTGCTGGCTCGATCTCAGCGAAACACGATCTAAAAGACGCGAGAAAACCCGTGTCCATACTGATCATCCAGATACTCAATTCGCTGTTTTATGCCTCGGTTCTCTTCCTTATCGCCGCCGGGCTCAGTCTCATCTTCGGCGTGATGCGCATCGTCAACATGGCGCACGGGACATTCTATGCCGTCGGCGCTTTCGCAACGGCCTGGCTCGTGGGGCGGGCAATTGCGGCCGGCGTTCCCGCCGGATGGACTTTTTTGGTTATCCCGCTTGGAGCCGCCGCCGTTGCACTCCTCGGTATCATCGTCGAGCCGCTGCTGTTGCGGCCGTTCTACCGGCGTGCCGAGGAATATCAGCTTCTCGTCACCTTCGGCCTTCTTCTGATCCTGGAGGACGTTATTCGTTTCCTTTGGGGTGGCCTGCCGCTGTCTGCCGATCCGATCATGGACGCACTGCCCATCATCCGCGTGGGTGGGATCGTTTACCCCGCCTATAACCTGGTTGTTATCGGGGTCGGAATTGCCGCCGCGCTGCTGCTTTGGATCGTGATCTATCGCACGAAGTTCGGCGTGCTGCTGCGGGCGACCTCACAGGACCGGCGCATGGCCTCGGCGCTCGGCCTCAATGTGGGACTGGTCTACGTCTCGGCATTCGCGATCGGCTGCTTCATGGCCGGCCTCGGCGGCGCGATCATCGTTCCCACCCAGGCCGCTGTGCTGGGGATGGGCATCGATGCCCTCATCCTCGCCTTCGTGGTCGTGGTGATCGGCGGCTTGGGCAGCCTGCAGGGGGCGCTCGTCGGCGCGCTCATCGTGAGCTTTGTGCGCACCGCCGGCATTCAATTTTTTCCTGAAATCGAGCTCGCGGTGCTCTATCTGATCGCGGCCCTGGTGTTGCTGGTTAAACCAACAGGCCTGTTCGGAAGCACCTGATGAAAGCCGACGTGAGTTCTCGTCTCGTACCGTCCGAAGCTGCTGTTGGGTGCGGCGGCGGTCCTCGTGCTGGCCGCACTGGCGCTTCTGCCGAATTATATCGGTCTCTATCAGACTCAACTCCTGACTTACGGCTTGATCGCGGCGATCGCCGTGCTCGGTTTCAACATTCTGCTTGGTTACACCGGCCTGTTGTCGTTCGGGCATTCCGCTTTTTTCGGGATCGGCGCCTATAGCGTTGCATTTCTGCTGCGCGATGCCGGCATTCACTCCATGGAGCTCTATCTGCTGATCGGACTGCCGATTGCGGCCATTGGCTCCGCGCTGTTCGGTTATGTCTGCGTGCGCCATACAAGGATTTTCTTCGGCATTCTCACGCTCGCGCTCTCACAGGTGCTCTACAGCCTTGCATTCAAGTTCTTCTGGGTGACAGGAGGCAGTGATGGTCTGCGCGTCGCGCGCCCGACCCTGCTCGCGGGGACGCTCACCTTCACGGGAGCGGGCTCGTACCAACGGTTCGTCCACTCATATTACTATTATGTGCTCGCAGTATTCGCGATCTCAGTCGCCATCATTTGGTTGGTGGTGCATTCCCCGTTCGGCAAAGCCCTGCAGGCCATTCGCGACAATGAGATCCGCGCGCGCTTTCTGGGATTGCGCATTCGCCGCTTCCGCTGGCTGTCTTTCCTGATTTCCGGAACGTTCACCGGTCTGGCAGGCATCCTTTGGGTGCCGCTTAATGGACTCACCACCCCCGAGATTCTCTATTGGCCGTTCTCGGGCGAAATCGTGTTCAGCGCGCTGCTCGGCGGTTTCCGTAACTTCACGGGTCCGATCGTGGGGGGAATAGTCTTTACCTATCTCAAGACTTACGCCATCGCCACGACCGAGTACTGGCAGCTTCTCCTCGGCGTCGTTCTCGTTCTGCTGGTCCTGATTCTGCCGACTGGAATCGTGGGCGCCCTCTCCTTGCTGGTCAGCAAATCGAGGTCGAAGGAGGGCGCGGCGTGATCCTTCTCCAGACTATCGATCTAAGCAAAAGGTTCGGGGATACCCGCGCCTGCGATGGCGTGAACTTCGTCGTGAACAAGGGGGAATTTCTCTCGCTGGTCGGCTCCAACGGTGCCGGCAAGACTTCGCTTGTCAACCTCATCAGTGCCCAGCTCACCCCTGACAGCGGCCGCATTCTGTTCGAGGACAAGGACATTACTACGACCGGCGTTCACGAGCGGATCAAGGCCGGGATCGCGCGCAGTTTCCAGATCGTCAACCTGTTCGACGGGCTCACGGTTTTCGACAATGTGGCACTCGCGATCTTCTCGCGCGAAGGCAAGGCGGTGAAGATGGGCTCTCTTGCGGACCACGATCAGGACGTTCGCAGCGAGGCGCTCGACGTGCTTGGTCAGTTCGGACTTGGCGGGAAGAGCAATGTGCTGGCGGGGGGGCTGGCGCAAGGCGAACGCAAGCTGCTCGATGTCGCTGTGGCCTACGCTCTGCGCCCGAAGCTACTGTTTCTCGATGAGCCCACAAGCGGCGTGAGCACGCGTGACAAGACCCAGATCATGGACACCGTCTCCTCGGTGGTGCGCGACGGAACCGTGACCGCGGTCGTCATCGAGCACGATATGGACGTGGTATTCCGTTACTCGGATCGCATCGTGATGATGCATGAGGGACGGTTTCTCGCGGACGGAACTCCGGAGGAGATCAGAGCGAACAACGAGGTGACCAGCATTCTTCTCGGTGCGCCGCTCTCGGCCTGACGATTGGAAACGAACGTGCTGCTTGAGGTCATAGACATCAATACGTTTCGCGGCCCCGCGCACATCCTGCGCGACGTCTCGCTAACCGTCTCGGAGAACGAGGTCGTTTCGCTGGTCGGACGCAACGGGGCTGGCCGCACCACCATTATCGAGAGCATCATCGGACTCATTCCCACGCGATCGGGCAAGATCGTCTACCGCGGCCACGACATCAGTCGGTTGCCGCCGCACCGGCGCGCCCGCTGCGGGATCGGATATGCGCCGGAGAATTCCGGCATATTTCCCGAGCTGACGGTGGCGGAGAATCTCATGATCAGCCGCTGGCTCTCGCAGAAGAGGCGCGGCGCAGCAGACGGCGACGCCCAGGCCCGGGCGTTGAGCGTCTTTCCGGAAGTGGAAAAATTCCTGGACCGGCCCGGCCTCAATCTCAGCGGCGGGCAGAAAAAAATGGTGTCGATTGCGCGCGCCATGGCGCTTGCGCCATCCCTGATGATCCTGGATGAGGCTTTCGAAGGCCTCGCTCCGGTCGTGGTGAAGCGGTTCCGCGACGCCGTCATGATGATCAAGGGTTTCGGCATTTCGCTTCTACTCGCGGAATCGAATCTCACCAGCGCCGCGGCAATTGCGGATCGGATTTATGTGATCGATCGCGGAGAGATCATTTTTCAGGGCACCCCAAAGGAAGCGCTTGCGAACGAGGCCGTCATGCGCACGCTGCGGGGATGATGCGCAAGGCTGCATTCATCCTTCTTGTCGCGGCCGCGATCATGGCGAGCGCAGCACGGGGCGGCCATGAGCTGCCGGTCTACCCGTCGTTTTATCCGCACGAGATCGCGATCAAGACGATCGCGCCCGCGCAAGCCGCCGATGAGCTGCGCAAAGCCGGGATCCAGGCTTTTATCGGCGAGGGCCTGAGCTTCGCGGGCACGCCGGTTGAAAATGTCGCAGCAATCGAGTCGCTGGGCGCTTTCGTCCTGCTGCGCGTCAATCCGAGTTCATCGTTGCTGACCGCGCAGAGTTCGAGCTGCGATATCGTCAAGGCCGTCGTGCGCGAGCTCGGCTCGCAACAGGGCTTCATCCTGCATCCTTATCCGGTGACGCCGTTGCATGGCGATTATCTCCATCATTTCGATCTCGCAGCCGCAGCCAAGGCGCGCCTTTCCGCAGACGGTGCGGCGCTGCCTCAGCCCAAGATCAAGGCAAGCGGGAGCTTCGCGCAAAACCATCCGCAGTGGTCCGAGAACGATTGGGATGCCGAGATCGTGGAAGTCGATGCGGCGCAGTCACTCGCCGCAGAAATGTTCTCCGTCAACGGCCGGCTTGGTCCGCCCTGGCTGAAAACCGGCTGGTTCAATGCCATGCGCCTTCTGGGCGAAACGATCGATCCCGCGGACAAACGGCGCATCGCCTCCATGGTGCGGCGCCTCGAGGCAGGTGATTTCGTCGGCTTGGCCGAGCGGATCAATCTCGAACGCGACCTCGTGGGGGCGCTCACCGCGGGCTGCCAAACAACGATGATCGGCTACACGCTTAAACGAGAATACGTCAACGTGGAGTTCTCGGCCGGAATCGAGAACATCGGATACGATGCAATAACCGGGTTGGCATCGCCCATGTTCATTCGCACCGTGAAGCTCAAGGACTTTCCCTGGAACGGCTGGCTCGCGCTCGGTATCGGCGACAAACCGGTCGCCGCCTGGAATCCGGTCGGGGGCATGACCGATGGTTTTGGACAATTCATGGGATTTGCTGTCGGCGATCCCGCGCTCCTTCCGGCCCCGTACGAGGCGGGGTGGATGCTCAACCGCATCTCCGACCTTCCGGCCAATTGGAGTCCATGAATGCGCGCGCAAACGCTTGCGTTTTGCGTCCTGATCCTCGCATTAAGCGGTGTCATGCAAGTTTCAACCGCGCGTGCGGCCGAGGTCACCTACGCGTTGCGGGTCGAGAACGGCCACGTCCCGGAAAACATGCGGCTCATCCGCGTCAAGCAAAACGACGTCGTGAAGCTCGAATGGAGCAGCGATCGTCCAATGACGATTCATCTCCATGGCTACGACATTGAGAAACAGATTACGCCCGGCGCTACAACCGAAATGATGTTCACGGCCCGCGCCACGGGCCGGTTCATGGTGGAACCCCACCTCGCCAAGCTGCCATCCGGCGGGCACGAGCACGGGGACGTTCTTGTCACCATCGAGGTCTACCCGTAAGGCGCCTGATCGCTTGCATGCCGCAGCGGTAGTGCGGGCGCTCGCGGCTGGGGCAGCGATCGCTTGTCACGCAGCAACGCCGGCCGCCGCGCACGGCTTCGGGCAACGCTACGATCTTCCGATCCCCCTTTCCTTCTATCTGTTCGGGACGGCCGCAGCGGTCGTCGTGACGTTTATCATTGTCGGACTGTTCGTGCGCGAGGCACCCTCGTCGCGCGGGCATGCCGGTATCGACCTGCTCGCCACGCGCCTTGGGCGGCTCGTCGCCAGTCCCGCCCTGGCATGGGCGCTCAAGCTTCTAGTGCTGGCAGCCTTTGTCGTCACCATCGCCGCCGGATTCGCGGGCGACCAGAACCCTTACAAGAACATCGCGCCGACCATGGTCTGGATCATCGGCTGGGTAGGCGTCGCATATGTTTCGGCGTTCGTCGGCAACCTGTGGCTTGTGGTCAATCCGTGGCGAACGCTGTTTGAATTGCTTGCAGCCATCACGCGCCCGATCACCGGCAGAGCTCATCTCTGCCTGCTGCCTTATCCGGCGGCACTGGGGACGTGGCCGGCATTCGTCTTCCTCCTGGCGTTGTCCTGGACCGAACTGGTCTATCCAAATCCCGCCGTTCCGCAATTCATTGCATCCTTGGCAGTCGCCTATTCCGCCCTGACCTTCGCCGGCATGTTTTTGTTCGGCCGCGAGCCCTGGCTGGCGCATGGCGAGGTCTTCACATTGCTTTTCGGTACCTTCGCCCGTTTCGCGCCGTTTGAAATACGAACCGGGCCGCGGCCGCGGCTATTGTTGCGACCGTTCGGCGCAGGCCTGCTCGACAGCAGCGCGGTCACCACCTCGATGATGGCCTTCGTGCTGCTACTCCTTGCAAGCGTGCTCTACGATGGCGCGTTGACAACCCCGGAATGGGGACAGCTGGAGAGCGCGCTCGCCGCTCACCTTTCCGCTTTCGGCGATTTCAAATTGATGGCGGTGCGCACCGCGGGGCTGCTGGCGTTCTGGCTCATATTCCTCGGCAGCTATCTCGCGATCAGCACGGTTATGAGCGCCGCCGCGGGCGCAGCACTATCTCCGCTCGTGCTCGCACGGCACTTTGCCTTAACCCTCGTGCCGATAGCGATCGGCTATCACCTCGCGCATTACCTCACATTTCTCCTCATCCAGGGCCAATACATCATCCCGCTCATATCCGATCCGTTCGGATTCGGCTGGAACCTGTTTGGGACCGCGTCCTATCGCGTCGATATCGGCATCGTCGATGCGCGGTTTGCCTGGTACGCGGCGGTGACCGCCATCCTCACCGGCCATGTCGCAGCCGTCTATCTCGCGCACCGTAAGGCACTTGAGGTGCTCGACACGCGTTCAGCCGTGCTGCGCTCGCAAATCCCGCTCACGGCGCTGATGGTGGTCTACACCTTCGTGAGTCTGAGCATTCTCGCCGAGCCGGTCGTGCAGCGGCGCGCGCCTGCGCAACCGCTCGAGGCCGAACTGAGCATTCCGGCGGATGCGGTCTTGCCCGAGCCTGGAACCGGCCGGCTCCAACCGGTTAGGAGCGGAAAAATCGCGGGGCAGAAGCTGACTTACCGCGTGCTCGCCTCGGCCTTCCATGACGGCACGCACATGAATGCCGCGGACCTTCTCTATTCGTACATGTTCGCCTATCGCTGGGGCGGCGCACGCACCAACGAGGACGCTCCCGCGGATGCGCTGGTTGCCGCTGCCAGCGCCGTCATGCGCGCACGGCTTCTGGGCGTGCGGGTGGTCGGTAGCGACACCACTTCCAAATCGTTCCGGTTCGGAGATTTCGAATACATCCGCGAATTGTTTGTGATTGATGTCTATACTTCGGTCTCTGCTCTCGACCCCGAACAGGATGCCATCGTCGCTCCGCCGTGGTCCACGCTGCCCTGGCATCTGTTGGTGCTGATGGAGGAAGCGGTTTCACGGGGATGGGCGGCGTTCTCGCAGATCGAAGCGGCGCGCCGCGGTGTCGAATGGCTCGATCTGGTGCGCTCGCAAGACATGAACAGGCGGTTAGCTGGCTTGGTCGAGGATTTCGCGCGCGAGGGATATCGCCCGCAACAACTCGATCAACTGGTCAGCAAAGACGAGGCGCGCCGGCGCTGGGCGGCGCTTGCCGCATTCTACAGGGAGCGCGGACATTTCCTCGTCAGCAACGGACCGTATCAGCTCAAGCAGTGGTCGCCCGACAGCGTGACGCTCGAAGCTTTCCGCGATCTGAGTTATCCGCTCGGCGTCGGCTCCTATGACGCCTACGCGATCCCGCGCCGTGGTTTTATCACCGGGATCGCGCGTGACGGGGAAACCATCAAGATCCTGGGCGATATCGAGCTGGTGCAGAAGCATGCGCGCAGCCACGACATCGTGCGCAAGCCGCTGCAATCGCTGGGCGCCGACGTGATCAAGCGCTCGGCGCCGGAATGCCCTTATATGGTGACCGATGACGAAGGGCACGTCGTGCTCGCAGGCCGAATTGCGGTCGGCGCGGACGCAAGCTGCCGTCTCGACCTCAGCGACAAGCTGGCGCAAGGCCGATACACGCTGAGCACTCAGCTCATCGTCAACGGCAATGCCATGAATGTCGAGATCACGCGTTTCCCGTTCGAGGTGCCGTCGCGCCCCTGACTTTGCCAAACCCGTAGCACGGAAGAGATTGACAAAGATCAAGGCGCGACACTCGGACCGAATATTTTCTACATCTCCGAAGGCTCAAGCAAGGAGTGCCCATGCTCACACACACTCGTGCCCGGCTCGACCATGGCGCAGGCGTCCTGTTGTGGTCCATTATTTCGGATCAACGGAGCGTCGGGATCGACCAGTGGCCGGTGCTTCCCAAGCTGCACACGCCGCTGCGGTGATGGAGCCCGCCATGGCCTCAAACATATGCCCGAAGGACATGCGGACCTGGATCACCGACCTGGAAGGGGCCGGCGAGCTCGTCCGCATCGACAAACCGGTGGATCCCCTGACCGAGATGGGATCGTTGCTCTACCAGAGTCGCGAAAAGGCGCTGTTTTTCGAAAACCTGCCGCACGGCTGGCGTTCACTGGGCCAAGCGCCAGCGAATATGCGCCATGCGGCTCTTGCTTTTGGCACAAGCGAAGAGGCACTCGTGCCGTGCGTAGCTGACCGGATGGGTCGTTGCGTCTCCCCAATCAGGGTGACCGACGGGCCTGTTAAGGAAGTGAAGCTCAAACCTGAGGAGTTCAGTCTTGCCGAGCTGCCGGTCCATGTGGCCGGACAACGCGACGGAGGCCCGGTGATCGGCTCCGGTCTGGTGGTGAGCAGAGACCCCGACAGCGGCCAGCGCAACGTGAGCTTCCATCGCCTGCAGATCAAGGGTGCGCATAAATCCGGCATTCTTCTCTATCCGCGGCACACCTGGAAGAACTATCTCAAATATCAGGAACGAAACGAGCCAATGCCGGTGGCCATCTTCATCGGTCATCACCCCCTCTATTATGCTGCCGCTGCTACGACCGCAGCCTATGGTGTCGATGAATTCGAGATTGCCGGCGGATATCTTGGCGAGGCTGCCCGCCTGGTGAAGTGCGAGACTGTCGATCTCGAAGTGCCCGCCGACGCGGAGATCGTCCTCGAAGGACACATTCCGCCTCATTACCGCGAGGATGAGGGACCGTTCTCGGAGTTCCAGGACTATTACGTGACCGGAACCGGCAAGAATCCGATCGTCGAATATAAATTCATGACGCGGCGACACGACGCAATCTTCAAGAACCTTCAGAACGGATCCGAAATGGAAGGTTGTGTCTTTCACAAGGTCCCGATGAGTGCCGCAATCTTCCGGCGGCTCAAGAATGTCGGCGGCGGACCAAATATCCACAATGTGATGGCGCTGCCCGGCATCTTCGGCCTGGTCGTGCAGATGACGCCACGCGCCTACGGCGAAGCCAAAAATGTCCTGCTGGCGGCGCTAGCGTCCGAGTATCAACATCCGAAACTCGTGATCGCCGTTGATGCCGACGTCGATATTTTCAATCCTTCAGAGCTGCTGTGGGCCTTGTCGACGCGCGTCAATCCTCAGGAGGACGTGGTCATCATTCCCGGCACACACAACCACGCGATGGATGCGAGCCTGCCGGAGCTCGGCGCACCGGGGACCGCGCTCTGGCAGCGGCTTGGCTCCAAGATGCTGATTGACGCGACCATTCCACCGCCGGCCGATGCGAGCGCACGCGCAATGTTCGAACGTATTTGTCCGCGAAATCCGCAGCTGCGTTTGGAAGATTTTGCAACGCAGGAATCGCTTGCGCTTCTGCGCGGCCTCTCGCCGCGCTTCTTTGGCTCCAAATTGCTCCAGTAGCGCTGCGGGCAACCTGCCGCGCCGGAATTGCGCGGGAAGGATGACAACCTCATGCACTCAGTTGGATCACCTCTTGAACAGGTGGCCGAATCTTTCTTCCGCCATGCAGCGCTCTTCGGGCGTGGGCATGTTCACCTTGGGGAATTTCTCGCGCCAATGCCATGGCCGGCAGGCATCGATCACCGCTC
This sequence comes from uncultured Alphaproteobacteria bacterium, assembly GCA_963771845.1. Lineage (GTDB taxonomy): Bacteria > Pseudomonadota > Alphaproteobacteria > Rhizobiales > Xanthobacteraceae > VAZQ01. Next base: position 115,583 of record CAVYVC010000027.1, on the reverse strand, counting down.
GGCTGTTAGTGTTGTCGCCGACCGCCTTGCGCTCGGGCTCGATACGAGGATCGAGCGGGGTCGACCAGGCATTGCGGATGACATCGATCGAGGTCGCAGGATCCGAGCGCGTGAGCATGGCCCAGACCAGCTCTTCCAGATTGGACACGTCGATGTCTTCGTCGACCACGATCACATAGCGCCCGCAATAGGCGCCGACATGACACATGGCCGCGATATGGCCAGCCTGCTTGGCATGGCCGGGATAGCGCTGATGGATGGCGACGGCGAGGAGAAGCCGCGCGTTGCCTACCTCATGGGCCCAGGCCGCAGTGACACCCGGCACGCCCGCCTTTTGGATGTTCTCGCGTAAGAGCGCCGAGCGTATCACCGCACGGTAGCGGCAGATTTCGTCGGGCGGCCGCTGCGGCGGGCAGCCCAATAATATGGGGTCGTTGCGGTAGTAGACGGCCTTCACATCGAACACGGGCTCGGGCCGCACATTCGCTGGCGTAATAGCCGGTCCACTCGCCGAACGGCCCCTCGATGCGCTCATTGCCGGGCTCGACAAAGCCTTCGAGAACGATCTCGGCATTGGCCGGGATCGGAAGCCCGGTGATTGGAGCCTTGATCACTTCGACCGGCGTGCCGCGCATCCCGCCGACGATCTCGTATTCGCACACGCCGTAGGGCACCTCGCTGCAGGCCATCAGGAACGTCATGGGGTCGCCGCCGCAGACCACGGCGACCGGCATCGGCTCGCCGCGCGAGCGATACTTGTCGCGCATCTGGCGCCCATGCTTGCCGGGCGAGATATAAAAGCCTGCGGTCTTGGCGTCATGGATCATTACCCGGTAGGTACCGCAATTGGTCCAGCCCTCGTCCGGATCACGGGTGACATTGAAGCTGCCGGTGCCGATATAGCGGCCACCGTCGGGCTCGTGCCATTTCGGCGCCGGGAAGCGCGTGATATCGACGTCATCTCCCCGCATGACGTTCTCGAAGATCGGACCTTGACTGACGTATTTGGGCGCAATGCGCTTCATCGGCGCCATGAAATGGCTGCGGAAGCCTTCGCTCAGGTCGAGCTTGTTGAGATCGGCCGGAAATCCAAGTGTCATGTTCTTGCGCCTGCCGCCGAAGAAATTGACCAGCACGCGGCTGCCAGCGATGGTTCCGGGCACGGTGTCGAAGACGAAGCAAGGGGCGGAGTCATCGTGCAGCGCCAAGCCCGCGATCATTCCGATATCCTGCTGCCAGGACAGCCCGCTCACATCCTTGACCTCGCCAAGCTTGCGCGCCTCGACGATCCATTGGCGCAGATCCTCATACGTCAGGTGCGGCGCGGCATTGGAACGCGTGGTCACGTCGAAGGCTTTAGCGCGTATCTCTGATGAGGCGCTCGTGGAGTCGGTTGGTGAGAGCATGAAAGTCCTACCCTTTAAATAGAAGGCAATCGGCTGGGAATTTTTCCAGGTCGAGCGTGTCCTTGTGGCCAAAACCTCGACTATTGTCGATGAGCACCATGCGCGCCGGCTCAAGCCGGTAAAACCCGATATTTTCGTAGGCCTCTCGCAAGGCGGAGTGCCCCTCGAATAGCTGCTTCACGCAGGGATAACGCGCTTCGAACAGCAGTCGTGCATTCGCGCGATCAAGCGCGCCCGCTATGATGCGGGCATGACCTGAAATCTGAACCCCGCGAATCTCATCAATGCCGGAATAATCGGGCGCAATGGTCGCCGCGATACGCGGGTCGCTCTCAAGATCGGCCGAATGCCAGCTCTTCGGATCGGAGACCCAAAGCAGAGCGAGGCCATCGCGAACGTAGAACACGTTTGCCGCATGCGGTCCCTCAAGCCCGCAGGTTGCTAGTGACGCGACATGATGCGCGTCCAGGAAAGCAGCGACCCGCGTGACCGTTTCAGCGCTCATGCCTTTGCGTCGTTACGAGCCCAAACTGGCCCGCCACCACGCGACGTCCCTGTTCGACCCGCCGTTGCGGGCAATTTGCGCCAGCATGGTGATGCAGTTGGCACTTGGTGGAAGACCGCATCGTTCCCACCGCTCGCACTGCCCGCAGTAGAAAACAGGCCTGCTTCGAGCTGCCGCAATTCGGCTTGTGATTCTGTTGACCAGGGCCTTAAGAGAGTGGATCGCTCGCACGGCATCCCTCCTTCAAAATTGATAAAGCTTATGCGGGGGGGTGATCAGCCGCATTGATCAAGATCAAGGCCGGCGCGCCTGATTAAATGCTCTCTAATTGCCCTGGAAGACAGGTCTATCCTTCCTGACGAACGCCTCGTAAGCCCGCTCATAATCCTTGGTTTGCATGCAGATGGCTTGTGCCTGTGCTTCCGCCTCGATGGCCTCCTCGATGCCCATGCTCCATTCCTGGTGGAGGCAGCGCTTGGTCATGGCATGCGCGAATGTCGGGCCGTCGGCAAGGGATTTTGCCAACGCCTGCGCCTCGCCCAGCACCGCGTCGGGCTCGCACAGCCGGTTGTAGAACCCCCACCGCTCGGCCTCGTTGCCGTCTATGCTGCGGCCGGTATAGAGCAGTTCGGCTGCACGTCCCGCCCCGATGATTCTCGGCAGGATATTGCACGCGCCCATATCAGCTCCGGCAAGACCAACCCGCACGAATAGAAAAGCAACCTTGCTGCGCGCCGTTCCCAGGCGCAGGTCGGACGCCATCGCCAGGATCGCTCCTGCGCCGGCGCAGATACCGTCGACCGCGGCCACGATCGGCTGCGGACAGGCGCGCATCGCCTTGACCAGATCGCCGGTCATCCGCGTGAAGGCGAGCAGGCTGGCGGTGTCACCGTTGCGCTGCATTTCCACGAGCGGGCCGATGATCTCGTGCACGTCGCCGCCGGAGCAGAAATTGCCGCCAGCCCCGGTGATCACCACGCTCTTGACAGCGTCTGCGTAAACGAGATCACGAAAGGTGTCGCGCAGCTCGCCATAGGATTCCAGCGTGAGCGGGTTCTTGCGTTCCGGCCGGTTGAGCGTGATCGTGACAACCTTGCCGTCGAGCTGCCAAACGAAGTGCCGCGGCTTGAAATTCGCAAAATCGACGCGCGGCGGACGAAACCGCTGGGCCGTCTCAAAGCTGGCCGAGTGACCCTCGTCGAGATGCGCTTTTACCGTTCCGATGGATGTGGACATGATCGACCCTCCTTCACCCGGCAAAGGTCAGCCCGCCGCTGACGCTGAGCACTTGGCCGGTAATATAGTCGGAACGCGGACTTGCGAAAAACAGGATCGCATCCGCGATCTCCTGTGGCTTGGCAAAGCGTCGGAATGGAATAGCGCGCAGGAAAGCTTCCTTCAGCTTTTCCGGCCGCGACGCCAGCATGGGCGTATCGGTCGGCCCGGGACAGATGCAATTGACGTTGATCGAATGGCGCGCGACTTCGCGGGCAAGAGACTTGGTGAAGGCGATCACTCCACCTTTGGCGGCCGCATAAGTCGTCTCACCGGTGCTGCCCACACGGCCGGCATCGCTCGATACATTGACGATCTTTCCCTTGCCCGCGGCGATCATGGCTGGAAGCAGCGCCTGCGTGAGGTGCAGCATTCCACCGAGATTGATGGCAATGACCCGGTCCAAATAATCGGGTGGATTTTCCACGAATGGCTGAATGTCGTTCCAACCCGCCGCATTGACCAGTATGTCGATTCGGGAGTGGCGCTTGAGCACGCCGGTGGCGCAGCGTCGAACTGAATTCGAATCGGCGAGGTCGATGAATACGAATTCGACAGCGAAATTGGTCTCCGCTGCTTCCCGTTCGAGCTCCGCGCCCATCTGCGCGTTCACATCGGCGCAAATCACGGTCGCGCCGCAGCGGGCCAGCTCCATTACCGTTGCTTTGCCGATGCCGGACGCCCCGCCGGTAACCAGCGCTGTTTTCTCTTCAAGTTTCATGATAGCTCTCCCGTTCTTCCGCGTATTGTCGTAATTATTGCAGCGCGCCAGCGAGAAATGACTGCACGCGTTGGCGCGTCTCCGTACTTGTCAGCAGACGACGCGTGCCTTCGAGCTCGTCCCGGTAGCCGTCGTCGCCGGGCTCGCCGGCGGCGAAAATACACGCCTTGCTCCATGCAAGGGCGGCGGCAGGAAGGGCTGCTACTCGCTTGGCGATGTCGACCGCGGCCGCGGAGAGCTCTGACCGCGGCACGGCCCAGTGTACGACGCCCAAATCGCGCGCGATTGCACCGTTGATGATTTCAGCGCCGAGGATGAGCCGGCTCGCCACGGACCGGCCGCAAAGTCTGGTCAATCGCTGCGTGCCGCCGGCGCCGGGAATCAATCCGAGTCGAGCCTCGGGAAGGCCGAGCTTCACGTCGTTGCCGGCAATACGCAGATCACAGGCAAGTGCCAGTTCGAGCCCCCCACCCATCGCCGCCCCGCCAATCTCCGCCAAGGTTACCTGCGGCAACTGCTCAATGCGCCGATAGAGTCGCTGAATACTGGCGACGTATTCATACATGCGGTCCGGACCGTGGGACGCGTCCATGTGATCGCGCACCTGTCTCAGGTCTGCTCCCGCACAGAACACGCTTTGATCCGAACGCAGATGAAGAACGCGCCAATCCCGGCGTCCGGCAAGGCTATCCAGCGTGCTGCCAAACGCGCGCACCCACTCCTCGTTGATGGCGTTCACGGGTGGACGGTTCAAAGTGACCGTCGCTATTTCCTTCGCAACGGTCATCCTTAGCATGGCTGGGCTCCTCCTGCTTCACCTCTCCCAGGCGCATGCAGCTTGCTGCAGCGGTGCGATAGGTTAGGCATCAGGGTGCCCCCGCCGTTTGCGCCGCTGCTTTGCGAACTCGCCATGCTGCGCAGGATGTACCGCTGGATCTTTCCAGTTGCGGTTTTGGGCAAGCTATCCACAAACTCGATCCAGCGCGGATATTTCCAGGGCCCTATCGTGCGCTTCACGTGCACCTTGAGCTCCTCGTGGAGAGCTCGACTCGTTGCCTCGCGCTTGTCCTTGAGCACCACATAGGCCTTCGGCTTGGTAAGACCATTGCCGTCTTGCGCCGGCACAACAGCTGCCTCGAGCACGCGTGGATGCGTTATCAACGCTGCTTCGACCTCGAATGGAGATACCCAGATGGCGCTCACCTTGAACATGTCGTCAGTGCGTCCACAGTAGATGTAGATACCATCGGCGCGGCGCACATATTTGTCCCCTGTGCGCGTCCACTCGCCGACGAAGGTTTGCCGTGTTTTTTCGCGCTGGTTCCAGTAACCGGCGGCTGCAGATTGGCCGCGCACCAGGAGCTCGCCGATCTCGCCGTCGGCAACTTCGCCCCCGCAGTCATCTACCAGCCGTAGATCGTAATTTTTGACGGGCACGCCGGCGGTGCCGTACTCGACCGCGTCTGGAAGATTCGTCAGGTAGAGATGGCCCATCTCGGTGGAGCCAACCCCGTTGACGATGTCCAGGCCAAAACGCTCTTTCCAGGCTTCGCCCACATGGCACGGGAGCGGTTCGCCGGCCGAGAAGCACAGCCGCAGCCGATGGGAGCTGTTCTGCGGCGTGCATTCAGGATCGGCAAGTATGGCCGCATATAGAGTTGGAACGGCATAGAACATGGTCGGCTGATAGCCCCGCAGTGTTTCAAACACGGTCTGCGGAGTGGGCCGCTCGGGGTAGAACACCGAAGTTGCCCCGACCGACATCGGACAGAAGATCGCATTGCCGAGGCCATAGGAGAAAAAGAGCTTGGCCGCCGAGAATACGACATCGTCCTCGCGTATCCCGATGCGGTCCTGGCCAGACAACCGCGCCAGGGCTATCGGGGTTGAATGCACGTGCATCACGCCCTTCGGCATTCCGGTCGTGCCCGAGGAATATAGCCAATACGCAACCTCATCGGCGCAGGTTCTGGCCGGCGCAGCGCCTTCATTCTCTGCGGCCAGGAGTCGCTCCAGCCGCAGCACTAAGTCCGGGCCGCCGCCGACCACGACGACGGCTTTCAAGGTGGACACGTCCTTTGCCGCCTCCTGCACGGCCGGCAGCAGCGCTGTGGAAACGAACACCGCCTTTGCTCGCGAGTCCTCAAGCAGGTAGCGGTATTGATCGGCAGTGAGCCGCGTATTGAGCAGGACAGGTATGATGCCGGCGCGGATCGCTCCCCAGAACAGAATTGGAAAGTCGACCGTGTCGAGGAGAACGAGCGCAATTCGGTTCTCCGGCTCGATCCCCAGTCGCGCAAGCATTGGACCGATGCGAGCAGCCGCGTCGCGCAATTCACCATAGGTGATATTTCGCGCGGGATCGATGCACGCGGTCTTGTCACCGCGGCCTTCGGCGACGTTGCGGTCCACGAAATCGACAGCGGCGTTGTAATCGCGAAGGGCTGTCATCCGCCTGCGCCCATGACGGTTCTTGATCATAATTAAGACGCCACTGCCGGACGCCGTCTTTGATTTAGATCATGGCGCTTCGGGGCAATCCCGGGCGACGTAACCGCAATCGCCCGGTCATTCCCGCTGGACCGGGGAGCAGGGAAGGCCGTCTCATGCAGCCAGAGGGATCGCCGCCGAGAAAGCGATTGCTGCGGGTGAAACTCAACGGACGCTGGCGCGAGGACGCCGTCGTCGAGAGCCAATTGCTGGTCGATTACCTGCGCGAGTGCGCCCGCCTGACCGGCGTCAAGACCGGCTGTGACGGGGGCGAATGCGGCGCCTGCACGGTCCTTCTCGATGGGGTGGCGGTGCCATCTTGCATCATGCTCGCGGTGCGCTGCGAAGGACGTTGCATAGAGACCATCGAAGGCCTTGCGCAGCAGGGCAAGCTCAACCGCCTGCAGCGCGCTTTTCACGAGAAGCTTGGGGCGCAATGCGGATTTTGTACGCCCGGCATGATCATGGCGGCGGAAGGTCTCTTGCGTCGCAAACCCCAGCCCAGCGACGTTGAGATACGCGCGGCCTTATCGGGCAATCTCTGCCGATGCACCGGCTACGTGAAGATCATCGAGTTGGTAAGGGCGGCCGCCGAGATGTCGTCATGACTGCTGGTCCGAACGGCAACGCAGCGGCGCGTCGCATCGGGGTACCGCTGATCGACGGGATCGAGAAGGTCACCGGGCGCGCACGCTATACCGCGGACCTCGATCAGGGCGAGGCGCTGGCGGCGCGTATCTTTCGGAGCCCTTGGAGCCACGGCGAGATCGTTCGCCTCGACGTCTCCAAGGCTCGTGCTCTCGACGGCGTTGTGGCCGTCGTGACCGGTGAAGATTGTCCCCACACCTATGGTGTTCTGCCGGTCGCCATGAACGAATATCCTTTGGCGCGTGGTCGTGTCCGCTATCGCGGAGAGCCCGTCGCCGCGGTTGCGGCAACCGACGCGCAGACCGCCGCGCGTGCCCTCGATTTGATCGAATTCGAGGTGCGGGAGCTTCCGGCCTATTACACGTCGGAGGAAGCGCGCGCTCCAGACGCGATATTGTTGCATGAGGACAAGCCCGGCAATCTCGAGCGCGAGGTGCACCACCAATTCGGCGACCTGGTTCAGGGTTTTGCCGCGGCCGACCTCATACGCGAAGAACGGATTCATTGCGCCGAGGTCAATCACGCGCAAATCGAGCCACACGCCTGTCTTGCCGATTACGACCCGCTGACGGGCCGACTTACCGTCCAGAGCGTATCTCAGGTTGGCTATTATCTGCATTTGATGCTGGCACGATGTCTGGACATGGATACCTCGCGCATTCGCGTGATCAAGCCTTTCATCGGCGGAGGTTTTGGTGCGCGTGTCGAGGTGCTGAATTTTGAAATCATCACCGCGCTTCTCGCTCGCGCCGTCACGGGGAAGGTGATGACGCGCCTTGCAAGAGAGGAGAATTTCCTCACCCATCGCGCGCGTCCCCAGACCGACATCAGGCTAAAGCTCGGGATGCGGCGGGACGGCCGCATCACGGCGTGCGAATGCGAGGTCGTTCAGCGCGGAGGCGCTTATGCCGGCTACGGAATCGTCACGATCCTCTACGCCGGAGCGCTGCTGCAAGGCATCTACGACATACCGGCCATCAAGTATGACGGCTATCGCGTATACGCCAATCTTCCTCCCTGCGGAGCGATGCGCGGCCACGGCTCAGTGGATACTCGCCATGCTTTCGAATGTCTGCTTGATCGCATGGCGCGTGAGCTCGGGCTCGACCCTTTCGCTATCCGCCGCGCCAACCTTCTGCGCGCGCCGACGCGCACCCTGAATGATCTGACGGTGAACAGTTACGGTCTCGAACACTGTCTCGACAAGGTTGAGCAAGCCAGCCGATGGCGCGAGCGCATCGGCAAACTGCCGCACGGTAAGGGCATGGGCATGGCCTGCTCGCACTATGTCAGTGGTGCGGCGAAGCCGATCCATTGGACCGGAGAGCCGCATGCCGTCATCAATCTGAGGCTGGATTTCGATGGCGGCGTGACCGCACTGACCGGGGCTGCCGATATCGGGCAAGGCTCTTCGACCATGGTTGCCATAGCGGTTGCGGAAACGCTCGGCATTTCGCTCGAGCGCGTGCGCGTAGTCGCTGGCGATAGTGCCGTGACGCCAAAAGACAATGGCGCCTATTCTTCCCGCATTACCTTCATGGTCGGAAACGCAGCAATCGATGCGGCCAAGAAGCTCAACGCGATCCTCGCTCAGGCAGCGGCTCGCAAGCTCGACGCGCGCCCCGAAGATATCGAATGCATCGCTGAGATGTTCCATGTCGGGCGGCAGGGACAATCAAACATCCCGTTCTCGGAGGTGGTGAAGACCGTGCTCGTCGACGGCGGACCCATCACCGTGTCCGGAACTTTCACCTGCCCGCCGGAGGCGCAGGGCGGCAAGCACCGTGGTGGCGCCGTGGGCTCGACCATGGGGTTCAGCTATGCCGCTCAAGTTGTTGAAGTGAGCGTCGATGAGGCGACCGGTCTCGTCACGGTCGAAAACGTCTGGGCCGCTCTCGATTGCGGCTACGCGATCAATCCTCTGGCGGTGGAAGGACAGATCGAAGGATCCGTCTGGATGGGCATGGGACAGGCGCTGAGCGAGGAAACCTGCTATGTCAATGGGCTGCCGTTTCATGCCAGTCTGCTTGAATACCGCGTTCCAACGATTGCCGAATCGCCGCCAATCGAAGTTCATATTGTTGAAAGTCACGATCCGCACGGGCCCTTTGGCGCCAAGGAGGCGAGCGAGGGTGCGCTGGCGGGATTTCCGCCGGCGTTGGTCAATGCGGTCGCGAACGCTATCGACATTGATTTGGACGAATTGCCCGTAACCCCGGATCGGGTGATGGCGGCGCTGGTCGAGCGCCGCAGGCAGGCGCGGCTTGCCGCTGCGCGGGGAGCTCATCGTGAGCGCACTGATGCCTGAACTCCATCTTGCTCGCCCGCGCACGACGAAGGATGCCATCGCAGCGCAGCGTGAGCACCCTGGCAGTCGTTTCATTGCCGGCGGTACCGATCTTCTCGTCAATATCCGCCATGGCCTGAGCACTGCGGATTTGCTGATCGATCTTTCCGGCATCGATGAAATGGCGGAAATCGAGTTCAGCGATGACGGCACGCGCATCGGGGCGGGCGTCACGATCGCGGCACTCGCCCGCAATGTTATGATCGCCGCGCAATATCGGGCACTGGCACAGGCCGCCGAGGTAATCGCTGGACCCGGCCATCGCGCGTTGGGCACGGTCGGCGGCAATCTTTGTCTGGACACGCGCTGCATCTACTACAATCAAACCGAATGGTGGCGGAGAGCCAACGGATTCTGCCTGAAAAAAGATGGCGATGTGTGCCACGTTGCGCCGCAGGGCCAGCACTGCCATGCCGCTTTCACCGGTGACCTCGCGCCGGCGCTGCTCGCCCTCGGCGCTGTAGTGGAGGTCGAGGACGTCCAGCACCGCTGGCGCATTCCGCTCGAGCAACTATATGTCGAGGACGGCCGCGCGCATCTCACACTTGCCGCGGGCGAACTCGTGGTGGCAGTGCTTTTGCCGGCGCAAGCGCCACCTTCGGTCTATTCCAAGGTACGCATACGCGGAGCCATCGACTATCCCCTGGCCGGCGTAGCGGTTGCGCTAAGCGCCGCCAACGGAATGGCGACGTCTCTGCGCATCGCGCTCACCGGCACCAATTCCCGACCGTTGGTCCTCGCCGGAACCGACGCAATCCTAGGTCGATCGATCGACGAAAAAGCATTGCAGGATATCGATCGTCTGGTGCAAAAGCAGGCTCATCCGATGCGAACCACAATTGCGTCGGCTCACTACCGCCGCCTTGCCGTCGCAGCCCTGGCACGACGCTGTGCGGCATCGCTCTTTGATCAAGCACACTCCAAGATTGCGGCCACCTAACAAAATGAGCAGTCACACTCTCCTGTCATCACGGTATGACGGCCGTTGCCTCGAGTTCAATCTTTCCGGGATGATCAAGGAGATCCGCAACGAAGATCATGCTCATCGCCGGGAAATGCTTACCCATCAGCTGCCGCCAGATGCGTCCCAGCTCAGCTCGCCCTGAAAGATAAGCGGGCCTGTCGATACAATATGCCGTCATGCGGCAAATGTGATCCGGACGACCGCCGGCCTCTGCAAGCACCGTCAGCACGTTTTTCAGCGCTTGCTCAAACTGCGGGACCAGCTTGTCGCTATGAAACTGCTGCTTTTCGTCCCAGCCGACCTGGCCGGCGATGAATACGATACGGCCCGCAGGGGCGGCGATGCCATTGGCATATCCAATGGGCGGCGCCCACCCGAGGGGAAGCAGAATCTCCACTGACATGATTAGCTCCAAGTCCTGACTGGCCACGGGGTTTAACAATACCAATCGCGCAAGCTTATTCTCATGACTTAAATCAAATCGGCGGCGCGCTTTTGGCCCTAAGAACTCCAGTCGCAGTGCGGCTGGTGGAACGGGCGACGTCATATCGCCTAGTGGACGTATTCGTCCGCCGGTGTGGCGTTGGTGTTCGGACATGCTCCGATTATTTTGCCTGCGCTGATCGGAATCCGTGTAGGATACAGCGGCTTTGCCTATGGGCCGCTCGCCCTGTTGCACGCATCCGTCATTCTCCGCGTCGGCAGTGACCTGTTCGAATGGGTCGATCTGCGCGCTGGCAGCGCGACCGCGACGATCTTCGCGCTGGTCGGCTACGCTGCGTATTTGGCATTTGCGTCACGGAAGGCAACCCGTTTGGCGACGGTTTGATGAGGCGCCGGGCGGAGAAGCTCGTGAGTTGCAGCAAAATGTTGCTTTCGGCTGGTTCACCGGCCAGGTGACGCGACGCCCGGCGCGATGAGCGCGCCGCGCTAAACTTAAGTGGCGGCTCAGATATATTGGCCGGCATCGACGCGAAGCACCTCGCCGGTAATTGCACGGGCAGCGTCGGACAGCAGGAAGAGCACGGCGTCGCTGACGTCTTCCGGCCCGGCGAGCGTGGCGAGCGCCGCTTCGCTTTCGGCCTGGCCGATGATCTCAGCCGGCAGAGCACGGGCCATGTCGGTCATCACCATGCCGGGAGCGACCGCGTTGACCGTCACGCCCTTCTTGCCGAATTCGCGTGCCGCTGTTTTGGTGAGGCCGATCAGGCCGGCTTTCGCCGAGGCGTAGTTGGCCTGGCCAAACTTTCCACGCAGCCCATTTATCGAGGTGATGTTGACGATCCGGCCATAGCCTTTCGCCGCCATGTGCGGAGCAACCGCACGGATCGTGTTGAATGCGCCGGTGAGATTGACGGAGAGCACCGCCGTCCACTCCAGATCGCTCATCTTCGCAATGGAACGATCACGCGTGATGCCGGCATTGTTGACCAGCAGGCTGGGCATTTCCGGCAATTCCATCAGCGCGTTTTCGACAGCTCCTGCGTCTGCGACATCGAGCCGGACGAAATGGTGAGGGAAATCATTGGGCCGCTCGGGATCGCGAAGATCGAAAGCATCCACAAGTGCGCCGGCGGCGGCAAGCGCATCGGCAATCACCCGCCCGATTCCCCGGCTTGCGCCGGTGACGAGCGCGTGCCGGCCGGAAAAATCGAACTGCAGGCGGCGGCATTCAGCCTGAGGCTTCGAGAGCATGTTCGAAGCAGAGCTGACGTGCGGGACGGAAGCCACAGTGATCGAGGAAACCGAGAAGTTCCCGATCATTCCAGTTGAGTTCCGTTCTGATATGTTCGACGCGAAGCGTCATCAGATTGATGAGCAGTTGCGACAGGAGCGCACGCCCGACACCCTGATCACGATAATTCGGATCAACGCCAATGGTATCCATCACGGCCGTCGGCTCAAGCCGCCCGAATTCGCCAAAATCGACGCGCGCCATGATGAAACCAACCGGCCTGCCATCCTGCTCGGCGACCAAGGAAACGCGTATGTCTGATTCATGCAATGCTTCCGCGAGCTTGCGCTGAAAATAGGCAGAACGGTCGCGTCCGGTGATTCGACGGTCGATTGCAATCAACGCATGTAGATCTCTGTCTGCCATGGTGCGCACCGGAATTCGATCGCGTGCCAACGGACCGAAGTCGGGCGCCGCCGGCTTGCCATAGTTGATCTCGGCGACCGCCCCCGAACGTTCCGGGATTGTCATGCGCGCGCGTTCAGCCATCGCCGCCTCCCACCGCTGTCATACCTCTTCGCTCGCCTCGTCCAGCCGTTCGGACACCGAACGCTCCAAGGCGAGACGGGGAGCAAGCTCAAAGCCTGAAGCTTCGAAGAAACGCAGAAGATCATGCCTGGTCCAGTCAGCCTGCGAATGCAATGAGCGCACGCCATTGCGCCGCATTGCGTCGCAAAGCTCTTTCATGAGGGCTTCTCCGATACCGAGTTCCCGACTCTGCGCCTCGACACCGATCGCATCGAGAACGGCAATCGGATGCTCGTGTCCAAACTCGCCGCGAAGGATGCGGGCAACCGCGAAACCGCGCAACGAGCCGCCCCACATTGCGCCAACCTGAATGTAATCACCGGGCCGTGCTTCAGCGGCAGCAAAGCGCTTTTCAAAAAAATGCCGCCGGACATGGCCGCTGTGAGCGCAGTCAATTGCAATCACCCGCTCGATGTCGGCGCCGCTGAGCGGGCGAGCCTTTCGGTCTCGAACGGGGGAAGCTGTGATCATTGGGCGTCTCACGTGCTTTCAAGATATTCCTCGACCAGGCGAGCTTCGGTATCCGTATCCATGCTGTCATCGAGTATCGGCAGCAGCGCCATCTCTTCCTTCTGAACATGAGCCAGTATGCGCTCGCAGAAGTCCTGGCCCAGGCGGCGAAATTCTACCCAAGTTGCCTGGTCGAAGCCGCGATCGGCTGCGCCGCGTGCCAGTCCGACAATCTCGGCGACCATTGGCCGTAAAGCGTGATGCTCGTCGGTCAGATGCGCAGCGATGGCACCGTCTCCGCTGGCGTTGAGAAAGGCAAAGAGACGGTTTTCTTCGAAATCGAAATGGCGCTGCAACTCCGCTTTGACGCCAGTCGAAAGATCCGACAGCAACTGCGCGATCCCGCGCTCGCTGATGTCCGGCGCTGCACCGCGCGGATGCCGAGCGAGCAGCTGCTCGAGCCGCTCCACCAGCGCGATGGTGCTGCGATGCTCTTCGTGAAGGGTCTGGCTGATGCGGTTTGTGAAAGTCATCGCCGCGCTCACGTATGCAACTGCTGATATTTTGCGAGCAGGTCATCGTTACTTTCGGTCCAATCGGGATTGGACACGATGCACTCGGCCGGGCACACGAGCTTGCATTGCGGTTCGTCTTCCGCGCCGACGCACTCCGTACATTTCATCGGATCGATGACATAGATCGGATTGCCGGCCGAGATCGCTTTGTTCGGGCACACCGGCTCGCAGGCATCACAGGCCGTGCAGGCTTCGGTAATCATCAGCGCCATCGCTGCCTCCTCGTGTTCATGCCGCTTTTGGAAGTTGCCCGAGCGCGGCGAGCTTCTGGAATCGGAACGCGCCCCATAGCGCGGCTCCAATCGCTCCGGAATAGATCGAATCGGGATGGCTGCGAACAACGACCTTCATGTCTTTGATATGCGAGATATCCTCTTCGAGCGCTGCGATGAGCCCGTTATCGAGAGCGAGACCCCCCGTTACCATCACCACGCCGCTGGTCACTCCCACGGCTTTCAGCAACTTGGAAAGCCGGGCGGCCATCGACAGATGAATGCCTTTCAGGATGTTGGGCGCGGAAATGCCGCGTGAGACCATGTTGATGACGTCGGTCTCCGCCAAAACGGCGCAAATGCTCGAGACCACCTCGGGATTGTCGGCTTGGCGTGACAGGGTCCCGATTTCCTCCTGCGCGATGCCGAGATAGCGAGCAATGTTTTCCAGAAACTGACCCGATCCGGATGCGCACTGGCTCGTCATCTTGTAGCTCAACACTTTTCCGCGCTCATCGATGCTGATCGCACGCCCGTGCAATGCTCCCACATCAAGCGCAGCCCGCGATTGCGGATCGAGATAGATGGCGCCGCGCGCATGCGATGTCATCGAGTAGAAATGCCCAGTGTGGAAAGGCACGCTTTCACCTTCTCCCGTCGTCGCGACGTAGTTGACGTCTTGCGAACGAAGCTTCGCATCCTCGAGCGCGTTGTCATAAGCAATCCGCGCCAACTCGATCGGATCCCGCTGACGAATTCGCAGCGACGATCGCGACAACCACACTTCGTTGCCGTCCTCCACCTTGAACACTGCTGCCTTGACGGCGCCGGTGCCGATGTCGATTCCCGCCGTGATGGTCATGGCTGGCTCCCCTCGGTTTGGCCAAGATAGGCCCGGCGCGCGAATTCGGCGGCGCCGAGCGCGCCGGTGTAAATGGACTCTGGATCAATGTTTATGGTCATCTCGCCGTAATTTTCCCTGATCAGCTTCCTGAGCTCGCGCACTGCGGCCTCATTCTTGGCGACCCCGCCGGTGAAGGTGAACTCGTTGGTCACGCCTCCCGATCGTGAGATGATCGAAATCGCGCGCAGGATGATGGCGCGATGCAGTCCGGCGAGAATGTCCTCGCGCTTCTCTCCGAGCGAGAGCCGGTCGCGCAACTCGGCGCCCGCGAATACCGTGCAGGTCGAATTGATGCGGGCCGGGCGATCCGATTTCATCGCCAGCGGACCCAATTCATGCAAGCCCATGTTCATCTCGTCGGCGATGTATCCGAGATAGCGCCCGCATCCCGCGGCACAGCGATCGTTCATCTGAAAATTCACGACGATGCCATTTTCATCCACCTGGATGCCTTTGGTGTCCTGGCCGCCGATGTCGAGCACGGTTCGCGTGTTCGGATACATCATGTGGGCGCCGAGGCCATGGCACAGGATCTCCGAGCGGATATGCTCCTTCGAGAACGGCAAGGTGACGCGCCCATACCCGGTGCCGACCAGGTAGCTTTCCTCCAACTCGACGCCGAGTGCGTTCGCGATGACGCTCTGGATCGCAGTGGCCGCCGATGCCAAGGACGGCTCTGATGTCAGCACGTGCGCGAGCGCTCGCCGGAATTTCTCTCGCAAGTCGCCCGTTGGCGGCCGATTCTCCACGTCGATGATCGACTTGTCATAGACGTTGAGGAGCAGATCGTAAGATAGCCCTGTATCACGAGCGACTGCTTCGGCATGGCTGTGGTAGCGGGAGCCCGCAATGTCGCGAAAGAAATCCGATTTACGCTTGGCGCCCGGAGCAAAGAGCTCCGTTGCTTCTTCACGCAGCCGTCGAAATACTTCGCCGAGAGCTGAATTGACGGCCGAAGCAACCCGGGCGAAGCGCTCGCCGCGTACTTGAGCAAGACAGGTTTGTTCCAGATCGTTGAGCTGTTCCAGAAACTGCTCGAGACGAAATGCTCGTTCCAGCCTCCCGAGAAAAGTCTCGAGCTTGATCAAACCATCGGTGTCACCGAGGGCGCGGCGGAACAGCGTGAATTGACCGTCGACGCGCGCCTCCTCGCTCGCCACCCGCGCCGCCGTTGCGTAATTCGAGCGCGAATTCGTGATGCCGCGACCAATCACCTTGCGATCCTCGTCGAGGAGAACCGCTTTCGTCGTGGTCGAACCAAGATCGATGCCGACGAAAGTCTTCATAGCTCCCCTCCTTAGGCCGCGGCGCGCGCGCCGGCGCGCTTCTGCTCGATCATCTGAAAGTAGCTCTCGAGCCGGTTCTTGATATTGGCGGCAGAGAAATAGCGTGGATCGACAAGGTCGGATTCAATGAATGCCGCCGGCTTGCCGGTGTGCTTTTCGACTTCGCGCATCATCAACAACTGTCCAGCCGAGAAGCTGTTGCAGCTCTTGATCGAATTGATCAGCAGGCCATCGGCTGCATATTCGTTGATGTAGTTGGTCAACATTTCGATGCGCATCGGCAAGCTGCGGTTGGTGTAAACGCCAAGACAATACTCGGCGAGCGTCTCCAACGGCTTGTCCGGATCATGCCGGAAGCCGAAATCATACACGCCGCCGACCTTGGTGTAGCTCGAAGCAACCACGACCGCGCCTTCGTCATAGAACATCTTCCAGAACTGACGGAAGTTCGTGTAATTGGGTGGCCCTTCGACCACGAGCCGGTATTTCTCCTTACCCATGTCACCGTCCGGCGTCACGGGACCCTGGCCATTGGTCAGTCGATCTTCCACTTCTTCGCGCAGGAAGCGGTAGTAATCGATGGCATCGTCGGTGCCTCGAAACGCGCCGAAGATCGGTCCGATGTAATAGATGCCGCCGAAATAAGCATCGATCGGCGAAGGCTTTGCCTTTGCGCTTTGCAGCACGCGGACAAGATCGTCCTCGGCTCGCGTCGATTTCTTGAGATACTCGCGCAGCCGGTCAATATCGAACTTGACGCCCGAAACGCGCTCCAGCGTCGGTATCACGTCCTCCTTGAGCTGTTTGATCATGTACTCGATCATGTTCCTGGTAATCTTGCCGTCCCCCATGTAAGGCGTGTGAAACATGATCGTTTCGCACTGGTATTGCTCCCGCAGAAGCTCGAACCACTTCATGAATGTGAAGCATCCGGTGTAGGAGAGCAGCAGCACGTCGGGATTGGGAAATTTCTTTCCGTTGGGGGCGATATTGCCTTTCGACATCATGCCGATATCGGACTTCACATAGGTGCACACATCCTCGGAATGACCGATTTTCTCTGCTTCGAGCACGAAACTGCCGCTCAAGCGCCGCAGCCCGTTCTGAATGGCATTGACCTCGGGTAGATTATTCACGAGGTCAAAACACATGATCAGCTCGTTGAGATTGCCTGGCACGAAGGTGGAGGCGACCTTGGCGCCGGTCTCGGGCGCGTTGGTCAAGCGGTCGTAATGAGCCGCCATCATTGCTTTCTGCTTCATCATCGAAGCATCCTTGGCGACTTGTTTGGCCGGCGCCCGGGACGTGACAATCTGGGTCGTCATGCTCCGCTCCATAGCTTGATCGAATCCGCGAACGTTCCTGCCTGCTCTCGAATGGGCTGCATCTGGCCGGAATTCTCGGCGTACTTGAACGCGATGTAGGGAATGCCGGCATCCTTGAGCACGTGCTGCAGCATCGGCCGCTCGAGCAGCGCCGGGTCGCAGAAGCTTGGGCAGGCGAAGATCACGCCTTCCGCCGCGGAACGTCTCACCGCGCGGACCAGATGCTGGCCTTTTTCCTTTTGATTGGGTTCGTATTTGGCGGCCGTCGATTCGGAGTGGTGCAGGAACGCGAGCGAAAGGTTTTTGATCGGATCGCCCTCCCCCCGGACGTCCGCGGTGAGCCACCGGGTGATCAGAAGGAGATCATCGTCCACCACATAGCAACCGGATAGTTCGAGCGATTTGATCAGATTGAGCGGTGGCTGCTCACAGAAAGCACCGGTCAACACGATGCGACAGTTGTCGCGCATCGGCCGCTCCTCGGCGCGCGCCGCGGCAAGATAATCGCGCAACATGGCGGAATGCTCTTCCACCGGAAGAACGAGACCGGCGCGCACGATCAAATAGACCTCGGTCGCCGGCGCCTGCCACGGCCGTTCCGCCCTGAAGGCGTAGAGATCGCAAATCAACCGCCGGTTTTCATTGTAAACCTCGATCGAGCGACGAAGCTCCTCGTCGGTGATCGGCTTGCCGCGAATTTTTGCGAGATCGTCCCGGAGTTCGGCAAGCTCGTTGATGTAGAAATTCCCGCCGATGTCATCTCGATAGTTTTGCGGCACGTCGAAATAACGCGAATAGACGTTGGGAAACATCAATTTCCACATGCCGGACAAGTTTCGGATGACGTCGCAGATCGATGGAAACAGCATGCCGTCCACGAAATCGAGACGTCCGGAGAGACCAAGCTCAACGGTCGAGCGCGGAATGCGGCATATGTAGCTCTGATAGTACGCATCACCGTGGATGACTTCGAGCTGATCGCCGCCACCGACGATGCCCAGCGGCAGCATGTCGGCGGCATGGATGATCTCGCGCGGAACATAAATCGGCATGTAGCCGATGACCTTGCGGCCCGGCTGCGCCGCCTTCCACTGCCGCGCCGCACTGAACGACAAATCCTCGAACAGCTCCTGCGCATGGGCGACCACGGCAGCAGTCTTGCGACCGTTCAACGATGTTGCCATTGCGCTGCCCTCTTCCCGATAAAGGCTTCGAGACCTTCCACCGCATCGTGGGTTTTCATGAGCTCGTCGAGGTATAAGCGTTCGACGGCCGCAATCTTCGCGCTAACACGCCGGACATAATCCCAGCGCGCGGCCTTAACGGCGTAGCGCAGTGAGCTTGCGCTCTTCGGTTTCAAGTGCTCATCGAAATAGGAAAGCGCCGCGCGCTCCGGATCGGCCGCCGTCGCGTGCGCCATATCCATCGCGGCTGCCTCCGCGCCGGTTATGCTGCGGCCGGACAGCAGCAAATCGAGCGCCGCACCTGAAGCAATGAGTTCCGGTAACAAGCACGACGCGGCAGGCGCAAACACGCCGAGCCTTATTTCGGGCTGGCCAAGCGTAGCGTCTGGAGCAACGAAAAGAAGATGGCCAGCAAGCGCCAACTCAAGCCCACCCCCGAGGCACTGGCCGCGCACGGCGACGAGCACGGGGATGGGCGAGTTCACCAGCCGCAAAATGAGACGGTGGATTGCGCTTAACATTCGCTCGCACTCGCCGGGCAGATGCTCCTGCACGCTCGCACCGAAGCTGAAATGCGATCCCTCGGCGTCGAGCAAGAGTGCAGCAAGATTGGCGTTATCGAGATGCTCGGCGAGCGCGCCATCCAGCGCCGCGATCATGGCGGCATCGATGATATTGGCTTTCGGCCGGCTCAGCCGAAGCCGCAGGAGCCGGCCTTCCGCTTCGAACCAGACCTTGAGGGGCGCGGTCATGAGGCTCGCAGCCTGGGCTGAATGCTTTCGATGAGTTCATCGGACCACGGGGTGTTTGCCGCCAGCGCGCGTCGCAACGCAACGAAGTCGGCCTCACGACCAGTCTCACGCGTTCCTTCATTGAACGCGCGGAACCCAGCATGTGCCTCCGTCATCATGTTGAGCGCGAGCCAGGCGCGTGAATTTTCTTTGTTCCTGTTCCAGGCATCGAGCTTGGGTTTGCGCAGTTCCTCGATGGTCTTTATCGTGCAATCGGGGAAAGTGTAGAGGAGCTTGGTGCAGAGGGCCTCGACCTTCTCGTCGAGCAGGCTTAGATCGATACTGCCTCGTTTCATCAGCTCCTGTCCGGCTTTGAGCGCATCGCCGGTCTTCGGCTTTCCGAACACTAATCGGCCATGTTCGTCAGTGATCCGGCTCGTCTCGACGATGGGATTGACGACGAATTTGCCGTCCACCTTGAGTGCCGGCACGACGTCCGTGAGCATTCCCATGAAATAGGCCTCATGGGCCGAGAACGGCTCGCACAACACGCATGCAATCATTGCACGCTCGGTGCCGATGACCACTGGGAGGAAGTCAGTCGCGCCGCCGATGGGCGCCGAGCCATGCTTGGGACCGGCCTGGCCGAACCGAGCAAGATCTTGCGCAACCGAAAAGTCGCACGCCATGCCGATTTCCTGCCCACCGCCGATGCGCATGCCATTGACCCGACAGATCACCGGCTTGTCGCAGGCAAGGATCGCAGAAACCATGTCGTTGAAGAGACGCATATAGCCGCGGTACTCCTGCGGGTTTCCCGCGTAATACTCGGCATATTCCTTGGTATTGCCGCCGGTGCAGAATGCCTTGTCGCCGGCCCCAGTGAAAACGACAGCGACGACATCGCGGGCGGCGCTGGCGGCGCGGAAAGCAAGGATTACCGCTTTCACCATGTCTGTGGTGTAGGAATTAAACTGTCCCGGATTGTCGAGCGAGATCCATGCGTTGTAGAGCCCGGCGACCGGCTTGCCGTCCTGCGATTTCACCGGCCGCTTCTCGTAGCGAACGGCTTTGCTGGTGGTGAGGCGGATGTGCTCTGCGACAAGGTTATGGTCCTTGGCTTCTCGTTCAGAGTCGGCAACAGTGCGTACTGCTTCGGCGGTCATGATCGTGCTCCTCAATGAGTGGGGACAAGAACGGCGCGGCGCTTGAGCTCTCCGGAATGCACCGCTTCGAAAACATGGTTGATCTCCGCGAGCGGATGTTTCTCCACGAACGAGGTCACCTTGACTTTGCCGCTCAAGACCAATTCCAGCGCCTTCGGGTAGAGCTCAGGAGGACAGCCCCAGTTGCCGAGCGCACGTGCGTGGAATGCCATCAGATTGGAGAGCCGTACCTCCACCTTATCCATGGTGAAACCCACCACGCACAGAGTTGCACCGTGATTGAGCAAACCGAACGCGGTCTCCTGGCCAGCGCGCGTGCCGGAGCACTCGAGGATGATCCATTCGCTCTGCCGTAGGCCGCGACCCTTGGCGAAACCTAAAATCTCCATCTTGAGATCGCGCAAATTCATTTGGCGGGCATTCAAGGTGAGTGCAGCGCACCGTCCCTCAATCGCTGCCAGTTTCTCGTCATGAACGTCGATGGCGACGACCACGCCGCCGAAAGCGGCAGCGATCTGCGCGGCATAGCCACCAACTCCGCCGACCCCGTTCACGACCACGAGGTCACCGTGCGTGACGCCGGCTTGAACGACGGCCTGATAGGGTGTGGTCACCGCGTCCGCGATGACCGAGAGATCGGCAAGCTCAATTCCGGCTGCCGACAACCGGTGCTCGTCAACTTCACACAGCCCGAGCGCTGGAACCACGATATGGGTGGCAAAACCGCCATGGATGTCATTGCCCGGCATCTTCTGGTTCGGGCAGATCGTCGCCTTGCCGCGCCGACATGCGTCGCAATGGCCGCACGGGATCACTGCCAGCACGATGACCGCCCGGTCGATCCACCACATGGCATTCGCCCCGCTATCGATGACGTGTCCGCTAATCTCGTGCCCGAGGGTGAGCGGCAGCGCGTGCTTGGTGCGGATGCCGTCGTAGTAATAGCCAAGATCAGTGTGACAGACGCCACAGCCTGCGATCTCGACGACCACT
Source organism: uncultured Alphaproteobacteria bacterium (assembly GCA_963771845.1). Classification (GTDB taxonomy): domain Bacteria; phylum Pseudomonadota; class Alphaproteobacteria; order Rhizobiales; family Xanthobacteraceae; genus VAZQ01. The sequence continues at coordinate 94,138 of CAVYVC010000027.1, read as the reverse complement.
TCGTCTGGCCCAGGAGACGGCGTCTCGAATTTCACCGCGACCAGCGGCTCACCCTTGCCCGTCATCATCCAGCGAATCGGTTCTGCGCTCATGTACCTGCCCTGCGGACCTAAAATGGCCAACGTACTCAATGGGGTACGCTTTAGACCGTGTGGCATTTTCGGGCCGTCGCCCATGCACCCGCTTTGATCTAAAACAAGGAAATTCAAAAAATCGCATTGTAGTACCGAAATACGTTTTGGCAGGTTCAGCAGCAGCCGGGCTGCTCGGAGAGAGCGAGCATGGGAGAGCGCCACAGCGTTTCGCTTGCAATCGTGGGAAGCGGCGGCGCAGGCGCATTGACCGCAGGAAACCTTCTGCTCGAAGCAGCAAGTGCGGGAGGTTGGCAAGGTCTGCTGGCCCGCACGGTAGGTCCGCAGATCCGCGGCGGGGAAGCTGCTGCGCTGCTGCGCCTGGGTAATCAATCGATCGAATGCCTGCCGGACCAGTTTGACCTCCTGGTCGGAATTGACTGGCTCAATGCCCACCGTTTCGGCGCCGAGATCCAGGCCGGGCCGCAAACTCTGGTGATTAGCGATCCGCGCGGTGGAGAACTGCCGCCGGCAATAGCAAGCGCGGGTGCTCGCCTGTTCGAGATTCCCATCAAGAATATGGCGAAGACGATACCGGACGGGCGCGGCAACATGATCGCGCTTGGTGTCGCTGGCCGGTTGCTGGGACTCGGCCTTGACCTGCTATCGGCGGTGATAGAGAAGCGGCTATCTGACAAAGGTCAGGCCGCTATCGCGGCCAGTCGAGCAGGTATCAGTGCTGGATTCGACGCTGTCGCCGGGCTCGATTTCGACCTCAACCTCGCCCCCCCAAAACCCCAGTCCACCCGAAGGTGGCTTGTGTCCGGCAACGAAGCCGCTGCTCTCGGCGCCATCCGTGGAGGCGTTCGCTTTGCGGCTGCATATCCCATAACTCCGGCGACCGAAATTCTTGAATGGCTGGCGCCCAATCTCGCCAAGATGGGCGGCGTGCTGCTACAGGCTGAGGACGAGCTTGCCGCGATCAACATGATCATTGGCGCTTCATTTGGCGGTACGCCGGCGCTGACGGCAACATCAGGACCGGGCCTCTCGCTGATGATCGAGGCGCTCGGCCTTGCGACCGCTGCCGAGATACCTATCGTCGTAATCGATGTGATGCGGGCTGGCCCTTCGACCGGCATTCCCACAAAGTCCGAGCAGGCTGATCTTAATATTGCCGTGTACGGATTTCACGGCGATGCGCCGCATCTGGTATTGGCGCCACAGTCCATCGGCGATTGCCTGTTCACCACGCAGTGGGCGACATATCTTGCGGAGACGCTGCAGACACCTGCGATCGTGCTCTCGGATCAATCCATCGGACAGGCGCGCGCGGCGATCGAACGCCCAGCCGACGTCGTCTTCATCGGCCAACGACTAAAAGCGGCCGACATTACCGGGAACTACGAACGCTATGCGATCGCTGCCAATGGCATCTCGGCCATGGCCGTCCCCGGCACGCGTGGCGGCCAATATACGGCGGATGGCCTGACGCATACGGAGCGGGGCACTCCCACGAGTGGCGAAGCGGATCATAATGCCCAGCTCGATAAGCGCCGCGAAAAGCTTGAGCGGTTCAATTTCGGCGACCATTGGGCTGTAAACGAAGGCGCCGGTGATCTCGCCGTGATCACGTGGGGATCGCTCACCGGGACGGCGCGGGAAGCAATTGGTCAGGCCGCGCGCGACGGAATCGAAGCCAGCCTGCTCGCGCCGCGCCTGCTCTCTCCGGTGCAACCGCAACGGTTTGCCGCCGCACTCGATGGCAAGAAACGCGCCCTGATCGTCGAGCAGAGCCACAGCGGCCAATTCTACCGCTACCTTAGAGCTCATTACGACCTGCCCGGCGAGGTTCGAGTTCTCAACAGACCGGGGCCGCTGCCGATCAGAACAGGTGAGATTCATCGTGCCATCATGGAATGGAGCTCACATGTCGAGCGTTGACGCGCGGCTCGCTTGCAAGCCGGCCGACTACAAGTCGGACATCAAGCCGATCTGGTGTCCTGGCTGCGGCGATTATCACGTTCTGATGTCTTTCACGCGCGCCTTCGCTGAACTGAATCTGCCGCCCGAGCAGATCGTCGTCGTCTCCGGGATCGGATGCTCTTCCCGTATCCCCGCCTATACCAATTGTTACGGTTTCCATGGCGTGCACGGGCGCTCGCTCGCACTTGCCGCCGGTCTTAAAGTAACGCGGCCTGAACTCACCGTGGTGGTGGCAAGTGGGGATGGCGATGGCTACTCCATTGGGGGCAATCACTTCCTGCATGCCTGCCGGCGCAATATCGACATGACCTATGTCGTGATGGACAACCGCGTCTACGGAATGACCAAGGGCCAGCCGTCGCCCACCACCGAGCCTGATTTCGATACGGCTCTTTCGCCGGGGGGCACGGGTCTGCGACCCTTTCACCCTCTGGTCATCGCGCTCGCCTCGGGAGCTAATTTCATCGCCCGCTGTTTCTCCGGCGAGCCGAATGAGACTGCCTCCATCCTGGTCGAGGCAATCCAGCATCCGGGATTCTCATTCGTCGAGATCCTCAGCCCTTGCGTGACCTTCCGTCCTGACGAAAAGGAATGGAAGAATCTCGTGCATCCTGCGCCGGTGGCGCCCACGAGCGATCCCGGCAAGGCGGCACGGCGGATCATGACCGACGACGGCTTCAATATCGGAGTTCTCTATCGGGGCGATCGCAAGCCGTATGCGCCGGCAATCGGCCGGCCAAGCGTCGAGTTGGCGGAGCTGGAAAAGGACTTTGAATTGTGAACAGCGCGATCAGAGTTCCGAAAATCAACAGTCTCGCCGATCTTTTCGCCGTCGCTTACCGGATTGAAGCCGATGCAGTGGAACGATACGAACTGCTCGCGGACCAGATGGAAACTCACAATAATCCCGAACTCGTTGCCGTGTTTCGCGACTTGTCCCGTGCCGAAGCAATTCACCGCGATGAAATTCGCCGGCTGGCGGGCGAAATAGACGTGCCCGCGCTTGCGTATCGTGTCGCCAAATGGAACCGGGGCGACAGTCCTGAGGAAGCCGATCTCGGCGCAGCGCATTACATGATGACACCATGGCATGCGCTGCAGCTCGCCCTTGCCGGTGAGAAGCGCGCGCTCGAATTCTTCCGCTCCATTGTGGAGACGGCAAAGGATCCTGACATCAAGAAAATGGCGGAGGAATTCGTTGAGGAAGAGGCCGAGCACGTCAATCTCGTGCATCGCCTGCTGCGCAAATTTCCTCGTCCAACCGATCGTGGTCCAGCGACCACGATCCGCCGATCCCGCAGGAATAGATTCACGTCCGGCTGAGGCGATCAGCTCGATTTCTTGCGCTCATCCTTGACCCGCACCGCCTTGCCTTGCGAACGCGGCACCTCGCCGGGTGACTTGACCGTGACCTGCAGGTCACCCCGATCAGCGACTTGATGTGATGCACTACCTCGTCCGCTTTGCGGGCGCGCTCGCTGTCGGCGAGGCGGGCATCCGGCGAGATCTCGACTTCCACGGTCATGGCGTCAAGCGCTCCCTCCCGCGTCAATACAATCTGATAGTGCGGCGCCAGCCCGGGCAAACCGACGAGTACCGCCTCCACCTGCGATGGAAAGACATTGACACCACGAATAATCAGCATGTCGTCGTCGCGGCCGCTCACGCGCATGATGCGGACATGGCTGCGGCCGCAGGCGCAAGGTTCGTCATTGAGGCGGGTAATATCGCGCGTCCGGTAGCGGATCATCGGCATCGCCGATTTGGTCAGCGTCGTGATGACCAGCTCGCCGGTTTCCCCGATGGGCAGCGGCTGCAATGTCTGGGGATCGATGATCTCGAACAGGAAATGATCTTCCCAGCCGTGCAGCCCGGCTTGCGCCACGTGACACTCGCAGGCAACGCCGGGTCCCAGGATTTCGGATAGGCCATAGACGTCCACCGCCTTGATGCCGATTCGAGCCTCGAGCTCGCGGCGGACAGAATCACTCCAGGGCTCTGCACCGAACACGCCAACGCGCAGTTGCGATTTGCGCAGATCGATTCCCATGCCGGCCGCCACTTCGGCGATGTTGAGGGCATAAGATGGCGTCGCGCATAGCACATGTGCGCCGAAGTCGTTGAGCAAGGTCACCTGGCGCTCGGTTCCGCCGCCCGACACCGGTACGACGGTGCAGCCGAGCCGCTCCGCTCCGTAATGTGCGCCCAGACCGCCCGTGAACAGTCCATATCCGTAGGCATTGTGAACGATGTCGCCGGGCAGTGCCCCGGCGCAGGCAAGCGAGCGCGCCATCAGCTCTGCCCAACATTCGAGGTCATCCTCGGTATACCCCACGACTGTGGGTTTGCCCGTGGTACCGGACGAGGCATGCAGGCGCCGGAGCTGCTGGCGCGGCACGGCGAACATGCCGAAAGGATAGTTCTCGCGCAGGTCCGATTTCGACGTGAGCGGAAATCGCGCGATATCGGCGAGTGACTTGAATGCTTCCAGATTAACTCCCGCGGCGTCCCATTTCTCGCGATAATGCGGCACACCCATGTAGGCACGCTGCAGCGTCTGCTTGAGGCGAGATGTCTGCAGAGCGCTCAGCGCCGCGCGCGGCATCGTTTCCGCGGCGGGATCGAACAGGAAAAGATCGGCATCACGAGTTGCTGTTTGGGTGGTAGTCATGACTTGCCCTCCGTCTCAACTGGTCAGCGAGCGCTACCGACGCTTGGCTCATTGCGCCATCCAACCGGGCTTGACTCGGGCGAATGAAACGCCTGGAGCACCGGAGCCGCGCACAGGAATGTGAGCGAGCGCAAAGCCCTGATTGTAGCCGGCGCGGGTCACCAGGATGAACTTCAACGCCGCTCCCGTGCCGGCAATGCAAACCCCAGCGAGAGCAAAGAGTACCGCACGTGGCGCGACCCATGCGAGGATGACCAGCGCCGTGGGGAATGCCAGGCCCAGAACGAGGAACCATGCCTCAAACTTTTCCAGCACCGCGATGGTCTTTGCCGGCGCTCCTTCGCTGCGAAGACCGCTGAGATAGCGAGTCCAACTCCATGCCCGAAGAGCGGCTAGGATGAGAGCTGCAATGGCAGCAATCTCGCTGGCCGCCACGAGCGGCATCACCGCGGGAGCCGCAAGAAACAGCCCAGCTCCCTCGGCCATCCCGGTCGCAATGATCAATGCGACAATGCGTGGCGCTCGCCATGCCGGAATACCTTTCGACTCCCGCAGGATCATGGCCTGGCTGAACAGGAAACAAAGAGCGAGAACCGCCGCGGGAATCATGAAGGCGGGGCTGTCCAGCCATGTCGCAATCGCCCCGAGCGGAAAGAGGAAAGCCGCGATCCAGGCTTCTCGCGTCATCCACGAGCGCTGAGGCTGACGCAGCACAAAAATGGATCGCAACGGCCGGCCGATCTTGAAGAGCAAAAGAAACAGACCGAGCGCGACGAGTCCCAAGGCGACCCATCCAAGCGGGAACGACGTGCCGAGAAAAAAGGTTTCGATCGCAGCAAATACGAACAGACCAGCTCCCGCACCGCCGCAAATGAAATTGCCGGCCGCCCTCCAATCCCAATGCTTCTGATGCCAGGGCTCAACGCCCTTTGTGCGGAGCGTTCCTGCTTGCTTTGGCAACTCGGGTGCGGAAGCAATCGCAGGTCCGTCTGCCCCATCGGCTTTCCCATGCAGATAGTAGAAGCCGGGCTGCGTTCCGAGTTCCTCATGCATGCGAAAGTGCCGTTGCTCGCGCAGCAGCCGGGAGACATTGCTGTGCGGATCATCGATGTTGCCGAAGTGAAGCGCATCGGCGATGCAGGCGTTTACGCAGGCCGGCGTTGCCGGCGCATCGATGCCTGGGGTGAGGCCGTTGGCAAGACCGAAGTCGATGCGATCCGAGCAAAACGTGCATTTCTGCGCGACGCCGATCCGACGCGGGTCCTCGCGCTCGATCTCGTTTTGCAATGCCGCGTTACCGTAGGCGAAACGCGGAGCATCGACCTTGAACCGAGCCTGATAGGGACAGGCAACGTCGCAATAGGCGCAGCCGATGCAGATGTCATAATCGATGGTGACAATACCGTCGGCCCGACGGCGTGTTGCGGTCGATGGACAAACATGCATGCACGGCGGATCGGCGCAATGCTGGCAGCCCACCGGCACGAAGGTTCGGCTGACATTCGGATAGCTTCCGGCCTCGATGTCGAGCACCTTGCGCCACTGCACGGCGGGTGAGGTGGCATTCGCGTGCCGACATGCGGCCGTGCAGGTCTGACACCCGACGCATCTTTCGAGGTCGGCGACCATCACCCAGCGGGTCATGACACGCCCCTCACCTTGCTGACATTGACCTTGACGAGGTCTGCGCTCGATCCGGTGGCGTCGGTGAGCTCGAGCAGCATCGGCATGAGCGCGTTCATGCTGGGCGCGTGAAAATCCTTGGCAAACGGCGTCGCCCAGTGATCGAACTGGCCAATCATGAGCAAGGTATCCGGGCGGATGCCCTCGCACAGCATGACATGGCCTTTGGTGCGATTGAGTGGGGAGCGGACCTCGACGAGGTCGCCATCAGCGATGCCAAGCTTGTCGGCGGCGCCATGGTTCATCACCACATTGCCGTGCCCGGCAACGTTGTCCGCCACCTCCTGGATCAGCTGGATGCCAACGTTTGCGCCCCAGGAGTACTGCATGCTGCGCGCCGTGATCAGCCAGAACGGATACTCGCCGATGCGCACGTCGAAATGCCGCGCCAGCGCTCCTTCCCATAGTCGAGCGAGATCGCGCCAATGCGGCAGCGGCTCGTATTCTTCGAGTTGCTTGTCCCACCAGGTGATGCCCTGCTCGTGCAGCCGCCGCGCGAGCTCCTTGCCGGTGCGCAAGAGCCGCTCCTGATATGGTTGCTCGAAGCGCAATCCCGCCCCGATGAGCTTCGGATACAGGTACCATTGCAAGCGTGGAAACGGCTTGACCCGGAAGCCGTGCTCGCGGAACCAGTCCAGGCCCTGCAACTCTGCGCCATCGGTGATCTCGGCGCTGGCCGCGCGACAAGTCGCGTCCCAGATCGTCTCGACGTCATGGATCTTGCTGGTGTCGAGCGAGAAGTCGAAATTCGGACCCGACAGCTTTACTCCCGCGGCGCCGCGGTTGATTGCGGCGTTATAGGGTTTCAGCAGACCAGTACGCTTGGCAAGCTCGGTTGCGATCCAGGTGAAATCTTTCGCCTCTCCCTGCGGCGGTACCGCCGGATCGCGCAGAGCGAAGCCCTGATGGTCCCAGAACTGCTCGACATATTTGGTGCCACCGATGCGCAACAGCTGCAGCCCCTCGAGATCGGTGCAGTCAGGCAGCAGTAGATCCGCCATGTGGTTCGTCTCGTCTCGCGTATAAGCGAAGCAGACCGTGAATGGAAAACGCGCCATCGCCTCACCAACCGCATCGGTGTCCCAAAACGAGATCGCCGGATTGGTGCGATACACCAACCACACGTCGGGCGGCGATGCGGCCGGCAGCTTGTCGAACTCCTCCTTCTGCATCATCCAGGCCAGGTGGGTCGGGCCGAGCGCCTGACTCCAAGGCGAGTTGGCAACAAGCGGCACTAGCGTGCGATGCGCACTGCGGGCCGTCGGACGCGATACCCAATCATTTTTTCCGGTTGGGTTCATGGGATAGTCCATGAAGCCGTCTGCCCCGGGCTTGACACTCGACCAGCGATTTTCTGCTGGGCGATTGAGGCGCACCGTCGTCCCGAGCGTTCCTCCGGGAACTTCGAGGGCGCCGACGAGGCACGCCAGCAACGTGCGCGCCCAGCAGCACTCATATCCACCCCAGCCGTTGTTCACCGTCTTGCCGAGCGAGATGGCGACCGGCCGCAGCGGCAGGATCGCGCCCTCAATGTCGACGGTTTCGCCTACGCGCGCATGGTCCAGGAATTCATTGGCGATGCGGCGGATCGTCGGCGCGTCGACATCGCAAATCGGCGCCGCCCATTCTGGTGAATGCTTCTTCACATGCTCGACAAGATGCGAGAACGACGGCCTCGCTACTATTGATTCATGGACCGTCAGTTCCTGATCGGCGCCGAGCTCCACGCCGCTGGCGATGAAAGCGCCCTCGATGGCGGGCTCGATCCCTGCTGTATCGAACGGCGCGGCGACGCCCGTCGTCGTGTCCAGGACCAGCGGCTTGCGCGTATGACGATCGCGCAGGAAAAAGCCGTTCGGTCCAACCAGATACGGTGACGAGGTATGCATTTTCAGGAATGAGAGATCCAGCCGCCCGCGCGGATGCTCGTGCAAAAGCACGTGGATCATCGCGAACAAGAATGCGGAATCGGTCTTCGGCTTGATTGGAATCCACTCCGCCGAGCACGCGCCGGTGACCGAAAGATGTGGCTCGATCTGCACGCGCTTCATGCCGCGCTTGCGCGCGTCGGCATGACGCTTGACTCCGCATACCCCGCCCGAGGCTTCCACATTGGCGCCAAACGACACGAGATATTCGCATAGCGGAGTGTCAGGCGAGACCGTGAAAGCGCGGTGCCAGAACTCGCCGTAGAGATGCTCCGAGTGGTAGCATTTGACGCCTTGACCGCTGCCGAAGCTCATATCGACGGGGCCCCATGCCGCGAGGAACGCGGGTAGGGTCCCCATATAGGCGGTAGGCGTGCCGCCACCGCCGAAGCTCGCTGCGAGCCGTGGGAAGCCGGACGCGTCGAGCAGCCCCCGCGCCCGCGCGTCGTTAAGTTTACGCGCCACCAAATCGAGCGCTTCGTCCCAAGAAATCGGCACGAAAGCCGGATCCTCCCCACGGCCCTTCTTGGGATTGGTACGCTTCATCGGTTGAGCAACCCGATGTGGATTGTAGACCTTCTGCACGAGGCCATAGGCCTTCACGCAGACTTTTCCGCCAGCCGGATGAATCTGGGCAGCATCAAAATTCGGCGCGATCTCGGTCGCGATGCCATCCTCGATCCGCACCTTCAGCAGGTCGGGACCGGCCACGCACTGATAGCAATAAGTGGAAACAGTGCGTTCATTCCGTGGGCCAGTGGGAAGCATCATTTTCGTTCCAAGCAAGCGACAACGCGCCGCGCCGCGTTGAAGCTTAGGTCAGTCGGCTGCCCACCTTCTTGATCAGGATCAATTGCGAATCGCGCTCATATGCCGAGGTAGGCCTCACGTACCCGTGGGTCGAACCGGATTTCCGCGGCAGTTCCGCTCATGGTGATCAGGCCGGTCTCAAGCACATAGGCGCGGTCGGCAATGGCCAGAGCCGCGCGCGCATTCTGCTCGACCAGAAGTATCGTCAGGCCGTCGCGCTTGAGTTCTTTAATCGTTTCGAGAATCTGATCGACCAGCATCGGCGCCAAGCCCATCGACGGTTCGTCGAGCAGCAACAGGCGGGGTTGCGCCATCAGAGCCCGGCCGATGGCGAGCATCTGTTGCTGGCCGCCGGAGAGAGCACCGGCGGGCGTCTTGCGCATGGCATCGAGCATGGGGAACAGTGCGTAGATGCGCGCAAGCCGCGGCGCGAGGTCCGCCGCGGGGCGAGACCAAGCACCCAGTTTCAAATTGTCCTCGACCGACAACGGAGCAAACAATTGCCGGCCTTCCGGTACCTGCGTGATCCCGAGCGCGACCCGAAGATGGCTCGGCAATTTATGGAGCGGTTCGCCTTCGAACCGGATCACGCCGCCCGTGATGGGTTGCACGCCGGAAATCACGCGCAACAGCGTGGTCTTGCCCGCACCGTTCGCGCCGACAAGCGTTGCAATTTCGCCGGCACGAACCTCGATCGAGACCCCGTGCAGAACCTCGATGCGGCCGTATGCGCTGGTAAGGTTTTCAATGGAAAGCAAGGGCGGCCTCTTGCGACCCGTGAATGCCGAGATAGGCCTCCACCACGGCAGGGTTCGATCGAACCTCGGCGGCAGTGCCTTCGGCAAGGGTACGGCCATTTGCAAGCACATGGACGCGATCGGAAATATTCATGACAAGCCGCATGTCATGCTCCACCAGCACAACCGTGACGCCATCCTTTGTGATCGAACGGATGACGCCGTCGAGCTCCTTCGTCTCGACCGGATTGCAGCCGGCAGCCGGTTCATCCAGCAACAGCGCCTTGGGCTCGCTCGCCAGCGCGCGTGCGATCTCGAGGCGCTTGAGCGCGCCATAGGGCAGCGCCTCCGCCGGCCGCTCGGCCTCCGCTTCCAGACCGACCCGGGCAAGCGCTGCACGAGCAGCCTCGCGCGTGCGGCGATTTTGGAGCTGCACCGAAGGAAGATGCAGAAGATCCGAAACAATACCAGTCGTTTCGTGGCGGTGGCGCCCGACCATGACGTTTTCCAGCACCGTCATGCGGTAGAAGATTTGCAGATTCTGGAACGTGCGGGAAAGGCCACGACGCGCGAGACGATCCGGCGAAACCCCCGTGACGTCCTCGCCGGCAAATCGCACGCTGCCTTCGAGCGGGAGATAAAGACCGGAGAACAGGTTGAAGAGCGTGGTCTTCCCGGCGCCGTTTGGTCCAATGATCGAGAACACCACGCCCGGTTCGACCGCAAGGCTCACTTGATCGATAGCACGCACACCGCCGAAGGCGATCGACAGGCGCTCGCTTTCGAGGATGCTCACGGGCGAACTCGGGGCAATGCAGCTTGTAGGCTGGGCGCGATGCCGCGGCGCAGAAAGATCATGCATCCCATGAGGATCACGCCGAGCATGATGTGCTCATAGTCGTGCAGCACCGTGAGCGCCTGGGGCAGCACGACGAGGACAGCTGCGCCGATGAGGGAGCCGACAACCGAGCCCATGCCGCCCAGCACCACCATAGCCGCCAATTCGATCGAGCGCAGGAAGCCGGCAATATCGGGAGTAATGTGGCCGTTGAAGAGCGCAAGACAGGATCCCGCGACCGAAGCATAGATCGCCGAGATCGCGAACACCGCGAGCTTTGCCTTGGCGACATCGATGCCGAGCACGCTCGCGGCCAGTTCGCTGTCGTGGATCGCTCGCAGCGCACGCCCGGTCGGGCTGTCGATCAGGTTGGTCGCGAGCACGGCTGCGAGCAAGAACGTGACGGCGGAAAGCCAGTACCAGGGCTCGGATCCGCGCAGGCTGAACTCGAAAATCGAAAGCCGCGGTACCGACATGCCGTCGGGACCGCCGGTCCAACCCGACTCGTTGGTAAGCACGATGGCGATGAGCAGACCAAAGCCCAGCGTCGCCACCGCGAGGTAGTGTCCTTTGAGCCGAAGGATCGGGCGGCCGACCAGATAAGCGAGCGCGCCTGAGAGCACTCCACCGGCGATTATGCTCATCCATGAGGGGAGCCCCAGAAAGGTAGGGCCGATGGCAACCGCGTAGCCGCCGATGCCGAGAAAGCCGGCATGACCAAGGCTCACTTGCCCGGCAAAGCCCATGAGCAGGTTGAGCCCCACTGTCGCCAGCGCAAATATGAAAACGAGGGCGCCGATCCGGTAATAATAGCCTGACGGAAACGACAGCGGCAGCAGGGCGACAATGAGCGCAACCCAGGCGAGCGCTGGGAGCGAGCGCCACGAAAGAATACGCACGCTCACACCCGCTCTACTTTGCCGCGGCCGAGCAGACCTTGCGGAAGCGCAAACAGCACGGCGAGGAGGACTACGAACGCTGCAGCATCCTTGTATTTCGAAGATAAATAGCCGGCGCTGAACGCCTCGATCATTCCGAGCAAGAGCCCTCCAACCACCGCGCCGAGCGCGCTGCCGATTCCCCCGAGCATGGCAGCGGCAAAGCCTTTGAGTGCGAGCAATGTGCCGACGTCGTAGCTGGTGAGCGTTATCGGTGTGATCAGAATCCCCGCGACGGCGCCGATCGCCGCCGAGACCGCGAACGACAATCCGACCATGCGCCGCGTGTCGATGCCGACGAGGCGTGCGGCGAGGCGGTTGGCCGCAGTCGCGATCAGCGCCTTTCCGATCAGCGTGCGATCGATGAACAGCCAGAGCAAAACCACGATGACGGCGGCACCGGCGAGAACCACCAGGCTCTGCGGCAGGATGGCGGCGCCTCCCCACCGGATAGGATCGCTCTCAAACAGGGGCGGCAAGCTGTGGAATCGTTTGTCAAAGACGACCTGAGCCGCGCCGCGCAGGAAGATCGAGGCGCCGATGGTGATGATGATCAGGACGACCGGGCTCGCTCCGCGTGCCGGCTCGATTGCGAAGCGGTGCAATGCCAGTCCGATGATCAGCGTCGCAACGACGGCGAAGAGTGCGGCCACCGGCATTGGTAGCCCGGCCAGTGCCAGAAACACCGTCGTCATTCCGCCCAACATCACGAACTCGCCCTGGGCGAAGTTGATGACGTCGCAAGCATTGTAGATCAGGGTAAAGCCGAGTGCGACGAGAGCATAGACGGCGCCGACGGTCAGTCCGGAAAAGAAGAACTGCAAAGACTCGGCCATCGGCTGGAATACCTCGCAGCGACTTCACCCCGGAGATAATCGGCGTAACTTCTGCCCGAACAGCGTCTCACGAGCCGGAATCGGGAACCAACGTCCAGTCGCCGTTCTTGATCTCCAGCATCCGGAATGCGGAAAGATCGAGACCCATGTGGTCGCTTGCCGACATGTTCACCACGCCGCCGGTGCCGACATAGCCCTTGGTCTTCTCGATCTCGTCGCGCACCTTCGCCTTGTCAGCGCTCCCGGCACGCTCCATCGCCTGGGTGAGAATCATCAATCCGTCATAAGCATGACCTCCGAAGGTCGAGACCGACTGCCCGGTCTTCTGCTGATAGGTGCGGGTGTAGTTCACCACGATCGGCTTCTGTGGGTCGCTGTCGGGGAGCTTGTCCGCGACCAGCAGCGCCGACGCTGGCAGGCGCACGCCTTCCGCCGCCGGGCCGGCGAGCTCGATGAACTGCTTGGAAGCCACGCCATGGCTCTGATAGAGCGGCAGTGTGATGCCGAGCTGCCGGTAGTTGCGCGTCACGATGGCTGGTCCCTGCCCAAAGCCTGGATTGACCACGGCCTGCACTCCCGCCTTGGTGCGGATATTGGTCAGTTGCGGGGTCATGTCGCTGTCGCGCGGACCATAGCTCTCCTCGTGCGCAATGGTAATGCCGGTCTTTGGAGCCACTGCGACACATTGATCGCGCATCGACTTGCCGAATGCATCGGTGCCCGAGATCAGTGCAATGGTCGTTAGCTTACGTTGTTTGAGGTCCGCAAAGATTTTCTCGCATGCCATCTTGTCGGTGTGCGGCGTTTTGAAGACCCACTTGCGGACAGGCTCGATGATCTGAATGGCGCCGGCCAGCGAAATGAAAGGAATCTGCGCGTCTTCGAACACAGGGATCATCGCCAGCGTTGCACCCGTGGTCGTGCCTCCGACCATGGCAACGACCTTGTCGTCTTCGACGACGCGCGTCGCAAATGTGCGTGCGTTGTTGGCGTCGCCGGCGTCGTCATAGATGACGACCTGAAGCTTTTGTCCGTTGACGCCACCTTTCGCGTTGATCTCGTCGACGTAGATGTCAAGGGTCCTTTTCTCCGGGTCGCCAAGGAACGAGGCCGGACCCGTAACGGACAATACCGAGCCGATCTTTATTTGAGCGGTGGCGCCTTGGGCGCCGGCCAACAAAGCCGCCAGCCCAAGGGCTGCCATCCCCGCCGCGCGATTTAGCGTGATCATCGTCATCCTCCCTGCAAAAGACGGTCGTTCGTACCAAAAGCAGCAGAGCAGCCCTTTGATAAAGATCAAGGCAGCCAGCCTTCGGCTGCCTTGATAAACACTTGGCAATCCGTGATCCGTTGGGAGGGGCCCTTGCCGGACATTGCGAAGACTCCGAATGCGGCTGACGTCTTGCCTGCGCGGCGGCCGGGCCGCGGCCGCGTGTTCAACTCGATCACCGAGACGATCGGCGACACTCCACTCGTACGGCTTAACCGCCTGCCGCAGTCGAAAGGCGTCAAAGCCGACATTCTTGTCAAGCTCGAATTCTTCAATCCGCTCGCGAGCGTCAAGGACCGCATCGGCGTTTCAATGATCGACGCCATGGAGGTGAGCGGTACGATCTCGCCCAAGACAGTTCTGATCGAGCCGACATCCGGCAACACCGGGATTGCACTGGCCTTTGTTGCCGCTGCCCGCGGCTATCGTCTGATTTTGGTGATGCCGGACTCGATGTCGATTGAACGGCGCAAAATGCTGGCACTGCTCGGCGCCGAACTGGTCCTTACCCCTGCAGCGCAGGGCATGAAGGGTGCAATCTCGCGCGCCGAGGAACTCGCTCGCGAGACTGAGAACGCGGTGATCCCACAACAATTCAAGAACCCCGCCAATCCTGATATTCACCGCCGCACCACGGCCGAGGAAATATGGAACGACACGAGTGGGAATATCGATGTGTTCGTTGCGGGGGTGGGCACCGGTGGCACGATCACCGGCGTCGGACAAGTGCTCAAACCGCGCAAGCCATCGCTTCGAATCATCGCGGTCGAACCCCAGGACAGCGCTGTCTTGTCTGGCGGACAACCCGGGCCGCACAAGATTCAGGGTATCGGTGCGGGATTTGTGCCCGAGATCCTGGACGTTTCGGTCATTGATGAAGTCATGACCGTGAGCAATCAGATCGCCTTCGACACCGCCCGTGCGTTGGCGCGCCACGAAGGCATTCCGGGCGGCATATCGTCTGGGGCTGCGGTTGCGGCGGCCTGCACGATCGGCGCACGCGAAGGGATGGCCGGCAAGACGGTCGTCGCCGTGGTGCCGTCGTTTGCAGAACGTTACCTCTCGACCGCACTTTTCGAGGGCCTCTGAGCGCTTGAAATTGATCGTGATCAAGTGATCCGGCAGGTCAAGCGCCACGCTAAAAGACGCTGTTGCGTCTCAACTGCGACCGGCTGCCGCGGCATCCTGGTCGCCGAGATAGGCCCGTTGCACCTCAGCATTTGCCCGGATCGCCTCCGGAGCGCCCGATGCAATCACACGGCCCTCAAGCAGTACGGTGATGCGATCGGCAAGCGAGAACACTGTTTCCATGTCGTGCTCGACCAGAAGGATTGTCAGCACGCCCTTAAGCTCATGCAGCAGCGCCAGCATGCGTCGGGATTCATCGGGGCCCAATCCGGCCATTGGCTCATCAAGCAGCAGCATGCGCGGCCTGGTGGCAAGCGCCACCGCGATATCAAGCTGACGGTGTTCGCCATGGCTGAGCTTGGAGGCTGGTACGTTGGCGCGGGCAGTGAGACCGACGCGCTTGATCACCGCGAGTGCCGGCTCGCGCAATTTGCGCTCGCGGCGCGCATCGCGCCAGAAGCGGAAGGAATGACCCGCATGGGCCTGCACCGCGAGCGCTACGTTGTCGAGCCCGGTGAAATCGGGAAACAGCGAGGTGATCTGGAACGAACGCGCCAAGCCGAGCGCGCTGCGGTCGTAGGTCGGCACCGCGGTGATGTCGCGGCCGGCAAATCTGATCGAGCCGGCGTCGGGTGTGATTTCCCCCGCGAGCTGATTGATCAGCGTGGTCTTGCCGGCGCCATTCGGACCGATGATGGCATGAAGCTCGCCTTCGCACACACTGAGCTGGATACTGTCCGAGGCAACAATGCCCTTGAACCGCTTGGATATGCCTTCGACCTCAAGCAACGCGTTTGCCACAGATTGTCCTCACAATCGGCCGCCTTGGGCATAACGGCATTATAGGTAACGAGGCTGGCTTGGGGTATGAATCCTGCAACCCGGGCTTACCCGGGTTGCGCAGTATAGCGCGCAAGTCGGGCAAGCCCGATTTGCGGCGCACCCCGGGCCTGCCCGGGTTGCGCAAATATATCGTGCGCAAGTCGGGCAAGCCCGACTTGCGATGAGAGAGCTGGAAGAGCGTGCAACTCGACGCCGGCTCTTCGCTCCCGCGTGCAGTTTACCTTTCGTAAAAGAAAACTTCGGGGTGTTCTCGTCGCCAAGCCTCGCGGCGCTCCCGATTCTCACCGATAAGGATTCCGAGCCGCACGCAGGCGCGACGGTCGCCTTGCTCGCAACCTTCTCGCAGCGCCAGCATGCGCTCGCGCAACTCATCGTGCACTGCCGCCCGATGCCGCGGCGGCGGGGGAGCATAGGCCGCGGGCGGCGCGGCCGCGCTCGCGCAATACTCCGGCGCTACCACCACCCACGCTCCGTCTCCGCGCTGCTGATAGCAAGCCCGCTCGTAATAACGGTAGCCGCCGGGCCGCAGTTGACCTTGTGCGGCAATGGCCGCGCCGCTGGCGCCACCGACGATCGCGCCAATAACTGCGCCGCGCCCGCCGTCCAATGCTCCACCCAGGATTGCCCCGGCAGCCCCTCCAATGATTGCTCCACCTACTGCATCCTGTGCGGCCGCGTTCCGCACCGGCGCGATCATTGCAATTGCTAGCAAGGCTGCAGCCCCCATGGACCGATACATCTTTTCCTCCTCAGACAATGGAAACTGTCACTTCCCACGCGTCTGCGGCGGAAGAGAGGCAAATCAACGCCAACGCGCGCGGCAGCGTCTGGGAAAGCGCCGATGGCGATGAACACGCGTTCAGGTGCGGCCCCCTGCATGCGAGCACCCAAAGCAGTCATGCAGCGCCACAAACAACCATCGTCATTCGATGACCTCGTCGGCGCGGGAAAGCATCACTGGCGGCACGGCCAGGCCCGTTGCTCTTGCCGTCTTGAGATTGATGACCAGCTCGAACGTCGTGGGTTGCTCCATGGGAAGATCAGCAGGTTGCGCACCCCGCAGGATCTTATCCACCTGTGAAGCAGCGCGACGCATCATTTCGGAAAAGTGAGGCCCATAGGACATCAGTCCCCCGGCTTCGATGGGTTCCTTGTTGGGAAACACGCTCGGCAGACGCCTCTCTATGGCGAAATCCACAATCTCCTTTTGATACTGCGTGATCAGAGCATCTGTCAGAACCGACAACGCATCGGGGCGCTGTTGAGCTATTGCCGCAAACGCAATCTCGAAATCCTTCGCGCTTCGCACGTCATGCGGTTCGAGCGTCACGCCAAGCGCACGCGCCGCGCCTTCTGTTTCTCTCCAGGCGAGTGCGTTCGCCGGATTGGCGCCATTCCACAGAACAGCCGTCCGCGCGAGTTGCGGGACCACTTCCTTGAGCAGTTCAAGCCGTTTTGCGCCAAGCTCCGCGGAAAGAATCGCGCCGCCCGTTATGTTGCCCCCTGGATGGGCCAGACTGGCGATCAGTCCGGTGCCGACCGGGTCGATGGCGGTCGGAATGACGATCGGAATTGTCCTGGTCGCATTCCTGGCTGCGAGGGCTGCGGGCGTCGTGCTGGTGATGATCACGTCGGCATGGAGTTCGAACCATCTCCGCCGCAAACTCCGGGAACCGCTCTGCGCTGCCCTGCGCGTACCGGCGCTCGACGATGAGGTTTTGTCCCTCCACGTAACCGAGCTCGCGCAGGCGCTCGAACAAGGAAGCAAAAACCGTGTCGCTTGCGGCGTGTGTAATCAAGCCGATTCGAAACATTCGTGCCGGGGCTTGCGCCCGCGAAGCAAGCGGCCGTGCGGCTGCTGCGCCGGCGAGAACAGCGATGAAATCGCGTCGCTTCAACCGATCGAATTGCATTCGGTCGCCACAGCCAGTTCTTGATCCAGGATAGCGAATTCACCCCGGTCAGTCAGCGGGCCTGAAAGCGGTCTTGCAACGGATACCCGCGCAGATTCGGCCCATGAGCGGCCGTCGACGGCCGCGGCCCGGATTGCTAGCTTCGCCACCTGATGTCTGCTCAATCGCACTGGACCTTTGGCGTATCGACGTTGCGCCGGATCGTCGAATATGAGGGTCCGCTGCTGTCTCCGTTCGAGATTTTCGGCGATTGTACGCAGGCGCATCTCGATGCGAACCGCTCCTGGCTCGTGCCGCGCTTTGCGGATGCGGCGAGCGGCATCCTGATCATCAGCATCCAGAGTTTTTTGATCCGGCAATACGGTCTCACTGTTCTGGTCGACGCCTGCGGCGGCAACGACAAAGAGCGTGCACGCCCGCACTTTCATCGCCGCAGCTGGCCGTGGCTAGCGACTTTGCGGTCAGCGGGGGTGGCGCCCGAGGACATCGACGTGGTCTTGTGTACGCATCTGCACGTCGATCACGTCGGCTGGAATACGCGGCTGGAAAACGGCCGCTGGGTACCGACCTTTTCCAACGCGCGCTACCTGATTTCGCAGCGGGAATGGGACTATTGGCGCGCAGCCGGAGGAGCGGTGCTCGCGCGCACCGGCGACTACATCACCGACAGCGTTTTGCCGATCTTCAAGGCCGGCCAGGCGGATCTCATCGGCGATGACCACGTGCTTGCGAGCGACATCGCGCTCGAGCCCGCGCCCGGCCACACGCCCGGCCTCACGCTCGTGCGGCTTACCGGCGGGCGAGAGGAAGCGATCTTGTGTTCCGACCTGATGCATCACCCGCTGCAAGTGCGCTATCCCACCTGGAGCACGTGCTTTTGCACCGACCCCGATCAGGCGCGACGCACGCGTCTTGAATTCTTCAACAACCACGCCGACAGCGGGCGCCTCATCTTCCCTACGCATTTTCCCACGCCCAGCGGCGGCACCATCGCGCGCGACGGCGCTGGATACAGTTTCGTGTTCGATGGGGAGCAGCATCGCGCCGTGCACGCGTAGAGGCAGCGGCGCCGGAGCGCGTTAACGAATCGTTAAGTGAACACCATAGCGCGTGCTCGCAGTGACAGCGCCACAGCGCTGCTGGAGCGATCCCGCTTGGCTCGGAACGTCTTCCGCTCTATTTCAGCCGGGCTCAGATCGAGGTGGCCAAATTTGTGGTGGTTGATCGTGTTCCTTTGCCTCCATTGCCATCAATGGGCCTTTCCCGTTTCAAGGAATTTGAACGTAATGATTATGGTGGAATCACTTATCTCGACACGTACTTTCTGAAGAGAGCAGGAGCAGACGAAGAGAGCCTGCACTTCCATGAGATGGTGCATGTTGTGCAATGGCGCCTGCTGGGAGCCGAGCGCTTCCTCGCCCTGTATGCCGACGGGCTAGAGGCGTTTGGGTATCGCAACAGTCCGCTGGAGAAAATGGCATATGATGCGCAGGAGATCTTCGACCGTCCGGGATCCGTCTTTGATGCGGAAAAGTTCGTTGAACAGAAGTTGTCAGGGTTGTGAAGGCGAAGTGCGAGGGATATCCACAGCGGAGATATTTCTGCCGGCGTTCGCGGTATAGTGGGCAGATTAGGAGCGCCGCGGATGCGGGGCTTTTTTGTTTCTGTACCGAACGTAACCACAGGGAGAATTTGACATGCCTTCCACTATCAACCTCTACCAGATCGGCGTGTGGGCCGCCGTTGGCTTTTTCACGGGCGCAGGCTGGGCGTTCGCCGGATGGCTCGTCGGGCGGATCTTCTCCCATATCTGAGCGCAAGGGCAAGCGGGAAGTTGCGTCAGCTCGCTTTTGTACATGCCGCAGCGAATGCCGAGCGGAAGGACTGAACCCGCAGTACCGACGCGCACCATCAACGTCGGATGACTGAGGTAAAGCAGACCTCATGCTGGCGTGCTGAAAACCGCTGTTGTTGACCTAACCGAAACTCGGCGTCCCGCTTATTCGATCGCCTCGTCGGCGCGCGATTGAGCGTGCCGGCTCCAAGGGAATGTCTCTTGCCTCATCAAGAGAGAATGCTTTGGACCGGCCGCGTCCCCAATATTTTCCGACGCAGAACTTGACTATGCAGCTATGACGAGATCGCCCAATCGCTTGCGCGCATAGAACATGCGCGTCTTCACGGTCGCTTCCGGAATGGCGAGAATCTCGGCGACTTCACTCACAGATTTCTCGTGATAATAGACGAGGTCTATAATCTGACCGTGCGCGGGAGACAGGCCCACGACGCATTGACGAAGAACTTCACCGGTGTTCTTCTTTTGCATCGCGGTTTCGGGATTATCTGCCGGGTCCACGAGGGTCGACGCCATTTTGTCGTTTAACTCCACGTCTCTCCGGCGCCGAAGCGCCGATAGGGCCTTATATCGACCCATCGCAAGGAGCCACGTCGAAACCGACGAGCGCGCCTCGAACGAAGCCGCTTGCCGCCACACGTCGAGAAACACGTCGCTCACAAGATCTTCCGCGAGCGTTTCGTCGCGCACGATTTGAGCTAAAAACCGGTATAAGCGGACTTGATGGTGCGCGAAGAGTGCCCGCATGGCCAGTTGGTCGCCGGCGGCGATCCGCTGAACCAACGATTCGTCCGAAGCTTTGGAGGTCGGCTGGCGAGGCAATACGGCGGCCGTCTGGCTGATCGCGGAAATCATGTGAGTCCCCTGATATATTCACGTCCCGCATGCCAATGCGCGAGGGGGATTATGGTTCCACTAAATTTTTCTCTCGCAAATGGCTCCGCTAATACGGTTTATCAGCGCAAATCGGGGGTGCCGGCACCAACTATGGAGGTGGCGAAGGAAAAGGCACCACACGTTAGCGTTTGGAAAATCGCTTCTCTGCAGCCTTTGCAATCACTTCGCCGATTCGCTTGCGAACGGCCGGACCATTGAACATCTGATCGAGTTCATAGGGTGGAAGCTGCGACATGCAGCGAGTCGTGGCAGCCATCCGGCATAATTAGGAAACGAAAAGGCGCGCCAGCCTTCGGGCCAGCGCGCCACTCACTATTACACTACAACACGCCAATTGTGGCCAGCAACCATGAAGCGTTCGAGGACCGGAGGGCTGTGATTAAGGCTAAGCCACAACAAGCCCATTAGTTTTGATTGCCTCGTCCATGTCCCAGCTCGCGAGCAAATTGTCTATTGCCTCATCGTGGCGAGCGAGCGAGAGCCATGAGGTAGCCATAGAGAGATGAAGTTTGCGGTAATAAGGTTCGCAATCTTGAGCCGCCAACAGACAAGCTGCCGCATTATCGCGGTAGCGTCGCGAGTTGTGCATGGCACCCTCCATTCACCCCCGACGTGTTTCGGCATGGAGCCGCCTTTAAGATGGCGACCTGATTTGCGAAGGATGCGCTCGTTGACCGACCGGCGTCTGTATAAAATTGCTCACCCAGACTTCGCCACAGGCACTACCCGGAAGACGCGCTTTCCAGGTTTCCTTGCCCTCGCGCAGCTTTTCTAAGTGGATGAAAGATCATGGTCCTTTCTCTTGTGGAAGTCCGCCCGCGCCCCCATATAAAATTTACGAGGACGTGATGCCGTAAGGCTCCGGTCATTGAAAACCATCACGAGATTGAGCTGGTGCCGCCAGATACGCGCACCCTCTCTTTCGTGTGAAATCTCGTCCTATCAGATCCCAACCATGTCTTTCCTTAGCAGCCGGCATGCCAGTTGGAGCGTGAAATGGCTTATTTCGACTACGGCGCCGCCGCGGAGCTGTTCCCCAGCAGACAAAGGACGAGGATGACGGCAGCAGCGACGCATATAAGATTTGCCGCAGCAGCGGAAGCAATCCGCTACGCAGTTGAGGAGATTCCAGCTAACTCGTTCCTGGGAACCTTCCTGGAGGTGAACGAGGAAAGGTTCGACTGCGACGGAATACGCCGATTGTATGATAGTGCTGAATATCCGTTGCCCCGACAGCCCGCTGCAATTCGAGACCGCCTGCTCTCGGTAAGACGAGCGTCCTAGTGACAGGTCGTGCGGCGGACACTCAAGCGTCGGGAATCCGGAAATCGAATGAGCAACAACAAAGAGAACTTCATACGAGCCGATCCGGTGCCGACCGACGCGGAGATCGAATTAGCAGTAGGACGGCTGAGGCCGAATTGGACCCGCGGTGTCCCTCGAGCACGGACCGGAGGCGCAAGCCACATTCTTCAGAGCCTGGCGCACGGCCGCTCGCACGCGGTGGTACTGGAGATAAAACGTTCGCCCCGTCGTGTGTCTCCTATCGCTGCCGACTGAAGAACCTCACGAACATGACGATTGGGAGTTTTTCTATGGATAGCGTCTCGCAGTTGCTGTGGTCAGGAGAATACTGAATCCGATCGGTTCGATAGAGCTAGGTCGCTTTCGGAAGCGACGCGCTCATGCTTTTCAGCAATGTTTTTTATCCGGTAACGCGGTGTCTCCGGATCGGCATCCGGTGCCGGCATGAGATGGCGAATTTCATATTCGCCGGCTGCCGCCGAACGCAGCATCCTCGGGATGAGAGTGACTGTCTGCCCAACTCTGAATTTGTGCATCACAATATTGTCCATACTGAATCTCCGGTTGCTACATCTCGCTCGCACAAGCCGCTGAGACGCCTTCGAAGCTGCAAACTGTTTGCAGCGCAGAAAGCCGCCCCACGAAAAGCGATCCAATGCCCAGTTGCCACTCTAGGTGGTTCACTGTCGGAGCTCATCAACGAGCGCGGCCGCAGCGTTATACAAATTGTCGAGCGGATGCCGCTTACAATGATCATCAATCCTAACCATCAGTACTTCAGTGTCTTTTCCTCCAGACACGTCACCCTCGGGCTTGGATCCGTATTGATTGAATGCGGTTACAAAGCCAAGAACCCAGGCCGTTCTGGTCGCTGCAAGAGGATCGTCATCCCCACGACTTTCAGTCCAGGAAACACACGAAATATTCCCTTGCCCTAAAACGGCTTCTGCCGCGGTCACCTGGCTCGATAGAAATCCAAAAAAGATCGCGGCAGAAAAGAGAGCCCAGCGGGTCTTCATGTTGTGCTCCTTTGGTAGAACATAATCCCCGCGCGCGGCTGCGAAGCCGCAGGAACGAGTGTCAGGTTTCAAAAAAGGCCGGAGCGTGCCCAGGCCTTTTTTGGTTCTTAATGATTGATCGAGCGCCTCAGAAGTCCATGCCGCCCATTCCACCCATGCCCCCGCCGGGACCGCCCGGCATCGCAGGGCTTTGCTTCTTCGGCAGCTCAACAACCATCGCCTCGGTGGTGATTAGCAGGCTCGCGATGGAGGCTGCATCCTGCAGCGCAGTCCGCACGACTTTGGTCGGGTCGATGATGCCCTTCGACACCATGTTCACGTACTCGCCGGTCTGTGCGTCATAGCCGAAGGCGTAGGTGTCCTTGTCAAGGATCTTGCCAACGACGATCGACCCATCATCACCGGCGTTGATCGCGATCTGGCGCGCCGGCCAGGAGAGCGCCTTCTTGACGATTTCAATGCCGGTCCGCTGATCGTCGTTGTGGACCTTGAGCTTCTCCAGAGCCTTGATGGCACGCAGCAGCGCAACGCCGCCGCCGGGCAGGACACCCTCCTCGACCGCGGCGCGGGTGGCATGCATGGCGTCATCGACGCGATCCTTGCGCTCCTTTACCTCGATCTCGGTCGCGCCGCCGACGCGGAGCACTGCGACGCCACCGGCAAGCTTGGCCAGTCGCTCTTGCAGCTTCTCCCGGTCGTAGTCCGAGGTGGTTTCCTCGATCTGCGCCTTGATCTGGGCAATGCGCGCCTGGATGTCGGCCTTCTTGCCCGCGCCCCCGACGATCGTGGTGTTCTCCTTGTCGATCATCACTTTCTTGGCGCGGCCAAGCATATTGACGGTCACGTTCTCAAGCTTGATGCCGAGGTCGGCGGAGACCATGGTGCCCGCCGTGAGGATCGCAATGTCCTCGAGCATTGCCTTGCGGCGATCACCGAAGCCGGGGGCTTTGACCCCTGCGACCTTGAGGCCGCCACGCAGCTTGTTCACCACAAGGGTGGCGAGCGCCTCACCCTCTATGTCCTCGGCAATGATGAGCAACGGCTTGCTTGCCTGCACCACCGCTTCCAGCAGCGGCAGCAGCTCTTGCAGTCCCGAAAGCTTCTTTTCATAGATCAGGACATACGGGTCTTCCATCTCCACCCGCATCTTGTCCGCGTTCGTGACGAAATAGGGCGAGATGTAGCCGCGGTCGAACTGCATGCCCTCGACCACTTCGAGCTCGGTCGCGAGTGACTTTGCTTCCTCGACCGTGATCACACCTTCGTTGCCGACCTTTTTCATCGCATCGGCGATGAAACGGCCAATCTCCACATCGCCGTTGGCCGAGATCGTGCCGACCTGGGCGATCTCCTCGTTCGAGGTCACATTCTTGGAGTTCTTCTGGAGGTCAGCGACAACGGCCTCCACTGCCATGTCGACGCCGCGCTTGAGGTCCATCGGGTTCATGCCGGCCGCTACAGCCTTGGCACCTTCCTTGACGATGGCGTGAGCGAGCACGGTCGCCGTAGTCGTGCCGTCACCGGCCTGGTCGGAAGTCTTTGAGGCGACCTCGCGCACCATCTGCGCGCCCATGTTTTCAAACTTGTCTTCGAGCTCGATCTCCTTGGCGACAGTGACGCCGTCCTTGGTGATGCGAGGCGCGCCGAAGCTCTTGTCGAGAAGGACGTTGCGCCCTTTCGGGCCAAGCGTCACGCGCACCGCGTGGGTGAGTGTATCAATACCGTGCAACATTCTGTCACGCGCGTCGACGGAGAATTTCACTTCCTTGGCAGACATCTCGGTATTCCTTTTGTTTGACCTCACCTTGAGAAACAACAGTTGGGCGAGCCCCAACGATGAGGATTATCGATCTAATGTTTTCTCGGCCCTTCGAGGCGAGCCGCTTCGCGGTCTCCTCAGGATGAGAATTCGAGGACAGCAATCAGGCGGCTTTCTTCTTGGTCTCGTTCCTGGCCTCGGCCTCGACCAGCACCCCCATAATGTCGCTCTCTTTCATGATGAGGTACTCGACTCCATCGATCTTGACCTCGGTGCCCGACCATTTGCCGAACAGGATGCGCTCCCCGACCTTGACGTCGATCGGAATGAGCTTGCCGCTCTCGTCGCGGCCGCCGGGTCCAACGGCGATGACCTTGCCCTGCTGTGGCTTCTCCTGGGCGGTGTCGGGAATGATTATGCCACCGGCGGTTTTCGCCTCGGCATCGATACGCTCGATGACAACGCGGTCGTGAAGCGGTCGGAATTTCATTGGTGTCCTCCTACGGTTCTATATTGCAACTTAGACGCCATCGTTTGTCCCGTTTGTCGGTTGAGTGATTCTCTTGATGCATTCCTCGCGGCTGGAAAAAGGCCCAGAAGAGAGGTTGCCGTCATCCTCCACCGCGTACCAGCCGTGCTTGATGCCGCGCATGTCGGATTTGTCTTCATTTATGTAATGGGGTGAGGTCATCGTGGGGCTCGAACGTGCATGGTTTTGGCGTTTCAATGAAATACACCCACGCCGCCAGCGTGGCGCGGACATCTGGGAGCCGGTGCTTCGCCACCCGCTCCCGAACCCGAACTATTTTTGGAGTGTGTATTTGCCTGCCGACGGCAACAGAGCTGCCTATGTGGAGACCGGAGACTTCGGTACGTCGCCGATTTTCGTGCAGCTCTCGGACAAGCGCTGCTTGCCAGTAGTTCGTTATTTGGGGTGTCGGAACGTGAAGCACAATGGCGGGTCCAGAAAATTACGCGCTGCCGAATTCGATGATGGCGTGGTCCGGTATTGGGCTCCTTTGCAAAAAGATTGCGGTGAGCAATTTTATACAGACGCCAGCTGTGGGCAAGCGCATATTTCCACCTGGGTCGATCCCAGGAGGATCGCGAGATGTGGTTCTATATCCAGACGTGGTTTCCCTTGCTGACAATCGCTTTGACTGCTGCGATCTGTTTCAGCGTAGTGTCATTCATCGTGGGACAGACAAGGCCTCAGGCATAAGCTCATGGTATCCAGCAATGTCCGGGCCAAAAAAATATTGCGACGCCCCCAGCAAGCCGCACCAGAACACGAAAGCTTCAACGGTCGGCGCCGCGGCGATCTGGGTTCATGGTGTTTGAGAGCGAGGGTAAACGATTTAGTATTGGATAGGATGCGGTCACGAGACTGAGGTGGCCGGAGGAGCGATGAAAAGCGCGATTGCAGAATGCGCGCTGCTCCTGATGGCTGTCGCCGTTTGGGCAGAGCCCGACATTGCAGCAGGTCCGGCGGGATAAGCGGATTAGACGCCTCGCAACTCGCTTTCACGCGCGACGCGTTCGTGCGGCTCGTTCATGCTTTTTATCCGGTATTCAAATTGACCGTCGCGCTCGGGCAGTTTCTTTATGATTTCATACGAGCCGCCAGGGACATTGCGACTGATTGCGGCAGCGAGCTGTGTCCTTCGAGCGCCGGTCCCCATTGACAGCAGCATCGACACGCACCAAATCTAAACTGTGCGCAGATCATCCGTTCGTCAGGAGCGCTGCGCAAACACAACGAAAACCGAACGGAGGTGCTATGCCCCCGGGTTACTCAAGCCGCGATGATCGCTGCGGCATCGTCGGGTTGCGGCGTAGCGGCACGTTTGCGACGGCAACATCGGGAGCGGCCTATTGGGCCGCATCAGTGAGGCATGGCCCGCCTTGGCCCCTCCCGGTGAATGCTCCTAAGTCCATCTTCCAAAATTAGAATCCTATAAAGGGCCGCGAACTCAGTGGGCTCCCCTCCTCCTTGTGGGGAGAAGCTGTGGGGTGGGAGTGTGAGTTGTGGCTCCAGAGCGCTCGGTTGGTCCGCTCCTGGCACGGAAGAGCCCTCTCAGGCATGCCCGCCAATGTCTGTTGACTAGGGAGTATAACCGAAGGAACCGTGAGGTGAATCCGCCGCGCATGGTGCTTGAAGCACGGCCCGACCCAACCAAAGTTAGGACTCATACCGCGGTGGAGTCTGTATAAAGTTGACCACCTTCTTCCCTTTGCGCACGGCACTATCTTGGGAACCATATACGGGCGGGGATGCTTGGCAGTATGGGGGGAAGAGTGCCGAGTGCCCCAATGCCCAAGCGATTAGCCAAGAAACCAGACCGTAATTGTTCGGGCGGTCATTCGATTTCGCAATCGCAGGAGCCTCTTCCACCCTACGAACTCGATCCAATGTTCGATGATCCAGTCATTCGCAATCGCATCGGTGAAGTGATTGCAAAGGCTGCGAAGAAGCGGATTTGCAAAATTTGAGAGTGGTTGAACGGCGGGGTTGAGCCGTGGATTGCGGATGCTCAGGCGTAGGCATGAAGGTCCATAACCGGTTTCATTACATCCGTTGAAAAGAGGGAGGCAGCGGTTCACGCACCAGTTCACTCAAGTCGAGCACCTCACCACTTTCTGTGATGTCGGCCATTAGAACATCCACGAAGGGATGCTGGCGGTTGAACGCCGCACCACCCCGATACTTCGACGTGACGATTCGCTCGATCACCGCAAGGTTATGCTTGCCGAGCGCGTTGTATTGCGCGCGATAAAGGTGTCTCCGCCCTCCGTAGGGTTCTACAGGTTCGACCCAAATGCTCATGACTTTCCGACTTATGAACGCCGTTACCTGTTCAGGCCCATCCCACCCGTAAAGAAGCAATCCGTCGCTGTTGTGAGGGCCGTCATCGACGGCTATCCCAGTGATTGGCATGGGCATCTTCCTTCTGCTTATTCTTGGTCATCCGCCGGGGGCGCGGGTTTTTGATAGTTTTGCGTCTGTCGTGCTTGAGGACAACTTTGGAAGCACCACCTTCGTCCTCCCACCGTTCGATAGCAGCGGCGTGACGGCTAGCCTCTGTTTGAGAGTTTTCTGTTGAGGTCATCTCGGACATGTGTGGCGCACCGCCTTCGCTTGCTAGCTGTCCCTTCTTATTCAAAGGTAGGCGCAAGGTCCGAGGGTGTCTGTATAAAATTGCTCACGCTAAAGACCCAAGATATCAGTTTCGAGTGTTCAATTTTATACAAACTCCTATTGTTAATGGGCGCACCGTTCTTGCGATCGAGCCGCTGTCGCAAAGCGTTCGATCTTCAATTCAACTTAGCCACCGGAACCCATCCCGGATGTCCGTGGCCTCACTCAGAGCTGGTCCCGGTTGTCTGAACAGATTTTCCGCGTCGATAAGTGGAGCCTCTGCCGGGGTTAGGCTGCCAAGCGGAGTGGCAGCGGGATGAAGTAGGCTTGATCGGGCGTGCTGCCGTCAAGGCTCGAGTGTGGACGCCGGCCATTATAAAAGTCCAAGTAGCGGCCGATCGAAGCGCGGGCCTCGGATACGCTTTCGTAGGCCCGCAGATACACCTCCTCGTATTTGACGCTGCGCCACAGGCGCTCGACGAACACATTGTCCCGCCAAGCGCCTTTACCGTCCATGCTGATCGCAATGCCGTTGGTGGCGAGCACGCCGGTGAAGGCCGAGCCAGTGAACTGCGAACCCTGGTCGGTATTGAAGATACCCGGCTTGCCGTGACGAGCCAAAGCATCCTCCAGCGTCTCGACGCAGAACGCCGCCTCCATGGTGATCGATACGCCCCACGACAGCACGCGACGGCTGAACCAGTCGAGCACAACGGCCAGATAGACAAAGCCGCGTGCCATCGGGATGTACGTGATGTCCATCGCCCACACCTGGTTCGGCCGGACAATCTCCATCCCACGCAGCAGATACGGGTAGATTTTGTGGCCCGGCTCCGGCTTCGTGGTGCGGGGACGGCGATAGAGCGCCTCTATCCCCATCCGCCGCATCAGCGTCTTCACGTGACGACGTCCGATCTTGCACCCCTCGGCCGCCAGCAGGCCTCGCAACATCCGCGAGCCGGCGAAAGGGAACTCCAGGTGCAGTCGGTCGAGACGCCGCATGATCGCAAGGTCGGCTTCCGGAACCGGCCGCGGCAGGTAGTAGACGCTGCCACGGCTGATACGCAGAACCTCCGCCTGCTTCGTGATCGGAAGATCGTGTTCGCGGTCGATCATCGCCTTGCGCTCAGCAAACCCGCCTTGGTGAGCGCCCCCTCTAAAAAATCGTTCTCCAACGTCAGTTCGCCGATCTTTGCGTGCAGTGACTTCACGTCAATGGCCGGCTGCGTCGCTCCATTATGGCCGCCGGGGCCAAATACATCGGCAGCCCCGCCCTCGAGCTGCGCTTTCCATGATGTGATCTGATTGGGGTGGACGTCGAACTGCTCCGCCAGCTGAGCCAGTGTGCGATCGCCTTTGATGGCTGCAAGCGCCACCTTCGCCTTGAAGGCCGGTGTGTGGTTCCGGCGGGGTCGTCTGCTCATGGTCTCTCCTGATTCGGCAGGCACAGCGTGCCCGCTGTCAGGCAGAAACTCCACTTATCGCCCTGTGCAGATTTCTCGGACCAGCTCTCTCCGAAACATGTCTCGCGAAAGGAAATACCATGCAAGTTCCTTCAATCCTGCAAGGAGAATCGCTCAAGCGTCTGCTGCAAGGCGCGGCCGCCGGTGCCGTCGCAACGATGTTTGTCGGCTTTTACTGGGGCGGCTGGTCGCTCGGCAGCACCGCTGACAAGATCGCAAAGGAGCGCTCAGAGCTGGCGGTTATAGCGGCGCTGGCACCCGTGTGCGCCGACAAGTTCCGCGCACTGCCTGACGCCGACGCGAAGAAAGTCGCGCTTTCGAAGGTCGATTCGTGGAAGCGCCGGGACGAATTCCCGAAGGAGCTCGTGACGCTCCCGGGGGAATCGTACTTGAGCTCCGCCCTTGTCGACGCGTGCTCCACAATATTGCTTGCACCGAAGTCAGCTGCGCTCCAATGAAATAACCGTCACTGGCCGGAAATTCTTGCATCGTTCGCGGTCATTCTCAGCGAGCGGACCAGCCTCAGCGTGCGGGCCGGACAAACCCGGCTCACACGTGATGGCAATGTTTGACGGAGAAATTGCCGATGGCCATGACCATGACGGGCGATATTGAGCTCCACGCGAACCGCGAAGCGGTTTGGGCGAAGCTCAACGATCCCGCCCGTCCTGAAAAGCTGCATTCCGGGCTGTGAACAGCTCGACATGCTGTCAGACAGCGAATTTCAGGCGGTCGCGACCGTCAAGGTCGGTCCTGTCAAGGCGCGCTGGAAGGGCAAGGTCAGGCTTTCAGACTTCGATCCGCCCAACAGCTACCGCATCTCCGGAGAGGGTGACGGCGGCGTCACCGGCTTCGCCAGGGGGACAGCCAAGGTCTCGCTTGCGGACAAAGATGGGGGCACGCTCTTGTCCTACAACGTTGAGTCACAAATCGGTGGAAAGCTCGCCCAGCTTGGCCAGCGCCTCATCAACAGCGCGGCGAAGAAAACCGCCGACGATTTCTTCGAAAAATTCAGAACCGCTGTCGCAACTGGCTCGACCGGCCGCACCGCCACTTCGACACAAACCGTCATCGTAAGGGCATACACCTTGCCCGGCATCACCGCGCCCGAACTGATCGCCCGCGCTGCACCAAATCCCCAACAGCCAAAATCAAACTCAAAGATAGCTACTCGCACATAAAGGCATTAGCAGAACAGTAAGTCGGGAGGCCCGGTCGGGTGCTCTGTCCTGTCGTAGCGTCGTCGGGTATGGCGGCAGCTTGCGGATGATCGGCATAGGTGGTCCAGAGCACGATGCCTGCTAAGAGCACAAGGGCGAAAAGTAAGATGAGCGCCCAGTCCCAGTTGCGGTCATACCAACTGCGGTGAAAGTTTGGACTCATGGCACTCACCTGTGGAAATTACTGGTGACCTAGAAAAATGTGTCACGCCTTTTCACCATAACGCCCACCACCGCGGTTTTCGGTCGAACCAGCTCATCACTGTTTGAAGCCTCCCCCACAACAGGGCGGATCCGAAGGCGCTAAGTTGAATTGAAAGCTTGGTCGCCTTACGACTGGCGTCTCGATTGCGAAGTATGCGCCCACTAAACAATAGGAGTATGTATAAAATTGAACACTCGAAACTAATTTTGAGCGCGGCCATCAGGCCCCTTTCGAAAGACTTCTGTTCCAAATTGCTCACACTTCCGGATTGCCCAATCACGCCGATTGGCTACTCTTCTTTTTCCCTCGCGTTGGCGGGCCGCCTTCCTGCCGTGGCCGCCGATGCTCCCGTCGCCAATGTGCTCAATATTGCACAGACGGCGTCGGGCTGACTGTGCAGTATGCTCCGATGTCGCTGGCTGCATGGTATCTTCACAAGGCTGACCAGTGTGCGCGGCTGGCGAAAGACACCACCGACCCGCGCAAGCGTTGCGACTTCGAAACCGAAGGAAAATTATGGCTTCAGATAGCTGAGCAGATTGAGATGGACGAAGTCCGCTGGTTCGGACCAGCACCGACGTAACGCAGGCCGCATCCACTCCGCCGCGCTGACGACGTACAGCGACCTTCAAATCCGCCTACAAGGCTAACCGACTCTCAGTGACCGCTGCTGCTTTCTATTGTCAGTTAAGGACCGCATGTATGGACCATACATCGTATTATCAAGTATCATTTCCCCGATTAGGCGGTGAATGGGACGGAAGGGAAGGCAAGATCGTCTCTCGAATCTGTTCTGGTCAATTCGTAGGAGGACAAGATGGAATGGGTAACTGCACTGATCGTAGTGATGATCGTTCCGTTCGGCATAGTTCTGTGGTGGATACCGCATTATGACGCTATCGGCGTTCAGAAAACGAAAGACCGCATCGCACGCGAAACTGCGGCCACACAAAGATAACCTCCTGTCTTATGCTTGTACGGAGTCAACCGCGATCTTCCACCTCAGGCTAGGCAGCGCCGGAGCACCCGGTGCGTATTTGGGAACTCCGCTTACGAAAAATCAGAGCGCTTCTTCACGCTCCTCCTCTTCGACGTGATGAGCCGCGCCCGTCAATTCCCTGCATCGATGACATCAACGGCAATCGGGTTAAACGTATTATGCACTAATCGTTCGCACTCGCTCGGATCACGGGCTTGTCGTACAGAACCACGTTCAACAAGGAATTATGGACCTCAATTTTTCCGTTGTATTCGATAAAACCCAATTTGCGGAATTTGTTCATGAAAAAGCTCACACGTGATCGGGTGGTGCCGATCATCTCCGCAAGCGTTTCCTGACTAAACGTTCCCACGATCGGCTCTGGCCTGCCTTCCTTCCCGAAATTTGCAAGGAGAAGGAGAAGCCGGGCGAGGCGCTTTTCGCTCGAATTAAATAATTGGTCGATCAAGTCCTCTTCAATTCGACTGTTCCGAGTTCAACAGATACGACATGAACAGTTCGGAAAACTCACGCTCATTATGAATGGTAGCGATCATGGTCGCCTTCTCTAGGCGAGTAACCACGCATTCATCGATAGCCCTCGTTGTTGCGATGCGCAGCGGATGGCCGTTCAGACATCCTTCGCCAAAAAAATGACCTGGTCCCAGGATTGCGACGACTGCTTCCTTGCCTTGCTCGGAAACGACAGTGAGCTTGATCCTGCCTTGCTGGATGTAAAAAACCGCGTCCGCGATTTGTCCTTGCGAAAAAACAATTTGATCCTTCCGATATTTGGATATCGTTTTTCCCTCGCCTACCTTGGCGAGAAATGTCTTGGGATCAAACGAGGCTTTAACTCTCTTCTTCACAAAGGCTCCCTTTTTCTTTTTCACAAGGGCGGCCCTTTCCCCCGGCAAAGACCGGGCGAGAGGGCAGCACGATAGCAAATTCCAACGCCAAAATGAATGCCTATCATGCTGCTTCCTACGAAATCAGATTAGAGCATCCGTTTCGGCAGCGCGGTACGCTCGATCGCCGTTAAGACCCTGTCCATTCAACTTTTTTTCCAATACCGGTCCTGGTAGCGGCAAGGCCGTCTCGCGCTCCGATATGGACGACCGTTTGAGCAGCGAACGGTAGAGCGCAACGTAGTCCGTGGCCATGAGAACGGAGGAAAATCGTTGCTCGAAGCGCCGCCGAACGGCGTGGCGATCGAGTTCCATCACCCGCGGGAGCATCCGCACTGCCTCATCCATCGTATCGACGATGGCGCCGGTGATGCCCTGGTCGATGATTTCCGAAACGGAACCCCGGCGAAAAGCAAGGACCGGTGTGCCGCATGCCATAGCCTCGATCATCACCAAGCCGAACGGCTCCGGCCAATCGATCGGGAACAAAAGCGCCTGCGCCTCGCCCAGGAATTCGGTCTTGCTGCGCTCATTGATCTCGCCGATGAACTCGACCCCTGGATCGCTCAGCAGTGGCACGATCTCCTCACGGAAATAGGGTTCATCGGCCTTGTCGATTTTGGCGGCGATCTTCAGGGGAATGCCGAGCATCCGGGCGATCCGAATGGCGCGGTCAGGCCGCTTTTCGGGTGAGATCCGGCCGAGAAACGCGACATACCCGCCGTGCGGATTGTAAATCGGCGTGTGCAGGTTCGTTGGAATGCCGTGATGCACGGTCCCAACGAAGTTGGCATTGGCGATCGGCCGTCGCTGGTCATTGGAGATCGAGACCAACGGCATTTCGCTAAATCCGATATAGAGCGGCTTGAGATCGGGAAGGTCTTGTCGGCCGTGAAGAGTTGTTACCGTGCGATCTGCCATCTGGGAAAAAAGCGGAAAATGAAACTGGTCGATGTGGAAATGCAAAATGTCGAATTCTTCCGCGGCCTTACGTACCCTGTCGAGCATCAGCATGTAATAGGGGATCGGGTCGCGGACATTGCTGTCGAGGCGCAATGCCATGGACGCGCAGCCCACGAGCTCGGCAGCGGTGACGGAGTCCGCACTCGCGAACAGGGTCACCTCGTGACCCAGTCGAACCAGTTCATCCGTGAGATAGGAAACGATTTGCTCGCTCCCGCCATAAAGCCGCGGCGGCACGCTCTCCATAAGCGGCGCGATCTGCGCAATTTTCATGTTTTTTCACTCCAGGGGAGTCGGATGTGGCGGCAACGTAGGCGCGGGGGCTAGGTCCCGTTGACATTTAGGGGATTCCCTCCGACTCGCAAATGTGATTCAAGATCGAAACTGAGGAGGGCGATCTTGATTCGGCTTCGAGCGCTCACAGACGTGCAATGGCGGCGCATTGAGCCGCTTATTCCTGGTAAAGAAGGTGATAAAGGGCGCCACGGCGAGGACAATCGTTTATTCGTGGACGCTGTGCTTTGGTTGGTTCGTGCCGGTGCACCATGGCGCGATCTGCCCAAGGAGTTTGGCAACTGGAACAGCGTGTTCCAGCGCTTCCGCCGATGGGCAAAGAAGGACGTTTGGAAGAGTCTTTTCAATGCGTTGGTTGAAGATCCGGACTTCGAATACCTAATCATCGACTCCACCATCGTGCGGGCGCATCAACATGCGGCCGGTGCCAAAAAGGGGGGAGCGAAGATGAGGCGATCGGGCGTTCGCGCGGCGGCCTGAGCACGAAGATCAACGTGGGGGTGGATGCTCTCGGCAATCCCGTCCGCTTCATTCTAACCCCCGGTCAAGTGCATGACATCCTCCAGGCCGAAGACCTGATCAGTGGTTTTTCTTTCGAGCACCTGCTCGCTGATATGGGCTTTGATTCCGATCGCTTTCGCGCCCGAATCGCAGAATGTGGTGCGCAAGCCGTGATCCCATCGAGCCGTGCTCGATCGCAAGCTATCCCATATGACAAGCACATCTACCGGGACCGCAATCTGGTTGAGCGGTTCATCAACAAAATTAAGCATTTTCGCCGCATCGCAACCCGCTACGAGAAGACTGCACTCTCGTTTGCATCCATGTTATTCCTGGTTGGGGCCATGATCTGGCTTCGGTGAATGTCAACGGAACCTAAGCGGTGTCTGTATAATATTGATCACTAAATTTCGTCGCGTGGCAGTCGTGTCTGTTTATAATCCGGGTGCGTTCAAAATATTGGAGGCCGTTATGGTGGACAAAGATCGCATCCGAGGCTCGGCTGAGCAGGCCAAGGGCAAAGTGAAGGAAGTTGTTGGCAAGGTAACCGGCGACAGCAAGCTCGAAGGCGAAGGAAAAGCTGATCAGTTCAAGGGTAAAGTGCAGAACGCCGTTGGCGGGCTGAAAGACACTCTACGGGGCAAGTGAGCCTCCCACCGATCGTCATGGCACCCCCTTTTTCGGGGGCCTTTTTCTTTGGAGGGGGCTTTCTGCGGCTCACCGCCGCCGTTCTTAAATTAATAATGCTCGGCCAAAGGCCCCCCGCCAGCGTCAGAAAAATCGAACCGCACACCACCGGGTTGATGACTGCAAGAACAGTCACGATTATATGGTGAAGGTTTGCGTCGAAATTCGTTGGAGGGTCTCCAGAAAGCGCGACAAATGAAGCAAAGATTTTCCTCAGTCGCGCCTCGAAGGACCAGAAAGCAGGGGGGAGGTATGAATGAGCGTGTTTGCTCATTTACGTCGAACTTCGGATGCGCGCTATGCGATCGGTGCCATGGTGAGTTGGCCTATATACGGCGCCTTGTATATGTCCATGCTCGATGTTTTTTATACACACCATGCACCAGCCGCGGGAGTTTCGTGGATACTTTCCTACGGCGTCGTGTAAATCGGCGTCCCAACTTGGACCCCAGCCCAATTGTGCACCAAATCGTTGAAGCAGAAGCGGAATTGTTTATTTCGGGCGTGTTCGATCGGCGTCCAACCGTGACCCCCTCTTTTTTCTCGAAAATCGTTTGACTGTAATGCGTTATAGCGTTTTCGCCAGGGGTTTACGGCCTGCACACTCGCGCTGTCACCGTATATCGTGACACGCTATCCGAGGGCTTCAGCCACTTCGTTACCTCCATGACTGCTCCGGTTGCTTCCGGCTGCAGCGGTTGCCGGGTGGGGCTTGCACCCACTGGAAAGCGCCGCCTTGTCACGGCGCACGCCATAACCGGACTCCTGCACCGCAGCATCGCATCGCTATTCGACGCACGGCGTAGCTCGTCGGCAGCTCCAGACGGCCGGCAAGCGCGAGTTCGGGTGTCCACGAAAACCGGGTCAGCCCCTTGAATTGTTAGGTCAGAATCCCCATTTACTCAAAGACAAGCGATGCTTGTACGAAAGCGCCAAGAAAAACGATAACGTCGCTTTTTGGACCGTCAGCACCACCGCTGGCGTAGGTAAGCACCACTCTTCGACACAATCTAGTTCCGTTCTTGCGGGCGCCATCGGCATCCGCATTTCGAGCGACTTTGATAGGAGGGTTTTTCATGACTCACGTAACTGTAAATGCGATTTACAATCCACATTGGGTTTACAAAAGCGCGATAGTGGTCGCGCTTTGCGTAACTTTTTCGGTTGCCGCACTTCTGTCCGGTCAATTGCATTTCAAGCATGTTGTTCAGACGGCACCAATCCCACAGGCCTCGGGCGGTTATGTTGCCGTGGGCAGTTATGGTTACGAGCTCCCGCCGGTGTGGTGAGGTATTCAGATCAGATCCCTCGCTGCATTTGGCCCGCGAGATTTGGACCCCGCTTGAAACACGACAAAACCGGCACCTCACGGTGCCGGTTTTCAAGATGAGGCGCATGCGATTGAGCGTCCTTTGTCGGCGTCTGGTCACGGTAGCCCGGAATTACTCCAAGCCCTCCGCAAAAATCAACATTGTTGTCGGCGTCTGGTCACGGTCCTTTTGTCCGGGAATGGCTGCTTTTCTTAGCGGCGCGCGTTAGCATAGTACTTCGTGTTCGTGCCAGTGGTCATTTCCCGGCTGCGTATGCCTGGACAAGGTCTGCATTCTCAAAACCGAGTTTTTCAGCCGCCTGTTTGGTGCCTGGGTGCTTTTCGGTCGCAAGACGTGATGCCCCGGCGAAGCTGCCGACTTGAAGAAAGAGCGACGACCAAAAATCAACATTGTCTCGACTGCTGCGATGCACACGGCACTTCCGAGATGGGTCATGTATGGACGGCGCCCGCAGTGCAAGGGAAAAGAATCTGACGTCTCCGCGAATTGTTCGGGTGCAGCCATGTATCCGGCCTTTGAATGCAGCCGTTGTGGCCGCTGGCCCTGATGTGATCCACTGATCGGTCCCAACCACAAGCGCACGCGCTCTTTCCTCGCGTGGCACTTCGCGGGTTTTCCGATCGACGGTCTCGAGTGTTTCGCATCAACGTCATCATCACCCTTGCAGTTCGTGAACGCACCGACGCAACCTCATCCTCCCATTGCCAAGCACCTTCTTACGCTGCCGCAAGCCGTGCTGGCCGGTAGTGGCCGCCGCTGGCCAACAGTGCCCAGGCGATGCGGGCATCTTGTTGGCGAGCGCAACGGCCACCACCTTGAACGGTCGCCGCGCCAGAAGCTGCGTCAGCCACGGATATTTCTCCGGGTTCTGCTTGGCCCGCCGCAGCACGGAATGCGCCCCGACCACAAGAATACGCCGCAGGTAGCGGTCGCCCCGCTTGGAGATCGGTCCAAGCTTCTGTTTGCCCCCGGTTGAATCCTGTCGCGGTACGAGCCCAATCCAGGCGGCAAAATCACGCCCCGACCGGAATGCCTTCGGGTCCGTGACAGTGGCGGTAATCGCGCTCGCGCCAATGAGGCCTATCCCGGGGACGCTCTCCAGTCGCTTGCTCGCCTCATTTGCGCGATGCTGCACAATGAGCCGCCTCTCGATCGAGCCGATCATCGTCTGCAGCGCCTGAAGCTGAGCTGCCAGTACGATCAGGCTCGCACGGGGGCATACCGGATACCCGTTCTCGAACGACCGGTTATTTTTTGCCCCGCCGGGGATCGTTGCGTCTTGGGAAAATCAAAATTGACCTTGGCTGCGAACGCTTCGGCTTTCGTTGTCAGCCGCCATGCAAGCGGCGACAACACGCAATAAAAAAGCCGCAACAATTACTCGTGCGAGTTGGGTGAGAGAAGTTCCTGGCAGAAGATAATGAAGTCATCTGGTACGCTGGCCACGTCCTTGAGCAGATTCGAAAGCATCCGTTGAGCCTCTTGGTCGAAGTAAAGATTGATTATCTTTACAACCCTAAGCCCTTTTTCGTGTGAGACTGCGTCCAATAGCTGATTAATCGCACTGAGTCAGAAGATTTTCCGTCGATAGTGCATGAGAATCAGATATTTGTCGAGGTTCACTGGCCGGCGGAGGGCTGCGATGAATCTCGAAAGAACGGAGGATAGTGCATCTCGATTTGCGCGTTTTGTGGAACAGCTGACGAGCGTGATCGGCCACGCCGACCGGGAGCGGCCGCTGAATGATTACTGTGCCGGCCTTTTGGTCTCAGAAGGCCGCAGGAGCGTGGAGCCGATCGCGGCGGTGACGGCGCCGCACGAGACTTCGGTGCAGCATCAAAGATTGCTGCACTTTGTTGCCAATGCGCCGTGGTCGGACGCGTCAATGTTGGCCAAAGTGCGCGAGCTGATCTTGCCGGTGATCGAGCGGCATGGACCGATTGAAGCCTGGATTGTCGACGATACGTCTTTTCCAAAGTGCGGCTCCAAATCGGTCGGCGTGCAGCATCAATATTGCGGCCAGCTTGGCAAGCAAGCGAATTGTCAGGTGGCAGTGACGTTGTCGATCGCCAATCATCACGCCAGCCTGCCGATCGCGTATCGGCTTTATCTGCCGCAGCAATGGGCTAAAAACGCTGCGCGCCGCAAGAAAGCGCGTATTCCCAAGGAGATCTCGTTCAAGACCAAACCGCAGATCGCCCTGGAGCAGATTGCGAAAGCCTTAGCGGCGGGGGTACCGCGCGGGGTGGTGCTCACAGATGCGAGCTACGGATCGAACTCAGGGTTTCGCACGGGCCTCAGTGCGCTGGGGCTCGAATACGTGGCAGCCATCATACCGACAATTATGGTGCGTAGAGTAACCGATGATGGCGGGATGGGGCCGCGCTTGAGCGTGAAGAAGTTGGCACTCAGGCTGCCAGAAAAAGCTTGGTGCACGATCACCTGGCGGGAGGGAACTAACAAAAAGCTGCGCTCGCGCTTCGCCCGCGTTCAAGTGCGAACGGCGCCGATCAGGGGTGCCGCGGCACGAGGTGAAGAAACGCTTCTCATCGAATGGCCCAAGAGTGAGCGTGAGCCCACCAAATATTGGCTTGCCACCCTCGATAAGAACATTTCATTTCATGCGCTGGTCGATCGCGCAAAAATGCGGTGGCGGATCGAGCGCGACTACCTGGAGCTCAAACAAGAGATCGGGCTCGGGCACTACGAGGGGCGGGGATGGCCGGGCTTCCACCATCACGCGACGCTTTGCATCGCCGTTTACGGCTTCCTGATCTCCGAAAGGGAGACGATTCCCCCCTCAGGACCTCATTGCGCCCGGAGAGTCAAAAAACTTGCCATTCCCGATAGTTACCGACCCCGCGGCGCCGCCAATCCGGCCCCAACGCCACGTTCCCAACTCGATCGCTACGCTCCATCATCAGCTGATCGTCGCAATCGCAAGGATGCTGCCAAGATGCCCCTATTGTGCAACCCGATACAGAAGGAACATGCGTCTCAGGTTGTGACGCAGTAACATTAACTAGGTGTCGGCGTTCGGCCAATCCTTCAGGAATTTTCCCTTCCATAATTGTCTCCAAAGGTATCCCGCTTCATATGACGAAGAACGTCGCTTTGCCAAAAACGGTGAGGATGGTTCTCCGAGAATGTCGAGTAGGGTCAAACTTTGTCGTCAAGATCAAGCCTGCAGAACCAGTGGTATGCCAGATGCAGCTCGACTTCCTGGGCCAACTTGCAGCTCATTGGACGCGGCGATGGGAGCGCTCGCAGAAAAATGAGAATCATCATTGCGGCACCAGCCCTGGATGGGAGGGAAACACGCACCTATGAATGCGCCTACGGTCACCGGGAATGGATGACCGTGGCCCTTCCTTGACGCGGAGTTGTCGGGAAGCAAATGTTCGAGCGCCCTTGATCCTTCCATTATCGGATATTGCTTGCTCTTGATCCTTCCCATTTTCATCAAAGGAACTCACTAACGCGGCGGGTGGTAGTGGGACATTGGCGAAGCTTGGTGAGCAATTTTATACAGACGCCGTCGGTCAAAGAGCGCATCCTTCGCAGACCAAGCCGCTATCTCAAAGGTGACTCCACGCCGAAACACGTCGGGGGTGAATGGAGGGTGCCATGCACGATTCGCGACGCTACCGCGATAGGGCGGCAGAGTGTCTGTTGGCCGCTCAAGAAGCGTGCCAACCTTATTACCGCAAGCTTCATCTCTCTATGGCCGCCTCATGGCTATCGCTCGCTCGTCAGGATGAGGCAATAGACAATCTGCTCTCGAGCTGGGACACGGCCAAGCCCATCAGGGAACCGGCTACAGGCCGGCACTGAAATAAGGAGGCCGTTCGGCGTAGATCCCGGACGGCTTCTTTTGGAGCTTTGCCGCTCCCGCGTTAGCTCGTCTATGAAAGGCTGTTCATGCAAATCCCGTTGCAAATCAGTTTCGAAAATTCGGAACCGTCAGAAGCCGTCCGCGCAGCAATTGGACACGAGGTGGAGCGGCTGGAGAAATACCAACACCACATTACCGGGTGTCGCGTTGCCGTCGTCGGGCCGAGTACGAAGCACCGCCACGGTGCCGTCTATCGTATCAACATTTGGGTGACGATTCCGCCCCACGAGAACATCGTTGTCAGCCACCAACCTTCCGATGACCAGAGCCACGTGCACGTCGAGGTCGCGATCAAGAACGCGTTCGCGGCCGCCCGACGCCAAATCGAGGCTCTGGCACAACGCGCGAGCGGCAAGGTCAAGCTCCACGAGGTCGAAGCTCATGGGCGAGTTTCGAAGATTTCTGCAGCAGAAGACTACGGCTTCATCGCGACACCGAATGGAGGCGAGATCTACTTCCATCGCAACAGCGTGATCGATAACGCATTCGATCGGTTGAGCGTTGGGTCGGAAGTGCGCTTCGCACAAGAGCTCGGTGAAGAGGGAGAGCAAGCGAGTACGGTACACTTGATCGGCAAACATCATCTGAACGAACAAAACCACAGAAGATGAGTAATCGCTCGGGTTGCCCCGCGCCCGCTGCCCTTCGAGGTTACCGCCGCCGTGCAAATACCGGAAAGCGTTTCTCCTGACAGTCTCCGAAAGCGCGCCGAGATATTGCGCGGCTCAATGGATGAAAGTGCTGCCCATCATATGGAGTTGGCCGCCGACGAGATCGAGCGACTGCGGGAAGTTATTCGCAAGGTGAAGCTGCTGGCTACTTGCGAGTCGCTGTCCATTGACGGTTACCGCAATGCGATGGAGCAAATCCGCGCCAAAGCTAAGTAGATGACGCAAAGCGCGGGGTCGGCCGACGGCCCCACCTGACCGTGCGCAAAGAAAGTCAGGAACCGCAGGCGGCGGTGAGCCGGCCTTGGCATCCTCACAGGTCCAGTGCGGCCTCGGCCTGCGGGATCATACCAAAATTCACCTGGAGATGGTTGGTCCGCACGGCTCGGGAATGGCGATCGAGCCAAGTTTGTCGGTATCGCGTGCTTTTGCCATAGCGCCAGAAGGGGGTGCAGTTTTTTGCCCCCCTCGAATTGCTGACCCCGATCCTCTACCTCAAGGGGGTCTCCATCGGCGACCTTCGAGGAGGCAAGCGACGCTCGCGATCGAACTGGCGTTTCGGTAGTGAGTCAGTTTGATTGTGGCGGCCATTGACAGCCGTAGATAACGCCAGAGCGACCGTGGCATACTCTAGGCATGATCAATACATTTGCTGGTGGGGTTTCCGTCGTAGTCGCAACTGGGGTGGGCAAGATTGAATATTGGGTCGCAGCAACCCAACGCGAAGCGGCGGTGTCAACGGTGCAGCAGCTACTCGCGCCTGGATGGACGGCCGTTCTCACGGATCGTCGTCTCACGCCTAAGCAGGTCGCGGCCCTAAAGTTGCGTCCAGGGGGAGCGTGCAAGCTAAAATACGCCCCATGACCAAAAGGGCAATTGCTGATGCGAGTCCGAGCGCCTACCGATGCCCATGCTGCTGGTAAATGACAAGGACAATAACCGCGATGATCGCGATCGAAGCCAAGAGGGTCAACCAGAACTTGCGTTGTTCCTCTGTCATCACCTAAACCCATGCATGGACCATCGCTAGGGCTCTAACTGGCTCTCGGCGCGCTTTCGGTAGTGTTTCAGCTTGATGGCGCGAGCAATTGAGCGTTGGGGGTCAGCGCGATGCGAGCGTGCTCAAGCATGCACAAGAGAGGGCATTCAAATGCCAACGCAGAACAGCAACGGCGGCCGTAGCGGCCCCTGGGGTAGCGGGGCCAAACCCGGTTCCGATATTGAGGTTCTGGTCCAGCAGGGGCAGGATCGATTCAAGCAGATCATGCCGAGTGGTAGCCCGCGCCTAGTAATCGTCCTTGCCGCCCTCGCTCTGGTCGGCCTAGGCGCATGGACCGCCTATTTCACTGTGCCGAGCGACTCTGTTGCTGTCGTGCAACGTTTTGGTAAGTATCTCAAGGACGTTCCACCGGGACTGCATTTCAAGCTGCCGCTGGGTATTGATGTCGCGACAATCGTTCCCGACAAACGGCAGTTGAAGCAGGAATTCGGGTTCGCGACTTCAGGCGCCACCGATCCGTATCAGACTTCTCGCGACGGAAAGCGGGAAACGCAGATGGTGACGGGTGACCTGAACGCCGCATTGGTGGAATGGGTGGTTCAATACCGCATTTCGGATCCCGTTAAATTCCTTTTCGACGTTCGGGAACCGAGGGCAACCCTCCGCGATGTTTCGGAATCCGTAATGCGGGAAGTTGTCGGTGATCGCACCGTGGACGAGGTGATTACCATCGGCCGACAGGAGATCGAAACGGAAGCGCTGACCAAGATGCAGGCGCTCTCGACCAAATATGCCATGGGGATCAGCATCGATCAGGTGCAATTGAAGAACATCAATCCGCCCGAACCGGTGCAGGGGTCATTCAACGAGGTCAACCAGGCCCAGCAGGAGAAAGAGAAGCTGATCAACGAAGCCCGGCGCGATTACAACAAGGTGATCCCGCTGGCCGAGGGCGAGAAGGATCAGCGGATCCGGGAAGCCGACGGCTACCGGCTCAAGAGGATCAATGAAGCAGAAGGCGATGTTGCTCGGTTCAGCGCGTTATTGGCGGAATACATCAAGGCCCCAGTGGTTACCCGCCGCCGCATCTACATCGAGACCCTGCAGGATGTCATGCCGGGCATACGCTCCAAGATCATTGTCGACGAACAGACGCGCAGCATTCTGCCATTACTGAATCTCGACTCCCAGAAGGGAGAACGGCCATGAATAGGATCAAGCTACTAGCTATCTTAGCGGTTTTGGGCATCGGGACGTACGTTTTGATGAGTTCGATCTATACGGTGAGCGAAGTCGAGCAAGCGATTATCACTCAGTTCGGCAAGCCTGTCGGCGCTCCCGTGACTACCGCCGGTCTGAAGGTCAAGGTGCCCTTCATCCAGGACGTCAACCTGATCGACAAGCGAGTTCTCGAGTGGGACGGCAGTCCGTCCGATATGCCAACCAAGGACAAGCTCTACGTCTCGGTCGACCTCTTCGCCCGCTGGCGGATCGTAGATCCTCTCCAGTACTTTCTGCGGCTGCACGATGAACGCAGTGCTCAGTCCCGCCTGGACGATGTTCTAGGCAGCGAGACCCGTAATGCCGTCGCCAAGCATGAGCTGATCGAGATCATCCGCACCACCAAGGATCGCGTGCCGCTGCGCGACACTCTCGTGACGGACGCGGGACGGGAGCTGGATGTGGGGAGACTGGTGCCGATCCAGAAGGGACGCAAACTGGTTGAGCAAGAGATCTTTGCCGAGGCTGCCGAGAAGGTTCGAGTGTTTGGTATCGAATTGCTCGATATCCGGTTCAAGCGGATCAACTACAATGAAAGCGTGCGCCCGAAGATCTACGATCGAATGATCAGCGAACGGCGGCAGATCGCGGAACGCTTTCTGTCGGAAGGTAACGGCGAGGCCGCCAGAATCCGCGGCAATCGTGTGCGCGACTTGAATAAGATCCAGTCTGAAGCCTACCGGCAGGTCGAGGAGATCCGCGGCGCGGCGGACGCGAAAGCCACCGAAATCTACGCGGGGGCTTACAATCAGAGCCCTGAAGCGGTGGCGTTCTATGAATTCACACGGACCATGCAGTCCTACAAGTCCATCATCGCCGAAAACACGACCCTTGTCCTTTCCACGGGCAGTGATCTCTTCAAATTTCTGAAGGGTATGGCTCCGGATGGCGACGTCGTTCCGGCCCCACATTCCAGCGACAACCGATGAGAATGCGCGCACCTAGTAGACGGCTGACCTTCATATCGGCCTTCGTACCCAAGGAGCTGGAGGGAGTGCAGCCATCCATCATCATTGCCAGGAAAAGGTAGATTGCGGCAGCGCGGCTGCTAATTTTTTAGAAAGGACGCCCAACTCGAGGTCGCCACTAATGGCCCGTTAGGTGATATAGGCGGCGTCCCGGGCATGGATCGTTGACCCATTCGCTGCGAAGTCGGCCATCGTACTCCATTCGTGCGAGCGCGACATATAGAGGTTCACTCCACAATCCCGTCGCCTCTGCCAACTCGGCACCCGACAGTCCGTCTTTAGGTGCAGCCTTGAGTGCGTCTAGGATCCTATCCTCGTGCGCGGCGGTCACGGCTCGGCTTCTCATTTATGGGCTGCTATGTAAGCGCAGCCCCTCTTAGTTAAAACGTAAAAGAACTCAGACTTCATGGCCGCATTCCATCACCCCGTGTCACGGCTGGAGCTGTTTCAAACGGGGATCACCCGGCGACTGACAGCCGTCCGGCGTCCGCGGCATCGATTGTATTTCTTTCGCCGATGCCTCCGTCTGCGGATTAGTCGGATTGACCATTATAGCGATCAACGAATGTCGGGAGGCTCGGTTGGACGTTCCGTCCTGTCGTAGCGTCGTCGGGTATGACGGCGGTTTGCGGATGATCGGGATAGGTCCAGAGGATGGTGCCCACTAAGACCACAAGGGCGAACAGTAAGATGAGCGCCCAGTCCCAATTGTAGTTATCCCAACTGCGGTGAAGGTTCGGCCTGGTTTCAAACATGCACTCTCCTATACGAGTCCCAAGTTCTCTGGATCGGGGCTTTCTTCGCTCTAAAGCTCTCTCAATAACGCTCTTTG
The DNA here is from genome assembly GCA_963771845.1 of uncultured Alphaproteobacteria bacterium. GTDB lineage: Bacteria > Pseudomonadota > Alphaproteobacteria > Rhizobiales > Xanthobacteraceae > VAZQ01. Next base: position 49,317 of record CAVYVC010000027.1, on the reverse strand, counting down.
CCCGTCAATGAATGAAGGGCCATGTTAATTTCCCTGTGACCGTAGGCTATCGCTCTCTAATTGGGTTGTTGCGCTCGATGTAGACGTGGAGCTACCTACATCCGTTGTCGTTGCCTGATGGCGCGGCGATAGAAGGGATATCGCTAACGCAAAGCCCAGCCACACCAACCAATAAGTCTGTTGCGTGCCGATCCCTGCAGTCGCCGTAGGTGCAATTGTGACACCTTCGCCTCGCCGAGGAAGAAGCTGAACTAATCGCGCAGCAATTACCTCCGTTTCCGATGGGGTCCGACTTCTGCCGAGGACCCGATCGAGCGTCGAGACCAATGCCCTCTCAGCGATTGCTTTGGGCATTGCTGCTAAACGGGTCGCTTCCTCCCACGGATCAACATCCATCCGCGCTAATGCGGAAAGGACGCTGAGCTGCATCCCGTTAGCTTCTTCGCAGATCGGTGCAAACAGAAAGTGGTTGTATGTAGAAGTAAGGCCTGACCCTGAACGACTCATGACCTTACCCCTCTCGCAAAACCTCTCCGACATTCTCCTCACCGCCAGCAAGCCAGTTCTCCCATTCTAGATCCGCTGCCTTTTTTCTATACTCTTCCGCAATTCGCCTAAGCTCGTCCAAAAACCCGAGTTAATGCGTCTAAGCAGGTGACAAATCTAAGCTTACAGCCAGCCAGGACTCGCGTCAGTGCGATGGCATACCCGCGGCTCTCATTCTGCAACATCGATTGCGGCAGATCCCACTGGAACAACGGTCGGTGAATTCCACTGCCGCCCACAACCGCTGCATGTCCAATGGTGTTCAATGAGTCCCGGCCGGACATGGACAGACATGCTCGGCGCCGTGGCGCGACGTCCGCACTCACAACGGCCACCGCCACGACGATCAGTTGTCGCAAAGACAGGCGCTGACCTTCGTTGTTTCTCCCGCGATGTCCAGAGGCGGTCCACACGCTGATGAAAATGCAAGGGATAAATTGTGCTCATGGCAAATTTTCCTTCCGAATTGCAGCCTGCACAAATGGCGCTCCACTATTTGTTAGCCTTTCGGAGGTTCGAACCTTCGAAAAACGCACCCCCCTCGCAACTGGCTAAGGGTGCTGCAACGTCGCTGACGGCGTTCGGCGACTACTGTTTGAGGTTCGCAGTCTTAGGCGGTGCGAGAATCAGGCCTGCACATGCGGCGGTCAGGTCCGAATCCGTAAAGCTATTGCCCGGCAACGTGATCATGGCTTCCGGGAAGGCCTCGCGCATTTTATAGGAGTCCTTATTTGCTACGAGGGTCGCTGTTCGTGCGGCAACATCCGGCAGTGCACGGAACTTGTCTGCGCAGACCGGCGCCAACACGGCGATGACCGCGCTTTCAGATCTCGTGCTAGCCAATTTTTCGGCCGTAGTCCGGCTCATGAAGCCGAAACCGTACGAGAGCAGCACCATACCTACAACCACTCCAGCCGTTCCGGTCCACAGAGAGGGCTTTACGACTTCCCAATTGATTCTCATTGAGCGTTCCTTCCGGTTTGAGGGAAGAAGTATTGTACGCGCACGGACCGAACGGAATCTGAGCAAAATTGCTCACTCCACTCCGCAATCCCGGCGTGGCAGCGCAATTTCTTCCATCGAGTTGCTTATAACGAGAAAGAGCCCGGCGCCGCAGCGACAGGCCCTCTCAAGCAGGCTTAGGGGTGCTATGACTTGCAATTTAGACCCCAAGCACACTGCTACTGGTATAAACCCGGCAGTGCACTGCCGAGCCCTATTTCCCTCCACAAGTAAGGGGTTAACGTTTATTGAGGGCCAGGGTTCCCGCCGGTGCGTGTTAATATTTCGACGTGAATTTATCGATGAACGGCGCGAAGGAAGCAGAGAGAAAGCGCCGCTTCGATCAAGCCGCACGTAAAGTTGCGCGAGTTGCCCGTCCAGGAAGGGCCACGATAATCCGTTCCCGGTGACCGTAGACGCACTCGTAGGTGCGTGTTTCCCTCCCATCGTGGCCTGGTGTCGCCATGATGATTCTCATTTTCTGCGAGCACTCGGGACAAAATAACGTCCAGGAGTCAGCAAGGACTGCCTGGGCCGGCATATATTGCTGCATAGACATGATGATTTCCCTCCCGTAGGAAAAAACGACGCTGGCGATCAGGCTAGGACCGATGGCTGAGTCGCGTCTGTATAAAACTGCTCACTGGGCTTGCGCGTTCCAAAGGCCAATTAGCGGTACCAGGTTGCCAGCAAACCACTACGGACGATAAACAGTCGATGTGCCGTCGCGCACCGCGTCAGATATCGAAGGCCCGACAGACCTCGATTGGGTCGGCCTTTGTTTTGAGACCGAGATATCTCGCGGTGCTCTCGATTCTTGCATGGCCCAAGAGCGCTCGAACTGTCTGCAAATCGCCAGTGCCTTTCAAAATGTGGAGAGCCTTCGTCCGGCGTAAAGACTTCTACGCTGTAATCCGCGGGATCGAGTCCCGCCCCGACGACCCAGAGCTTCAGCAGGCGGTTCAATTGCCGCTGACCCATCGAATGACGGCCCTTAACGCCACGGCCAGGAAATAGATAATCGGTGCGCTTTTTGCCGGACGCAGTGATCCATTTTTCAAGCACCTTTTTGGATGCGTTGGACAAGGCGCATCGCACTGGCGGCATTCCCCTCGCGCGCGCAACCTCAATAACCGGACGGATTGAACCATCGCGACGCTGCACATCCCCAACAACGAGAGCGAGCAGGTCTTGTCCGTGCAGCAGCGCATTCGCGAGCGCGCATACGAAATCTGGAACACGAGCGGGCGCATGCATGGCCAGGCCGAGCAGCACTGGCTTGCGGCGGAACGGGAAGTGCTTGCGGAAATGACCGCTCCAACGGCGGTGGCACAGAACAAACTGGCGCCTATCCGGCAACGGCGCGCGGCAACGAGCGCCCGATCGCAACTCAAGAAGGCCGCCAAGGCAATATAGGGGCGGGTTTGCGGGGCACCCCAAAAAACGCATCCGCGTTTTTCGGGGACCCCGGTCCCGCCCCTACTGCGCCACGATGAGCGCATCAAGCGCGGTCGCGCCTTCTCCGCGCGCGTGGACCATCAGCGGATTGACGTCGATCTCGACGATGGCGGGCGTGGTCTGCATCAGCCGGCCGAGCGCGAGGACGGCTTCGGCCACGGCTTCGACATCGGCCGGCGGGGCGCCGCGAAAACCGGCAAGCAGCTTTGCCGCGCGCAGCTTGTGCAGCGCTGCAATGATTTGATCCTTTTGCGCATCGACCGGCAGAAGCGCAACGTCGCCCAGCGCTTCGACCCAGATGCCGCCCAGCCCGACCAGGAGCACGGGGCCCCAGGCGCGATCCCGTTTCGCCCCGATCATCAGCTCGACGCCCTTGCCCGACATCTTTTCTACGAGCATGCCGTCCAGCGCGACCGTCGGCACGGCACGCTTGATGTTTGCATGCATTGTTGCCCAGGCCGCGCGCAGCTCCCTCGCATCGCCCAGGTCGAGCGCGACGCCGCCCGCTTCGCTCTTGTGCGTGAGCGCGGCAGCCTGGGCTTTCAACACGACCGGATAGCCCACGCGCGCAGCCACCGCGACCGCGTCGTCCGCGCTGTGGGCAAGCTCGCCCGCGGGGACGCGGATGCCAGCCGCGACAAGAATTTTTTTCCCCAACCACTCCGGCTGGGACCCCTTGGCCAATGTAAGGGCGGGTTTGAAGGGCACCCCAAAAAACGCATCCGCGTTTTTTGGGGACCCCGGTCCCGCCCCTGCCGCCGGCTGAGATTTTGCACCTGCATGGGAGCGCGCCAGCAAGCCCCCGTAGCGCGTGTAATGCGCAATCGCGCGCAGCATGCGATCGGACGAGCGCGAGAACACGGCGGGGCTTTCCTGCACGGCCTCCAGGATCTCGGGAATAAGCGTCCAGGTATCGCCCAGCGCGACCATCATCTTGGGCTTCGTGGAGTGCGCCATCCCCTTGTTGAAGCTTCGCACAGTGATGCCGGCATTGATGGGAAACGAGATGAACAGCATGCCGACATTGGGATCGTCGATGAGCAATCTGGCTGCGACCGGCAGCATCTCCTGCGAGAAGCCGGCCGTCGTATCGAGCGGATTGCCGTAAGTGCCGTAGACGGGAAGGACTTCTTTCAGCCGTGCGATGGTTGCAGGCGCAAGCTCCGGAATATCGAGCCCGAGCTCCTCGGCGAAATCGTTGGTCAACGCGACGTAGGCACCGGAAGCCGTGAGAATGCCCGGGCCTTTGGCGGGCGGCACCGGATAGCGGACCAGGATCTCCACCAGGTCCATCACCTCATCCATGGTGTTCACGACGATGGCGCCGGCGTTCTCGACCTGCGTGCGCATGGCCGCGTAGTCGCCGACCAGCGCACCGGTGTGCGATTGCGCAGCCTTGCGCGACTTTGCCCCGCGCCCCGGAAACATCAGCACGACCGGCTTGCCGGCCGCACGGGCGCGGGCGCAGGCGGCGAGGAATTGCGCCGGCCGGCGGATTTGCTCGCAGTACATTGCGATCACGCGGGTGGCGGGATCGTCGACCAGGAATTCGAGATAATCGGTGTTTTCGAGGCCGGCCTCGTTGCCGCTCGAAATCCCGTAGGCGAGCGGCAGGCCGCGCCCGTCGGCCGCGCGCTGGAAATGACCGATCAAGCCGCCGCTCTGGCCGACAAAGGCGACGCCGCCGGCGACCCCGCGCCGCGCCTCGCGCGCGTACAGCATGTTGAGCATCATGCCGTCCACGTTGTTCAAGACGCCGAGACAATTGGGCCCCACCACCGCCAGACCGGCCGAGCGCGCAACGTTGCCGACCGCTTCCTGGGTGGCGTGATCGCCAACCTCGGCAAAGCCCGCGGCAAATATCATCGCCGCACCGACCTTGCGGCGCGCGCATGCTTCGATCGCGGCGCGTACCCCTGCCGCCGGCAACGTGAAGACAGCGAGATCGACGCCCTCGGGAAGCTCATCCGGGCTCTTGAGCACCGGCCTCCCCTCGATTGGCTCGTTGCTGCGGCCGATGAGATGAATGTCGCCTTTGAAATTGTTGAGCTTGAGCGATTGCAGCACGACCTGTCCGGCACTTCCCGGACGGGCAGACATTCCGACGATCGCGACCGAGCGCGGGCGCAGGAATCTGGCGACCGCTTCGGGCCCGCGCGCGGCCGCTTCATTGCTCATGGGCGAACCGTAGCCCGGATTGAGCGAACGCGAAATCCGGGAAAAATCAGTGTCACGGGAATGCACCCGGCTTTCGCTGCGCTCAAGCCGGGCTGCGCTCCTTTAACACCCCCAGCCTTTAACCCCCACCCTAACCCTCCCCCGCAAGCGGGGGAGGGAAATCCGGTTGAAACATCATGAGGTGAGTGCCGTCGCCGAGCGGGTGCCAGTAGGGCTTGACCTTCATGCCGACTTTGAGCTCCCCCGCCGCGCAGTTGACGATATTGGCAATGAAGTTGACGCCCACATCGAGCGTGACGCTGACTACTGCATAGGGTTCGGCCCCGCGGAAGGCCGGCGTGCCGCGATGCGTGATGGTATAGGAGTACACCACGCCTTTGCCCGATACCTCGCGCCATTCGATATCGCGCCGCCGTCCGGTGAAGATACTCACCGGCCGCGGAAAATGCTGATACTTGCCGGTCGCCTTGCAATACTGGAGCATGAGCTTCTTCTCTCTGGTGCCTTGCCAATAAGGCTCGGAGAAGTCGAAGTGCTTGATGGCGCGCTTGACGCCCAGCGTGTCATTGAGGGCCATGGTCGCCTCGCTCATTGCGGCACCAGCACGAGGGCTGCGCTCGAGCCCCAGTTGCGGCCGTAGTTGATCCAGCCGATCCCGGTCACCAGCGCGTTGCGGCTGTCCTTGACCTGGCGTTTGCCGCCTTCACCGAGCAATTGGCGCACCGCCTCGATCAGGTTGTGGGACGAGCATGCCGCCTGGCCCGCGGAGATCTGTCCACCCCCGGTATTGAGCGGCAGATCGCCGTCATATGAAAAATCGTGATCGCGGATGAATTGCACGCCCTCGCCCGGCTTGCAGAAGCCGAACGCTTCGAACTGCAGCATGATCGCAATAATGAAGTCATCGTAAGGATGAAACGAGGCGACATCCTTGATGGCCATGCCGGCCTGGGCGAGCGCCTTTGCCCCGCAGATTTCGTGCCCGCTGCGGGTCACGTCGACGAGATTGTCGCCGCCCATGAAATTGGTGCGTTCGGCATAGCCGATCGGAATGATGGTCCTGGTGAGGCCTTTTTCCTGCGCGCGTTTGCGGCTCATCATCATGAGGCCCGCCGCGCCGTCCGCGCGCATGACGCAATCGAGCAGCCTGATCGGGTCGGCGATCATGCGCGAATTCATGTAGTCATCGATGGTGATCGGCACGCGCAGCTTCTCGCAGGCGTTCTCGTTGAGCAGAGCGTGGTTGCGCTGGGTGACCGCAAGCTTGCCGAGCATGCGGTAATCGAGGCCGTACTGCGCCTCGTAACGGCGGCTGAGCAAACCAAAGGCGCCGGGCGGACCCATGAGGCCGTAGGGCTCGGTCCATTCACGCCGGTAGGTGTGACTGTGGTCGGTGCGGTCTTCGAGCACATGGGTGTCGGCAAACAATAGGAACGCAACCTCGCACATCCCATAATCGATCGCGGCCGCCGCGCGCGCCACGCAGCCCGCCGCCGAGCAGCCGCCGGTATGGACCTGCTCGCAAAAACCGAGATCGAGCCCCAGCACGTCGGCCGTGGTCTGCGCCCAGAACGGGTTGCCGGCGCCGGTGCCGGTGAGACCCGCCATCACCAGCCCATCGATCTCGTTCTTTTCTACGCCGGTCTTGTCGAGCAGCTCTTCCAGGATCTCGCCCGCGAGCACCCAGACGTCGCGATCGCTCTTTTCCATCGCCTTGGTTTCGGCATAGCCCACAATCGCGTTATCACGCAGACCCATTGCGGCTACTCCGGCATGCGCACGCGCGGCGCGGTCTTGTTGAGGAACTGTTGCAGCCGCTCGATGGATTTAGGGCTGCGGGTGTACTCGGCGACCATGCGCTCGAAATATAATCCGTCGTCATAAGACATGTCTTGGAGGCGCGGCAGGCTGTTGGTAATGGCGAAATTGGAGAGCGGCGCATTCCGGCAGATCTTGGCCGCGAGCTCCCTTGCCTTTGCCATCGATTGTCCCTTCGGCACGATGTAGTGGACGAGCCCGTAGCGCTCCGCCTCCTCCGGCCTGAGCACGCGGCCGGTGAGCATCATGTCCTGCATGCGGGCAAACCCGATGAGCCGCGCCACCCGCACTGAACCACCGCCGCCGATAAAGATGCCGCGCGTTCCCTCGGGCAGCGCAAAGAACGCCGTCTCGTCGGCGACCCGGATATGCGCGGCCGCCGCGGTCTCGAGCCCGCCGCCAAGCGTTGCGCCATGCAGCGCCGCGATGAAGGGAATGTTGCCGCGCGCCATCGCTTCAAAAAAAGTGTTGCGGTTGAACGGAAACGGCAGCCGCTGGGAGCGCCCGTTCTTCCAGTTCTCCGCCGCCCAGCGCAGGTCGAGCCCCGCACAAAAATTGTCGCCGTGGCCGAAGATGATCCCGCATTTGGCTTCCTCGCCGGCGCGCTCGACGGCCGCGCGCAGCTCTTTCATGACGGTGGGGTTGAAACAGTTGCGCTTGTCCGGACGGTTGAGACCAATGAGAGCGATCTCGCCTTCCAGCTCGTAGGTGACCGTTTTTTCTTCGCTCATGAACTGCTCCTGGTTCAACGGGGCAAATCCAGCCCCCGCTGCGCTATGATGCTGCGCTGAATTTCGTTGGTGCCGCCGCCGATCATGCCCATGATGGCGTGTCGCAGCAGCTGTTCCATCTCTCCGACCGGCGCGTCCGCCGCCTCCTCCGACAGCGTCGCGCCGGTACCGAGCATATCGAGCGCCGCCTGGCCAAGCCGCTCCTGCAATTCGCTCGCGAACACCTTGCCCATGGCGGCCTCGTGAATCGGCACCTTGCCCTGCTCCATCAGTCGCGCATTGCGCAGCTGGAATTGACGCGCAACCTCGATCTCGGCGGCGAGCGCCCCGATGCGATCGCGAATGACGGGATCGTTGCGCAGAGCCTTGCCGCCCACCACCGCGGTCTTGAGATATTCGGTGAGATGATCGAATGCGCGTTCGATGCCGGCCATGCGAATGGCACCGATCATGACGCGCTCGGCCGCAAGCGCATCGGTGATCACCTTCCAGCCGTTGTTGACGGCGCCAACCATGTTTTGCGCGGGAACGCGGACATTGTCGTAGAACTGCGCGCTGAAGGTCTTGCCGTAGAGCGCGATGCTCGGCCGGATGGTTACGCCAGGCGAGGCCAGGTCGACCATGAGCACGCTGATCCCGGCATGCTTCCTGGCGTCGGGATCGGTGCGCACCGCAAGCCAGATGAATTGTGCCTTGTCGGCGCCGGTCGACCACAGCTTCTGTCCATTGACGACCCAGGTGTCGCCGTCGCGAACCGCGCGCGTGCGCAGCGCCGCGAGGTCAGACCCGGCATCGGGCTCGCTGTAGCCGAGCGCGAAGCTGCGCTCGCCGCGGCGGATCGCCGGCAGCCATTCATCCTGTTGCGCCTTGGTGCCGTGCAGAAAGAGTGCCGGCGCGACGACCGACTCGCCGGTGCCGTGCGCCTGGCACGGAGCTCCGGCATTTGCCATCTCGGTGACGAAGGCAATCTGTTCGGCCGGGCTGCGGCCTTGTCCGCCGAATTGCTTGGGCCAGCCGATCCCGATCCAGCCATCGCGCCCCATGCATTGCGAGAATTCAGCGTCCCAGCCGCGATCCTTGAACGGCTTGCGCAGATGCTCGGCGCGCTGCTGCGCCGTCCAGTGTTTTGCGAGCCATGCGCGCACCTGCGCGCGGAAGGCGTTTGCGGCAGGTCCCATGTCATGGGCGGGCAGAGCGGACATGGCGATTAGTCAACCGGGCCGAGAAGGAACTCGGCAAGCTCTGCGCGTGCGCGCGTGACGCCGCCAAAGCGGGCGAGGTCCGCATGCACGCGCCGGAAATGTCGCGGCGCCTCGTGCTCCTCGGCGTAACCGATCGCTCCCAGCGCCCGGTGCGTCTCGATCGATACCGCGCGCAAAGCCGGACCCGTGAATGCGAGCGCCGATGAAGCAAACACCTTCCAGTCCGGATTTTCGTCGTCGCGCGCCTCTCCCGCCTGTTCGAGCGCGAGCCGTGCGCCGTCGAGGCTGATCAGGCAATTGGCGAGCTTGTGCTGGACAGCCTGGAATTGCCCAATGGGCTGCCCGAATTGCTTGCGCACCTTGGCGTGCTCGACCGCAAGCTCGAACGCGCGAGCCGCGGCGCCAAGCGCGCGACCCGCGCAGGCGAGCCTGGCGATGAATGCAATATCAGCGAGCGCCTCACGCGCAATGGGGCACCACGTGGCGGCGGCATCCGCAAACGTGACGTCACAGAGCGGGGGGACCGCGAGCCCAGGCGTCGGCTCGACCGTCAGGCCGCCCGTGCTGGTTGCAAGCAGTGCCGCGCCGGCAGGATTATCCGTGAAGACGATGAGATGGGTCGCCGTCTGGGCGCCTTCGACGAAAGCCAATCGGCCTCGCACCGTCTCGCCGCGAACATCAACACGGCCGGCGGCCGCATCCCCATCAAAAGCCCCAAGCGCCAGCGCAATGCTCGCCTTGCCCGCATGCAGGTCGTGCAGGAAAGCGCGCGCCGTGTTCGATATCTCGTTCGCCAAGGCGAGGTTGGCCGCCACCGCGCCAAGCAGCGCTGCCGGGCACGACCCGCGGCCCAGTTCCTCGAACACGAGGAGGATTTCTCGCAGCCCGGCCTCGGCCGTGTTGGAACCGAGGGATGCCAGCCCCTGGCCTGCCATCCCCTGCCACAGTTTTGCCATCGCCTCTGGGCACCCGCAATTCTCGACCGCTTGCGCGGGGGGCCAAATATTGGAGAGAAAATCCCGCGCCGACCTGCAAAGCAGCGCGCGTTCGGAATCCGACAGGCGGTTTATTGCTTGAGCTTTCGAGGCGTCCATGGGCAAAGCCCAGAAACCTATTGGTAAATGCAAATACCGGCAAGACGACCTGATGGAGACGACCTGATTGATCGACGCTTTGCCTGGACGCTTTGCCTGTCTTGCGGATGGAACTTGACGGAGATTACGCCGTCACTCCTGCGATATAATCGCTGGCGGGACGACGTGCGCAACGAACCGCAGAGCTGCGATCCCTACGACGCGAGTCGGAGGCTGCTGCGGGTCAATTGTGTCGATTAGGCTCTGAACGGGATAGGTCCGCAGCACCTCCGATTCCGGCTCGTAAGCTCAGCCGAGTCGGACCGCCGTTGAGTGCCAGGAGCAATCATTAAGATACTGCTGCCATTCGGACTCTTCACGTCCTCGACACCCGACTCCACGGTCCCCAATTGACGCCCTTAGGCAGTGCCTCCTGCAGCATGAGCATTTCACCGACGGTTTCGGAGGTGACGAGACCGACAAGGCGCCCTGATGCATCGATCACAGCGACGGCGGGTGCCGACTTCTCCTGAAGGATGCGGATCGCCTCGTCGAGGCAACGGCGATGGCCCACAGTCGGCATGGTCGGCGACATCGCGTCTGCCACGTGGGCGTCAGGCCCGAGTTCTTTCAGCGCTCGGACCAGAGCACCGCGCGCAAGAACCCCGACCGGCTTGCCGGCGCCATCGACCACGGGGAATTCGCTCTGGTTGGTGCGCAGAAGAGTCTGAACGGCTTCATCAACATGCGCCTGCGGTGTCAAAGCTGCATATTGCGTCATCATCGCCGCGCTCACCGGTATGCCGCGCGACATTGCACGCAATGCCACAGAATGCGCTTCGGAGGCCGCCGCCAAATAGACGAATATGGCGATGAAAATCAGTATCGGATTGTACAACAGCCCGATGAAGCCTAGCACAAAAGCCACACCCTGACCGATCGAGGCAGCGATCTCGGTCGCGCGCACGAAGCCGAGTCGCGACGCGAGCAGTGCACGCAGCACCCGCCCGCCGTCCATCGGGAAGGCGGGAATCATGTTGAACAGGGCGAGGAAGATGTTGATCATGGCAAGCCTATCAGCGAGCGAGACGTGCATGCTATCTACAGCGGCCAGATCGGCTGCATTGAGACGCGCGCCTGCGAGGAGAACCAGCGCAAAAGCGATTGCGATGTTCACCAGTGGGCCTGCGATGGCAATGAGAAATTCCTCGCGTGGCGCTTCCGGGATGCGCTCAAGCCGCGCCACGCCGCCGATGGGCAACAGCGTCACGTCGGGCGTTGGCACCCCGAAGGCACGCGCCGTGAAGATATGTCCGAATTCATGCGCCACCACGCACGCGAACAGCAGTATCATGAAGAGCAGCGCGGACCACGCCGCCTCGGAGCCGCCCGCAGCGTAGCTCGCGGCGAAAATCCACCCCAGAAACAGGAGGAAGGTCACATGCACACGGATTGCCGTTCCCGCAATCCTTCCGATGTTCAACGACCAAGACATTGGGGCCTCGATTAGTGCGCTCGTATTAGGTCTGCTTCAACTCAGTCATCCGATGGCGGTGCTCGTTGGCAATTCGAGTTCGTGCCAGAAGCAGACCCCGCTGGCTTGGAGTAGAGAGACGCGAGCTTATTTTAATCCTGCGTTCGGAAGCGGCGCACAGAATCCGGCCCAGGTCAGATAAAGGCCGATCACTAGTGAGGGCGTGAGATAGAGATAGTAATGCTCGCCATATTGCATGTGGTTGAAGAACTGCTTCAAAGCTTCGGGCGTTACAAACAAAAGCATTAGACCTTTCGCGAGGATCAACCATCCGACCAAAGTAACGACCACCGGCAGTGCACCGCCTGACCAGACATTGTGCCCGAGTATCATCGCGAGGCCAACTGCGAGGCTGATTATGGCATAGACAAGCATAACCGGCCCATCAGCAACCGCGGTCTCGACCATTGCGCCTCCACGTACCAGGAAACCAACCATGAGCAAGAGAGTGAATACGCCAATGAACTGAGCGAGGAAAACGGTAAGTCGGGACATACAAACCTCCGCTATATTGAATCGCCTCCGGCGCGTGGGCCGCCGACGATAGGCGCGGTCGCGGCAAGGCTGCGCCGCTGGCTCGTTGTGTTTGGATTGATAGCTCGCCTGAAAAGCTTCATTGCCACTTACGACGCTCTATCGTCCCCCCATTCCTGCCAATGGGTTGGATAGACCTCGACCGGCCGCCGTAGTTTAGCGTCGAGCCAAGAATTGCCCACGCGGCAACATGGGAAAACAAGGGCGTGGACCGTTCCGCTGGCGTCAATGACCGCGAGCCGCACATCCCGGTCGTTCGGAACGTCCGCAGGGGAATTGACCTGATGCCACATGGTTCGGAAGGCAAAGCATGCGACACCAGAATCCGGTTTGATTTAGCGCAAATCGGGAAGATAATGTTGGGTAGGCGACATGGGAGGGAGAACCATGGACCGCTTTGTCCGACGCGAAAATATCAAGCACTACCAGGAGCTTCTAAAGACCGTGAAGGACGAAGCCGAGCGCCGGCGGATCCTAAAGCTCTTGGCAGAAGAGCAGCAAAAGCAAAAAGATGCAGGCGACAAAATTGAGGAGTAGGAGGCGGATTTCAGACGGGTTCGCGGATGAATGGGTAACAAGCCGGGTATCATTTCCGCCCAGAATTCGAGCCGCACGTGCATTCTTGAATTAGTCTGCGCGTGAGTTATCGGAGCGGCCCGGAGTGTCGCGGAGCGGTCGCCATGCTTCCGCCGATCTTTCGTAAGCGGCGAAGCTTGAGCGCGGGATTCGGCGAGCGTCGTTCCCCTTAATTTGATCCGAGTACGATGACGTTATTCTCAAGCGCCCGCACGCCCGCAACCAATTCCACCGCCATGCGGGCGGCCTCCTTCTCTGCCTCAGAGTCGACAATTCCCCATAGTTTGACGGTGCCACCTTGGACTGTCGCGCTTAAAATAGAATGCTTGCTCCATTCTTCCGATTTGAAGTGTGTCATTATCCTCTTTCGAATGATCGAATCGGTTACTGCTGTTGGCCCGATCTCCTTGCGCAGACTCGCCAGGGCTTGAGTGAGGTCCGCACGACTGACAATTCCAACCATCTTGCCCTTACTGATAATCGGTATCCGCTTGATGCGATTTTTTTCTAGTAATGCAGCTACCTCGCGAAGTGGCGTTGTTGATCTTGCTGTAATGACGCCTCTGGTCATGAGGTCTTTCACTTTACGAGCATGTGATTTCGCATATTCGATTGCCAGGACCTCATTTCTCTTTCCACCAAATATCTTTAGCCACCAGGAGCGACGATAATCGGTTTCCAGTTCGGCCCGCCGAATCAAGTCGCCCTCGCTAATGATTCCGACTAACTGCTTATGTCGGTCGACAACCGGGACAGCGCTAATCCTATTTTTGAATAATGTGTTGGCGACCTCTCGTACGGAAGCTTCCGGGCCAACCGAGATCACGTTCATGACCATGATGTCCCGGGCTTTCATCTCAAATGCGTCTCTTCACGTCAGCAAATGCGCGGCATTTGCTTCGCCAATCGCCGCCTTGGGTAGCCAGTCAGTCGCAGGCCGAAAAGAGGTTATCTTGGCCACAGATTCGCGGCGTGCCTATACCGAATGATCATGCATTGGACGCTGGGAGGCGGGCTCGGCCTCGTCGGAAAGCGTAGGTACCGACCCAGGTGCTTCCGTCCGCTCAAGGCTGGCTTCGGCCTCGCACACCGCTTTCGTGGTGCGCAGGATGCTTGCGGGGTTGACGCTGATGGAATCAATTCCGAGGCGGGCCGTCCGAGCTGGTTAGATTCTTGAAAAAGCTCACACGATAGCGCGCCATGAGACTTATCCTGCCTAGGATATACATAATAGCGAGCGTCGCACAGCCAGATTTTGATCTAGCTCAATAAAATGGCCTGCACTCTTTTTGATTCCTATCCGGAACAGATGTTGAGAAATCTCAATGTCACCGCAATCGAAGCGGTTTACGTACCTGCGGACGACTTCACCGATCCAGCCGTGACCGCGATTTCAAGCCACCTTGACAGCATAATCGTGCTGTCCCGTTCCATGGCCGCCGAAGGTATGTACCCGGCTGTCGATCCACTGAGCTCGTCATCGATCTTGCTCGACAAAACCGTCGTGGGCGAAGCACATTATGGCATTGCACAGGAGGTTCGCAAAACGATTGCTCACTACAAGGAACTGCAGGACATTATCTCGCTGCTGGGCATTGAGGAGTTGAGCACACGTGATCGCCTCATTGTGACGCGGGCCCGCCGACTTCAGCGATTCCTCACGCAGCCCTTCGCTGTCACGGAGGCCTTCACCGGCAAGCCTGGCCGATCCGTCCCATTGGCTGAGACCCTTAACGGTTGCCAGGCAATTCTCCACGGCGCTTACGATCAGTGCGCGGAGAGTTTGCTCTACATGATCGGCACAATCGATGAAGCACGAAAGCAGGAAGCTTCCTCGGAACGCTAAGCGACACCCGGCATGAGACTGCTGATTACTACTCCCACGGCTGTTGTTATCGATGAGCAGGATGTCGTCGCCGTGCGCGCGGAGGATGAGAGCGGCAGTTTCGGAATTCTAAATGGACATGCAGATTTTCTGACGGCGTTGACTGTATCGGTGGTGAGCTGGCGCCACGCCGACGATCGGCAGCGGTTTTGCGCAGTACGTCGCGGTGTCCTGTCGGTAGCCAACGGCAACGAAGTGGCCATTGCTACACGCGAAGCGATTCCAGGCGATGATCTCAACCGTCTCGAACAAGTGGTTCTGGTACAGTTCCACAACACGCTCGAAGCCGAGCGCACTGCGCGGACCGATAGTTTACAACTGCAAATGAAGGCCATCAAACAGATCGTGCGCTACCTGCGGCCTGAGCGGCCCGGGCTATTTGGAGGCGGGTCGTGAGCCCTTAAGATGGACCCCGAATCGATCGCTCCGAATGGGATGGCCGACGCCGTTCGAAAGCGACAAAAACGCCGAACCCGCTGGCTCACAGAAGGCGAACCTTCCGTAGTACGGTTCGTCGGTCAAATCGGCGTTCTTGGCTGGATCATCGTAATGCCGACGTTGATCGGGCTGTTCATCGGGCGATGGTTGGACCACACGTTCGGGACCGGTGTTTTCTGGAGCGCAGCCTTGCTGGTGTTGGGCGTCGTGGCCGGGTTTTGGTCCGCGTGGAAATGGATGTACCGGCAATGACGAGTTTTCATTTCGCTGCATACGTCTTGCCGGCACTGCAAGCCGGTGCATGGTTGGCCGTCGGAGCACTCGTTGGCGTATTTCACTTCCTGACGCTGCGATGGACCGTTCGTATGCTGGCCACTAGCCACGCTCAGCTATTCCCAATTGCAACTCAACTCGGACGATTCGCGCTTTTAGCCGGCGTTCTAGGCGCGCTTGCCGGCCGCTTCGGCGCCTCGCCGCTAATTTTGGCCAGCGCCGGTATCATCGCCGCTCGAATGGCGCTGATTCGATTGGAGTTGTAGCCGTGATTGGGTCGCCTCTCTCAACGAAGACGTTGTTTACCGTCGGCCTGGCTCCGATTACCGAGCCGGTCGTCGTGACCTGGGGTCTCATGGCCGCGCTCACGCTGGCCGGATGGCTCGTCACGCGTTCGTTGGCGCTCAGACCCTCCCGCTACCAAGCCGTGCTTGAACTGATTGTTGGGGCCATTGAGAACCAAATTCACAGCACGATGCGTGTAGCGCCGAAACCGTATGTGCCTGTAATCGGCACGCTGTTCCTTTTCATATTGGCCGCGAATTGGTCATCGATGATCCCCGGGATCGAGCCCCCGACGGCTCACATCGAGACCGATGCCGCGCTCGGTTTAATCGTTTTTTTGGCGATCTTTTATTTTGGCGTCCGTGCGCGTGGTATGGCCGGGTACCTTAAGACGTTCGCCGAGCCGTCGATCGTGATGATTCCGCTCAACGTGGTCGAGACGTTCACTCGTACTTTTTCTTTGATTGTGCGCTTGTTCGGCAACGTCATGAGCGGCGTTTTTATCATCGGTATCATTCTCTCCCTTGCCGGTCTGCTCGTGCCGATCCCTCTGATGGCGCTCGAACTGCTGGTCGGTGCAATCCAGGCCTACATCTTCACAGTGCTTGCCATGGTATTCATCGGCAGCGCTGTGAGCGAAACGCCCAGGAATGGCAGCAAAGAAAGGAAAGGATCATGAATTGGACAGAGATTGTCAGCATCTTTGCTGCTGCAATGGCGGTATCATTTGGCGCAATTGGGCCCGCGCTGGGCGAAGGGCGTGCGGTGGCCGCGGCGATGGACGCCATTGCACGTCAGCCGGAGGCGGCAGGCACGATAACGCGAACGTTATTCGTGGGCCTCGCGATGATAGAGACCATGGCGATCTACTGCCTTGTCATCGCGTTGTTGGTACTGTTCGCCAACCCATTCATCCATTGAACCTGTATGCGCATCGACTGGTGGACGCTGGCGCTTCAGACGATCAATGTCATCGTTCTCATCTGGATTCTCGCCCGGTTCTTCTTTCGACCGGTTGCAAATATTGTCGCCAAACGACAGGAGGAAGCGAACAAGCTTTTTTCTGATGCAACTGCAGTCAGCCGGGAAGCTGCCGATGGCCGGGCTGAGGTAGACAAGATGCGCGACGGCATCGCAGCTGAACGAGATCGCCTGATCTTGGACGCGCAAATAGCTGCGCGGATTGAGAAGCACAATCTACTGACGCAGGCCTCGCAAGAAATCGCGAAGCTGCGCAACGAGGCTAAGGCGACGACTGCTCACGACAAAGCGGCGGCGCAACAAGCGATAATTGCGGACGCCAGTGAGCTTGCAGTCAAAATCGCGCAGCGCCTGCTTAGTCGTCTTCCAGCAGGCGCTTCGCTTGCTGTATTCCTGGATGGTCTCTGCCGGGAACTAACGGCATTGTCGCCGGAGCAAAAAGGGAACCTTACGTCCGACCATGCTTTCGAGTTGGTAACCGCAGCGCCGCTATCGTTGGCGGAGATAGACGAGATTCGTAGAGCACTCGAGGAGGCGCTCGGTGCAGAAGCGCCGTTCCAGATTCGTACTGACAGCGAACTGATTGCTGGGCTTGAACTGCATAGCCCTCGTATGATTGTGCGTAACAGTTGGCGAGCGGACCTCGACCGAATCCGTGAGGAGTTGGCCGGTGCCAAACAACTCAGCAGCTCTTGATAACTGGTTGAAGCTTGCAAAGGAGCGCGTTGAGGCGGCGACACTCGCCCCTGTGACCGAACAGCTGGGCCGAGTGGAGGCGATCGCCGACGGGATCGCGCTCGTATCGGGCCTGCACGAGGTACGCCTCGACGAACTGCTGCGCTTCGAGCAGGGCCAGGTTGGCTTCGTTACCATGCTCGATCGCCACGTGCTTGGTTGCGTCCTGCTTGACGAGATCAATGGAATTGGGGCCGGCGACCAGGTCCACGGCACCGGCGAAGTCGTTTGCGTGCCGGTCGGGTCAGCCTTGCTCGGTCGAACGCTCGATCCGCTTGGTCGGCCGCTCGACGATACCGGCCCGGTCGATGCCGGGAGCTACGAGCCCATTGAACGCCCGGCACCAGAAATCCTCGACCGGGATTTTGTCAGCGAGCCGATCCAGACAGGTATACTCGTGATTGATTCCATGTTCGCGCTGGGACGTGGCCAGCGCGAACTGATCATAGGCGATCGTGCGATCGGCAAGACGGCAATTGCCGTGGACTGCATCATCAACCAGAAACCCAGTGACATCATATGCGTGTATGTGGCGATCGGGCAGAAATCATCCACGGTCAAACGGGTTATTAGTGCAATCCAAGCTCACGGCGCTCCGGAGCGCTGCATTTTCGTCATAGCAAGCGCATCAGCTGCTCCAGGCTTGCAATGGATTGCGCCGTTCTCCGGCTTCACCATGGCGGAATACTTCCGCGATCGCGGCCAGCACGCCCTCGTGGTTATCGACGATATGACTAAGCATGCCGCCACTCACCGCGAAATTGCTCTTCTCAACCGGCAGCCACCAGGACGCGAGGCTTACCCTGGCGATGTGTTCCATGTTCATGCCCGGCTGCTGGAACGCGCTGCAAAGCTTTCAACCGCCGCCGGCGGCGGATCGTTGACTGCTCTGCCGATCGCCGAGTTGGATGCCGGTAATCTGAGTGCATACATTCCGACTAATTTGATCTCGATCACCGATGGTCAGATCGTTCTCGATGCGCGGTTGTTCCACGAAGGCTACAAGCCGGCAGTTGATGTTGGAACGAGCGTCAGTCGTGTTGGCGGCAAGACACAGGCACCGGCCCTGCGTGAGGCAGCACAAATGCTACGACTCGATTACGCCCAGTTCCTCGAACTCGAGATATTCACGCGGTTTGGGGGGGTGACCGATGTTCAGGTTAAAGGCAAGATTGCGCGTGGGCAACGTATTCGTGCAGTTCTTTCGCAACCCCAGTACGTGCCATTGCGGCTTGCGGACGAAGTGGCACTCGTCGTTGCGCTGCAAAGCGGAATTCTCGACGTCTTGCCGCTGGAGCATATCGGAAGATTTCGTGCGGAGCTTCCTGCTTGGCTTGACCGCTCTGTAGCGGTGATCATTGACGAGATCGAACGCACTGGACAACTCAATGATGCCAGCCGGGAAAAGGTGAAGGCGAATGTTTGCGCCCTTGTTGCCCAAATTGCACCTCCATCACGTGTGGCCGAGGACAACGGGTAAATGTCCGAACGATTGAGCAATACCGTAACGCAGATCCAGAACGTCCGCCAGCTTGAGGCGGTCGTCACAGCCGTGCGCGGCATCGCAGCTTCTCGCGCGCAGAAAGGTCGCTCGCTCCTAGCCGGAATTGAATCATATACTGACGTGGTTTCGCACGCGATTGGGCAAGCCTTGAGCCTGCTGCCGCCGGATACAATGAGTACGCTTTCCCTTCGCCGCGGCAAACCCGCCTTAATCCTGTTTTGCGCAGAACAGGGTTTTGCTGGTGCCTTCAGCGAGCGCGTCCTCAATTCGGCTTCAAATGATCTTGGCAGTGCTGTGAACTTCATTATCGGCACTCGCGGCTCCGTTATTGCCGGCGAGCGCGGTATCAACCCTGTTTGGTCGGCTCCGATGGCGACCGATGTCGATGCCATACCAGGTTTGGCAAATCAGCTGGCCGAAGCGTTGTACGGCTATGCCGCCTCCGGTTCAGTTGTAAAGGTCGATATTCTGTTTTCGCGCTCTATGCCCGGCAGTGGTATCATTGTCGATCGCCATTCGCTGCTGCCAATAGACTTCCGGCGGTTCGCCCGGCCAATAGGAAAGCAGAACTCCGTTGACGACGCTCAGCCCGCAGCTTCTACTTGAACGGCTTGCAGCAGAATACGTGTTTGCACACCTTTGCAATGCGGCGATGCACGCCTTCGAAGCGGAGAATCAAGCCCGCATGTTGGCTATGGAGTTGGCTAAGAACAACATTCAGACGAAGCTTACGCTGCTCTCACAGCGCGAACGGCAGCTTCGCCAGGAGGAGATTACGACCGAGATTGTCGAGCTTGCGGCTGGAGCGGAAGCGTCACGGAGAGGCTTGGAACCAAGGCTCGGGGTCGTCCCCTCCCCAAAGGAGCAGCGGTCTTCCGGGACGCTCACGGGGCCGGGCAGCATCGTCTAATGGCGCGTCTGTTCCTCAGTCATTCAAGCGCGAACAATGCCGAAGCAGTGGCGATTCGGGACTGGCTCGCTGGCGAAGGCTGGAACGAGGTTTTTCTCGACCTCGATCCCGAACGGGGCATCGCGGCGGGGGAGCGGTGGGAGCGAGCGCTCAACGAAGCGGCGCTGCGCTGCGAGGCCGTGCTGTTTCTCATCTCGCGGGAATGGATCAACTCGCGCTGGTGCCTCAAGGAGTTCAATCTTGCGCGGCGGCTCAACAAGCGCTTGTTCGGCGTGCTCATTGAGCCAATTGCAGTAACGGATCTGCCGGAGGATCTCGCCGGCGTGTGGCAGGTCGTCGATCTCGCATCGGGACGAGACCACGTCCTGTTGCGCGTGACCGTTCCGCGCACCCATGAGGAAGCCCACGTCACCTTCTCGAAGGAAGGACTGACGCGGCTGCGCAGCGGCCTGGCCAAGGCCGGGCTGGAACCGCGTTTCTTCCCGTGGCCGCCCGAGCGCGACCCGGAGCGGTCTCCCTATCGCGGCCTCAAGCCGATCGAGGCGGAAGATGCCGGCATTTTCTTTGGCCGCGATGCCCCGATCGTGGAAGCGCTGGATAGCATGCGTGGACTGCGGGACGGCGCGCCGCCGCGGTTGCTGGTCATTTTGGGCGCTTCGGGCGCCGGCAAGTCATCTTTTCTGCGCGCAGGGCTCATGCCGCGGTTGGTTCGCGACGACCGCAATTTTCTTCCGCTGCCCGTGATCCGTCCGGAAGCTGCTGCCATCAGCGGCGAAACCGGCCTCTTGCGCGCGGTCGAGACTGCGCTCGCGGCGGCGGGGTTGCGGCAATCGCGCGCCGAGATTCGAGATGCGATCCAACGCGGCGCCGAGGGACTAAGACCGCTGCTCGCGCAACTGGTCGATCGTTCATTTGCTGCCACGCTGGCCGACGAGAATGACGGCAAACGGCCGGCCGTCGTGCTCGCAATCGATCAGGCCGAAGAATTGTTTCTCGGCGAAGGCGCCCGAGAAGGAATGGAGTTGCTCGAGCTCATTGCCGATCTCACCAGCGAGGATCGGCCTGCTGTCGTCGCAATGTTCACCATCCGCTCCGATTCCTACGACCGGCTGGAGACCGCGAAGGCGTTCGAAGGGCTTCGCCAGCAGACATTGCCGCTGTTGCCGATGCCGCGCGGCTCCTATCAGACGGTGATCGAGGGACCAGCCGCGCGATTACGCGATAGCAGCCGCGCCTTCACCATCGAACCGCAACTGACGCAACGCTTGCTGGAGGATATTGAAAAGGGGGGAGGCAGCGATGCGCTGCCGCTGCTGGCGTTCACACTGGAGCAGCTTTATCTCGACTATGGCGGAAGCGGCGCACTCAAAGTCGTCGATTACGAAAAGTTCGGTGGCATTCGCGGCGCGATCGAAGCGGCGGTCGGACGCGCTCTCAAGGCCGCCGATTACAACGAGGCCATCCCGCGCGACCGCGATGCGCGGCTCGCCTTGTTGCGGCGCGGCTTGATACCCTGGCTTGCCGGCATCGATCCCGACAGCGCAAGTCCGCGCCGCCGGGTTGCGCGCCTCGCCGACATTCCGCAAGAGGCAGCACCGCTGGTGGGGCTGCTGGTGGAGCAACGCCTGTTGACCACCGACCGGATCAAGGTGCGCGAGGGCGATCAGGAAAAAAGCGAAATTACCATCGAGCCGGCGCACGAGGCGCTGCTGCGGCAATGGGGGCTGCTGCGCGGTTGGCTGGAAGAGGATTTCGCGGCGCTTACCACGCTGGAAGGCGTAAAACGCGCGGCGCGCGACTGGGATGCCAATGGCCGCCGCGCGGAGTGGCTCAATCACAGCGGCACCCGGCTGGAAGACGCGCAAAACCTCGCAACACGAACCGACCTCACCGGCGACCTGTCAAGTATCGGCCGTGACTACCTGACTTGCTGTGCGGAACGGGAGGAGCGCGAGCAGCGTGAGCGTCGTGAACGGCTCGAACGTGAGCGCGCGGAACAGGAGCGGCAGCTGCGGGATGCACAGACGCTCGCAGCTGCCAATCGGCGCACGGCACAGCGCACCGGAATCGGACTTGTGGCCGCGCTTGTCCTGGCCGTCCTCGCCGGTTGGCAATGGTGGCTGGTTCAGCAGGCGGCCCAGCAAACCAAGCAGCAGCGTGACCGCGCGGAACACGCGCTTACGCTTGCTACCGACACGGCCAACAGTCTTATCTTCAATCTTGCGCAGAAATTCAGAAATGCCGCCGGTGTACCCGCGGCACTGGTGAAGGAAATGCTCGACCAGGCACGGGCACTGCAAGACCAGCTCATTGGCGCGGGCGAGGCCAACGCGCAGCTCCGCCGCAGCCAGGCCGTGGCGTTGACCGAGTCGGCACGCACGCTGCTCACGTTGGGCGACACCGAGGGAGCCTTTGCCGCGCTGAAACAAGCGCAAAGCGTCAACCAGAGCCTGCTCGCAAACGAGCCAAACAATGCGCTATGGCTGCGCGATCTGTCTATCGACCACTATCAATTGGGCCGTGTGCTGTTCGCTCAGGGCAAGCTCGACGACGCGCTCGCTGCCTACAGGCAAAGCGTTGCGATCAGCAAGATGCTGCTTGCGAAAAACGAGAACAATATTCCCGCGCTGATCGATCAGGGGTATGGCGATTTGATGATCGGCGACGCGCTGATGGCGCAGGGCAGGTCCGGCGACGCCCTGAGCGCTTACCAGGAGAGCCTTGCCACTCGCAGAGTGCTGATCACGAAGGACGCCAGCAACGAAAGAAAAAACGACCTCGCGGCGAGCCATGAGAGGATTGGCGATGTTCTCAAGGCGCAAGGCAGGCTTGATGACGCGCTTGCGGCCTATCGCGAAGAGCTCGCCATCGACAAAACACTGGTTGAAAGCGACCGCCAGAGTACCTGGTTTTTGCGCGATCTCGGCGTCGCCAATTTCAGGATCGGCGATGTGCTTTTGGCGCAAGGCAAGCTCGGCGAAGCGCTTGCTGCCTTCCGGGAGAGCCATGTCATCCGCACCGCGCTGGCCGCCAAGGACGTGAGCAATACGCTGTGGCAGTTCGACCTCTCGTTCAGCGCTGTGCGGGTTGGAGAGGTGCTCAAGGCGCAGGGCAAGCTCGACGAAGCCATTGCTGTCTTTCGTGACAGTCTCGCGATTCGCAAAGCGCTGGTCGAGAAAGATCCGAATAATACCGACTGGCGGCGCGAGATCGCAGCCAGTGACGAGAGAATTGCCGGCGTGCTCAAGGCGCAGGGCAAGCTCGATGACGCGCTTGCGGTTTATCGCGAGGGTTTCGGGATTCTGGCAGATCTGGTGCCAATGGATCCGGGTAACACCGGCTGGCAACGCGATTTAAGCATCAGCCACGAGAATATTGGATACGTGCTTTTCGCGCAGGGCAAGTTCGACGAAGCGCTCGCTGCCTTTCGCGAGAGCCTTGCCATCCGCAAGGCACTGGTGGGCAAGGATGGGAGCAATATGCTGTGGCAGTTCGATCTCTCATTCAGCCTGGTGAGGGTGGGCGATGTGCTGGCGGGGCAGGGCAAGCTTGATGAAGCCGCGGCTGCCTTTCATGACAGTCTAGCGATCCGCAAAGCGTTGGTTGAGAAGGATGCCAACAATGCCAACTTGCGGCGCGAACTCGCAGCGAGCCACGAGCGGATCGCCGGCGTACTCAAGGCGCAAGGCAAGAGCGAAGAGGCGCTTGCAATCTATCGCGAGGGGTTTTCGATCCTGGCAGCTCTGGTGGCAACCGATCCAG
The DNA here is from genome assembly GCA_963771845.1 of uncultured Alphaproteobacteria bacterium. GTDB lineage: Bacteria > Pseudomonadota > Alphaproteobacteria > Rhizobiales > Xanthobacteraceae > VAZQ01. Next base: position 25,892 of record CAVYVC010000027.1, on the reverse strand, counting down.
GCAATACCGGATGGCAGCGCGATTTCGGCATCAGCCACGAGAATATCGGAAGCGTGCTTTTTGCGCAGGGCAAGCTCGATGAAGCGCTCGCCGCCTATGGCAATGCACTCGCTATTCGACAGAGCCTGGTCGCGCGCAACCGCGCGAATACCGAATGGCAGAACGATCTCTCGCTCACCTATATCAGCACAGGCGATGCGCTCAAGGCACAGGGGAGGCTCAATGAGGCGCTCGCGGCGTATCGAAACAGCCTGGCAATAGCGAAGATACTGGCCGCCCATGATCCGACGAATGCCTGGTTTCGAAACAACCTCGAGGTCGATCTCAACAGGATTGGCGCGTTGGCTTATCAGCTCGTTCTCGCCCGCGAATTCGCGACCGCGCTCGCGGCCGGCGATCTGTGCATCCCGCTTGCGCCTGAAAAGCTATGGCTGCAGACCGATCGCGCCCACGCGCTTATGTTTCTCGGCCGCGAAGAGGAGGCGCGCGCGCTCTATCTGCAGTTTCGCGGTCGGAAAAATGTCTGGCGCGATAAATCCTGGGAGCGCGTCGTCGTTGAAGACTTCACCGGCATCCGCAAGGCGGGGCTCGCGCATCCGCTGATGGACGAAATTGAAAAGCAGCTCGCGCCGAAATGATCGGCCTGCGGTCTAGCCAAATTCCGCAGCGCGGCGAGATGACGCGATGTGCCAGGACCTGACACTTTCGCAATTCATCAATTGGCGGCCCGGAGAGATCAGCGTGGGTCAGTCCAACAAAATCTGTCGAGAGGAGAGAAAGCCGCGGTCCTGCTACTGATTGGCCAACGCACGGGAAAGCGGCATGAGGATGATCAATCCGACGATTGCGACAACGATTACCATGACGACTACTTTTGGGTCGCTGAAACTTTGACTCGCGACCACGAGTGCGGCGGCAATGTTGCGCTGGCCAGTACCGAGTGCCATGACCCGCTTTGTGGGGACATCAGGTCCGCCGAGCAACCAACCTGCCCCAAGGCCCAATGCGATAAACAGAAGTCCCGCAAGGATCCCTCGTGTGCCAAAGACTTGTAGAACCTTGTCAATGTTCGCTGCCGTGATCAGCAATACCAGCAGGATGAGGCTGGCGTTGGAAATCCAGTCGAGCACGGGCTTCACCCGTGCGGCCAGGTCACCGTAGCGCGCCTTCAGAGCAAGACCGGCGGCGAGCGGGAGTAGCATCAGCAGGACCAGGGAGCGAGCAATCTTCCACGGATCAACCGTGACTCCCGGGAGCATCAGGGGCAGGACGATGGGCAGGTAGCCGACCGTGACGACCATCAGGAGGACCATCGCGCCAACGGCAAATGCGAGGTTGCCCCTGGCAAGTTCAGCGAGCTTCGGCAAGAACGGCGCACCGGCCGCACAACCGAGCAGCAGCAGTCCAACCCCAAAGGGTTCGTCGAGCGAGAGCACCTTTGCCAGGACGAGCGCGCCAAGTGGCATCAACACGAAATTGGCCAGCAGAGCGAGAATGACCAGCCGGGCATTGCGTAACGGCTCGGAGATTTGGGAGACCGTGAGGCCTGCACCCATCGCGAGCATGCTCGACACGACAAAGCTCAGCATGGCGACGGTCGCTGCCTTGCTCAACAGTTCCATCAGCATTGATGTCACCCTTATCGGGATTTAAAGGGCTCATGCGCCTGGGGGCGATTTGGTTATGCCACTTCGCCGTGCCGAGGCGCTTCCAGCAGTGCTCCCGGTGTTCACGGTTGCCGGCGTTCATTTCATGAGCGCAAAATTCCGCCAGAAGTTTTCCAGACTGTCCGTGCCGCCGAAGAGCGTAGTAAAGTTCGTCAAGTCCACAAGTACGATGTCTCCGACGCGCTGCTCGTTCGGCGGCACCCAGAGCAGGCAATTAAACTCCGTGTTGCCGGCGGCTGTGAAGGGGTGCGGACGGTCGAGGTCGATGGGCTGGCGTGCCAGCAGATGGACCGACTTGCCGTTCTTTTCAGTAATTTCGTAGTGCGGCAGGTGCGGATGGAAATTAAATGTTGGGACGTTCTTGAGGAATCCCAGCTTGTCAATGTCCCGGAACGCGGTGAGCGGCGCGATCTCCTTCGTGCCTTTGACGAGCGCCGGACGCAGTCCGTAGGTATTGTGGACCGGCACGTTAAGCGCCTTCATCAGAGAACGGGTATATTGCCCAAAGCGCTGCTGACGCGGCACGAGCCGGTCGCCGTGGTGGAGATATTCCATCTGGCGCTGCTTGAAGTCGTCGGTGAAGCCAACATCGTGGTGCGGTGCGAGCAACAGACAGGTGCCTTCGCGCTTGAGCCACTGGCGAATCGCTGCGATTTCCTCCGGTGCGGCCTCCTGCTCGGAAAGAAGGTGGTCTAGCCCGAACACCAAGAGCGTGTCGGTGTCGGCCAGAATCCGTTCGTCGATTGGCAGTTTGAACCCGGCCTGGTCGATGCGCTGGAAGACGGCGACCGGGTGTCCGGTCGCTTCACCGGCAATTTGCTGGAAGCTCAGTGTCGAGCGGTGGAAGAGTTCCAACGTGCCGGCGATCCCCTGAAGGAATTGCGCAGCACTCCACTCCGGAGTCTCGTAGGCCGGCCACGTCACGGTACGGACCTCGGTCATCGTCGAGAAGCGGTTCTCCATCGCCGCGGGGTCGCGCTGGGATTCCCACGGGTAGCTCCACGTCCAGTAGATGCTCAGGCGGCGTTTGCCCGCCGTGTATTTGCGGGGGATGTGGTTTTGGTTGTACGTGCGTGCCGGCGTTACGGTGCTCATGGCTGTTTCCTTACTCGTTATTTTATTTTATTCCTCAGAAGTGACGACAAGTGCTCTCTGCCTAATGTGCTTGCCAAGCCACTTTCAGATTGAGTTCGCGTGCCGCGCTGGCCGCCACGCGAGCGAGTATTCCTGCGTAGGTGGGAAACGAGAGCGGAATACGCGCCAAGTCGTCCACCCGCATTTTCGCAGCAATGGCTATCGCCGCCACTTGGGCGATCTCCACTGCCCGTTCGCCAACAACGTGGCAGCCCAATATCCTGCAGGTCGTGCGGTCGACGATCAGCTTGCAAAAACCCACCTTCCGACCGTCAATGATTGTGCGCGTAGTCGAGTCGAAACGTATAAGTGCGGTCACGACATCGTGTTTTCCACGGGCCTTTGCTTCGGTGAGGCCCACCTGGGCATATTCCGGGTCAGTAAAGCTGCCGATAGGACTGACCGGGTCTCCCGTCGTTATCGACGGTCCTCGCACGGCGTTGGTAGCCGCCACGAAGCCCTCCTGTATCGCCTGCGGGACCAGCATCTGGCGACCGGTAACGTCTCCGGCGGCGAAGATATGGCGCGTTGAGGTCCGCAGGTACTCATCAACCTTCACGAACCCCCGATGATCAGTTTCGACGCCCGCCGTAGCGACGCTCAACCCCGCGGTATCGGCCACCCAGCCCACCGCAACGACCGCAAGCGCCGCCTCGCCGCTGTCCCGGCGGCCGTTCTTGGAGAAGATCATTCGCACCCCAGTCGGTGTCTTCTCGAAAGACTCGATCGTGCCGAAGTTTTCATGCACCACGATGCCCGACTCGCGGAAGGCCGCTGAAACCGCCGCCGATATATCCTCATCCTCGCTCGGTAGGATGCGTGGACCTGTCTGGAAGAGTTGGATTCGTGATCCATATGCGTTGAAAATCGAGGCGACCTGCACCCCCGTTGCTCCGGCGCCAATGACCAGCATCGACGGCGGCACGGAAGTTAAATGCCAGGCGTCGCTATGGGTACTTGCCAACTCACAGCCGGGAACTGGTAGGCGCCGGCTCACTCCGCCAGTGCAAATGATGATCTTTTCAGCCTGAAGCCGTAGGCCGCTCTCGGTTTCGATGGTGTGCTCGTCGGCGAAGCGTGCAAGGCCAGCGTGCTCGTGGACGATCGCTCCCAGGGAGTCGATCTGCTGGCGAAAGGAAGAATGCGCACGCGCGTCTTTGACGACCTCCCGCACGCGCGCAAGCAGCCGGGAGTAATCCAGCACCGGCTCGCTCACGCCGATGCCGTATTGACCCAGCTGTCGAGCTTCGCGGATCAGGCGGGCTGCATGAGCCAGGGTCCGCACCGGAACCGGTCCGTCGTTGGCTGCCATACCGCCAAATTCACCACGAGTTACCAGCATGGTACGCGCGCCCAGGTCCGCAGCGCGAAGGGCGGCTAGTACACCCGCGGGTCCGGCGCCAATAACGATGATGTCGGCCATGTATGGCTATCCCGATGATCAACGAGACCTATTCGGTTTCAACGGACATCATCCAATGTCGCGAGGTATCGAAGCGCCTTGATTCCGGGGAGAAAGAAGTAGGCGCCGCCTCTCACGGTGGTGAAGGCCGGCAAGCCGGTGATTTTCTTTCGGATTGGGCGCTTGGGGATTTTGTATTCGAGCGTGCCGTCCTGAGCGCCGATGATCGGGTCGCGTTCGTTGCCGAGCTCGTGAAAATTCCGGTCGTTCGCCCAAACGTTTTGCGCGAACTCGAACTGTCTAATGAGGCTCGCGCAGATTACGAATGCTGCGATGCCGCGCTCCACGCCGTCCTCTAGCGCGTCCTCCGGCAAATGCGGACCGTAGGTGGCACCGCGGCGGATCATGCGGCGGCGGTTCATGTTCGCCGCCGTGTCGCGGGGGTTCATTCGGCGCATGTGCGAGCCGAGCGGAACCGCGTAGCCGTGCGGATCCATCTCCTTGTAGTTGAAGTCGTTGTTTCGTTGGAGGTCGGCGCCTAATGCGGGATCGTCTTGCTCGGGCGCCAGTGTGAGCGGTGCGCCGCTGCGCCAGCGTCCCATGAGCTTCGCTGCGATCAACTCCCGTTCTTCGCGTGTCTTGCCATGCTCGCGCAGAAAATCCCGAAACCTGCCCACATGCTCCTGCAGGCAGCGATAAGCCATGTAGCTGCCGTTGCGGGAAAGAATTTCGGGTTGCGGCAGATTGGCGGGCGGTCCGTTTTCGTCCGGGTACCCCAGGATGAACTCGCCTGGCTTGAGCGGCGCGCCGGTGCCGGGCGTCGGCACTTCACCGGTGCCTTCGATAACCGGTTGCGAAAGCCGGTCCCGGTACCCGAAGTGGTCGTGTGCATAGTCGAATGGCGGCGTCGCCTCCAGATCCAGCGCCGAGAGTGTCTCCACGCCTTCGCACTGTGCGACGAGTTTGTCGTGCTCGCTCACGCAGCGTGCACGCTCAGCGGCGTCGCGGGCAAACAGGATGGCGATGGCGTGAAGGTGCGGGCTGGCGAGGCCGCCCACCCAATTGTCAGGATGATTCTCTCCAGTATCGCCGAGCATCTCCGCGCGGGCAACCATGCCCTGCTTGAACTCTTCGGGAAACGTGGCCAGCGAACCCTCATCGACACCAAGTGCGCGCAGACCGTTCCAGGTGAAGGCCACCGTCACCCAGCGCTTGTCCTTTTCGACCGAAGCCATGACTTCCGCGGCAGACTGTGTCTTTTCACGAATCGCCGACAGCCAGGCTCGTCCGCCCGCGGCGTTGCGAAACGAAAGAAATTCGTATCGTCCCGTGAGCGCGGGCGTCCGGGTCAGCAGGATGTGCTGGATGTCTTCGTTTTCGAGCATAGCGCGTCCCGCGGTGGATCACTGCATCTGGTCGAGCATGTTCGAGAATGCGGCCTTGAGCTTGAGCGCTTTCTTGATCTCCTCGGCACTCACGTAGGGATATTCGCCATATTCGAGGAAGCTGGGGCGCTGATGGTCGCGCACGAACTTGACGAATGCCGCGGCGTTCGTCTTCCAGTCTTTGGGGAAGCCCTCCAGATTTTCGAAGACGGTGTTGAGACCTGATGCCGCAAAAATTGCGATTGCATCCTCGGTGTACTTGTCAAAGTCGGTGTCGAAAATGCCCATGTATTGGAAGTAGGTTTCCCCGTTGATGTCGAAGAGGTTCCACCGGAGGTAGTGCAGTTTGAGCACGGCAAGAATGTCAGGCTGACCAGCCACCGCCTTCTCGATGTTCTTGGCATACTCATAGAAGACCGGCTCCCGTCCGGGAATGATCTTCGCGATGATGGAGAAGCCGTAGCACGCTGGACTCTTGGGAAAGATCGGGCCGTATCTGCCCTGTTGCACCTTATCTTTGAAGACCCCTCCTTTCGGGATCGCCATAGCCGCCGGTTTGGTCCAGTCGCCTTGCTCGGTATCTGACATAGCTGCGCCCTTTCCTTTCTATGGTTTGGTTTGGAAGACATCGTTGAACCGCGTGTCGCGAACGAGGCATCACAACTGTGATCCGGGTGACGTCAGGTTTGGAGTACCTGATCGACTTCGCTTTGCGGGAGTGCCTCGGTACCGTCCGAAATGTGGTTGGAATTTGCGCCATGGGAACTCCAACGACGTGAGGCTATCTGGTTGTCGATCGGGGTTCAAACGGCGCTGAGAACGCGAGCCCGCTACTGACTTTCTCCCGAGGAGCCCCTCATTCGATCTTCACGTTGGCCGCCTTGATGACCGCGCCCCATTTGGCCGTTTCCTTGCGTAGATATTCGGCAAAGGCGTCGAGCGGCCCAGGCACCGGCTGCACCGCAAAGCGGTCGAGATAGTTCTTCTGGAATTCGGGATCGCTGACGATCTTTTGCACGTCGGCGTTGACTTTCTTGATGATGTCGGCAGGCGTGTCCGCCGCGGCAAACAGCCCGAACGATACGCTCGCCTCGTATCCGGGAACGGTCTCGGCGATGGTCGGCACGTCGGGGAACTGCGGCACCCGCTTCTCGCTGCCGAAGGCGAGCATCTTGAGCTTTCCGGAATTGACCGAACTCAGCGCCACGGATGGACCCATAATCACCACGTTGATGTGTCCGGCTATCACATCACTCAGCGCAGGGGCCGCGCCACGATAGTGCACCGCCGTCATCTTCACCCCGGTGAGATTCTCCAGCTCCAACCCGGCGATGTGCAGCGCGGTGCCGACGCCGGCCGTGCCGAAGGTCACGGCCCCCGGCTTCTTCTTGGCGAGCGCGAGCAGGTCGCTCACCGAATTCACCGGCAACGACGGATTCACCAGCAGCGCTGTCGGAATGGTGCCGTAGCCGGCAACCGGAACAAAGTCCTTCTCCGTGTCGTAGGCCAGCTTGCCTTCAGCATAGAGATGCGGTTGGATCGTGTAGAAACCGGTCTCCGAAGCGAGCAGCGTGTAGCCGTCGTGCTCGGCCCGCAGCACGGACTGCGCTGCGATAGAGTATCCAGCACCGCCCCTGTTTTCGACGATCACGTTCTGCTTCCACATCTCCGATAGCCGTTGTGCAACAGCGCGGGTGAGCGTGTCCGTCAAGGCGCCGGCGGCCGAGGTCACCACGATCGTGACGTTGCGGTCGGGGTAGGTCTGTCCCAGGGCGGGGCTCGCGAGCAGGCAGGCGAGCAGAAACAAGCGGCTGAGCATGGCGAGTTATCGTTCCCTCCGATTCACGAGCTCCTGTCGTTTCGTTGCACCCTGCAGTCTCTCAACTACCTTCACTACTTGAGCAGCGAATTAGCAGGGCGATCGAGAGCTGTTCCCAGTCGTCGCCAGCACTTAAGCCTAAGGCCAGCTCATTGTCGTAGCAGATATTATACCACGGTTCCTAATCGGCAGTCAGCAAAGCCCGCATATGTAGCCAGGGTAATCGGGTGAAGAAGCGCGTGACAAATCGCTGAAGTGCTGAATCTGTCGTGATCCTCTGATTCGTTTGCGGAGGATGCGATGGAGCAGGCTACGATAGCCCTTGAGGCGATCGGCGAGAGCGTTGTTTTTCTGGATCATTTCAAGGAATTACCGGACCCTCGCCAGCGTGGCAAAATCACCTATCCGCTGGACGAGGTACTGCTGCTGTGTCTACTCGCGGTTCTGGGCGGAGCGGAGACGTTCGTGGATATTGCGCGGTTCGGCGAGAAGAAGATTGATCTTTTGCGTCGGTTTCGGCCGTTCCGTGACGGAACGCCCTCGCACGATCACCTCGGCGATATCTTTGCGACGCTCGATGCCAAGGCCTTTCAGCGCTGCTTCGTTTCCTGGGTGGCAGCGCTGACCGGCGCGCCGGCCGATGTGATCGCCATCGATGGCAAGACGCTGCGCCGCTCCTACCAGCAGAAAGGCGCGAAGGCGCCGATCCACATGGTTTCGGCCTTCGCGGCGCGCCAGCGCCTGGTCCTCGGGCAGGTCAAGGTGGCCGACAAGTCGAATGAGATCGTCGCCATCCCGGCGCTGCTCGACATGATGACGATCGAGGGGGCCATCGTGACCATTGACGCGATGGGCTGCCAGCGCGGCATCGCTCAGAAAATCGTGGACAATAAGGCTGATTACGTGCTCGCGCTCAAAGGCAACCAGGGCACGCTTCGAGAAGATGTCGAGGTTTTCGCCGCCGAGCAAAAGGCCAACGGCTTCAAGGATACAAAGATCAGCCAAGATCAAACAGTCGACGGCGATCACGGCCGCATCGAAACCAGAACCTACACCGTGTTCCATGATGTGGCCTGGTTGCAGGAACGCCACGATTGGCCGGGATTGAAGGGTATCATCATGGTCGAGAGTAAGCGCGAAATTCCCGGGCCGAGCCCGGAGACCGACAAGATCGAGCAAGAGACGCGCTTCTACATCACGTCCTTGGTATGGCTGGCGCACCAGTTGGGTCCCGTCGTGCGCGGTCACTGGTCAGTCGAAAATAGTCTTCACTGGGTGATGGACATGCTGTTCCGCGATGACGAATGCCGAATCCGTACCCATCACGCACCCGCTAACTTCACCACCCTCAAACATATGGCCCACAACCTCATTCGAAAGGCTCCTGGCAAAGACAGCCTGCGCCTCAAACGCAAAGTTGCCGCTTGGGACGATGACTTCCTTGCAAGCCTAATAGCCACATGATTTCTTCACCCGATTCCCCTGCATATGTAGCAGGCATCAACTCTCCTGGAAGGCCTCTTCCCGCTTGCTCCGAATTGCCGGGAGCGCAACCAGAACGCAGAGCACCAACGCCGCAATCAATAGCCCCAGGCTAATCGGCCGCTGCAGGAAAATCATCGCGTCCCCGCTCGAAATGCGCATGGCGCGGCGCAGATTCTCTTCCATCAACGGCCCCAGCACGAAACCGAGAACCAGCGGGGCCGGCTCGCATTCAAGCTGCGTGAACACGTAGCCGGCGATGCCGAAGAACGCCGCCAGCAGCACCGCGGTTGCACTGTTGCTCACGGTGTAGACACCGATCGCACAGAACAACAAGATGGCGAGATACAAAAACCGATACGGCACCTTCAGGAGCTGGACCCACATGCCGATGAGCGGAAGATTGATGATCACCAGCATCAAGTTTCCAATCCACATGCTCGCGATCATGCCCCAGAACATGCCGGGACGTTCGGTCATGATCTGCGGGCCGGGCTGGATGCCGTGAATGGTCAGCGCCCCGATCATGAGTGCCATAACCGCGTTGCCCGGAATACCCAGGGTCAGCATGGGGATGAACGACGTTTGCGCACCGGCATTGTTGGCGGATTCCGGGCCGGCCACGCCCTCGACCGCACCGCGACCGAATTGAGCGGCGTATCTCGACGTTTTCTTCTCAAGCGCATAGGCGGCGAATGAGCTCAATGTCGCGCCGCCTCCCGGCAGCACACCGAGGACGGAGCCGAGCGAAGTGCCGCGCAGCACCGCCGGCCAGGCGCGCCGGAAATCCTCGCGCGTGGGCCACAAGCGGGTGATCTTCTGGGACACGAGCGAGCGGGTTTCCTGCGGCTGCATCAAATTGGTGATGATCTCGCCGAGACCGAATATGCCGATGGCAAGGGTTGCGACATCGATCCCGTCGGTCAGTTCGGTGATGCCGAAGGTGAAGCGCGTGCCTCCGGTATTGCCGTCGGTGCCGACGAGACCGACCAGCAGGCCGAGAATGATCATTGCGATCGCCTTGATCACCGAGCCGTGCGCCAGCACGACAGCCGAAATGAGCCCGAGCACCATGAGCGAGAAATATTCCGGCGCGCCGAACGACTGGCCGACTATGGCCAGCGGCGGCGCAAAGGCCGCAATCAGCAGCGTCGACACGCAGCCGGCGAAGAACGAGGCGAGCGCCGCAACCGCCAGTGCCGCTCCGGCACGTCCCTGCCGCGCCATCTGGTGGCCATCGATGCAGGTGACCACCGATGAAGTCTCGCCCGGCAGATTGACCAGGATGGCGGTGGTCGAGCCGCCGTATTGAGCTCCGTAGAATATGCCCGCCAGCATGATCAGGCCGGATGTCGGCTCAAGATGGAATGTCAGCGGCAGCAGCATGGCGATGGTCGCGATCGGGCCAATGCCGGGAAGGACTCCAATCAGCGTCCCGATGAGCGCGCCGGCGAGCGCGAAGAACAGGTTGGCTGGCGTCAAGGCGATGGCGAATCCCAGCGCGAGGTTGCCGAGCAGCCCCATCTACCACTCCGGCCAGACGGGAATCGTGAGCCCGAGCCCGAGAATGAAAATGGCCCAGGACAGAACGACCAGCACCAAGGCCGCGGCGACGGTCTCGAGTGGACGCAATCCGCGCGCTGCCGCCGCTCCCACGCTTGTCAGCAGCAGGATCGAGAGCACCAGACCAAGCCGCTCGATGGTCAGTCCGAAAATCACCAGGCTGGCGGTGACGAAAACGATCGGACGCCAGGCCGAGACAGCGGAGGACGATTGCGGCCGTTCGGTGTCGATCTCGCGTAAGCCCTGGACCAGGACGAGCACACCGAGACCGAGCAGGATCCAGCACAACAGGCGCGGCACGTAGCCCGTTCCCATGCGCAGCGCGGTCCCGATTGGATAGTCCCGCGACAGATACAAGCCAAGAAGTGCAATCGCGACGAAGAGCGCCCCCGCGAGTACGTTCTTGCGCGCAAGCACGCGCCAAAGCGCGACACCTGCGTGAGAAAGGACTGGCGTGCCCATGGCAAGAAATCGTAGCCCGCATTGAGCGAAAGCGAAATGCGGGACAGCCGCCCCCGGATTTCGCAGTTGCGCAAAAGCGCGCGACGGCTCAATCCGGGCTACGGGATGGCGGGATGATCGGCAACAGAAGATAAGACTCCTTGTCGCCGCCGGCATGGATGGCGTTGGTGCCGGTATTGTAGTCAGCGTGGTAATGCATGTAGGAGGCGCTGCCGATGCCGTCGCGGGGCTGGACGTCGAGGCGGATGCGATGTCCCTTCTGGAACACCATCGAGGTCGGCCAAATCTCGACCTCCACCCGCACGATCTCACCGGGCTCGAGAAAGAGGCGCCGCTTGTGACGATGATATGGACGGTACGGCAACGACAATTCCGGGTTGAGCTCGCGATGGGACACGCGCAGCCAGCCTTTCGCCACCGGCACCGGCGTGCCCTGCTGCCCGGTTTCCAATATCTCGTTGCCGTCGGGACCGATGTTTCGGATGGTGAGAAACAGGTCCATGTCCTCAGTCGAGCTCGAGACCCACAGCACGGCGGCGACCGGCCCGGTGACCTCGATATCTTGCGTAAGCGGCGCTGTTTCGAGCGCCACTCCCATGCCGGGAGGAATGCCTCCCCCCATGACCTGCGAGGATGCCGCCGAAGTCGAACCCATCGAGCCCAGGCTGGTCGCGGAATACGTCACTGAGCCGCATGCCTCCGGGTTGACCGGAACGAGCTTGCCGACACGCGATGCCGGCGCAGAGTTCGATAGATCGAAATAGAACCTGGTCCATTGCGTGCGCTTGAGTGGCCATTCCTGCTCGGAGCGCCATTCGATCCCGTCGCGGCCCTTGCGGATCGCAAGCTTCACCGGCGGTTCATCCATGATGCCGTTGTCGATACCCTTGAGCCAGTAATCGAAGAAGCGGAGCTGATCGCGCCGTCCCTCCTCGGTGTAAAACGGATGCACGTGGGTACCGGCATGGATGCGAAGCTTCTTGTGCGGGGTTGCCGCGCGCATGAACGCCTCGGTATTGCCGCGCAAATGCAATCCCATCCCCGACCAATTGCCGACGCTGAACATCGGCACGGTGATCTTGTCCCATTGCGCCTGCGATGCGCGAAAGGCGCCGCTGTCCAGGCTGTTTTGCAGCCAGAAATGCAGCGTATTGACCTGCCAGGCATTGGGATGATGGCGCGACGCGCGACCCACAAGATGGTGCATCATATGCGCCATGAACCAATTGGGCATGAACAGGCTGAGCAATCCGCCGTGGAACAGGGCATCGCGGTACAGATCCGCGAAGCCTTCCCATGGAATGATCGCCTTCAGTGACGGCGGCTGATGGTTGGCGACGAACCATTGATTGATCGCGTAATAGGAAATACCGCTGAGTCCGACGTTCCCCGAGCACCAGGCCTGGGCTGCAACCCATTCGATCGCGTCATAAAAATCGATCGACTCCGCCAATGACCACGGCTCGCACTGGCCAGGCGATTTCCCGCTCCCGCGTCCATCGATGCGCACGGCGGCGTAGCCCTGGGGTACCCACCATTGCGGGTTGATGGTCTCCCAGTTCATCAGCGGGTTGGGCTTTTCCTCCAGGCTGTCCGGCGGAATCCACAGCTTGTCCTTCTGATAGGGACCGAGATTCAAGATCGCGGGAAACTTGCCGGGATCGTCGGGCCGCAGCACATCGGCTTTGAGCCGCGCACCGTCCCGCATGGGGACATCGACGTCCTTCTCAATGATGATGCCGTAGCCCGGCATGGAGCGATTGGGCGCGCTCAATCCGGCAGCTTTCAGTCGGTCAAGTCGATCTTGACCTCGGCGGTGATCTTGCGCCACGCGGCGATCTCGTTCCTCAGCCACGTTTGGGCTTCGTCCAACGACTTGCTGGGTTTGACGCTGACGAGCTGCTTTTTGAAACTTTCCTGCAATTGGGAATGGCCCCCGGCCTGCACGATCGCGTTGAACAGCGTCGAGAGCACCTCTTTTGGCGTATTTGCCGGCGCCAGCATGCCTTGCCAGTGCAATGTGCCGACGCCGGGATATCCGGCCTCCGCCAGGGTCGGTATGTCGGCATATTCCGTCAGCCGCTGCTCCGCCACCAGCGCGATCGGCCGCAGGTTGCCGGCCCTGACCATGGCGGCCGAACTTGCGGCGTTAAGGAACGCCACCTGCGCATCGCCGACGACAAGGTCATTGATCATGCCGGCGGCGCCGGTCTTGTTCGGGATGTGCAGCATCTCGACACCCGCCCGCCGAGAGAAAATTTCCATGTCGAAATGCGGAAAGCTGCCGATGCCGGCGCTGGTGTAGCGGACCTTGCCGGGGTTTTGCTTGGCGTAGGCGACCAGCTCCGCCACGGTCTTCGGCTCGAAATTCTTCGTGGTGCTGATCAGAAAGGATGGGTAAATCGCAAGCCTTGATACCGATGCCACGCTCTTCTCGAAGTTGATGGAAAACTTCTTCTCGAACAGCACCGGCGTAATGGCATTGGTCGATACGTTGCCGATCAGAAGCGTGTAGCCGTCAGGCCGCGACCGCGCCATTTCCTCGATGGCGATAATGCCGAAAGCGCCGGGCTTGCTCTCGACCACGAACTGCTGGCCGAGGCTCTGGCGCAGCTGATCGCCGAACAGACGTGCAGTGATGTCAGTCGCACCCCCGGGAGCATAGGGCACGATGATCTTGACCGGCTTCGAGGGATATTTGTCCTGCGCCGATGACACGACGGTGCCGAGCGCGAGAGACAACAACGCGGCAATCAAAAGAATTTTCTTCATGGCATCCTCCTGTGCGCTCCGCGGTCGCTCATCGACTACACCGTCTTGATCCCGTGCAGTCCGTGCGACGCGTCCTTGCAGGTGAAGAACACGACATCGGCATCGGGTCGGCTTGCCGGAACACGACGTTCGCGGGAACAAAGATGATTCTCAACTCTCATTCAACCCTGGCGGCGATCGAGCCGCCGGACTCCATCGTGATCAGCAGTTATCCCACACCTGACATACCACAAACGTTTCGATGCTGCACTTATAGCACCTCTCTGGCCCCGGTTTTTACTCGAACTCAGGAAACCGACATCGAACTGGAGACCGCACGCACCGCCGCCCGTTCCTTTCGCCCGCATTACGCTTCGCCAGAAGGAGGGGCTCTAACTCCTCGACCCCGAGCGCTCGGCCAATAATTCTCCGAGGCTGCGCATGATCGTCGCGCCCTCTTCGGGAAGGAGGCCCCGGGGCTCATACCATATCTCCCAGTCATGACTCGAAGCGTTCATCGAGTTGCAAATTGAGACGTCATTAATCGCCGCACCACGGCCGCCCCAGCCGAGGAAGACGACAGACGGCCGCCTCTTCGCAAATCGCGCTCGCGCCTTTTCGATGTCGATAGGCAATGTTCCGACCGCTACAATTCCCATGCGATCGAAATGGCGTTGAGGGCACGTCTTCGGGGTGTCGAACTCCCACCACAGATCAGCGCCGGCGCCGGAGAGTTGCGGCTTTTGTTGAACTGGTTTTTTGCACACAAGTGGCTGATACCAGGCAAGATAATCGAAAGCGCGGCCTCGATCGAGAATGACGAACTGCCGCCACCCATCGGGAGTCCACGGGAAGCGCTCGAAATCCTTTTTGCTAAAATAGGGATTTATGCAGCTGCTGCCCTTCACGGGGCAGGCGTAAAGGACACCGATCTCAAGAATGTAGGGCTCCGGCGTCTTGATCGTCGCGCGCGGCTTCGACCAGCGTAGTGCTGCCGCGAGACGCGCTCGCAACTCGGTAAGCTTTGCGCCGCGTTTGCGCAAATCGGCCTGCTTCATGCCAAGCTTTTCCATCATCATGAGGTCGTCGCCTCGATCGATGATGGTAATTGCCTTCTCGCAGGTTGGCGCGTGAGCGACACCGCGCTTTTCGAACTGGTCGGCGAGCACGAGCCAAAAGGTGGTGTGATCCTCGTTGCTGGAATCATCAGCCGCGTGGCGCGCGCAATCGCGCAAAATATCGACGATGCGATCTTCGTCGAACGGGAGACGCAACACTGACTTGATGACCGCGCGCATGTCCGCGGCCATGTCGCTGGAATAAAGACCAGCTCCCCAAGCACCCATGATCGGTCTCCAAGCTGTCGGCTGCGCGATCGCGCCAGATCGACGGCAACCATCTTTGCCGAGATTTGTTGACCTTTGATGAAAAACTACAGTAGGAGGCGCGGTTGCTCACCCAATGTTGCTTGCGCCCGATTTTGGGGGCAGAAGATCGCGTGGAGGGATTGTTGCCGTCGAGCGGTGGAAATCACTCCTGCAACAGATTTCCGGATCACTGCGGCTTTGCGCCGGAAAATTTGACTACCTTCGCCCACTTCTCGATTTCTTCAGCCACGAGTTTTCCGAAGGCGCTTGGTGACCCCGGAATTGTGGTGCCGCCCAGATCGGCTAGCCGCCCCTTTATTTTGGCATCGGCTAAGCCGGCATTGATCCCCTTATTGAGTTTGTCGACGATCTCACTTGACGCGTCCTTGGGCGCGCCAATGCCGTACCAAGCGGTCGCCTCATATTCCGGCAAAAACTCGCTCAAGGTCGGCACGTCCGGCAGCACCGCGGATCGCGCCGCACTGGTCACAGCCAATGCGCGCAGGGCGCCGGATCGAATGTATTGAAGCGAGCTTGGCAGTATGTCGAACGTCACCTGCACCTGACCACCGAGCAGATCGGTGAGCGCAGGTGCTGAGCCGCGATAGGGCACATGAAGGAGATTGACGCCAGCCATCATCTTAAAGAACTCGCCGGCAATATGAGTCGAGGTTCCGCTGCCCCCAGATGCCATGTTGATCTTACCCGGATTGGCCTTGGCGTAAGCGATGAATTCGGGAACGCTGTTGGCTGGAACCGACGGGTTGACCTCCATCACAAACGGCACGCGCACAGTGCCCGCGACCGGCGCCATGTCGCTCAGCAGATTGAAGTTGAGCTTTTCGTAGAACGTGGCATTGACCGCGTTGCTGGACGTAACTTGCAGAAGCGTGTAACCATCGGCGGGCGCCCTCAATGCTGCCTCGGTACCGATATTGCTGGCAGCGCCAGGGCGATTCTCAACGAAAAATTCCTGACCGAAGCGCTCCGACAGCCATTGGGCGATGACGCGCGCAACAATGTCGGTCGGCCCGCCAGCGGGGAAACCAACGATGATCCGTACCGGACGTATCGGGTAGTCTTGCGCCCTCGCTCTCGATGGTGCGGCAGCCAATGTGGCGGCGTACGTCGCCAGGTGCAGAAATTGACGCCGTGCAAGTGTCATCGTCCTTCTCCCCTAATGTCCTGAGCCGCGCGTTGAAGCCGAATTGCGCGGCGTCGACACGATCGCTGCCGGTTTCGAATTGCTGCGCGCCGGAAATGCCGACGTGCTTGCGGCGCCGCGGCGCGCATTACTGCAATTTTCGAGTCGGTTGCCGGGCTCTCGCGTGCTGGAGCACCGCTTCCACGCAGCATTTGGAGCAATCGCGGTTCCCAAGGCCAGGGTGAGCGGCTTGCCTACATTACTGAATTTGTCGAACATGCCAAAGCCTCGGACCTGGTACAGCGGGCAATCGAGCGCGCAGGCGTGCGCGGCGTCCAGGTAGCACCTCGGAAAGCTCCATAGGCTACTGATCGATCAGGTGCAATTTACATTCGTGACCGTAATCGACCGCGCTCTTCGCGGTGTCGTCATTTGCAGCCATGAGCTTCGATCTCGCAATCTTTTTTCCCCACGCCGCGTTTCCGGCGCAAGAGTGGTGCGACATGCTGGAGAGCTTCCGCAGCGAGGCTTGCGAGGTGACGTTTGAGGAAACTGGCGCAGCTGAAAGCTGCGGCGCAAAGAGCTGTTCGCTGGTTGCGGACGGTTCATTGATAAGCGTTGACGTGTGCTCGACCGATGACGTTACGACTTCCTGCGCTCCTTCGGACACCCGCTGGAGAGCGTCGGTCTCGACCACCATGGGCCGCTCGGGCCTCGCCTGGTGGATTGAGTTCGCTATTCCCTATCACGCCCTGGTGCTCTTTCCCGGTACCTGTGTCCACGACTGCCAGCACCACCTCGGTAGGAGCCTTAAAGAATTGAGCTGGACGAGCCCGGAGTTGTGGCGGCAGTACGCGGAACGCACACTTTGGCGCACGATGGGATCGAAAGCCCCATTAATCGAGCGTGGGCTGTTCGATGCCGATGGTACGGTTCGCTTCTGATCGGTCGAGCACAGCGTTGCGCGACAATGACCGCTTGGGTCATGGACAGCCCGGAAAACTGCGTCTGCGTTGAGCCCCGGTGCTCATTCGAGAACAGTCGCAAGCAGGACGAGCCATCAGACGTTGGCTATTCTAGGCCAGTTTCGATGAGGTTCGATCACGACGTGATGGTGCCGCCCGCAGTACCTCTCCCCTGCGGGGGAGAGGTGGACCTGCTGGCTCGATCTCAGCGCAACACGCTGTAATAGTTACCGCCCACCCTCGGCAACGCAATTTCTTTCCTTGAGTACTTTAAGTTCGTGCCGGATCGCTTTGTAGATTGGCGAGCTTGCTGTCGTTTCGATCGCAGGCGCTTCATTCGGAGTGCGGGATGTCATGTAGGGCGCGCAGAGTAACCGCCTCTAAAGACTGCATCCGCGTGCTTGCGCATCTCTGAATCGTGGTCGCCGATCGGGCTGATCACAAAACATGATCTTTGCCGCGCTGATGAGTTAAAGACAGTGGTCATGTTCTAAGCTCGCAGGCCCGCGATTTCGGCATAGCGGCGGCGCTGCGCGGCGGCATTCCCCAGCAAAGAGGAGAGCAGCATGGCGCGCTTGAGATAGAGGCCGATGTCGTGCTCGTCGGTAAATCCGATGGCGCCATGGAGCTGGATGGCGGCTTGCGTGACGGCGAGCGCTTCCTCCGATGCTTTCGCTTTGGCGGCAATGGCCATGACGGGATCCATGCAATAAGGATCATTATTGGCGGCGATCGCAAACACCAGCGAGCGCACAGCCTGCGCTCGAATGTACATGTTCACCGCCTGGTGCTGGAGCGCCTGAAAGCTGCCGATCGGCTTTCCGAACTGCTTGCGCAGGCGCAGATAGTCGAGCGTGATGTCTTGCGCCTTTTCCATGACGCCAAGCAATTCGCAGGAGTACGCGAACAGCGCGAGGTTGTGGAGTGCGTCGACGGCATTGCGCGATGACGGATGCGGTGAAATGAGATCGGCCGGGGTATCGGCAAGCGCGAGCATGGCGAGCCGGCGGCCCTCAACCGTCGGGGTTGCCGAGAGCGTGCAGCCGGGCGCATCGCGTGCCACATAGCAGAGGACCGATCCCTGCGGGCTACCGGCGCTGACCAGAAAGCCCTCCGCACCATCGGCGCAAACAAACATCTTGCTTCCGCTCAACCGGAGCGCTCCGCGCTCCATCTGCGCGCGCATGCGCGGAGCGAGAGGATCGTCCCCGTGCGGCCCTTCCTGCAGGGCCGGAACGACCAGCGCCGCGCCGCTCATCACTGCGTTGAGCATGGGATGCGGCGGAGCGGAGAGCGCCGCCGCCGAGATGGCAGCAGGCCCGACCGGCTCACAGACAAGCCCCTGGCCTGCCTGCTCAAGCAGCAAGGCAAGCTCGGTGAGCCCGAGACCAAGCCCGCCCTGCGCGTCCGGAACCAGGATGCCGAGCCAGCCGAGGTCGCCCGCGGCGCGCAGACGCGCCGGCGCAAAGGGTGGATTTTGGCGGCGAAATCCGCGCGCCGCCTTCGGTCCCGCCGCCGCAATGAACCTGGCGGCGCTGTCGCGCAACAGGCTCTGCTCCGGCGTGAGACGCAGCTCCATGACAATCGCTCAATTCAATTGGGAAGATTGAGCACGCGGCGGGCAAGGACGTTGCGCTGGATTTCCGATGAGCCGCCATAGATCGTCACGCGCCGCGACTGAAAGTAGGACGCCGCGACATCCACGTCGCCAAAACCGGTTGCAACCGGCGTGTCCGCGAGCGCATGCCCGCCGGCGGCCTCGACCAAGAGATCGTTGAGCGCCTGCAGCAGCTCGGAGGAAAAAAGCTTGATGATCGATGCTTCCGGTCCGAGGCTGTGCGCATTGTTGGTGAGCTCCACGGCATGGCTGAACAGCGCCGAAAGCGTGGTGACATTGATGCTCGCGGCCGCAAGACGATCCTGGAAGGCCGGATCGTCGATCACGCCGGTCGCGCGCGCGATGGCTTTGATGCGATCGAGCGTCATCAATGGGAATTGCGGGTTTGCGGTCGCCAGCCGCTCATGGCCGAGCAACGCGTTGGCGATACGCCAGCCGTCGTTGAGCTTGCCAACCAGATTTTCGGCGGGGACGGCAACATCGTCGAGGAAGACCTCGCTGAACTCCTCGTCGCCGGCAATCGTGTTGATCGGCCTCACCTTTACGCCGGGACTGTGCAGATCGATGAGGAGAAAGCTGATGCCGGCGTGGCGCGGCTGCGCCTGCGGATCGGTGCGGATGAGCGCGTACATCCAGTCCGAATGATGTGCCCAGGTCGTCCAGATCTTGTGGCCGCGCACCACGAAATGATCGCCTTGCAGGCTCGCGCGGCTCATGAGGCTCGCGAGATCCGAGCCGGCGCCCGGCTCGGAATAGCCCTGCGCCCAGATCACCGTCCCTTCCAGAATGGGCGGCAGGTGCTGCGCCTTCTGGGCGGCGGTTCCGAATTCCATGAGGATCGGGCCGATATGATTGAGGCCCTGCGCCGGCAGCGGCGCGCCGATGCGCGCGAGCTCTTCCGTCATGATGATCTGTTCATTCAGCGTGGCACCCATTCCGCCGTATTGGGTGGGCCAATGGGGCGCGATCCAACCCTTGGCTGAGAGCGTGCGGTACCACGGCATCAATTCCGCGGGCGGCGGCCGCACCGTGCGTCCGCGCAGCATCGACGGAAGGTTGGCTTCGAGCCAGGTCCGCACTTGCATGCGGAATTCGGCTTCGGCGGGCGTGTCGTGTCGGAACATGGCGATGCGGTGAAAATGCCGATGGCGAAGGAGTTCAGTCCACCTTGATGTTGGCGGCCTTGACGACGGCTGTCCACTTGGCAAGCTCGTCGGAGAGTAATTTGCCGAATTCGGCCGGAGTGCCGATCTTGATTTCCGCGCCGAGTTTCGCAAGCAGCTCGCGCGTGCGCGGCGGCGCGAGGCTCTCGTGCAATGCGGCGTTGAGCTTGTCGATGATGGCAGCCGGCGTTCCCGCCGGAGCGACGACGCCGAGCCAGAATGGCGCCTGCAGCGCGGGATAGCCGATCTCGACAGTCGTCGGCACGCCGGGCAATTTCGGGCTACGTTGCGCGCCCGCAATGGCCAGCGCACGAAGCTTGCCCGACTCGATATGCGGGAGACTCGTGGTCATCACGTCGGCGACCATCTGAATCTCACCTGCAACCACCGCGGCAAGCATGGGCGCGGAACCGCGATAGGGCACGTGCACGACATTGACGCCGGTCTCGAGCTTGAACAGCTCGAACAGCAGGTGGGGCGCGGTGCCGAATCCCTGCGAGCCCCAGATGATCTTGCCCGGATTGGCCTTGGCATAGGCCACGACGTCGGCCAGCGATTTCACCGGCAAGTCCTGGTGCGCTGCGATCACGAGCGGCGATTCCATTACACTGGCCACGGGCACGAAGGCTTTGAGGGGATCGTAGCCGATGTTGCTGTGAACCGCGGGCCCGGTGGTCAGGGCTCCGCCCGGGGTGATGAGGATGGTGTAGCCGTCGGGATCAGCACTCGCGACCACCTTGGCGCCGATGCTGCCGCCCGCACCGCCGCCCCGGTTTTCCACCACGATCGTTTGGCCCAGCACTTCACCGAGGCGGTCCGAGATAATGCGTGCCATGCCGTCGGTCGGCCCGCCGGCCGGGAACGGCACGATCATCCTGATCGGCCGGTTGGGAAAGGCCTCCCATTGCGCTTGCGCGTGCGCCAAGCCCATGCCGTGCAGCGTCCACGCGCAGAGCAGGCCCGCCAACAGCGTTCTCACCATCTTGACCACTCCCGCGTTTGGTCCGGATGTCAGGGTCTTTGCAGTCTATACAATGTTGGGTCTTGTAAGAACTCGACCCAACCCCAAATCAGTCGTGTGCGCTGCGACGTTGCAGCCAGTCGGCGAGCTGCGGGAGGACGCGCGCTTTGACGTCCGCATCGATGCGGATTGCTTCTTGCGCGCGCGCAGCCATGATGCGTCCCCCCGCTGTGGCGTGTGCCGGCGCAAACTCCGCCAACTCGGCCGCACGGCCGGGATCGCTGAAGTTGCGCATCAGGCCCGCAACAAAATAATCACGAAATGAGGGGCCCTGTCGCTGCGCCAGCACGGCAAAGTTTTGCCGGACAAAATCGAAGGCGAGCTCGGGCTGTTCGCCCGCGGATGCAACCGTGCCGATGACGCGCGTGCGCAATGGGTATGGCAGCTCGTCCGTGAGTGTAAGCGCGAGTGTCGCACGCGCCAGCGCCTCATCGCGCGCGCTCGCCGCCGCGGAATAGTAGCGCGCGCGCTCAGTGGCATTGGCGGCTTTGCGCGCGAGCGCAAGCAGGGCTTCATAGTCATTGCGGCCGCCGTTCTGCCCGACAACATGCGCAAGCGCACCGCGCAGCGAGGGCCGCAGCAGCGCCGGGTTTTCGAGAAACCCGGCAAAGCGCCGCCGCGCCTGCGCAATCACTTCGGTGTCATTGATCTCGCCCAGCACGCGAATGAGACGCACGCGCAGAAGCTCGTTGTCTTCCCGCTCGCGTCCTTTGGGGTCCCAGCCAAGGCGATCAAGGACCGGACGAAGCATATCGCGCGCATAGGCCTGCAGGGCCGTGCGCTCCGGGCGGCCACGGGCGAGATGATTGAGGCGGACCAAGGTGCTGATCACCTCGTCCCACACGGCACGATCATCGTCGTTGCCGGCCTGCTCCAGAATTTCGAAATAGGATGGCGCTTGCGTCCGGCCGGCTTCCACCAGCGCCCAGGTGTCTGCCAGGAGATTGACGCGATCGGCCGGCGGCATGAGCGCGAATGATTTGCGCAGCGCCGCGCGGCCCGCTTCGCCGTAGTCGACCCGGTAGTAGCCGACAGCGCCGAGATTGACCTTGAGCGGCTCGGCACAGCCCCCGACAACGACATCCGCCGGCTCGCCCCCGAGCAGGATAGTCGCCGATGGTTGCGCGCTGTCGGGAAGCCCGAGCATGACCGGGATCATCCAGGTTTGCGGCGCCGCATCGGGGTAATGAATGGTGAAGCGCTCCTGTCGCAGATGAACGTGCTGCTTGTCGTCTTCGCAACTTGATTGCGCGAGGACGAGCGGCACCCCAGGCTGCCGGGTGAACGTGCCGGCAACGCTTCCGACCGGCTTGCCGGAGGCTCCTTCGAGCGCAGGCCAAAGGTCGGCTGTCGTGGTGTTGCCGTAAGCATGCTCCGCCATGTATCGGCGAATGCCAGCGCGGAACGCATCCTTGCCGACATAGCTCTCGAGCATTCGAATCAGGGCCCGTCCCTTGGCGTAGGTGATGCCGTCGAAGGCGGCCATCGCCTCGCTTTCGTCCGCGACCGGCTGCTCGATTGGGTGCGCCGTGCGCCGTGCGTCGAGATTCATGGCGCCATCTTTCGCGCCGCTCGAATTGAGCCACGTTCTCCACTGCGGAAAGAAATGCTCTGTCGCCTTCGCCTCCATCCAGCTGGCGAAGCCTTCGTTGAGCCAGAGATTGTCCCACCAGGCCATGGTGACGAGATTACCGAACCATTGGTGCGCCATCTCGTGAGCGAGAACACTAAAGATGCTGCGGCGGGCGGCCTCGCCGCTCACTGCGGGATCGAACAAGAGCGTGCTCTCAAAAAACGTGATTGCTCCCCAATTCTCCATGGCGCCGCGAAACGCGCCGGGGAGCGCGATCAGGTCGAGTTTCGGCAGCGGATATTTGAGGCCGAAATAGTCATTGTAATAGCGCAGCAGCTGCATCGCGCTCGCGAGCGCAAATCGCCCTTGCTCGGACTTGCCGGCACTGCTCAGAACACTGACGGTCATTCCATCGAGTTGCGCCGAGAGGCGTTCGAACTCGCCGGCGACCAGCACGAACAGATAGGTCGACATCTTCGGGGTCGCAGTGAAGGTGACCTGTTTCAACGTGGGAGTGACGGGCTCCTCCTGCGCGACCGGCATATTCGAAACCGCGAGCAACGAGCGCGGCAGCGTTACCGTAAGGCTGATTGACGCCTTGAATGCGGGCTCGTCCCAGCACGGGAAGACGCGGCGCGCATCGGCCGGCTCGAGATGGCTTGCGAGCATGCGCCGCATCCCCTGCCCGGCCGGATATTCGATCAAGAACAGCCCGCGCGGGAATTTGTTGATCCTTCCCGTGAAATTGATGTGCAGCTTGTGCCGCCCTGCCGGGATGAGCTCTGCAAAATTCAGCGTCGCGGTTTGCGCGGCGGGATCGAGCGCGATTGCGGCGTTCGCGCTCGCATCATCGATCGACGCCGCGGCAAGCGTGAGGTCGGTCGCATTGATGACGAGCCGGGTCGTTGCTTCGCGCAGATCAAGGTCGATGACTTCGGACCCGGCCACGGTCAGATTTTCAAGATCGGGCTCTAGCTCGATGGCGTAATGAAGAGGGATGGTGGTTTTTGGCAGCCTGCCGGGCGGTTGGTCAAACGAAAAGACCTCCCCGCCCCCAGCACCGCTGATGCATGCGATAAACAACGCGATCGCGGCAGGGCAGACGCGCTGCGTGCGGAGCGCCAGCAATATGGAACTGAGCTTCACGGCATCAGGTCCTCAATACGAGCAGATTTCGCTGACATTTGATTATGGCGCGGCATTGCAGATTGCGCACCTCTCAACCGAACTCGGGTTTACCTGAATTCTTGCAAAGTTCCGCAGGGTGGACCACACGAGGCCAAATAAGCAGGCCTTTTGCCTCATATCTGCCTTGCCTGCGACCTATTCTGTCACGAGCGCCCGTTCCCTTCGTGGGCGGGGGTTACGGGCCTCTCGTTAACGGTGCGATTAGTAGAAGGGTGTACCTGCAATCGATGACTCGCTTTCGATCTGTGGGTGGGAGTAAGGGAACAACAAGCGATGGGAATTGCAATCGGGGGCCGGCTGGCCTTTGCGCTGGCTCTAGCGGCGGGCACGCTTGCCGCCTGCACAACCTCGCAGACTCCTGAGCCGACGCCGGTGGCGCTGCCTCAACCTGAACTTCCGTCGAAGGTGAAGCCGTCGGAGATCGTGGGGCGATGGGGATACGCGGCCTACCACAAACCCGAGGATCGCACGCGCACCGAGGCGAATGCGCGCGGCCAATGCAAGCAGCCTTTCGTGATCGGGCAGGGTGCGACCGGTGGCGTCATGATGTACCCTGCCGATTCGGCCCAATTGGAGGAGATGCGGCTCAAGGGAAGTCAAAGTGGCCGCGATTACATCGGGCCGGCCGGGCAAACTCCGGGCCCGAAGGATCGTGAAATTGTTTCCTTCGACGGCCGCGTCCTTGTCCTCAAATTCGTGGACCCCGAGGTCGATGGGCGCTACGGAACCGGCATTTTTGTCCGTTGCGCTCCGCGCGCCTGACGCGCAAACTGCGCGACCGGCAATCCGGGGGCGCGCTGGCTCCTTTACCCCCACCCCAACCCTCCCCCGCATGCGGCGGAGGGAAGGGAGGGGAAGCACGGTAGGGAGACGCCCCGAATGGCCGCAATGAGCGGTCTGCTGGCCATGCCGCTCGCTGCCTGGGAGCGCGACGGTCTCAAGACTGCACTGGCGAAAGCAGGCTTGCCGGCAGACGACATCGGCGATCCGCATTTGCTGTTCTGGCGGTTCGAGACCCGCGCGAATGTTCCGGCCGGATTTGGCGGCCTGGAAATTCATAACGGTCACGCACTCCTTCGTTCGGTCGTGACCTTGCCGCCTGTGCGCCGGCTTGGCATGGGCAGCGCCATTGTCGCTGCGCTCGAGATCGAAGCGCGCGCGTTGAAATGCCGCTCGATCTATCTCGTCACCACCTCGGAAGCAGGTTTTTTCGACCGCCTGGGTTACACCGCCTGTTCACGCAACGACGTTCCGGAGGCGATTACGAAGAGCCCGCATTTTTCCAGGCTCTGCTGCGCAGCCGGAACCGTGATGGTCAAGCAAACATAACCGGGTGAGCTCGCGCGACCTGATCACCGGGCCCTGGCGCGCCGTTCTCGTGCTTGGGGTCACTCAGATCCTCGCCTGGGGCACCATCTTCTATCCGCCCGTGCTTACAGTCCCGCTGATCGCTGCTGATCGCGGATGGACAATGAGCTTTGCCATGGGCGGTTTCTCGCTTGCGCTGCTGAGTGCAGGGATCGTTTCGTCACGGGTCGGGTTTCTGATCGATCGCTACGGCGGACATCGCGTGATGGCGATCGGCTCGCTGCTCGGTGCGCTTGGACTTGTTGCGCTGGTCCATGCGCATGACCGCACCGCCTATGTCGCGGCATGGGCCCTCATTGGAGTTGCGACCGCCGCCTCGCTTTATGATTTTGCGTTTTCCACTCTCGGCCGCATTTTCGGTATCGCCGCACGACGGCCGATCACGGCGCTGACCTTGGCAGGCGAATTGGCCTCCACGGTCAGCTGGCCTTGCACGCACTTTCTGATTGCGAATGTGGGCTGGCGCGGGACCTATTTTGTCTATGCCGCGCTGCTCGCCGGTGTTGCCGCGCCTCTGCATGCATTTGCATTACCGCGCGGCCGCGCCGAGGCGGTTGCGCCGGACCCGGGCTCGGCAAAACTGCCAGCCCCGGTGCTTGCGCCGAAAGGACGGCCTTTTCTTCTGGTGGCGGCGGCTTTTGCCACTTATGCATTTGTGCCGTCGGGATTGTCCGCACATCTGCTTGCGGTTTTCGGCCGCGCCGGCATTGATCCGGCAACGGCCGTGAGCATCGGCGTCCTGTTCGGACCCTCGCAGGTGACCGCGCGCATCGGTGAGTTCATGCTCGCTCGCCGCCTGCATCCGCTCGCCGTGGCGCGG
>CAVYVC010000026.1:0-100512 GCA_963771845.1 uncultured Alphaproteobacteria bacterium | reverse complement strand
CAACGAACAAACAAACTGGTTGTATTTGTTGAGGGGGCTACAAATCCCGAAGCCAATCCCCCTCACCCGGATCGCGCAAGCACGCGCGATCCGACCTCTCCCTTCGGGCCCTCCGGGAGAGGTACGCAAACTGTCAGGCCGCATCACGATCAACATGATCGAGATCTGTGCCAGGCGGCCGGCGGCATCTCCGGCGTATGCACGTGCTCCGGGCGCACGCCCATGCCCACGAGCCGCGCGGGCAAGCGGCGCAGCAGCGGAAAGCGCGAGGTCAGACGCAGCGCCAATGGCGCTTGAATGTCGGTTCCCTCGCGCAGCGTCGGATCGATCACTTTGTTCTGGATGATGACCTGCATGCGCTGGGTGAAGCGGGTCGGAAACATGCGTCGCTCCTGAACCGCCGCGAGATCGCTCTCCTGCATGCCCCCGGAGCGCAGCGGCTGCCAGAGAATATTGGCGGCGGCCACCGCGTCCTGCACCGCGAGATTGACGCCTACTCCGCCGATCGGCGACATCGCGTGTGCGGCATCGCCGATGCAAAGAAGGCCCGGCTTGTGCCACCGATCGAGCCGGTTCACCGCGACGGTGAGAAGCTTGATCTGATCCCAATCCTTGAGCTCGTCGAGCCGATCCGCGAATTGCGGCACGAGCTGCCCGACTTTCTTTCGAAACGCTTCGAGTTCCCGCCCGCCGGGTTTCCTCCATGGAGCCCTTGGGGATGACGAATGCACACTGCCAGTAATCGCCACGGTCGAGCAGAACGACGATATGTCCGGGCGCAAAACGGCCCATGGTATGCGGCCGATCGCTCGCGTGCTTGGGCATGTGAAACCAGAGCACGTCCATGGGGGCGCCAAGCTCCTTTGGCTCAAACCCGGCACGCGCACGAATTGTGGAATGGCGCCCGTCGCAGCCGACGGTGAGCGCGGCGCGGATTTCCATCGCGCCATCGGGCGAGCTCGCGCGCACGCCGGCGACGCGCCCGCCTTCTTCAATGAGATCGGTCGCCTCGGTGCGCATGTGCAAATGAAACGCGGGATAAATCTTGCCGTGATCCGCAAGGAAATTGAGAAAATCCCATTGCGGCATGAGGGCAACGAACTTGCAACGCGTCGGCAGGTGGGTGAAATCCGCAAAATCATATTCGTGCGCGCCGAAGATCGCGCTGATCGTTTTCGCTTTCTCGTGCGGCAGTTTGAGGAACTCGTCGAGCAGGCCAAGCTCGCCCATGAGCTCCAAGGTCGATGGATGGATGGTGTCGCCGAGGAAGTCGCGCAGGAAATCGGCGTGCTTCTCCAGCACGACCACATCGATCCCGGCGCGCGCGAGCAGGAAGCCCAGCATCATCCCGCACGGGCCGCCGCCGACAACGCAACACCGGGTGGATATTTGGGCGGTCATCCTTGCGCCTCGGCAAATGACGCCGGCGAGCGCAGGAGGATACCGCGCTTAAATCCCGACCATTCGCTCGGTGACAATATAGCCGGTGAGGAGGAGCGTGCCGAACGCGATAATGACCACGGCGGCACCCGCTTCAATGCCGCGCATGGCGAGCATGCCGTAGCCAGAGCGGGCATCCGCGAACCGCTTGGCCCAGGCCTTGGCGGCGACCGCGATCGCGGCGATGACCGCAACGGTAATGGCGGTACCGACCCCCATGATGAAGGTCGCGACCGCCCCGGCCCAGAACAATCCCTGTGCCAGTGAAAACACCAGCACCAGAATCGCGCCGGAGCATGGACGCAGGCCCACGGCGATGACGGCCGATAGACCGCGCCGCCATCCATCGGGGCCGGCAAGCTCCTCGGGCTCGGGCGCGTGCGCATGCCCCCACGCGCAAGTCTCATCTTCGTGATGATGATGATGGTGATGGTCAGCATGTCCGTGGTCGTCGTGGTGGCATTCTTGACCATGGTCATGATGACAATGCGCGTGCTCATAATGCGCGTGCTCAAGATGACCGGGCGGCGTCGCCGCGGCACCCAGGCTTGCGGGTTGATGCAGCGTTTTCGCGCTTGCGATGAAGGCACGCCCCTTCACCCATAGGAGCCGCAGCCCGATGAGAATGATGAGGGAGTAGCTTACGATCTCGATCACATTGACGGCGCGGCCCATGGTGGCCGCGGTCGCGTGCAGCAGCGCGGCGGCTATTGCGACCAGCACGACTGCAACGAGCGCCTGGACAAGCGCGGACGCAAAGGACAGCACTACGCCGCGGCGCCAGGTCTGCTCGTTCGCGACCAGATAGGACGAGATCACCGCCTTGCCGTGACCGGGCCCGGCGGCGTGAAAGATGCCGTAGAGAAACGACAGCGCGAACAGGCTCCACGCGGCAGTGCTGTCGGACTTGGCGGCGCGGATCAAGCCCGAGAATTGCCGGTAGAACTCGGCCTGCTTGGCAAAGATCCAGCCGAGCACGCCGCCGATCGGAATCGCGGGGGCCTGCGCGCGCGGCACACCGAACGGGCTCCCTTGCGCGAATGCCGCGTCACAGAAACCGGCAATGAGGAGAAGAGCACCCACGAACATGATGGCGAGTGCACAGCGGTGCAGCACGACGGGTGTGCTCCCTCCCCCCTTGTGGGGGAGGGTTGGGGAGGGG
The DNA here is from genome assembly GCA_963771845.1 of uncultured Alphaproteobacteria bacterium. Lineage (GTDB taxonomy): Bacteria > Pseudomonadota > Alphaproteobacteria > Rhizobiales > Xanthobacteraceae > VAZQ01. The sequence continues at coordinate 97,910 of CAVYVC010000026.1, read as the reverse complement.
GGGCGTCGTGGTTGCCCAACGCATGCGCACCAATCATCACCCCCACCCCTAACCCCTCCCCACACGGGGGAGGGGGATAGGCCCGTCTTGTGGCCATGCACAAGGCTGCGTGTCTGGCTGCCAACAGTCTTTACGGACATTTCACTATGGCCTTGTTGGCGTATTCGGAGCCGATGGTGAGCGTCGGATCTCTCTGATCCGCGGCCAGCTGACTCAAGCGCGCAGCAAGATTCGAATTCATTTCCTCCGGATTGAGGACGGAGAGTTTGCACTGCGCGGGGGCGCCGATGAGCTTCACCGGGTCCTTCTCGGCAAAACTGAAATCGACGAAGAATTCGCGGTCATAAATTTCCAGCGAGAGATCCTTGGCTTTCACCGGCGTCTTGAGCGGTAGCAGGAAAAACAGCGTGAGCACGGTCTCCTTGGGGTCCCACTCGAGATGATAGTCCGCCGCCGGATCGTTGAACTCGAGCGGCTTGCCGTTCGCTTTGGCATAGGTGAAGAAATCATATTCCTTGAGCGAGTCGACATTTACCTTGGCGAGCGGCGCAAGCTCCTCGCGCGTGAACTGCCCCTTGTTCTTGCCCTCGATGCCCTGGATCGCGAACGTCGAGAACATGTCATCGAAGGTCCAGGCATGGCGCACGCCCGTGACCGCACCGCCCGGGCCGTAGACCAGTTCGCTCTTGACCGTCACCCAGACATGGGGATGCGCGCCTGCGTCGATGGCGCTTGCCACCTGAAAAGCTGCCACGAGCGCGAAAAGGCACGCGAAATAGCGATGACTCATGGATTTTTCACGCCCGGCGCGGCCAGTCAAAGTCGGATTTATCCCCCGCCGACAACGAAAGTGCCGAGACTCGGGTGAACCCGAGTTCGGACGGGGGCCACGATATCGCGGACTGCGGCGGAATGGAGGCATGACCTACACCCCTGCGGCGCCGCCGTCGGCACGCGGATCGTGCGCCGCTTCAAGGGATCCGTCCGCGTGGAGCACAGCCGCGCCGGCATGGCCCATCACATCGCAATAGCCTTCCGGCAAAACCTCGACGTCGTGGCCCGCCGAAACAAGCCGATCAATGAGGCTGTCCGCAAAACGCCCTTCCATACGCACATTGTCGCGCTCGGCGCCCCAGGTCCTTCCGAGCAGCCAGCGCGGCGCGTCGATGGCGCGGTCGAGCGGGCTATGGAAAAGTGCATGGCGCGTAAACAGCGCTGCTTGCGTCTGCGGCTGGCCGTCTCCTCCCATCGTGCCATAGGCGATGATGCGTCCATCATCGAGCACGGCAAGCGCCGGGTTGAGCGTATGAAACGGCAATTTGCCGGGCTCGAGCGCGTTCAAGGCGTTGCTTGCGAGTGAAAAGCTCGCGCCGCGGTTCGCCATCAGCACGCCGGTTGCGGGCAACACCACCCCTGAGCCGAATTCCCAGTAGAGCGACTGGATGTAGGAGACGACGAGGCCGGAAGCATCCGCGCTGCCCATCCAGACCGTATCGCCCGCGCCGCGTGGCGCCGGCCAGCGTGCGGCCCGGCGGCGATCGACCTTCAGGGCTTCCGCATCGAGAAAGTCCTGCTGCAGGTAACGATCAACGCCGGCAGGCAAACGATCGGGATCGGTGATGACTTGATCGCGCACCGCGAATGCGCGCTTGGTCGCCTCGATCAAGCCGTGGACGTGATCGAAGCTTTCAGCCTGCGTGATGTTGAACCGCTCGAACAGCGCGAGAATCATCAGTGACGCGAGCCCCTGGGTCGGAGGCGGGCTGTTGAACAGCGTTGCGCTCTTGAGGCGCACAGAGAGCGGTTGCGCCACCGTGGCGCGGCAGCGCTCGAGGTCAGCGCGCGTGACGGGACTGCCGAGCCGATCGAGATCGGCCGTCATCTCGCGTCCGACATCGCCGCGATAAAAGTCGTCCAGTCCGGCATGGGCGAGATGGTCAAGTGTTGCAGCGAGCGCTTCCTGCTTGAGCCCGGCGCCGGCTTGCGGGGGTTTGCCATCAGCTAGAAACGTCTGCGCAAAACCCGGCGCGTCTTTGAGCTCGTCGATTTTTTCGGCGGTCAGGCGGGCCTGGCTGCGGCTGACCGCATAACCCTCATGCGCGTGCCGGATCGCGCTTGCAAGCAGATCGCGCAGCGGCATGCGCCCGCCATGCGCCTGTGCGGCTTCGACTGCCAAAATCCAGCCGGATACCGCGCCCGGCACGGTAAGCGCCGCGAGCGGGCCGCGCGGCGGAATGGTGTCGTATTCGCGGTAAAGCTCGCGTCTTGCATTGGTGCCGGAGCGGCCGGCCGCCATCAACGCGCGCACGCGGCCCGACGGTTCGCGCACCAGCCAGAAGCCGTCACCGCCGAGATGACTCATGTGTGGATAGACGGCCGCGGCCGTTGCCGCCATCGCCACTATGGCTTCAAGCGCGTTGCCGCCGTGCGCAAGCACCAGACGTCCCGCTTCAACGGCGTCGCGATGCGGCGCGCACACCACCCCGCGCCGGTGCCCTGCGGTGTACAGCTCCACGGTCATTCCGGGGGCGCCCCGAGCTGTAGCCCGCGTTGAGCAATGCGAAACGCGGGGCCGTCCCGGGTTTCGCTACGCTCAACCCGGGCTACGTTCAGCGACGTCTGCATCCAGGAGCCCGCGCCGTTTGAGCAGGCCCTCGGGCGACGGCATCCGGCCGCGGAAGGCGAGATAGAGCTCGGCCGGATCGCGTGAGCCGCCCGCGGCATAGACGTAATCGCGCAGCTTGCGCGCGATGGCCGCGTCGAAAATATCGCCCGTCTCCTCGAACGCAACAAACGCATCCGCATCGAGCACCTCGGACCACATATAGCTGTAATAGCCCGACGCGTAGCCGCTGCCGGCAAAGACATGCTGAAAGTGGGTGGGCCGGTGACGCATCACGATCTCGCGCGGCATCCCGATGCGTTCGAGCGCGGCGTGCTCGAACGCCGTGATATCGAAGGCGCCGGGCTCAGGCTTTCCGTCTTCTGACTGCAGGTGGAGATCGAGATCAACGAGCGCGGACGCGACGTATTCCACCGTGGCAAAGCCCTGATTGAACGTGCGCGCCGCGATCAACCGGCGTAACAAATCCGGCGGCATTGGCTCCCCGGTCTCGCAGTGTACGGCAAAGCGGCCGAGAACCTCTGGCCGCTCGAGCCAATGCTCGTAGAGCTGGGAGGGCAACTCGACCCAATCCTGCAGCACGCTCGTTCCCGACACCGCCGGGTAGGTGACATCGGAAAGCAGGCCATGCAAGGCATGGCCGAATTCGTGGAACAGCGTTCTTGCATCATCGAAGGATAGGAGAGGGGGCTTGCCCGCGCTCGCCCTGGAGAAATTCGTCACGTTGATGACGAGCGGACTGATGTCGCCCGCGAGCTTTTCCTGCTCGCGCAGGCTGTCCATCCAGGCGCCGCTCTTTTTTGAGGCGCGCGCGAAATAGTCGCCGAAGAAGAGCCCGCGATGACGTCCCTGCGCGTCGCGCACTTCCCACACCCGCACGTCATCGTGCCAGACCGGCACATCGTGGCGACGCTCGAAGGTGAGACCGAACAGCGCATTGGCGGTGAAGAAGGCGGCGTCGATCATCTCATCAAGTTGGAGATACGGCTTGATGCTCGCCTCATCCACATCGCAGCGCGTCTTGCGCAGCTTTTCGGCGTAATGGCGCCAGTCCCACGCCGCGAGGGTGAAATTCTTTCCCTCCGTCTGCACCATCTCCTGCATGGCATCGCGGTCCGCAAGCGCGCGCCGCCGTGCCGGCGCCCAGACCCGATCGAGCAGCGCGCGCGCCGCCTCTGGCGTCTTTGCCATGGTGTCATCGAGCCGGTAATGGGCATAGGTCGCATAGCCGAGGAGCCGCGCGCGCTCACCCCGCAGCGCCAGCATTTCCGCAATGATCGCCTTGTTGTCGGTTGCGCCGCCGTTCTCGCCGCGTGCGATCCACGCGCGGAAAATCTTCTCGCGCAGATCGCGCCGCTGTGAGAACTGCAGGAATGGCTCGACCATGGAGCGCGAGAGCGTGATCACATGCTTGCCGGGCAGGCCGCGTTCCTCGGCGGCCGCGCGCGCGGCGGCGCGCAGGAAGTCGGGAAGCCCGGCCAGGTCCTCCTCGCGCTCGAGTTCGAGAACGTAGCTCTGCTCGTCCGCAAGCACATTCTGGCCGAAGGTCGTGCCCAGCGAAGCAAGCCGCTCGTTGATTTGCGCCAGTCGTGCCTTGGCGGCCGGATCAAGCGCGGCACCGGCGCGCTTGACCATAAGGTGATAACGATCGAGCACGCGTTGTTGCTCTGCATTGAGGCCGAGATCGCCGCGGCGGGCATGCAGCGCATCGATGCGCAGGAACAGTGCCTCATTCAGCAGGATGGCATTCCAGTGCCGGGCGCGTAGCGGCGCGAGCTCGCGCTCGATCGCAAGCAGCGCGTCATTGGTATGGGCGCTTGCAAGCAGGTGGAACACGTCGCTCAGGCGCGCGAGCCGTTGCCCCGCTCGCTCGAGTGCCTCGATGGTATTGGCAAACGTTGCCGGCGCCGGATTGCCGGCAACGTCCGCCACTTCCGATGCGTGACTTGCAAATGCCTGCGTGAAGGCCGGCATGAAATGCTCGGGCTTGATACGCGCGAACAGCGGCACGCCAAACGGCGCGGTCCAATCCTCAAGGAGCGGGTTTTCGGCTTCTCTGTTCACGTTCCACTTCTCTGGTGGTCATTCCGGGTTCTCGGCCTTCGGCCTCCCCCGGAATGACAGGTTTACCCCGGCATAAACTGGGTGCCAAAGTTCGCGAATGTCGCTTCCGGTACGCGAAAATTCGTGGCGAGCAGGAGGTGCGGATTGGCGGCAATCCATGTCGAGAGCGAGATCGACTCGTAGGTGCCGTTGTTGAGCACGATCAACAATTCGAGGTCCTCGCTGCCGGCATTCTCGATATAGTGGCCATAGCCCTGGGGCACGTAGCCGACGTCACCCGCGGCGAATTGCTCCATGCGCACGCGCCCGTGCGAGCCGAACACGCTCATGCGCGCGCGGCCGGAAATGTAATACTGCCACTCGTCGGCGTTGGGATGCCAGTGCAGCTCGCGCATCCCGCCCGGCTTGATGCGCATCAGCGCGCCCGTCACGGTCACCGAGATCGGGAATTCACGCTGTGAAACCAGGCGATTGGTGCCGCCCGGATAGCTTTCCGGACGCTGCGCCAGCAACCGGTAGCGATGGGTGAGCGCACCGCTGTTGAGCGAGCCGGCTGCGGGATCGGAGGGAAGCGGCGGAGGCACCGGTCCCTTGGCGATATAAACCTCGCTCTTTGGAAAATTCGCAAACGTCTGCGCCGGCACGCCGAAATTTTTGGCGAGCACCTCGGGCGGCGTGTGTCCGATCCAATCGGTGATGGAGAAGGTCCCGAACTCGGAGAAATAACCGTTGTCGAAAACGAGCACGAAGAGACAATCCTGGGTGCCGATGCCCTGGATCGAGTGCCCGAACCCGCGCGGAAAGTACCACACGTCCCCCGCCCCGAAGTCGACGATCTGGGAATGGCCCTTCGGGTCGATGGTCGTGACGCGGCACTGGCCCTTGATGACGTAGGCCCATTCCGCCGCATTCGCGTGCCAATGCGGCTCGCGCAGCCCGCCGGGCGAAAGCGACATCAGCACGCCCGCGAGCTTTTCCGATACCGGAAATTGCACAACCGTCGCTTCCTTGGCCCAGCCGCCGTCCCACGACTTGGGCGCCACGGTACCGAGCGCAAAGCGAAATGACGGAAGCTCGGCGCCCGCGAGCACCGCCGGCGTCGGCCCGTATGGCGGTTGTCCGTCGGCGAGCGCGTCGGCGCCCGCCGCTACAGCGATCATGCCGCCGGTTGCTGCCGCACCCAGCACGTTGCGGCGCGAGAATTCGGTCATGTCAGTCTCCTCATCCCTGATCGCTCCATTCGAGCGCGAATGAATTGCGCACGCGCCCGCGCTTTATCGATCAGGTATACGTCGATCGGGTCGCACCACGCGTGCATTTAACCGCAGCAGGTTCGGTGCTTAGCGCCAACCAATGGTAAAGAGCAAACGCCCGCAGAAACGGAGATGCCCGATGACCGCTATTACGCTCGACCAGGCCGACCGACTCATTGATGCCATCCTCGCGCGCGGCGCGCAGCTCGACTGCCGCCCGCTGGCGGTCATTGTGGTCGAGCCCGGCTGCAAGGTGAAGGCCTTCAAGAAAGAGGACGGCAGCTCCATGATCCGCTTCGAAATGGCGCATGGCAAAGCCTATGCCGCGCTCGCCATGGGCCGCTCGTCGAAGCTCGTGAAGGTGCGAGCGGAGGAAAAGCCCATCTTCATGCGCTATCTCATCAGCGCGAGCAGCGATCAGATCTTTCCGGAGGGCGGGGGAATGCAGATACGCGATGAGGCAGGCGAGGTGATCGGCGCCGTCGGTGTGACCGGCGATACCGAGGAGCGCGACGAGGAGCTTGCCGCCCATGGCATCCGCGCGATTGGCCTCAGGACCGACGAGGACTGTGCCGGACTGGGCCGCCGCTCCGGCATTCGCCTGATCAACAAGTAGCGGCGGGTATGTTTCTCAGCTCCACATTCGGCGTAGTTGCGCGCCGATATTGACCGGATCGCGTTCTGACTTGCCCGCTATATCGGCCGGCGCGGCCCCTGGCCATGCGCAGCTATCGAAGTATTTGAGAATCGAATCTGGAATGAACCGGGTACGTGCCGCATACATATGCCGGTCTGCGTTCGCTTTCTGCTGGTGGGCGAAGAAACGTTGTGGCAGCAGAAGGTGCAAATGATCCTTCGCGCGCGTCATTGCAACATAGAGTAGCCGCCGCTCTTCCTCGATCTCAGCGCTGCTGCCCGTACTGAGGTCGGAAGGTATGCAACCGTCGATCACATTTAAGATGGACACTGACCTCCATTCCTGTCCTTTGGCGGAGTGGATAGTCGACAGGACTAAGTAATCCTCATCCAGGAGCGGCATGCCGGCTTCATCGCTTGTCGCATCCGGAGGATCGAGAGTTAGTTCGGTCAAAAAGCGCTCGCGCGTTGAATAGGTCGATGCTATTCGCACAAGCTGCGCAAGATCGGATTGCCGCACGATGGCATCTTCGTACCGGCGCTCAAGATGCGGTTCATACCAGCGACACACGTGCTCGATTTCAGCGGGCCATCCAGCGGCTTTTGTTTGCAAAACACGAATCGCGTCGACAAAGGCGGACCATGACTCGGCGGTCGCTGGCGGAGGTACAAAGGCGCGGACCGCTTGCAGACCATCGGTAACCTCGACGACGCGGTCGAGGAGACGCGCTGCCGTCACCGGACCCGCTCCCGGTAAGAGTTGGATGACGCGAAAGCCGGCGACTCGATCCCGCGGGTTTTCCGCCCACCGCAGAAAAGCCAGAACATCCTTGATGTGTGCCGCTTCGAGAAATTTCAACCCGCCAAATTTCACGAATGGAATGTTGCGGCGAATGAGCTCAATCTCGACCTGAGCACTATGATGCGACGCACGGAACAGCACAGCCTGCATCTTAAGAGGTATACCTGCTTCGCGATACTCCAAAGCTTTTGCCGCGAGGTATCGAGCCTGATCAGTTTCGTCGCGCACACTCACAAGCTGTGGCAGCTCGGCCGAGGCACGATCCGACCACAGATTCTTTGTGAAGCGTTCCTCAGCAAGATTGATAATGGCGTTTGCGGCCGCGAGGATCGGCTGTGTCGAGCGGTAATTGCGCTCGAGCGTGGCGATTTCTGCGCGCGGACTAAAGTGATCCGGAAAATCGAGAATGTTGCGAACCGTCGCGGCCCGAAATGAATAGATCGATTGCGCGTCATCGCCGACGACCGTGAGGCCCGTGCCATTCGGCTTGAGCGCCAGAAGGATGGAGGCCTGAAGGCGATTAGTATCCTGATACTCGTCCACGAGCACATGATCGAAGCGGCTCGCGACATCAACCGCGATGGAAGGCTCTGCCATCATTTCCGCCCAATAGAGCAAGAGGTCGTCGTAGTCGAGCACATGCTGATGCTGCTTGGCCGCGACATAGGATGAAAATAGCCGTCGCAATTCATCGTGCCATGTTGCGCACCACGGAAAAACTGAACCGAGCACATCCTCCAAGGGGAGATGAGCATTCACTACGCGAGAATAAATAGCGAGGCACGTTGCTTTTGTGGGAAAACGTTTTTCTGCTTGCGAGAAACCCAGCTCGTGCCGGACAAGGTTCAGGAGATCGGCAAAATCTCCACGATCATGAATTGTGAACGATCGGTCCAGGCCGATCTGCGCCGCATATTCCCGCAACAGCCTCGCGCCGATTGCGTGAAATGTACCGGACCAAGTGAGTGCCTGCGTTATGATGCCGGCGTTTGATCCAATGTAATTCGCGGCAATGCGCTCGACACGTCTCGTCATCTCCATCGCGGCGCGACGCGAGAATGTCAGCAGCATGAGGCGTCGCGGATCTATTCCATTCGAGACGAGGAGAGCCACGCGATGTGCAAGGGTATTCGTCTTGCCGGAGCCTGCACCGGCAATGATTAAGAGCGGGCCAGCTTCAGCATAGGTCGGGCCACCGTACTCTACGGCGCGCCGTTGTTCCGGGTTGAGCTTGGCAAGGTAGGAAGTGTTCATTGATTGGGTCTGCGCGAATCAAATTAATCGATCGGAGGAAGCATGGATGACTCCAGTATGGGTCGTCCACCTAAACCGAGCTGGCAAGCCCAGACATATCGCGGTCTCGTTTTAAACCCGCCCCTACAAGAACCAAATATGCGATTGCCGTGCGCATTGCCGGGACTTCGCCCACGGGCTCGCTAAACCCACCCGGCGTATAGGCGCAAGTCAGGCCACTTCCTCCATCGGCGAGCGCGGGCGCAATCGACAGCGCGATAGATCAGCCGCAACGCTCAAATGTCGATGGTCTACTCGGAGTTTAGAAACCCGGTTAGTGGAGTGATTCCTTGAAAGTTATTCTATGCCGTCATTCCGGGGCGCCGCGAAGCGGCGAACCCGAAATCCATAACCACAGCTGTAACTAATAGGAATGGCAGTGGTTACTGAGTTCCCGGCTCCCTCGCTGCGCTCGGTCCCGGGAATGACGCCGATATGTTTCGAATTTTGGAAACGCTGCACTAGGTCCTGTGTTCAGTTGAGCAGAATGATAGCGGAAGCCAAGTGGATCCCGGCGAGAAAATTTCTCGCTAGTTTGTCGTAGCGTGTCGCGATAGCGCGAAAGTGCTTGAGTTTGTTGAAAAAGCGCTCGACGAGATTGCGCTCGCAATACAGGGCAAAATCGCAGGGTAATGGCGTGGTGCGGCGGGGGTGGGAAGGAATCACCGGGGTGATTTGCCGCTCGGTAAGGGTATTGATGAAGGCGTCTGCGTCGTATGCCTTGTCGGCAATGACCGCCCCTGGATCAACATGCTCGAGCAATGGCTCGCCGCCGGTGAGATCGTGGTCTTGTCCTGGCGTGAGAATGAACTCGACGGGATTGCCGAGAGCATCGACGAGTGCGTGAATTTTCGTGCTCAGCCCGCCGCGGGATCGACCGATCGCTTGCGCGCCGTTTTTTTTCTTGCGCCAGCACTATGCTGGTGAGCGCGCACAATAGTGGTATCGATCATCATGTACTCGTTGTCGTGATCACTCGCCAATTCCTTGAAAATACGTTCAAAAACACTGCCCTTGGCCCATCGGCTGAAGCGCTGATAGACGATCTTCCAATCACCGAAGCGCTCGGGGAGATCACGCCAGGGAATGCCCGCTCGAAATCGGTACAGCACGGCTTCGACAAACAAGCGATTATCGGCCGCGGTGCCGCCGACATGGCCTTCGCGCTCGGGCAGAAAGTCCTTGATCCGCTCCCACTGGTCGTCACGTAATGCATAGCGTCGCATCGGTCAGCCCTCCTCAAGGCTGACCGCCCACAGAGTCACACAATCGCTGATTTGGGAATCCCAAATGTTACGGTGTTCTGCGTTTGATTCTGATCCGTTCCCGCGCAACGCGCGGGTAACTGAAGACAGGACCTAGGTCAGGCGATTGAGAACCTCTTGAACCTGTTGCAGAACCTTCGCGGTCTTTTCGGCGTAGTACACACTCACGACTGCATTGATAGCCTGCACCTGCGGGTCGAGCGGATTGAACCCCGCGGCTTTGAGGCGAGCATGCAATTCCGTATCGATTTCTGCTTTCTCGAACATGAAGCACCTCAGAGAAACCCCGCAGCATCCAGGACAATCGCATATGACAAGCGTCCCACAAACCCCGGACTGCAAGCACATCGCGGTCGCGAAGCTTGTAGGGGCGGGTTTTAAACCCGCCCTTGTGCCACAGGCTCGCCGCGAGGGAATGGCCGTCATCAGCTTCTGAATCGAAGTTCGTACGGCTAAGCTCGGATCAACCTCACACCGTGAATGCCGAACGAGGGCGGGTTTGAAACCCGCCCCTATCAAGAACCACCAGCACAGTGCCGCGTTATCGAGGTCGTTGACCGAATACTGCGCATCCTTGGATTGCAGCACGGTCATCGCAAGATTAGCGGCTGCGAGGGACCCGAAAAACACAACGGCCATCGCCGTGACGATCAGCCTGAGCAGATTGTACGAAACCATTGTCGGCGGCAGGCCTGACTACGAAACGAACCCGACAAAATCACTTTACGAAGATTTTACTTGACTACGATCTGTGAGCGGCGTATAAGGAAGTCATAGCGCAGATTTATCAGCCCGGCCGGGACACCGCGCCGGGTTTTTTTGCTCCGGATCGCAAATCGGTGCCGAGGCGTGTCAGCTGTTCGGAAAAGGGAGGTCCACGCATGGAAATTCAGACGGTTTCGTCGGACGCAAGACCTCCAGTCAAACCAAGGACCGCGGCTCAGCGGGAAGCGAGCCGCAGGAACGGCTGCAAGAGCAGGGGACCGAGAACGGCGGAAGGCAAGGCGCGCTCATCGCGCAATGCCCGCCGGCACGGCCTGAGCGTGCCGGCCATCGCAGATCCCGCATTCTGCCAGCAGGTCAGGGAATTCGCACTTGCCGTCGCGGGACCGAGTGCTGATTCCACGGAGCTGGCCTTGGCCACCCTCGTGGCGGCAGCACAGGTCGATGTGCAACGGGCGCGCCATGCCGCCTGCGCGGTGATGTCCGGGATGAAATGGGATTGCTCGGTTACGGACAGGAAAGCCCTTCGTCGCCTGGATTGGATCAAACGTTATGAGCACCGCTGCGCCTTGTGCCGCGACAAAGCCATGCGGCAGCTCCGGGAAAGGCGCCTCTCGCACAGCGAAACGAACCCGACGGCCACCAGAGCCCATCCCGAAAGGGTCCGCAGTGCGGGGAAGGCGCATGCAACCACTGGGTGCAACAATCGGACGTATGACAACCGGCCGACGGGCAATCTGGCAAAACGAACCTGGGAATGCTCCGCCTCATCTGACAAAACGAACCTGACGGAAGAGAAGTCAGCCGCCGTGAGAGCGTCCCGAGTATCTCCCCGGTGCAGGCACGCCGAAGCCAAAATCATGAAACGAACCCGAGCGAGACCACTCAGCGAGTGGAACCTCATGCACTGCGGCGAGATCAGAGGTCCACGCATTCATTCTTGCAGAACGAACCCGCGCCGGCGCGCGCGTCTTTGTCTCGATCGAAGACGCGCAGTGGTCCGCCGCATCGCCGGCGATTATCGCAGTCTCGCTGCGAGACATCGCGTATTCCGACTTCTTCATTGAGCATATGGAAAGCATATCACGCTGGTTCTCGCCCGTTGTCGTCCTGTTCCTCCTGCTAAGGCTCCTGTTATGGCTGCTGTTCTCGTCCTGATATTTTTCTCAGGAGTGGGCATTTTTTGGACACTTCTTGAACGGCAGCCTGTTTTTCTCTGTTGTTTGCAGGCCGCGCATCGAGGAGCAGCGGGGCAGCCACCGTCCAAGCCCGGGAACAAGAGGCTTGACTCCTTTGCAGTTGCGTGTACTTTGCGATGCAAAGTTCGGGTGGCAGCATGATCGATCTCGACAAGGCACTGGCCGATATCACCGCGATCCGCAGCCAGATGGCGCGCGGGACCGAGTTTCAAGGCTATGGCCCCCTGACCGTCGCGGCGACAGGCCTGCTTGCGCTGGCTGCGGGGGGCGTTCAGGCCGTCTTCCTTCCTGCGCCTGCATCGGACCCGTTCGCCTATCTCGGCCTGTGGATTGCGACGGCCGCCATTTCGGTCGTGCTCGCCGGCAGCGAAATGGTGGCGCGGTCGCGGCGGATTCACTCCGGTCTGGCCGATGCGATGATTCACGCGGCAACGGAGCAATTCATTCCCGCCGGTGTCGCGGGGGCGCTCCTCACCTTCGTGCTGTTTCGATTTGCACCGCAATGTCTGTGGATGCTGCCGGGCCTTTGGCAGATCATATTCAGCCTCGGCCTGTTTGCCTCCTGCCGCTCGCTGCCGCGCCCGATCTTCGCTGTTGCTGTGTGGTACCTCGGCACCGGGCTGACCACGCTTGCGCTTGCAGGCGGGGCGCAGGCTTTTTCCCCTTGCGCCATGGCGCTCCCCTTCGGCATCGGGCAGCTCCTGATGGCCGCCATTCTCTATCGCAGCGGGGGAGAACGCCATGCCTAGCCCGCGGAACGAACGCACCGGACGTTTCGCCTATGACGGGCTTGATCGCGTGATCCACGAAAAGGCGCGTCTGAGCGTGCTCACCTCGCTCATTGCTCATCCCAAGGGGCTCGTCTTCGGGGACCTGAAAGAAATGTGCGCGCTCACCGACGGAAATCTCAGCCGGCATCTGCAGGTGCTGGAAGAAGCAAGCCTGGTCGCAATCGAGAAAGGCTACCACCGCAACCGGCCGCAGACCGTCTGCCGGATCACGGCCGAAGGGCGCCGCCGCTATCTCGACTATTTGAAGGTGCTGGAGCAGGTCGTGCGGGACGCCGCAAGCGCCGCCCGGACAAGTCCGGCGCCCTCCAATCTGCGGCGGCTGAAGCCCGCTTAATTTTTTTGTGTGTGAACTTTACAATGCAAAGTACTCTGGAAAGTAAACAAAGCTTTCACGTCGCCGTTATCATGGACGGCAATGGCCGCTGGGCGGTGCGTCGCGGTTTGCCACGATCGGCCGGGCACCGGGCGGGCGTCGCCGCGGCACGGCGCGTCGTCGAAGCGGCGCCTGATCTCGGCGTCACCCAGCTCACGCTGTTTGCGTTCTCCTGCGACAACTGGCGCCGGCCTGAGCACGAAGTGGGCGCGCTCATCGAGCTGCTGCGCCATTATCTGCGGATAGAGTTGAGACAGTTGCTTGCGAGCGGAACGCGTCTGACCGTCATCGGCCGCCGCGACCGGCTGCCCCAGGGCTTGCGCGAGGAGATCACGCGCGCGGAAGCGGCGTCGGCCGCAGGCCGCCGCCTCCACCTGCAGATCGCCTTCGATTACTCCTCGCGCGCCGCCATTGCGAACGCCGCGGCCGGATGGCTCGCGGATGATTCTCCGTCCCGCAACGCTTTCCGGCGCCTCCTCTCCTGGCAGGGTGGCGGGAACGGCGCTGAGGTCGATCTTCTGATCCGTTCGGGCGGCGAGAAAAGGCTCTCCGATTTTCTTCTCTGGGAGTGCGCCTATGCCGAGTTCTGCTTCGTGGAGACGCTCTGGCCCGATTTCGGCGCGAATCATCTGCGTGCGGCGATCGCCGATTTTTCTTCTCGCGAGCGGCGCTTCGGCGGCCTTTGCAACACGCCTGCGCGCGAAGCTGCGCAATGAGTTCCGAGTTAGAGCATGATGTGTTTGCTCAATTCCACGCAACATAAAACGCCGTCATTCCGGCCGAGGCCCAAAGGGCCGAGAGCCGGAATCTATAACCCCAGGCCTGTGGTTATGGATTCCGGGCTCGCCACTTCGCTTCGCTACGTGGCGCCCCGGAATGACGATTCAGCTCTAGCCCAGATCGGAGAAAGAGAATGAGTGATCGACGATCAAAAGAAACAATGGCTGTGAAGTTTGAGCCGGTCGCGGAGACCGAAAACGTCCGCGCGCCGGGGGAACTGATGCTCGTTTTAGCCGTGGCCTTTCCGGCCGCGATCATTGCGTTCGAGCTTGCCGGACACTTGTGCGCGCAGACCTTCTTCGATCCGTTGCCGACTTGGTGGCACGCGCTTGCCGTCGCCATGGTGCCCGCAGGCAATTTATGGATTTGGCACCATCTGCAGAACGGCGGTTTTGGTCCTCTCAAGTGGCTGGCGTTCGCCAATGGCGTGACAATCGCAATTGCCGGGTTCTATGCGTTCCTGTTTCTTCCGCTTCTACCGCTCGCGATCGTCGGCAGCATTGTGCTGATCGGACTGATGCCCTTGGCCCCGCTGGTATCGTTCGTCTGCGCTCTGAAACTGCGGGCCGTATTCTCGGCGTGGAACACGAAGCAGCCCTGCCGCGGCGCTCTGATCGGCGGACTGGCGGCGGGCCTTGCGTTGTTGATCACCCTCGACATCCCGGCCGCGGCGACGAGGCTTGGCATTGCGTGGGCCGCCAGCAGCGTGCCTTCCGAGCGCGAGCGCGGAGTAGCACTGCTGCGACGGTTCGGCGACGAGGATCTGCTACTGCGCCTGAGCTACGGCAGTCCCGTTCGTCCCGGCGGTCTTCTCAGCGCACTCGCGATCTGGAGCGACAACGGCGGGTTCGCCGGCCGGCAGCGCCCATTCGCTCAAAGCACGGCCGAGATGCGCGAGATCTACTATCGGGTCTACGGCGTGCCGTTCAACATCAAGCCTCCTCCCTCGGACAAAACGCAATCCTCCGCACGACCCGAATTTGCCTTCGATGAGGACCACGGCGCAACACAGGTGGGAGGGCGCCTCGATGGCTTGCATCTGATTTCCTCCAAGATCGACGGCTCGATCAACGGCGATGATGCGGTTGCCTATCTCGAATGGACGATTGAATTTCGCAATTCCGCGCCGCTCGACCGAGAGGTCCGTCTGCAGCTCGCTTTACCGCCGGGCGGCGTGGTGTCGCGGGCCACGCTGTGGGTGAACGGCGAGGAGCGCGAGGCGGCGTATGGCGGGCGCGGCGAAGTGCGCGCAGCCTATCAGCGCGTTGCCGTGCAGCAGCGGCGCGATCCTCTGCTGGTGACCACGAAAGGTGCTGGCCGCGTGCTGGCACAAGCGTTTCCGGTGCCGCGCGGCGGCGGCACCATCAAGTTCAAGCTTGGCATCAGCGCGCCACTCGACATCGTCGATCCCGCGCGCGCGAGTCTGACATTGCCGGCGCTCGTCGATCGCAATTTTTCCTTCGCAGCCGATGCGAGCCACCATATCTGGCTCGAAAGCAGGCAGCCCCTGAATGCATCGCCGGCGGATCTGACCGCGAGCCGCGGCGACGGGGCTCTCTTCCGGATAACGGGGTCGCTGCGCGATCCCGATCTTTCCCGCACACGGCAGACAATCATGGTCGCGCGCAATCCCGATGCCCGCCGCTCTGCTGCGCGCCTGCGCGACGGGGAGATTGTCGTGCAGGAGGTCACCGCGCAGAAGGCGCCGCCGGAGCTTGCCTTCATCCTCGTGATCGATGGGTCGGCCCGGCTCATGGATGCGAGCCGTGAAATCATCACGGCACTCGAGGCGATCCCAGCCGGCAGCACAGTGGGCGCAATCATCGCCTCGGAGCCGATGCAGCAACTGCCGCTTGCGCCATGGTCGCTTGAGCAGAAAGACGCGCTGGTGAAGCTCTTGCGCTCCACGCCGTTCGTCGGCGGGCAGGACAATGCGCCCGCCCTTGCCGATGCGCTTGTGATGGCCGAGCGCGCGCCGGCGGCAAAATTGCTGTGGGTTCACGGCCCGCAGCCCGTGAGTTTTCAGGGCAGCGCCGTGCTGCTTGAGCAGACGCCGGCGCGGCTGTCGCGATTGCCGGATGTGATCCTTTACGCCGTCGAGCCCGGTCCGAACGAGCTTCTCCCGGACGCGCCGTGGGCGTGGTCCGCGCGTC
The DNA here is from genome assembly GCA_963771845.1 of uncultured Alphaproteobacteria bacterium. Lineage (GTDB taxonomy): Bacteria > Pseudomonadota > Alphaproteobacteria > Rhizobiales > Xanthobacteraceae > VAZQ01. The sequence continues at coordinate 81,955 of CAVYVC010000026.1, read as the reverse complement.
CGCTGCCGCAGACCGGGGCGGTCGCTGCCGACCTCGGCGCTTTCTTCGCAAGCAAGTCCGGCGACCGCCAGCCTCTTGCGATCCGGCGGTCGCAAACCGGCAGCGCCGATGAACTCCCGACCGGATCGAATCACATTGCGCGATTGTGGGCGAATGAGCGCGTGCTCGAGTTGATGCGCGTGAACCCGATCAACAACCGCGGCGCTGCGGTGGCGCTCGCAACGCGATATCAGTTAGTCACGCCGGTGACCGGCGCGGTCGTGCTTGAAACCGCGCAGCAATACGACGAGAGCCGTCTCACCCCGGTGACGCGGGCAACCGTGCCCACGATTCCCGAGCCGCACGAGTGGGCCTTGATCCTGATTGCATGCGCGGGAATGGCGTGGCTCGCGTGGTGCAATCGACGGCAATTTGCACTGGCGGCGTGATGCATCCGCTGCTGACCGCAGTGGTCGTCATACTGGCGACGTGGGATGCCTGGCGCTGGTACTTTGTCCGCGTATCGGCAGCGCCGGAAGAAGCGCTGGCGCTCCTTCTCACCGTGCTGCTGCTTGGTTTGCTCGCCATCACCCGGCAGCCGGCGTCCGCGCCTTCACGCTCCTTGCCGCTGCTGACGATTGCGTTCCTCCTTGCCGTCTATGCTGCAAGCGACGCGTTTTTGCCGGCCATCGCGCGCGCCGGCATTGCCGCCGTCGCCACGCTGTTCTGCTTCTATTTTGCTGCCTTCCGCGAGCGCCCGCCGCTTGCGTTATGCGGCCTGACCGCGCTGGCGCTGCCGGTGCTGCCATCCCTGCAGTTCACGCTTGGTTATCCCATGCGCATCATCTCGGCGGCATTGGCCGTGCCGCTCCTGCGCGCGCATGGGCTCGATGTTGCGCGGCAGGGAACGTTTCTGCTTTGGCGCGACGAGATGATCCAGTTTGACGCCCCATGCAGCGGCGTGAACATGCTGTGGGCGGGACTGCTGCTGACCCTGGTGGGATGCGTTCTGCTCCGGCTCCATCCGCTCAAGGTCATAGCCGCTATCGCGCTCAGCCTTCTGCTCGCGATCGCCTGCAACGTGTTGCGCGCATCGAGCTTGTTCTACATCGAAGCGCAGCTCGTTCCGCAGGCACCGGCATGGTGGCACGAGGGGATCGGCATCGCGGCCTTCGCCGTGACGGCAGCGGCGTCACTGCGCCTTCTGATCGCTCTGCGGGATTGGGAGCCCAAGGCGTGGCTCGCATAAAAGCTGGCGTGAAGATCGCCGCCTTCCTCGTCGCAGCCGCGACGGCAGCTTCCGCGCCGCTCTTGCCGGGGCGCACCCAAACTGCTGCCGGCGATCTTCATTTTGCCGGATGGCCTCTTGCGTACGAAGGACGTGCGCTCACGGAGATGCCGCTCACGCAGCGCGAGATTGCCATGGCGCGCGACTTTCCCGGACGCATCGGCCGCTTCTCGGACGGAAAGCGCGAGATCGTCATGCGATGGGTCGGCGTGCCGACGCGCCGCCTGCATTCCGCCGCGGATTGTTTGCGCGGCATTGGCTACAGCATCACGCCGCTCCCCGCGCGAAGGGACGCTGGCGGGCATGCCATGGGCTGTCTTCGCGCCAGCCACGGTGCAGACGTCATGACAGTATGCGAGCTCATCCGCGATGCGCGTGGAGCTGCTTTCCCGGATGTATCGGCTTGGTATTGGAATGCACTCTTCGGCGCAACTCAGGGGCCGTGGTGGTCCTTCGTGGTATCGGAAGGACAATGAGTTTTGAAGGACCGAATTTTCCAGATGCGGTATGCTAGCATGCGATCAGGCGTGACGCTTCCTGCCCGGAGGAGCCCCATGCGACGACGCGATTTCATTGCGAGCCTCACCGGCGCCGCCGCTTGGCCGCTCGCCGCACGCGCGCAGCAGGGAAAGCCCATGCGTCGCGTCGGCGTGCTGCTCTTTGCCAAGGAGGACGAGGCCGTCATCCGTCCATTCCTGCAGGGTTTGGAAGCGCTCGGCTATGTCGACGGCAAAACCGTTGCGATCGACTACCGCTATGGAGAGGGAAATCGTGAGCGCCTTGTCGTGCAGGCCGATGAGCTGGTGCGCCACAACCCGGAGGTGATCTTTTCGTTTGGCGGTGACCTTGCTCCCATCATCAAGCGGGCAACCTCAACCATCCCGATCGTCGTGGTCGTGAGCAACGATCCCGTCGAAAGCGGCTTGGTGGCAAGCCTTGCGCGGCCGAGCGGAAACATCACCGGGTTGACTTACGTGCACGACATGCTCGCCGGAAAATCCGTTGAACTGCTCAAAGACACCGCGCCTTGGGTCTCGCGCGTTGCCATTCTGTGGAATCCCAATCACGCGGATCCGGAGTTCCGGGAGAGCCAGCGCGCCTCGCGCGCATTGGAGGTGGAGCTGCAATCGCTCGAAGTGCGCAAGCCCGAGGACTATGAGCCCGCCTTCCAGGCCGCACTGCGCGAGCGGGCGCAGGCCCTTATCGTGATCGGCTCCCGGCTCATGTTTCAGCAGCGCCAGCTGCTGGGAGATTTCGCGGCCAAGAACCGGCTCATCCTCGTCGGCGTGCCCAGCTGGCTAATCCAGGTCGGCGCGGTTTTGACCTACGGGCCCAATGTGGCCGAGCTGTTCCGGCGTGCCGCCACCTACGTGGACAAGATCCTTAAAGGCGCCAAGCCCGCCGATCTGCCCATGCAGCAGCCCAGCACCTTCGATCTGATCATCAATCTCAAGAGCGCAAAAGATATCGGCCTTATCGTGCCGCCAACGGTTATTGCCCGCGCCGACGAAGTGATTGAGTGATAGATGCTTCAGGAAGACATGCAGGTTTCCGCCCGGGACGGCGTGCCGATCGGCGTTCGCGTTTATCGCCCCGAAGGGAACGGTCCCTATCCCGCATTGTTTGCCGCCTCACCCTATCGCTTCGACAACAATATCCTCCCCGCCAGTCCGCAATTTCTCTGGCGCGAGACCGGTCCGATCGATTTCTACGCCGAGAACGGCTACGCCTTCGTTCATATGGACGTGCGCGGCAGCGGGCGCTCCGGCGGCAGCTTCGATTTTCTTGGCCGCAACGATCAAAACGATCTTTACGACGTGATCGAATGGGTCGGCCGGTTGCCCTGGTGCAACGGCAAGGTGGGCGGCACCGGTCAATCCTATTACTGCATGCTGCAGTGGTTCATGGGAGCGGTGGCGCCGCCGTCGCTCGCCTGCTTGGGGGCGCATGACGGTTTGTCCGACCTTTACCGCGCCGGTTGTTATCACGGCGGGATCCCGTGCGACTTTTTTCCCGGTTACTGGTGGTATCAGAATCGCTTTATCAACCGTTACCCCGCAAGCGGGCCGGCGCGCGATCAGGGCACCGACCTCACCGCCATGATCGCGGCGCATCCGCTCAATGATGAATTCTGGCGCGAGCGCTCCGCATGGGATGTTCTCGACCGCATCAAGGTGCCGCTCTATTCGAGCGGAGTGTGGGCCAAGATGCAGCTGCACACCCGCGGCAACATCGACGGCTACTTGCACGCGCAGGGGCCGAAGAAGTTGCGCATGTCAGGCGTACCCAATGCCTGGGCCGCGGCGGCGGAGTTCGCCAGCGTCGATTTTCACAAACGCGTGCTGCTGCCGTTCTACGATCTTTATCTTAAGGGTGAAAAGACGGAGTACCTGGCGCGGCCGAACGTGGAATATGCGGTGCGCGGCTCGAACACGGTGCGCCGGACGGATTCCTGGCCACCGCCGGAGGTCCGATACACGTCCTCATATCTCTCGCCCGCAGCCTCTCGGAGCGTCACCTCGCTCAATGATGGAAGTCTCACGCGCGCAGCACCCACGGGAGCGCCTTCGACGAGCTACAGCTATCCAAACCCCGCATGGGTCGTCGGCGTGGTCGGTTTTGGCCCTTCGGGTCCGGCGGGCGGATTCGATTCCATTCGTCGCGTGCTCACTTTCACCGGCGAGCCGCTTGCGGAGGACCTTGAAATCGCAGGACCGATTAAGCTCGTCCTTCATCTCTCGACCACCGCAGCCGACACCGATGTGTTCGTGAAGCTTTCGGATCAATTTCCGCAGGCGCAGGAGGATCGCGCCAAGGGGCTCAATCCATTTGCCGAGCTTGTCACGCGCGGTTGGCTGCGCGCCTCGCACCGCGAGGTCGATGCGGCGCACACGAGCGACATGGTGCCGCGCTATACCCATCGCAATCCGCAGCCGCTTACCCCCGGGGCGCCCCACAAGCTGGAAATCAGCCTCGAGCCCATGGCCTATCTGTTCAAGCGAGGACATCGCATTCGCCTCGAAATCGCGAACGGCGATTCGCCGGTGACCGAGGCGCTGTGGCCGCATTACTACCGGCCCGACAAGATCGGCACCGACACGATCTACCACGACCGTGATCATATTTCCGAACTCATCCTGCCGGTGATCCCAACTTCGTAGGGTACGCAAAGACGCGCGCTTTGCGCGTCGTGCGCACGCGAACAAAGGCGGTGGCAGGGAATGCGTGCGCACGGCGTGGGCGCAGTCAAGCTTGCGCAGACTGCGTAAACTTGTCTGCGGTGCACGCCTTTGCGCACCCTATGGCATTTTGTTTTTACCGCGGGCGCCTCAACAACTGCCCAACTCCCTCGACCGGATCATTGATACCTAACGCCCGCAAGCCCGCCCACAGCAGGGCCTGGTTGCTGCTCAACACAGGTAAGCCGAGATCATGCTCGAGCGCGTCAATGATGGAAAATGTGTGCATATCCGTTGCCAGAAGGCAGAGCGCATCAACGTCCTTGAGATCAAGCGTGCGCGCCGTGGCGCCGATGCGCTCGGGCGCGAGCGCGCGCACGGCGGTCACCTCGTGCACCGGAATGCTCGCGACTGTTTTGACCTCGAAGCCACCTGCGGCAAAGAATTCCGGAAGCAGCATGTTGAGAGCTCTGCGGATAGGGTGTTACCAGCGCGAGCCGCTTCGCTCCGAATTCGGTCAAGGCGTCCTTGAGCGCAGAATTGGCGGACGCAATTCCCTTCGGCGCATTGGCCACAAAGCTTTCAAGCAGCAGCTGCTCCCATTGCCAGCCTTCAACGATGGTGCTCGCCATGCAGCAATAGCAGATGAAATCGACACCGGTCTGGCGCAGCAGCTCCGCCGCCGCCTGCGCATCATTGACCATCTTGCGCACGGCCTCGCGGGTGAGCGTGCCCGCAACCCGCATGCGCGTTTCGTAGGCCGTCACGCCCGGCGGCAACACCGAATAGAATTCGGGCAGCACCACGCTGTTGTTCGAGGGCACGATCAGCCCGAGCATGCCGCGTCGCCCCGAGCATCGGACTTAATTCCGGTTCCGGCGCAGAAGGCGGCCGCGCTGCGCATGCGCATCAACCGCGCCGTTCGCATAGACGACCTCCCCGCGCACCATGGTGAGATCGACGCGAGCCGTTACCCGCCGCCCGTGAAAGGGAGAATATTTCGCCTTCGACAGGAACTTGCTGCAATCGATGACTTCATCCACGTCATCATCGACAATAACGAGATCCGCGTGCCGGCCAACTGCGATGATGCCTTTGCGATCGCTCAGTCCGAACAGATTTGCCGGCGTCTGCGCGACCGCACGCACGAATGCCTGGTCGCTCAATCCGCGGCGGCGCCATTGCGTGAGCACGGCCGGCAGCAATGTCTCCAGGCCGGGAAACCCGGGCGGCGCCTTGCGCAAGTCGCAGCGGCCGGCATTCTTTTCATCCCGCTGGTGCGGGGCATGGTCGCTGCCGATGGTCGCAATATCGCCGGCGGCCAGCGCTTTCCAGAGCGCCTCGACATCGGACGCGCCGCGCAAGGGCGGCATGATCAGTCCTTCGGGACCAAAGCGCTCGAAATCGTCCATCGTCAGGAGAAGATGATGCGGCGTCACCTCCGCCGTCAGGCGCACCTCGTGCGCTGCGCAGCTTACCGATCACCATAGCAGTGAGTGCCGCGGAGACTTGCCGCACATGCACGCAACAGCCCTTCGATGCAGCCAACGCGACTGCACCCAGCAGCGCGCCGGCCTCAATCTCGGCGGGATGGGCGCGGGCGATGGCCTGCGCATCGCCACCGCAATCGAGCAGCGCAACAAGCTCGGAGTTGTCAGGATAGACGCCCATGATCCCGCCCGCCGCTGCGACGGCCGCAAACAGCGCGCTCTGGACCGCGCGGTCGCGCGTGATCAAGGTTTGTGGCCCGCCGCCCAGGAACAGCTCGAACGACACTGCGCCACGCGCGGCAAGAACCTCGATATTTTTGATGCTTGACGGGTGCGCGAGTGCCTGGAGCGCGAAATCGACGATGCTTTTTTCTCCGGCTTGTGCCGCCAGGTCGAAGGCAGCTGCGCTGTCGATCAGCGGCACCGTGTTCGGCATGGCCACCATGGTGGTGATCCCGCCGCGCGCCGCCGCGCAGGATGCCGAGCGGAAATCCTCCTTGTAGGTTTGCCCCGGATCACGCGTGTGGACGTGAGAATCGACGACGCCCGGAAGGATGAGCCGCTCGCCGGCATCAATCACGTACTCGGCACGCGCGCTGCCATAGGGTTCGATCGCCGCGATCCGTTCGCCTTCGATGACCACATCGGCCGCCGTGGTGGCGGACGGCAGCACGACGCGGCCGCCGCGCATAACACGGCATTGTTTTGCAGCGAAGGTCATGCGGCGCAGCGCAGGTTGACCTGCAGGTTTGTTCGCGCGACGATTAGTGCGGCAGCAGAGCACCACCGGTCAAGGAGAGACAAGAATGCGCGGGAGCAAAATCTGGGGTTTGAGCAGCTGTTTGATGTTCGGCATGCTCATGCTTGCCGTGCCGGGGGAGGCACAGCAAACGAAGACCATCCGCTTCGTGCTGGATTGGGCGTTTCAGGGCCAGCAGGGCGCCTTCACGCTGCCGGCCAGCGACGGCACATTCGCGCGCTCCGGTCTCAACGTGGTCATCGATCGCGGCGTCGGCTCGGGCGACACCGTGAGCAAGGTCGCGAGCGGCGCCTACGACATCGGGCAGGCCGATCTCTATTCCATGGTCCGCTTCATGGGCGAAAACCCCGGCCATCCGCTCATTGCCGTCTTTATGGTGAACGACAAGTCCGCGCTTGCGGTCGAGACCATGGCAAAGAGCAGCATCGTCAAGCCGCAGGATCTCAACGGCAAAAGCATCGCGGCACCCGCGGGTGATGCGAGCCGGCAGCTGTTCCCGCTTTTTGCCAGCGTCAACAACATAGACCAGGGCTCGATCAAATGGCTCAATGTCTCCCCGGAGCTGCGCGAGCCGATGCTCATTCGCGGCGAGGCCGACGCGGTAAGCGGCAACGTTCCGACCGTGCTTATCAACATGCAGGCCGTCAACATTGCCGCGGATGCGGTGCGCGTCATGGCCTATGCCAATTACGGCGTCGGGCTCTACGGGCTTGCGCTCATCACCCGGCCGGAATTTGCCGAGCAGAACCCGGAAGCGATCCGCGGCTTCATCCGCGGCACGGTTTATGGGCTCAACCGCATGATCAAGGATCCCGCCGCCGCCGTCGCATCGGTGAAGACGCGTGACCCCCTGATCAACGACAAGGTCGAGCAGGACCGTATCAAGATGACGCTTGATTACGCCATCATCACGCCGAACGTGCTCGACAACGGCTACAGCAACGTCGATATGGGCCGCCTGCAGGGCACCTTGGCGCAGGTTGCCCCGGCGTTCAACATGAAGACCACGCCGAGCGCGGGACAGGTCTATACGGACAAATACCTGCCGCCGCGCAGCGAGCTGAAGGTCGAGCGCTGAAACTGCATGGCGACGCGGCCCGCCAAGGCGACACGCGCGAGAATCATCAAGGCATCGGCCCGCATCTTTGCGGAGCATGGCTATGAAGGCGCCAGCATCCGCAGCATTGTCGCGCGTGCCGACGTCAATGGGGCCGCCATCAACTACCATTTCGGCAGCAAGGAAGGCCTCTATCGTGCGGTGCTCAAGCTCGCGCTCCATTCGCTGCAGGCGGATGCGGCGGCGGCCCCGGTAAAGGCCAACCTCTCGCGCGATGCGGCGTTGCGCGCCTTTGTGCAGCGGCAATTGCGGCCCATGTTGGCGCGCGACGAGCTCAGTCATTATTCGCGCATTTTCAATTGGGAGACGGTGCGGCCGAGCCCGGTGTTTCGCAAGTTCGTGGCCGAGGAGGCCGCCCCCTATATCGCCGAAGCCGCGGCGCTGGTGCGCCGGTTCCTGCCGCCGCGAGCAAGCGAAAAGCAGGCGGTGCTCGGCGCCCTCTGGTTGTTCGGCCAATGCAGCATCTTCGTGCGCAATCGCGAGCAGCTTGCCCATCCGCCCTTGGGCTTCAAGGTTGATGAAGCGTTCGTGCGGGGGCTTGCCGAGATGGTCGCAACCTGGGCGGCTGGCGGCCTCCTGCGCGGCGCGCGGCCCGCAAAAACCTAGCATTTTCCTCAACGCCGCCATGGTTTTTTGGTGCACAGCCGCGGTTTTGCCTCAAACGCGTGTTTGAAAAACAACTGTTCGTTTAAATTTGCAACGGGGGACGCATGCTGACCATACGACTTCCAACCCTGCGCAGGTTCCTCATCAAGATGATCGAGGTTGCGGGAGCAGGCTGCGCGAGCGCCATTGCTGCTTTCCTTCTGGGTAATTCGCATGAGGCGGAGCGTCCGCCGATGCCGGTGCCGCCCGCCGTCGTTCACCTTGCACCGGCCGACGAGCAGATGATCCGCTTTGTGCGCGATGAGAGCGCGGCGCTGGCCGAGCAACTGCGCAATAGCGCGGATGCGCGCAGCACTACCGCCGGCACGGCGAGCGCAACCGCACCGTCAACCGCGCCCGCGGCACAAAAGCCGGCGAAGTCCGCAGCCAATACGCCCGCGCGGCACGAGCAAAAGACCACTCGCACCGCCGCGGCCGAGGCGAAACAGCGTGCCGTCGAACCGCCGCCCGTTGCGGCCGCAGCCGCGCCCGCCGCAACCGCGCCCTACGGCTCGGACCACGCGCCGGCGGGCATTGCGAGGGCAGTGGAATCCAGGGATGCTCGGGTAACGGCTGCTCCGGCTGCTTCGGCCGAGTCGTCGGCGCCAGCTCCGGCTCAAGTGCCGTCCCGGCTGTGGCCGGCGGCAGTCAGCTCGGTGCGTGACGCTCCACGTCCGCCGCTTGGCGTCGGCGAATATCTCTCGAGCTCGATGTAGCTAGTTCCCCGCAGCGATCGCTTGTGCGCGCGCGATTTGCTGTGGAGCCTTCACTCCGCGGCGCGCGCCATGTTGAGGGAATCAAGGTGCGCGACGACCTCGGCCACGTGCATCACGTCGGCATATTTGTGATGCATGTCGAACAGGTTGACCTTGTGTGTGAGCTCGGCCCGATCGAACGTGCATTCCTCGACGAGTGAAACGTGGAAACCGCTGGAATAGCCGTCGACGACGCTTGCCCGCACGCAACCCGACGTGCTCTCGCCGCAGACGATCAGGCTATGTACCCCGAGAATTGAGAGATGCGAGACGAGCGGCGTGCCCTGAAAAATGCTGGCGCGCTGCTTGTGAATGAGGACCTCGGACGGCTCCAGCGTGAACTCGTGGTAGATTGCATAGCCGTCCGGCGCGACGGGCCGCTGCCGACGCGTCGAGGTGGCTCCAGGCGGGCGATTGTTCGGCCGGGTCTCCTGGGTACAGAAAAAGATCGGGATGCCGGCGCGCCGGGCCGCCGCGATGAGGCGGTTGGTCGGCGCAATGGCGCGGTGGGCGTAGATGCCGCAGGTCATGGGGTAGCGCTCATTGAGCTCATGGGGTGAGTGCGCTCCGCCGCGATAAACCAGGTCATAGAGATCGATCGCCAAGAGTGCCGGGCGCGCGCCCACAAAGGTCTCCCGCCGCCAACCGCGATAGAGATCGAGATCGGCTTGCGGGATGACGTCCTTCCAGCAGTGGTCGTTGAAGCTCTCGATCCAGCCATGTGCATCTCCTTGCCTCTCGCGCCTCGCGCGAGAAAATGGTAGCGCGTCTGGTAGGGTGTGCAAAGCCGCGTACTTACGCGGCGTGCGCACGCGAACATGCCGACGAGTGCGCCCGTTCACCAGCGGCCCTGCGTCTGCGCGCGTGCACGGCGCCGTGACGGAGTGCGCTGGTTGGCTTGCAGCGACGGCGCCTTTGCGCACCCTGCGCGTGCCGCGAAGTCGAGTGACAAGGAGGAAAACAGCCATGGCCCGCTATCTCAAGCGCGGAATGGACGCCAGCGCCGTCAAGGCTGCCGACACCAAGGTGCGGGAGACCGTGGAAAGCATTCTCGCGCAGGTCGAGGCCGGGCGCGACGCGGCCGTGCGCTCGCTGTCACAGAAATTCGATAACTGGGCGCCCGCAAGCTTCAAGCTCGGCGCCGATGAAATCGAGCGCGCGATCAGGGAAGTGCGCAAACGCGATCTCGACGACATCAAGTTTGCCCAGGCGCAGGTGAGAAATTTCGCCCAGAAGCAGAAGGAAACGCTGCGCGACCTCGAAGTGGAGACGCTTCCCGGCATCGTGCTAGGTCACCGCCACATTCCGGTGAATTCGATCGGATGTTATGTGCCGGGGGGCCGTTATCCCATGGTGGCCTCCGCCCACATGTCCATCGTCACCGCGCGGGTTGCCGGCGTGAAGCGCATCACCGCGTGTGCGCCGCCCTATCGTGGGGGGCCGCATCCCGCAATTGTCGCCGCCATGCATCTGGGCGGCGCTGACGACATCTACGTCCTTGGCGGCGTGCAGGCGGTCGCTGCCATGGCCCTTGGGACCGAGACGGTGCCGGCCGTCGATATGATCGTCGGCCCCGGCAACGCCTATGTTGCGGAGGCCAAGCGCCAACTCTTCGGCCGTGTCGGCATCGATCTCCTGGCCGGACCGACGGAGACATTGATCATCGCCGACGACAGCGTCGATGGCGAGATTTGCGCCACCGACCTTCTCGGCCAGGCCGAGCACGGCCCGACCTCGCCCGCCATCCTCATCACCAATTCCGAGGCCTTGGCGCGCGACACCATGCGCGAGATCGACCGCCTGCTGGCGATACTTCCCACGGCCGACGCGGCCGGCAAGGCATGGGCTGATTTCGGCGAGGTCATCGTGTGCGATGACGAAGACGAGATGGTGCGGGAAGCCGATCGCGTCGCGTCGGAGCACGTGCAGGTGATGACGCGGGATCCGGATTATTTCCTCAACAACATGAAGAACTACGGATCGCTGTTTCTCGGCGCGCGCACCAATGTCGCCTACGGCGACAAGGTGATCGGCACCAACCATACGCTCCCGACTAAAAAGGCGGCTCGTTACACCGGCGGCTTGTGGGTCGGAAAATTCCTCAAGACCTGCACCTATCAGAAAGTGCTCACCGATCAGGCCTCAACGCTTGTCGGCGAGTACTGCTCACGTCTGTGCATCTTGGAGGGTTTTCTTGCCCATGCCGAGCAGGCGAATGTGCGTGTGCGCCGTTATGGCGGCCGCAATATCGGATATGCCCAGGCGGCGGAGTAAAAATTGGAGCTGGTAAAAGCCCCGTCGTTTCGCCTCGACGGCAAGCGGGCGCTGGTCACCGGGGCGGGGCGCGGGATTGGACTGGCGGCTGCCTGCGCGCTCGCGCAAGCCGGCGCCCATGTGACGCTCGCCGCCCGCACGGCGGATGAGATCGCGACGGCAGCACAGGCGATCCGCGCCCGCGGTGATGAGGCCGAGGCGCTTTGCCTCGATGTCACCGATCTTGCGGCAACGCGCGCGGCAATAGAACATGCCGAGCCGTTCGATGTCCTCGTCAACAATGCCGGAATGAATCGTCCGGCTTTCCTGATGGATGTGAAGGTCGAGGACTTCGACGCGATCTTTTCGCTCAATGTGCGTGCCGCATTTTTCATGGCGCAGGCAGTTGCCCGCCGGCTGATTGCAGCAAAGCGCGCGGGATCGATCATTAACATCTCGTCGCAGATGGGCCACGTCGGCGCCGCGCGGCGCAGCGTCTATTGCGCGAGCAAGCACGCAATGGAGGGCTTCACGAAGGCGATGGCGATCGAGCTTGCGCCGCACAATATCCGCGTGAACAGCCTGGGCCCGACGTTCCTGGAAACGCCCATGACCCGGCCGTTCTTTGCGGACAAAGCGTTTCGCGATGAAGTTTTGTCAAAGATAAAACTCGGCCGCCTCGGACAGCTCGATGAGCTGACCGGAGCCATCATCTTTCTCGCCTCGGAGGCGTCCTCGCTAATGACGGGCTCAGCGCTTGTCCTCGACGGCGGTTGGACGGCGGAGTGAGATCATGTTGCCTTGACGGGATAGACCGGCAGCTCGCCGCAGAGCACGCGCGCGACGTCGGAGGCGCATTTGGTTTGCAGCTCGTCGAGCGCTTCGACGGAATAGAACGCGGTGTGCGGCGTAAGGATCACATTGTCTCGCCCGATGAGTTTCGAGTTGGCGGCAAGCGGCTCGGTTGCAACCACGTCCAGCGCCGCGCCGCCGAGATGACCGGAGTCAAGCGCGGCGATCAGCGCATCCTCGTCGACCAGCGGCCCGCGTGCGGTGTTGATGAGAAGCGCGCCCCTTTTCATTTTCCCGAACACCTGAGAATTGAACAGTCCGCGGGTTGCCGGCGAGAGCGGAGCGTGGATGGAGACGAAATCGGCGAGCGCCAGGAGATCATCGAAGCTCATTCCTTCGACGCCCGCGCTCGCGAGAACCTCGCGCCGGACATAAGGATCATGCGCGACAACGCGCAGCCCGAGGACCTTGGCCTTCGGCGCCAGCACGCGCGGGATATTGCCAAACCCGATGAGCCCCAGCACCTGCCCGGCGAGGCGATGGATGGGCACGACGGCGGACATTTCCCACCGCCCCGACTGCACCAGCTTGTTCGAAAGTGCAATCTTGCGCGCGAGCGCCAGCAGCAGCCCGATCGCATGATCGGACACCTCGTGCATGCAATAGTCCGGCACGTAGGTCACCGTGATGCCGAGCTCGGCCGCGGCCTTGATGTCGATGTTGTCGACCCCGAGCCCGAAACGGCCGATCACCTTGCAGCGCGTGAGCTGCCGCAACAGCTCGCCCGGCAACTTGGCGTAGGTGACCAGAACAGCGTCGGCGTCCCTGGCCACCGCCAGAATGTCATTGGCGGAGCTGCTCGCGGCCATGCGCAGCTCGGGATCAATGCGCGCGAGCGCGGCGCGGGCCGGATCGAGCGAAGGGAAGGGGCTATCGGTGACGGCGATCAAGGTCCGGGGCATCTCTGTCTCCCAGCACCTGCGGATTGATGCAATCGGGCGGCACCTTGCCGGCGACGAAAGCAATAATGTTGTCGACGACGATGTTGGCCATCTGCTCGCGCACTTCAACGACCGCGCTGCCGAGATGGGGGGTCACGACCACGTTCTTCATTTCAAGCAGAGCCGGCGTGACCTCGGGCTCATGTTCGAAAACATCGAGGCCGGCGCCCGCGATCTTGCCCTTCTTCAACGCGCTCGCGAGCGCAGCCTCATCGACGATCGGCCCGCGCGCGGTATTGATCAGGAACGCGGTCGGTTTCATCAGAGCGAGCTCGCGCCGGCCGATTTGACGACGAGTCTCGGGCGTGAGTGGGGAATGGATCGAGACGAAATCGGATTGCGCAAGCAGCTGGTCAAGCGGCACGTAGGTCATCTGGTGTTCGCGTTCCAGGTCGACGGACTTCCTGCGCGGCGACCAATAGAGCACCCGCATGTCGAAGCCGTGCGCGCGACGCGCGACGGCGCGTCCGATGCGTCCGCCGCCGCCGATCAGGCCGATGGTCTTGCCGTAGACCGCGGCGCCGGCAAGATAGCTCGATTGCGAGCCGGGAAACTGTCCCTTGTGAACCAGACGTTCCCCTTCCACCATGCGGCGCGCCACCATCAGCATCAATCCGAAATTGACGTCGGCGGTCGCCTCCGCGACAATAGGAGGCACGACCGTGACCGCGATTCCGCGCCGGGTGGCCTCCGCGACATCGATATTGTCCGGGGTAATGGCTTGCGAGGCGATCGCGCGCAGCCTTCCGTTGGCCGCCATCACATCGCGATCAATGCGGTCGTGCAGCAGCGAAAACAGAATGTCGCAGCGCTGCGCGCCGGCAATCAGAGCCTTGCGAGGGATGATGCGGCTGGCGTCCGGATTGACCGTAACGCTGGCAATCTTGCGCAGGCGGGCAACGGCGCTTCTGGCCACCGGCTGAGTGACGAAAATGCGTGGGCGCATCACGCCATCCATCGCACAACGCCGGCAACTCCGTCCACTGCAACTTGCGATCCATCGGGAATGCGGCTGGTGGCGTCCAGCACGCCGAGCACCATGGGGATGCCACGCTCGCGCGCAAGCGAGGCAAGATGGGAGGTCGAACCGCCGAGCTCCGCCACGACGCCCGCGACGCGCGGCAGCACGTGGCTCAGTGCCGGGCCTGCCACCCTCGTCACCAGCACATCGCCGGGCGCGACGCGCGAAAGCTCGCATTCGCAGTTCACCACCACGGCGCGGCCGGCGCCCCAGCCGATGCCGGCGGGATGGCCGCTGAGACCGGGATGCTTGCGCCAGATCTCGTCCGGCACGGTCATCGGCTCGATGGTCAACAGACGCGCCTGCAGCAGCTTGAAGCCTTCGTCATCGAGGGCCCACTCGATCTCGACCGGATCGCAAAGCACCGCGTGCGCCTTTCGCATCATGCGGCCGAGCGTTACCGCCTGCCCCGCATCAAGGCACGCGGCGGCGATAAGATCGTTTGCCACGGCTTGCCGGATTGCACCCGCGCCCTGCGCGCAGCTTTCACGGTGATCCTTGCGCCCGACGTCAATGCTGCGAACAAAGCCCTGGCGCGAGAGAACAACGCGGTCCGGCACCACTTCGCCCTGGGCGATGGTGGAGCCCAGTCCCCATGTCGCGCTGATCAGCATCTGGCCGTCGGCGGTCTGGCTCAGTCCGCCGCCGGAGGCGCGCGCGTCAATGAGCGGCTGGATGAGCACGGCCATTGCGGTATCCGCCGGTGAGAGTCCGCGGTTTTCCATGTAGCGGCGCGCGTTCGTGCTCCATAGCGCTGCCCAGCAGGCGCGCACGGCGGTAATGAACGCGGCATCATGCTCAATGCCGAGGAACGTTTCGAACTGGCCGGCGAAGCTTGCCCCTTTCTGATCCTCGATCAGCGCCGACGAGCGCACCGCGGTAAGCGCTCTATTCTGCGCGCACTGCGCGTGCCAGGCCGCAAGCACAGGCTCCAGGATTTCAGGCGCGATCGGCTGTTCGTAGAGCGCAAGCCTGATGTCCACCGACAAGCGCCGCTGTGCGGCGGGATCGGCATGCGCGAAACGCCCGGCCAACGCCTCCAGTCCGAGTGCGGCGATCTGCGCCCGATAGGCATCGGCAGTGAGACAAAATCCACCGGGGGTCGGCAATCCCGCGCGTGCCAGGGCGGCAAGGTTCGCGGCCTTCGGCCCGATGCGCTCGCGATCCGCTTCACCTGCATCAGCGAGCGCGATGATGAATTCGCGTAGCGTGGCCAAAGGCGCGCTTGTGCGCGCCGTGCCCGCGCGGCTGGCGCGAGGGCGGGCACGGCGTGGCGATGGCCGTCCGCGCTGGGGACGCGTATGCGCGCCTTTGCCCACCCTACCGCTCAGAAATTTGGCCTACGCGACCTTCTCGGCGATTCCGACCGGGCAGCTCACGCCGGTGCCGCCGAGTCCACAATAGCCGGCCGGGTTCTTGGCCAGGTACTGCTGGTGATAGTCCTCGGCGAAATAGAATGGCGGCGCGTCGAGGATTTCGGTCGTGATCGGACCGAAACGCCGCGTCTGCAACTCTTTTTCATACGCCGCCTTTGACTCCTCCGCGGCTTTGCGCTGCGCGGGTGAAAACACGTATACGCCGGAGCGATATTGTGTGCCGGCATCGTTGCCCTGGCGCATGCCCTGGGTCGGATCGTGGCTCTCCCAGAACGTCTTGAGCAGGCGCTCGTAGGAAATCTGCTTGGGGTCATAGACCACCAGCACCACTTCGTTATGACCGGTGCGGCCGCTGCACACTTCTTCATATGTGGGGTTAGGCGTGGGGCCGGCGGCATATCCGGCCGCGGTGATATGAATGCCCTTTCCGAGCTCCCAGAATTTGCGCTCGGCACCCCAGAAGCATCCCATGCCGAACGTCGCCTGCTCCAGGCCCTCGGGATAAGGACCTTTGAGCGGGCGGTGAAAGATGAAATGCTCGCGTGCGGTCGGAATCGGCGTGGCCCGGCCGGGCAGCGCCTCGGCCGCGGACGGCATTGTGAGCGTTTTCTTGAACATGAACATCGCGGCATCTCCCGTTTGCGCTTCTAATATAGGACACAAGCGCGCCTTTGGCATCCGATCCCCGTCACGGGTCCTTATGCTCTTGATCAATGCAGCTTCACGTGCGGCTCCGTGCGCCGGGTGATCAGCCGGCCGAGCGTGTCGAGCGTCACCTTGATCGGGCCGTGGAGCGCATATTCGTGCATCTTGTAGAGCGAGCGGTACATCAGGCGCGCGAAAAGCCCCTCGATCCACAGGTTGCCGCCGAGCAGTCCGCCCATCAGATTGCCGACCGTGGAGTACTCGCCAAGCGAGACCAGCGATCCGAAATCGCGATAGCGCCATGGTTGCACCGGCTCGCCCTTAAGACGCCGCCTGATCTGCTTGACGAGATGCATCGCCTGCTGGTGCGCGGCCTGGGCGCGCGGCGGAACAAAGCTGCCGGTATCGTGTTCCCACGGGCAGGCTGCGCAGTCGCCGATGGCGAAGACGTTGTCGTCACGCGTGGTCTGCAGCGTGGGCCGCACCAGAAGCTGGTTGATGCGGGTGGTTTCGAGTCCATCGAGATCGTGCAGAACGTCGGGCGCCTTCACGCCGGCTGCCCACACGACAAGCTCGGCAGGAATGAAAGTCCCGTTGCCAAGCTTCACCCCCTCCGACGTTATGGCTGCAACCTTGGATGCAACATGTACGCGCACGCCCAAGTTCTCCAGGAGCTTCAGTGCGGCCTTCGAAAGGCGTTCCGGCAATGCCGGGAGGATGCGATCGGCGGCTTCGATCAGGTGGATCTTGATCTCATGTTCCGGATCGATCCCCTCCAAGCCGTAGGCGACGAGCTCTCTCGTGGTGTAGTGTAGCTCCGCCGCAAGCTCGGTGCCGGTCGCACCGGCCCCAATGATGGCGACCTGCAGCTGCTCCGGCCGCAGCGGCGCTGCTTGTGCATGTCCGCGGATATACGCGTTCACCAGCCGGGCATGGAAGCGTCTGGCGTCGAGCGGCGTATCGAGCGAGATCGCATGCTCGCGTGCGCCGGGGGTGTCGAAATCATTGCTCTGACTGCCCACCGCGATGACGAGCGTGTCGTAGCCAAAGTTGCGTCGCGACGTGACTTCGTGCCCCTCATCGTCCAGGTAAGCCGCAAGCTCGACTACGCGTTTTTGCCGATCCAGACCGATCATCTCTCCGATGCGATAGTGGAACGAGTGCCAGTGCGCTTGTGCGAGGAAATCGATTTCGTGCACCGCGAAATCCATGGTGCCGGCGGCGACCTCATGCAGCAGCGGCTTCCAAAGATGGGTGCGCGATTTGTCGATCAGCGTGATGTCTGCGAGCTCGCGGCGGCCGAGCTTGTCGCCGAGCCGGGTGACAAGCTCGAGCCCGCCTGCGCCACCGCCGACGACGATGACGCGATGAAGTCCCGAGCTCGCCATTCCATCCGCCACGTTCTACTCGGCGGCCAACTCGGCTGCCATTCTCGCGCTCTCGCGCGCGCCGGACTGGGCAGCGTCCACAACCGCCAGAGCGGTCATGTTGAGAATGCCTCGCACCGTCGCGGTTTGCGTGAGGATATGCGCAGGCTTCGCGCTGCCCAGAAGTATCGGTCCGACCGTGACTCCGCCGCCAGCCGCCGCGCGCAGCAGATTATAGGCGATGTTGCCGGCGTCCAGATTTGGCATCATCAGGAGGTTTGCCTCACAGCTCAGGTTTGAATCCGGGAAGACGCGATCAAGCACTCGCTTTGACAAGGCCGCGTCCCCATGCATCTCGCCTTCGACGGCGAGTTCCGGCGCCTTCGCCTGAACGAGCGCAAGCGCGGCGCGCATTTTTTGGGCGGAAGAGGAATCGGCACTGCCGAAGCTTGAGTGCGAAAGCAACGCAATGCTCGGCGTGAGCCCGAACCGGCGCACCTCCTCGGCGGCAAGGAGCGTGAGATCGGCCACCTGCTCGGCGCTCGGATCCTGATTGACGTAGGTGTCGCAGAGGAAAAGCTGCCGTCCGCCGACGATGAGCATGTTCATCGCCCCCCAGGTGCGCACGCCCGCGCGCAAGCCGATCATCTGGCGGACATAGCCGAGGTGGTCGTAAAAGGCTCCGGACGTTCCACACAGCATGCAATCCACGTCACCGCGCCGCAGCAGCATTGCCGCGATCAAGGTGGAACGATTGCGCATGGCTTCCCGCGCGAGCGCCGGCGTGACGCCGGCGCGCCGCGTCAGCGCATAGTAATCACGCCAGGATTCGTCGTAGCGTGGATCGGTTTCGCAGCAGACGATTTCGCAATCAGCCCCCGGCTTGAGCCGCAAGCCCATCTCGTTGCTGCGCGCGGCGATCACGTCGGGACGGCCGACGAAGACCGGACTCGCCAGCCCTTCATCGACGATCACCTGAGCAGCCCGCAAGACGCGATCGTCCTCGCCTTCTGCGAACGCAATCCGTTTGCGCGCGATCTTGGCGGCGGCGAATACCGGCTCCATGCTCGCGCCGGACTGATACATGAATCGCGCCATGCGCTGGCGATAGGCAGCGAGATCGGAGAGCGGTCGTAGCGCCACGCCGCTATCCATCGCAGCCTTAGCGACCGCAGGAGCGAGGCGCTCGATCAGCCGGGGATCGAATGGTGTCGGTATGAGGTACTCGGGCCCGAACTCCAGTCGGCGCTCGCCATAAGCGGCGGCGACCACGTCCGACATCTCCGCGTGGGCGAGCTCGGCGAGAGCGCGCACGGCGGCGAGCTTCATCTCCTCGTTGATGGCTGTTGCGCCGACGTCGAGCGCGCCGCGGAAGAGGAAAGGAAAGCACAAAACATTGTTGACTTGGTTGGGATAATCCGAGCGGCCGGTGGCGATGATCGCGTCCGGCCGCACCGCCTTCGCCTCTTCCGGCGCAATTTCCGGGTTCGGGTTTGCGAGCGCCAATATGAGGGGGTCGCGCGCCATCCGCTTGACCATATCCGCCTTGAGCACTCCGCCCGCGGAGAGACCAAGAAAGATATCCGTGCCCTCGATGATGTTGCCCAGCGTGCGTGCGGAGGTGGGCCTGGCATAACGTGCCTTGATCGGGTCCATCGCTTCGGTGCGGCCTTCGTACACGACGCCGTTCACGTCCGTTACCAGGATGTTCTCCACCGGCAGCCCGAGACTCACGAGCTGATCGAGACAGGCAATCGCGGCTGCGCCCGCGCCCGAGCACGCCAGCTTGACCTTGCCAATATCCTTGCCGACCAGCGTGAGGCCGTTGAGAACGGCGGCAGCCACAATGATGGCGGTGCCGTGCTGGTCATCGTGGAAGACCGGAATCTTCATCCGTTGCCGGAGCGCACGTTCGATGTAGAAGCATTCCGGAGCCTTGATATCTTCCAGGTTGATGCCGCCGAACGTGGGCTCGAGGCTCGCGACAATCGCAACGAACTTGTCGGGATCGCTCTCGTTGATCTCGATGTCGAAGACGTCGATACCGGCAAATTTCTTGAACAGGCAACCCTTGCCTTCCATGACAGGCTTGCCCGCGAGCGGGCCGATATTGCCGAGGCCGAGCACGGCAGAGCCGTTCGTGATCACCGCAACCAGATTGGCGCGCGAAGTGAGCGTGGCTGCCTCGTGCGGATCCTCCTTGATGGCAAGGCAGGCATAGGC
The DNA here is from genome assembly GCA_963771845.1 of uncultured Alphaproteobacteria bacterium. GTDB lineage: Bacteria > Pseudomonadota > Alphaproteobacteria > Rhizobiales > Xanthobacteraceae > VAZQ01. The sequence goes on along the minus strand of CAVYVC010000026.1, from coordinate 62,064 downwards.
GACACCCGGCGAATAGGCGAGCGCGAGATCGCGCTGATTGACAAGGCTCTTGGTTGGCGTGACGGAGATCTTTCCGGACGTCGGAAAGCGGTGATACTCCAAAGCGTCACGGCGCAGTTGCTCTTCCATACTGGCTCCTTGCCGTTTGCTCGCACGATATCCCACCGCCTGGTGCGTGCCAATCTCACTCCCGGCTTGATCGATGCCTGATGACGTCCAGGCGAAAGAACTACTCATCGCAGCGCGGGCTGATCTCTCTTTTGTCGGCCTCGACTCTTTGAACCGCGTGGCTCAAAATCGCGTAAACGCCCTGAAAATCAGATCGAGGAAACATGAGCACGATCGCGGGATCATTCCCCTGTCCTCCCGTCCAGCAGGGGTAGCGCGCGCGACGGCGTTACGGTCATAAACGCATCAGATAAAGAGAAGTTGTCCATGTCCAGTCTGTCTCCTGCGACCCGCGACAAGCTCAAGAACGTATCAACTCCCACGCTCACCACCGCGCTCTATAAGCGCGGCTTGCGCCGTCAATGGATTCAGGATGTCCATCTGATCAATCCGGCAGCGACGCCCATGGTGGGGATCGCCTTCACGCTGCGCTACATGCCGGCACGGGAGGACCTCAATCCAATCGAGGTCTTTCGCGATCGAAATCATCCCCAGCGGGTTGCGATCGAGCAGTGTCCGCCGGGCGCCGTGCTCGTGATCGACAGCCGCAAGGACCCGCGCGCCGCTTCCGCCGGCTCAATCCTCATTTCTCGCCTGATGGTGCGCGGCTGCGCCGGCGTGGTAACGGACGGCGGCTTTCGCGATACGCCGGAGCTGCGAAAGCTGCCGTTTCCCGCCTATCACAACCGTGCGGCCGCTCCCACGAATCTCACCTTGCACCAGGCCATCGACATCAATGGCCCGATCGGGTGCGGCGATGCTCCGGTCTTTCCAGGCGACGTGATTGTTGGCGACGGGGAAGGTGTCGTGGTTATCCCGGCGCATCTTGTGGATGAGATCGCCGACGAGACAACCGAGATGACGGCTTTCGAGGATTTCGTGACGGAGGAAGTCCTCAAGGGCCGTTCAATCCTCGGGCTTTATCCCGCAACGGAAGAGCAAACGCGCAAAGACTTCGATGCGTGGAGAAAAGCAAACAAGCGATAGCCAAGCGGCTGTCCGCCTGATGGCAAGGACGGTATCGATATGAAGGGAAGCGTCATCGAACCTTGATTTTGCAGGCGCAGCAGCCAATGATTTGCATCGCAAGCCTGCGCTTGGATCGCGCATTTCCGGTCAGGAGCAAAGCAAATGCCGCGCAAGACGCTCGCCGATCTTAGAAGCCAGCGCACATTCGGCGCCACCGACTTGCGCTCGTTCGGCCATCGCTCGCGCGCGCTGCAGATGGGCTATGCGCGCGAGGATTTTCTCAACAAGCCGGTGGTCGCGATCATCAATACCTGGAGCGATCTCGCGCAATGCCACACGCATTTTCCCGAGCGCGTCGAGGCGATCAAGCGCGGGGTCTGGCAGGCGGGGGGCTTTCCGGTAGAGCTGCCGGCCATGTCGCTCTCCGAGCAGTTCGTCAAACCGACCAGCATGCTTTATCGCAACTTTCTCGCCATGGAGACGGAGGAGCTGCTGCGCCAGCATCCGGTCGATGGCGTGGTGCTGATGGGCGGCTGCGACAAGACCACTCCGGCGACCATCATGGGCGCCATCTCGATGAATCTGCCCGCGATCTTCATGCCGGCAGGACCCATGCTGCGCGGCCATTTCGGCGGACGCATCCTCGGCTCCGGATCTGATGTGTGGAAATACTGGGCCGAGAAGGAAGCGGGCAACATCACCGAGCGCGAGTGGAACGACATGGAGGCAGGCATCGCGCGCTCGGCGGGCACCTGCATGACCATGGGCACTGCTTCGACCATGACGGCTATTGCCGAGGCGCTCGGGCTCACCTTGCCCGGGGCAGCTTCAATCCCGGCGGCCGATGCCGGTCACCCGCGCATGGCCTGCGCCTGTGGCCGGCGCATCGTCGAGATGATCTGGGAGGATCTCAAGCCGCGAGACATTCTCACCCGCAAGTCGGTCGAGAATGCGCTCGTCGTGCACAGCGCGCTCGCGGGCTCGACCAATGCCATGGTGCATCTCGTTGCGATTGCTCGGCGTGCCGGCGTGCCAATCAGCCTCAAGGATTTCGATGAGGTCGCAAGCCGTGTGCCCGTCATTGTCAATCTGCGGCCGTCGGGCAAGTGGTTGATGGAGGAGTTTCACATCGCCGGGGGAACGCGGGCGCTCCTCTCGCGGCTCAAGCCGATGCTGCATCTCGAGGCGCGCACGGTCGCTGGTACGATGGCGGACGCCATTGCCGGGGCGCAGGTTTATGACGACGACGTCATTCGACCGCTCAATTATCCGATCGCCGCCTCCGGCGGCACCGCGATTCTCTACGGCAATCTCGCTCCTGACGGATGCGTGATGAAGCCGCCCGCAGCTGACCCGCGACTGCTCCATCACACCGGGCCTGTGATGGTGTTCGACAGCTACGACGAGATGACCAAAGCGGTGAACGATCTCGACCTTCCTGTCACCGCGGACCACGTGATGGTTCTGCGCAATGCAGGCCCGATCGGCGGTCCGGGCATGCCGGAATGGGGCATGCTGCCGATTCCGAAAAAACTGTTGCGTCAGGGCGTGCGTGACATGTTGCGGATTTCCGACGCCCGGATGAGCGGCACGAGCTACGGCGCCTGCATCCTGCATGTCGCGCCGGAAGCACAGATCGGCGGCCCGCTCGCCGCGGTGCGCAACGGCGATCGCGTCAGCGTTGACGTGTCCAAGCGCTCGATCCACCTCGAGTTGAGCGATGCGGAGATCGCGCAACGCATCAAAGCCTATAAGGCACCGCCACGAAATTACCCGCGCGGCTACTACCGCTTGTTTGCTCAGCACACTCGTCAGGCCAACGAGGGTTGTGATTTCGACTTCCTCGAAGGCGCCGAAGGCATTCCCGAGCCGGAAATTCATTGATTTGTCGTGTTCATGGTAAAAGCTGGTGTCCGGGTGAGAAACATTCCGATGGCTCTGGCTGGGAGAACCGACATGTTATCGTCGATGAATGCGATTGCTGCTTGGCTCGTCGCACTGGTGGTTTTCGCCATCAGCCCGCTTGCGGCGGCAGTCGCCCAGGACTGTCCCCGAGGGGAACTGGACAAGGCCTATTGCGACCGCAACGGAGACCTTGTCGCCGACGCGCCGGCGGACACCAAACAATTTGTCAATCCCTCCACGCTGATCTTCGCGTATACGCCGGTCGAAGATCCGGCCGTGTACGCCAAGGCGTGGGACGGCTTCATCAAACACATGGAGAAGGCGACGTCCAAGAAGGTCGTATTCTTCCCGGTTCAGTCCAACGCGGCACAAATCGAAGCAATGCGTTCCGGCCGGCTGCATGTGGCTGGCTTCAACACCGGCTCCGTTCCGATTGCGGTAAACTGCGCGGGCTTCGTGCCTTTCGCTATCATGGGAACCCAGAACGGTCAGTTCGGCTACGAAATGGAAATCATCGTGCCTGCCGATAGTGCAATCAAAACGCCAGCGGACCTCAAGGGTAAAAAGGTTGCTTTCACGTCGCCGACCTCCAACTCAGGGTTCAAGGCGCCATCGGCCATTCTCGCAGCTGAATTCAATCTCGTGGCCGACCGTGACTTCACGCCTGTCTTCTCGGGCAAGCACGACAATTCGGTCATTGGGGTCGCCAACAAGGATTACGACGCGGCTGCCATTGCGAACGAGGTGATGTTCCGGATGTTCGAACGCAAAGTGGTCGATCGCTCCAAGATCCGCTCGATCTACAAATCGGAGACTTTTCCGACCACGGGTTACGGCTATGCGTATAATCTTGATCCGAAGTTGATCGACCAGACCAAGGATGCGTTCTTCACCTATCCGTGGGAAGGCTCCGCGCTGAAAGCCGAGTTCAAGAACGAGGACCGGTTCCTGCCAATCACCTATCAGAAGGACTGGAACGTCATCCGCAAGATCGACACCGCCACAGGAGTGAAATACACTTGCAAGTAATGCCGGGCTAAGGGCTGAACGGGCGCACACCTCATTGGGGCAGCAGTGCCCGTTCTAGTGAGCGAGCAACCCGGCACGACGACCGGGCCATTCGAACATGCTTCGGATCAGGGGATTGACGAAGCGCTACCGGACGAGCGAGGTGGCGTTGCAGGGAGTGAGCCTCGAAATCCCCGACTCCCAGGTGATGGCGCTCATCGGGCCCTCAGGGGCAGGGAAATCGACGCTTATCCGCTGCGTCAACCGGCTGGTGGAACCGACCGCCGGGACGATTACTCTCAACAACACCGAGATCACTACTCTCGGCCGTAGCGGGTTGCGGCGTGCGCGGCGCCAACTCGGCATGATTTTTCAGGAATACGCCCTGGTCGAGCGGCTCACCGTCATGGAGAACGTGCTCAGTGGGCGGCTCGGTTATGTCGGTTTCTGGCAGAGTTGGCTCCGGCGCTTTCCGCAAGTCGACATCGACGAGGCGTTCCGCTTGCTTGCCCGCGTCGGTCTCGACCAGATGGCGGACAAGCGCGCCGATGAGCTTTCCGGCGGACAGCGACAGCGCGTCGGCATATGCCGGGCGCTGATCCAGGCCCCGGAGCTTTTGCTGGTGGACGAGCCGACGGCCTCGCTCGACCCCAGGACTTCGCGACAGATCATGCGGTTGATCAAGGAGCTGTGCGCAGAACGCAAACCGCTCTCGGCCATCATCAACATCCACGACGTCGTGCTGGCGCAGACCTTCGCGGAGCGGATCGTAGGTCTGCGCCGCGGCGAGGTCGTCTATGACGGGCCACCGGCTGGGCTAACCGCTGAGGTACTCACCCGGATCTACGGCGAAGAGGACTGGTCAGCCAGCATACGCAAGGTGGAGGAGGACGTGGATGAAAGCGCTGCAGTTCATGCCGTCGCGCTCCAGCCGCTGCAACCGGACCGCGACCGCATGGCCGGGCTGACATAGCTGCGTCGCATCACGTGTGGGCGTCATATTGATGGTGAGCATGACAGCCGCAGCCGCCGTCTCGCGCCGGTGGCGGCCGCCGCCACTCATCAAACGGGCGTGGCTACGCTGGCTGCTGGGCTTCGGCGGCGTGATCTATCTGACGCTCGCGTTCGGCACGACGGAGGTGAACTGGGCGCGGGTCTGGGAAGGCCTGCCGCGCGGCGCGCGGTTCATCGCCGCGTTCTTCCCGCCCGATTTTATGAGTCGCTGGGGAGAGATTGAGGAGGGTATCGCGGAAAGCATCTGGATGACCGTGGTCTCCACCGTTGTGGGTATCGCCATCTCGATCCCGGTTGGAATCGGAGCCGCTAAGAACATCGCCCCAGCACCGGTCTACTACTTGTGCCGTGCTTTCCTGGCACTGTCGCGCAGTTTCCAGGAGGTCATTCTCGCCATCTTTTTTGTAAAGCTGTTCGGCTTCGGCCCATTCGCCGGGTTTGTCACCCTCGCCTTCGCGACCATCGGCTTTTACGGAAAGCTCCTCGCTGAGGATATCGAAGACATGCATCCTGCGCAGGCGGAGGCCGTACGCGCGACTGGCGCGGGCTTTCTGCAATGGATCAATTTCGGGGTTCAGCCGCAGGTCATGCCGCGCATGATCGGACTTGGACTTTATCGCCTGGACATCAACTTCCGCGAGTCGGCAGTGCTTGAAATCGTGGGCGCTGGCGGCATCGGCGCGACCCTCAACACCTCGTTCGAGCGCTACGAGTTCGATTCCGCCGCCGCCATTCTGCTCATCATTATCGGCCTCGTCATGCTGGCGGAGTATTGCTCCGGCTACTTGCGCGAGTGGGTAAAATAATGGCGATTGGCATTGAAGGTGATGCAAAAGTCTGGCGACGCCGCGGCCCGCTCGCGCAATTCGCGATCTGGGCGGCGTGGCTCGCCGGCGCCTCGATCTTCCTTGCGTGCTGGCAACTCATCTCTGAGAAGACAATCTGGCCGTTTGTGCTGGATGCGCCGGCGCAAGCCGCTGACCTCGCCGCCCGCATGGTGCCCCCTGACTGGAGCTTCATGGCAAAGCTCTGGCGGCCACTTTGGGACACGGTCAACATCGCCACGCTCGGCACTGCAATCGGCGTCCTCGTAGCGATCCCGGTCGCATATTGCGCCGCGCGCAATACGACGCCGAGTGCGATCCTGGCGCGGCCGCTTGCCCTTTTTATCATCGTGTCGTCACGCTCCATCAATTCCTTGATCTGGGCGTTGATGCTGGTCACCATCGTGGGACCTGGGGTGCTCGCCGGCATCCTGGCCATAGGGCTTCGCTCGATCGGCTTCTGCGCCAAGCTCCTCTACGAGGCGATCGAAGAGATCGATGCGAGCCAAGTCGAAGCGGTGCGCGCGACCGGAGCGAGCAATGCGCAAGTGACGGCCTACGGCATCGTTCCTCAGGTAATGCCGGCCTTTGCCGGGGTCTTGGTGTTCCGATGGGACATCAACATCCGCGAATCCACCGTACTCGGGTTGGTCGGGGCTGGCGGCATCGGTCTGCCTCTCAACGCCGCTATCACCACTCTGGCCTGGACCCAGGTCTCGATCATTCTGCTCGTCATCATTGCGACCGTGGTGCTCAGCGAATGGGTATCGGCCAAGGTGCGCCATGCCATTATCTGATACGCAAGCGGATTCTTAAATCCGCTACATGGCTGATATCTCCGGATCATGTGCCAACGTGCAGGGCGTATGAGCAGCTGCGTAGTTCGGTGGCATACGATTCCCGATTAAGGCGCTTGCAGCGCAAGCGTTAAAAGCGCCAACGCCTGCCCGGCCACGACCGAATTCCCTTTTTGCCGGTCGGAATTTTCCAGCTGCTGGCTTGCCCACGGCGTGATAGAAAACAGCGGCGCGCACGCCCGCAAAAACAAGAACAGCGCGCGGCCTCACGCCGACGGCCCGGGAAAAAGGGAGAACGCTATGCAGGCGAGCACAGCGGCTACCGCCGCAATTGCAGCACCACGCAAGCCGATCTACACGCATCTTTATTTCCAGGTCTTGACCGCGATCGTTATCGGCGTCCTGCTCGGCTATTTCTATCCGCAAGTGGCCGAGCAGATGAAACCGCTCGGCGACGGCTTCGTGAAGCTGATCAAGATGATGATCGCACCCATCATCTTCTGTACCGTCGTGCACGGCATCGCCAGCATGGACGACATGAAGAAGGTCGGGCGCGTCGGCCTCAAGGCGCTGATCTATTTCGAGGTGACCACGACGCTTGCGCTCACTGTCGGGCTCATCATCATCAATGTCCTCCAGCCCGGCAGCGGGATGAACGTCGACCCCAGGACGATCGATACCAAGTCGATTGCAATCTACACCACCAAGGTCGGGCAGGAGAGCACGGTCGACTTTCTCATGCGCATCATTCCCAACACCATCGTTGGGGCCTTCGCCGAAGGCGAGATTCTGCAAGTGCTGTTCTTCGCCATCCTGTTTGCATTTGCGCTCTCCATGCTGGGCGAGCGCGGCAAGCCGCTGCTAGGTCTCATCGATACGATATCACACGCGCTCTTCAACGTAGTCGGGATCATCATGAAGGTCGCCCCTCTTGGCGCCTTCGGGGCTATGGCCTTCACCATCGGGAAATATGGTATCGGCACGCTGGCCTCGCTCGGCAAGCTCATGGCGGCGTTCTACGCCACCTGCCTCATTTTCATCTTCGTCGTGCTCGGCGGTATTGCATGGCTGACCGGGTTCAGCATCTGGAAATTCATCAAATACATCAAGGAAGAGCTGCTGATCGTGCTCGGCACCTCGTCTTCGGAATCGGTACTGCCGCGCATGATGACCAAGCTGGAGAATCTCGGCTGCAAGGAATCCGTGGTCGGACTCGTCATTCCGACCGGCTATTCCTTCAATCTTGACGGCACCTGCATCTATTTGACCATGGCCGCCATTTTCCTGGCGCAGGCGACCAACACCGAGCTCACGCTCTGGCAACAGCTTGGGATCATCGCGGTGCTGCTGCTAACCTCAAAGGGAGCCGCGGGCGTGACCGGCAGCGGCTTCATCGTGCTGGCAGCCACGCTGTCGTCCGTCGGCCACATCCCGGTGGCGAGCATCGCAGTCATCCTGGGAGTCGACCGCTTCATGTCGGAGGCGCGCGCGCTGACGAATCTTGTCGGCAATGGCGTCGCCACGATTGTCGTCTCGAAATGGGAAGACGCGCTCGACGAGGAGAGAATGCGCGCGCATCTCGAAAAGGAGACCGAGCTTGAGGCGGATGCGCCCGAACAGGCGCTGCCAGCGTAGGAGGGGAAAAGTTTCCATGCGCTCCTCGTTGATTGCTCTCCTGATCTGCGCGGGGATGGCGTGGACAGGCCCAACGCAGGCCGGTGAGCCAAATTGGCCTGATCATCTTGCGATCGGCACCGCGTCTCCCGGCGGGACCTACTATGTCTATGGCGAAGGCCTCGCCAGGCTTCTTACCCGGGCTCTCTCGCTTCCGGTGATGCGATTGCCAACCGAAGGTCCAGTGCAGAACATCGAGCTGCTCGAATCGGGTGAAGCCAAGCTTGGATTCGTCACGACGGGGATTGCCCTGCAGGCCTGGAACGGCACCGGGGTATGGGCCGGCAAGCGGCCTGCGCGCTCCATGCGGGTTGCCTTTCCCATGTTCGACACGCCGTTCCAGCTGATTGTCCTCCAGGACTCCGGGCTGCGCGCGGTTTCCGAAATGGGGCTCAAGCGCGTGGGCATCGGTCCGCGTCGCGGAACCTCGGCCGTCTACATTCCGGAGTTCTTCAACACGCTGAAGATCCCCGTGCAGTTCCTGTTCGGAGAGTGGGAGGAGCTTGCTGCCCAGATGCAACGGCGTGAGCTCGACGTGATTGCGGGGGCAGGCGGCGTGCCGCTTCCGGCATTCATCGAGCTCGAGGCGAAGGAGAAGGTCCGCTACATCGCATTTACTTCCGAGCAGGTTGCGGCGCTCCGCCTCGCAATGCCGGAGCTTACGCCTTCCCTCATTCCCGCCGGAACCTATCCTTCACTGCTGCGGGCGTATCAAACATTGGGACTCTACAATTTCGCCGTAGCGCACGAGCTTTTACCCGATGACCTCGTCTACACCGTTGTACGTTCTGTGTTCGAACATCATGAAGAAATGATGGAAGTGCACTCGGCGGCGGCGGCAACCATTCCCGCGAACATAAATCACAACTTGTTTCTACCGCTCCACCCGGGAGCGATCCGCTATTACGTGCAGATCGGAAGGGCGGGACAGGGCGACTAGCGATATTCAGAGCGCGTTTGAGTGACGTGACGCGTTCTTTGCGCTTCCGAGGTCAGCGTCCCTCCCGGTTGCGCGCGCAAGTCGGGGCAAGTCCGACTTGCGATGGGCAGAGGTGGCGCTGCCGGCTCGACCTCAACAAAAGGAGCTCCAGCAATACTCCGCCCGCGCTTGGCTGCGATTGAACGGGCAATTCGGTCAGTCGCGCGCGTAGCCGATGAGCGGCTTTCGCTTGCGGCCCAGCAGGATGAAAATGGCTGCGATAATGGCGAGCACAAGCGAGACCGGCTGGTCGAGAAAATAGCGCTGGACGATGCCTTGCCAGAACCATGGCCCGACGAGTTGCTCCACGACGGGCTGAGCGGCCAACAACGAGTTCTGATGGATATTCGCCCAGCCCGCGCCGACGGTAGTGATGTAAAGCGACTGGTCGGCAATCGATTTGGTCCCGTCATAGACGAGAAAGATGAACCCCAAGGCGAGCAAAAGGAGCCCAACAAATCGAAAGAGAAATCGTATCATGACATAATCGTTGTATCAGGGCACACCGGTGACGCAAGCTGACGCGCCTTCGCCTATACTCATTGTGCTCGCAGTTCAATGCATGCGCCTCATTCCACGCGCCCCGGGACAACCAGCCGCTGCGACGGGTCGCCACAAAGCGTTTCTCGAGCAAGCCATCTCTTGAGCGCCGGCCATTCGATCAGCTACGGTTCCTGTTCACAATTGTTCCCGCGAACACAAGGGGCTTCGATGGCTTCCAAAAGAAAGGACGACGGCGCGCGTCCGACATTCACCGATCAGGAAGCGCTCCTGTTCCATAGCCAAGGGCGTCCCGGCAAGCTCGAAATCGTGGCCACCAAGCCGATGGCCACCCAGCGCGACCTTTCGCTGGCCTATTCTCCCGGCGTCGCCGTGCCGGTGCTCGCCATCGCCGAGGACGAGGACCGCGCCTTCGATTACACGACCAAGGGCAATTTCGTCGCCGTTATCACAAATGGCACGGCCATTCTTGGGCTCGGGAACCGCGGGGCGCTCGCAGCCAAACCGGTCATGGAAGGCAAAGCGGTGCTGTTCAAACGCTTCGCCGACATCGATTCCATCGATCTCGAAGTGTCGTCCGAAGATCCCGACGAGATCGTCAATTGCGTCAAGCTGTTGGGCAAGAGCTGGGGCGGCATCAATCTGGAGGATATTCGCGCGCCCGAGTGCTTCATCATCGAGCAGCGGTTGCGCGAGTTGCTCGATATACCGGTTTTTCATGACGACCAGCACGGCACCGCCATTATTGCGGCGGCCGGGCTGATCAATGCGCTGCACCTCACGAACCGTGACATCAAATCGACCAAGCTCGTCTGCAATGGCGCGGGCGCGGCCGGGATTGCCAGTCTCGAACTGCTCAAGGCCATCGGCTTGCCGCCCGACAACATCATTCTTTGCGACACCAAGGGGGTGATCTACCAGGGCCGCAGCGAGGGGATGAATCAATGGAAATCGGCACATGCCGCGAAAACTTCAGCGCGTACGCTGGCGCAGGCGATGGCGGGCAGCGACGTGTTTTTCGGTCTTTCCGTGAAGGGCGCGGTCACGAAAGAGATGGTGAAGTCCATGGCGGACAAGCCCATCATCTTCGCCATGGCCAACCCTGATCCGGAAATCAGTGTGGAAGAGGTGGCCGAGGTGCGCGGCGATGCCATCATGGCCACGGGACGCTCCGATTACCCGAACCAGATCAATAATGTCCTTGGGTTTCCCTATATCTTTCGCGGCGCGCTCGACGTGCGCGCAACTGCCATCAACATGGAGATGAAGATTGCCGCTGCCCAAGCGCTGGCGGAGCTCGCACGCGAGGACGTGCCCGACGAAGTTGCGGTCGCCTACGGGACCCGGCCAAAATATGGTCCGGATTACATCATCCCCGTCCCTTTCGATCCGCGCCTGATCTCACACGTGCCCCCCGCGATCGCGAAGGCAGCCATGGATACTGGAGTGGCGCGTCGCCCGATCGTTGATATGGAGGGTTATCGCGGGCAGCTGCGCTCGCGCCGGGATCCGGTCGCAGGTTTTCTGCAGCGTGTGCACGAGAGATTGCGGCGGCGGCCGCAGCGGGTCGTGTTTGCCGAGGGCGAAGAGGAGCAGGTCATCCGCGCCGCCATGAGCTTCGCCGATCAGGGATTGGGCAGCGCGCTTCTTGTCGGCCGCGAGGAGCGCGTGCGCGAAACGGCGCGTAATCTCGGTATTGAGCTCGGCGGCGGGGTTGAGATCATCAACGCCCGGCTGTCCCATCGAAACCCGGCCTATGCCGCCTATCTTTATGAGCGGCTGCAACGCCACGGATATCTGCAGCGGGACTGTCAGCGCCTGGTGAACCAGGATCGCAATCACTTTGCCTCATGCATGGTTGCGCTCGGGGATGCCGACGCGATGGTGACAGGCGTCACCCGCAATTTTTCCGTGGCGCTTTCCGAGATCAGGCATTGCATCGATCCCAAACCCGGCCACAGGGTCATGGGGGTATCGCTCGTGCTCGCACGTGGCCGCACTGTGCTCGTCGCCGACACCGCGGTGACCGAAATGCCCAATGCGGAGATTCTGGCTGATATCGCGGTTGAAGCTGCGGGGGTTGCGCGGCGGTTCGGCTACGAGCCCCGTCTCGCCTTGCTTGCGTTCTCGACCTTTGGGAACCCCCCGGGCGAGCGGGCGGTACACGTGCAAGGCGCCGTGCGCATTCTCGACCAGCGCCGGGTCGACTTCGAATACGACGGCGATATGGCCGCCGATGTGGCGCTCAATATGGAATTGCGCGAGGCCTACCCCTTCTGCCGGCTCTCAGAACCCGCGAACGTGTTGATCATGCCAACCTTCCATTCCGCCTCGATCTCGACCAAGCTCCTGGAAGTGCTGGGCGGCGCGACCGTGATAGGCCCCATTCTTGTTGGGCTTGATCGCTCGGTTCAAATCGCGCCGCTCTCGGCGAATGACGCCCAGCTCGCCAATTTGGCCGCGCTCGCGGCATTCAACGTCAGCGGATAGGCCGGAGAAGAGAAAGATGGACGCCACCAAGCTCAAGGGTGTGATTGCAGCGATTGCGACCGCGGTGGGGGGCGACGGCGCGCCTGATTGCGCGCGTTCAACCGCGCTCGCGCGTTACCTGCTCGCCAACGGCTGCGACGGGCTCAACGTGCTCGGCACCACGGGCGAGGCTACTTCTTTCTCGCTTGATCAGCGCCTGACCTTGATGTCGGCTTATCGGGATGCGGGATTGCCGATGGATCGCCTGATGGTGGGGACCGGGGCCGCCGCCGTTGCCGATGCGGTCACGCTTACCGGGCACGCGGCCGGGCTTGGGTTTGCCGGGGCCTTGCTCCTGCCGCCGTTCTATTACAAAGGCGTGCCGGACGATGGGCTCGTGGCGTATATCGAAGCCATTGTGAATGCCACGGCGCAACGGCCGATCCCGCTTTATCTCTATCATTTCCCGGCGCAATCCGGGCTGGCTTGGCACGTTGCGCTCGTGCGGCGGCTGCTCGATCGCTGGGCCGACCGCATCGTCGGACTAAAGGACTCCTCGGGCGACCTCGTCTACGCGCGCGAAGTCGCAGCCGTGAGGGCAAATTTCAGCGTGTTTCCTTCGAGCGAAGCGGTATTGATGGAGGCGCGCTCCGGGGTGTTTGCGGGATGCATTTCCGCGACCGCCAATCTCAACGCGGATCTCTGCACGCTGGCGTGGCGCACGGGCAGCGATCCCGCGCTTGCCATCGCCGTCGCAATTCGCAAGCTCTTCGACGGCAAGCAACTCGTCCCCGGGGTGAAGGCGTTGCTCGGGCATATTCATGGCGAGGAGAGCTGGGCGCGGGTTAAGCCGCCCCTCTCTTCTTATACCGGCGCGGAGAAAGCCGCCTTGGCCACGCTTTATGATGGGTTGCGCGCCCGCAATGCGCGTTCATCTGAGGCTGTCGCCGAAAATGCGTAAGGGACCGCGATCGGGCGGCTGCGTCGCAGGGCCGTCCGTCGTAGCTCGCGTTGAACGCAACGCGGGAGCGCCCCGATGTCGCTGCGCTCCATCCAGGCTAACCCTGTTACGCCCGTTGACCCCAGAGGACGAGATCCCTATAAGGGCGGCGGCGGCGAACCCTCGCCGCCATTGCAGTTTCTAATTCAAGGTAGCATGAGCGGCCGAACGGCCACCTCCGTCAGGAGCTAAATCCCCATGGCCAACACCAGTTCCGCCCGCAAGGCTGCTCGTAAGATTGCTCGCCGGACCGAAATCAATAAAAGCCGCCGCTCCAAGTTGCGCGGTTGCGTACGCAAGGTCGAGGAGGCGATTGCAACAGGCGATCACGCCAAAGCGCTTTCGGCTCTCAAAGAGGCTGAACCCGTCATCATGCGCTGCGCTCAAAAGGGCGTCGTTCATGGCAACGCTGCCAGCCGCAAGGTATCCCGTCTCACCCACCGGATCGCGAAACTTCGCGCCTAGCATGCCTGTTTGCCGATGATTTGGCGTAGCGGGGATTGAGGAAGGCGCCTGCGCGAAGTCTTAGCCGGCTTTTCAGGAGCTCACCCGTCGAAGCTTTGGCGAAAAGGGCGAATTCTGAGTTTGGCTTTCGGTCAACGGCCTGCATTTGCGGAAATTGGGGATTGTCGTCTGCGCGTTGCACAAGTGTCACGCGAGCGGACCATCATGTGCCAAGACTTAATGTGCCCAGACTTAGTAATATCTATTGACAGCTAGTGCGAAATTGTCACATCCGCGCCCGCGTTTTGTCGCGGTTGAGCGGGGGCTACCCATCGTTTTTGAGCACGGAAACAGCTTTTTGCAGAAAGGTTTACCAGGAAAGCGGGCTTAAGGACTTGAAAATCGAATACTTTTCATCACAGCGTCTGGATGCGTGCAGCCACTATCCGAGCTTATTGTGCGGGTTCTTCTGATTTTTAGGACCCTTCAAATCCTTATGCAATACGAGTGACTTATTCCGACACGGGAAAAGCGTTGAGAGCTGTGCCGCGCGAATCTGCGCGCGAATCAGGTTGATTCGGCGCTTGCGCGGCATTGCAGGGGTACTGCTGCGTGCTATTTTCAATCTGCTGCTGGGTCGCCGGCAGCTTTCAGTAAACGGTCTGCATTCGAGCTCATCGAAGATAAGAATGCTTGTCTTGTGCCTAGTCACATTCGGCTGTTCTTCGCTCCGGTGAGTGTTCGGCGTATGCGGACAAAAGTTTAGCTTCGTGGCGAAAGCGCACCTGCGCCGATGACACGAAGCTGATCCTGAATACTGGCAGTTCCGGTCATGTGTGCATGGCCCCGCAAAACGCGGCGGCATGAAGAGGGGGTATTATGGCGATTACACCAGGGGCAAAGCCCGAGGCCAGTGTGGTCGACCGCCAAGCGTGCGTTTGCCACATCGTTATCGCGGCGCGCGGTCCTGCTCCCCCGTCCGCCTGAAACGCGCCCATGAGCGCCCGCACTCGATTGCGCGAAGCGCTCTTTTAGTCGCCGCAAGCGTGTCTTCGTTCCTGTCGGTGTCCCGTTTGTCTCCTCGGCTGTCATCGCGTCGGTCCAGTGGTGTTTCGAGCGCCGCGTTCTCACCAATCCGTCAAAAAGAAGAGAAGCCGGATATGAGCACGGAACAGCAGCTTTGGACGCGGGTCAAAGATCGCCTTCGCGCCGAGGTGGGCGAAGACATTTATGCGAGCTGGTTCGCCCGCATGGAGCTCGATGGCAGCGAGGGAGAGACGGTAAGGCTGTCCGTCCCGACGCGCTTTCTCAAGAGCTGGATCCAGTCCCATTATGCCGAACGGGTGCTGGCATGTTGGCAGGCTGAGGATCCCGGGTTTTCGCGCGTCGAGCTTACCGTGCGCTCCTCCATGCTGCGGGGAGCCCCCGCCAAGGGTAAGCCGGCCGAACCACTCGCCGCGCTGCGAGAGCCGCGCGCATCGCGATCGAACGGTATGGAAGCTCGCGTTGCCGCCGGCACGGTTTCGGCGACGCACGAATCGCTGGGTGGCTCGCCACTTGATCCGCGCCTGACGTTCGAAACCTTCATTGTCGGGCGCTGTAACACTCTGGCGCATGCCGCGGCCAAGCAGGTCGCCCTCGCGGAGCGCGGCGACCCGGTCATGTTCAACCCGCTCTATGTCCATGCGGGAGTAGGACTGGGCAAGACGCATCTGCTGCAGTCGCTCGCGTGGGCCGGCAATGGCAGTACCGACCGCAAGGTGCTCTACCTCACCGCGGAAAAATTCGTGTACGGGTTCGTATCGGCGCTGCGGGCGCAGAATGCAATTGCGTTCAAAGAGGCGTTGCGCGCGATCGACGTGCTCGTGATCGATGACCTGCAATTCCTGCAGGGTAAGACCACCCAGGCCGAGTTTTGTCACACCCTCAATGCCCTCATCGATGCCGGCCGCCAGGTCGTTATTGCCGCGGACCGGCCACCCTCCGATCTCGAAAGCCTGGAGGAGCGCATGCGCTCGCGGCTCGCGGGCGGCCTCGTGGTGGAGATGGGATCCCTTGGCGAGGACTTGCGGCTTGAAATCCTCAAGGCGCGCACGCAAGCCGCTAAACAACACCATCCTGGCTTTGACGTGCCGGCGGCCGTGCTCGCATTCATTGCCAAGAGCGTCACTCATAACGGTCGCGACCTTGAAGGAGCGCTCAACCGGCTGCTTGCTCACAGCAAGCTTACGGGCAATCCAATCACGCTCGAAATGGCCGAGCGCGAGGTACGCGATCTCATCCGCCCGCAGGAACCCAAGCGGGTCAAAATCGAAGATATCCAGCGGGTGGTGGCGAGACAGTACAATGTAAGCCGTGCCGACCTCTTGTCATCGCGGCGCACGGCCAATGTCGTGCGCCCGCGGCAAGTCGCGATGTATTTGGCCAAGACGCTGACGCTGCGCTCATTGCCCGAGATCGGACGGCGCTTCGGCGGCCGTGACCACACGACCGTGCTGCATGCCGTGCGAAAAATCGAAAACCTGGTGAACAACGACAGTTCACTCGCAGAGGAGATCGAGCTGCTGAAGCGGCAATTGCAGGAGTGACCTCTTCGTCGGGGCGGGTTGCTCGCGGGGTCGCGGTCATGGGCTGAGCGGTCATGGGCTCAAGAGGCACGCTCGACCGGCGTTAGCGCGGGCAACCCCCCGCGTGGAATCCCGGACCGGGAGGCTCCGGGGTGTTTTAATTGGACGGCCCGGAGCGGCGTCGGCGAGAGCTTGCTCAACCTGCCAGTTGCCCTTGCAGAAATCGCGCGCAGGCGGCAATTTCCCACCCCCCTTTCTGGTCCGGGCGGATTACAACAATGAAGGTCACCGTCGAACGCGCGGCGCTCTTGAAATCACTAGGGCATGTTCATCGCGTCGTGGAACGCCGCAACACGATACCAATTCTGGGTAACGTGCTGATCCGTGCCGAGGATTCCAAGCTTTCCTTCAAGGCGACCGATCTTGACGTAGAAATGCGGGAGACGGTCTCAGCCGAGGTCGGTCCCCCAGGCTCGACCACCGTTCCTGCCCACATGCTTTACGAAATCGTGCGGAAGCTTCCGGAGGGGGCGCAGGTCGCGATCGAGAGTTCCGGCGATCGCGCCGTTATGGCAATCCGGGCCGGCCGCTCGCGCTTCACCTTGCAGACGCTGCCGGAAAGCGATTTTCCCGATCTCGCGGCGGGAGAGATGACCCACAGCTTCAAGCTGACCGCGGCCGAGCTCAAGCGCCTGATCGAGAAGACCGCGTTTGCGATCTCAACCGAAGAGACCCGCTATTATCTCAACGGCATCTATCTGCATCCGGCCGGCGCGGCGAAGAGCGTCACGCTGCGCGCGGTTGCCACCGACGGGCATCGGCTTGCCCAATTCGAGCTGCCGCTGCCGTCGGGAGCAGGTGGCATGCCCGGCATCATCGTGCCGCGCAAGACCGTCGCCGAAGTGCAGCGCTTAATCGAAGACAATGAGGCGGAAATTACCATTGAGCTGTCGCAGGGCAAGATCCGGTTCAACATCGGCGAGGCGGTACTCACCTCCAAGCTTATCGACGGCACCTTCCCCGACTATGCGCGTGTCATTCCGATGAGCAACGACAAGGAGCTTGTCGTGGACAAGTTGGAATTCGAGCAGGCGGTCGACCGGGTGTCCACAGTGTCGAGCGAGCGCGGCCGGGCGGTAAAATTGTCCTTGAGCAGCGGCAAGCTCCTGCTTTCGGTCACCAATCCGGATTCGGGCAGCGCCACCGAAGAGCTCGAAGTGGAATACGGGGCGGAGCCACTCGATATCGGCTTCAACTCGCGTTATCTCTTGGACATCGCTGCGCAACTCGACGGCGAAGCCGCGGTGCTCAAGCTTGCTGATCCGGGCTCGCCCACACTTATTCAGGATCGTGAGGGCAAGGGCGCACTCTATGTGCTGATGCCGATGCGAGTGTGACAGTGGTCGGTAATCAGGAGTCGGTAATCAGGTGCATCTGATCTGATTGCTGATTGCCCACCACTGATTCCTGTATGCTCCGCCGCCTCTCGCTCACGAACTTCCGCAGCTATCGCTCGACGCAGATCGAAGTTGGTGGCGGACCGGTCGTGCTGGTCGGGCCAAACGGGGCGGGCAAGACCAATCTGATCGAGGCGATATCGTTGCTCGCGCCCGGGCGCGGACTGCGGCGCGCGACCCTCGAAGATATCGCCTTTTCCGAAGGGGACGGCTCGTGGGCGGTATCCGCCGATGTGGAAGGGGCGCTCGGCCTTGCCACCTTGGGCACCGGCATTGAGCAGCCCGCCGAGGGCGCCACGGTGTCGCGTAAATGCCGTATCGATCGCGCGCCGGTTTCCTCCGCCACGGCCTTTGCCGATTATCTGCGGGTGATCTGGCTGGTGCCCGCACTCGACGGGTTGTTCAATGGTCCGGCATCTGAGCGGCGCCGCTTTCTCGACCGCTTGGTGCTTGCGGTCGATGCCGATCACTCGGGCCGCGTCGCTGCGCTGGAACGCGCGCTGCGCTCGCGCAACCGCCTGCTTGAGGATCCGCGGTCCGATTTGCACTGGCTCGATGCCATCGAGCACGAGACGGCGGAGCTCGCGGTCGCAATCGCAGCGTTGCGGGTCGAAACCGTGCGCAGACTGCAAGCAAGCCTCGCCGCCCGCAAGGACCCCGTCTCGCCATTTCCCAGCGCGGATATCAGCCTTGCAGGCACTCTGGAAAAGCTCGTCCTGCTGCATCCCGCAACCGAGATCGAGGATCGGTATCGCGCAATGCTGCGAGAGAGCCGCGCGCGCGACGCCGCCGCCGGGCGCACGCTCGAGGGCCCGCACTTGACCGATCTCCTGGTGCGCCATGCGGGCAAGAACATTGCCGCGGCCGACGCCTCGACAGGAGAGCAGAAGGCGCTCCTGATCGGACTCGTGCTTGCCCATGCCGGACTGCTCACCGCCATGACGGGCTTTGCGCCGGTCCTGCTGCTGGACGAGGTTTTTGCTCACCTCGATCCGGTGCGCCGCGGAGCCCTGCACCGGGAGCTGGCAAAGCTCGGCGCCCAGCCCTGGATGACGGGGGCCGATGTGGCTGCGTTTGCCGAGGCACCGGCAACAGCGGAGATATTCGAGGTGACCCCGGGAACAATAAGACGCCGGCGGTCCTGATCAACGGTGCGTTTAAAGCAATTAAAATCTCTATGCTCAACACATTGGGAGGTTTCCATGCGCGCTGCCTGTTACGAGCGAAACGGACCGGCCCGCGATGTATTGCACCTTGCGGAGGTTGAGACCCCGCAACCCGCGCGCAACGAAGTGCGCGTGCGGCTGCACATATCGGGGGTCAATCCCTCGGACGTCAAGAACCGCGCCGGACTGACCCGCAAGATCGCGTTTGCGCGCGTCATTCCTCACAGCGACGGAGCGGGCGAGATCGAAGCTGTCGGCGACGGCGTGCCCGCCTCCCGTGTCGGTGAACGGGTCTGGGTTTGGAATGGGCAATGGCGGCGTCCGTTCGGCACGGCCGCCGAATTTATTGTCTTGCCGGCCGAACAGGCGGTGGCGCTCCCTGCCAATGTGGGCATGGATGCCGGCGCCTGTCTCGGGATTCCCGCCTATACCGCCTATCACGCGGTCGT
This sequence comes from uncultured Alphaproteobacteria bacterium, assembly GCA_963771845.1. Lineage (GTDB taxonomy): Bacteria > Pseudomonadota > Alphaproteobacteria > Rhizobiales > Xanthobacteraceae > VAZQ01. Next base: position 42,673 of record CAVYVC010000026.1, on the reverse strand, counting down.
GCTCGCCGGCGTGAAGGAAAGCTCGACCGTGCTTGTGGCCGGCGGCGCCGGCGCCGTTGGACACTATGCCATTCAGTTTGCAAAGAAGCGAAAGGCGACCGTGATCACCACGGTGAGCTCGCCCGAAAAGGCCGCTATTGCCCGCCAAGCCGGCGCCGACCACGTGATCGATTACCGGCGCGAGAATGTTGGCGCGCGCATAAAGGCCATTACAGCAAACCGCGGTGTTGCAGCCGTGATCGAGCTTGATCTCGCGGCCAACGCGAAGTTGTTGCCGGATGTGCTCGCGCCAAAAGCCCTGGTCGCGATCTACGGCAGCAGCGCTCCTGAGCTGATGATTCCGTTCCAGTTCCTGCTGCAGAACAGCATCGAGCTGAGATTCTTTCTCGTCTATGAGCTAAGCAAAGACGAGCGCGAGCGCGCGACCCGCGACATTACGGAAATGCTCGGGCGCGGCGAGCTCCTGCACAATGTGGCGCAGACGTTTGTGCTCGGCGATATCGCGGCCGCGCACGAGGCCGTGGAGTCAGGAAAAGCGACGGGGAATATCGTGGTCAGGGTGACGTAAGCCCGTATGAGCGTGTGCGACATGCGGGCATGCTTGCAGGCGCAAGCCCGAATGTCGCCCGTCTTCGCTAAGGCTTCGACGCACTAATGTGAGTGAGGCCGCCGAAGCCTTGGCGTAGGCGGCTTCGCTCATCCGGGCTACGCTTTCCGCTGCCTAGGCCTAACGGATTTCGTGCAGGCCATCCCGAAACGATACGAGATGGACGATGTGGCCTGAAACTTCCAGTGCGGCGCCGGTGAAGTCGCGACCTTTGAGGCGCAGATCGTCGCCAAGCCCGAGCGCTTTGAATCGGGTGACGTTCGCGCCCTCGATGTCCCCAAGAAACGCCCGCACGGTATCGCTGTCCGCTTCGTTGTTCACGGACGGCGGCGCGGTTTCCAGAGCATCCAACGCGTAGCTGCGCATGAGCTTTGGTGCGGCTTTGACAAATGTATCGGCGCAATCGAAGACATCGATGCCGGCGATCCGGCCATGGATCGAGAACACCGCTCCGACCTGTCCCTGCTGCCGGGGCATGGCACGAACAAAGTCATCGAGCGGCCCCTGGCTGCCTTCGTAGATCGCCGACATCGCCGCGGTCGGCGAGCGAGCCGACATTCTGGCCGACTTGTCCGCTATCTCACCCCACACGTCGGCTTGGTCGCTGCTGCGGGAGCCGAACTCCCGCATTGCATACGAAACCTGAGCAACTTTGCGGGCCCGGCCGCGTGCAAAATAAGCATGATCCGCGGACGCAAAGCTATCAGAAACATGCCGCCAGCGCCCGGCCTCCACGCAAGAGACCGGGATGTTCATCTCGGTTTGCGCCGGCACCATGATGCTCAAATTGAGCACCCGGTTCTGTTTTGCGCCGACGAGCGCTTCGCCGTCCAGCAGCAGGACCGGCTGTGACAGGTTATTGTGTACCTTGAGTTCGGGGACGCTGCCGCTTTTTGAAATTTCGCTCACGCGGAAGGATTGCGTTGCCAGCGCCTCATCCAAGGTGAGATAGGCGCGCTGGCCGGCGGCTGCGGCGATGAGCGGATGCACCGCGAGATTATCATGGCTCCAAGCGGGACCGATGTGCAGACCATCAATAAAGCCTTCTATCGACATGTTTCCTCCATGAATAGGCGAAGTGCGATATGCGCAGCGTCCGCCATGTAGGAAACGATTTGGCCGAAATCTCGCGCCGGCCCGAGCATGAACAAAGTTTAATTTGGCGCAGATTGTGGAGTATTCAGTTATTTGTTCTTACAAATCCAATTCCCAATGCTCGCTGATCACCGGTCGGCTCCAGCGCCTGTGCCGCTCGCTACGCATGAGCCGGAAGCCCGCGTTCTGATAGACACGGCGGGCGGCGGTGAGATTGCTGTGCGTCCACAGCACAATCTTTTTGTATCCGGCCGCCCGCGCGAAGCGGATGCATTCCTCGGTAAGGCGCGCTCCTAGTCCCAGGCCGCGCGCGTTCGGCTCGACGAGAAGGAGCCGCAGCCGCGCAACACCCGGCGTGTCCTTCACGAGCATCACCGAGCCGGCGTTTTCTCCGTTGCGGTCTACGATCCAGCAACGATCGAGCTTGACATCATGGTTGTTGACGAAATCGGCAACGATCTGAGCGCACAGGCCTTCGAACGGTTCGGTCCAGCCATGTTCCTGCGCGTAAAGCTCGGCGTGACGCTTCACGATCCAGCCGAAATCGCCATGCCGCGGCTGCCGCAATATCAATCCATGCTCCGGTTCGGCCGGAGCATTCCGGCTGTCTTCGATCAGGCTCTCGATTGCCTCCATGGCTGCGATCAGCCGCGTTTGATCGGCAGGCTGCAGTTTGACCAGGACTGCCCCGATTTGCTGGTGTGTTCGTTGTTCGAACGGCGCAAACATCCTCCTGCCGCGGGCGGTCAGTGTGAGGTGACTGCGGCGGGCATCCCGTTCCGAGGTTGTGCGGGCGATCAGGCCGCGCTTCTCGAATTTGCGCAGCACGCGGCTTAGATAGGCGGCGTCGAGGTCGAGCGTGCGCGCGATGTCGCTGGCAGTTGGCGCATCGCCATGGGCGATCTCGTAGAGCACGCGCATTTCGCCGAGCGAGTAGGGGCTGTCGAGATAGGTCTTGCGCAGCAACCCGATCTGCCGCGTGTAGAAACGGTTGAAGCGGCGCACCGCGCCGATGCGCTGCTCGCTCGCAACCGGCATCGTCATGGCGGCAAGCGTCGATCAATTAGTTGATTAAGTCAAGTATTTACCTTTGTGGCGGCGCTCCTCCCGCTCGCGGGAATGTTGATTGCCGGGCAGCCCAAAAAAGGCTAGACTGCCCTTTGAACCCGAGGGGCTACCGATGCCGCAGCTGGCATTGGGGCTAGCTGCAAAAATCCCCGCGGGCACAAGGAGAACACGCCATGATTCTGGATATGCGTCCCGCATGTCTTGCGCTTGCTTTGGCCGCAATCGCCGGCCCGGCTTGCGCACAGACATGGGTCTACGAGTCGGACACCGCGTACCGGCCCCGCGTCGTCGTTCAGGAGCGCTATGTACCGCGAGCTTATTACCGCGCCTATGCCTATGAGCCGATGGTAAGGGCTCGGGCTTACCGTGCCTATGCCTATGAGCCGGTGGTGGCCGTGCCCGCCGTTGCTCCCGTCCGGCGCACCCTCGTCAGTCGCACTATCGTAAGAGACCGAATTGTGAGAGAGCGCATTGTGACGGAAACCGCCATTCCCGCGGCGGTCGTAACGCGGCCGGCGGTCGCGGCCTACGCCTATGCGCCGGCCGTCACCGACGCTTATGCCTTGGCGCCTGCTCCCGCCGCGCGCATTGTGAGGCGCCCCATCGCTGTGACCGAGGCCTACGCGTACGCGCCAATTCCGACACGAGTCATCGCACCCGTGCCGGTCGTGCGATACGTCGACCCGCTCGCGGTCGATCCCGTGACTGGAGTGTTTCTGAGCGATCAGTAAACGCCGGTCCGCTCAGACTACAAGCACCAGTTGCTCCGGCGATCGCATGCGATCGCCGGAGTTTTTTTAGACGGCGTCTTGCGCCGCCTTCTCCGGTGGGCATGGAATGCGATTGCACGACTGGACCCGACGCCACTTGATCGGCTTCCTCGCCGGCGCGGGCGCGTGGCCGCTTGCGGTGCGCGCGGAGCAGGCGATGCCAATCATCGGTTTTCTTCACGCTGGCCGCGCGGCCGGCGCTGCTCGCGCGCTCACGGCATTCCGGCAAGGTCTTGCGACTGGCGGTTACGAGGAGGGACGCAACGTCGCGCTGGAATTTCGCTATGCCGAAGGACAATTCGCCCGCCTGCCGCAGCTCGCGCGCGAGCTCTCTGGCGGTCGCGTTACGGTTATCGCCGCGTTCGGAAACGCCGCGGCGCGGGCGGCAAAGGGAGCAACCACGGCCATCCCCATCGTGTTTGCAAGCAGCGCCGATCCGGTGGCTGTCGGCCTTGTGACCAGTCTCAACCGTCCAGGTGCCAACCTGACGGGAGTGACTATCCTTAATCAGGAGCTCGAATCGATCCGTCTGGAGCGGCTGGTTCAGGTCGTGCCCCAGGCCAGCACCATTGCCTATCTGGTCAATCCCAATAGCGTGACCGCGTCTGCGAAAATGCGTGAGATGGATAAGGCCGCGCAGATGCTGGGCCGGCGGCTGCAGGTGCTTCAAGCCCGCGGCGAAAAGGACTTTGAGGAAGCTTTTGCAACTGCCGAGCAGCAGCAAATCGGCGCGATGGTGGTCGTATCGGATACCATGTTCTCGAACGAAAGCCCTGATCTCGGCCGCGCGTCGGCTCGCCATACGGTGCCTACCATGGGGGCCTATGGCCCGTTTGCTCGGGCCGGCGGGTTGATGAGCTATGGAACCCATCTCGGCGAGGTCTATCGCAGGGTGGGAGAATGCGCAGCGCGGATTCTCAAGGGAGAAATTCCTGCCAATACACCCGTGCAACAATCGACGAAGGTGGAGTTCGTCATCAACCTGAAGACGGCCAAGATGCTCGGGCTGAAAATTCCACAACAGCTCCTCGCGATCGCCGATGAGGTGATCGAAGAGTGAGCGCAAACGACCGGAACTGGCTTGGGCTGAGCGATCGGGTCTGCGTCGTAACAGGTGCGGCAAGCGGAATTGGCCGTCAGACCGCGATTGAGCTTGCAACCGCCGGCGCCAAAGTCGTTGCACTCGACCGCGATGCCACTGGTTGCTCTCGGACCGTTGAAGAGGTCATGAAGCAGAGCCGCCCAGGCCTGGCGCTCACGTGTGATGTCTGCGATGGCGCGAGCGTGTCGATGGCGGCAGAGAAGGCGCTCACGGCTTTTGGCAGGTGCGATGTACTGGTCAACAACGCGGGCGTTCTCAAGCCGGGCCCCCTGGAAACCGTTTCGCTCGCCGACTGGGATGAGCTTCTGCGGATCAACTTGACGGGATACCTGTTGTGCGCGCAGGCTTTCGGCCGTGACATGCTCACGCGGGGCGCGGGAGTGCTGGTGCATGTCGCCTCAATCGCCGGCAGTGAACCGCAGGGCATGAGCGGCGCGTACAGCGCGAGCAAAGCCGCCGTAGCCATGCTCTCTCGCCAGCTCGCATTCGAATGGGGTCCGCGCGGGATCCGCAGCAACGCCGTCAGCCCAGGCCTCGTTCGAACGCCTCTGAGCGAAAGTTTTTACCAGGCGCCCGGTGTCAAAGAGCGGCGCGAGGCGGTCGTCCCGCTGCGGGCAATCGGACGGCCGCTTGATATTGCCAACGTCATCGTGTTCCTGGCGAGCAGCCGCGCCGGTTACGTCACGGGGCAAGATATTGTAGTGGACGGAGGCTTGTCCCAAACGCTCATGAGTCACGTTCCGCGGCCCGGATATGAGTGATAGGCTGGAGGAGAGAGGTCCAGTGGCCGAGATTGCTCCAATGAGTGCCGAGTTCGAAGAGCTTCGTGCCGGTGATTGACCTTGCCCCCTACTTTGCGGGAACGGCGCAAGGCAAGCGGCGCGTTGCGGCACAGCTCGACCGCGCCTGCCGCGAGGTTGGCTTCTATATCATCGTCGGCCATGGGGTCGAACCGCACCTCATCGAGGAGGTCGAGCGCGTCTCGCGCGCCTTCTTCGATCTACCCGTTGCGGAGAAGATGAAGGTCCACACCGGCAATATCCCGGGCGCGGTGGGCTACGCTGCCATCGGCGATGTCGCACTGGCCTATACCCGCGGAGAGGTCGCGCCACCCGATCTCAACGAGTCATTCCAGATCGCGAAAGTCGACGTCACCGATGACGCCTATTTCCGCAGCGACGGCGCGCGCGGCTTGATTCCGCCCAATCGGTGGCCGCAAGAGCCGACTGCCCGAAAAGAACTGTACACCAGATATTATTTAAGAATGGCGTTGTTGGCGGCGGATCTGATGCGGCTCTCGGCGCTCGCGCTTGGTCTGCCGGAAAGTTTTTTCGACGACAAGATCGACCGGCACATCAGCCGGTTGAACGTGCGTCTTTATCCGCAGCAAAAAACCGCGCCGCTTCCGGGTCAGCTGCGCGCCGCTGCGCATACGGACTACGGCACCGTCACCATTCTCAAGCCTGGCGATACTGTTGGCGGCCTACAGGTCGCCGACCGTGACGGAAACTGGCACGACGTTCCGGCTGTCCCGGGATCGTTCGTGATCAACCAGGGCGACCTGATGGCGCGCTGGACCAACGATCAGTGGCTTTCGACGCTTCATCGCGTCGCCAATCCTCCCGAGCAGGCAAGCGGCGGATCGCGGCGCCTGTCGATCGTGTTCTTTCATCATCCGAACTACGACGCGGTGGTGTCCTGTCTGCCGACCTGTCTCGCGCCCGGCGCCGTGCCGAAGCATGCGCCCATCACCGTGAGCGAGTATTACAGCATGAAGAAATCGCAGCAGCGCATGGCACGAGCGAAGGCGCTCGAACAAGCCGCGACCTGATGCATTACTTCGTATCGGGGCTGCTGTTCGTTGGTGAGTGAGCCATGCCTTGCAAATCCATGTTTCTCTTTGCTCTTGTGCTCGTTGCAGCTGCACACGCGATGGCGTCTGCGTCTGCCCAGGACTGGCCGGCGCGACCGCTGACCCTGGTCGTTCCGTGGGCCGCCGGGGGCGGCACCGATGTGATGGGGCGTATCATGGCCAAGCGCATGACCGAGATCGTGGGGCAGCAGGTCATCGTTGAAAACATCGCCGGCGCTGGGGGAATGCTCGGTTCCGCCCATGTCGCGAAGGCGGCGCCCGATGGCTACACGTTCGTCTTCGGCAGCCGCTCGGATGCCATCAACATGACGCTCTACAAGCATCCGATCTACAATTTTCAGAACGATCTTGCTCCCGTGGTGCTGGTTGCGGACCAGCCGACGATTTTGGTCGCGCGCCGGGATTTGCCCGTTGATGGGCTCAATGCTTTTATCGGCTACGTCAAGCGCAACGCGAGCACCATCAAACTTGGATCGGCTGGTGTCGGCGCCACCGGCTTTATCGACTGCGCCATTTTCAACAAAATGATCGGGGTCGACATCCCGGCCATTCCGTACCGGGGCAGCGGTCCCGCGATGCAGGATCTGATCGGCCGGCAGTTCGACTATTTCTGCACCATCAGCGGGTCGGCGGCGGGGCCGTTGCAGCAGAATCTGATCAAGGGGATTGCAGCGTTCCGGCGGGAACGATTGCCATCCCTGCCGGATGTGCCGACCGCACATGAGCAGGGCATGGAGTTCGAGGCTTCAACCTGGTTCGGCTTCTTTGCGCCGAAGGCGACGCCCGCCCCGATTATCAGAAAGCTTCATGCCATCAGCCTCGCCGCGATGGAGACGCCGTCCGTGCAGGAGCAGCTTGCCGCCAACGGGACCTATGTGGTGGCCCCAGAAAAGCGCTCGACCGAGTATCTCGCAAGCATCATCGCTTCCGAGATCGAGAAAAACGGTGCGCCGATCAGGGCGACCGGGCTGTCGGTCGAGTAACACGACGCAGTTTGGGATGTGTTTCGCTCGCCGCCAATTTCTGCATTTGGCCGCGTCCGCTGCCGCACTGACGGTTCTGCCATCCATCGCGAGGGCGCAGAGCTATCCCGCGCGGCCGGTGCGCATTGTGGCTCCATTCGCTCCCGGCGGAACGGGCGACATCCTCGCGCGCCTCATCGGCCAGGAATTGTCGCAGCGGCTGGGCCAGTCCTTCGTGATCGAGAACCGCGGAGGCGGGGGCACCAATGTCGGTACTGAAGTGGTCGTGCGCGCGCCCCCCGACGGCTACACCCTCCTCCTGATTATTCCCCCCAATGTCATCAATGTGACGCTCTACGAACATCTCAGCTTCAATTTCATTCGCGATATCGTCCCGGTGGCAAGCATTTCAACAACCCCGGGCGTGGTGGTGGTGAACCCGCAATTTCCCGCGCGAAGCATCCCCGAATTGATCGCCTATACCAAAGCCAACCCGGGTAAGACTTACATGAGCTCGGGCGGCGTTGGCAGCTCGCAACATGTCTACGGCGAGCTCTTCAAGATGATGACCGGTGCCGATATCACGCATGTGCCTTACCGCGGCGAAGGACCCGCGCTCGCCGACCTCATCGGGGGCCAAGTGCAAATGATGTTCAGTCTCTTGCCCGGTGCAATTGAATATATCCGGGCCGGCACACTGCGCGCCTTGGCGGTCACCACCGCTGCTCGTTTGCCCCAACTCCCGGACCTGCCGAAGGTCGGCGATTTCGTTCCTGGCTACGAGGCGAGCGCCTTCCAGGGGCTTGGCGCGCCTAGGAACACCCCGGACGACATTGTCGATAAGCTTAACGCCGAACTGAACGCGCTGCTTGATAAACCCGATCTGAAAGCGCGGATTGCAGAGCTGGGAGGCGCGGTGTTGAAAACTTCTCCCGCCGAATTCGGCAAGTACCTCGCCGAGCAGACGGCGAAATGGGCAAGCGTGATCAAGTTCGCCAGCATCAAGGCGCAATGACGCGCCTGCCGCCCAACTCAATCTCAATCATCATCGCCCGCGGAAAGCGGGCGACCCAGTACCACTGGAATAGGAATTTGGCACCGTTACCGTAACAACTCGCACATGGCTTACTGGGTGCCCCGCCTTCGCAGTTCATGACGACCGAAGGATTTTTGACTTGCTGGAATACGCCTCTAATACCCCTGCGTGCAAAATCCGCCGGTGCCGGAAACTGCAACCTGGCATTGCGCGAAGGAATGGAAGCCGCAGTTCCTTCCGCCCTGGCCACCGTAAGTCGCGCACCACGTCGCCGCATTCGCTTGCACGGAGCAAAGAGCGAGAACAGCGAGGATCATCGCTGTCAATGAAATCCGGCGCATGATTGTTCTCCTTTGGGTTGAGGCCGGTCCCCTTGGTTGTTCAAGGGGCGGCCACTGGCTGGCTCGCCGCGAGGCGAGGGGCTATCACCAGACGGGTTCGGCAACCCGAAACGGCAGATATGGGGAGGACGTAACGAAATGCAGCGACCCCGCGGCCTTGGGGCGGACATCGGCGCTGCTTGCGACGACGCCGGACTTGGCCCAGAAAACCATGACGAGGCCTATCACCGTAGCGGCGACTGCAAAGCTGGTGTTTTTGCGCATGTAAGCCTCCGAATCATCGACAGTGGCTGTGACATGGAGGCTATCCCGGCCTTGCGGGACCGGTTGTGATCTGGATCACAGCATCGCGACCCTTGCCGGTGGGACCTGTGATCCAGCTCACACCTGTGAAAAGCTCACGACCCAGAACGAGGAGGAAGTCATGGCTACCCTTGGCAGCACACTTGACAGCACCCTTGGCAGGACCCCTGGCGGCACCCTTGGCAGCGGCGCCTACGTGTACGAACCGGTGGAGAACTGGGCAAAACTTCCGCCCGGCTGGTCGTTCAAGGAAATCGGCGGCGTCGGCGTAGGCAAAAACGACAACGTCTTCGTCTTTAATCGCGGCGAGCACCCGGTGATCGTCTTTGACCGTGAAGGCAATTTTCTGCGCTCGTTCGGAGAAGGGATGTTTCCTCGTGCCCATGGGATCTTCATGGCGCCCGATGGCACCATCTGGCTGACCGATGACGGCGATCACACCGTCCGCCAATGCACCTCGGATGGAAAGGTGCTGCTGACGCTCGGCATCTCGGGCAAGCCGGCTCCTTTCATGAGTGGCGAGCCGTTTCATCGCTGCACCCACACCGCAATGTCGCCGCAGGGCGACATCTACGTGTCCGACGGCTACGGCAACGCGCGTGTGCACAAATACGCCCCGAACGGCAAGCTCTTATTCTCCTGGGGCGCCCCCGGCAGCGATCCGGGCGAGTTCAACATCGTTCACAACATCACCTGCGATGCGGACGGCTGGGTCTACGTGGCCGACCGCGAGAATCATCGCGTCCAGGTGTTCGAGGGCAATGGCAAGTATGAGACGCAGTGGAACAACCTGCACCGGCCGTGCGGCCTGTTCATGCCCCCCGGCAAGTGTCCTGTTTGCTATATCGGCGAGCTCGGCCCGGTGCAGCCGGTCAACCGCAACGTGCCGAACCTGGGGCCGCGGGTTACCATCGTCGATCACACCGGCAAGCGCATAGCGCGGCTGGGTGGCTGGTCCGGGCCTCGGTCCAACCGAGTTCCTGGCGCCGCATGGCCTTGCGGTCGACAGCCGCGGCGACCTTTATGTCGGGGAGGTGTCGTGGACCAACTGGCCGCAAACTTTCAAAGACAAGCCCCGGCCGGACAATCTGCGCTCGCTGCACAAGTTCCGCAAAGTGGGATGATATGAAGCGGCGCGAATTTCTTGCTGCGCTTGGCGGCGCAGTGGTCCAAATTTGAAGACGGCAAAGGAGTTGAATGCGCCAATTTCAAATTCGCTGCAGTTGCGCGCCGACGAAGTGATCGACTGATTCCCGGTCGCAGCGCATGTGAGCGTGTTTCACGCAACCGAACGTAATTTGCCAGGATTCATCAACCCCAGGGGGTCCACCTTCGCCCGAAACGCCATCTTTCGCCCTTCCGGATCGAAGCGACCGCCGTCCTCGAGCTTGAAGATGTGGGGATTGTTGAGCACGCAGCCGTCGTTCTCGAATGCGCGCATGATCTCGTTCAGACGCTGCTCCGTGCTGTAGCGTATGAGCGGCAGGCCGCCAATTCGGCAGCGGCCTTTTTCTTTCGTGTATTCGTGATGCATCAGGACTTCATCGCCGAACCGCCGCAGCTGTTCTTCCGCAAGCTTCGGCTCGAACGGATTGGGCATGACGACCTGGAGGTAGGTCCAGTGCCGTTCGATTTGGAGCGCCATCAGGGTGGTATGATTGAACGCCGTCTCATGGATGCGCCGCAAATTTGCCGCCGCGCTTTGCGCATCGCTCACCGCCATCGACCGTTGCCCGTTGAATTTGCCTGTCAGCGCAAAGAACCCCTCGACGTCGCTGTCTTTGACCATGGAGAACATGGCGTGGCGGCTGCCGTCGAAATAGGCATTCAATCTCTTGTAGAACGGTGCAAAACGGCGCTCGACGGCGCTAAGCAGGAATATGTCGAGGTTACTCTCGAAGGCGGCGTTTCCAAACGCGATCACGTCGCCGTAGCTAGGAAACGTGGCGATACAGTCGATCCACTTTTCCGCCGGGACAAGCTTGAGCTGCGCTTCGAGAATAATGCCCGTCGTGCCCCAGGCATGAAACACAAAATCCGCGTCATCGCCGGAGAGAGTGATGGTGCGCGGATTCTCCTCCAGCGTCATGATCTTGAGCGACTGGATCATCCCGGAGTTGCGAATGATGCCGTGACGAACGGAACCGATCCCGGCAAATCCGCCGCCGAGGTATCCGCCCAGCGTGGCGACCTTCATGGTCGAGGGATACATCATCAGCTGCTGCCCGGTTGCGAGCGCGGCGGCGAGCGCGCTTGCAATCAGTGCCCCGGCCTGCACGCGAATGCTGCCCCGTTCCGCCGCGATGATTGCGTCATAGCGGGTCATGTCGAGAACAATGCCGCCTTGCAGCGGCACGCATTGCCCGTAATTTCCGGTGCCGCCGCCGCGCACCGTCACCGGGATCCGAAGCTTGGCTGCGGCCGCGGCAACGGCTTTGATCTCTTGTTCGGATTGCGGCTGTACGACGATGTCCGCCAGGCAGTGTTGCAATTGCGCCGTGAGGATCGGGCTGTACCAATAGAAGTCGCGCGACTTCATGCGCAGCGCACGTTCATCGGTCGTGGACACGACGGCGCCGATGTCGTTGCGGAATTGCTCGATGAGGGTGGGATCCACGATCTGTCCTTTCGCTTAGGAGGTAGGATAGCTATACGCCGTTGGGTCTCGCTGCCGCTCGACCCAACCTACATTAAGACATGCATCCGATGAAAACCGAAATCCGCGACGGCATGCGCATCGATTGGGACGCCCCGATCGAGATGGACGACGGGCTTTTGCTGCGCGCCGATGTCTTTCGGCCGATTGCACGCGGTCAATACCCGGTCATCCTCAGCTATGGGCCTTACGCCAAGGGCCTTGCCTTTGCGGAAGCATACAAGAGCGCGTGGATGCGGCTGGCGAAAGCCTTTCCCGAAGCGCTGCGAGGCTCGAGCAACAAGTATCAGAACTGGGAGCTGGTTGATCCCGAGAAGTGGGTGCCCGACGGCTATGCCGTTGTGCGCGTCGATTCCCGTGGCGCCGGTTGCTCGCCCGGATATCTCGAAGTGTGGTCGCCGCGCGAAGCAAAAGACCTTTATGAGTGCATCGAATGGGCAGGCTTGCAGCCCTGGTCGAACGGCAAAGTCGGCATCAACGGCATTTCCTATTACGCCATGAACCAGTGGCATGTGGCGCCGCGGCGGCCGCCGCATCTCGCGGCGTTGTGCATCTGGGAAGGGGCGAGCGATTATTACCGCGAGCTTGCGCGCCATGGCGGCATTCTGTGCGACTTCCTGCGCAGCTGGTCAGGCCGGCAGGTGGTCAATGTGCAGTACGGCGTGGGCGAGCGCGGCCCGCGCAGCCAGGTCACGGGCGAGCCGGTTGCGGGCGCGCAGAACCTGAGCGAGGCCGAGCTCGCGAGCAACCGCGCCGATGTGGCGGCAGACGCCCAGCGGCATGCTCTGCTTGACGATTATTATCGCGCCCGCACGCCCGCATTCGAGCGCATCGACGTGCCGCTGTTGTCGGCGGCTAACTGGGGCGGCCACGGCCTCCATACGCGAGGCAATTTCGAGGGCTTCCTTGCGGCCGGCTCGCAGCACAAATGGCTCGAAGTTCACGGCGATACGCACTTCTCGCATTTCTACAGCGGTTACGGCGAGACTTTGCAAAAGCGTTTCTTCGGCCATTTTCTCAAGGGCGAGGACACCGGCTGGGAGCGCCAGCCTAAAGTATTGCTCAACATCCGCCGGCCGGGTGAAGCGTTCGCCTTGCGGCCGGAGAACGAGTGGCCGCTCGCGCGCACCCAGTGGACCCGCTTCTATCTCGATCCCCGCGACCGCAGCTTGCGGCAAGGGCGCCCAGGAAGCGCTGCCGATCTTTCTTACGCGACGAAGGGTGAAGGCCTCACCTTCCTCACGCCGCCGCTCACTGCGGAAACCGAAATCACCGGGCCGGCGGCGGCGAAGCTGTTCGTATCTTCAGCGACCACCGACGCCGACGTCTTTCTTGTTCTGCGCGTCTTCGATCCCGGCAACAAGGAAGTCGTGTTCATCGGCACGAATGATCCGCGCACGCCGGTGGGACTGGGCTGGCTGCGTGCGTCACGCCGCAAGCTTGATCCCGCGCGCTCTCTGCCCTACCGCCCCTGGCACAGCCACGACGAGGAATGGCCGCTCGTGCCGCAACAGCCGGTCGAGCTTGATGTCGAGATTGGCCGACTTGCATCGTCGTGCCTGCCGGCTACCGCTTGGGTCTCACCATCCTCGGCAGGGATTACGAATATGACGGCACCGATGCGGCGCTTGCGCACGCGCCCTATCCCATGAAAGGCGTGGGCCCGTTCACCCATAGCGATCCGCGCGATCGGCCGCCGGAAATCTTCGACACCATCAACACGTTGCATTTCTCGCGCGATGCGGCACCGTTTCTCCTCCTTCCCATCATTCCGCCAAAATAATCATGGTTCGCGCTGCCATCGTGGGTCTCGGCCGCTGGGGCCGCTCGCTGGTGAGTGCGATCCAGGGAAAGAGTCCTGATATCCGCTTCGTGCTCGCCCATTCGCGCACGCGCGCGAGCGCTGAAGGATTCTGTCGCCAGCATGACCTGATCTGGGCGGAGAGCTACGAGCAGGTGCTTGCGGACCGCGGCGTCGATGCGGTGGTGCTGGCGACCCCGCACACCCAGCACGAGCGCCAGATCATCGCGGCGGCCGCTGCCGGCAAGCACATTCATGTGGAAAAGCCGATCACGCTTACCCGCGCAAGCGCAGATGCGGCGGTCGCGGCCGCCCAAGACGCCCGTGTTGTGCTCGCGGTCGGCTTTTGCCGGCGCTTTCATCCGAGCGTCGCCGAGTTGCGCCGCCGTTTGCAGGCGGGCCAGCTCGGCACGGTGGTCGCCATGGTGGCGCAGCACACGACGAGCACCGGACAGTTCGTTCCGCCCGACAACTGGCGCGCTTCGCCGCCGGAGGCGCCAGCAGGCGCGTTCACGGCGGTCGGCGTTCACTCGCTCGATCATATGATCGAGTTCACCGGCCGCATTCGCGATGTGAGATGTGTGACCAGGCGTTACATTGCCGGGCCGTCCGACGACACCACGACAGTCATGCTGACATTCGGGAGCGGAGCCACCGGGCTTATCTTCTGCTCGGTTGCGACTGCGACAAACTTCAGCTTCAGTCTTTACGGGAGCAAGGGGCTCGCCGAGATTTCAGGGCCCAACCTGCAGACCTTCCGCTTCGTGCCGGGCTCGACGCAAGCGCCGACCGGACCGGTCACGGCGCCGCCGGACGAAACCGTCGAGCACACCGGATTCGACATGCTGCATGCCGAGCTCACCGAGTTTGCCCGCTCCATCCGCGAGCAGCGCGCCTATGCCGTCCCGCTTGCGGACGTATTGCATGGCATGTCCGCGTTCGATGCCATTGTCCGCTCCGCGCACAGCAACAGCATCGAGAAGGTCATCGTGGATGCGTAAACGCCGGATCGGCAACTCGACGCTTGCGGTCACCGTGGTCGGGCTCGGCGGCAACAATTTCGGTGGCCGGATCGATTTTGCTTCCTCGGCAGCAGTCGTGCACGAGGCGCTCGCTCTTGGCGTGAATTTCATCGACACCGCCGACACCTACGGCAACAGGGGCGGCTCGGAGGAAGCGCTGGGCAGGATACTTGGGGCAAAACGAAAAGACATCGTGCTTGCCAGCAAGTTTGGCATGGAGATGGATGACAGCGGAAAACTCAAGGGTGCATCGCGGCGCTACATCATGCACTCAGTCGGGGCGAGTTCAAACGGCTGCGTACCGACTGGATTGACCTTTATCAGCTGCACCGGCCCGATCCCGACACGCCCATGCAAGAGACGCTGCGGGCGCTCGACGACCTGGTGCAAGCCGGGAAGGTCCGCTTCATCGGTTGTTCCAATCTTTCCGCACAACAGGTGAGAGAAGCGCAGGCGATAGCACGGCAACATGGGCTTGCCGCCTTTGTGTCGTGTCAGGACGAGTACAGCCTGCTGGTTCGCGACATCGAGCGCGAGCTCATTCCTACGGCGAAGGAATTTGACATGGGCGTGCTGCCCTATTTTCCGCTCGCGAGCGGTCTGCTGACCGGCAAATACCGGCGCGGGGCGCCGCTGCCGGAAGGCTCGCGGCTCGCAAAAAGTCCCCGCCACGCCGACGAGATCATCAATGCACGTAACTGGCGCATTGTTGAGGACCTTTCCGTGTTCGCCGCGCGCCGGGGCCATAGCCTGCTCGAGCTCGCATTCAGCTGGCTGCTGCGCGATGGCGTTGTTGCAAGCGTGATCGCCGGAGCAACCAGCCCGGAACAGGTCAATGAGAACGTCCATGCGGCGCAATGGACTTTGTCGCCGGAGGAGCTCGCGGAGATCGACCGGATCACCCACCCAGTCAGCTGAATCAACCTCCGGTCGTCATGGCCCGCTTTATGCGGGCCACCCAGTAATCAATGCACAAGAAATTGAGGCACCACCGTCCCGGTTCTCGACCTGGGGTGTTTACTGGGTCGTCCGCTTGCGCGGACGATGACGACAGCGAGGAAGTACGTGCGCAAGGCGCATTGAGGGCGCGCAGGGGTTGCGCCTATTATCCCAGGTGAACGCGCGAGGACATCATGACCGGCCAACAATATAATCGCTCCAGCCAGGATCTTGGCAACATCGTCAATCTCGGACACGTGAATGTCTGCATTACCGATCAGCACTTGGCGACCTACTATTACATCAGCGGTCTTGGGCTTACCCGCGATCCCTTCCTCAATATCAGCCCGCGCAACATGTGGGTCAATGTGGGCATGAGCCAGTTTCATCTGCCGGCTGGGGAGCCTGACATCCTGCGCGGGGTCACCGGCCTGGTGGTGCCTGATCGCGCGGCGCTGCTTGACCGTCTCACCCAGGTGAAGAAGGCGCTGGAAGGGACGAAATTCCAATTCCGCGAGAGCAATGATTGCGTGGAGACGGTGTGCCCCTGGGGCAATCGCATCAACGTCCATGCCCCGGATGAAAGCCGATTTGGCCGCATTGCTCTCGGCATGGCCTACATCGAGTTCGATGTCCGCCCCGGCACAAGCGAGCGCATTGCGGGCTTTTACCGCGAAGTGATGGGCGCGCTGACCACGGTTATCGGCAACGGCGGCGCCCGCGCCGCCCGCGTGCAAGTGGGTGAGAAGCAATACTGGTATTTCCGCGAGACCGATAAGCCCGAGCAGCCCTATGACCGCCATCACGTGCAGATTTACATCGCGAATTTCTCCAGCCCGCATCGACTGCTCAAAGAGCTCCATCTGCTCACGCGCGAGATCAACGAGCACGAATATCGCTTCCAGGACGTTATCGATCTCGAAACCGGCAAGGTGCTGTTCACGGTCGAGCACGAAGTACGCAGCCAGACGCATCCGCTCTATGGCCGGCCGCTCATCAATCGCAACCCCGCCCAGACCAACCGCGACTACCGGCCCGGCCACGACAGCATCTCGTGGGCGATGGCATGCGCCGCGCAAGCCGGGGTGAACTGATGCGCCTGAGCGGTGCAGCGATCGGATGGGTGTCAACCCGTCGCGCGCCAATGTTTGTGCGCCGATCTGGCCGGAACATAACTTAAATGCCTGCGCGCCGCGCATTGGTGGTCGGGGGATCGCTCGGCGGACTGCTCGCCGCCAATCTCCTGCGCAGCAAGGGCTGGGACGTCACCGTCTTCGAGCGCAATGCGGAGGACCTGACCGGGCGCGGCGCGGGGCTGAGCACGCATCCGCAGCTCCTCGATATTCTCCACCGCATCGGGATTGATTTCGACGAATCCATGGGGGTCAAGCTCGACCGCTTCATCTGTCTTGACGCAAGCGGCCGTGTTTACCGCGAGGAAAAAACCTCGCGGCTCATGACCTCCTGGGGCCGGCTCTATCGCGCGCTGCGCGCGCCGCTCCCCACCGAAAGCTATCGCCTTGCAATGGCGCTTGCGAAGATCGAGCAGGATGCGCAGGGGTCACTGCGATTTTCGCCACCGGCGAGCGCATCGAAAGCGATCTTCTCGTTGCTGCCGACGGCATGCGCTCGACCGTTCGCGAGCAGTTTCTGGGCGATGTTGAGCTCCATTATGCCGGCTATGTCGCCTGGCGCGCCATGCTCGACGAAAGCGAAATCCCGCCGGCAATCAGACAGGAAATTTTCGAACGCTACGTATTCTGCCTGCCGGAAGGCGAGCTTTTTCTCGCCTATCCGGTGCCGGGGCGTAATAACGAAACCCGCGCCGGGGAGCGTGCCTATAATATTGTGTGGTATCGCCCCACCGATCCCAAGACACTCGCTGATCTCTGCACCGACGCAACCGGGAAATACCACGGTAGCGCCATCCCTCCGCCGCTGATCCGTCCTGACGTGACAGCGGCAATCAAAGCAACAGCGTGCAAGCTGGTGGCGCCGCAGGTCGCCGAAATTTTCGTGCGCACGCCGCAGCCGTTCTTCCAGCCGATTTTCGATATGGAATCGCCGCGCACCGTGTTTGGCCGCGTGGTGCTCGTCGGTGATGCCGCATTCGTGGCTCGCCCCCATGTGGGGGCCGGCGTGACCAAGGCGGCGCTCGAATCCGCGAGCCTGGCAGAAGCGGCAAGCACCCGTGATCTCGCCGCCGGTCTCTTGCAGTTTGAGCAAGAGCAGGTTCCGTTCGGAAGGGGACTTGTGGCCTTGGCTCGGCAGGAAGGCGCGTACCTGAGCGCCCAGCTCAAACCGCGCGAGCAACGCACCGCAGCGGAGCTCAAGTGGGATGTCGATCACGTCCTGCTGGCGCACAATTCCCGCACCGAACGATTGCGCGAGGTGCTGCATGCAGCGCGCAGCGCCGCCGCGCAGCCGTAATGACAAATTTCGTGCATCGCCGCCAACTGCGGGTGCAATGGGGTCATTGCGACCCCGCGGGCATCGTCTTCAACAGCCGCTTCTTCGAATTCTTTGACTGGAACACCTGGCTGATGTTCGAGGCGGCGCTGGGCGTGCCTCCCTCGGAGTTGGAAAGCGTCTACGGCATTATGGGTCTTCCCCTCGTTGATGCCAAAGCGCGCTTCATCAAGCCTGCCAAATTCAACGATGTGGTGGAGATCGCCTCGCAAGTGAACGAGTTTCGGCGATCGAGCTTCGACGTGGCGCACCGGCTCTATGTCGATGGCGAGCTCGCCGTCGATGGCAGCGAGACGCGGGTCTGGACCGCGCGCGACCCGAACGATCCGCTTCGGTTGCAAGCAATCCCGATCCCTGCGGCGGTTGCCGAACGGTTTGGGGCTGCGGAACCTTGCGCCGCAATGACCGGCATCCGATTTGAATGGGGTGCCGAATATTGGTAATGGATGGCAGATGGCTCGCATCCTGGAACTGACGCTCAACGGACGCACGCGCGTGGATGCGGTGCAGGATAATTTGTTGTTGCTCGATTATTTGCGAGAATTCGTCGGCCTCACCGGGACGAAAACCGGCTGCGACGGCGGCGAATGCGGCGCCTGCACCGTTCTGGTGGATGATCGGCCGAGATTGTCATGCCTCACCCTGGCGGCAACCATGCAGGGACGTCGGGTCGACACCGTGGAATTGCTGGGACAAAACGGCCGGCTTTCCGCCGTGCAACGCGGTTTTCACGAAAAGCTCGGTTCCCAATGCGGCTACTGCACGCCCGGCTTCATCATGGCTTGCGCCGGTTTGCTGCGCCGCAATCCACACCCCAGCGAGGATGAAATTCGCGCGGCGCTGGGTAGCAATATCTGCCGCTGCACCGGCTACGTGAAAATCATTGAAGCGGTGCAATACGCGGCCGAGCTCCACGCGGCCGGAGCAAGTCCATGAACGAGGTCGTGCCCGCGCATAACATCGGCAGCTACGTGCCGATGGTGGACGGTCCGGACAAGGTTTCAGGACGGGCAAAATATACCGCCGACCTGATCGTGCCCGGCATGTTGGCGGGCCGCATCTATCGCAGCCCCTATTCACACGCCGAGATCCTCGATGTGAACGTGTCGGCGGCCGCCCGCTTGCCAGGCGTCAAGGCGATCGTCACCGGCGCCGACTGCGACAAGACTTTCGGCGTTCTGCCGGTCGCGCGCAGCGAGCATCCCCTGGCGCGGGACAAGGTGCGCTATCGCGGCGAGCCGGTCGCAGCCGTCGCCGCGGTGGACGATGCCACCGCGCGGAAAGCGGTCGCGCTCATCAAGCTTCGAGTGCGGGAATTGCCGGCCTACTACACCGTGCGTGCCGCGCTGGCGGAGCAGGCCGTCGACCTCCACGCGCACCGGCCCGGCAACATCGAGCGCGATGTGTTGTTCGAGCTGGGCCACGTGGAGCAGGGCTTTCGCGACGCCGATCTTGTCCGCGAAGGGACCTATAGCTGCGCCGAGGTGTGTCAAAACCAGATGGAAATGCACGCGGCGCTTGCCGACTACGACGCCGAGCGCGATCACATGACCGTGCACGCCAGCACGCAGGTTCCCTATTACGTGCACCTCATGCTGGCGCAGATTCTCGACATGGACATGTCGCGCATCCGCGTGATCAAGCCGCACGTGGGCGGCGGCTTCGGCTGCCGTACCGAGGCGCTCAACGTGGAGCTCATTGCCGCCTTGCTCGCGCGCCGTGCATGCGGCTGTGTGCGGCTGGTGACCACGCGCGAGGAGACCTTCATCACCCACCGCGGACGGCCCGAGACCGACATCAGGCTCAAGCTCGGCATGCGCAAGGACGGGCGCATCACCGCGGTCGAATGCGAATGCGACCAGCGCGGCGGCGCCCATTCCGGCTACGGCATCGTGACCATTCTCTATTCCGGCTCGATGCTCTACGCCATCTACGACCTGCACAATGTTAAATATATTGGCCGGCGCGTGCTCACAAACACGCCGCCGTGCGGCGCCTTCCGCGGCCATGGCACGGTCGACGTCCGTTTCGCCTTCGAGAGCCTGCTCGATGAGATGGCGCACGAGCTTGCGCTCGATCCGATCGTGGTGCGCCGCGCCAATTATCTCGCCGCGCCGATGTTCACCGACAACGATTTGATGGTGAACAGCTATGGCCTGCCGCAATGCGTGGACTGGGTCGAGCAGGCGAGCGGCTGGAATGAGCGCAGAGGCAAGCTGCCCCGTGGCAAAGGGCTCGGCTTTGCCTGCTCCCATTATATCAGCGGCGCGTCAAAGCCGGTGAATTGGACGGGCGAGCCGCACGCCACGGTGAAGATCAAGCTCGATTTCGACGGCTCCATCGTCGTCCTCTCAGGTGCCGCCGATATCGGGCAGGGCTCCACCACCATGCTGGCGCAGACCGTGGCCGAAGTGCTCGGGCTCGATCTCTCCCGCATTCGCGTTCTCACCGGCGACAGCGATGTGGTGCCGAAGGACAACGGTTCCTATTCCTCGCGCGTGACCTTCATGGTCGGCAACGCGGCGCTCGAGGCCGCGCACAAGCTGCGCGCAACGCTGGTCGCGGCGGCCGCGCGCAAGCTCGAAGCCAAGCCGGAAGAGATCGACTGCCTGGGGGAGGTCTATCGTGCCGGCGCGCAGGATATTGGCCTCACGTTCAGCGAGGTTGTAACCGAAGCATTGAAGGATACCGGCACCATCACGGTGACCGGAACCTATTCCACCATTCCCCAATCCCACGGCGGCAAGAAATATCGCGGCGCCGCTATCGGCGGCACCATGGGCTACAGCTACTCCGCCCAGGTCGTCGAAGTGAGCGTGGACGAGGACACCGGGGTCGTGCGCGTGGACAAGGTCTGGGTGGCGCACGACTGCGGCAAGGCGCTCAATCGCCTCACCGTCGAAGGCCAGGTGCAGGGCTCGGTATGGATGGGCATGGGCCAGGCCATGAGCGAGGAGACCGCCTATCACGACGGGCTGCTCGTCACCGGCAACATGCTCGATTATCGCGTGCCGACCATTGCGGATTCACCCCCGATCGAAGTCGGGATCGTCGAGAGCAACGATCCGCATGGCCCCTTCGGAGCGAAGGAGGCAGGCGAAGGCTCGCTTGCCGCCTTCCTGCCAGCGCTGACGAATGCCATCGCCGATGCCACCGGGATGCGCTTCAATGAGCTGCCCGTGACGCCTGACCGCGTATTTGCGGCGATGGAGAAGAAGCGGCGCGCGGGCAACGGGAGCAAGCCCGCCGCCCGCGGGGCCGCTTGATGGACGCCTTGCCGCAATTGCGGCTGGTGCGCCCGGCGAGCCTGGGCGAAGTCGTCAAGGCGCGCGCGGAAAATCCCGATGCCCAGCTGCTCGGGGGCGGCACCGATCTCCTGGTGAATATCCGGCGCGGCATCGTTGCTCCGCCGATTCTCATCGACATCAACAATGTCGAGGAGATGCGCACGCTCAAGGCCAATGCTCAGACAATTGAGATCGGCGCTGCGGTGACACTCGCCGAGCTTGCCGCGCATCCCGAGGTGGCGATGCATTATCCCGTGCTGGCGCAGGCGGCCGCCTGCATCGCGGGGCCAACGCAGCGCCATATGGGGACGGTCGGCGGCAATCTCGCTCTCGACACGCGCTGCCTGTTCTACAACCAGAGCGAATGGTGGCGCTTCGCCAACAATCACTGTCTCAAGACCACCGGCGACATCTGCCACGTCGCACCCAAGAGCCGCGGCATTTGCTTTGCGACCTTCAGCGGCGATCTCGCGCCGGCGCTGATGACGCTCGGGGCGGAGCTCGATCTCGTCGGGCCGGCGGAAGCGCGCAGCGTCGCGTTGCCGCGCCTCTATATCGGTTACGCGCGCCAGGACGAGCCCATCACGCAATCGCAGGGGGATGGCAAACATTATCTCGCGCTGCGTCCGGGCGAGCTGATCAGGTCGGTGCGGGCGAAAAACACGCCGGGCCTGCGCTCGGGCTATGACAAGATCCGCATCCGCCGCTCCATCGAATATCCCGTCACCGGCGTTGCGGTCGCGCTGCGCCGCGAGGGCGATGTGCTCGCTGAGCTGCGCGTTGCATTCACCGGCACCAATCCGCGCCCGGTGCTGCTTGAAGGCACCAGCGCGCTCTGCGGCGGGGCGCTCGACGCGCGTGTATTTGATGGCCTCGACCGCCTCGTGCGTGATCAGATTATGTCGATGAAGACGACGTTTACGCCCGGCCACTATCGCCGGCGTGTCGCCGGCGTCTTGGCACGGCGGTTGGTGCAAAGGCTGTTCAACGAAGACCCAACAACATAGGCGGAGAAAGAGCGTTGGGTCTCGCAAGCGCTCGACCCAACCTCCTACTCCCGTAGCTTGAAGCGCTGGATCTTGCCCGTGGCGGTGCGCGGCAGATCCGGTCGCACGTCGATCCAGCGCGGATATTTCCACGGCCCCGCACGCTCCTTCACGTGGAGCCGCAGCGCTTCGAACAGCTGTTCGTCGGCGCCATAGCCGTTCTTGAGGACAATGAAGGCTTTCGGCCTGGTCAGGCCGTCGCCGTCCGTCTTGCCGATGACGGCGGCTTCGAGCACGGCTTCATGGGAGATCAGCGCGGCCTCGACCTCGAACGGCGACACAAACATGCCATTGACCTTGAACATATCGTCGGTGCGCCCGCAGTAATGGTAGTAGCCTTCATGGTCGCGGACATATTTATCCCCGGTATAGGTCCATTCGCCCACGAACGTTCGCCGGTTCTTCACGCGCTGATTCCAGTAGCCTTCCGCCGCCGTCGGGCCGCGCACAACGAGCTCTCCGATCTCGCCTGCCGCCAGCTCGTCACCGTTCTCGTCGACGATCTTGACGTCATAGCCCGGCACCGGCTTGCCGGTCGATCCATAGCGGATATCGCCGGGACGATTGCTCAGAAACGTCTGGAGCATCTCGGTCGAGCCGAGACCGTCGAGAATGTCCATGCCCACGACCGCGCGCCAGCGCTCGCCAAGATTGGCGGGCAGCGCCTCGCCCGCCGAAATGCATAGCTTCAGGCGGTCCGATCCGGCGCCCGCGCCGATATCGGGATGGGCGAGCAGCGTGGCATAGAGCGAAGGCACGCCATAGAAGATCGTGGGCCGATGGCGGGCAATGGCGGCGAGCACGGCCGGCGGCGTCGGACGCTCCGGCAGGAGAACAGCGCTCGCGCCGACCGACATCGGAAAGAACAGCGCATTGCCGAGACCATAGGAGAACGAGAGCTTCGCTGCCGAAAAGGCGACGTCATCGGCTCGGATGCCGATCACGCCTTGTCCCATGAGGCGCGACGATGCCATCGGGCTGGTATGAACGTGCTTGACCGCCTTGGGATCGCCGGTCGAGCCTGACGTGTACATCCAGAAGGCGACCTCGTCAGACACTGTTGCCGCGGTGAGCGGTTCCGGCTCCGCCTTGTGGAGCAGCTCGTCAAGGAACAGCACGTCTTCTAAGCCTGGACGGTCCTGCGCGTTCGCCCCGGCCACGATCACTGCATTGAGATGCGGCAGGCGCGGTCTGATGGACAGCAGCATGGGCGCGAGTGGCGCCGCAACGACCGTCGCCACGGCGCGGCTGTCGGCGAACAGATAGGCGTACTGTTCGGGCGTGAGCAGCGTATTGAGCGGGACGGGAATGACACCGGCGCGGATCGCCCCCCAGAAGGCGACGGGAAAGTCCACGCTGTCGTGCATGATCAGGATGACGCGGCTCTCCTGGCGTACGCCCAATCGCCGCAGCGCCGCCGCGAACCGGAACGTGCCGTCCTGCAAGCCGGCGTAGGTCAGCGCGCGCTCGCCGTCCGTGAACGCAATCTTGCCGCCGAGCCCGCGCGCAATGTTGCTATCGACGAAATCGGCCGCCGCGTTGTAGGGCCGCCGTTGCAGAAAGTCTTCAAGCATCAGGGACATGATCGGAACGGTAACACGTAGGGTGGATTAGCGTAATCCGCCACGCAGGCCGTGTGACGGCGGGTTACGCCATCAAATCGGCTGCGATGCAGGCAATTTGTATGGCTAACCCGCCCTATGGCGCATCCGTAAACAACCACGCCCCCTGACCGAGCTCTTTCGGAAATGTCGCGACCAGCTCGTTTGCCCGCTCCCGGGTTTTCACTCCCGCATGCTGCAACAGGTCGCGCAGCGCCGGGAGCGCTCTCACTTTGATCTCGTAGGCGGCCATGAAGGGGAGTGAAGGGATCGGCATTTCCGGCAGCAGTTGGCGAAAATTATCCGCCGTGATCAGGTCCACACCACCGCGGTCGAGCGCGATGGTGTATCCGAGCGGCGTCCGCATCGCGGTCCGGCCGGTGAAACGGGAATACCGGCTAGCGGCTTCATCCGGATCGGCGACGACGATCTGGACTCCCGACAAGGCCAGCGCGCCGTTGCGGTGCGACATCCAGCGCGGCTGCCACACCAGATGTTCCGTGTGATGCGTGAGCATCTGGATGCGCCCCTCCGGCATCTCGCTTGCCTCGACCCGCGCCAGCGTGAACTTTGCCGTTCCCGGCTCTGCGCCGGTGTCGACCGGCCGCGCCATCTCGACCAGGGGGCGCATGCGAAAGCCGTTGCTCCCGAGGCGCCGATGCGCGCCGGCTGCATCCGCCACCGCAAAGGCGGCGAGATGGACGCCATGATAGCGCGCCATCGCGGCTTCCATCTCGGCAACGAGCGGCGTGTCCGCGGTCTTGAACAGCACTTCGATATAGCCGTTTGCAAACATCGCGGTGACGTTTCCGGTGCCGGTAAGCCTCGGCGCCCCGCCGGCGGGATCGGGATTGACCTGAATGGAGATCGGCGTCGGGGCAAAGCCCACGCGCGCAAGCGCGCGCGTCGCCGCTTCTACATCGGGCACGAAATGCGCAATGTGATCGAGAAAAACCTCGTCACCGATCGGGAGCTGGCGTTGTGTTTCGATCACGGGTGCTCGCGAGCCTGATGTTACAGGTGTTTACAGGCGTGCCGGCGCACATTGTCATGAGTATAATAGTACCTTTCGCCGAATGGACAGGTCATATCTCACCCCGGCCGATCCGCTCCTGCGCGAGACGGCGCAGGAGAGCGCGGTCGAGCTTGTTGGTGGAAGCAAGCGGCAATTCGTCGACGAACCAGACAAAGCGCGGATGCGCATAAGCCGGCGCATTGGCGAGCGCAAAAGTCTTGATGTCTTCGGCGGCGGGAGCCTGGCCGTCCTTCGGCACCACGAAGGCGACCGGCTTCTGCCCCTTGATATCATCTTCAATCGGCACCACCGCTACTTGCGCCACGCCCGCATGCGTTTCGAGCAGGCGCTCCAGTTCGGCGGGGTAGATGTTCTCGCCGCCCGACACGAACATGTCGTCGGTCCGTCCGACAAAGAAATGAAAGCCGTTGCGGTCGCGCCGGAAGACATCGCCGGTCACGTAGAAGCCGTCGGGAGTAAACGGTGGCTCGATCTGCGGCCGGTTATGGTAGCCGTTCATGAGCGCAGGGCATTTCATCTCAAGCACGCCCTCCGCGGCACTGCGATTGCCGCCGGCCACAAGCCGCAACGCGACCTGCGGGTGCGGATAGCCGACCGACATTTCCGGCTGCGGCAGCCCCTGCGGATGCGGGCCGAACACGACCGGACCGACCTCGGTGGTGCCGTAGGCATTCGTCACCGACGCCTGCGGCAATGCATGGCGGATATTCTCCAGCAGGCTGCGGCTCACCGGGGCGGAGCCCATGCGAATGAACTCGACGCTCGACAGGTCGGTTGCGGCAATGAGGTCGTTCTCGCGCAGCATCATGGCCATCATCGGCGGCACCGCGGTGAGCCAGGTGGCGCGATAGCGGCCGATCGCCTCGATGTAGGCACGCGCGCCAAATTGCGGCAAAAGGACAATGGTGGCGTGCGCGGCGCAGGCAAGCTTGCTCAGCGCGAGCGCGTTCATGTGATAGAGCGGCGCGGCGATGAGATACCGGTGCCGCTCAAGCGCAGGATCAAGCCGCGCCTGCACCACCCAGATGTGGCTCTGGTGAGAAAGAACAACACCCTTGGGCGGGCCGGTCGAGCCGGACGTGTAGAGAAACATTGCGGGCTCGCGCGCAGCTGGCCGCACGGCCTCGAACGGTCCCGGGTCGAGAAAGTCATCGAAGCCGCCAGATCCCTCCCTGCCGAATTGCGCACTGGGAAGATGCTGGGGCACATCGCCCGCGCGCTCCTTGTCGCAGAACAGAAGCTTGGCGCCCGCATCGTGCAGGATGAAATGAATAGTGCGGCGGGGAAACCTGAAATTGACCGGGACCGCGACCAATCCCGCGCGCATGATGCCGAAATAGGCGGCGAGGAACTCCGCCCGGTTGACTGAGAGAATGGCGACGCGGTCGCCGCGCGCGAAGCCTCGCCGGCGCAATGCGCGCGCAACTGCATTCGCGGCCGTGTCGAGCCACGCATAGGTAAACTCGCGCGGCACCTCCTCGCCGCCGAGATCGATGATCGCGATCTTGCCGGGGTCGCGGTCGCGACGGATGAGATCGCCGAGATTGCTGAAGGTCATTATACCGCGACCGTCATGCGTGGGCTTGATATCTATCGAAAGAAGAATTTCTTTTGTGAAAGTGATGGATTGCCGGGTCAAGCCCGGCAATGACGAAGGCTGGCATTACTTCGGCGCAGCGGTCAAATACGTCCCCCGCCCGCTCGCCAGAAGCTTGCCCTCGAGATCATAAATGCGTGCCTCGGACGTCGAGAATTGGCTGCCCATGCGCACGACCTTGCCGCGAATGAAGAGATCGCCGGGCATGGCCGGCGCATGATAGTCGATATGCAGGCTGATGGTCGGCACGCCGCGGCCAAGCTTGCGCACCATGGCCCAGTCGCCGCCGATATCGATCAGGGTCGCGAGCACGCCGCCGTGGGTATAGCGCCGCTCCGGATTGACCACCCAGTCCTCGCGCCACGTTGCTTTCAGCTCGACGCCGTCGTCGTGCACGGCGATGACTTTCAGTCCGAGCCATTGGTGATAGGGCGCGCGGGTGACGAGCGCCTGCACGCGTTCCGGCTTGGTCTCCTCGCTCACGGCACCACCACAACCTTGCCGATCACTTCGCGATCCTGGATCAGCCGCAATCCCTCGCGCGCGTGCTCGAGCGGCAGCTCCTTGTCGATGACCGGGCGGATCTTGCGCGCGGCAATCAGCTCCATGAGCGCGCGCAGATTGTCGTCATAGAAGCTGTTCGAGCCGATGATCGCCAGCTCGAAGCTCCAGATATAGCGCAAATCCTCCTTGGGATCGTAGCCGGCGGTCGCGCCGCAGACCAGGAGCTTGCCGCCGCGCTTGAGGCAGCGCAGCGAGGGATGCCAGGTATCGCCGCCGGTAAAATTGATCACCACGTCGACGCCGCCGTCGAAGCTGCGCCGTTGCGGCTTGCCATATTTTTCGACCGCCCATTTGGAGAAATCGGTCTCGTTGACGTTGATCACCTCGTCGGCGCCGAGCTCTCTGAGCTTTTGCATCTTCGGCGCGCTGCTGGTGCAGGCGATCACCTCGGCGCCGAGATGCTTGGCGAGGATGAGGGAGCCCGTGCCGACGCCGCCGCTGGCGCCGAGAATGAGAACGCGGTCGCCCTTCTTCACGGTCGCGTGCGTAATCAGCATACGGTGCGCGGTGCCGTACGCCACCGGCAGGGCCGCCGCCTGTTCGAAACTCACGTCGGCCGGCATGGCGACGAGCTGGTCCGCGGCCACGCGGCAATATTCCGCCATGCCGCCGTCGAGCATCTCGCCCATCAGGCCTTTTTGTTTGTTGAGGGGATTGACCAGGACGCGATCGCCGATCTTCCAGCCGGTGACGCCTCCTCCGACTTCCACGATCTCGCCGGCCATATCGAGACCGATCACCACCGGCAGCGGCACCTTGATTCCCGGCATGCCGCGCATGGTGAACACGTCGTGATAATTGAACGAGGAGGCGCCCACGCGGATCACCACGTGTCCCGCATCCGCCGCGGGCACCGGATAGTCCGTTGCCAGTTCGAGCGCGTCGAGACCGCCATGCCGGCGCAGCACCAGCGCGCGCATGGTCCTTCCAGCGCTCATGAATCACCCCGGATGTCGCGTTGCTCCATCCGGGCTACGCTTGTAGCCCGCATGAGCGTAGCGAAATGCGGGGCTGGATTGCTGGATCATGGCGGTCTAAGTAGCCTAGCGGGCCGGGCACAACAACCGCTTGCCGCGCCATCCCAAGTCGGCTGTCGCCGACTTAGAGCCAGTTTCGATGACGTTCGATCACCACGCGATGGTGCAGCCTGCGGTACCTCTCCCCGGAGGGGAGAGGTCGGATCGCGCTTGCGCGATCCGGGTGAGGGGGATCAGCTTTACGAGTAGTAGCCCCCTCACCCGGAATGGGCGCGAGGCGCCCATTCCGACCTCTCCCCTGCGGGGAGAGGTGGACCTGCTGGCTCGATCTCAGCGAAACACGCGCTAGGATGCATCGTCGTTTCGGAGCGCATGCATGCAGGAGAATTTCCGCCAGTTCCTCGACCGGCTGCGCCAGAAGGGCGAGCTCGTCGACCTGCATCAACCCGTCGATATCCGGCACATTTCAACGCTCGTCGATCAGGCCAAGACCGCGCTCTATTTCCACCGGGTGATCGGTTACAACATGCCGGTCGTCTCCGGTCTCGTCCGCTCGCGCGAGCGCGCCATGATCGCGCTCGGCGCCGAGACCTATCGCGAGATCGAAGACAGGCTCACGCGCGCGATCAACCAGCCGATTGCGCCGAAATACGTCAAGACCTCGCCCGCGCGCGAACTCGTTCTCATCGGCGATGACGTCGATCTCTACAAATTGCCGATCCCCATGTCCTCGATCTTCGATGGCGGTCCCATGATCACCGCGGGCGTGGTGATCGCGCGCGATCCCGAGCTTGGGCTCAACAGCGGCATCTATCGCTTCATCGTGAAGGAGAAAAACCTTACCGGCATCGATATCGTCACGCCCAACAACATGCGGCTATTCGCGCAACGCGCGTTTGAGCGCAAGCGCGCGCTGCCGATCTCCATCAGCATCGGCACCCACCCGATCGAAATCACCGGCTCGGGATACCGCGCGCCCCTCGGCGTCGACGAGATGGGAATTGCCGGCGGATTGCGCGGCGCGCCGGTCGAGCTTGCGCCGTGCGAGACCATCGACCTGCCTTACATCGCCGATGCCGAGATCGTGCTGGAAGCGGAGATCCTTCCCACCGGCTGGACCTGGCCGGAAGGACGTTTCGGCGAGTTCACGCGGCTCATGGGCGGCCTGCACTGGAATCCGCTCGTTCGCATCAAGGCGATCTCCATGCGCAAGGACGCGATCTATTACAACCTGCACATGCCCTGGGAGAACACCTGGCTGGCGGCGCCGACGCGCTATGCCGCCATCCGGGCGGCGCTGCGCACCGCAGGCGTGCAGGTCAAGGACATCAACGTCACGCTCGGGGGCTGCGCGTTCTGGCACGCGGTGATCTCCATCAAGAAGCAGCCGGGCGAGGGCAAGAACGCGCTCCTTGCCGCGCTCTCGGTGATGGACCTCAAGCACGTCGTGGTGGTTGACGATGATATCGACGTGTTCGATGCGGCGGACGTGGAATGGGCCATTGCCACGCGCGTGCAGGGCGACAGGGACGTGATGATTGTGAGCAACGCGCGCGCAAAGCCGCTCGATCCCAGCCTGCCGCAGGGCTATGGCGTCGTGCCCACCGGCGCCAAGGTCGGCATCGATGCCACCATCCCGGAGGGCATTCCGCGCGAATATTACGAGCGCATCACCTACGCCTATGCCGACCGCGCCAGGATCGACGACTACGTCAACGGCAAGGCGGATGCGCCGGGACAAGCCGGCGACGATATCGAGGTCACGGCCCTGGCGAACAAGATTCTCGACGCGATCGGAGCGGAGCCGCTCTATTACACCGACATCGCGGAGCGTTTTTCCGCCTATGACTTCCGCACGGTTGCGCGCGCGCTCGGCCAGCTGCATGCGACCGAGAAGCTCTGGCAGGATGCGCGCGGCCGCATGTGCGTGCGCGGCTCGCAATTCGCCGCCACCCCGCCGCGGCGTTGAGGTTTGATGAGTTGATGAACAACGGCGCCACAGGACGGCCAGGTTCCCCTCCCCCTTGTGGGGAGGGGATAGGGGTGGGGGTCCTTGTTGATGCACGAGTTCAGGTCAACAACCACGACCCCCCTCCCCAACCCTCCCCCACAAGGGGGGAGGGAGCACGCCCGTCGCGTGGCGATATTTGTACATCAACGGTCACGTTGATGGCCCAGCTCACGGATGACTGCTTCGCGTTCTCGGGCCCGCTGCTCCCGGTGGATGAGGTCGAGCGCATCATCAGCGCGCGCGTCACCTGCGTGGGCGAGACCGAGATTGTGCCGCTCAAGGCAGCCTGCTCCCGCGTGCTTGCGAGCGATATCGCAGCTCCCATGGATCTGCCGCCGTTCGATAATTCCGCCGTCGACGGATATGCGGTGCGCCACGCTGATCTCGCGCCCGGGGAAACTCGGCTCGCCGTCGTCGAGCGTCTCACCGCCGGCCGCGCTGCTTGCCGGGCGCTGGCCGCGGGCGAGGCAGCGCGAATTTTCACTGGCGCGCCGATGCCGCATGGCGCCGACACCGTGTTCATGCAGGAGGACGTGCGTGTTGATGGCGAGACGGTGATCGTGCCGGCCGGCTTGAAGCAGGGCGCGAACCGCAGGCTCGCCGGCGAGGATGTGCGCGCCGGCTCTGTCCTGTTGCCCGCCGGGCGCCGCCTCAGCGCGCAGGATGTTGCGCTGGCGGCGG
This sequence comes from uncultured Alphaproteobacteria bacterium, assembly GCA_963771845.1. Lineage (GTDB taxonomy): Bacteria > Pseudomonadota > Alphaproteobacteria > Rhizobiales > Xanthobacteraceae > VAZQ01. The sequence continues at coordinate 11,829 of CAVYVC010000026.1, read as the reverse complement.
CCACAGGCCTGACCGATCTAAAAGTGCGGCGGCGCGTGCGCGTTGCAATATTCTCGACCGGCGACGAGATTGTTGAACCCGGCGCCTGGCGCGCGGCGCCCGCGCTTTTTGATGCCAATCGATATCTGCTGGCAGGACTGATCGAGCGGCTTGGCGGCGCGGTGGCCGACTGCGGCATTGTGCCTGACGATCAACAAAAGCTCGCGCGGGCAATTGCCGCGGCGGCGCAAGATCATGACCTTGTCATCACTTCCGGCGGAGTTTCCACCGGCGAGGCCGACCATGTGCGCTCCGCGGTCGAGAGCATTGGACGGCTCGTATTCTGGCGCGTTGCCATCAAGCCCGGCCGGCCGGTCGCCATGGGCGTGATCCCCGGCGCAAACGGCGGCAATGCTGCCTTCATCGGTCTTCCCGGCAACCCGGCCGCGGTTTATGTCACCTTCGCGCGGCTCGTGCGGCCGTTGTTTCTTCGGCTCGCCGGAGCGCAGAGCGCCGCGCTCACGCCGCTGCCGGTTCGCGCCGCCTTTGCCTACCGGAAAAAAGCCGGACGGCGCGAATATGTGCGGGTGAAGCTCACGCGCGCCGCCGACGGCGCGGTCGAAGCGGTGAAGCATCCGCAGGACGGCGCCGGCGTCATCACTTCGCTCACCGAAACCGACGGCCTGATCGAATTGACGGAAGACATGACCAGGGTCGAGCCCGGCGCTGCCGTCGGATTCTTGTCTTACGCGGCGCTCAGTTCGTAGCGGCCTGGCGCGCGTCCGGATGCAATGCCGCGAGCCGCTCCGCTTGCGCGACATCACCGGGCGTATTGACGTTGAAGAACGGATCGACCGGCGTCGCGGGCCATTGTGCAATGGCAACCCCATGCCGCGCCGTCCATGCTTCAATCTTGCGCACGCCATCCTGGCACAGCGCGGCGCGCAAGTCGTCGCGCAGCGCGACCGGCCACAATCCGGCCACGGGATGGCGCTGCTCGCCCGAGCGCGCGCAGGCAAGCGGTGTTTTCTCCTGCTCGCGCGCAGCCGACAGCCGCTCCACGAGATCGAGCGGCAAGAACGGACAATCGCCCGGCACGCTCACGATATCAATCGTGTCGGTCGCGTGCGCCGCCGCCCAATCGAGGCCAGCGAGAATCCCCGCGAGCGGCCCGGCGAAATCCGGCACGCTGTCGGAAACGACAGCAAGCCCGGTATCGGCAAAACGGCCGGTATCGCCGTTTGCGTTGAGAATGAGCGCGCTGCATTGCGGCTGCATGCGCGCCAGCACGCGCTCGAGAATCGTGCGCCCGGCAATCTGCAGGCGCGCCTTGTCGCCGCCTCCCATGCGGCGCGCGAGGCCGCCGGCGAGCACCACCCCAAGCGGCGCTTTCATGCGCGTGCTTCATCAATCATCATGCACGGCGGCCTTGCGCCGGTGCTTGCCGCTCTCCTCCTCGACGTAGCGCAGATCCTGGTCGAACACGATGCGCTCGTCGCCCGCGAGCGCGACGAAGCGCTTGCCGCGGGCTCGGCCCACCAATGTGAGATTGGCCTTGCGTGCAAGCTCGACCCCCCACGCGGTGAACCCCGAGCGCGAGACCAGGATGGGAATTCCCATGCGCACCGTCTTGATCACCATCTCGGAGGTGAGCCGCCCGGTGGTGTAGAAAATCTTGTCGTGCGCCGTGACCCGGTGCTTGAACATGAAGCCCGCAATCTTGTCGACCGCGTTGTGGCGTCCGACGTCTTCCATATAGATGAGCGGTTTATCCTCGCGCGCCAGCACGCAGCCGTGAATGGCGCCGGCTTCGAGATAGAGCGAGGGCGTCGTGTTGATCTTGTGGGTGAGCGCGTAGAGCCAGGACGTGCGCAGCTCGGCGTCGGGGAGCGTGACATCCTCCAGCGCCTCCATGAGGTCGCCGAACACGGTGCCCTGGGCGCAGCCCGAGGTCTGCACCTTTTTCCTGAGCTTCTTCTCGTAATTGGTCTTGCGCTGCGTGCGCACCACCACCACGGCGAGCTCTTCGTCGTAATCGACACCGGTGACGACATCGTCGCTCCGCAGCATGTTCTGATTGAGCAGATAGCCGAGCGCGAGATATTCGGGATAGTCGTTGATGGTCATGGCGGTGACGATCTCCTGGCCATTGAGAAAGATCGTCAGCGCCCGCTCGACGGTGACCCGCGTCTCGATCGCCTCCCCGGTCTGATCGACGCCGCGCACGCGCTCGGTCAGGCGCGGATCGATCGGATCGGGGCGGATGAGGTAATCGTCGGCGGGCGGAAGGCTCATGCCGCTAATGTAGGCCGCAATCGCGCGGCCGCAAAGGCGCGGCGAGGCGTGCCATCAACTTCGGGTGTCCGCCATCAGGAGCGCCGCCATCAGAAGCGCCGGGTTGTTTCGCCCTTGCGCGGCACTATATTGCGCCCGCCTCATGGAGGGATGGCCGAGTGGCTTAAGGCGCACGCTTGGAAAGCGTGTATACGGGAAACCGTATCGTGGGTTCGAATCCCACTCCCTCCGCTCGGATAGTGTCTGCGGTCGTCTGCCCACATAGCCACACCCCGAAGAAATCCCCAAAATACCGGCATATACTGTCTAGACACGTCTGCCGTTGTCCGCCATAGTCGAGCCCACGCCTGTGGGTTTGGCTGTTGGTAGGGCGGACAGTTTGGGAGGCGGACAGTGGGAAAATTGACGGCGCTTGCGCTCGCGCGGCCGATGAAGTCGGGCCTGCATCCCGATGGAGATGGGCTTTATCTGCAAGTTGGCGGCTCGGGCGCGCGGTCCTGGATTTACCGGTTCACTCTCAACGGCAAGCAACGGTATCTGGGTCTCGGCTCTCTGACTGCGATCCCATTGAAGCGCGCGCGCGAGCTTGCCGCGCAGGCACGGCAACTACGCGCCGAAGGGATCGACCCGGTTGACCGCCGTCGTGAGCAGCGCGCAACAAGCCGACTTGCAGCGATGCGTGGAATGACGTTCCGGCAATGTGCTGAACGATTGATGGACGCGCATGAGGGAACCTGGCGCAATGCCAAGCATAGGCAGCAGTGGCACAGCACACTTGCCACCTACGTCTATCCGGTCATTGGCGGCTTGTCAGTGCAGGCCGTCGACACCGGCATTGTGGTCGAGGTGCTGCAGCCGATATGGACTTCCAAGCCAGAGACAGCGAGCCGAGTGCGCGGCCGCATCGAAGCGACACTCGATTGGGCTACGGTCGCTGGTTACAGGGCGGGTGACAACCCCGCGAGATGGCGCGGGCATTTAGTTCACCTGCTGGCCGCTCGCGCCAAGGTCCGCGCGGTGAAGCATCATGCCGCACTCGCTTACAGCGAAATTCCCGCATTCATGGCGGGCTTGCGCGAGCGCCAATCCACGTCCGCGCGGTGCCTTGAGTTTACGATCTTAACCGCCGCACGCACGGCGGAAGCAATCGGCGCGCGCTGGCCCGAGCTCGACCTTAACGGCGGCGTGTGGACGCTACCCGGAACGCGCATGAAGATGGGTGCGGAACATCGCGTGCCGTTGGCGCCGCGCGTGGTGGAGATACTGCGGGAGGTCTACGAGCGACGCACGGGCGAGTATGTGTTCGCGAACGTGAGCACCGGGCGCCCGTTGAGCAACATGACCATGCTGAAAATGCTGGCGCTGATGGGCCAGGCGGTTCTCACTGTTCACGGCTTCCGGTCGACGTTTACAGACTGGGCGCACGAGCGCACCGAGTTCCCGGACGCCGCCATCGACATGGCGCTGGCACACAAGGTTGGCGACAAGGTGCAGGCCGCCTATCGCCGCGGCGACCTGTTCGCGAAACGGCGCAAACTGATGAACGCGTGGGCTGAGTTCTGCTCCACGTGATATAGTCTCCACCAGGCGCGGGGCCGGTACTTGCAAGGCCGTCGCTGGACACCAACACCGCCGTCCGGCTTGCCCCGCGCCAACCTGCCTCGGCGGTGGCGGTGTTATCCTATGGATGCCAGCGTTGCCCTCGGGTTAGACCTTGCTCGCCACCACGTGGTTTGCGCCGAGCTGGCCGACTTGCTGAAAGTGCCGAAAGAGCGGCGGGACGAGTTTATAAACTACGTCTTTGAGCTCGAGGACACGCTTAGCCCACAAGACCCGGTCATGTCTATTTGCACGGAGAAGGGCAATCCGGTTCTTAAAAAGGCAGAGCACCATCTCCGCCGCTTCCTGGCCGCGCTAGGGGACACGAACGACAGGGAGCGGGAAATGATCAGGATCGCAAGCCTACGCCGCGGCCGCGGTCGTATTTACATTCGCTTTGGCAGCCAGCTGCGTCCGGGAGTTTACGGCAAAGAATATCGCCCCGCCGATATTTTTAACGACATTTTTTGCCCTATCGCGGACGGGCTCGCCGATTTGATCGGACGCGATTACCGGGAGCCCAAGGCGAAAGACTGGCGGCTGAACGCGACCCTGCGCGACATCCGCACTTGGCCAGAGCGCTTCGGCGCGGTCGGAATAACGGATCACCGCTCCGTGACGCTAGCAAAGGCAGTAGAGCTTCTGCATGAGATAATGCCCGGCATTGTCCCCGCCTACGTCTCGCCAAACACCATCAAGACTATCTGGAAGCCGCGCCCCCGGAAGAGGGATAACGAATGCAAGCGCTTCTCTGCGCGAGGGCGGCCCTGAGCTGCTCGTTTTCCTTTTCCAGTACTGCAACCTTGTCTTTGAGAAGCGTCACCTCGGATCGGCCCAGCTTGTTCATTAACGGCCGGTGTTCGATGGGTACCCGAGCGCGCAAATAGTTCGGCGCGCTCCGGGTGCACAAATAACTTCAGCGCACCCAGGGTGCACAAATAGTTCCAGCGCGCTCGTATCGACGCTCTAGGGGCGTGGTCTACCCATAATCGCCAGCAAACGGGAGGCGACGATGGGCACCACCAAAAGAAAGAAGCGCACGCCGCGCCCTGCATTTGTTGAGGGTGCTCTCGTCACCGGCGTGGCCGGTGCGCAGCTGCTCCTCGACGAAGGGAAAGACGGGATCTACCAAAAACTCGCCAGCGGCGAGCTGGAGAGCTTTCTCGACGGCCGCCGGCGCAAGATCACGGTCGCGTCGATCAAACAATGCGTCGCGCGCAAGCTCGCTGCCGCCAAGTCGTTCGAGCGCGCGCGCCACTACAACAAGCTGCTGAGTTCCTGAAGTCTAACAGAGAAAGAGGCCCAGCGTTCGCAGCGCCAGGCCCCAGGAGATCAAGTCGAAATCCCATCCCATCCAAGGAAAGGCTTCCAACATGATAGCTATTAGAAATCAACTCCGCACACAAGGGCGAAACGAATGCTTGACGGCTGTCCTGGCCGAACTGGCGACTGTCGGCATACAGGCCGAGCTGGTTCGTCGCGGAAAGCACCTGAAGCTGTGCTGGGCGACCGCCGCGGGCTTACGGTTCGCGTTTATCCCGGTCTCGTCGTCGGACTGGCGTGCTGCACGCAACGCCCGCGCCCATGTCCGGCGCGTGCTGCGCGCTGATGGGCTGGCATCATGAACCAGAACCCTGAATACGCCGCCGACGAGCGCACGGTCGAGGAGGCGATCGAAGAGCTGCGCGCCGTTGTCGAAAAGTTTGTAGCGGAGAGCAAGCGCTGCGCAGCCGTACTGCGGGGGTGGCCATGAGCAAGCCCACGCCGACAACAAGTCTCGACGGCCGGCTTGCTCAATTCACGGAAGAGCTGAACGCCGCAACAACGCAGCGTGCAATCGACGATCTGTGCCGTCGCAACGAAGCATGGATTACGGCGCTGTCGATCCGAGGTCAGCAGCAAGCAGCGATGGCCATACAGCAGCGACGTGGAGCCTGTCGTGGCCAAGAGTAAGCGGGTGCAGCAAGTCATGCTTACGATGCTTTCGTCCACGCTGCCCGGAGAAGTCGTGGCCGCACGCGACGCCTTGCTGAACTTGTTGAAGAGCGCCGGCACCGACATCCACGAGTTCACCGACCGCGCGAACGGTTTTTCAGAAGCGGACATGCAGCGACTGTACGACGCCGGCTTCACGGATGGACAGAACGCAGTGGTGACCAGGAAGTTCGGCAGCGGCGAGTTTCACAACGTCGACGGCACGCCGAACTGGTTCGAAATTGCGCGCTATTGCCAGCAACAGACTGCCCGACTGCGCGGCGATAAGGAGCGCGACTTCGTCAACGACATGGCGGCACGCACGCTCTATCGGCCGCCAACGCCGGCCCAGGAGAAATGGTTGTGCAGCATTTTCTTTCGTCTCGGCGGGGTAATTCAGCCGCCAAAGGAGAAGTCCTGATGGACGTTGTACGCGCTAATTCGGTGGCCGTGCCTATCATCATGGTTCATGGCGGCGAGGGTATCGGGAAGACAACGTTCGCATCCGGCTTTCCGGCCCCGCTTGCGCTGCTGATCGAGCACGGCTTGCCGCGCGGGGTCGCGGTTGATGCCGTCAAGGATGTTGCGAGTTTTGCCGCCGTCATGGCGGCACTGCGCGACGTCTACACCAATCCGCTCAACTACAAGAGTCTGCTCATCGATACCGTCGATGCGCTGGAAGCGCTCCTGCTCCAGGATCTCTGTATCCGGAACAACTGGAAGACCATAGAGACCCCGTCCTACGGAAAGGGGTGGGTTGCTGCGGATGACGAGTGGCGCAGGTTTATCCGCGCGCTGACGTCCATCCGCGACAGGCACGGCATGACGATCATCATGACGTGTCATTCCACCATCGAGCGCGTCGATGATCCGCGCGTCCCGACATACACCGCCTATCTTCCGCGCCTGCACAAGCGTGCGCGCGGGCTGGTGATGGACGCGTGCGACGCCGTGTTCTTTCTGCCAACGACTTGCACACCGTCACCGACGGCGACGGTTTTCGCGAACGCACGCGCGCAGCATCGAGCGCGCAGCGCTTTCTGTTCACCGAGGGAAGGCCGGCCTTTGCAGCAAAGAACAGGTTCGGAATGCCGGAGAAGATTCCGATCCCGCTGAACTTCGACTTCTCCAAACTCGCCCAGCATTGGGCCAATCATCAGCAGGTGAAAATCCATGACTGAAACTACGGAAGAAGTCTTGCGGCGGCAGGCCGATGCTGCCGCATTCGAGCGCGAGCAGAGGACGAGCGCTTCGCAGTCCACTGTTCTCGATACCGCCTTCGACGCCGACACCGAAGCAGGTACGCCTCCGATCAAGTTGCTGCCGGCCGGCAAGTACACGGCCGCGATCACCTCGGCCACTGTCGGCCCCACCAAGAACGGGCGTGGCACGATGGTCAACCTCACGTGGTCGATCAGCGAGGGTGACTTCGCAAAGCGCCTCCTGTTTCAGAACATCCTTATCGAGCACGACAACGAAGACGCCCGCCGCATCGGCCGACGAATTCAAGGACGTCTGTTCGAGCTGCGGCGTAAACGGGCAGGTCAGCAATCTCGACGTGCTTCTGTACAAGGATTGTTTGATCTCGGTCGCCATCCGCACCGACAAGAACGGGGAATACCCGGACAGGAACGAGGTCAAGAACATCCTGCCGGTCCCGCAATGGACGACGCCGTCCACGGCGCAGTCGCTCGCGGCGGCGTCGCAACGCCGCAGGCGTTCGTCGCGAGCAAGGAGTTGCCGGACGACGTCATTCCGTTTTGAGGGAGAGGGACCGATGAGCGAGGCCTTCCAGGTCACGACCAATGACGAAGCAGCGCAGGAGGGAATGGCGCTCATGCGGACGCTGAGTTCTCGAATGCGACGGCTACAGGTTCGAAATCGCAATGTCCGCGGTCCTGAACCTTCTGATCAGGATGATGACGATCGCCGTTGCGGACGGTGACGACGACATTTTCGTCACCATTAGGCAGGCGATGACGATCGTGGAAAGCGATCTGAAGGATACGGTCGGCGTGCACTAGCCGACCGCAGCAAACGGCCCCGCACGTGGGGCCGTCTTTCAATTTTTCCTGGGGAGAGCGCAACTACAATGCCTTGGGTAAAAGGCCAGTCCGGAAATCCGTCGGGACGACCAAAGGGATGGATACCGCCCACGGCGGAGCCGAGCGTCTATGACATCCATGCGCCCAAGCTCAGGGACGGCGGGTTCTATGTGCATCCGATCGGGCCGGGCACGAAGGAGCCGCAGTATTACGTTCCGAGCGAGAGCCGGTATCGCGGGATCGAGAACTGGAACCACCCGGCGCGGCCGATGGAGACCTTGCCGCAGCCCGGCGCCGGCATTGGCTTGCGGACGGGCCTGCAGCCCGACGGCACGTTTGTTGTCGCACTCGACTGGGACGATGACCGCGCGTTCTTGTCCGCGATGGACGACATCGCGATCTGGTCGCCGGTGCAGAAGGTCGGCAAGCGCGGCGGCACGACGCTTTACAGGTCGGCCCACGCGATCCCGTCACGCGATTTCAGGCTGAACGGCAAGCTCGCGGTTCAGGTCCTGGCCGAAGGCAAACAGACGGTACTGCCGCCAACCATCCATCCGGAAACGAACAAGCCGTATTCGTATGGGGACGACCGGGCCACGCTGGACGGCTGCCGCGCGAGCGAGCTGCCGCTGCTGCCCGACGATTACATTGAGCGCATCGAGGCGATCCTGCGCCCGCTTGGCGGATATGAGCCCGAGCCGGAAACGCCGCAGCATGTCGAGGGCAACGGCCACGACCCTGACGGCGGGGACGCAAACCCGTTCAAGGAGCTCAACCGGATAGCACTGCGGAACCTCAAGCTGTGGGTGCCGGATTGAACCTTTACAGCTGCCGGCGTCTGCCCGGTCCGCACGCGTCCTACGAAGCGGTGGCGTCCTGGCGGCCATCAACTACGGATCGGCCGCTCGATCAGCGCAAGCGCAATCTGCGGATCAGCGGTCATCGCGGGATCAAGGACTTCGGAAACGGCGAGACGTTCTCGTCAATTGATCTGGTGATGCGGGCGCGCGGGGCTTCCCGTGCCGAGGCCATGGAATGGCTGCGGGAGCGTGTGCTGCCGAAGGGCCCTGACATCGACTACGAGACGCTGATCGCCACCGGCGCGGCTGGTACGGAGAGCAAGGTAGAGGCGGATACCGGTGCCGAGCCCCAGCCGGATAAGGCGGCGCAGCGCAAGCTGCGGTTCAAGCTGACCCGCTGGTCGACATGAAGCCGGGGCCCGAGCCAACCTACCTCGTTGACGAGCTGATTCCCGTAAAGGGCATTGTCGTCCTGTGGTCGCCGCCCAAGTCGTTCAAGTCGTTCGTCGCGCTGGATATCAGCCTGCACGTGGCGAAGGGATGGGAATATCACGACCGCGCCGTGCAGCAGGGGCTTGTGGTGTACTGCGCCTTCGAGGGTGGACACGGCTTCGACAAGCGGATCGAGGCGCAGCGCCGCTACTACAATCTGGAAGGCCAGGACCTGCCCATGCCCGTGCTCAAGGGCATGGCCAACCTTATCGCCGACCACAAATTGATGGTCGCGGAAATCGCCTACCAGCTGCATGTCGAATACGGCGGCGCCAAGCCCGCCGCGGTTGTCCTCGATACCTTAAATCGCAGCCTGGTCGGCAGCGAGCGAAGGATACCGACATGACCAACTACGTGCGCGCGGCCGAGGCGATCCGCGAGGCGTTCGATTGCGTCTGCATCATCATTCATCACTGTGGCTGGGACGAAAGCCACCCCCGCGGGCACTCATCGCTGCCGGCTGCCGTCGATGCCCAGTTGTCGCTGGTGCGGGACGGCACCCGGCCCAGCTCACGGTCGAATACATGCGCGACGGCGTCGAGGGCACGCAGGTGCTCCTGATGAGCAAGACCGTCGTTATCGGTGAGGACGACAACGGCAAGGAGAAGACGTCGCTCGTTATGGTGCGGGCCGACGACGACGCCACCACGGCGTCGATGTCACGGAGCAAGCGCCGCGAGTGGCCGGCCAGCCTGCAGGTCTTTCACAAGGCCGTGGTCGAGGCGATGCTCGAGCGCGGCTTCGACCACCAGATCGTAAACGGGCCATTGGTCCGTGCGGTCGACCTCGCCGCCGTGCACGGCATCTTCTTCAGGATTTACGTCGCGGACGGGGACGACGCCCGGCGCAAGGCATGGAAGCGCGCGCTCGACAGCGCGCAGCAGAAGGGTCTGATCGCGGCGCGCAACGAGGGCCAGCGCGAGATCATTTGGTTCGCCGCGCGACAGGACGAGAACCATGCGCTTTGAGCATAGCTCGAACTGGACCAAGAACTGGGGTTTTGCGGACGGACACGGACACGAGGTAAGGGTGTGTCCGTGTCCGTCCGCAATGGAGCAATGGAAACGGCGAGATTTCGACGGAATTTCACGCCAGAGAAAGGAAAAACCGCAAATTCCGCAAGTTACTGTATGCTAAAAACGCATAACTAAAACAATCTGGAGTAGAGAGTCATGACGGACACAACCAAAATTGCGCTAGACCGGAACGAGATACAGCGGCGCCGGGCTACCGGTCCAGGTACCGGTTCAAGCTCTCGGCTACGCCGAGATGGCGTGGTTCGCCCGCAATCCGGACGACTGGGACGAGGAGTGCCGCCTCGACGGCCACGTCGACATGGGTCCGCACCTGGACGATCCGGACGACCCGCGCGTCGATGCTGCCATCGCGGAGTGGGAAACCAAGCGCCGCAAGCGCGGGGGGTGGCGGTGAAATTCGCGGAATGGAAATGCCGCTGTCCCTACGGCATCTGGACCTGTGCCGACGGCCGCGAGGTGCTGTTCAATCGCCAGTACTGGGCAATCCTCGAACGCTACCCCGGCAAGCCGGCAAAGCCCGCCAAGCCCGGCGAGTGGGTCGAGTGGACCGAGCAGGACTGGTACTCAACGACGGAAACCCGCCCTGGCGGCGCGACAGGATCGGCAGCCAAACGCTCGCACGCGTCAACAAGATCCTGGCCGAATGGGGCTTGCCGCCGCTGCCCAAGCCGCCACCGAGGGGGCCGTGGAAATTGCCCAAACTGCATCCACATGGCGAACCCATCTCGCAACGCCGTAATCCATGGGAAGCATAAATCGTGGAGGAATGAGATGTTCTTCATCGGCTTGCCGAACATCAGGATCGGCGATACCATCAACTGCCGCATCAATCACGTGCCAGCGCAAGTCACCTGGCGCGATGCGGATACTTTGGTCATAGAGCCAGATGATGCGCGTATCATCATCACCAGCGTCCAGGATGGTCCCCAGGGGGCTATCCGGTTCACCTGCGGCGATCGCGGCAAAACCAGGGCCGACTATGGCATCGCCAACGACGACAGCGGATACATGGTGTATGAAAAGGGCTGAAACGCGCCAGCAACCCGGCGCCGGTATCGGCTACAGACCATTACACCGACCAGTCTTTGTTACTACGCTGACCCCACAGCCCGGGACCGAGGGTGTTCGCAGCCTGCGAAGCCTGCTGAAAATAGCCGCGCGCAAGTACGGCCTGCGCTGCATTGACGCACGCGAATCCGGCAAAGGAAGTGGCCCCAAACGCCGCGAGCGCCGGAAACCTGCCACAAGAAGGAATACAGATGTGCCCGATACTCTGGGATTGCAGCGCGTTCGCGGCGTCAACCCGCTACCGCCAATGAGGAAGGCACCGATATCCGTGACCAACCCCAGGCAGCCTGAGTTATGATGCCGGATTTCAATGATGCTCTAAGACAAGGTGAAAACTTCGAGAAGGAACCGCCTGCGCGTGCGCCCGCAACTCCGGTGTGATAACGTGCAGCGGACTAGGAAGGCATTGCGGCGATCAGTCATAAGCGCGGCATGCTGCGGGAACGGGTATTTCTGGGACTGGACGTGCCCCACGTGTCATGGACAACAACCGGCCCGAAATAGTCTGCGCGACGAATTCTTCAGCAACTTCGCGAAGAC
>CAVYVC010000025.1:0-71594 GCA_963771845.1 uncultured Alphaproteobacteria bacterium | reverse complement strand
TGACACGTTGTTCCGCCCGAGCCCGGATGTGCCCTTCGCACGCGCTGCCGCGACTGGGCACCCAGTCCAAATTGAGGACTTGCGGGAAAGCCCTGCCTATCTTGCCGGCGACCCATTGCCCGTCGCTGCTGTGAATATCGCCGGGGTCCGGACCTTGGTTGCCGTGCCGATGCTCAAGGAGAACAAACCGGTCGGCGTCTTCGTGATCTTCCGCACCGAGGTGCAATCATTCACCGACAAGCAGATTGATTTGGTGAAGAGCTTCGCCAGTCAGGCCGTCATCGCTATCGAGAACACGCGATTGCTCAACGAGCTGCGCGAATCGCTGCAGCAGCAGACCGCCACCGCCGACGTGCTCAAGGTCATCAGCCGCTCGACATTCGATCTCACGTCGGTGCTGCAGACGCTCGTCGAATCGGCCGCCCGACTGTGCGATGCCAATTTTTCCACTGTCACTCGCCAGAAGGACGGAAGGCTCGTTCGCGCCGAGGTTTACGGGTATTCGCCCGAGTTCCTCGATCATCTCAGGGCTTTGCCGGTTGAGGTAGGGCGCGGTTCCGCAATGGGGCGCGCGTTGCTTGAACGCAAGGCCGTTCACATCACTGACGCGCTGGCAGACCCGGATTATACTCTCACCGAGGCACAGAAATTGGGCGGCTATCGCACCATGCTAGCCATCCCCATGCTGCGCGAGGGTGTTCCGACCGGCGTGCTGACGTTGACGCGGTCGCAGGTGCAGCCGTTCACTGCGAAACAAATCGAACTGGTATCCACATTTGCCGACCAAGCGGCAATCGCCATAGAGAACGTGCGCTTGTTTGACGAAATTCAGGAGAAGAATCGACAGCTCGCAGATGCGAGCCAGCACAAGTCGCAGTTCCTCGCCAATATGAGCCACGAATTGCGCACGCCGCTCAACGCCATCATCGGCGTCAGCGAGATGCTGCGGGAGGACGCGGAGGCGTTGCAGCAGGACACCGAGCCCCTTGACCGCGTCCTTGGTGCGGGCCGACATCTACTTGCCTTGATTAACGACATCCTCGACCTGTCCAAGATCGAGGCGGGGCGCATGGAGCTTGCTCTCTCGATCATTCGCGCTTGCGCCGCTGATCAACGATGTCGTCAAGACCATCGAACCGCTGGCGGCGAAGAACACCAACCAGGTTGTGGTTTCCTGCGACGCCGCGATTGGAACGATGCATGGCGACCAGATGCGGCTGCGCCAGGCGCTGTTGAACCTTATGAGCAATGCCAACAAGTTCACCGAGCGCGGCACCATCACCGTTGACGCACACGAAGGGCAGGAGAACGGCGGCGATTGGATTACGCTGGCGGTAACGGATACCGGCATCGGCATGACGGCGGAGCAGATGGACAAGCTTTTCCAGGAGTTTTCCCAGGCCTCATCCACCACCGCGAGCAAGTACGGCGGCACCGGACTCGGCCTCGTGATCAGTAAACGGTTCTGCCAGATGATGGGCGGCGACATCACGGTCGAGAGCGAGCCCGGTCATGGTTCGACCTTTACAATCCGAGTGCCGCGGATTGTGGAGGACGGGAAGTCCGCCCAATAGGTACACGCGGTTTGTTGCGGTGCATGGGTCCGAAATTGGCATTGTGTCACGAGTAACGCCGGTCCATACGGCGATGCGTAACTGTACGAGAGATGAAGGTAGGTCCTTCGAGTTCGGCAATCAGGTGTTGATCTCAAGCCACCGCAAGCTGCTGTTGTCAAAAGCGATGGTGGTGAACGTTGCGGAAAAGTCGGAACGAGATTCCGGCAGGTATGATTGAGAGAGGCGAGCGCAAGCGAACCGCTGATGACGTGTCGAAAGCGGATTAGACGATGTCAAAACCGGGGGGTTGCCATTCCTCTGGGATAAGTTTGGGGGATGTCCTGAGACTGCCCAAACGGCATCCGGCATGGAGGCGGCGCGAAGCTCAATCTGGCTCTTGTACGGAACGTGAGAACCTGGCCGGCGATGCTAAGGGAAAAGGCACAAGCGGCTCCAACCGCGAGGCCGAAAGTACTGATGCGCCGGAGAGGGGCGGACTGCCTCGTAGTAGTGTTGAAGCGGGGTAATGCCCGTGGAGCGAAGGGGGTGGGTCATCGCCTTTGAGATCGGGTCAACCGGCAACGGGAGGAACCCGATATTCAATGGAAGGCGGCAGCCTTCGTGCGGTGGCACGAGCCGGATGACGCGAGAGTGTCAAGTCCGGATCTGTGAGAGGCTCGGGGTGAAATTCCCCGGGCCTACTCGGCCTAAGCGGCGGAAGCTAAGGCGGCGAGTTTACATCAGCTTTTGGGGGAGTAGCGGAAGTGCATGGACGGACGGCCTCGGCTGCCTTCGACGCTAATGACCCAAACCTGACTCTTCCCAACCCCCAATTACCGCATTGCGAGAGATTTCGTCCGTCCGTGACGTAGGCTGCCTCACGAACGCGACGTTCGCCTAACGGGTGATTATGGAATGTCCAGGGCGGGATTACTCCAGCTTGATGTTTGCCGCTCGGATCACCTTGGCCCATTTCCCGGTTTCGTCGGCGATGAGCTTGCCAAAGTCGGCGGGCGAGAGCGCGAGCACGTCGCCACCTAGGTCGGCAAGCCGCGCCTTGATCTTGGGATCAGCAAGGCCAGCGTTGATCTCCTTGTTGAGCATGTCGATGATTTCGACCGGCGTGCCCTTGGGCGCGCCGATGCCGTACCAAACGCTCGCCTCGTAACCAGGCACAAATTCCCCGACAGTCGGGACATCGGGCACCACCTCCGAACGAGTCGCGGTGGTTACTGCGAGCGCGCGCAGCCTACCAGCCCTGATATACCCAATCGATGGGACAGTGCTGGCGAAGTAGACCTGCACCTGTCCGGCGATCAGATCAACAAGCGCGGGTCCCGCGCCGCGATAGGGCACATGCACCATGTCGACGCCGGCCATCATCTTGAACAGCTCACCGCATATGTGGGGAGTACTCCCAATGCCGCCCGACGCCATATTGATCTTGCCCGGATTTGCCTTGGCATAGGCGATAAACTCGGGAACCGACTTGGCCGGAACCGATGGATGCACCACCATGACGAGGGCGTTGCGGCTGATAGTTGCGACCGGCGCGATGTCGCGGATGAAATTGAAATTGAGCTTGTCATAGAGCGTCGCGTTGATCGCGCCCACCGTGCCGACCATGAGCAGCGTGTAGCCATCCGCGGGTGCCCTCACCACCACTTCGGTGCCGATGTTGCTGCCGGCACCCGGCCGGTTCTCGATGACGAATGGCTGGCCGAGACGCTCCGACAGCCACTGACCCATGAGGCGCGTAAGGATGTCAAGCGGGCCGCCGGCGGCAAAGGGGACGACCACGCGCACCGGCTGCGCCGGATAGGCTTGCGCCCACGCGACGCGTGAAAGAGCCGGTAGTGCGGCGGCGCCCGCAGTCAGGCGCAGAAAAATTCGACGGGGAAGTTTCATTGGCGTTCTCCTCCCTGATCGTCTTTATTGCGCGCGCGTAAATGCGTGCGGGCGCGCGACGCGAGCGTGGATAGACCGCATAAATGATGGTCTAAGTAGGATGCCCGCCGACGGCATCAGCCTGCCGCCAAAAGTAGGGGGGACCTCGGCACGTCCCGCTGGGGGCCGGTTCGAGGGTTAGGCTACATCAACCACGCGGCTGGGCGGAAGGGGGCATGACCTCTTGTTGGCACGACCCAGAAGCGCTTGGCTGCGCCGAATCAATTCCGCTAACTGGGGTAAAGCAGACAGCAATGCTGCGGCGCGGTAATGCAAACTATTGACCCATCTCGGTCATTGGGGGCGAGATTCTGCTGTGATGCACAATGCGGCATTTCCAGCAATGGTGTGGTAGGGTGCAATCCTCGGATTGAGGGGAGAGCACACATGAGGCGGCGCGAGTTCATCACGCTGCTTGGTGGCGCGGCGGCGACGGCGTTACCACTTGCGGTGCGTGCCCAGCAGCCGTCGAAGATTTTTCGTGTCGGTATTGCGACCATCCAACCCCGGATGTCACCAGTCTATGCCCCGTTCGACCAGCGCCTGCGCGAACTTGGATATATCGAGGGTCAAAATCTCATCGTCGATTTTCTGAACCCGGAAGATCAGGCCGAGGGTATTGCAGGAACAATTAAGGAGCTAGTTCGGCGGAAAGTCGATGTCATTGTCGCACCGTACGAGAGTGCTTTGAAGTCAGCCCTTGCGGCCACCGATACCGTGCCGATCCTGATGATCGCAATTGAATATGATCCACTTGCGCTGGGCTACATTAAGAACCTGTCCCGACCGCCAGGAAACCTTACCGGCCTTTTCTTGCAACAGACTGAACTCGCGAAGAAACGGCTTCAAATCTTGACGGACGCTCTTCCGGGCGTTCAGACAGCGACCATGTTTTGGGATTCGTGGTCCGAGCATCAATGGAAGGCAACAAGCAGTGCCGCGGCGGAGCTTGGATTGCAGGTCGCAGGCGTCGAATTGCGCGAACAGCCCTATGACTACGAAGGAGCTCTGGCGCAGGCACCATCCGACCACCGCGCCGCTCTTATTATGCCAGTCTCGCCCGTGATTTATCGTGACAGACAGCGCGTGGCAGATTTCGCTCTTCGGCACAAAATTGCATCGATATTCGGTTTACGCGAATGGGCTGAAGCGGGTGGCTTACTTTCGTACGGCGTAAATTTTCCCGCCATATTCCGGCGAGCTGCTGAATACGTTGACAGAATAGCGAAGGGGGTGAAAACAGCCGATCTGCCGATTGAACAGCCGACTAAATTTGAATTGCTCCTCAACCTCAAGACCGCCAAAGCCATTGGCATCACCATTTCGCCTGCGATCCTCGTGCGGGCCGACGAGGTGATTGAGTGAGGGACTTTTGCTGCACTGCAGGAGTCCGCTGTTGGCATTGTGTCACGAGTAACGCCGGTCCATACGGCGATGCGTAACTGTACGAGAGATGAAGGTAGGTCCTTCGAGTTCGGCAATCAGGTGTTGATCTCAAGCCACCGCAAGCTGCTGTTGTCAAAAGCGATGGTGGTGAACGTTGCGGAAAAGTCGGAACGAGATTCCGGCAGGTATGATTGAGAGAGGCGAGCGCAAGCGAACCGCTGATGACGTGTCGAAAGCGGATTAGACGATGTCAAAACCGGGGGGTTGCCATTCCTCTGGGATAAGTTTGGGGGATGTCCTGAGACTGCCCAAACGGCATCCGGCATGGAGGCGGCGCGAAGCTCAATCTGGCTCTTGTACGGAACGTGAGAACCTGGCCGGCGATGCTAAGGGAAAAGGCACAAGCGGCTCCAACCGCGAGGCCGAAAGTACTGATGCGCCGGAGAGGGGCGGACTGCCTCGTAGTAGTGTTGAAGCGGGGTAATGCCCGTGGAGCGAAGGGGGTGGGTCATCGCCTTTGAGATCGGGTCAACCGGCAACGGGAGGAACCCGATATTCAATGGAAGGCGGCAGCCTTCGTGCGGTGGCACGAGCCGGATGACGCGAGAGTGTCAAGTCCGGATCTGTGAGAGGCTCGGGGTGAAATTCCCCGGGCCTACTCGGCCCGAGCTGCCGAGCCGGGATGTCCGCATCCACGGCGAGTATCGGAGGGTAAGCGGACCAGCCTCAGTAGCCCGGACCGCACGGTTAAGGCGTGATACATTGCCTCCCTTGCGTTCCAAGGGCATGACCCCTGCGGATGGGTCGCATGGCAATTCACATCCGACGGCGACAATTCATATTTACGCTTGGCGGCGCGGCGGCAGTATGGCCGCTTCCTGCGCGTGCGCAACAGCCGGCGATACCGGTGGTCGGATTCCTGGACAGCCGGTCGCCCGACGCGATCGGGGGCCGTCTGAGCGCATTGCGCCAGGGGCTGAAAGAGACCGGCTACGTCGAGGGCGAGACGGTAACGATTGTCTCGCTTTTCGCCGAAAATCAATTCGACCGGCTGCCGGAACTGGCGGCTGAACTGGTCCACCGCAAAGCCGCGGTGATTGCAACCGGCGGTCCATCTGCGGCATTCGCCGCGAATACAGCAACTGCGACCATTCCCATCCTCTTTGTCGTTGGTGAAGACCCGGTTCGACTTGGTCTCGTCAAAAGCCTGTCCCGGCCGGGTGGGAATCTCACCGGCATCAATCTTTTCAATGCCGAGTTGACCGCAAAGCGTCTGGACCTGTTGAGTGAAATGGTGCCGCGGGCGGTTCGCATTGCCGTACTCGTCAATCCGGCCGATGCCAGAAATACCGAGGCGACATTGCGCAACGTGGAAACCGGCGCCCGCGCC
Organism: uncultured Alphaproteobacteria bacterium; assembly: GCA_963771845.1. GTDB lineage: Bacteria > Pseudomonadota > Alphaproteobacteria > Rhizobiales > Xanthobacteraceae > VAZQ01. The sequence goes on along the minus strand of CAVYVC010000025.1, from coordinate 65,315 downwards.
ATGAGGCTACAAGTTCAGGTTCTCAACACCGACACCGGAGACGAGATCGATTCGGCGTTCGAGACGATCGGGCGCGATCGGCCCGATGCTTTGTTCGTCGGGGCTTCTCCCTACCTGAACGGCCGGCGCGTGCAATTGGCCCAGCTGGCCGCATTCCACCGGGTCCCCGCGAGCTATGCGTTGCGTGAATGTGCCGCGGTCGGCGGCCTGATGAGCTACGGTGCCAATATTGCCGATGCGTATCGTCAAATCGGCGTCTATGCCGGCCGCATCCTCAAGGGTGAAAAGCCAGCAGACTTGCCAGTGGTGCAGGCCGCGAAATTCGAGTTCGTCATCAACCATCGCACCGCCCGCATGCTTGGCCTCATGGTACCGCCGATGCTGCTAGCGCGTGCCGACGAGGTTATCGAGTGAACAAGCGCGAGTTCATCGTGCTCTTCGGCAGCGCGGCGGCTTGGCCACTTGCGGCGCGCGCGCAGCAGCCCGACCGGATGCGGCGCATCGGCGTGCTCCTGCCCGCAGCCGCGGACGATCCGGCATGGCAGGCTCGCATTGGAGCATTCCTGCAGGCGCTGGCGCTGTTGGGCTGGACCATCGGGCGCAACGTGCGCATCGACACCCGCTGGGCCACGACCAATGCCGTCGAAATTCGCAGACATGCGGCGGAATTGGCCACGCTCGCGCCCGACGTCATCCTGGCTGGTGGCACTTCGACCGTGGGGCCGGTTCTGCAGGCGACCCGCACCGTGCCGACCGTGTTCACGATGGTCGTCGATCCGGTCGATGCCGGCTTCGTCGACAGCTTGGCGCGGCCGGGCGGTAACGCCACCGGACCTTACGGCCAAGCGCTTCGAGCTGTTGTATGAACTGGTGCCGAAACCCGCGCGTTTTGCTGCACTGGTCAATCGCAACTATCCCTTGATCGAAGCTATTATCAAAGACCTGCAGGCGGGGGCTGCCAGACTTGGGCTGGAAGTCGAAATGGTCTACGCCGGGACCGAACGTGAGATCGATTCGGCCTTCGAGCAGTTATCGCAAAAGGCTCGGAGCGTATTGATGGTTCCTCCCGATACGTTTCTCTTCAGCCGTCGCGCGCAAATTGTCATGCTGGCGGCTCGCCACGCGCTGCCCGTAATCTATCCCACGAAAGAATATGCCGAGGCCGGTGGCCTGATCAGCTACGGGCCTGACATTGCGCATGCCTGTCAGCAGGCCGGCGTTTATACCGGCCGCATCCTCAAAGGTGAGAAACCGGCTGACCTGCCGGTCACGCAACCCACGAAATTCGAGCTAGTCATCAGTTTGCAAACAGCGAGACTGCTGGGCATTGAGGTCCCGCCTAAGCTGCTGGCGCTCGCTGACGAGGTGATCGAATAACCGCAGCCGATGTCCGTTCCTGGCATATCGCCTCCTCTCGCTACGTTGCGGAATTTGGTCGCTATCGGGGCATAGCGGGACATCGATCATGCCGCGCCGATCAAGCTCGATTTATGAGTACGGGGCCCCTGAACTGGTACAGCCGCCCGCATCGAGGGCGGCTGTTTCTGCGCTATATTTGTGTAATTGCTTTAGACCGTAGGGCGCAATAGCGAAGCGTATTGCGCCGCTTTGCGGACGACTGGCGGATTACGCTACGCTAATCCGCCCTACGTACTCCGGCGTCAAAGATCGACGCCCTCGCAGCGAAACTCCCGCATCAACGACGTGCGATTCTGATAGGCGCCTGCGCGGTACGGCATGGCGTGAATGAAAGCCTGGGTCCTCATAGAGGGTGTCGGTGGATGCTATTACGTTATTACGTATGACAGTGATATATTCCTAAATCTCCCTTTGCTTTTTCTCCACGCTGAATTGCAGCGCGCGCCGCACGGCCTCGGGATCGCGGGCGATAACCGTGAGATACGCGCGCGCGGCCTGGTCGGGCTCGCTCTTGCCCTGTTCCCAGTCGCGCAGCGTACCGAGAGGAATACGAAAGCGTGCCGAGAAGTCCTCCTGCGTGAGGCCGAGCGCCTGGCGCATCACTTTGACCTGCGGGACGCGCCGCATGCGCGTCTGGCGCTCGGCTGTCAGCGGCGGATTGTCGGGATCGCCGAGCGCCGCCGCATTAATCTCCTCGTCCGTCACGGCCCGCAGCGCGGTCCAATCCGTCTGGTCAGGCGGAAACGGTCGTGTCGAGCCGTCGGCAAGCACCTGAACGAGGGTGCCGTCAGTCAAGCGTCTGGCTCTGATAGTATTTTCTTCGCTCATCGCTGTTGGCCTTGCGCGCGGAGATGATGCGGATTCGCTCCCCGCGCTCGGTATAGACGACGGTGACGAGCAGGCTCTCGATCATGCCGGTCGCAATGAAACGGTCTTCGCCATAATCCTCGCTGAGGTCCTGCTCGATCAGGGCGAAGAGGTCATCAAAGACCCGAGACGCCTCCCGGAAGCTGATCTTGTGGTCCCGGAGGTTGATCGCCGCCTTGCGTTCGTCCCACTCAAAGTCGTCATTGTTCATAATTATAATGAATACCAGTAGTGATTACAAGCGTCGAGCAGGCTCAGTGTCGAGCAAGTACGGCTCGGTTCGACTATCCGCCGCGCTTGCGGAAAGCCAGTTCGTTGTAAGGCGCCCCATCCATGCGGCGAATGCCCATGCGACAGATCCAGGGATCGACTTGCTTTCGCACACATCGCTACCTTGAAAAGTCTTGCACGCCGGCGACAGCCATCCGAGAGGGCGCAACGAATGAGCAGAAAGCCAAATCGATCTGAGCAGCGAAAAACGCCGCGCGCCCGCAGGGTGCTGGTCGTTGATGTGGGCGGAACATCGGTCAAGATCCTTGCCACTGGAGCGGACGAGCACCGTTCATTTCCCTCGGGGCCGGCGCTCACCCCGCGGCAGATGGTTTCCGGCGTCAAGAAGCTCGCCCGCGATTGGAACTATGACGTGGCCTCGGTCGGCTATCCCGGCCCGGTTCTCAACGGGCGACCGGTTGCTGAGCCGCACAATCTTGGGCGAGGATGGGTCGGATTCGATTTCGCGGCGGCGTTCGGCCGTCCCGTGAAGGTCATCAATGACGCTGCGATGCAGGCTCTGGGCAGCTACAAGGGCGGCAAGATGCTGTTTCTGGGTCTGGGAACCGGGCTTGGATCGACGATGATCGTCGACGGCATCGTGGAGCCGATGGAGCTTGGTCACCTGCCGTACAAGAAAGGAACCTACGAGGATTATGTGGGCCACGCCGGATTGCAGCGTCACGGCAAGAACAAGTGGCGCCGGCACGTTGCCGACATCGTGGCACGCTTCATCGCCGCGCTCGAGCCCGACGATGTCGTGATTGGCGGAGGCAATGTCAAAAAACTCGATGCGCTGCCGCCACGTACGCGCGCCGGCGAGAATGAAAATGCCTTCGCCGGAGGATTTCGGCTGTGGGACAAGGACGCACTTTTCCCGCGCGCCGGGCACCCTTCGAAACGGCGCTCTCGAGTAGTAGCCCGCGTTGAGCACAGCGAAACGCGGGGAGACCGTCCCCGGATTTCGCTTCGCTCAATCCGGGCTACTGTCCCTCGCCTTTCCTCCGGACGAAGGTCAGACGACACACGATAGCGAGACCGATCGCAATGACGAAAATGCCCGCTGTCGTGTTCCTGTTCGATGTCGACAACACGCTCCTCGACAACGATGCCGTGCAGGCTGACCTGAAGCGGCACCTGGAGCGCGCCTATGGGCTCGAAGCTCGCGACCGGTACTGGGAAATTCTTGAACAATTGCGGAGCGAAATAGGCTACGTCGATTACCTCGGCGCCTTGGAGCGTTTTCGGGTTGAGGCGATACACCGGCCCGACGTGCTGCACATGTCGAGCTGGCTGGTCGATTATCCGTTTGCCGATCGGCTCTATCCCGGGGCTTTGCAAGCCGTGCAACATGTCCAGCAGTGGGGGCCCGCGGTCATCCTCTCCGATGGCGACGCCGTGTTCCAGCCGCGCAAGGTGGAGCGCTCCGGGCTGTGGCGCGCCGTTGATGACCGCGTGCTCATCTATATTCACAAGGAATGTGAGCTCGAATTCGTCGAGCGCCTCTATCCCGCCGATCACTACGTGCTCATCGATGACAAACTGCACATCCTTGCGGCGGTGAAGAAAATCTGGCGCGAGCGGGTGACCACCGTGTTTCCGAAGCAGGGCCATTATGCATTTGATCCGGGCATTTTGGCCGAGAATCCGCCGGCGCAGATCGAGCTTGCCAGGATCGGTGATCTGCTCAACTACGATCTGGCGGCCTTCCTGAACAAGCGATCGAAATAGCACGCGCGGTGGCCGAGGCGCCGCTCATCCCGTTGCGGCCAGCGCGTGATCCACCTCGGCGCATGCCTTCGCCTTTTCCGCTGCCGTCATGAGCGACGCGTTGATGCCGTTGCGGACGATGGCTGCAATCTCCTCGCGCCCGAGATCCAATGCCCGTGAAATCGCGAGATAGTTCGCATTGACATAGCCGCCGAAATAGGCGGGATCGTCGGAATTCACGGTGGCCATCACACCCTTGTCCATCATCCGCCGCAGCGGATGGTGTGCGAGATCGTCAACCACGCGCAGCCGCAGGTTGGAAAGAGGGCACATCGTCAGTGCTACCCGCTCGCGCGCAATCCGGGCAACCAGATCTGCGTCCTCGATGGCACGATTGCCATGATCGACGCGCGCTACTCCAAGCACGTCGAGCGCTTCCCAGACGTAGCGTGGCGGGCCTTCCTCTCCCGCGTGCGCCGTGAGAAAGAAGCCGGCGTCGCGCGCGCGCCGGAAGACCGCCTTGAACTTGCCTGGCGGATGTCCGTTCTCGGAAGAATCGAGCCCGACACCGGCGATGCGGTCTCGAAATGAAAGTGCAGAATCAAGCGTCTTTTCGGCATCGGCCGCATCGAGATGGCGCAGAAAACACATGATCAGGCTCGCCTTGATGCCGAGCTTGCCTTTCGCCTCCCTGATCGCACGGTCGAGCCCCGCAACGACGGTCGCAAACGGCACACCGCGGGATGTATGTCCCTGCGGATCGAAAAACATTTCGACATGCTGCACGTTGTCGGCGCGGGCACGTTCGAGGTAGGCAAAGGCCAGATCGTAAAAATCCTGCTCGGTGATCAGCACCGACATCCCTTGATAGTAGATGTCGAGAAAGTCCTGCAGGTTGCGGAATTGATACGCCTGCCGCAACGCCGCAACCGAGGGATAGCGAAGGCTCACGCCGTTGCGTCGCGCCAGCGCGAACATCAGCTCGGGCTCCAGGCTGCCCTCGATGTGAATATGCAGCTCGCATTTCGGCAGCCGCTGGATCAGCTGAGCGATCTTCACGCGAACCGCACGGCATAGACCGGCGGCAGCGTGTGGCTCACGCACGTCCAGGCCTCGCCCTGATCCTCGCTCACCCACAGGCCGCCCGTGGTTGAGCCAAAAGCAAGGCGCTCGCCCGTTGCATCGAGCGCGAGCGCATGGCGGTAGACTACGTCATAGGCGTGGACCTGCGGCAGTCCCTTGGTCAAACTTTCGAAATGTTTGCCCGCATCGCGCGTGCGCGTGACGACGAGCTTGCCCTCGCGCGGGATGCGCTTCTCGTCCTTGATTTCGGGAACGAACCAGGCGGTATCCGGAAGCCGCGGATGCACGGCCACGGCAAAGCCGAAGGTCGACGGTTCAACATCGGTGATCTCCCGGAATGTCGTGCTCTCATCATCGGAAACGAAAATGCCGTTGTGATGCTGCACCCACATGCGGTGCGGCGCCGCCGGGCATTGCGCCAGGCAATGCACGTCCTGGGCGACGGGATCGTGGGTGCTCTCCGGCGGCATATATTCCGCGCGCATGCCGTTGCCGCGCAGGTCCCAATTCGCGCCCGCGTCCTCGGAAAACCAGATGCCGCCGGTTGAGACTGCAACCCACACGCGCTTTGAATTGCGCGGGTCGACGCAAATGGAGTGAATGCCGGGGAGATCCGCGCCACCACCGTTCCACTGCTTGCGCTTGGGATGATCCCAGAGGCTGCGGATCATCTCCCAGCTTGCGCCGCGGTCGGTCGAACGGAAGAGCCCACCGGGGAGCGTGCCGCACCAGATGACGCCCGGCTCATCGCGGCCGCCGGCTGCGAGCGCCCAGATACGCGCCGTGCTCCAATTGATGGGCCGGCCCCACATATCGTTCTCCTCGTAACCCTCGGGCTTGGTCGGATAGACCGGTACGGCGATCTCTTCCCATCCCTTGCCGTTCGAACGGTGAAGCTTCACTCCGAAATGACCGTGATCGAGCGCGGCGTAGTGGCAGCCGTCGCGCGGGTCGCTCAGCGTAAGCGTGACATTGTCGCCAAGGAAATCGACGGCCGCGATATCCCATTTGCCATTTGCGCGCGACACCGTGAACAGACCTTTGCGGGTCGAAACAAAAAGCCTGTCGCTCATGATCAGCCTCCCGAGAGCGCTTGAAAGACGTGAATGGTGCTTCTTTCGCTGACCGCGTCGGCCAGGCGCGCGCGATCGCGGATCATCTTGCCGTCGACGAAAATGGTAATGTGCTTGCGCAGGCCGGCCTGGTCATCAAGCACGTAGCCGCGCGCCTGCGGATTTTCCGCAAACACATGGTCGAGAACATCACGCACCGTGCCGCCGGACACTTGTGTCTGCGGACACATGATATGCCGCTGGATATTGGCGGTGAAGATCACTGTGGCCATGCTGCGCTCAGTTCGGCGAAATCACCTCGACGCCGGTCGCGATGAACTGGAACTTTTGGATGGCTGCGCTGGAGGGCCGGTCGCAAGAAAATGTCGCGGGAGACAGCAAATATCTTTCAGTGGCTAGAATGTGGCGGCAGCCGCGTCGATGCGTCGCTCAGGCGGTTCCACCGGGCCCGCAGATAACATTGAGCAGCGCCTGCCGCCGTTCTCTCTCCACAACAGCCAATGCTCGTTCCAGAGCGCCAGGGAGCTCCGCCGCATCCTCCACCCGCTCGCCATAGCCGCCCGCCAATTCGCAGATGCGCTCAAACGCCGGCAGTTTTCCAAGCGAAACGAAGCTTTGCGCGTTGCTCTTTGATGCCAGCCCGTCCGGATACATGGCAAGGGTGCTGCGCTGAACCGCACCCCACATCCCGTTGTTCATGACCACGAACAGGACCGGGAGATCGTGCATGGCCGAGGCGTGGTGAACGGCGGCGGGATTGCTGAACATGTAGGCTCCGTCCCCGACCACCGCGATGACAGGACTTTCGGGTCGCGCCAACTTGGCGCCGAGCACGGCACCTGCGCCCCAACCGAGACCCGAGGCGGAGCTCGAACCAAAATAAAGATCCGGAGATTCGAACGCGCAGTGTTCCGGAAACAACGTGTACTCGTTGATGACGATCGCGTTCGGCGCCTTGGCGCGCCCGATGCAATGGCTGACCCATACCGGATCCGGCGCCTTCTTGCGGGCGGCGGCATCGACGGCGGCCTTCCAGGCTGCGGTCATCCTGGCGCGCTCCTCTTTCACCCATTCCCGGCGCGCAGAAATTGTCTTCGTATCCGTGGCATCCGCAAGCGCTGCGCTCAGGGCGGACAATGCCGCGGATGTGCTGGCCGTGATTGCAATGTCGGAGGGGAATCCGCGAATCGGATAACGCGTAAACAAGGGATCGAGTCCGCACTGAATGATCTTGCACTCGGGACGAGGCGTCACTTTGCCTGGCAACCAGGGAACGTCGCTCTCGATCACCATGATCGCGTCGGCTTGCGGCACTAGCCGCGCCGGATCGTATCCCAGCTGCATGGAATGCGACGAAGGCAACGAGAGATAACGCGGCCGATGCTGGACAACCGGCAGTGCAAACTGCTCCGCAAATCGCGCGAGTGCCGTGAATGCCGCGGGATCGCGCCCGGCATTGGCGGTCACGATCAGCGGCCGGCGCGCCTGCCCGAGAATTCGCGCGGCCTCGGCAACCGCCGCCGGGTCGGGCGCTGCCGGAGCTGCGGGATTGAGCCGCGAGGGCGAAGGATGCTCGACCTCGCAGGGCGCCGCGATGACCTCGCGCGGCAAGGAAAGATAGACCGGGCCGCGCGGCTCGCTTGCCGCAATCGCCAGCGCGCGGTCAACCACGGTTTCCAGCTGCTCGCCATTGCGCAGCTCGTAATCCCACTTGACGATCTCGCGCAGCATGCCGGCCTGGTCATACATTTCCTGCGCCCAATGGATGTAGCCGTCGCGCGAGCCGATGAGGCCCGTCTCCGTCAGCGGCGACCTCCCGGCCGTAAGAAGAATAGCGATGTTCTCGCGCGACGCGTTCATGGCCGCGCAGATCATGTTGGCGGTGCCGACGCTGACATGGACCATCACCGCCGGTATGCGCCGCGACAGCATGGCGTAGCCGTGCGCCATGGCGACGGCGAGATTTTCGTGCGCGGCCAGGATGGGGCGCGGAACAGGAATATTCGTTTGCGCTGCCCGCGCATAAGCTTCGACCAGGGGGGCAAAATCCGTGCCCGCATTGCCGAATAAATAATCAACGCCGCGGTCGGCCAATAAGGCAAGATAGGCGCCTGCGACATTTCCGTGCTGCGCTTTTGCCGGACGGGTGCTTGCTTGCGAACGCGCTGCCATTGCAGGTCTCCTTTTCGCGTTGCGCGCTATCCTAGGCTTGAGTTCGAATGTCTGGACAAGCTCTGCAGTCCTATCGAATAATGGCTGCAATGATCACGTGACGGCTGCAATCCCTTCAACACAGGTAAGGAGCAGAAGCATGAAGCGGTTTGGCATGGCTATGCGGGTTTTGTATCTGCTCCTCCTCTGCGCATCATTCGCGCCGATCCAGGCACACGCCCAGGACAAGCTCGTCGTGAGCATTTGGGGCGGAAGCTGGCGCGACATGGTCGCCAACATTATCGGCAAGAAGTTCACCGCCGAGACCGGCGTTCCGGTCGAATACATCACCGGCGGCACCATCGATCGGCTGAACAAGGAGAAGCTCGCCAAGGGCAATCCCGAGAGCGATATCACCTTCACCACGTCCCATGTCGGATGGCTCTACGCGAATGACGGGCTTTATGAGCCGCTCGACCTGAGCAAGGTGCCAAATGCCGGCAAGCTGATCGAGCAGGCCAAAATCAGCCCCTATCACATCGGCACCTGGGCCTATGTCTACACCATTGGCTACCGCGCCGACCTTTTGCAAGGCGTGAGCTTCGAGAGCTGGGAGGATTCTGTGGAAGCCGCAGATCAAGGGCAAGCTTGCCGCGCCCGACTTCGATCCGAGCCATCTCATTGTCGTGTCCGCAATCCTGTCCGGCGGGGACGCGACCACTTGGGAAAAGGGCCAGGCCAAGCTCAAGGCGCTCAAGCCGAGCTTCAAGGCGTTCTACACCAACGATGCCAACAGCCAGCAGCTCATTGCGAGCGGCGAGACCCCGGTGCAGGTGATCCTCTCGATGAACGCGCACTACATCGCCGGGGAAGGCGTGCCGGTTACGCTCGTCATTCCGAAGGAAGGCGCCGTGCTCGGCATCGATACTGTCGCCATCATGAAAGGATCGAAAAAGGCCGAGCTTGCCTACAAGTTCATCAACGCGGCGCTCGATCCGCAGGTGCAGGCCGAAGTGGCCACGTTCAAGAAAGGCAGCCCGATGGTGCGCGACGCGAAAATCGATCCCGCCGTTGCCAAGCTGCCCGGCGTCTTCACGACACCCGAACAGTGGAGCAAGCAGGCCATCATCATCGACCACAAGCTGCGGGCGGAGAAAACCGCGGAGTGGCGCAAGTGGTTTGCCGAGAACATCATGAATTAGAATGAGCGTCATCCCGGGGCGCGGCCAGTAGGCCGCGAACCCGGAATCCATAATCCCAGGCCGACCGTGATTATGGATTCCGGGCTCGCCGCGTGCGCGGCGCCCCGGAATGACTGCAGCCTTCATGCCTCCCCGCCCGTTTCTGCGCCTGTTCGTCTTCCCCGCGCTGCTGTGCGCGATTCTCTTCGGTGCGGCGCTTGCGGCGGTGCTGCAATATAGCCTGCGCGCCTATATACCGGGCTCGCTCGAGGCAGGCGGCTTCACCCTCGACAATTTCGCGGCGCTGGCAAAACCGCTCTATGCGCGCGTGTTTCTCGAAACCGTCTGGATCTGTTTTCTTACCGCGTTGTGCACCCTCATTGTCGGATATCCACTCGCCTACGCGCTGGTGCATGCGCGCAACGCGGTGCTCAAGTCCGCCATCCTGGTGATCGCCATCACTCCGCTGTTTCTCGGCGAAGTCGTGCGCACCTATTCCTGGATTGTGGTGCTCGGTAATAACGGCTTCATCAATTCAATGCTGCTCAAGGCCGGGCTGATCAACGAGCCCGTCCAGCTGATGTTCACCAGGATCGGCGTCGTGACTGCGCTCGTCCATGTCACCCTGCCCGTGATGGTGATCATGCTGGCGGCGGCGCTCTCCCACATCGATCGCGATTATGAGCGGGCTGCCGCAAGCCTTGGCGCCGGGCCGGTCCGCGCCTTCTTCACCGTGACCCTGCCGCTCTCGCTCCCCGGAATCATTGCCGGTGTCACGACCGCCTTCGCCTGGACCTTCAGCGCGTTTGCCACCCCGCAACTGATCGGCGGAGGCCAGGTCAATATGGTTGCGAATCTCGTCTATCAGCTCGGATTTGCGAGCTTCAACTTCCCCTTCGCAGCGAGCCTCTCGGTCGCGGGCCTCGTCCTCACCCTGGCGTTGCTGGCGCTCATGCGGATGGCTGCCACCCCGCTCGAAAAAATCGGACCGCACTGAAATGCATCGCTCGTGGTCGCCGCCGATCTTGCGGTTCGTTGCTCGCTTCGTCGTGACCGCGATTCTTGCATTCATCCTGTTGCCGGCTTTGGTGGTCACGCTTGCCGCATTCAACGGCCGGGCAATCCTCTCCTTTCCACCCGAGAGCTGGTCGTGGCGATGGTTTGCGAAGGCGCTTGCGTATCAGGATTTCCAGGACGGCTTTCGCAACGGCGTGATTGTGACGGCTTGCGCATCCTCCATTGCGCTCGCCGCGGGCGGCGCCTTCGCGATCGCGCTTGATCGCTATGAGTTTCGCCTCAAGCGCACACTGGAAATGGTTCTGCTCTCGCCGCTGGTCGTACCGCACTTTACCGTTGGCTTAGGCTTCCTGATCCTGGCGGCCCAGCTCGGGCTCGCTCGCGGCTACGGCGTCATCGTCGCCTGCCACGTCGTGCTGGTGCTGCCGTTCGTGCTGCGCAGCGTCTATATCTCGCTCCGCAACCTCGATCCGCGGCTGGAGCTCGCCGCCGCAAGCCTCGGCGCACCGCCGGGCCATGTTCTTGTGACCGTCACGTTGCCGTTGCTGATTCCAGGATTGGTGAGCGGCTGGCTGTTTGCGGCAATCCTGTCGTTCAACGAATTCACGGCCTCCCTCTTCGTCACCGCCCAGCGCACCCAGACGCTCCCGGTCGCCCTTTATAATTATGTGCGTGAATACGCCGATCCCTCGATGGCCGCCATCTCGGTCATTTACATCGTCACCACTGCGGTTCTGCTAACATGCGCCAATGCCTGGCTCGGTCTCGGAAAGGTGCTCAACGTTGAGCATCAGCGCTGAACGTTCCCCCTGCTCTTCGGCTCTCTCCGCAATCGCGCCGGGCGAGGAGAACATCGCGGTCAGGCTTGCGGGAGTGAGCAAGCAGTTCGGCGAGGTCCGCGCGCTCCATGACGTCACGCTGGCAATACGCCGCGGCGAGCTGATCACGCTGCTTGGTCCGTCGGGTTGCGGCAAGACGACGCTGCTCAACCTCGTTGCGGGCTTCCTGATGCCGGATAGCGGTGAGATCGTTATTGCCGGCAGGCGGGTCACCTTCACTCCCACGTACCGGCGCGAGATCGGGTTCATGTTTCAGAGCTACGCGTTGTTTCCGCACATGAGCGTTGCGGCCAATGTGGGCTATGGCCTGTGCATGCGCCGGATCGCCAAGCCGGAAATCGCGCGCCGCGTCGCCGATGCGCTCGCGCTCGTCAAGCTTTCGGGCCTCGAGGATCGCAAGCCGCGCCAACTCTCGGGCGGCCAGCAGCAGCGCGTCGCGCTTGCCCGCGCGCTGGTCATTCGCCCCGAGGTGCTGCTGCTCGATGAGCCTTTATCGGCGCTCGACCGCAATCTGCGCGCCGCGATGCAGATCGAGATCAAAGACATTCAGCGCAAGCTTGGTATCACCACCGTCTTCGTGACGCATGACCAGAGCGAGGCGCTCAGCCTGTCCGATCGCATCGCCGTGATGGCGCACGGACGTGTCCGCCAGCTCGGCACGGCGCAGGAGGTCTATCGCGAGCCGAACGATCGGTTCGTGGCGTCGTTTGTCGGCGACGTCAACGTGCTGCGCGCGCGGCTTGTCCGCATCGAGAAGCCAGCCGCCGAGGTGCTCATCGGCGAGCAGCGCCTCACGGTAGCGAGCCGCACACTTGAGGGTGCACAGCCAGGCACGGCGGTCGATCTGTTCGTCCGTCCGGAGGACCTGCGCGTGGCCGAGGCCGGCGCGCCGGCGGCAGCCTATGGCAAGGTGGCGGCGCAAATCTATCAGGGCGGCCACGTGGATCTTCACATCGACGCGCCCGAGATTGCAACGGCACGCATGCTGGTGCGTTTGGCGGGACACGATGGCATGACGCGCTGGCCAGTGGGTACGCGCATCGGCATCACCTTCGCTGGCAACAACGCGGTGGCGTTCAAGCCGGAAACGAATGCATAATCCGAGGGCTATCGAATGGGTGACCGTATGTTTTAGAGCGCATTCCGGTGAAGTTGATGCAAGATCGCGCCGCAGACTCGATCGCCCCCTCTCCCCGCCTCTTGGGGTGGGGAGAGGGTGGGGGTGAGGGGCCAACCGCATCGATATTGGTGTTTGCCCCTCACCCCACCCCTCTCCCCGTTAAGAACGGGGAGAGGGAGCAGACCGAGACTGCCGCCAGCTCTGATTCCACCTGACCGAGAGTCTTCCAACATGGTCGAAAAGGGAGGACTGATGCAGCCGCGTGACCGGCTTCCCTACTCTGCCATTATCAAGCGTCCGCCGCTGCGATTCCCCGACGGAATCCGGCTGGTCGTGTGGCCGGTGCTGGCGCTGGAAGAATGGGATATTTCGCGCCCGATGGCGCGCATGGTTATTTCACCGCCGCAAGGGGTGCCGCAGCTTCCGGATATGCCGAACTGGAGCTGGCATGAATACGGCATGCGGGTGGGCTTCTGGCGCTTGCGCAAGATGTTCAGCGAGCTCGGAGCAACACCGACGGTGACGTTGAACGCGAAGGTTTGCGAGACCTATCCGGCGGTGGTCGCGGCCTGCGTCGAGAGCGGATGGGAGCTCAACGCGCACAGCTATGATCAGGTGCCGATGCACAAGCTCGAAGATCAGCGCGCCGTGATCATGAAATCGGTTGCCATCATCGAGAAATTCTGGGGCAAGCGTCCGCGAGGCTGGTTCGGCCCCGGCCTAACCCAGACCTACGACACGCTCGATCATCTCGCCGAGGCGGGGATCGAATACATCGGCGATTGGGTGCTCGATGACGAACCGGTGAGCCTGAAAACCAACCACGGCCCGGTGGTCGCGCTCCCTTATAATTTCGAGCTTCACGACATCGTCATGATGGCGCTGCAACACCATCCCTCCGAAATGATGTACCGGCGGGCGATGGATCATTTTGCCTGCCTCTATGAGGAATCGGCCGAGCGGGCGAAAATCATGGCGATTGCCTGCCATCCCTACCTCTCCGGCGTGCCGCACCGGATTGCCCATGTCCGGCGCGCGTTCGAAGAAATCCTCGGTCGCGACGGTGTCGTCGCCTGGGACGGTGCCAGAATTCTCGACTGGTATCTCGCCCAGGGCGGCGCGCGAACGCAACCCCCACCCTTCCCTCCCCCGCAAGCGGGGGAGGGATAAAGGGTGGGGGCTTACGCAATGTCGACAGCGCGATCTGCGTTCGTCCCGCACGATCTCCCGGCGCCGGTCGCCGGCGCTGCCGCCGGCCCCCTGGCCGGTCTCACCGCTGCGGTCAAGGACATGTACGACATTGCCGGATACCGGACCGGCGGCGGCAGCCCGGAATGGCTGGAAGCGCACCCGGCGCCGAAATCGGCTGCGCCGGCCGTGTGCAAATTGCTCGACGCCGGCGCGACAATCATCGGCAAGACCATCTGTGATGAGTTCTTTTACAGCGTGTCGGGGGAAAACGCGCACTACGGCACGCCGATCAATCCGCGCGCGCCCGACCGGCTGCCCGGAGGCTCATCGAGCGGCTCGGCATCGGCCACGGCGGCGGGGGCTTGCGACTTCGCCCTCGGCAGCGACACCGGTGGCTCCGTGCGCGTGCCCGCCTCGTTCTGCGGGATCTACGGCATCCGGCCGACCCACGGACGCATCGATTTGTCCGGCGCAATGGCCATGGCGCCATCCTTCGATGTCGCGGGCTGGTTCGCGAGCGGCCCGGGAGTGTTTCGCCGGGTAGGTGGAGTGATCCTCGATGCTGCGAGGACAGAGGCACCGATCGAGCAGTTGATCATTCTCGACGATGCATTCGAACAGGCAGACGCGGACATCGCGCCATTGCTGCGCTCCGCACTCGCCGACATGGCCGCTGTGCTGCCGCCTCCCCGTTCCGAGCGCATCGCGCCGGGAGGATTAGATGCCTGGCGCGAAAGTTTTCGCATCATGCAGGCCGGCGAAGTCTGGCGCTCATTCGGCGAATTCATCACCAAGCATCAGCCGCGCCTTGGGCCGGGCATCCGCGAACGGATGGAGTTTGCGTCCAAACTATCGCCGGCCGAAATCGCGCGGGCACGTGCCGATCATGCGCAGGCACGCGAGCGCATTCGGGCCGTGGCGCAACCGGGCACAGTGCTTGCCTTGCCGACCGCGCCCTGCATCTCGCCACTCGTGCGCACGCCGGCGGACGCGCTGGAGTCATTCCGCACGCGAGTCATGCGGCTCACCGCCATTGCCGGTCACGGCGGTTTGCCGCAAGTGAACTTGCCGATCGGATCCGTTGCCGGCGCTCCCGTCGGCCTTTCCTTTATCGGCTGGCCCGGCGGCGACGAGGATCTGCTCGATCTTTGCGTCAAGCTCGCGCGCTATTGCGGCCACTCGGCGAGCGGTTCGTCAAAATCATCCGCTATATAGGGAAATATCTCTTTCACGCCCCGCCGCTTGAGAAACTCTTTGCCGGCCTCTAGGCGCAACCCCGTCGCACGATGCGGCACGAGATCGAACACGGGCTTCCCATTGCGCGTGACCACCACGGTTTCGCCCTTCTCAATGAGTCGAGCTAATGCCGTGAGACGATCCTTTGCTTCTTTGATGGATACCGTGCGCATGTTTCGCACGTTAGCCATCGGTAGCTACCTTGGCAAGGCACAGTTCGAGCTTGAGAATGGCGCGGTCGAGAGGTTTCCGACTACGCACCGACAGTAGATTTGATTTCATTGCATAAGTTTTTGGGTGCGAAGCCTTTGAAGCCTTTTATGTAGTGATTTTTGTAGTGGTTTTTTGGCAGTGTCAACCGTCCTGAAACTGCTGTGCGCACCGCTCGTCAGCGGGCTGCTGTGATATCGAGGCGTGTCGTGCGGAGCGGCACCACGGTCCAGCGTTTAAGTTCGCTCTGCCCCCAATCGCCACGGCTACGCTGCAATGCGGCGCAAACACGTGATGTGCCAACAACGGACTCATGCCGCGCAACAAAGTCGAAGAGATTCAACGGGGGAAAATTCGCCAATACGATCCCTCACTTGTAGTTCTTCGCCATCATAGCGATCGCGGCGGCGTCGAATTTGTTGATGTCGTCTATCAGCTCGTTGGTGACCAAGTCGCCGACATCGACTTTTTCCTTGAGCACGCCGTTCTTCACCAGGAAGGCGATGTAAGCCGCGTAATTCGCCTCCGAGTTCTCGCCCCACCGCGTGACCCCGGCGGGCTCAAGCCGCCAGTTCGACGCGCGCGCCATGAGCGTCTTGGTGTCGAGTAGGAGCGCCTCCTTCTCGGTCTTGCCCGTCGCCTTGGCGGCGGGAAACACCTCCCACAGGATGCGGACCGCGGCCAACGGATTGGCCATCGCGAATATCGTGCCCTTGGCATAGCCTTGCGCGAGCGCGACCGTCTCGGCCCGCTTCGTCGCCAGGGTCTCCTCAAGCGCGATGAAGCCGTTGGAGGGGAAGTGCGCGAACGCCGCGTTATCCTTTGCGAGGAGACGCACCTTGGCGCCGGCGTTCTCGACCAAGGCATATTGCACATCGAACAGCGAGAGCGCCTCGATCTGGCCGTCGCGCACCATCGCGGCGGTCGGCACCGCCGCCCCCCCGACCACCACGATCGAGATATCGCGATCGGGGTTCCAGCCGTGGGTCGCGGCGAGTGCGCGCGCGATGATGACGCCGCCGGAGGCCATCGAGGTCACGCCGATGCGCTTGCCCTTGAGTTCCGCGAAGCTCTTGATCGGGCTGTCCTCCGGCACGGCGATCCCATAGATGTTGCCCTGATAGGCGGTATAGAAGTTCTTCGCCTTGACGCCCTGGTGTCGCATGATGGCGAGCGGCTCGATCGAGGGCAGGCTGTATGACACGTCGCGGCTGGCGACAGCCTTCACGCAGTCGGTTGAGCCCCCCATCGGCACCAGCTCCACCTTGATCCCTGCTGTCGCCCACCAGCCTATCTTGGCGGCGACCGCGAAGGGCGTGAAAGCCGATGAGAGAGCAGACGTGCAGTAACCGAAGCGGACCGTGGTTTGCGCGGATGCCTGCGGCGTCGCCGCCGCGAAGGCGCCGGTGACGAACAGGACGATGACGTGCGTTCGTTTCATAAAACGCTTCCCTCCTGAACCGACATCAATTACCGAGGGCGATTTTGCGCCTACCGACGGCATTGGGCAACCGATCTTGCAATTGAGCGTGCTCATCGGCATTTGATCGCGTAGCCCAGGAATTGCTCCAAGGCCTCCGCAAAACATTGTCTCGACTGCTGCGACGCACACTCAATTTCCGAGTTGGGTCATTCGCGTCGATATTGCCATGTCCGCCTTCTCGTCCGCTATCACCAAGAGCGAAAATTACCACGTCCGACCGAAATGTGCCCGGCCACCTTCAGAGCGCTAACAGTTGCACCGGGCAAATTCTCGTTAGCGAGAAAACGCATTTCACGCTGCGCTCGGATATGCCTTCTCCGAACTCAGCGTATCGCGCGCATAGGCGAGACACGCGATAATGTCTTCGTGGGTAAAACCGGGATAATTCCTCAGAACGTAGGGCGCAATAAGCGAAGCGCATTACGCCATTCATGCCTCGCCGAATTCACCGATCGCGTCGAATTCGCGCGCCCAGTCCTTTGGAAATAGCCGGCCGCCAGGCCAACTAACTAACAGAGTGCCCACCGCGCGGCACGACGGCGCAACGCGCTTCGCTCATTGCGCCCTACGTGAGCTGCTCGATCTTTGCGTCAAGCGCGCGCGCTATTGCGGCCGGGCTAGCTGATCACTGCGGCCGGTGCAACTGCGCCGGCGTGCGGGTGAATGTGCGACGGCCGCGCTTGAAGGCGTAGAGCACCTGCACAAGCTCAGCCACCGCCATTTCCGGCTCAGTCGCGTCGAGAACGACAAGATCGGCGGTGTCGCCGACGGTCACGCCATAGTCCTTGAGCCGCATGATCCGCGCCGGCCGCGTGGTGATCATGTCGAAACAGGCGCCCATGTCGGTGCGCTTTCCGACCTGCGCGATGTTGGCATAGAGGTTGGCCATGCGCATGAGCGAGCAGTCGCCAAACGGGGTGAAAGGGTTGAGCACGTTGTTCGAGGAGAGCGCGCAATTGACGCCGTGATGGATGAGCTTGTGCGCGGGCACCACGCCGCGCGTGATGTTGTGATCATGCTGGTGATGGCGGCCCATGAGAAAGAGATCGGTCGAAGGCAGAACGGTCAGCGCAACCCCGGCGCCGGCAAGCCGCTTGGCCATGGCTGCGAACTTGTCGGGCGGCAGGCTCGTCGCCTTGGTGACGTGACCGATGGTAACGCGGCCGCCGTATTTGTACTCGTCAGTCCGGCGGCAGACGTGCTCCACATCCATGCCGTCTGCAGTCGGGCCGAAGTCGAGATGCATGTCGATATCGACATCGAACTCGCGCGCCATCTCGAACACGCGATCGATCTGGCCGGGCGGATTGGTGTCGGTATAGGGTGCCGCGCCCACGACGCGGCAGCCACGCTTGAGCCCTTCGACCATCAGCTCGTCGGTGCCGGGATTGTTGAGCAGGCCTTCCTGCGGAAATACGCAGATTTCAAGATCAAGCGCCCAGGCGTAATCTTTGATGAGCGGCAACACGCCCTCGAGGCTGCGCAAGCCGACGACCGGATCCACCTCGAGATGGGTGCGCATGTGAGTGGTGCCATGGAGGATCGCTTTCTCCAGGGTTCGGGTCGCGCGCGCGCGCACATCCGCGGGCGTGAATGCCGCCTTGGCCTTGGCGACTTCTTTGATTGCCTCATCGAGGTCACCCCGGTCGGAGGTGCAGCGGTCGAGAATGCAGGATTTGTCGAGATGGATATGCGTTTCGACAAAGCCAGGGGAAACGAGCCGGCCGGCGAGATCAATTATTTCCGCCTGCGCCCGAAGATGAGGCTCCAGCGCGACGATTTTTCCATTCTCGATCCCAATATCGGCGCTGCGGCGATCCTCGCCGGCAAGCCTTGCGTTCCGCAGAATGAGGTCCATGTTTCCTCCCTAAATCAGCCGCTCGTGCTCACCGAGATAGGCGCGCACAAGCGCGGGATCGGCGCTCATCTGCGCCGCCGAGCCTGCCTGCTTTACGCTTCCTGACGCAAGCAGATAAACGCGGTCCGCGACGGTAAGCGCGAGCGCGGCCATCTGGTCGACGAGCAGCATCGTCATTCCCTGCTCGCGCAGCTCGGCCAAAAGGTCGTAAAGGCCGTCCAGCAGGTTCGGGGCCAATCCGAGCGAGGGCTCATCCAGCAGGAGAAGGCGCGGTCGAGCGATCAGGCCACGGGCAATCGCCAGCATCTGCTGCTCGCCTCCGGAGAGGAGGCCCGCGCGCTGGTTCTGCCGGGCTCGCAGCTGCGGAAAACGATCAAACAGACGCTCAACCATGTCGTCAAGTTCCGGCGTCGGCCGGGCATAGGCGCCGAGCCTGAGATTGTCGATCACACTCAATCCGGGAAAGACCTGCCGGCCTTCCGGCACCAGCACCAACCCTCGCCGGGTGATGCCGCTTGCGCCATAAGTTTCGATGCGCTCGCCCAGGAAAAGCACGGCTCCCTCAACCGGCCTGTTGAGTCCGCTCAATGCGCGCATGAGCGTAGTTTTTCCGGCGCCATTGCCACCCAGGACGGCGACAAGCTCACCTTCTTCGACCGCAAGATCAATGTCGCGAATGACGGTCGCTCCGCCATACCCGGAGCAAAGCCCGTCGGTCGAAATGACAGGAACACGCTGGCCCGCCAGCGCCCGCTTGCGACGACGCTCAGCCGTTTTCGTTTCGCCGAGATAGGCCTTGAGAACGCGCGCATCGGCGGCGACGTCTGCTGGGGCTCCTTCTGCGATCTTGCTCCCGGCATCGAGAACAATGACGCGATCGGAGGTACTCATCACGAGAACTCATGTCGTGCTCAATCAGAATGACGGCGATTCCTGAGCGGGCGACCTTGCGGAGAAGCTCACCAATGCGTGCGGTATCAACGGGATCGAGTCCGGCCGCCGGCTCATCGAGTGCCAACACGCGCGGCTTGATCGCAAGCGCGCGGGCGATCTCGACCAGCCGCTTGTCGACGTGGGGCAACGCGCCCGCGAGCTGGTCGAGCGCGCCGGCATAGCCGGCAAATGCGAGGATGCTCTGCGCAAGCTCCCGGCGGTCTCGGTCGCGCTCGGGGGAAAACAACGTCGCAAGAGTGAGATGGCCACGGCGCATGGCGACAAGAACGTTGTCGAGGACCGTCATGTTGGCAAAGAGCTCGCTCGCCTGATAGGTCCGCGCGATTCCAGCTCTGGCAATCGCATGGGAAGGCAAGCGCGTGATGTCCTTGTTTCCCAACATGACGCTGCCGTGATCGGGGCGGTAAAAGCCGCAGATCAGGTTGAGAACGGTGCTTTTCCCGGCCCCGTTGGGGCCGATGATACTGGTGATCTCGCCGGCGCGCCCATCGAAGCTCAAGTTGCGCACGGCATGCACGCCGCCGAAGCTCACGGACAGATCGTTGGCCGAAATGCTCACCGCGTGGCTGCCGGTCGAAAGATAGTCCGACACATCCCGGCGCTCGGAAGCTGTTAAATCCACCTTGCGCCGCTTGATGCGGCCGGTCGCGAGCCCGACGAGGCCAGCGGGCGCGAGCCGCAGCACGAGCAGCAGCAAAAGTCCCACGAACAACAGGCGGTATTCGGCCAGAAACGAAAGCAGTTCCGGAAGCAGCACGACCACCAGAGCGCCTACGAAGGGTCCGATCAGTTGGTCTGCGCCGCCGATCATCACCGCAAGCAAAAAAAGAATCGACTGCAGGAACGGGAACGACTCAGGGCTTATGAAGGAGGTGATCGAGGCGAACATGCCGCCGGCAATGCCGGCCGCTATTGCGGAGATCCCAAAGGCGGTCGCCCGGATCAGCGTCGGGTCAATCCCGACGGATTGGCTCGCGACTTCCGCGTCGCGGACCGCGCGCATGGCCTTGCCCCAGGGGCTCGCGCTCAGCCGCGCGTACAGAAGAAGCGACAGGAGTGTGAAGGCGAGGATGGTGAAAACCATCTCGCGTTCGGAAAAAGCAAATCCACCCACGCTCGGCATCGGAATGCCCAGCAGGCCGTTCCAGCCGCCGGTCAGTGTTTCCCATTCGGCGCTCCCCTGTTCGAGCACGAAGCCAAAGGCGATGGTCACCATCGCAAGATACGGCCCGCGCACGCGCAGCGCTGGAATGGCAAGCAGAACACCGGCGACACCCGCAATCAGCCCGGCGAGCGGCAGAGCCGCCCACACCGTCCAGTCGAGCTTGGTCGTGAAAATAGCGACGACATAGGCACCGATCGCATAAAAGGCGGCATGGCCAAGGGAGATCTGTCCGGACATGCCGAGCAACACATTGAGACCGACGCCCACGATGGTGGTCAGGCCGACCAGCGCGAGCACGTAAAGCTCGTAACCGTTGGCGCGCCAAATGAACGCGCAAAGGCCGGCGATTGCCGCGATAACGGCGAGCTTCATACTTTCTTGACCTCGGCGTGACCGAACAAACCGTTCGGCCGCAGCGCAAGCGCGAGAATAACGAGGGCGAAAGGCACAATCTGGCTGTAGGTCGAGCCCGCGAGCGCGATAATGAGCGCTTCCGCGATCCCATAGATCAGTCCTGCCACCACCACGCCCCAGGCGTTGCTGATGCCCCCAAGGATGGCAACCGCAAACGCCTTGATGCCGAACAGAGTCCCCATGGTCGAGGAGATCGTAAACAGCGGCGCCACCATGATCCCCGCGACGCCGGCGAGAAAGCCCGAGAGCGCGAATGCGAACATGACGACGCGTTCGACATCGATGCCCATGAGGCGCGCGGCATCGGCATTCTGAACCACCGCAAGCAGTGCCTTGCCCCGGCGAAAGCGCGCAAAGAACATTTGCAGCGATGCGGCGAAGAGAACTCCGACAATGGGAATAAGAATCTGCAGCAGTTGGATCCTGATCCCCGCAACTGTGACCGAGTTGGTCGTGAGCACGCCCGCGGGCATGCCGCGCGGGTCCTTGCCGAAGGTAAAGAGCACCACGTTTTCGAGCACGATGCCGAGCGCAACGGTCGCCATCAGCCAGGCGTTGGAACCGCGCCGGACGAACGGGCGCACTGCAATGCGTTCGACAATGACGCCCCACAGCGCGCAGCCCGCAAGTGCAAGGATGACGGCGAGGCCGAGCGGCCAGTGCAGGGTGACCCAGAAGGTGAAGCAGAGGACTGCGCCGAGCATCATGGCGCTGCCCTGGGCGAAGTTCACGGTGTTCGACACCGCGTGCGTGACATGGAAGCCAAGCGCCAGCAGCCCGTACATGCTGCCGAGCCCCAGCCCGGAAATGATTGCCGCGCTCACCAGCATGGGCGGGTAGCTGTTAACATGCTCAGCCTTCGGGGGATCGCCACCCGACCGCGCTCGCTACGCTCGGCGCATAGCCGACGGTTCCCGTCGGCGTTCTTGGCACCAAGAACGGCGGCCATAGGCCGCCTGTGCTTCCTCTTTCAGGGCAGTGCAATCGAATATGACAAGCGTCCCGCAAACCCCGGACGGGGAGCACATCGCGGTCGCGAAGCCTGTAGGGGCGGGTTTGAAACCCGCCCCTACAAGAGGCATATGCAACTGCCTTGCGAGCTCAATTCACCGGAACGATCTTGTCGCCCTCGTAATGCACCATGATGTAGTCGTTCGGGCCCAATGCATCATGATTTTGCGGCGTGAAGGCGCGATCGTATTTTTTGATCAATCCCTCGTAAGGCGATTTGGGATTCTCAAGTGCCGCGCGCACCGCGTCCGGGTCGGTTGAGCCCGCCTGCTCGATGCCCAGCGCGAGGAGGTGCATGGCGTCATAGCTGTTCGCGGTCCCGACCGGCGCGAAGATGTCCTGCGGTCCTTTGATCTGCGGATATTTTTTCTTCAGGCTTGCAAGCACGCGTTCGCCGGCCGGGCTGAGCTTGCCGAAGAAGCTGTAGGTTTGAATGAAGTGGGCATCGCCCGCCGTCGGCCCCGCAAGCTCGGGGAAGCGTCCGCCCGAAATGCCCCAATGCGACACGACCGGCGCAGTCCAGCCCATGCGCTCGCGCGACTTCATCATTTGCGCGCCAGGCGGCGCATTGACCACGAGGATGATAGCGTCCGCGCCGGCATCCTTCAATCGCGTCAAGTGCGGCACCATATCCACATCGTTGTTTTCGAATTTCGAGATGCCCGCAATCGTGATCGCCCCATTGTCCTTGGCGGCAGCCGTCAGGCCTTTTTCGTTTGATTGACCCCATGGGTTGTTGATGAGCATGAGGCCCGCTTTTTTGGACGCGAATTTGTCGTGGGCGTATCGCAGGAGCTTGATGTCGACGTCGTCATCGACCGCCGAGACACGGAAGACGTAATTCGGATTGGCGCCATTGCGCGTGATGCCGGTGCCCGCAGCCCAAACACCCATGAACAGCTTTTTCTCCTTGTTCATCAGCGGCACGATGGCCAGGGAGACGGGCGTATCGATGCCGCCGAAAATCGCATCGACTTTCTCCTGGAAGATGAGCTCGCGCGCGGCGGTGAGGCCTTTGGGCGGATTGGATTCATCATCCCGTTGGATGAGCTCGAGCTTGCGGCCGCCCAGTACGCCGCCTTTGGCGTTGATCTCATCGATTGCGAGCGAAAGGCCGCGGGTTATCGCCTCGCCGGACTGGGCCGAGGCACCCGAAAGCGCCGCCACATGGCCGATGCGGACAGGATCAGCAGCGAAGGCGGAGCTGCCCAATGCCGACGAAATAAGCAGCATGCCGAAAGCAAAGGCATTCGCACGCAGAGTCATATGGATTCTCCTGTTTTCACGATTGCAAGGATGATCGGCGAGCACATCGCCCGTGTCAATAAAATCGGGAATAGCCCGGATTGAAGCTTGCGCGAAGCGCACGCGAAAATCCGGGGCAATTTCTCGAATTGCGCGACGCGACATGGAGTGGTGCGTGCGGTACAGATGAAGCGCGCGTCGCGTAATCCGGGCTACGGGAGGTCCCCTCATTGTCATGAAACGCATGGTTATTCGCGGCGGCCGCGTGCTCGACATCCAAGCGCGGCGCGCCGAGCTCGCCGACATTCTCATCGAGGACGGCACGATACGCAGCGTCGCTGCGCCGGGCACGGCGGCTCCGCAAGATGCCGAGATCGTCGATGCTGGGGATCGCCTGCTCGCGCCGGGCCTGGTCAACGGCCACACCCATGCGCACGGCGCCTTGGGCAAAGGACTGGTCGGCGACCGCCTGCCGCTCGAAATCTTTCTCAGCTCGGCCGTTGCCATCAACGGCGGGCGCAACACGCAGGACAAGTATCTCGGCGCCGCGCTTTCGGCGGTGGAGATGGTTCGACGCGGGTGCACCGCTGCCTACGACCTCATGGTCGAATTCCCGCTTCCGTCAGTCGAAGGCATCGAAGCCGCCGCGCAGGCTTATCACGACGTCGGCATGCGCGCGGTGGTCGCGCCGATGATGGCGGATCGCAGCGTCTTTCAGGCACTCCCGGGCTTGATCGAGTCCATGCCCGAGAAGCTGCAAGTCGATCTGCGCCGGATGGTTGCGGCTCCCTACCAACCCAGCATCAATACTTGTCGAGCCATTCTGCAGGGTTGGCGCTTCGATCGCGCACGCGTTGCACCGGCGCTCGCGCCTACCATCCCGCTCCATTGCTCAGATGAATTCTGGGTCGCCTGCCGCGACCTCGCTCGCGACTTCGACGTCCGGCTGCAGACGCATCTCGCCGAAACCAAAGTCCAGGCCGTGCTCGGCTTGCAGAGATACGGCAAGAGCCTCGCGGCGCATCTCGCTGACCTCGGACTTTTGCGGGAGAATTTCAGCGCGGCGCACGCGATCTGGATTGACCACGACGATATCCGGCGTCTCGCCGACGCCGGCTGCGGAGCCATACACAATCCGATGAGCAACCTGCGCATCGGATCGGGGGTGGCACCGGTGCGCGCCATGCTTTCGCAAGGACTCCGGGTCGGAGTGGGTACCGACGGCACGAACACCTCCGACGGCCAGAACATGTTCGAGGCCACCCGCCTGGCGGCTTATCTTTCCCGTCTCACCACGCCCAATTACCAGCAATGGCTTTCGGTCGAGGAAGCGATGAGCATGGCGACAACCGGGAGTGCCGGCATTCTTGGATTCAAGGATGTCGGGCGGCTCGCGCCCGGCTACAAGGCGGATATCGTCTTTCTCGACCTCGGCCACATCACCTATGTGCCGCTGCGCGATCCGCTCCTGCAGCTCGCTTTTGCGGAAAGCGGGGCCGCGGTGGAGAGCGTCATGGTCGATGGGAAATTCGTGCTCAAGGACGGCAAGCTTCTGACAATTGACGAGGACAAGTTGCGACGTGAGGCGCAAGCCGCGGCGCATCGCCTCGATGCTGCGAACGCTGCGAGCCGGCAATTTGCGCACGGCATTGCCGACTTTGTCGGAGCCTTCTGCATCGGACAGGCACGCGCGCACCACCACGTGCACCGGGCGCTGGAGGAAAGCGCGTACGCCTCTTAGACTGCCGGCAGCTTGATCACATTCGCAAGCAATGCCAACGTTAGAGCATGTGCGGAATTGTGGGTCTTTTTCTCAAGGATGCGAGCCTGGAGCGCGAGCTTGGTACACTGCTCGCGGGCATGCTCGGCACATTGTGCGACCGCGGACCTGATTCAGCAGGCTTTGCCGTTTATGGCGATGAAACGCCAGCAAGCATGAAGCTGACGTTGCGGGCTCCAGCGCATTACGACTTCAAGCAACTGGTCAAACAGCTGGAGGACGCAAGCGGGCCTCTGCCGCACGTCATCCGCGACACGCACATGGTGATTACTGTTGCGCTCGCGCGCGAGCAGGCGCTTCGTCGCAGGCTGTGCGAGCTTGCGCCTGAGATCACCATTGTCGGGGCTGGGCGCCGCATGGAGATCTTCAAGGAGGTCGGCCGGCCCGACCTGGTTGCGCGGCGCTTCGGATTGCCGGGCATGGCCGGCACGCATGCCATTGGACATACGCGCATGGCGACCGAATCGGCTGTGACCACCGATGGCGCGCATCCGTTTACCACTGGGGCGGACCAATGCCTCGTCCACAACGGGTCGCTGTCGAACCACAACGCGGTTCGCCGCGAACTCCGCCGCCATGGGCTGAATTTCCAGACCGAAAACGATTCAGAAGTCGCCGCGGGCTACATGACCTGGAAAATGCGCGAGGGATTTTCGCTCGACCAGGCGCTGGCGGCATCGCTGACTGCGCTCGACGGTTTCTACACTTTTGTTGTCGGCACGGAGTCCGGCTTCGGCGTGCTGCGCGATCCCATCGCCTGCAAGCCGGCGGTGATGGCCGAAACGGAAAAATGGGTGGCCTTCGGCACGGAATATCGAGCCCTCGTCGACTTGCCGGCAATATCGGCGGCGCGGGTTTGGGAGCCGGAGCCGGCCACCGTCTATTTCCGCGAGCGCCACTGATGGTGAGATTGATCCAGAACAAAGCCACGCGATCGGTGCGCTCCCTCCCCCGCGGGCGGGGGAGGGTTGGGGAGGGGGTGATCACGCGAGGCCCCCTCCCTGTCCCTCCCCCCGCAAGCGGGGGAGGGAACGATGTGGGACGGCCCATCGCACCCTCGAACCGCAGTTCAGCGAAACGCTGATGCCCACCATTGACCTCGCCACTACGTCGTTGCGCGATCTCAACGGCATGCTGCACCGGTTGCAGCGCGATACGAATGAGACCCATTGGCGCGTGCTCAATCCGCGCGGGCAGCACGCGATCGCGGTCGGGCTCGACGCCCCTGTTCTGGTCGAGATCGAGGGCCATGTCGGGTACTACTGCGCGGGCATGAACAAGGATGCGATGGTAATCATCAACGGCAATGCCGGACCGGGCGTTGCCGAGAACATGATGTCGGGGCAGGTGCACGTGAAAGGCGACGCGTCGCAGAGTGCCGGCGCGACCGGCCAAGGCGGGCTGCTGATCATCGACGGCAACGCAGCGGCGCGCTGCGGTATATCGATGAAAGGAATCGACATTGTCGTGAAAGGCTCGGTGGGTCATCTTTCGGCATTCATGGCGCAAGCAGGCAATCTCGTCGTGCTTGGCGATGCCGGCGAAGCGCTGGGCGATTCGATCTACGAAGCGCATCTCTACGTGGCGGGCAGCGTGAAAAGTCTGGGCGCCGATTGCATCGAGAAGCCGCTCGCGGATCAGCACCGGGCCACGCTTTCCCGCCTGCTTGCGGCCGGCGGCGTGAACGGCGCCATCGATATCGGCGGCTTTCGGCGCTACGGGTCTGCGCGCCGGCTCTACCATTTTCACATCGACAACATCGGATCGTATTGATGAGCGTCGAGGACCGCTGGATTCACACCACGCCGCGCAAATCGGCGACGTTCGATGATTATGCGATCTCGGAAATCCGCCGGGCGGCTGCCACCGGGATCTATGACATCAGAGGGTTCGGCGCCAAGCGCAAGCTGCCGCACCTCGATGATCTGCTCTTCCTGGGAGCTTCCATCAGCCGTTACCCGCTGGAAGGTTATCGCGAGAAATGCGCAACCGACGTGACCATCGGAACGCGCTTTGCCAGCAAGCCGATCACGTTGAAAATCCCGATCACGATCGCCGGCATGAGCTTCGGGTCGTTATCGGCGCAGGCAAAGGAGGCGCTCGGCCGCGGCGCGAGTGCGGTCGGCACCTCGACCACGACCGGCGACGGCGGCATGACGGCCGAGGAGCGTGCCCATTCCAGCATTCTCGTTTATCAGGTGCTGCCGTCGCGCTACGGCATGAATCTGCATGATCTGCGCCAGGCGGACGCGATCGAGATTGTCGTGGGTCAGGGGGCGAAGCCCGGCGGCGGCGGGATGCTGCTCGGTCACAAAATCTCAAAACGCGTCGCGGAAATGCGCACGCTGCCGGAAGGAATCGACCAGCGCTCGGCCTGCCGGCACCCCGATTGGACCGGCCCCGATGACATGGAGATCAAGATCCACGAGCTGCGCGAGATCACCGATTGGGAGAAGCCCATTTACGTCAAAGTGGGTGCGTCGCGGCCCTACTACGACGTAGCGCTTGCGGTCAAAGCCGGAGCGGATGCGGTCGTGCTCGACGGCATGCAAGGCGGTACCGCCGCCACTCAGGAAGTGTTCATTGAGCACGTGGGATTGCCCACGCTGGCGGCGATTCGCCCGGCCGTGCAGGCCCTTCAGGATCTGGGGCTGCATCGAAAAGTAAGCCTCATTGTATCGGGCGGCATCCGCAACGGAGCCGACGTGGCGAAATGTCTGGCGCTCGGGGCGGATGCGGTGTCGATCGGAACGGCGGCCCTGATCGCGCTCGGCGATAACGACCCGCACCGCGAGGACGAATACCGCAAGCTTGGCACCACTGCGGGAGCTTACGACGATTGGCACGAAGGGCGCGATCCTGCCGGTATCACGACTCAGGACCGCGTGCTCGCGCAGCGCCTCGATCCGATAATGGCGGGACGCAAGCTCGCCAATTATCTCTGCGTGCTCACGCTCGAAGCGCAGACCATCGCGCGCGCATGCGGCAAGTCCCATGTGCACAATCTTGAACCCGAGGACCTCGTTGCGCTCACGGTCGAGGCGGCCGCCATGGCTCAGGTTCCGCTCGCCGGAACCAATTGGATCCCGGGACAGCGAAGCAGCTAATCCGGTCCGTGCGACTGTTTGCCGGCGCTCATGCTTTCGCATCGCGCAGCGCCATCGCCGCGCGATAGGCGAACACCAACGCCGGACCGAGCGTGATGCCGGGACCAGGATAATTGCCGCGCATGATGGACGCCGTGTCGTTGCCGCAGGCGAACAGGCCCGCGACTGGTTCTCCCACTGCGTTCAAGACGCGGCCGTCGACGTCGGCGCGCAACCCCACGCTGCTGCCGAGCGTGCTCGGATAGACTGCCATGGCGTAAAAAGGCGCAGTTTCGATCGGTCCCAGGCACGGGTTGGGCGTGTGCCGCGGGTCGCCGTTGTGACGATCGAAATCGGTTGAGCCCTTGCCGAACTCTTCGTCCTCGCCCGCCTGGGCGAAGCGGTTATGCTGCTCGACCGTGCGCTGGAGACCGGCTGCGTCCACTTTGATGGCGCGGCCAAGATCCGCAAGAGAATTGCCTTCGACGAGGTAGCCGTTCGCAACGAAGCGCCGCAGCGATCGCCGTCCGGGGGGCACGCGGCCGAGACCGTATTTTGCGATGCAGCTCCTGTCACAAACGAGCCACGCCGGGATCGTCGGCACGCTCGCGTGCGAGCGGTACATTCCGAGCACGAAATCATGGTACGAGAGCGCTTCATCCACGAACCGCCGGCCGGCGGCATTGACCGCGATGACACCGGGCTTTGCGCGATCAAGGGAGAGATGCGGAAAGGCTCCGCAGCCGTCCGCCAGCCAGCGCGTGTTCGAGACCGGAGTAAAGAACGCAGGCGAAGCGTGATCTTCCTCGACCGCCGCCCCCACCGCGCGGGCAAGCCGCATCCCGTCGCCGGCGGCGCCGGAAAATGCCACCGTATGCGCGAGTGGCGGGCGGACATATTCGTTCAAGCGATCGACGCTGCCGCCGAACCCGCCTGTTGCCAGCACGACGCCGCGGCGCGCCATGACCTGTCTGCGTTTGCCGTTTATCGAAAGCACGCCACCGCGGACCCGGCCGCCGGATAGCGTGAGCTCTTCCAGAGAAGCGTTGCACCAGATCGGCACGCGATTTTGTATGAGGCTGAACAGGAGCCGCCCGGCGAGCGCATTCCCCATGAGGAGGCGCGTGCCGCGGCGGTAGCGCAGGCGATCGCGGGCATGCCGCCATAATAATGACGCAGCCGCGCGCAGCGCGGCAGGCGATGCGAACGGACGCGCGAGCGGCTCAATATCATCGCGCCCGATCATCATTCCGCCGAGCGCCATGAACTCGCCAATGGGTGGCCGCAGCAGATCGAAATAAGCATCGAGCAGCCGGCCGTCGAATGGGAGCGGCGCGAGCGGCCGGCCGGCAAGCGTCGCGCCGGGACGATTGGCAAGATAATCCGGATGCCGCGCATACGGCGCAAATTTCACTGCACTGCGCTGTTCGAGGTAATCGATCACTTCGGGCGCGCTCTGCAAATAAATTTCACGCCGATCGTCATGCGCCGTTCCGATCACCGCATTGAGATATTGTCTGGCTTGCGCGATGCTGTGGGTGAAACCAGCAGCCTGGGCGGCGCGCGTTCCCGGCACCCAGACCGTACCGGCGGAGGTGGCGCTGGTGCCGCCGACTTGCCCCGATTTCTCGCACAGCAGAACATCGAGACCCTCGAGCGCCGCCACCAGCGCCGCGGTCATCCCGGCGGCGCCCGCGCCGACGATAAGCGCGTCGACCTCGACCGCGACATCGGACTGGGCTGACTTGCTGAGCGGCGTTTCGGTTCGCATAGTCATCGGCTTCCCACCTCCCCAACGAAGAAGAGCTGCGCTATTGAATAGCGTTTGAGCCTAGACGTGAAGAAGATGGTCTTCGTCTATATCGTTCGATGCAATTTCACCCGGCCCGACAAGGAGCATGCATGGAATGCATGGTACAGCGGTCTGAAAATCAAGCAGATGCTCGCCAAACCGCATTTTCGCACGTGTCAGCGGTTCCGGTTGGCGTCCGGCACCGGCCGGAATTATCTGACCCTGTGGACGCTCGAATCACCCGAGGCTTTCGAGACGCCGCAATATAGATCGGACTGGGGCTTCTTCGAATGGGCGCCCTACATCAGCGATTGGAGCCGGGATCTTTTTGACGGCGCTCATGCGCAGCGCGATGCTTTCAAGGTGCCGATTGGCGGCGCCTTGCATGTCATATCGTTCGATGGACTGAGCGAAGCCGAAGCCAAGGCCACTATCCCAGGGCAAGCGGATTGGGATATGCTGTGGCTGCCGGTAGCGGGTCTCGATCGGCACACTCCAATGATTGGAATGCGCGTGCTGCCCGCAGCCTCGCATTCATCCCGGGACCAGTCGCGGGCCGGGCGAGGCCAGGCGGCGCTCTATACTCCGATCTGCCCTCGCTACGAGGCTTGAGCCGCATGCAAGACCTCATCGATCTCACTGTAACGCCATTATCAGACGCGTGTGGCGCGGAGATAAAGGGCGTCGATGTAACAAGGCCGCTCTCGCAGCAAGCGGTTCAGGCGATCAAGCATGCGTGGGCAAAGCACCTCGTGCTGGTCTTTCGCGGACAGGCCATCACGCAAGACCAGCAGCTTGCGTTTGCATCCTATTTCGGTGATCTCGGCAATCGCAAGAAAGCGCCGGAGTCCCTGCGCAGCCGCGCGGAGGGCATTCTGCAGGACAACGAGAAGGTGCTGCTCGTGAGCAACATCAAGGTCGACGGGCAACCGATCGGCGCGTTCGGCGAGGGAGAATTCTGGTTTCATATCGATTCCGGCTACACCGCGCGACCCTACAAATACACTTTTCTCTATGCCCTCGAGCTGCCGTCGACCGGCGGCAATACGAAGTTCTCGAACATGTACAAAGCGTATGAAGCGGTGCCGGCCGCGCTCAAGCAGAGGCTCACGGGCAGGAAGGCGCTCCATATCCATGAATACAAGCGCTCGGAGAAGGCCGATATATCGGGAGATTTCAGCGGCATTCCGCATCACTATCATCCCGTGTTCATCACGCATCCCGAAACCGGCCGCAAAAGCCTGTTCGTCGACCGGCTCATGACGGCGCGCATCGAAGGCATGCCGGCCAGCGAAAGCAGCGCCATCCTCGAGCAACTCTACGAAATCGGCGAGCGGCGCGAATTCATCTACGAGCATGTCTGGCAGCTCGGCGATTTTCTCATGTGGGACAATCGCTGCACCATCCACGCGCGCACCGATTTTCCCACACATGAGCGCCGCCTCCTGCGCCGCTGCACGGTGCAAGGCGAGCCGCTTTTCGAGTAGCGCCGCGCCATGCCGGGCTTGCCGATGCTGGAGAAATTCGTCCGTGACTTGCGTGCCATCTGGGCGGCGCAGCCGGACAATCAATCACGAATGCAAGCGGCGCGACCGTTGCTTGAGCGGCTGCTCGCAGACCCCGAGCTCAAGGCGCATTCGGCGCAATGGCCTTCCACCGAAGGTCGCAAGAATCTCCTGCTCTATGTCGATCCCGACTATCATTTCGCCATCAACGCCGTGGTGCGCGCGCCCGGCCGCGTCGGGAGCGTCCACGACCATGCGGATGCATGGGTGCTGTACGGCATCCTCGACGGATCGGAGCAGCTGGAGCGCTATGACCGCCTCGATGACGGCGAGAAGCCCGGCCATGCCGAGCTGCGGCTTTCGTCAATCACCATCGGCACGCAAGGAAAGGTCGATCTCGTGCCGCCACGCGCCGTTCATGCCGAGCAGGGCGGCCCCACCCGCTCGGTCGCCATCATTGTGCGCAGTCAGCGCCTGGGCGACGGCACGGTGCTCCAGCACACTTATGACCCCGTCGAGCAGACGGTCGTCGAGCGATATGGACCTACTCAGGTGCCGTTTGAGCTGATCCGCTGATCGCGGCTCGCCCCAGCGCGGTCGCCCGATTGCGCGACTGCAGCTGGCACATTGGTGTACCGGGCAGGCCGCTCGTTAACCCTGCGTTTACCAAATCAGAGCAACCGTGATGGACATCACGCCGCCAGCGAGCGAAATGGGAATCGAAATGAGCGAAGCATCTTTCCCCGTTTCTTCATCACTAAACGGCACTGCGCACGCCGTAAGCCCACGTTTGGAGAGCGCGTTCCGCGATATCCCGGGAGTTCTCGGCCCAATGCTCGTCGCGTTCGGCCGCAATGGCATCAACACCGTCGAGGACCTCGCAGCCTGCGCGACTGACGATCTCATGGGATGGACCGAGCGCGATGGCAGCGAGATCAAGAGGCATCCCGGCATTCTCGGCGACATGATGGTCTCGCGCCAGCAGTGCGACGCGATCATCCTGCAGGCTCGCGTGCGCGTGGGCTGGATCGACAAAACCGCGTTGCGGGCATAGGCAGCCGCCCGGGATCGCATTCGGGCGCCGCTTGTGCCATGGGCCATGGTCGCCTGGGCGACCCGGCGCCGCGGGAGACGGCGCTTTATCTGCCGGTGAAGCGGTTTCTCGAAAAGCTCGGATTTGTGGTCAAGGGCGAAATCTGCGGCTGCGACGTCGTCGCTCTGCGCGGTGACGAGGCTCCCGTCGTGGTCGTCTGCGAGCTCAAGCTTGCCTTCAATCTCGAGCTTCTTCTCCAGGGGGTCAATCGCACGGCGGCGTGCGATGAAGTCTGGCTCGCCGTGCGCATGCGCGCCCGCCGCGGCCGCCAGCACGATCCGCGTGTGCGCCAACTCTGCCGACTACTTGGATTTGGACTGCTGGGCGTCTGCGCATCCGGCCGAGTTGAAGTCCTGGTCGAGCCAAAGCCTTGGCGGCCGCGGCGCGATCAGCGCCGGCGTTCGCGGCTGATCAGCGAGCATCAGTCCCGCATCGGGGATCCGGCACGCGGCGGCATGTCGAAACTGCCGATCATGACGGCCTACCGCCAGCAGGCGCTCGCGTGCGCGGCTTCCCTGTCAAAGGGTCCGCGGCGCACATCCGAGATCAAGATGATCGTGCCGCAGGGACCGAAGATCCTGCTGCACAACGTGTACGGCTGGTTCTCCCGCGTCGAGCGCGGAGTGTATACGCTGACCGATGCGGGAACCAGCGCGCTGGCGCGGTGGCCGCAGCCGCCGTTCGACCCCGGCCGTGCGTGCGCCGAGACTAACCATGTTTTGACTTAATGATTCAAATCTCCCGCGCCCGTGATACGAATGCAACAATGGCCCGGTGGCGGAATGGCGACGCAGGGGCGGGGAACCGTCTCGAATCCTGGTTCGACTCCAGGCTGGGCCTCCGATCTGCGAACACGATGATCCGTCATGCGCGGCTCTCGACCCGCGTATCCATCGAAAAAACAATCTCTTCTTCTGATGGATTGCTGGATCAAGTCCGGCAATGACCGGTCCTCTACCCCAGCAAATACAGGATCGCGCCGGCTGCGCTCGCGACCGCAAAGGTCGCGGAAATCCAGATCACGGCGATGATGATCCAGACTGACCAATAATTGCGCGCTTCCCTGCGGCTCGCAGGAGGGGGAAGCCCATATTCCAGCGCGGGCTCGGAGCGCCGCAGCGCCGCTGAAGCGCGCTCAATCTCCGCGATTGCCGCCGCCAGCTGGTCCTGATCAAAGCTTCCGGCATCCTTGCGAGAACCGGTTCGATGCGCGTGCAATGATCGTGCGTCGGAAAGTGAATGTTCAGGCTCGGCCTGCAGAGACTGTTGCGTGATGGCCAGTCGCGAGACGACTTCCCACACGCTGCTCCAATCTGATTTATCGGCCGACTTCGGACCGACGGTGTCATTGCCCGCCATTGCAAAAAACCTACTCTGAGGAGATTTGCCGCGCGACGTTTATCAATTCGTAACCTTAATGGGCGTTACGGTAGGATGCCGGCGAAAGCGCTGTGCGAATGAGGATCTGCAAATCCAGCCCAAGCGCCCAGTTGTCGATGTAATAGAGATCATATTCGACCCGGCGCTGCATTTTCTCGTCCGTTTCGGTCAGTCCACGCAAGCCGTGGATTTGCGCCCAGCCGGTGATGCCCGGCTTGACGTTGTGCCTGCGCGCATAAAGCGCAATGCGCTGTTCGTATTCCTGATCGTGGGAAAGCGCGTGTGGCCGCGGGCCCACCAGCGACATGTCCCCTTTTATAACGTTGAAGAGCTGAGGCAGCTCATCGATGCTCCAGCGGCGAAGCCAGGCGCCCACCTTGGTCACGCGCGGGTCGTTTTCCTTTGCCTGCGCGATCACCGGTCCGTCCTCGAGCGTGCGCATGGTCCGGAATTTAAAAATTCGGAACGGCTTCTGGTTGAAGCCGTAACGATGCTGCAGGAAGAACACAGGTCCCGCGCTCTCGATCTTGATCAGCACGGCCGCGATCACGAGCGCAGGCGTGAGCAGCAGCAACGCGATCGAAGCGAAGACAAGATCGAAAAGACGCTTTTCCACGATCTCCAGACGCGACAGCGGCATTCGCGTGAGCTGGAGACTCAGCATTGAGCCAACTTTCGACAGTTGCACCTGGTCGAACCGGTCGAGAATATGTTCGGCGCCGAGGTGAATTTCGGCCGGCAGCTTGAGCAGCGCCTCGGCGCAGCGATTAATCAGATCGCCTGCGGACCAGGGCATCACCAAAAAAATCGCATCCGGCTCCAAGATGCGGGCACTGCTGATGACCTGCTCGAGGTCATGCGCGAACGCTTCCTCTTGTGCATGCTCCGATGCTCCAGCCTCATGCGGGGTCAGGAAATGACAACCCACGATGCTGACCCCGAACGCCTTCGGCTGATATCGCGTAATGAAATCATCGATATGCCTGCCGGTGCCGAACAGATAAATCCGCTGCGCGGAAAGCAGCCCGATTTTGCTTCCGTGCACGGTGATCTGTACGAACAGGTAGCGCACCAGCAGCAAAATGCAGATGGTCGAGGCGTAGTAGATTGCGAACCACGCGCGCGAGTAGATGACGCTGACCTTGGCGACAAATCCGATTGCCAGGAGGCAGATGAAAGTCACGTTCCAGAGCTTTATGGAATGCCGCACATGCGGCTTGAAGGTGAAGAAGTTGGAAAGCCTGTACTCACCCCGGAAGCCATTGATCGCGGTGAAAATGAGTGCAGACAGCACTCCAACCTCGAAAAAGGAAAGAATATCTCCCAGTTCGCGGTAAGCGGCAAAGTGATAACCGGTCCCTGTCAGCCAGGCCGTGCTGACAATAATCGCGACATCGCTCAGAAGGATGGCGCCGCAAACAGCCAGGCGCGAAAGCGATGTCCACTTGCGCAGGAAGCGATTGGCATCGACCGGCGATGTCAACGCGTAGGTATTATGGACATTCATTGTATCAATTCGAGCAGCATTGTTTCCCATTCCCGCGATGATGATCCGGAATGGGACGTCTCCGACTGAGATAGCGAATGAGGTGCTAAAGTCGTGCCACGAGATGCCGGTGCATGCGCCCTCTCCCAGCCGAAGTCGGACATCCGACTTCGGCCGATAACTGGGTGGGCAAAGGCGCGCGCGGTCGAGCTTCTATCAAACTATGCAAATCATCGTGCGCATGCCTTTGCCCAGTCTACGAGCTGATTTCGAACATTCAGGCCGTGCTCCCGGCGTCGACGGTTAAGACCGTCCCCGCGGGCTGCGTCGCCTTCGGAATCGACCGGCTGGCCGTGGCGCTCTTCGCCCTGCACGGGGTCGAGATTTCAAAATGGCCGAGCTCGGTGCGCGCGGGCCTGGGCGTCTAAAACTTGCATCGGGGATCGCCCCGACGCGAGAGTCGCGGGTCTGCTATACTTTGCCCATCCGCATCTGGATCTCAGCAGCGCACGATCGTCACGGAGTGCTCGCCGCCACCCTTTCCAGGCACTTTCTGTGTCTCTGAATCACAGCCTGGGCGATACGGCAGCACGTAGATGACCTTCCGCGCAGTATCGGGAGCGCCGCCCCCGACTGGATAGCCGGGCGCCGGGTAGGCAGGCGGCGGCGGTCCGTAGGTCGGAACATAATTCGTGGCGCCGTAATAACCGCTGTCGTAGTCGGATGGACCGTAGTCATATGGCCCATACCATCCATCGTACCATGGACGCCCGCTCCACGCGCCGTTTCGGAATCGACCTCGATGCCCAAAGAAGTTCCGTCGGAGCGCATGAACACCCGACACGCCGCGGCCGCCTGCGAGTGCTCCCCCCGGATGCACCACAGGGGGTGTTGCGGGGTGGGCGTGCGCTCTGGGCGGGGACGAAACTGCCCGGCCGCCCATGAACCCACCGGCGGCCCTGGCTAAAACCTCCGGTGAAACGGCGATCGCTGCAATCGCAACGAGAAAGAAGCTGGCCGCAACGCGAGTGATCATCGCATGCACTCCTGCCTGCGCTATGACGGCCGCATCGCCGCCAAGTTAGCGCAAGGGCGTGGGCGCTGACCATCCAAGTAAATTATTAGTTAATGCGGGAGCCGGCACGGGACTGCTTGGCCCAAGCGGACCATCCCTGGATATTGAGGGCTGGTTATTGCCATTCCAGCCGGATAGGCGAACGGCTATTGAGCGCGGGACAATTCGGTCGCAACGCGAACGGGAGAGCACAGACATGCCGGTGATCGACGCGCAGGTGCATGCCTATGAGCGCAACCACCCCGGCCGGCCGTGGCACGCGGTACTGACCGGACCGCCCGAGGTCACGGGTGACCAAATGGTGGTCGCGATGGACGCGGCCGGCGTGGATGGCGCGATTCTCGTGTCGCCCTTCACGATGTACCGCTACGACGCGAGCTACGCGTTCGAAGTGCGAAAACGCCATCCCGGCCGGTTCGCCCTGATCAAGCCGGTCGACCCTGCCGATCCGGCTGTTGCGGAAGTCATCGCGGACTGGAAACGCGCGCCCGGTACGGTCGGCATTCGCATGCTGCTCGTGCGTGGCGGCTTAAGCGAAGACCCCGCCGATCCCGGTCTCAATGGCGTGCTGGCGACGGCCGCGCGATTGTCGCTTCCGGTCAATCTGCACATCGCCGGGCGCATCGACCAAGGGCTTGAGCTCATTCGCCGCAATCCCGATGCGCAGATCATCATCGACCACCTTGGCCTTGTTCAGCCGCACGAGCCCCCGGTGCCAGCGGAGCCATGGGCCGAGCTCCCGAAGGTGCTCACCCTCGCAAATCAGCGCAATGTTGCAATCAAGATCAGCGGCGCCTGCACGCTCTCGCGCGAGCCCTTCCCCTTCAGGGACATTTGGGATCCGGTCTGTCGCGTCATCGACGCATTTGGGATCGATCGATGCATGTGGGGGACGGACTGGACGCGGGCGGTGAAATTCCTCACCTACGCCCAAGGCGTCGATGCCTTCCGGGCGACGGACCGCATTTCGCAAAGCGATAAAGCCAAGTTGATGGGCAGCACGCTCGCTCGCATCTACGGCTGGTCGCCGCGGCGCTAGGAGCATGTCCCGCAAAAGTGGGCACCGGTTTTGCGAAAAAGGACATGCTCAGACAAGGAGCCAGAGCAGGATGGCGATTTGAAGAAAAGTCATCCTGCGCTAGCGGATGCGTGCCCTCACGCGGGCCCGGCGATAGGCTCGCTGGGACTGGATTTCCTCGTGTGCCATATGCCCCAGAAACATCGCGGGCAGCACCATCGCCACAACCAAAATTCCCGTCAGCATCGCTGATTCTCCCCCCTCGTCGATAACGCCAACTTTAATTCAGACGTAGGCAGATTGTTGGTCGAAGCAACCGCCACGACCATTTCGATGATAGCTGTATCAGTTGGGCATCAACTGCGGAGCGCGAAGTTGCGCTGTTGCAACACGGGCCTCTTCGGCCATCCTTTTTTCCACAGGACAGAGCGGCGCGATCCGTCTTGCCAGGTCGAGCACGCAGGAGAGGCGTCACTCAGAGGTGTGGCTCAAAAGCTACATACTCCGGTCATCGATTCCCGCCCGTCGAACCAATCACCTGCGAGGCTCACTAACGGACAGGAAAGGGTGAGGGCGTCATGCGTACACGAAATTGGTTCGATTACGATCCCGGCACGCTCGCAGTCCTGATGGTTGGGATTTGTAGCGTTGCGATGCTGGCACTGAGCATGTGAACCGCCGATCGCCGTCGGGGGACGGTCATCTCGGCCAAATGTCTAACCGAAGGGGGCTTTCAATGCGCAGTCTCATCATCAATTTTGCCATCGCTGCCGTGATGACGAGCTTGTTCACTGCAATGGTGGGGACTCAGGTCGGACTGGCGATGAGCGCCGCTCGCGGCGGCTCCGACGCGCCGCTTGCCGGCGCGCGCACGCCAATTGGGCCAACCGCCGGCGGCAACCATGCCATCCCGGCTACCCCCGATCAGCGCCCATCCTGATTGCACCGGGGGTGTCAATGCTCGGCTGGCTTGACATCATTCTTCGCCTTGGGGCCGCGGTGCTGATCGGAGCCATCCTTGGGCTCAATCGCGAGCTGCACCACAAGTCGACGGGAATACGAACGCTTGGGCTGGTTGCGCTCGGGTCAGCCATTGCCGTGCTGGCGGTGGCGAAGGATCCCGCTGCCGATGCTAGCCGGGTGATCCAGGGGGTCATTACGGGTATCGGTTTCCTCGGTGCGGGTGTGATCCTGCATGGTGCGAGCGGTATTCAAGTGCAGGGCCTTACGACCGCGGCAACGATCTGGACGGCTGCAACGATTGGGGTGTTGTGTGGTCTTGGCGCCTGGCAAATCCTGGCCGTGGCGACCGTCCTCACCGTCGTCCTGTTGGTTGTCGGTGGCCCCTTAGAAAAGTGGTTGGTTGGACGCTTTGACTCGCACGAGCAATCCAGCGGCACGCAACCGCGATAGCATTGCACACAAGCGCTTTTCGCAGACTACAGCGTTGCGCCTGCGGGAGCTACGCTGCCCACCCTATACGCTGCCGGCGGGCATGTTCAACGCGCGCGCATGGCATGGGCGAATTCCCAGTAGAGCCCGCGCGCCCTGCGATAGAAGGGGCCGGGTGCCATCTCGCGGTCATCGATGCGGGTAATGGGCAACACCTTGGAAAAATTGCCGGTCGAGAAGATTTCATCGGCACACTGAAATTCCGAGTAGGTCATGGACTTCTCTACGACTGCGATCCCATCGTGGCGCAGCAGACCAATGATGCGCTGGCGCGTAATGCCGTTGAGAAACGTGTCGTTTGCCACGGGCGTGTAGACCACGCCGTCCTTCGCCATGAATACATTTGCGGTGTGCCGAGCGCGGCCAGGAAATGGCCCGTCCAGACCAACGCACTTTTTGCGTCAGCAGCCGTTCGCCCATAATCGTGCGCACGGAAGTGGCCAGGGGGTCCGCATCGATGATGCCCCCGTAGGCTCCGAGCGAAGGTGTCGGAGCTCCAGAACAACAGGGAAATTAACAGGGAAATATTGCCGAAACGCCTTTTCACGTCCCGGCCTGCTGCCGAAAAATTGAATTTTTTGAGCAACATACAGCGCAATTCCCTACTGCGGCGGAACAGGGATTGCTTTCCGGGGAACAGCGAATTTTTGGAGTGAACCAGGGAAATCGAGGTCACGGGCTCACCCCCCCTTCTCGGTCAAGGCCATATCAGAATGCGATCTGAGCCCTCGCGGGGGCTCGGCGGATTTTGCCCCGAATCAGCGTCGATACCAACAAAGGGCAAACCGATCTCCATCGGGACCTCATAGCGCTTCGCGCGCGGGAACCAATCGAGGAAAAGCAACAGCGCATCCACCTGATCGGCATATCGGCCGCTCGGAAAGGCTAAGAGTTCGGTCTCGAAACCAGCAAGCCAGGGAGCTTCCCTGGGCAGCAGAATGCTGTGCGACTCAAAACGTGCTTCATGCCACCTCATGCGGACTTGTTTGTCCGCCTTTGGCTGCTGACCGATCACATTGATGTGTGGCTCTTCCTTCAACAGTTGCACCAAGCCCATGCCACTGCTGGTGTCCTCGACAATGACAAGGTCAACATTCCATTCGCGGACCAACCCTTTAATGCGATCACGCATCTGGAGCACGGTCCAATGCCCGCGGGCGACGTGCAGGATATAAATCTCCTTCTGGTCGAAGGCGCAGATGATCATGGCGGTGTAATCGTTGCGGATACCGGCCTTGCCCGCGGGGTCGCAAGAAAGAACAACGCGTTGGAATTTGCGCTCCCCGGGCGGAAAATCGTACCGAGGCAGCCAGTCGGCTTTGATCACATTGCCCTCGGCCGGCGCCGGTTCTTGCTCGAACTGGGCGGTCCAAACCCGGCTGCCAAAATCCCGCTTTTGCTGTAAGACGGTATCAAGGCTGTACCGTTTTGGCTGCAATACTTCGCCGGCCAGCCGCTTATAAGTCTCGTCCTTTCCGGTGACGTAGGTCCGAGTTTCCGTTTCGATCGCGGGGATGACGAGGCGCGGCCAGCCCTTCGCGATCAAGTTCCCGGGCAAATCCTTCTCGTGCAGTCGCTGTGCGGTCACGATCACAATGGCATCCGCTGAATCGAGCCGACTCAGCGCGCTGTTGTGGAACCATTCGTCAGTGGCGGCTAGGGCGTGCACGGATTCGCCATCACTCGCTTTCGTCGGATCGTCGATGATCAGGGCGCCCGCGCTACGGCCGGTCAGGGTGGCCCCGACGGAGGTTGCAAACCGATATCCCACGCCGGGTAGTCTCGAACTCGCTCGCACTGCTTTTTGTTGGGCTTAAGCGCGTTCGCGGAAACACGCGCTTGTAAAACGAAGACTCCATCAGAGCCCGGCAATCGCGAGAGAATTTCTCCGCCAGTTCTTCGTTGTAGCTCACACAAATGATTCTCGCGGAGGGATTTCGGCCAAGCATCCACGCTGGCAGAGCGACGGAAACGATTTGCGACTTCAAGCTTTGCGGCGGCAGATTGATGACAAGTCTTTTTGCGCTTGCAGCAGTGACCATCTGCTCCGTCGCATAGCACAGGGCTTCTATGTGCCAGTTCTCCACGAGCCGCTGACCGGGGTTGAGAAACTCGAAAGCTCGATAAAAGAAAGCCCCGAAACTCATCCGGAACAGAGCATCGGCAACTTTTCGTGCATCTTCCATTTCCATAACTCCTTCATTTCTGCTTCAGCGATTTCAAAAGTCGCGGTGCAAATCTCCGCAGGATCTGCAGTTCGTCCGCCTGCAGCTCGTCGTTAGCCTCGTCGTCCGGCTCGGTGATGACGCGCGCGTAAAGTGTCAGCATGGCAGCAGTCGCGCCGACATGGCCTTGCAGCGCGCGCACCATTAACGCCTTGATCAGTGCGCGTTGTTTGCTGACGCGGCGAGCACGGCCATCTTCACGAACGGTGGTTTGCTCGGCCAGCTCAGCGGCTAAATCTGTCGCGAGATTGTGCCTGCCCTTTGGGCGGCCTCTGGGATTTCCCGACTGGCCAGGCTGGAATTGCGTCGCTTTGGGAGGTCTGCGGTAACCAACGCGGTATTTTGCCATTTCTAGCTCACCAATTCATTGTGTTGGCGCAGCGCCCGGCATTCTGGCCAGGCTCGGCGGCCCACTGGTTGGAGACCAATTGATCGGGGCGACCGCGAAAACAGACGCGGAACCCTGGATTCGAAACCAAAGCTGGCAGCCAACAGCATCTCGCCTCTCAATGATGAGTGGCTCGAACAGATCGACAGCACATATAACGATGTTCGCGACCTGAAAAAATTTGTCCGGAAAAAAATGGACAGGTTTAGATTTGTTTCCGCGGTCGACCCGAGGGCTTCATATATGCCAATAAATATTCCGGGATGATGAGAATGGGAATTTTGCCGGTGTCAGGCCAGCCGGGCTGGGAGATCTGAGGTCGCCAGTCCTCGCCCACGTACCAGAGCTCGGACGGTAGGATCGGGACGCTGGATTTGCGTGACGACAGGTACGCTTGCCCCCAACGACGAATGATCTCGGATTCAGCTAAGAAGGAGTTGAACTCCGCATATCCGTCGTAGCCTATCTCAGGCCGTGTCCCAAACCTTCCTTCCCGGATGCACCAAGCGGCCCAGAGGTGGGCGACTGCAAGATATCGGCGTCTTGCAGCCCAGTATACTGAGCGAGAGACAGGAGGTTTTGCGCCAGGCCGTTTTGCGCGGGCCGCGACTACTCTGGCAAGCTTGACTGCGTTGTTCCAAGAAGCGAGCGCGCGATTGGTGTTATAGAGCGCCCAAACGGTTTTCAACAGTTCGCCCGTCGTGGTAGCTTCCCACCATCGCTCATCGAGATCCTCTAGTCCCACCGCTGCTTTCGTTGTGAGATGCAGTAACGTATTGTACGATAGTTTGTGGCCGTCGGCATGCAATCGCTCGATTGGCTCGGCCAGCCAGCGTATCTGAAAGGCTGCGGCTTTACGTTTTTCGAGATCATCAGTTCCAGGATAGAGCATGACGCCAAGTGTCGCGGCAAATGGTTCTGGATGATTTAGAGGCAGAATCGGC
Organism: uncultured Alphaproteobacteria bacterium; assembly: GCA_963771845.1. GTDB lineage: Bacteria > Pseudomonadota > Alphaproteobacteria > Rhizobiales > Xanthobacteraceae > VAZQ01. The sequence continues at coordinate 22,594 of CAVYVC010000025.1, read as the reverse complement.
ATGAGTTGCGAACGTGCGATTCACGTCACCGGAACGCGACTTTGACTGGGTTGCATTGCACAGGCTAGAGTCATGATCAGGGAAACACCAAGCTGATAAAAGCGCGCCGTGCAGAAATTGTCCGGTAGTCTAATCCCGCAGGTTCGCATAGTTTCGCATAGTGGCCCTGCGGTGGCTCGCCATGGCGTATAGGCCAACCGGCGGGCACGCGTCACCCTCTTAGCCAACTCGAAATTCTGCACCAGCGTAGATCGAGACAGCCAGCACGATGCCGGCGGGGGAACCCATGAAGCTCGTGAGCATACTTCGCCGGGCATGCCCGCGTGGAAGCCACCCAAGTTAGGTCACCGCCGTTGGCACAAACCTCCGCCAAAACCGTCTGCGCTCGCTTGCGCAGCTACTTATATTAGCACGAGTCGATCAAAGGCTCAGCTACGACATCATCGATCGGACTAAGGATCGATCTTTGCTTAGCACCTCGGCCGCGCGGGACGGGGTAGAAGCGGCAGCACTGGCCCTCGCCCGCGCGCGGGCAACAAACGAGTATGTAACAAGGTCTATGGAAGCCCGTTTGGGCTTTCTGCGCAGTAAGTTTAAGCGGCTTAATGAGCTCTACACCAAGGCGATCAGTTCACAAGCGGCCTTAGAGGAAGCCGATGCAGAAGCCAAAATGGCCGAGCAACAGCTGAAAGAAGCGGAGCTGAACAGGGAAATTGCGCAGCTGGAGATTCGACACGCAGAAGAAGTGTTGGATCAACGCACGTTACGAAGCCCCATTAATGGCGTTGTTGTGGAACGGCTCCTTGTTCCCGGTGAGTACCGAAATGAGCAAACTCCCATCTTGAGCTTGGCCCAGGTCGATCCGCTGCGAGTCGAGGTGTTCGTGCCTGCCGCGCATTATGGACGAATCGCGAAGGGCGGCATGGCCGTGGTGCGACCTGAACAGCCCATTGGCGGAGTTTATTCCGCGACCGTGACCGTGGTCGACCAGGTATTTGATTCTGCGAGTGGCACTTTCGGAGTGCGCTTGGCACTCCCTAATCCCGACTTTCGGCTGCCTGCCGGCATTCGCTGCAAGGTTGAGTTTGAAGCGCCATCAAGTGCAAACCTCATCGGCGGCGGCGCCCAGTGACACGCCGGCCAATTAACCACGCTTTGGGATCGACACCAAAACGAGCGGGTCGCGAGCACTGGGGTCCACGAGCTGCGCCCGGCGTTTGAATTGTCACCTTTGACGGCATCCGCAGCTGGATCTGATTTCTCGAGCTGATGGGGGGCATTTGCGTCACTGCCGTCAGCACCTTCTACGCGGCTCGCTGTGAACTTGCTGCCCCGGCAAAAGGGCGCGAATGATGCCGCGCTCGTCAATGCAACCCGGATCAACATTGGTGCAGTGTGCTGACGATCCTGACGATGCTGACGGTACTTTAAAGCCGTGCTGATCATTTCTCGCCGATTTAGCCTATCCCAACCTTTGGCCTGCACTCCCCATGCACGATTCCAACAGCCCTTGAGCGGCTGTGTTTTAAGGCGCTCATTCTGATAATCCGCGCGCCCGATCGACCTTCGCGACCGAATGTGATCTCGATGTCCAGCATGCGTAGGAATGTCTGGGCTCGGCGTAGTCGCCCCGCAAGTGCGCGCGGATTTTTCGCCCATGGCGGACTCATTGAGGTATCCTCCCGAGCACTTTCTGCACACAGACGCAACAGGTCTGACGCGCTCCCGGTCCAACTAGTCCGTTCGCCCATAATCGTGCGCACGCACGTGGCTACCGGGTCTGCCTCGATGATGCTCTCGATGGTCGTTCTTCGGTTTGCCGCATACGCGCGACCGAAGGTGCCAGCCGGCCAGAAAAGGGGTTCACTGGCGGTTGCCCAAATCGCGAAATCCGCCATACGCGGCAAGTCATCCAACTGAATGGTCTTGCTGGTCCCAAGCCCGTGCACCACTCCGTCTAACAAGGCGCCAAGGATGCGCGGGCGGGCAAACTCGAACTCGCGCCAGAGGTCGGCTTCAGGGCGCCGGTTTGCCTCTGAAATTGGTGACAAGGTTAGAAAAATCGCCCGATCGCCGAGATCCGGCCGGCTGATGATCTCCTCGATCCCGTTCAGGAGGATCGGGCGTGCTGCCTCGAACAGCACCTCCTCATCATCGGTATAGAGCCGCCGCACGGCGAAGCTGCCGCCGGTTGCGAGCCGGCACAAAGCGTCGGAGAGCCAGTGGGGCAAACCGGAGACATTATCGAAGGCAAGCAGGTAACTGTTATTGGCTGTGATCATCAGCTCGCGCTCCTCGCGCGAGAGCGCCCGCACCGGGGCTGAATTGGGATCGATCAGTGACTTAAGCAGCTTTGACAGGACGGTCTTGGCCGAGCCCTGCTCGCCCGATATCGCCAGAAGAGGATACGGACCTCCTGACCGCAATGCCGCCAACAACCACGCCACGATCAGGACGAAGTCGTTCCGGCTCGGAAGATTGAGGAACGACTGGAGGGTCTCAATGGAGCCGCCTCGCTCGGGGACGGGCAGCGGCAACATCCCCGCGGGGCGGCGGAAGCGCACCGGCGGGTGTTCGATCACCCGCCATCCCTCAGGTCCGATATCGACGGCGCGCCAGTGCTCATCGGCGAGGTCGAGATAGATGTGTCCGGTATGCTCGGCGGTGCGGATGTGGACCGTCCGTTCCGGGCCGTCGAATTGCGCTCGTGCCTCCAGGAGGTCGAGCGCTGAGCGAATCTCCGCGACGCTCGCAGCGTCTCCGGTGGCTTGATAGTAGGAGCGCCGCAAGAATGATCGAAAGCGCTTGCTGCGAATGGGCCAGGTTTCTCGGTGACGATCGATCATGATATCGGCAAATGCGGTGCCGATCGCAGTGTGAAACAGGTCCTCAGGGCGTGCGATGTCGATCAACATATTGGTCGCTAGGCCGACGCTGGGCTGCCGACATACGGCCGTGAACTCTGCGTTCCACATGCGGGCGATTTTGATCGGGCCGATTGCGTGAGCGCAGGTCTTTTCCTCATCGAGGGTGGCAACTCCATGTTGCCAGCAAAATGGGCGGAACTACGCAGCGCTTCCCGAGTGGGTATTTGGATTCGTGCCTGATCGAGCTTGAGCTGAGACGTCAGGTGTCTTCGTCGACCGCACCTGCGTGTCAGCTTCGCTGGGTGCGAGCAATCCACCATCAGCTCGGCTGTGCTGCCAAAGCTTGAGCGCGACCGGAAGCGGATCGATGTTCAGGCTCCGCCACCATGCGATCTCGTCACCCGAGCGATGAAGTTCGCGGTGATGGATCCGGCAGACTGGAACCATGAACTCGTCGCTTACTCGGCGTCCGAGTGCACGCGGTTGGGTGAAGGTGAGGTGGTGCGGATCTGAGGGTACGCGGCCGCACACCAGACAGGGCTGCCGCAGCACGAACTTCCGGTGGTCCTTATCGCGCAGGCGAACCGTTTTGCCCAAAGCGGCCACTGCGGTTCTGCGCGATCGCTTCGCGGGGGCAGCTGGGGTCTTCTCGCTATCCCCGGCATCGACGAGACCCGGCGATCTTACACTTAGGTCGGGGACAACATGAGGAAGACTGGCACCTGTCCCGCCTGGAGCCATACCAGCCGAAGCCTCTTCAGAGCTCTCACGAGGTACACCATCCCGAGTGTCGGTAATACTGCGGAGCTTCTCCTGAAAGCATTCCTCGACAATTTTGGCGTCTGCCGTTCTCAGGGTGTTCTTGGCAGCCAGATTCCGCTGCGCCCAGACCGCCGCCTCGTCTTCGGAGGTGATGGCGCCCAGTTGCTGAACGAGGCTTTCGCGCAGGCTCGCCGAGAGCTGTTCTCCGAGCACCGACCTTGCAGAAGGTCCTAGGCGCCGCTCGCCATCGGATGTCCGTTGCATCCGCCCGTTGGAGTCTTTCTGACGATCCAATGGGCGCGGCAGCTCCGCTGCAGAATTCGAACCGACACCAAGATCTGGCGCATCGAGATCGTCTTCTCCGGCAATGCCCACGAGCGTGAACAGGGCATACCGGCGAGCGTAGGTGAGCGCCGCGCCCATACGCTGTGCCGAGGCGATATCGGAGATCGGGCAAACCGGCCATTCTGAGGAAACCCATTCGCCGGACGAATGCGCAAGAATGGTCGTCAGTCGAAGGAGACCGGCTTCCTTGTCAATCTCTGTAGACTGGATAGTCGCGATTTCATGCCGGCCAAGACTCTTGCGGACGATCTCCAATCCGCTCGACAGCGGGGCATAGCGGAAGGTGCGGTCTGCCTCCCGGGGGAACGGAGACCGGATGGTCGCAACGAGCGATTTCTCTGGATTGGTCAGCTCCGCCTGGGCTTTGGCCAGCGCGCCGGAAATATTACCGATTGTATCACTGGAGCGGTGCATGGACGGCCTCCTTGGTTAGGACGTCGAAGCTCACCGCCCCTGATCTCGAGCGCCTGCCGCGCACCCCATGCCCGATTGCCTCCTTGGCGTCTTCTGGCATGAGGCCTTTGAGCTCCGCCTTGGCATTTTCATGCTCGAGGTAAGCCTCTCGGGTGCGACAAAAGGTATTCGAGAATTCCGCCCAGGCATTGGACGAACTCATGTCGACGATCCGCACCGCCTCGATCCGGGCCCGCGGTGGTTCGACGCCGAAGAGGCGAGGAGGGTCGCCGGTCTCCACGCAGTGCCAGAATTTCTTTTCCGCGGTCAAAAGAAGGTGCTGGTAGAGGGAATCGGCGGTGATCTTGATCTCGACCCACTTGCCGCCGCCGGTAATCACCGAGAGCGCCGCCAGTCTGGAATTGGTCACCCACATGTTGTGCTGAAGCTGGGGCATGTGCTTCTCGGCCGCGGCCTCTTCCGAAAACGACCACGGCAGCATGAATTTGGCCTCGAACACCGTCCCGCTGCCGGCGACGATGCCGTCGAGGGTCGCCCCCATCCACCGGAGCACCGGATGCCGCAGCCGATGCTGGACGCATTCGACCGTTTGCCCGGTGCTGCGCTCGTACCAATGCCGGTTAAGGGCTTCAGTCACCGACCCGAGCTGGACGATGAGGTTGCCGGAGAGGTCCTCCGGTTCGACTTCCCCCCGTTTCTCGCGCCAGAGACGCACCAGGGCGGCTTCATCATTGCCCATGATGATCCGGGCGTCGGAGCCGCCGATGAAGGTGCGGCGGCTCTCGTATGGTTTTCCCCATGCCTTTGGTTTCATGGCTTCCTCCAAGCTAAAAAATGGCGTTTGCTGGCTAGCTTAGATTCGGTCGCATTCAGACCGAACGGTATGATTTATACCGTACGGTATAAAATATGTCAACGGCTCCAAAACCATTGACCAGTGCGCAGATCAGAGCTGCGCGCGCTTTGCTCCGCTGGAGTGCTGAAGACCTGGCTCGCGCGTCCGCTCTCGGCGTCACAACCATCCGCCGGGCAGAGCTCACCGAAGGGGAGACGTCCATGACTACGGCCAATGACTTAGCTGTTCGGCGCGCCCTCGAGGCTGCTGGCGTCGAATTCATCGACGGAAACGGAGGTGGGCCAGGAGTGCGACTACGTAACGGGCAACGCAGAAAAGGACCATCGCGCCGCTAGTCAGGACATCCTCCGTTGTTGAAAGGCCGGCCTAACGGCCGCCGTTTAGCTCGTTTTTCAACCAGAGGCGGTAACACCAGCGGAGCTAGCCAAGCTATTACTCTTTAGAGTAGTCAACGAATTGAACAGGTCATCGTCGCTGACCAACCCCGCGAACTATTCACGATGCAATGGCTGCAAACTTGCTTTGGGCCGCGATCGAAATGCAAAACTCAGCAATTCTTTTGTCCGCCACGTCGGCAAGCCGGCCCAGATTATCAATTTGCTGTAGAATCTTAGCAGGATCGCAAGGCGGTAGCTTTGAGAACAAGGATTGAGAAGTACCCGCATATAAATGCGCGTCTTCGCGCGTATAAAATTCGAAACGGATACTTTCGGCGCGAGCGATGTCACCAACCATCATCGCCTCAGTAAAGAGATCAAGCAGCGCGAACGTCGGTGTGGATTCCAGCATAGTAAATAGGTTTGCACGTAATTTCGCGTCGGTGATCCCATTTTCAGCAAAACGCGAGCTCCGGCGCAGGGTTTTTGTTAGCGACTCCTGCATGGTTCTAGCTGCAGCGGCACGCTTGGCTATATTTTTGCGAACATCGCGGACGACAAGAACGATACGATCACGAATTTCATCCAATTCTTTCCGCAAGCGATCCGGGCTCAACTGCCGCGCACTCAGCGAAGTGAGCGCAGCGTCAGCTTGCGTAATTGCTTTCTCAATGCGTGCCAGATCGGCCTGCTGCTCGCGTTCAAGTTGTGGCACGTTGTGGTGCATCGGGCATTTCCTCTCATCGCGGCTGGTCGGCGACGCACCTTCGTATGCTGCAAAACTCGGTTGGAAGGGTTTGTCCTTTCATGATCACTGTTCTTCGAGCACACGCCAACTTGGTCATAAGTCACTCCCGAATTCTACTTTGAACACGTTGAAAGGGAGCTGGACGGTCACATCGGTAGTGTGACGGTTCTTAAAAATCTTCCGGAGCAGGTTTATAAATTTATTGGGTGTTGCAGTAACAACACTATCGCTCGCGTCGCAAGTTGCAAAACGATTGCAAACCGGTAGGCGACAATGACCGCAATGCCTTCGACATTACGGTTGCGGATTTTCGTTGCGACGGCATGATGCCGGTGGCGCATCTCACCCTTCGGGAAATGGTCTGCAGGGCAGGGGTGATAGAGATTGCTTGGCACAGCAACCATAATCGTTGTCGATTGTGAGTTTTGGGACGACGAACCTCAGGTCGGGCGCTGAACCCCCTCGCGATCGCCTCAGCATCGCGGAAATCGTTCTGTCCTTTCGAATACTGGCGCACGTACTCGCCGGCATCAGCCGAGCGTCATGACCAAGCGCGTGGAGTTTACGACTGAAATGATGTGCGCCCACGCATGCTTCGATGCCGATCAGGCAAGGTGCTCAACCCTCGCTTAAGTCGTCTGGCTTAATGCGAGGCACCGAAGCGATACTCGAATCTTCCGGTCGGCACCGTGGGCATGGCCCCGATGAGGAGATTGGTCGTGCGAGTGCCTTCAGCATCCGGCGGTGGCTCCGCGCTCTGCTCCTGCTGTGGAGGCGAAGCTTGTGTCTTAATGGCTGGGAGCTCTTTGCTGTCGGTGGGGTGCTGCGCCTCGGGTGTTCCCCTGGTGGTGGCCGTAGCTTTAGTCTGCGCCGGGATTGAACTCGGCGCCGTTGGGGCGGCCTGAGACTTTGCTTGTCCAGGTTGGGACACCGAGCTTTCGCGCGTATTGGCGCTCGTTCCGTGCTTGGAACCGAACAGGGTCCCGAAGAACGCCCCGATGCTGCTCGAGCTCGGCGTGGCTGAGGCCACGCGCACCTCTGCGGGTTTTACTTCGGGAGAGTTGATACCAAAGATGCTTGCGCCAGTCCCTTGCGCGAACGAGTCGGCCGGCGGATGGACGTGCGCCGAAATGGTGCCTGAGGCGGTACGAATGGCAGCGCCAGGCCCGCCATGGGATCTCAGCGCCGAAAGGAAAGTAGCGTTCATGCCTCCGTCCCCCCCGTTTGTGGCCAAAGCGGCAGGGATTCCACGGCTGATGAGCTGGGCAGTCTCGATCTCGTCGCGGTGCTGCTTGTTGTGAACGGCGGACGCGATCTGCTGGGGCAGCTTATAGGTGGGACACCGATCAACTGGGTTAAATTTCCCGGAGGATTGCGCATCGAACACGTAGTGCTTGTCACAAACGGCGACCTCCGGCTCCTTCCGTGTAACCTCGAAATGGTCGTAGCCTTCCTTGAGCACTTGCCAGAAGGCGAGGTGGGGGGAGTTACGGTGTCTCGCCATGTTGAGGGGGATCATTCGGAACGGGTAAGCCTGAATTTGAAATGACCTCTGACCCCCGAAGAAGGCCTCACGCGCCAGCGAATAGATTTCGGTAATCTGTTCATCGGTCATGGCGTAACAGCCGACCGAGGCACAGTCGCCGTGAACCATCACGGATGCGCCCGATCGCCCATTGGCCCGATCAAAGGCATTGGGGAAACCAGTATTGATGGCGAGATGATAACGGGAATTCGGGTTCATCAGGTCGGGCGTGACAGTGTAGAAGCCCTCGGGAGCCTGCCGGTCGCCTTCTTCGATCTTTGGACCCAACTCGCCTGACCAGCGACAGATAGGGTAGGTGTGCAGCAGCGCGAAGCGCCCGCTCTTATCTACTTTCCAGACCTCCAGTTCCGACTCCTCCTTGAAGATCCGGATTAGGATCGGCGACTCCTTTGGCATGTTTTTGGTGTCGAGCTCGACCAGCGTCGCCTCAGAGAGCGGCTGCATGTGACGGCCGCTGATATTTAGAATCTTATCGGTATCGCAGCCGGCAAGCAGCGCGGCAGTTGCGATGGCAGCGGACGCGAGAAGCGACCGCAAAACGGGCGGCCGATATAATACCTGAGGTCCCGGACCGACAGTCCTTCCAAGGCTTCCCCCAGCTTTCCCCAAAACTCGACTCCTAGTCGGCGTATCGCCAGGGTTGGGAGCTCACCAGCGAAGTCAAAACCCCGCAGACTCGATCTCGTTCCGGCAGGAGTATGGACAAGGCACTCGACGCGTCGAGCGGCTCGTGTAGACGATTAAATTGAAAGGATGATGGCAGCTCTTAATAAAAGTTCTGGCGTGTCCTAATGGTCACACCAACCCCCGCCGCGGCTGATCCTTCACGCTCACGGCGCGCGCTGCAGGAGCGGGCCGAGGCGAGCTATTACACACGGGTCGATCAGCACAACACCGTGCAATGGCAGGGTCCCGTGATCTCAGATCGCGCCCGCTTCCTGCCTGCTACGGGGCGCTTCGATGAGCTGCAGCGGGCTCCAGCCGTCTTCGCTATTGCCGTTGCGTTTCCTTATGACTGCGTCACGAGGCGACCGATGCAACACCCCCGGAGGGCGGTCACGCTACTAACGGACTGCGTGAGACGAGCTCGCCTTAGCGTAACAGGCGAGCAACTTGGCCTCAAGAGATTTGCAAAGAGCGAGGTCAGCGTCAGACATGTCCGGCCCTGTTTTGCCAATCCGTAAAAAAAGCAAAATCCGGTTGATCCGCGTGGCGAGCTCGACCGCTTGCTGGCGTTTTAGGCGCTGCGTGCTGGTGCGGGTGCGAATTGAACTGGCCAATCGTTCAGCCGCCTCGGCCTCTGACGATAGAATCGCGATGAGGCTGTCTCGATCGATATTAACGAGCGAATTGAGAAGAGCGTCGAGGTCCCGCATGAGTTTGCATGCTCTCGCGCGTCAGCCACTGATTTCGAGTTGCGATCATCATACCTGATGGCGTTGGAAAAATAACCATGGGTCAGCGGCTGCACCTGGCAACTGGATTGAGAGCGGGCCCTCGCCGAGGCCACGCCTTCCGTTGCACCCTGATTACGACCAGGAAACAAAATTCCCAGGAGCGCTATATCGGATGCATCCCGGTCGGCCCAACCGCACGACGACCGCTCGGCATCACTATTTTGTCGAGTTGGTTGGTTCGATCTGGCTATAAATATTGAGCCTCAGGACCGAAAGGCTTCTGCAAGGCGTTGATAATCGGTGGGCCGTTGTACGCCTGCGCCGATATTCGCGCCCCATCGAACCGGACATGAAGATTTCGCATCCGGCTCTCGGACAAGACTTCACGCCTTCACCCACGGCACGTCGTGCCCAAGCCGGCGCAGGCGCACGAGCCCGAGCAGTTCTTGAGCACGCTCTGGGGTTGCCGATTCCTCTCAAGTCATAAGGGAATCGGCTTTAATGTTACACAGTGTGCCGCGGCATGATCAATCCGACTAGCACTGGTGCTCAGGGTAATCGGGTGAAGAAGCGCGTGACAAATCGCTGAAGTGCTGAATCTGTCGTGATCCTCTGATTCGTTTGCGGAGGATGCGATGGAGCAGGCTACGATAGCCCTTGAGGCGATCGGCGAGAGCGTTGTTTTTCTGGATCATTTCAAGGAATTACCGGACCCTCGCCAGCGTGGCAAAATCACCTATCCGCTGGACGAGGTACTGCTGCTGTGTCTACTCGCGGTTCTGGGCGGAGCGGAGACGTTCGTGGATATTGCGCGGTTCGGCGAGAAGAAGATTGATCTTTTGCGTCGGTTTCGGCCGTTCCGTGACGGAACGCCCTCGCACGATCACCTCGGCGATATCTTTGCGACGCTCGATGCCAAGGCCTTTCAGCGCTGCTTCGTTTCCTGGGTGGCAGCGCTGACCGGCGCGCCGGCCGATGTGATCGCCATCGATGGCAAGACGCTGCGCCGCTCCTACCAGCAGAAAGGCGCGAAGGCGCCGATCCACATGGTTTCGGCCTTCGCGGCGCGCCAGCGCCTGGTCCTCGGGCAGGTCAAGGTGGCCGACAAGTCGAATGAGATCGTCGCCATCCCGGCGCTGCTCGACATGATGACGATCGAGGGGGCCATCGTGACCATTGACGCGATGGGCTGCCAGCGCGGCATCGCTCAGAAAATCGTGGACAATAAGGCTGATTACGTGCTCGCGCTCAAAGGCAACCAGGGCACGCTTCGAGAAGATGTCGAGGTTTTCGCCGCCGAGCAAAAGGCCAACGGCTTCAAGGATACAAAGATCAGCCAAGATCAAACAGTCGACGGCGATCACGGCCGCATCGAAACCAGAACCTACACCGTGTTCCATGATGTGGCCTGGTTGCAGGAACGCCACGATTGGCCGGGATTGAAGGGTATCATCATGGTCGAGAGTAAGCGCGAAATTCCCGGGCCGAGCCCGGAGACCGACAAGATCGAGCAAGAGACGCGCTTCTACATCACGTCCTTGGTATGGCTGGCGCACCAGTTGGGTCCCGTCGTGCGCGGTCACTGGTCAGTCGAAAATAGTCTTCACTGGGTGATGGACATGCTGTTCCGCGATGACGAATGCCGAATCCGTACCCATCACGCACCCGCTAACTTCACCACCCTCAAACATATGGCCCACAACCTCATTCGAAAGGCTCCTGGCAAAGACAGCCTGCGCCTCAAACGCAAAGTTGCCGCTTGGGACGATGACTTCCTTGCAAGCCTAATAGCCACATGATTTCTTCACCCGATTCCCCTGCACTGGTGCTTCACTGGTGCTGCTCAGGCATCTTCAGGTCGCTGAACGAGCGTGTAATTCGAAACATTGGCTGAATCACTCTCATCCATAATGTGCTGGCAAACAACGCACCGGGCGCTGCTTTCGCTTCTGGCAGATCGCAAGCGCGTTACCGCGTAGAGCGCACCGCAGCGGGGGCAGAAAAACGATCTGCCTTCGGGGACCGGTCCTGTTAGAGGCATGTCACGCCTCGCAACGTACCAGGGCAAATATGCGCCTCGAAGGACGGGGAATCCAGCACTGTTTTGATGAAAGTCCGGCCTCTACAGCGCTTGACGGCCTTCGCCCGTTGCGGAGTTCCAAAAATGGCGAGGCGGCGGCATTTGCGTCAGCACCGTCAGCAGCGTCTGCAGGAGTTGGCTTACTCTATCCCAGCGAGCATGGCTTGATCGCCTCGAGGCCCATTGCCATGCGCAGCGCTGACGAGACTGACGCTGCTGACGCAATTTTCAGCCCTCGTGCTTACCCTGATCATTCTCGTCCCCGTACGGCCTTCACGCGAGAAGGCAATCTCAATGCCGAGCGCGCGGAGGAACGTCTGCGCGCGCCGGAATCGACCGGCGAGGGCCCGCGGGTTTTTTGCCCATGCGACCCCCGCTGCGAACTCATTGCGAGCACTCTCCGCACACAAACTCAGAAGGTCCGAGGCACTCCCGGTCCACGTGGTGCGATTGGCCATGATCGTGCGTACGCAATTGGCTACGGGATCTGCCTCGATGATGCTCTCGATGGCGGCTCGGCGATTTGCCGTGTAGGCGCGCGCGAAGGTGCCGGCAGGCCAAAGTGCGGTTTCACACGCCGTAGCGCAGACCGCAAAATCGGCCATGCGCGGCAACGCCTTGAGGTGAACACGGCCGATCTTGGCTGAGCCCGATGGATCCTGCCCCTTAGGCCGGCCGAGCCGCACTACTGGTGCCCACTTACGAAAGCCCCGCCCAAGAGCCCCATCAGCTCGAATCAAATAACGAGCAAATATTTCCTACAAACAAGGCCGTCTCAGGCTGGTTCATCTACAGTCCCTTATGGGCCCGGGATGTTGGAGGAGGGCGCAACCGTGCTCGGCCGGGCATACCCCCCGGAGGATGCTAACTTGCGCCTGAATACCGCTATCAGCCACGGACTTGGCTGCTGTTCCCAAGATACGGTCTCGCCAGATTGGCGAGGCTGATCTTCCCAGGGTCGCTGACCTCCTCGCCCGAGGTTTTCCCAAGAAGCCGCCGGAATTCTGGGCGGGGCTCTTGCGTTTGCTGAGCGAACGCGTCGCTCCAAGCGAATTCCCCCGGTACGGCTATCTTCTGGAGAACGGGGACAGCGGCGGTTCCGGGAAGCACGAAAATCAGGTGCAATGTTTCAAGCTGGTTCGTGGAGGAGGGCTTTCGCAGCTACGCGAGCTTATTGGTGTCGAAGGCTCTGAGCCGCCGCGACATGACTTATCTGAATATCACTCCAGCTCCCCACACCTTGCCCATCATAACAGCGAAAGGATTTGTGCCATACAGCCGTGGAGTGTTCGTGGCGCTGGCTGCGATGCAATCCTCGCCGCGAGTGCGTCTGACGAACGCTGCGAACGAGCAGGATGGCGATCTCGAACCTTTCGAGCAACGCCTGCTCGATGAACATGCAACATTCGGTTGCATTTGTCTGCGCTGCGAAGCGCCGGACGGCAGTTACCCCTTCGTGTTTCGTCCGCGCCTTCTCAAGCACATCCCCTGCGCGCAGTTGGTTTATTGCCGAAGCCTCGATCATTTTGTCCGGTACGCCGGCCCGATTGGACGCTTCCTGCTCCTGCGAGGCTGGCCGTTCGTACTGATCGATGCCGACGGTCCGATCCGCGAATTGTTCGGAAAATATTTCGAGGGGAGAATGCCCAAATATTTCAAGGGACCAGACCGGCCGCGCCTGGGCGACCTCGCCTATACCGAAACTGCGGTCTTCGGAATGTGAAGATCATGCTTTGGTATGAACGGTCCCCCTGATCTTGCGCACTTCGCTGCGGAGCAATGCAACAACGGCTTCAAGATCGCGCTTGCGCGCGCCGCCCCCCTTTGTGATCACAACGATCTGGTCTACCAGGGCGGCAAAGAACGCGCCGATCGGATCATGGATCGTTCCAAGCACGATGACGAGATCGAACCGTTTTGTCTGGCCGAACGCCGCTTTGATGTCCTCATCCTTGATATCTCGATAACCCGGGCCCTTTTTTGCGGCGAGCGGCAATACGCTTATATTGGTCTGTGGGTCTCGTATCACGGCCTCTGAGAGAACCTTTCGTCCCGATGCAACGTCGATCAGACCGGCCTGACTAGGTTGGGAAACAATTGCACTGAGCGGTTGCCGCAGCACATCCGCATCGATCAGCAGAACGCTTTGATTAGCAGCGGCGACCACGGCGAGATTGAATCCGATGGCCGTGACCTCGTTGCCGTCATGCGCGGAGATCAGGAGAATGCTTTGACCCGTCCATTTCTTGCGATTGCCGCGCAGGGTTTCATGCAATTTGCGTATTTCGGCCGCCGGGCGTGAATTCGGGTCCTCAAACGACTTCAGGGGATGACCGGCACTCAGCTTGGGCAAGGCCGCGAGCAGCGGAAAATCAGGCAACGCTGCCTGCGGCACGGCGGGTGAGCGCCCATCGTCGTCGCGCGGCCCGCGAACAAGAGCGAGGCCCGTTCCGGCCGAGACTCCAAGCACTAGCGCGGCGAGGCCGATCAGCGCAAACGATGGAGGAGAGCTGCGCCGCAGCGGCACCTCGGCCCTGGAAATGATTCGCACATTCTTGGTGTCGAGCCTCTCCTGTTCGCCAGTTTCGCGCTCACGCATCAGAAAGGATTCGTAAACGGTACGATTGGCCTGCACATCCTTTTCGAGCTCGCGCAATGCTACCCGCGCCTCATTGGTGGCGAGCGTATTGCGTTTGAGTGTTTCCAGGCTTCGCGCCAGGCCCTCTTCGCTCGCCCGCGCGCGTTCATAATCGCTGCGGGCAGCCTCAAAAATGCGGTTGATTTCCTCCGCGATCACCCGCCGCAGCCGTTGCGCCTGTGCCCGAACCTCGATCACCGCGGGATGACGCGGGCCCAAGGTCGTCGTCTGCTCGGCCTCGCGCCGCATCACGTCCGCGTATTGCGAGCGCAGCGCGGTCATGGTCTGGGACTGAACGGCTTCCGTGAAAGCGCCGATGTCGGTGCCGGACCTCTGCAGAGCCGCCAATTGCTCGAACCGCGATTTTGCCTCCGCGGTGCGCGCACGGACGAGCGATAGCTGATTGTTAAGCTCGCTCAGCTGCTGCTCGTTGACCAGCTGGCCGCTGGCTCCCACGATGTTGTTGCGCGCCTTGAAATCCTCGACCCGCTCCTCTGCCATGCGTACCCGGTTTTTCAGCTCGCTCAGACGGGCGGCGAGCGATTCCGAGACGCGCCGGGCAGCTTCCGATCGCGCCAACGTCTGCTCGGCCAGGTACGCCGCAGTCACGGCATTGGCAATGCGCGCGGACTTGTCCGCATCATCGGTGGTCACGCTGACATCAACGACATAGGTTCGCTCGGCACGCTTGACCCGGATGTGCTGCTGTAATTCGTAAAGCGCAGCCAATGCTGGGTCGAACTCGCCCGTTGCATGGGCGATTCCAAACGGGGTCAAAATCGCCGCCAGCAGGCGACGCAGCAGGGAAGCCTGGTTGCGCGCAAATTTGGGATCGCTATCGAGTTTTTCGGCTGCAATCACGCGGCGCAAAACATTGTCCGACGTAAGCACACGAACCTGGCTTTCGACCTGAAGGACTGCGAGATCCGACATCTGATTGCTGGCCGTGAGACTGTTCTCGACGGCTTTCAAATCGCTGGGATCGATCAGGATCTGGGTCGTGGCGGTATATTTGGATGGGGTCACCAAGACATACAGGGCCGCGGCCACAAGCGACAGCAGAGTCGTAGCAACAATCAGTTTTTTCCGGTTCCGTATGACGAGCCAGTAGCTTGCGAGGTCGAAGCCGGGAGGCGGCAAAAAGCCAGCCGAGCGCGCCGGGTCCGGAAACTCGATTGTCGCCGATTTTATCAATTGCGTCTCATGAAACATCTGGCACTCATCCGGTTCACGGCTGGCGATCGCGTGCAGGGCCGAACTGCGGGCTCGGGTCGGATGCCATTCGGGGGCATCTCGGAGTTGCACAACCGCAGTCTTCGTGATCAAAACAAACCGTGTCCACGGGATTCGCTACGATTTGTTAACTCACTGGCAATCAGAGTTAACGCGACACGTAACCGCGCACAGTTCCCAATCCGATCATGACATCTCCTTCGGCACGGCCAGCCGGCAGCATGCGCCTGGTTTCCCTGGCGCGATGGGTCGCTTGGACCGCGTTAGCCGCGATTATCGTGTTGATGTTCGTGCCGCCGGGTCTGCGCCCGGTTTCCGACCTGCCGCATGGCCTGGAACATTTCTCAGTGTTCCTGCTGGCAGGCGCTGCGTTTGGGCTGGGCTACCCGGAACAAAAATTTACCACTGTGATGGCGGTGGTGCCGGTTATGGCGGTCCTCGAGCTCCTGCAGTTGCTCGCGCCCGGCCGGCATGCGCGCGTGAGCGATTTTCTTATCAACGCGCTGGGAGCATGCGCCGGAATTGCGGTGATTGCGCTGGCTGAACGCGGGAGGCGCCACAGCTCGTGAGGCCGCGCGCCCAATTCGGCAAGCTCGTCACCGAGGAAACCGTTTACTTGGCGGTAACCCTAACGGGCGGCGGCACCCTAGGCAGCGTGACCCCCGAGGGAGGCCATGCCCATTACGCTGTTAAGTGATGGGGCTCGGAGGTCTGCGCTCCGCAGCCTTGGCCGGTTTGACATATTATTACCGGCCATAGACATCATCGAACCGAACGATGTCATACTCGCCGAGATAGCTACCGACCTGTACCTCGATCATTTCGAGCGGGATCTTCCCCGGATTAGCAAGCTGATGAATGCTGCTGATCGGAATGTAAATGGATTCATTCTTATGCGCCGTCCGCACTTCATCCTTGGCTGTGACTTCCGCGGTTCCAAGCACAACGACCCAGTGCTCCGAGCGATTGAAATGCCTTTGTAGCGAGAGGGGTGCAACCCGGCTTAACCACGATACGCTTGACGCGGTAGCGCGTCCCGAGATCCATGTTCTGATAATAACCCCACGGCCGATAGATGCGATGGTGCTCGGTCGCCCGCGATGGTTTTGCGCCTTGAGCTGCTCAACTAGTGGTTTTACTTCCTCGGCTTTGGAGCGCGCTGCAACAAGGACTGCATCCGTGGTGGCGACGACGATCGCGTCCTCAAGCCCGATGACTGTGGTGAGGATTGGATCCTCGGAGCGCACGAGGCTGTTGCGGGTATCCGATAATACCACCGGACCTTGAGGAGCTCCCACACCGTGCTCCAGCTGCCGATGTCGGACCATCCGAGATCCGCCGGCACGACGGCTGCGCGCCTGGTGCGCTCCATAACCGCATAGTCGATTGACTTCTTCGGTGCCTGGGCAAAAGGCGTCGCGGCGAGGCGAGAGAATTGAGGTCGCGAGTCGCGCCTTTGACGGCCGCCTTTGCCGCTTTCGCTATGAGCGGCTCAAAGCCCTCGATCTCTTCCCACATGGTCACCGCGTCAAACAGGAAATTGCCGCTGTTCCAGAGGTAACGCTCTGCCATGTATTTGGCAGCCATCTCGGCATTCGGCTTTTCAACGAAGGTTTCGACCTCATGCACGCTTGCGCCGTCAAGCTGCGCGCCAGGACGAATGTATACGTAGTTCGCTGCAGCAAAAGCCGGAGGAATCCCGAAAGTCACGATGCGGCCTTCTGCGGCGGTACGCATAGCCAACCGGCAGACTTTACGGAACGCGTCCGGCTTGCGGATCGCGTGATCGGCGGCAAGCACCAGCGCAAGAGCCTGCGGATCGCGTTGCAGGGCAAGCAGGGTAGCGACTGCAACTGCGGGACCGGAATGGCGCCGGCTGGGCTCGAGCACTACGTCAGCCGCGATGCCACGATCCCGCAGCTGCTCGACCACTACGAAGCGGAATTCGGGATGCGTGATGACAATGGGACGTGCGAACAGTTCTGGATAGGCTACACGCCCCATCACCTGTTGGAACGTCGAGCCCTCGCCGATAAGAGAAACGAACTGCTTCGGCATGCTCGCGCGAGACCGGCCACAAGCGCGTGCCCGCTCTACCGCATATGATGACGGGAATTATCAAAGAGCTGGCATCGGGCGATAACGCTCTTCACATCGATGAACCAGCCTGGCGCTGTCGGTCCTGCGTCAAGCAGAACGTCCACTGCACTAGCTTGACCGCAACTTTGATCGGCTCGATCAGCCGAAACAGACCAATGACTATGAAGAGATAGATCGAGACGCAGAATCCACTCGATAGCAAAATACGCACAACGCTGGAGTAATCAGTGAGAGCGGTTATTTGCAACCACCAGCCACCAACTGCCGCACCGATTGCACCGACCATCTGCGGGCCGGCGGCGCGAAACGCGAGCGCTGCGCCGATACCGAGGGGATGCCCGGCATAACTGATCGACGATGAGCACCATCGTTGCGACAGAGGCGGTTGCGACTCCAATGGGGCCAAAGGGCAGACCAAAAAGAACTGTTAGAACCTGCAAAATGGCCGTAACGATTCCCCAGTTTCGCCAGCGGTTCGGTGTCCCGGTTGAAAGATGAAGCCATCCCTGTGAGCCTTCAACAACCTGAAAAATACCGCGCAAGGCAATGATGCCAAGCAGCAGGCCAGCAATCCGCCATTTTTCGCCCAACAACAGGACCGTCAGATCTGGGCGGTCACCGACAGAATTGCTGCCATGGGCATGACAAAAAAAGCCACAGTAGATAATGCTGCTTCGTATTTTTGTCGAATGGCAGCCGGATTGGATTGAAGTCGGCTGAGAGCCGCGCTTCCAACCGTGTGCAGTTGACAGAGCACCGAAAATATCGAGTTATCATAGAGCGTTATTGCGTTTTGATAATAGCCGACGTCATCGGGCCGGTAAAACAATCCAAGCGCAATCCGATCCACCGCCCTGCCCAGCAAATACACGACGGAAAAACTTACTACATGTAGTCCAAAGCGGACCATTGACTTGACTTCGTCATCAATAACCGGGAAGCCCGGCCTCCATCCGCATGCGAACCACGCTCCGGTAGCGACGCTCAGCGTGCTCACGATAGGACGAAGCACGAGCGCCCAGTAGCCGTAACCACCAACGGCCATCAATACGGCAACGGCAACTCCAAGCGATGTGCTGATGATCTGTATTTTGGCAATTCTGCCAAATTGCATTGTTCGCCGTAAGAGCGCGATGTGCTGGTTTGACATTCCAAATAGCACGAAGACGATCGCAGAAAATGCTGCAATGGCTTCTAGCCTGGGTTCGCCAAAGATGCGTGCGATCAAAGGGCAAGAAGCTGCTACAGCCACCGCAACCAGCAACCCCAATCCCGCTACTGAGCCAGAAAAGAGTGCTGACCTGGCTTGGAGTTATCTTGTCTTTTTGTGTTGTAGCATCCCCTAGACCAAAATCGATCAGGAATGGCGCGAAGCTTGTCAGAACTGTAATAATTGCGACTAATCCAAAATCCTCCGGCGTCAAAAGCCGTGCCAGAACGATCGAAGCAATTATCTGCAGGACTCCATTGGAGTATTGCGTTGCGACCGACGCCGCGCCTCCGCGCAGAGCCAGGCGCCCTAGCTCCCTCGACTCCTTATGCTCCTCGAAAAAGACTTTTGCGCCTTCAGCCATTGCTTGATAAATCGCCCTAATTCAGCTGGAACGCAGCCGCATATCTGATCTGCCAATCGTGCCTTTCTCTGTTTAGAGGCTCGAGCCCCCACCATTTGCAAGGCCAATCACCTCGCACGGACACATCCCTCTCATGAATTTCAGAAATGAGGTCCGGAATTGGTTGCCAATGCAGATCGCGCGAGACCTTTGCTCGAAGATCAATTCCCGCTACAAAGAGATACCCTCCTCGCTTCACGCGCACCGCGATGCTACGCAAACAGCCTTCCGCTTCCGATGGCTCCATGTCACAGAGGAAGTTGTTAGCAACCACGATATCCTGAGGTCCAAGCACGCGTATCAGCCCAGGATCACCTGCATCGTTCAGAAGCCGGCAAATTTCTTTACGAATCCACGGTCTGATTCTTGCCTTATTCCTATTGCCCTCAAACATTTCTTCAAACTCTGCTTCTGTCATCCGCTCGAATATTGACGACCAACGAAATCAGCGGTTTGGCTGGTGTAAACTCCCTCCTTCGCGACGCTGATTACCTCAGCCGAATTGTCCACAGCGCACATATGCACGTTGAGATCCGGTGGCGCCGACCGAATTGTAAACAAGATGGAATAGACCTCTGCGCCGACGCTACAGCCCACAACCGCAACCTTCAATTCGGAGCCCTCACGTTTCTGCTCGCTCAACCGACGGATAAGCTCAAGTTGCGGGCGATTTCGGAGAAAGAAGGTTGCAGTAAACTGTCTGCGCTTGCTTTTGCGACAAACAAGCTTATGCAGAATTTTTCCGTGGGAACGCATGGGCCTCGTATTCATCATCTTGGGAGGAAGCCGATGCCATAACCAGGCGTTCACTCGAATATACCGTTTGACTGGAGATCTTTTTTGCATCGTTAACTCTGGTATCTTTATTTTATGAAATTGGACGTTGCATGAGATAGAGCAATCCCAACTTCTTCATCCGCGTGCTGATCTCATAACTCCACGGCTGCCGGAATCAGCTTTCGGTTAGCCTGCTCAACTGAGCTGCAGATCCAAGCTGATTGAGGGTCGCCACAGAAATTTAGGTTAGCTCCCGCAGCCCGTTTATCGGCTTCGGTCGCCGTAAAGAGCTGCGAGTATAGCGCGTCGAGTGCTTCGCGATATTTCCCGACTTCCACTTTTATGTGAGGCTTCAATCGCGAGGCTCATCTTCACGAACCAGCAGCTGAGAGGATGGTTGATAGGGCCAGCCCCAACACTCCAGGAAGCTACGCATCGGAGTCGGATTTATGCCACCCATGCAGCGAGCTGGTACTGGAAATTCAAATCTTAGACCGGGAAGCAGGAATAATGGTTACCTCAAGCACACGCGGTACCTATGTGAAATGATGCAGATGCGCTTTTGGATAGTGCTCGCGGCTGCCGCGTCGCTTCCGGCGCCTTTCAGAGAAACACCATTAACGTTAAAGAGATTACAAGATTACAGACGATCTGACAGGCCCCCGCTGTAAGGCCGCGCTAGGCTCGACCATCTCATTGGCCTTGGCCAACATGAGCTATGAGCTATTTGACAAGCGGTTCCTCGAGTGAAAGCGGGGATTCGATGCCGCCAGCCCGCCCCGAGTCTAAAAGCTTGAATTCCGTGGTGTTGCCCGGCCGTAGGTCCGAGCCAGGCACTGCCGATAGTCGAACGACGCGATCCAGTCTAATGTCTTCCATAACCTGCGGTTCTCGAAAAGAAGCGGTTTGAGCCGCGACTTAAGTCGGCGCGGTATGATGATACTGGATACCTTGGTGGCTCTCCTGAAGATATAAGAGACGCGAGTCGCACGAGCCAGATGGCGAGCCGGTAAGGAACCGGGATGCGCCAGCCCCATTGTCAGACGCCGCGCATGTAGTCAGAGAGATAGGTCCAGATACGCTCGCCGGGACCGTCGACGATGTTCAGTATCTGGCCTCGAGCACGCGGGTCCGTTGCCGCGATAGCAAAAACCTCGGCACAGTTCTCCACGTGTGTCATCGGTATTTGGGTGAATGGACCGATGACCAAGATGTCGACCGAACCGCTGGTAGGTCCGTGTGGCGCGGCTGGTAAAACTCGACGTCTGCTGCGTTGGGAATGACCGCCGTTCGGACCCTAGGGACTTGGTCGAGCAAGCGCCGCTCGTCTGCCGCGCTGCAAAGATAGACGCCGTCGGCGGTGCGATAGGTTCCCAGTTCTTCCCTCCGTAATTTGCGCCAGTTGATTCCTGCGTAGAGGCGCCGCCCCTGTTACTGGAACGAGCAAACTGCCGACCCAGGTCGCAGGCGATATCATGGGAGTCCATGACAACGGATGGGAGCTTTTCACCCGGCGGAGCCCTTCGTAGATCACAGTGGCCCAGGTATGGGAACTCCAAGTTGACGACGTCGAACCGCTTCGCTTGCAGGACACGGTCCAAGGCCTGTCGTAACTCGGGAACGGTGACCCGCAGTCGCTCAAAACTTTGCGTCGATGCCACCGACCCGAGCTGCAGCCGCAACTATTGTAAATCGGATCTCGAGATCGTGGCCGGATTGGCCGCTGCTTCAGGCTTCAATGCCATTACCGTTTTTGCGCTCTGTGTCTCGTCTGACGTGGTCAGAACCCTTTGTAGACAGCTGCTTTGGTCGTTCTATCCCATCCTGATGTACTGGATCGCACGCGCACTGTTGATGGCGCACCGTCGGATGATGGACGACCCAATTGCGTTCGCGCTAAGGATAGGAATAGTGTTCTCGTGGCGATTCTTACTGTTGGGGTCGTCCTCGCAGCAGCCGCCCCGGTTTAAAGAGACCGCCCATCAGCCGGCTGCTATCGAAAACCGAAGCACAATGGGGAGTGATCTGAAGGATATGCAATGAATTCTCGACAGGTGGGCCTGGAGCAAATTGCGGAGCCGACCCTTTCTGCCGGTTTCGTGGACGGCTACTCCCACCTTGTGCTGGAACTCAACGAAGCTCCGACCTTAAAAGACGGATGTTAGATGCTGATCTGGAGGGCTCTCCAATAGAATTCCTCGAGAGTCCTAGCCGCAGTGCTCCATGTATACCGCTGTTCTACGAGCTGCCTCGCCGACAAGCCTATGTGGGCCGCCAAGCTAGGCTCGGCCAGTAGGCGGTTCACTGCATTCGCAAAGGCTTCCGGCTGGTCCTCGACAAGGAGGTCGCGTCCAGAAACGGCCTCGATTCCCTCGCTGCCAAGTGACATCGAGACTCTTACTTCCCCCATTGCCATGGCTTCGATGATCTTGAGGCGGGTGCCACCGCCTAGCCTCAGAGGCACGACCACAGCCGCGGCCTCCGCAAGGTGCGGTCTAAGGTCAGGCACGAAGCCGGTGAGCTCGATCCGAGGGCCGGCCAGAGCAATGACCGATGGTGGCGGAGAACCACCGATAATCTTGCAGCGCGCTTGCGGATGGGCAGCCGTGTGAAGGCCAGAACATTCTGGATGAAGTAGATTACACCATCAACATCGGGCCGATACGAAAGGAGTCCAAAGAACACTACAGTGCGACCGTCCGGCCGCGGGTCCGCGGGGCGTGGTTGGTAGTATTCGACGTCCGCCGCGTTTGGGACAACTGCCGTGCGGGCTTCGGGGACTTGGTCAAGCAGGCGCCGCTCGTCCGCCACGCTGCAAAGATAGACGCCGTCGGCGTCTCG
>CAVYVC010000024.1:0-605882 GCA_963771845.1 uncultured Alphaproteobacteria bacterium | reverse complement strand
TATCAAGGATCTGACAGCATCCCGATGATTGGGATCACTTCAGTAGGATCACAGCTGGTCATTGTCGGTCTCCGTATCAAGCCGTTCCGTTCAAGGAGACCGCGTTAAGGTGTCGTTTCCCAAGGTGTCAGGCAAAGCTGGCGCGATCAGCGGGTGCGCGGACCAACCCGCTGCGGAAGTTCGCCCTCCACCGCAGCCGAGCGGATGCGCTTGGCGGACGGAACGGTTCGTTGGAGCGGCCCAACTCCATCTCCGCTGCAAGTCGCACCTCTCGGAGAAACAGCCGGGATCACCCGAGGGCCGAGAGAGACTTCAGTTCCGCGGGCGGTGCGCCCTTGCCCGCGAGGTTCCCCAGCGCCACCAGCGCCTCAGCGCGCGCGCTCGGGTCATTGTCATTAAGCAGCTCGCGCAGCTCCGGCACTGCGGCCTCGATTCCCGGTAGGCACAGGCCCGAGGCGCCCCAGGTGCCACGCCGCCAGACTGCGGACAAAGTAATCCCATCGCGCGTCCCCGCGACCAGAGCGGGGATGGCGTCGGGGTTCTCCCGGTTCAACTCACGCCCAGCGCAGCGGCCGCCCACACACGGACGAAGCTCACCGAGTCGCGCAACGCCTCGGTGAGTGCGGGGACCGCCTCCCGCGCCGTGCGCCCAATCTCCGCCAGCGCGTGCGCGGCCAGGCGCCGCTCCAGCAGCAGCGCTGCTCTTCAATGCTGCGACCCATTCGGCTGTCGCAACTCCCAGATACGATGGTTGCCCGGACATTCCGCTATTCCTCCGTGGCCCTTCAGGCCGCGCCCCCCAGCCGACGGTCCAGGTTGAACGCGGCGCTGATCAATCCCAGGTGGGTAAATGCCTGGGGAAAGTTGCCCAGGGCTTCGCCGCCTGTCCGGTTTCCTCCGCGTACAGCCCCAGGTGGTTTGCGTAGCCGAGCATCTTCTCGAAGATCAACCGCGCCTCCTCCGACTCTGCCCGCCCGCACCAGGGCATCCACCAGCCAGAAGGTACACATGCTGAAGGTCCCTTCGCCCCCGTTAATGCCGTCCCGGCGCCTTGACGGTCTCGTAGCGATACACCAGGCTATCGGAAACCAGCTCCTCCTGGTGCTGTCGATGGTCGAGAGCATCCGGGGGTCGGTGGGCGAAATGAATAACACCAGCGGCATGAGGAGGCTGGTCGCGTCCAGCGCCTAGGTGCCGAAAGACCCGACGAAGTTCGCCGGTTCGGTCCCAGCCGTGCTCATGACGGCTTTGTAGATCGATCCCGTTCCTCCAGCATGCGGGCACGGTCGAGGGGCAGGCTCGCTTCTCGCCAGCCGGAGGGCGCGGTCCAGGGCCACCCAGCATGTACCTTTGAATGGGTGACTTCTGCTGGCGCGCCGCGCACCTCCCAGATGCCGTCATCGGGCTTCATCCAGTTGCAGCCACCCAGTCGATCAGCCGCGACATGGCACCAGAGTCATAGGAAATGGGCGTGACGTATTTGTCGTACAGGTAGACCGAATCCATCAGTTCGCCGTAGATGTCGAATTGCAGTTGCTCCATGGGCCGTTGCCGACGCGCACCGGGCGCGACCGCGGTAGCCCTCCAGGGGTCGAGGATTTACTCCGGCATCTCGTGCCGGCCATCGATGCCGTACATGACCTGCAAGGGGCCAAGACGGGCTTCCTTCGATGGCGCGCTGCTCCAGCCAGCCCATGAAATGGTGGGCCTCGCTCTGTGATGCCGAGGCGCAGGAAGGCATAGAGAGTAAGCTGCGTCGCGGACCCACGTGTAACGATAGTCCCAGTTGCGCCCCCCGCCGATCTATTCGGGAAAGCTCAATGGGCGCCGCGACGTCGCCCCGGTGGCGCATAGGTCAGCAGCTCAAGGTCAGGGCGGAGCGGTCGACGTTTTCGCGCCCCCGGCCAATCGTAGCGGCACTTGCTCATCCAGCGCCGCCAGAACGCGAGGGTCTGCGTCAGCAGCTCGGTGCCGACGAGCCGCGCCTCCATCAACCCGGAGTCGCCATCACCCTCGACCTGGCGCAGGATGAATGTCGATGGCTCGCCCGGGTGCAGCAGGAACTCGGTGACGACCCCCGTGCCTTGGCGCGCCAGCGGAAAGCGGCTGACCACCGAGAAGCGCATGCCCGGGGCCTCAAACACCGCGCCGCGGCCTTCCAGAGTGACCTGATGCGGCCGCCGCGCGTAGTCGAAAGCGGGTTGGCATTCGAGCCGGAAGCGCACGGCCCCGCGCACGGCCCGCACGACGCGAACGATCTGGTGGGTCTTCTTGCCGCGACTCGGATCCTGGACCGACTGAGGTCACGGCCCGGCATGGACAATAGGTTCGCGCCGTCGCAGTTCCGTCCATTCCTGGTCGGCACCATGGAGAGCGGTGACCCGAAAGACGCCATCGTCGAAGAGCACGAGATTGCCGAAGTCGGCCTCACAAATGCGAACCGCGTTCTCTAGGATCGCGCCGAACACCGGTCCGAGCTCGCCAGGCGAACGGCTGATTACTTGCAGCACCTCGGAGGTCGCAGTCTGCTGCTCGCGCGCTTCGGTCAGTTCGCGGGTGAGCACCCTGACTTGCTGCTGCAGATCATCGTCTGACGAACGCTTACGGCTGGCGGCCGCCGGCGCAGTGCGACGTTTTGGTTTCGCCGTCTTACGACGCTGCTCCTTTTTGCCTTAAGGTCATGCCGGGGATGGCGATCACGGCCACGCGACGCCGGACCAGATCGGCCAGCACCGCGGGGCAGGCGATCGTACTGGCCCGCCAGCCACTGGTATTCGACCCTCACGTTTCGCCCCTCGACGTAGCCGTTTTCGCTCAGCCCTTTACGAAAGGCAGCGGTTGTCGAGTCACCGCCGACCGGCCGCTGATTAATCAACGACCGGCAGTCCGCGCCGATGATCTCCGCTGTGCCAGTAAGCGAACTGACCGGGATGAGATCGTGCCATGAGCGCCATGCGCGATGACGCTGATAGTCCCTAAAAAAGGGGCGTAAGGAAGAAACCGTGATTGCGCTCGATCCAAACAGAAAAAATGAGGGCCGTGCGGCAATGGTTCATCGATGCGAGTTGGGTACGCGTCGCGCTCTCCGGTGGCGTACTCCCCGCCTTTCTTCCTGCGGCGGGGCTCCCATGCCCGCCTAGTTCCTTTTCTTGGGCCCGTGATGCCACCGGAGAGGACGGAAAGGCGGTCCATTTTGGCAAAATGGGCGCGCCCGCCGTCCGGTTCTTTCACGGTGAGCCGCGCACCCCCGCCGATGGACTTTTCCGGCCCCCTTCAACCGTGCAACCGTGCGCTATCTTCGCCGCTTTCCGTGGCGATCGTGCTCTTTGCGGACGGTTACATGCTTTCGAGTTCGAATTTCGGAAGTTAATGCCTGAAGGCTTCGGCAAAATGCTCGACGCGATAGCCGCGTTCGGTTTTGCGACCGCGATGGATGTAAGTGGGATGAATATCGTACGGATCGAGCAGCAGCGCAATTTCGCGCTGGCTAATTGGGTGGCCGCGACTGCGGAAATCAATCCATTCGTTGCTCGGGTCGGCAATGAGCAGCTTTTGCACCTTAACCGACGCCAACACTGATCCGCGCGCTGAGAACAGATCGTGGAATGCTGCGAGCAGGCGTTTACCCTCGCTTGGCTCGCGACGTTCATGTGTAAGCTTGATCGCTGCTCGTCGCGCTAATTTAGGCCATTCGCCACCGGCGAGGTCGGCGATCGCCAACTGCAGCTCCCAGTTCATTCGCAGACGATTGTTGAAACCGGGCGGCATCACCGGGCGAGCTTCCTTGAGCGCCGCGTGGTTGTCGGCAGCCCACCGCACGAGCTTGCGCCGTAGAGTGATGAAATCGCCGTCGTCTACGTGTCTGAAATCGTCAACCTTCTCGCGCGGCAGCTTCGGCAGCAGCTTGACAGTTATTTTGCGTGTCGCGGTGGTCTTGGGCAGCTGCACATTCACCCCGGAGATGACCTTGGGGCAAAACGGGTCAAACCAGCGCGTGATACCATGATCCTGGCGCGGGATTTTGGTGCCGCGCGTCCAGCTGACATTGATGATGTGCACCAGGTCAGGCTTGCGCTCAAGCAGCTTGTCGGCATCGTCGACAATTAGCGTTGGATGCAAGTAATGACCAATTGATACAGATTTGGGCCAGTCAACTCGGCGGCGGCATAAGAACGCGGCGTCATCAGCTGGATCACACTACATGCCGTTGTCTTGCCCGTGTCGCCTTCGGCGGAGGTGAGGACCAGTAGCGGCGAATGCACCGCAATCTCGGCGTGCAGCCATGCAAAGCAAACCCACAGGCCAATCGCGACTGCAGCCGCGTCGTCGTGCACGACAACGTAGCGGCGCAGCTGTGACATCACTTCGCTCAATAATGAGCGCGTATCGATCTACTTCGGCCATGGCCCGACATAACCAGTATCGCTACTCTTTTCCTGGGCGGCGGCGAATTGTGTGAACTCATCGCGCAAAAAATCGAGGTCTTCGTCGAGGCGTTTCGCCAGCGCAGCTATCCGCGGCTCGTGCTCCGCGCTTGGCAGCTTGAGCAGCCGCGCGAATTCCTTCTCACGCTCGCGTTGCTTGCGCTCGGTTTGCTTCTTGGCTTCCTTGTCGGCCTGCTCTTGCGCACGCTGCTGACGTTCCTGCTCTCGCCGTGCGTCAGCGCGTTGCCTCTCGATGAGGTGCTCACGCTTTCGCTGCTCGGCTTTTGCTTCGCGCTCTTTCTTCTCGTTGGCTCGAACCTGCGCTTCAATCATTTGTTTTAGCTTACTCTCCGGGATGCCGTGCTGTTGAGCAGGCTCGGGTAGCTAGAATATCCATTCAACAGTAAGCTGACGTGCGTGCCGCTCGGCCTCGACTTGCACGCGATGAGTGCGCTCTTCGGGAGTGATGTCCGTTGGCCAAGTTAACAGCTTCTGCCTTAGAGCTCATGACAAGTCTTCCCTTTGGGCGTTCGCGCGAAAGTGTCAGGTTTACGCTTTCCGAGCAGCACGACGGACCGTCAGCTCCCTAGATCGGGATCGCTTCCGGATTTTCTCAATATGCTAAACGCGCTCGTGACTTCGATCGCTCATGCGAGCCAGGCCTCGGAAGGTGCCTTGACCGTGCGCTGACACGTTGGGGCAATCGCGCGGGCCGTGCGGCAATGGTTCATCGATGCGAAGTTTGGTACGCGTCGCGCTCTCCGGTGGCGTACTCCCCGCCTTTCTTCCTGCGGCGGGGCTCCCATGCCCGCCTAGTTTCTTTTCTTGGGCCCGTGATGCCACCGGAGAGGACGGAAAGGCGGTCCATTTGGCAAAATGGGCGCGCCCGCCGTCCGGTTCTTTCACGGTGCGCCGCGCACCCGCGCCGATGGATACGCTCAGGCACAACGTGCTGCCGCGGTAAGCTTCAAGGCGAGCGGAGGGGTTATGACCGGCTCTGATGAGCAAGCGGCATAGCGTGAGGATTGGCGAGTTGCTGCGCGCGGAAATGCCAAGTGCGGTGGCTGTGGCGCTTCCGGTCAGCTCGGCGCGGATGGGGAGAGCATGACGGCGCCTAATGGACATCTCGACCTGCTCGCGACGCCTGCGCACTATTTGCGCCTCGGCGCAGCACCCCGCATTGGGTGAGCTGCCCGGTACCGCTCCCAGGCCTCCAGCTCGCGCACCCGACGGTATTTGCGGCCGTTAATGAAGGTCGGCGCCGGAAACCCCAGTGCGAGATTCGCGTCCCACCTAGGGATGGTGCGGGTGCTTACGTTGTAACGCTTCGCGACCAACGGGTCGGGAAGCAGGGCGTCGTCATCGGACATGGTGGCTCCGTTGTTAACTCCAAAGCGTGACAAAGCCTGCCACTCCGTGCAGTGAGCGTCATCGGCGAAAACCGTGCGAATTTTGCTGATAGTTTTTGGTAGGCAGGCAAGTGATAAAGCGCCGACTGATATCAGTGCTAAAAGCTTACGACTTGAATTGCCGCTTAGGTGTGCGAGCGCGCTTCGACCGGTTCAACCAATTCCTCAGCGTCTTCGGGTTTAGGCGTCGGCCCCAGACTTCGCTTACCTTCCTAGCCGCTTGCGTAATTGCATGGTCACGTTCATCCCGGTCGTACTTGATATCCTCCTGCTGGCACTTGACCCGGTAGCGGCGGATCAGCTCTTCGGCGACCACGCGCGGGCCGCAGAGCAGTAGCACAAACGGAAGTGTTTTCGTTGCGGTGCTGGCGGACGACCTTGCGTGCGAAGTCTTCCGGGAAATAGTTGCCCGTATCATAGCGGTCGCGCCGCTTGCGCCCCGGTACCCCGATCTTCTTTGGCTTTGGCCTGGGCATGGCACGCTACCCGCGCAGTGGCACCACATTCGGTTTCGGAGCGACGATGGTCTCGATCAACGCCGCCAGGGCTTCAAACGCCAGTTTCATTTGCGGCACATAATCGTGCTGGTCGTAAACGCCACGAATGGACGGCAGCGCATGGCCCAGGCAGCGCCCCGCAATGTCAGCGCTGACGTTGGCGCGGCTCAACAATGTGCGTACGGTACGTCTGCAATCGTGCAGCCGCCATCCGCTGACGCCGCTGCGCTCGTCGATGATCCCTTTGAGCAAGTGAAAGCTGTTGATCGGCACCCCGCCGCCAAGCGTGAACACGAACTCGCTGCCCGCAATCTGCGGCACCCGCTCCAGCACCGCCTGCGCCGCCCGGCTTAGCGGCCTTACCACCTCTTGCTTGGTCTTGCTGCGCGACGCGGGCAACGTCCAAATGCCATTGCGCACTTCATCGCGGCGCATCCCCGCCGCTTCGCGGCGGCGGGAACCGACCAGCAACAAGAACTGGAGAAAGGGGCCATACGGTGCCTCCATCTCGCTTGCCGCCTTCCACACCGCGAGCAGCTCGTCGTTGTCCAGAATGCGGCTACGTGCCCGCTCCTTCGGGTTACTGCGGCGCATGCCTCGCACCAATGGCACCGCGTAGTTCTCATCGCGGATCGACCACCAGTTCATCACCTTGCGCACCCCAGCCAGCACCGCATCGGCCATGACTGCGCCGTGCTCATCCTCGATGTTATCGAGCAGCCTAACGACGTCGCCGCGCCGAACGGCGGCCATCGGTCGCCTGCCGAATATCGGGAACACCAACCGCTGCAGATCGTGCAATTGCCGCTGTGCGCTACGCAACCCGCGATTCGCCTCGCGGGTGAAGCAGTCGGTGGCGACGCGTTCAAAGGTCGTGTGTGTCGTGGGCTGTTTGCTGGCCGCCTTCTCGATCCCGGGGTCGATGCCGAGCGCCAGCTGGTGCAACGCATCCGTGGCATGCTTGCGTGCCAGCGCCAGGGTCAACGCGTGCTCGGGCACCGGATCGCCTTTGCGGACGATAATCGCCGGGCCTAAGGTCAACTTGGCGGTGCGGCCATCGGGGCGGCGGTAGCGTACAATCCAAGACCGATGCCCGGTCGGATGCAGCGCCAAACGTAACCCTCTGCATCCACCGTCGGGTATCTCGGTGATGACCGCCTTGCCTTGGTGGCGCTTGGGCTTGGCGTTCTTGATACCCAGATTGGTGAGAACCTTGGCCATGCCTCCTCATTGTTACCTAGGTAACTAAAATGGCCTGTCAGTCAGTGTTACCTAGTGTCATGGACGTACCACGACAACAGCATACAAAGCAAGGCAGGATGGGCGCACCTGGCGTCATTTAGTGTCGGGCTTTGTCATACCGCGCCACCCTTATGGCTGTATCATTCGATCACCTCGTCGGCGCGGCCGAGGATCGAGAGCGGAATGGTGAGACCAAGCGCCTTGGCGGTCTTGAGATTAATGGTCAACTCGACTTTCGTGGATTGTTGGACTGGCAGGTCAGCTGGCTTATCGCCCTTGAGAATTCGACCAGTATATACGCCGACAAGACGGTGCGCGTCCGCATAACTGCTTCCATAGCTCATTAACCCGCCGGCGGCGGCAAACTCGGGATACTGATAGATCGCGGGTACCGCATGGCGGAGCGCTAGTCCGGCGAGCTGCTCGCTCCGGCTATTGAAGAATGCATCAGTGCCGATCACGAGGGCGCCAACCCGCCGTTGGACCAGGGTTGCAAAGGCGGTATCGAAGTCGCGTTCAGTGCTCGCATACAGAACGTGAAGTTCAAGCCCGAAACTGCGAGCGGCTGCCTGTACGTCTTTAGATAGGGTCTCGGCGAGAATAGGATTGGTCGGGTTGATGAGCAACGCAATGGTGGTCGCCGTGGGTACCGCCTCGTGCAGCAACTCCAGCCGCTTCGGCCCTACCTCTACGGCCAAGGTGGTTACGCCCGTGATGTTACCGCCCGGCCGGGCGAGACTGGCGACAAGCCCGGTTTGGACTGGGTCGATCCCGATCTGAAAGACGATCGGAATGCTCATAGTCGCTGCCTTTGCCGCGAGTGCGGCAGGAGTGCCACCGATCGTGGCAATTACGGTCACCTGCCGGTGAACCAGATCAGCCGCCAGGGCTGGCAAGTGATCGTATTGACCCTCCGCCCATCGATACTCGGTAGTCACATTCTGGCCCTCGACGTAACCAGTCTCGCTCAGGCCGTTATGGAACGCGCGTAAACGGCCTGCGAATAGGTTAGGCGTTTCGCTGCCGAGGAACCCGATCACCGGCATCGCCGACTGCTGCGCGCGCGCCGCGAACGGCCAGCCCGTCGCCGCGCCGCCGAGAAGCGTAATGAACTCGCGCCTTCTCATTATTCGATCACCTCGTCGGCGCGGGCTAGGAGGGAACCTGCGATCGTTAATCCAAGCGCCTTCGCGGTTTTCAGGTTGATCGCGAGCTCGAACTTGGTCGGTTGCACGACAGGCAAGTCCGCAGGCTTTACGCCCTTGAGGATGCGGTCAACGTAGGACGCCGCTTGGCGATAAAGATCGGCGAGATCCGTGCCATATGACACCAAGCCGCCATCCCTCACAAAGTAGGAATAGGCATAAACGGCAGGCAAGCCGTGGCGGGCCATGAGCGCGATGATAAGGCCACGATGAAGAGTAGTGATCGGATTCGGCAGCACGATCACTCCGCCACCCGGCTCACTTCCAAAAACTTTGACGATATGCTCGATCTCGGCCGCGTCGCGCGGGCTAATGTTACTGCGTCACAACCTGAGACGCATGTTCCTTCTGTATCGGGTTGCACAATAGGGGCATCTTGGCAGCATCCTTGCGATTGCGACGATCAGCTGATGATGGAGCGTAGCGATCGAGTTGGGAACGTGGCGTTGGGGCCGGATTGGCGGCGCCGCGGGGTCGGTAACTATCGGGAATGGCAAGTTTTTTGACTCTCCGGGCGCAATGAGGTCCTGAGGGGGGAATCGTCTCCCTTTCGGAGATCAGGAAGCCGTAAACGGCGATGCAAAGCGTCGCGTGATGGTGGAAGCCCGGCCATCCCCGCCCCTCGTAGTGCCCGAGCCCGATCTCTTGTTTGAGCTCCAGGTAGTCGCGCTCGATCCGCCACCGCATTTTTGCGCGATCGACCAGCGCATGAAATGAAATGTTCTTATCGAGGGTGGCAAGCCAATATTTGGTGGGCTCACGCTCACTCTTGGGCCATTCGATGAGAAGCGTTTCTTCACCTCGTGCCGCGGCACCCCTGATCGGCGCCGTTCGCACTTGAACGCGGGCGAAGCGCGAGCGCAGCTTTTTGTTAGTTCCCTCCCGCCAGGTGATCGTGCACCAAGCTTTTTCTGGCAGCCTGAGTGCCAACTTCTTCACGCTCAAGCGCGGCCCCATCCCGCCATCATCGGTTACTCTACGCACCATAATTGTCGGTATGATGGCTGCCACGTATTCGAGCCCCAGCGCACTGAGGCCCGTGCGAAACCCTGAGTTCGATCCGTAGCTCGCATCTGTGAGCACCACCCCGCGCGGTACCCCCGCCGCTAAGGCTTTCGCAATCTGCTCCAGGGCGATCTGCGGTTTGGTCTTGAACGAGATCTCCTTGGGAATACGCGCTTTCTTGCGGCGCGCAGCGTTTTTAGCCCATTGCTGCGGCAGATAAAGCCGATACGCGATCGGCAGGCTGGCGTGATGATTGGCGATCGACAACGTCACTGCCACCTGACAATTCGCTTGCTTGCCAAGCTGGCCGCAATATTGATGCTGCACGCCGACCGATTTGGAGCCGCACTTTGGAAAAGACGTATCGTCGACAATCCAGGCTTCAATCGGTCCATGCCGCTCGATCACCGGCAAGATCAGCTCGCGCACTTTGGCCAACATTGACGCGTCCGACCACGGCGCATTGGCAACAAAGTGCAGCAATCTTTGATGCTGCACCGAAGTCTCGTGCGGCGCCGTCACCGCCGCGATCGGCTCCACGCTCCTGCGGCCTTCTGAGACCAAAAGGCCGGCACAGTAATCATTCAGCGGCCGCTCCCGGTCGGCGTGGCCGATCACGCTCGTCAGCTGTTCCACAAAACGCGCAAATCGAGATGCACTATCCTCCGTTCTTTCGAGATTCATCGCAGCCCTCCGCCGGCCAGTGAACCTCGACAAATATCTGATTCTCATGCACTATCGACGGAAAATCTTCTGACTCAGTGCGACTAACCGCGCTGACGCTCACGCCGAGCGACGGTCCAACCGCCTCAATGGCACGCCACATCCCAAGCTGAGGCGCTTGGTCCGGCTTGTACATGACGGCGACGCGGGTCACCTGAGGCGCGACCTCTTTGAGCACCTCCAAGCCCTTTCCGCTCATGGAAAACTTGGCAGGGGTAAATCCAGTAATGTTTCCGCCCGGCCGCGCAAGGCTAGTCGCCCGAGTCACTCGAACTGAGGGTACAGTCTCTTCAGCTTGACGCGGGCGTTGGCGGTTGTGAATTGCCAGTCGGCTTTGGCGTAGTGCTTGTTGCGGTGGTCCTGCCACGCGGTGACTTCGTGGGCGAGGATTTGCTTGTCGGCGATGCGGCGATCCAGGCATTGGGACGCGAGAACGCCGAGTTCGGATTCGGCCATGTCGAGCCAGCTGCCGTGCTTGGGCGTGTAGTGCCATTCGAAGCGCTCGACGAGCCGGCGGGCCTCGGGCGCGGGAAAGGCCTCATAAAGCGAGGCTGGCTTGTGGATGTTGAGATTATCCTGCACCAGCACGATTTTCGCCACATCTGGAAAATGCGTATCGGACAAATCCCTGAGCACGTGGGCATAATCGATGGCGGTGTGGCGGTCGGTGACCTTGACATGCCGCCAGCCTTCCAGCGGCGCGAAGACCATGAACAGATTGGCGACGCCATTGCGTTCGTATTCGTAATCGTGACGCGCTGGTTGTCCAGGTTTGGCGGGGATCGGCGTGCGCGTGTCGATGATCAGCTGCTTCGAGGTTTCGTCGAGGCACACGAGCGGGCGCTGCGGATCGTGCGGTCGCTGATAGACTTCCAGGACGTCTTCCATGGTGGCGACAAACGCCGCGTTGGCGTCGGGCGGAATCACCCATTGCTGCTTGCGATGCGGCTTGAGAATGTTTTTTTTAGCGTCCGCCCGATCGTGTTGTCGCTGGCGCGCTCGACAATGTGCAGTTCGACAACCTTCTCCTCGAGCAGACGCAGGCTCCATCTGGCAAAGCCTTGCGGGGCCGGAGAGAGGGTCAGCGCGATCAGTTTTGCTTCCGCCGCGCCGTCGAAAATTCGCCGCGGGGCGGAGTTCGAGTTGTATTTGCGGGCCAACACCGCCTCGAACCCTTCCTCGACCAGCTGGCGCCTGGTCCGCTCGACAGTGGCGATGCTGGTGTCCAGCGCCGCGGCGATCCGGCTGTCGCTCCAGCCTTCGCCCGCATCCGATATGTCCGCCTTCAACAGGATGCGCGCCTTCGTCAGCAGCTGGGCGGAACGCTTGCCTTTGCGAATCAACTCGTTGAGTCGATCGCGTTCCTCCGCGTCGAGCCTGACCACGTATTTCTTGACGGCAATCTCTTTCCCGGCCACGAATCACCTCCATCGCTGCCTTGCCGCGACAGAGATTCAGAAATTCCCGTCATGATCAATGACGGGGGCGACTAGCAACAATGCCGCTTCCGACAGGGTCT
This sequence comes from uncultured Alphaproteobacteria bacterium, assembly GCA_963771845.1. Classification (GTDB taxonomy): domain Bacteria; phylum Pseudomonadota; class Alphaproteobacteria; order Rhizobiales; family Xanthobacteraceae; genus VAZQ01. Next base: position 593,858 of record CAVYVC010000024.1, on the reverse strand, counting down.
CCGACCTGCACAAAGACGATGGGTATAGTTCTCGTCACCCTGATCAGGGCCGACACTGCGAGGGAGCCTTGGGCGAGAATCACGTCTGGCTTCAGGTTAACGAGTTCGATCGCGCTGCTCTGAACGCGATCGACATCAGCAGCACCCGGGATCGTGGACCGTTGCGCGCGCGCCGCGAGCGGCCACGCCGCTGCGCCGCCGAGCAGCCTGATCAATTCCCGGCGTTTCACTGTCCAGTGACTCCCGTGCTTCCAATCGAAAGGATAGCATATCTCCACACTGGGACGAGACTGCTGCGCTGCGGGATTTCAATCTGGCCTTTGTCTGCTGGGGGTCATTTTCGTCGGACTGATACGCCCGACCAGTTTGTGGCATGTCCGCTGTACCTCCGACAGCTCCCGAAATTTGTGCATTGCAGCGATTCGACGAAGAGTGCCATTAGCGGCCGTGAGCAACCGCAGCAAACAACGCCATTTACTCGATCACCTCGTCGGCACTGGCCTGGAGTGTAAGCGGGACGGTCAGACCGAGCGCCTTGGCGGTCTTGAGATTGATCACCAGTTCAAATTTCGTGGGTTGTACGACTGGAAGTTCGCCGGGTTTCTCGCCCTTAAGAATACGCCCAGTGTAGATGGCAACTTGACGATATGCGTCCGTAAGGCTGGTCCCATAACTGACGAGACCGCCCGAATCGGCAAAATCGCGAAGAGGGTAGATGGCAGGGATGGCATAGCGCGCCGCTAGCGAAACTATCAGGTCGCGACGATTGTTAAAAAACGGATCGGCCCCAACAAGAACCGCACCGATTTTACTTTGTGCGAGAGCTGCGAATGCCGCGTCGATTTCAATTTCATTGCTGGCGTTTACGACCTCGATCTGCTGTTGAAGTGTACGGCCCGCAGCTTGCACTTCACTTAACTGGGTCTCCGCCTCAGCAGTTTTCGGATTCATGAGCACACCGAGTGTTGTGGCTGTCGGCACCAATTCATGCAGAAGCCCGAATCGCTTAACCTCCATTTCGGTGATGAACAGGTTTACCCCGGTGGCGTTTCCTCCCGGGCGATTGAGGCTCGCGACGAGGCCCAGCTTGACGGGGTCTCTGCCAACCATAAATACAATCGGAATTGTCGATGTTGCACCTTCGGCCGCAAGTGCCGGCGGCTCGCCGCCTACCGAAACAACGACCGTCACCTGACGATGGACCAAGTCGGCGGCGAGAGTTGGGAGCCGATCGTATTGTCCACCGGCCCAGCGATACTCGATCACCACGTTCTGGCCCTCAACGTAGCCGGCCTCCTTCAGACCCTGAAGGAACGCGACGACAGGTCGAGCAACCGCGGCAGACGAAAGGCTGCTGAGGAACCCAATCACCGGCATTGCCGGCTGCTGCACGTGCGCCGCGAGCGGCCAAGCGACTGTCGCTGCACCACCGATAACTCCAAGAAACTCCCGCCGTCTCATGACTGCTCCTGGCCTCTGGAGAAAGCATCATATCGGCTCAAACGAGTGCTTTGATAGGACCTAGGCGGCGGCTTCGAACACGGGTCCAATCCTGCTTTAAGCCCTCCGCAAAAAATCCACGTTATCTCGACTGCTGCGATGCACCCTCCACTTCCGAGATGAGTTAATGGCACGCATTACCGTGCCGCAGCATCGCTGTCCGCTTTACCCCAGTTAGCGGAATCGGTTCGCGCAGCCAAGCGGTTCCGAGTTGTGCCACAACCGGACTCATACACTGCAGCAAAAATAGCATCCTCATTCGATCACGTCGTCAGCACGCGCAAGTAGCGTCGGCGGGATATCGAGGCCGAGCGTCTTGGCCGTCTTGAGGTTGATGATTAACTCGTACTTGGTCGGCGCCTGCACCGGCAGGTCGGCCGGCTTCTCACCCTTGAGGATGCGGTCGACATATGCGGCGGCGCGCCGGTATTGATCAATCGTCTCGGGCCCGTAGGACATCAGGCCGCCGCCGGCAACGTACATGCGGTTCCAGTAAACCGTAGGCAGACGGTGCCGGGCCGCGATTGCAATGATCCGCTCACGATGCACGATCACCGGGCCGCCCGCCGTGACGATCAGCCCGCTATTAGGTGAGCGTCCGAATTCAGCGACGCCGCGCTCGATCTCACCGGAATCGCGCACACCGATCGGGGTCAACTCCACTCCGAAGGACGGCGCCACGGATTGGATGGCACCCCACTGACCGGTGCCAGCAGGGTCGGCAGCATCGCGAAGGACCGCTGCTCGCGTCACACCCGGCGCGATCTCCTTGAGCAGCTCCAGCCATTTGCCGCTGACGCCGTATTCGGAGAAGGAAAAGCCGGTGGCATTGCCGCCCGGCCGCGCCAAGCTCGCGACGAAGCCGGCACCGACCGGGTCGAGAACCAACACGAACACGATCGGCACGGTTTGGGTTTCCTGTTGCAGCAGTCGTCCCGCATAGACGCCGGTCGCAAGGATGACCTCCGGCGCCAGGGCGACCAATTCCGCTGCGTACTTGCGAGCTTCCGCCTCGCCCTTGGGCCAGCGAATGTCGATTTGCGCGTTGCGGCCGGCGGTCCAGCCCAATTGCTGCAGCCCGTCCAGTAACGCCGCGATGCGGGCCCGCCCTTCCGGATCGTCCGCTGCCGTGGACATGAGCACGCCGATGCGCCTCACCCGCTCGCCTTGCTGCGCTTGCGCCGCGAGGGGCCACGCGACCGTCGCGCAACCGAGAAGCGTAATGAACTCACGTCGCCGCATATCCGCACCCAAGCTCAGGGGAGCATTGTATCGGCTCAAACTACTACTTTGATAGGGGCTGAAACCGGCATCAAAACCATTGCCGCAGTGCACAGCCAGTGTCCGAGTCGGGTCATTCGCGTCGGGATGTGATCGGGCCGGGTAATCAGCTTATGTCCGCAACGCCTCAAAAGTACCTGCAATCCGATCACTCCCCCTGCGGCGCAGCCAGCGCGAACATTTCCTTACCAAAACTCGCCTTTGCCTCCTGGCGCAGCGGCGCGGTCGCGGCGGCAAACGCATCGTGCTCAGTGGGGGTAAGCTCTGCGATCTCCCCGCGCTCCGCGAGAATAATCTTTTCCGAATCCTTCTCCTCCGCCTCGTGCAGGCCGCGCTGGAAGCTCACGGCGTCGCCGATTGCATGTCGCACGCTGGCGCGTAGAGCTTGCGGCCAACTCTCGAAGGCTGGGCGATGAAGGAAGATCGGCCGGGAGATGTAGAAATGATGAGAGAGCGTATGGAAGCGGTGAAATTTGTGCACACCGTATGTAACAGTATTGGTCAATGGGTTTTCCTGGGCGTCGATGCTGCCGGCCTTGACCATTTCAATCGCCTGCGTGAGGTCCATGGGCATGGCAACAGCACCGAGCAATTCGAACGTGCGTGCCTGTACTTTGCTGGGAAGAACCCGAATCCGCATTCCCGTCAGATCCTTCGGTCTGCGAACCGGCCGCAGCCGGTTGGAAATGTGGCGAAAGCCGTTCTCGAACCAGCCGAGCACGCGATAGTTCACACGCTCTTCGATTTTCTGCGCAAGCACCGCACCAAGGCGGCCGTCCATTGCCGCGCGGGCGGCCGCAACGTTTGGAAACAGGAACGGCAGATCCACAATTCCAAGCTCGGGCACGCGGTCGGTGAGATAGCTCGATGATTGATAACCGAGCGTCAGCAAACCGTGCTCGACCAGCCAGAGAATATCCTCGGCGCGATAGCCGAGATCCATGATGTTCCAGACGTACTTGATCTCGACCGAGTCGGCGAACTCGGCCGTGAGCCGGTCGCCGATGAATTTCAGAGCGCGGCTGAAACCGGTGCTTGCAGGGCCGTAGCCCCCCATGCGGATCTGTATCGAACTGCTCATGTCTCTGTCTCTGCTATGGCGCTTTGACCGGCGCCTGTGTGATCGCAACCGCAATGCCGGAAGCCGCAAGCCCCAGACCGATAGCAAGCAGGATTCCTGCGACCCCGGTGGCGGCCGCAAGCAAGCCCGCAAGTGCCGGAAAAATGATCTGGCCGGCGCGATTGCCGGTCATTCGCAGCGTGAGCGCCGTTCCGTGGGCGTGCGGGGGTGCAAGATGCACGACACTGGAAATGGTCAAGGTGGACGCAAGTCCCATCGCAAAGCCGAGCGCGATCAGGGCCGCGTACATGATCGGCAATGACAGCGGAATGGCCAGGACAAGGAAGCCCGCCGCGCTGCCCAGCATGCTTGCCAGCGTGAGTGGATTGCGCCCCATCGCGAAAATCAAGCGGACATAGAACGAGCGCGAAACGAGCGCCGCCAAGGAGCGCACGGTCAGCAGCAGCCCGATGTTGTTGGCATCGATTTGCCGCTCTGCGCCCAGCACCGGGAGATAAATCACGAGCAGATCGAGCGCGGTGATGGTGACCACGCTCGATATCATAACGGCGGGAAACCCGTGCAGCTTGAGCAGTTGCCGGATCGGCATAACCGCGCGGGCTTCATGCTGGCGTGCTGGTTGCAGCCGCGGCCTGATCATCAGCGCGATGAGGACGCTCGCGCCGGCAGCAATCACGCCGATGCCAAACAACTGTTGTGCGGGAGCAAGCGCTGCTGATCCTGCAAGCCAGCCGACGACAAATGGGCCCAGCCCCTGTCCGATGGAGGCTGCGACCATGTAATAGCCGAGCACGTTTTCCCGGTTTTGTGCGCCGCCGGCGCGCACCGCAAGCATCTGGTGGCCGGCCATGCAGAACATGTGACCAAAACCAAGCAGCACGCTGAAAGCAAGCAGGTTGATCGCCGATTGCGAGGAGGTCCAAAATCCCATGCAGGCGGCAAATATGAGTGCGGCGCCGAACCAGCACGCCTTGGCATCGTTGCCCCGGTCGATCCATCTGCCGACCGACAACGCAGTAAAAGTCGGGATGATCGCAAACCCGGTGGCAATGATGCCGAGCCAGACCACAGGCAAGCCAAGCTCGATGGTCCGATAAGAGGTCGTAATCCGGATAATCAGGATCAAGGTTTGAGCAAGAACGACGTGCGCGAGGAACGGGATAAGCAGACGAAAATCGATATCTTTGCTCGCGGCGCGCGCACTCGGCGTCATGCGCTCTTGTTTAGCGGCTGGTCGCGTTCAGGCAAAGCGAATAAGCGAGTAGCGAACAGATCGGCCCAGGCTTGCTTCCCTATCGCTATTCGCCATTCGCTATTCGCGCTTTTCGGTTCGCCGTTCGCCCTGGATTTGCACCGCAGCGCCCACTAACTTCCCCTCGATGTTTTCCCCCACGTCCTTCCTTGCGCTCGCGATTACGAGACGCTTTACAATTCGTTCCGGTGGCAGATCCCGGCGCATTACAATATCGGCGTTGACGTTTGTGACCGCTGGGCAGAGCACGAGCCTCGCCGTACCGCCATTTTCAATGTGCGCCGGGATGGCTGCGTCGACGAGATCAGCTACGGCGTGCTGCGCGAGAGCTCCAATCGGCTCGCGAATGTGCTTGCGGAACACGGCATCGGGCGCGGCGACCGGGTTGCGATTCTCCTTCCGCAGATGCCGGAGGCCGCGATCAGTCACATCGCCAGCTATAAACTCGGCGCAGTCGCACTGCCGCTCGCCTTGCTGTTTGGGGTCGAAGCGATCTCGTATCGTCTGGCGGACGCCGGCGTGCGCGCGCTCATCACCAATGCGCAGGGGCTCGCCAAGCTTCAGCCCGCAGTAGGGGAGGGTGCGGGTCTCGCTCTCGTTTTGTCGGTGGATGGCCGCGCCGACGGCGCGCAGGATTTTCGTGCCTTGCTCGCTCGCGCCTCAGCGCAATTCATGCCGGTTGCGACCACGTCCGAAGATCCGGCACTGATGATCTATACATCGGGCACTACCGGGCCGCCGAAGGGTGCGCTGCATGCCCATCGCGTGCTGCTCGGCCATCTTCCCGGCATCGAGTTGCCGCACGAGTTTTTTCCGCAGCCCGGGGACCGCTTCTGGACCCCCGCGGACTGGGCCTGGGCCGGAGGTCTGCTCGACGCTCTGCTGCCGGCGCTGCACTACGGCGTGCCGGTGGTCGCGTACAAATACGAGAAGTTCGATCCAGGCGAGGCGTTTCACCTCATGGCGAGGATGGGCGTGCGCAATGCCTTCATTCCTCCAACCGCGCTGCGCCTGATGCGCTCCGTGAGCCGTCCGCCGGCGGACTTGCAGCTGCGCTCGGTCGGGTCCGGCGGTGAAGCGCTGGGGGCCGAGACCTACGAATGGGGAAAATCCGTCCTCGGCCTCGCCATCAACGAGTTCTACGGCCAGACCGAATGCAATCTGGTGCTTGGGTCATGTGGCGGAATCGGCATTGCACAGCCGGGAAGCATTGGGAAAACCGTGCCGGGACATACGGTCGCGATCATCCATCCCGACGGCACGCCATGCGTGCCGGGCGAAGCCGGAGAGATCGCGATCAAGCGCCCTGATCCCGTGATGTTCCTGGAATATTGGGGCAAGCCCGACGCCACCGGCGAGAAATTTATCCGCGACTGGATGACGACCGGGGATCAGGGCGTCATGGACCGCAATGGCTATGTGCAGTTCGTTGGCCGCAACGATGATGTCATTACGTCCTCGGGTTATCGCATTGGTCCCGCTGAAATCGAGGATTGCTTGATCAAGCACCCGGCGGTCGCGCTTGCGGCGGTGGTCGGCAAGCCCGACCCCGTGCGCACCCAAATCGTCAAAGCTTTCATCGTGCCGAAGGCGGGACATTCGCCCTCCGCCGCGCTCGCCGCCGAGATCCAGTTGTTCGTGAAGACGCGGCTTTCCGCGCACGAATATCCGCGCGAAGTTGCATTCATCGATCAGATGCCGATGACCACCACCGGCAAAGTCATCCGGCGGTTGTTGCGACAACAGGCTTGAGAGCATGAGCTGGACCGTTGCTGCGCCCGCCGTCTTCGCCGCTTTTCTCAGCTCCCTTGTCGAGGCGGTCGAGGCGTTGACCATTGTGCTTGTGGCGCTCATTGCAAATGTAACAAGAGCAGCCCGCGGCACCCGGAGCGCGTAGCGACTGCTTGCGGGATAATTCATGCGGCCCCTCAACTGGCTCTGGAACGCGATCAGCGACATCCTGTTTGGGTATGGCGCCACGGGCGAGCCCATCGAGGAGGCGCGCAAGCGTGCGCAGACCACCGCGCCTGTGGTTTGGCTCCTCGGCAAGACTGGCGCCGGCAAAACGGCCATCATTGCAGCGCTCACCGGCGACCCACGCGCGCAAGTGGGAGAAGGCTTCGAACCATGCACTCGAACGGCGGACTTCTACGATGTGCCGGCAGAGGCGCCGCTGCTTCAATTCCTGGATACCCGCGGGGTGGGAGAGCCGAACTACGATCCTGCCAAAGACATTGCCTGGTGCGAGGAGCAATCGCATCTGGTCATCGTCGCCATGCAGGTGGCCGATCCGGTGCAGGATACGGTCCTGAGCGCGCTGCAACAGGTGCGGCGCCGCCACCCTGACTGGCCGATTGTTGTCGCGCAGACCGGATTGCATCGGCTTTATCCCAGGGGGATGGGCCATCCGCAGCCCTATTCATTTACCGGGGACCCGCGCGATGAGACCAACCCCGAGTTGCCGCATACGCTGCGGCAGGCGCTCGCGTATCAACGCCGATTGTTCGACGACTTGCCTCCCCCAGCACCGCGTTTTGTCCCGGTCGACTTTACCGTTCCCGAAGACGGGTTTGTGCCGCACGAGTACGGGCTGGAAATGTTCTGGCGCGTCCTCCAGGAAGCAGGACCGGCTGCGCTGGTCGCGTTGCACGTCGCGCGCGCTGATGCGCAAAGCGATGCCATACGGGCGAAAGCCCGTCCGCTGATCTACAGCTACGGTGCTGCCGCGGCCGGCGCGGGCGCGGTGCCCGTTCCCATTGTCGGCGTGAGCGGGCTAGCGGGAATGCTCGCAATGACGCTGCGCGCGCTGGCTGGCCGGTATGGCGTGACGTGGACGCCCGCGACCTTTGCCCAGTTCAGCGGTGCCGTCGGAGGAGGCGCGCTTGCATGGTGGGCGCTGCGCTACGGGTTGCGCGAAGCGCTCAAGCTTGTGCCGGTCGTCGGCACGATTGCGGCTGGCGCTCTCAATGCCGCCGCGGCTTTCGGATTGACCGTCGGCGTCGGTGAAGCCGCGTGTGTTTGGCTTGCCTACCGGCGTCGCGGGCTTGTTGCGCCGAGCGAGGAAGTTCGCCGCGCCTTTGCCGACGGGCTGGCAGCCGGGCTTGCGCAGGCCAAAGGCCGGCGCAAGCCGCGCTAGAGCATGTCCCGCAACCCCCACCCTTCCCTCCCCCGCAAGCGGGGGAGGGATAAAGGGTGGGGGACTTTGCGAGAAAGGACATCCTCCAACAAAGAGATGGAGCAGGATGACGATTCGAAGAAGAGTCATCCTGCTCTAGGAGAGCGCTGCATGCGGCTTGGCGAATTCACGCGACGCTACTGGCCGGAAGTGCTGCTTACGGTCGCGGTGGTCGTACCGTGGCTCTCGCTGCTTGCGCTTGGAATTGTGTGGCTCTGGCAGGGCGGCCATGTCTGGCGATGGGCGATCGCGGCTGCGGCTCTGAGCCTCCTCGCTTGGCCGCTCTCGAGAATCGTGCGCCGGCGCGCCAACAAGGAGGCACGCGTCGCTTTGGGCGACGTTGCCGAGCCCTCACGCGGCTGGACCACGGTCGAGCAGGACGCGTGGGACGAGGTACACAAAATTGCGGACGCGACCGAACCTTTCGCCTTTACGGAGTTTGAGCCGTTCCTCAGCAGTGCACAAACGACAATCGATGCGGTCGCGCGTCATTTCCATCCGCACGCCCATACAGCATGGGCGCAATTCAGTTTGCCTGAGGCGTTGCTCCTTTCTGAGCGGCTTGGGCGCGACTTGCGCCATAAAGCGCTCGAGGTCATCCCGGGAGTGAGAGCGATCAAGCTCAGTCATCTGCTGTGGGTGCAACGGCAATCGGACCAATACGGCGAAACCGCGCAGACCGGTTGGCGCGTAGGCTTTGGGCTGTGGCGCATGGCGCGCGCTCTGCTCCACCCCTTGCAGGCGGTCGGACAAGAGACGAGCGGCCATTTCGTGGAGAAGACCGCCACCGTCCTCTCCTATCGCCTGCGTGCCCATGCCACGCGTTTGTTCGTGCTCGAGGTCGGCCGGGCGGCGATCGATCTCTATTCGGGCAGGCTTGCCCTCTCGGACGCGGAGATGCGCGCGGCGCGCGAGCGTGACATGAGCATTGCCGCCGCACCGGCGGCGCCGGTGCGGATCGTGCTCATCGGCCAGGTCAGCGCGGGAAAGTCGAGTTCTCGTGAATGCGTTGGCGCAGGAGATACGCTGTGCCGTGGGACCCGTGCCGACGACATCGCAGGCCACGGAATATCGGCTGAGCGCAGAAGGGCATCCGCCGGTCACCGTCGTCGATATGCCCGGGCTCGACGAGAGCACCGAGCGCGCATCAGGCCTGCTGGCGCAGGCCGCGCGCGCCGACCTCATCATCTGGGTTGCCTCCGCGACGCAGCCCGCCCGCGCAATCGATCGCAAGAGCCTCGATGAATTTCGCGCCTGGCTGAACAGCGAGCTTGCACGTCGTGCGCCCGCAGTCATTCTGGCATTGACCCATATCGATGAGCTGCGTCCCGCGGCGGAATGGGCGCCGCCTTACGATGTGTCCGCGCCGCGTGCGGGCAAGGCGCGCGCGATCCGAGCCGCCATGGACGCTACCGCGCGCGCGCTCGATCTGCCGGTGGATCGAAATCGTGCCGGTCGCCATGCCGCCTGGAGTGCCGCCCTACAACATCGATGCGCTCTGGGCGCGCATTGCGCTTGAGCTTGACGAGGCGAAGCTTGTACAGCTCGATCGCATTCGGCTTGAACATGGCGGGATCAGTCTGCGCGAGCTTGCCTACCAGGTTGGCCACGCGGGACGCATGGTCGTCAGGGGATTTATCGTTAGCCCGTGATCTAGGACTATGTTCCGGTCAGGTGGGATCAGAGCTGGCGGCGAACTCGGTCTGCTCCCTCTCCCCGTTCTTAACGGGGAGAGGGGTGGGGGTGAGGGGCAGCTGATGGGGGAGGGGCATCATGCGTGGGCCGCAGAAAAGAACCGTGCGTCTCGAGCGGCGCTTACGCCGGCAAGCGACTGACGCCGAGACCAGATTATGGTTCGCACTACGTGATCGCCGATTAGGTGGATTCAAGTTTGTCCGTCAGGAAGCAATTGGCTCTTACATCGTGGATTTTGTTTGCAGAGAGAGAAAACTCATCATCGAGGTGGATGGAGGTCAACACGCAGAGAATGCACGTGATCATGTGCGCGATGGCGCGCTTACTGCGGCCGGCTACCACGTTCTGCGCTTTTGGAATTCAGACGTGCTGAGCAATACGGACGGTGTATTATCCACGATCCTTGCCAAGCTGGAAGGAAGTGGGCCGTGAGCCATCAGGACTTGGTGCACGGCACGTTTGCCCCTCACCCCCACCCTCTCCCCGCCCCAAGAGGCGGGGAGAGGGGGCGATCGAGTGTGTGGCGCCGCCGTGTATCAACTTCACTGGAATTCGGTGTAACGAAACCGGCGACACCTCGCTATCTCCGTCGCCGCCAATCCCGTAGCGCTTTCGCAGCACCGATGGCGCTGCGGCGCGACGTTTCCAGAGCGCACGCCGCTCGGAATCGCAAGGTCCCTCCCGGCTCGAGCCCAATGAGGCGGTCGGCGAGGGTGAGCCGTTCACGCCAGATATGATCGATCATGGGATGATCAGGGCTCGCGCATAAATCGACGCACGCAATTCCAGCGTCGGCAAGCAGCATTTCCGTGGCGTCGAGGATCACCTGTACGCCGGGTGAGAAGCGAGCCCGGCTTTCATCATATGCGATCTTCCAGCACCACGCAGCCGGTCCGCTGCGCAGGATCACGACGGCGGCGATGGCGTGTTGATCGACACAGAGCCGCATGATCTGCGCTCTGCCTTCTGCGGCCAAGGCCGTCACGGCATCCGTCATGAACTTCATGATCTCGGGCTGCAGGCGAGCCGCGGTGCGCGCGCGTCCTTTCCACCCGCTCGCCTCCAGCGTGAAAAAATCATCGAGTGCAGATGTGATCTCTGCCGCAGTGTCGGCGACAAGGGTCGTCACGCTACCGCAGTCTGCGAGGCGGTTGCGCTGGCGTCGCAGTTCCTTGCGTTTTTTTCGCTCGATGGCCCTTGCAAGATAATCGACCCCCTTCCATCCCTCTCCCGCTTTTGCGGGGGAGGGTACGGGTGGGGGCGGCGCAAGCAATGCACGGGCATGGCGGGCGAAGCTCGCGTGGCTCCCCCCGCATCGCGCGAGCGCGCGATCAAACGACGACGCCAACGATCCGTCGACCGGCAGATAGGGCAGCAGCATCAGCTTGGGAAGCTCATCACTATTGCCGGCATGGGCAAGCCAGGCGCCGATCACATCATCGCAGGCGCCAGCATCAACCAGTGGGGAACCGAGCGGCGCGTACGAGTGTGTCCAGCCAACGAAAACCGGGAGCGAGATGCCGTAGCGGCGGCGCTGCACGCGTCCCGGAAAGAATCCCAACAGACGCGCCGGCGAGCCTCGCGACCAGACGAGGCCTGCTCCGATATCCGCGCCAAAGACCGGCATTGCCGCCAGCGCAAATGCCGGCTCGTAAAATACATTGGGCGCAACCGCGCGGCTCGCCAGCTCCTGCCATTGCGTGACAATGGCAGCAAGCTCCGCGCGGGGTCGCCATTCGATGCGGAACGCGGACGCGACGGGACCGTGCACGAAATCAGCGCTCCGCGCGGCGCCAGATGAAAACGTGAAATCCCAATCGTTTTTTGGTCACCGTGAACAGCAGGATCAACTCGGTGATCAGCGCGGTTGCGGTGGCGCATGCCGCGCCTGCCATTCCAAAATGGGGTATGAGCGCGAAGCTGAGCGCGATATTCACAGCGAAGGCGGTGGCGTAGATGAGTGCGCAGACGCGCTGCTCTCCCAGCATATTCAGGAGCCTCTCGATCGGACCGATGGCAGCGCGCGCCAGCAGCCCCACGGCGAGAATGAACATGAGGTGATAACCATCGACGAACTGTGTCCCGAACAGGCCCAGAATCGGCCGGCCGAACGCGAGCAACAGGGCGGAGGCGGCAAGTGAAGGCCAGAATGTCCATTTGACCGCTTGCGAGACGAAGGCGGAGAGCCCTTCGCGATCCCCGTTGACGTTGTAGCCGCTGAAGCGATGGGCCGTGGTTGCCGAGACCGAGTAATAGATGAAAGAGACCAGCGCGAGCGTCTTGACCGCCGCGTAGTAAACCGCGACCTCGTTCGGCGGCCGGAAATGCTGCAGCACGATCACGTCGGTATAGGCCAGCAAGGAATAGAAGCCTTCGACCATGAGGATCGGCAATGCGGTCAAAAGCCAACGCCTGAAATCGTAGGCCTTCGGTCCCGGTTCAATTCGCCGCGAGAGGCGCCGGTTGACAACGAGCAGCTGTCCGAGAATCGGCAGCCAGATCGACACTCCGGCGATAACCATTGCAGTCATTGCGGTCATGGGCAGATGCGCGAAATAGGCTGCGCCCATCATCACCGTCAGCAGCAATTGACGGATGACATAGCCCGGCATCATTGAGAGCGCGAACCAGTCATAGCTGCGTGCAATTCCCTCCTGGACGTTGGAAAGCGCGTAAGCCGGGATGATCATGCAGGCGAGATAGAGCGGGATGACCATGTAACCGTCGAGCCATGGCTCGAGCAGGCGTATGGTGCCGGACGCCACCCCCGCGATTACAATCGAGATGCCGAGCGCGACGAAGCGGCTGCCGCAGACGAAGCCCCGCAGGAGAGCAAGCAGCCCGTGCTCGCGATATTCTGGAATGAAGCGCTGCGCAGCGGTACCCAGACCGAGATCAATCGCCTGGCCCAGGAGCAGCACCCAGGTCCAGACATAGACGTAAATGCCGAATTCGAAGCTGCCCATCCAGCGCGCGAACAGGATCTGCGAGCCGAATGCGAGCAGCGCGCTTGCCACCCGGATCAGGAAGACGGTGCCGGCGAGCCGCTGGACGAGAAGGTGCTCGGCTGCGAGTATGCGCGCCTTGATCTGCGCCCAGGCCGCCAGAGCAGGATGACCTTTCCTCGAATCGTCATCCTGCTCTATCTCTTTGTTTGAGCATGTCCTTTTTCGCAAAACCGGTTCCCACTTTTGCGGGACATGCTCCGGCAGCGGCGGCCGCAGCCGGGATACTTGCTCCGATCCTGTCAGTGCCACACACGCCTCCGCACGCCGCGGCGCTCTTCGCAGCGGCCGCGCCCGGGCAGCCGTAGCAAGGAACCGTTAACATTCGGTTGGGCGGATCAGCGGGAGGCCGTTCCGACATAGGCGGCAATGACGCGCGAATCCTGCAGGACTTCGGCCGGAGCGCCTTCGGCCAGAGTTCGCCCGTAATCGAGCACGTGAATGCGGTCAGCGAGATCGGCGACCATCTGGAGGTCGTGCTCGATCCAGATCATCGTGACGCCGAGCTGGTGCTTGATGCGCAGAATGAAGCGCGCGAGGTCCTCGCGCTCATCGCGGTTAAGTCCGGCGGACGGCTCGTCCAGCATCAGGACGGCGGGTTCGAGCGCGAGTGCACGGGCAAAACCGACAAGCTTCTGGATTCCGAAGGGGAGGCCGGCTACCGGGGCGTGACGAAAGGGCTCGAGTTCGACCCATTCGATGATGTGCTCGACCGCCTCGCGATGGCGCGCCTCTATGCGCCGCACCGAGGGCAGATACACCATCTCGGCCATGGCGTTGGTGCGAATGCGTGCGTGCCTTCCGGTCAAGAGATTATCGAGAACCGACATCTGCGCGAACAGCTCGCCATGCTGGAAGGTGCGCGCAAGCCCCAGCCCCGCAATGACATGCGGTTTGAGGCCTATGGTGTCGGTCCCGCGGAAACGGATGCGGCCTTCTCCGCGGTAAATGCCGCTCACGCAATTGAGCACGCTCGTCTTGCCGGCGCCGTTCGGACCGATCAGCGCGAATAATTGCGCCTTCTCCACCGTCAGCGAGATATCGTCGAGCACCGTGAGGCCGCCGAAGCGCAGCGTCAGGCGATCGATTTCAAGCTCAGCCATACCATCTCCGCCGGCGGCGATATTGCTTGATGTCGCGGTAGCTGCGCCGTTCTCCGCTCTTTCCTCCGAGATAAAATTCCTGAACGTCCTGATGTCCGCGCAGCCGTTCCGCGCTACCGTCAAGCACGATTTTTCCATTTTCCATCACATAGCAATAATCGGCGATCTCGAGCGCGATCGCTGCGCTCTGTTCGACCATGAGGATGGTGAGCCCGAGCTCGCGGCGGATTTCAACGAGCCGGTGGAGGAGATCGTCGACCACGCGAGGAGCCAGTCCCAATGAGAGCTCATCGACCAGCAGCAACTGCGGAGCGCATACAAGCGCGCTGCCGAGCGCGAGCATTTGCCGCTCGCCGCCGGAGAGCAGCCCGCCGATCCGGTTGCGAAGCTCGGAAAGCATGGGAAAGAACTGATAGACCAGCATCTCGCGCCGGCGCCGCTCGGCGGTGGAAATTCCACGCGGGATCGGCGCAATGAGATTCTCCGCCACAGTAAGATTGGGAAACACCTTGTCGCGTTCGGGGACGAGCGCAATGCCGCGCGCGGTATTCTCGTGCGGGGCACTGTTTTCGGTCCGCTCGCCTTTGAAGATGATGGCGCCGTCGGTCACGCGCGCGTCATCGCGGCCGAGGAACCCCGAAATCGCGCGCAAGGTCGTCGTCTTGCCGGCGCCATTACTCCCGAGCAGAGCCACGATCTGCGCCGGCTCGACGTTGAGCGAGATCCCTTGCACCGCTGTGATGCTGCGGTGATAGACGACTTCGAGTTTCTGGATTTCGAGCATCCTCACCGGCGCGCTCCGGTCGGGCTGCGGCGCGCATAGGGCCAAAGCAGGAAATAGCTCTGCACGCGGCGCCAAATGCCGACGAGCCCAAGCGGCTCGAGCACAAGAAAGAAGATCATCACCAGCCCGAAAGCGGCGTAGTTCACCGCAAACAACAGACCTGCGAAGCTTTGAGCGCCGGGCAATGCGAGGAGCGCGCCTTCAATCACATAAGGAAAAATGGTGATGAAGATAGCGCCCAGAATTGCGCCCAGGAGCGAGCCCATTCCGCCGACAATCACCATGGCAAGGTACTGCACGGTGAGAAAAAGCGAGAATGCCTCGACCGAGACGAAACCGCGATAATAGGCAAACAGCGCGCCGGCAACCGCGGTGATGGCCGAGCTGATGACGAAAGCAAGGAGCTTGTAGCGGGCGACCGGAATGCCGAGTGCCCCGGCGACGGTTTCGTGGGCGCTTATGGCGCCCCAGGCGCGCCCCGTCCGCGCCCGCAGGAGGTTGCGGCAGATCAGCAAAGTCGCTGCTGCTGCAATCAGCAAAATGAGATACCAGGCTCGTCCGCTGGTGACCGAAACGCCGCCCAGGCTCGGCGGATCTATGACTATTCCGGTTGAGAAGCCGCGGCGCAACTCGTACTCGCCGCCCGCGTAGATGACCACGAAGTGCAGAGCGAGCGTGCTCACCGCGAGATAAAGCCCGCGCAGACGCAGCGACGGCAGGCCGAAGATGATGCCAAGCGCGGCGCCGACGAACGCTGCCGCCGGCAGCGTGACCCAGAATTGCGCATTCATTTCACGAAACAAAACGCCGACAGTGAACGCCCCGGCTGCAATGAGACCGGCATGGCCGAGCGAAATCTGGCCGGCATAGCCGGTGAGCAGCATGAGCGAGAGCGAGCCGACGCAGGCGAGAAAGACCTGACAGGCAAGATCAAGCTGGAAGGGTGAAGCGACAAACGGGAACGCGGCAAGCGCCACCATGAAGGCGGCAAGGCATGCGTGTTCAAAACCGGTGCGCAGGAGCGCCAGATCCTGAGCGTAGCTGGTACGGAAATAACCGCTCGCCCCCGGCACCCTAGACACGGTCGAGCTCCTCTCGCGTCCCGAACAGGCCCCAGGGCCGCACAATCAGCGTTGCGATGATGACGAGAAACGGCACCACGTCCGACAGCAGCGGATCGATGTAGTGAATGGCGAGCACTTCGGCGCCGGCCACGATGAATGATCCGGCGAGCGCACCGGCAAGACTGTCGAGCCCGCCGACCAGTGCCGGAGCGAAAGCCTTGAGTCCGATCACGGCCATGGTCTGGTCGAGACCGGAATCGAGCGCAATCAGCATGCCGGCGATCGAGCCGGTAAAGGTCGATAGCGCCCACGCTAATGCGTAGATCGCGTGCAGGTTGATGCCGCGCTGGGAGGCAAGCAGCGGGTTCTGCCCGGCCGCGCGCATGCGCACGCCCCAGCGGCCGAAGCGCAGGAACGTGAACAGACCCCCGTAAACCAGCGCTGTCATGAGCACAATCAGCGCCGCGCAAGTGGAGATGCGCGCACCCGCGACGATCTCAATGGGTGGATTCGACAGGTGCAGCGCTTCGAGCGGGTGCTGTTGCGCGGCCGACCAAATGAGCACGATCAAGCCGCGCAGCAGGATGCCGATCGCGATTGTGGTGAGGATTGCCGCCAGCACCATTTCTCCCGTCATTTTGCGCATCAGCAGAACGTAGACGAGGACGCCGACCGCAATGCTGAGCACGGCGCTTGCGCCGATGGCGGTGAGTGGATGGTCGGCGAACAGCGAGGCCGTTGCAAACAGGAGATAGGCGCCGAGCATGCTCAGCTCGCCGTGCGCCATGTTCATCACCCGGCTCACGCGATAGATGAGGACATAGCCGCAGGCGAGCAGCGCATAGATCGCCGCAAGCACGATGATGTTGGCAATGAGTTGCACTTATCGGTAGGCGGTAGAGGTAGATTGGGTCGAGTACTTACGAGACCCAACATCCAAGGGAAAGTGTTGGGTCTCGCGAACAGCCGCTCGACCCAATCTGCGTCCCTTACTTCACGTCGTAACCGACCCAGTCCTTGGCCTGCACGATGGCTGACTTGGCGTCGTCCCAGCGATAGACCCGGTAATATTGGCGCGCGCGGAAATGATTGTCCCTGGTCCATGCAATGGGACCTCCGCGCAGTCCTTTGGTGTCGACCTTTACGTTTTCAAGTGCGGCGCGCAGCTTGCCCGCATCGGCGGGCCAGCCCGCGCTCTTGAGCGCTGCTTCAAGCACAAGCCCGCCGATCCAACCTTCGGTCATCTGCTGGGCGGGGTAGCGCACGCTGCTCTTCTTCACCGCCTCGATGATTTCCCTGTGCACCGGGAGATCGTCCTGGAACAGCGAGTTGGCGCCAATGACGTAGAGCCTGGGATCCTTAAGACGCGCGAGTTCGCCTTCGGCCTCGATATGCGCCCAGGTGATGTAATCGCCCGCCCACGCGAGGCGCCGCAGCGCTTCGAATGTCCTCACCTGCGTCACCCACGGCGCCCACGAGAACACCCAGCTTGCATTGGCTTCTTTGAGCTTGGTGGCGAACGGGGTGTAATCGGCGGTGGGCGGCGGGATGACCTCCTTGTCGACCGATGTCATGCCGATGGTCTTTGCCTGCTCCTCGGCATAGTCGATCTCGCCGCGTGAGAGCGGGATGGCCATGGCGACGAGCCCAAGCCGCACCGGCGCTTTCGCCGTCTCCTTGATGAAGGCAAGCGTCGCCCGGCTGTCGTAGCCTCCGGCATAGGCCGTCGTGCAGAACTCGAACGCCTCGGCCGGCGGATAAACTTCCTTCGGACAGACCGCGCCCATGAACATCAAGGGCACATTGGCGCGCTTGCTCTCGGCGACAACCGGCGCGTAGGTCGACGACAGGCTTGAAAGAATGAGCAGGCTCACATTGTCCTGCGTGAGCAGCCGCTTGGCGTTGGCGGCGGCCTTTGACGGCTCGGCCTGGTCATCGAGCACAATCAGCGTGATCTTCTTGCCGTTGATGCCGCCTGCGGCGTTGAGGCGCTCGACATAAACCCGCAAGCCTTCGATCGGCGGCGCGTTGGTGCTCGCCGGCGGTCCCGTGAGCGCGCCGGTCACTCCGATGACGTAGCCATCCTGCGCATCCGCCGCGGCGATCATTGCTCCCATCGCCAGGAGCGCGGCCGAGATCGCTGCAGGAAATCGCGTCACCATTGTTTGCTTCCTCCCACAATTTTTCCAAAGTTCGGATCATAGCGCGGCGTCATTCCCGGAACCGAGCGTAGCGAGAGAACCGGGAATGACAACTCACCCTGTCACTCCCCCACCGTCTGCGCAATGAGCCGCTGCTCGCTATCGTCATACATCGCATCGATCAGCGGCTTGAACCGCTGCTGCATGAGGGCGCGCTTCACCTTGCGCGTGGGGGTGACCGGCTCGTCTTCTTCCGCCGGGTCGAGCACCTTGGGAAGAATGCGAAAATCCTTGATCTGCTCGGCACGGGCAAGCTGCGCATTGGCGCGCTCGATCTCGGTGCGTATGAGATCGGTTACGCGTAAGTTGTTAACAAGACTGCTGAAGCCCGTATAGGCAATCTCGTGGGTGCGCGCCCAGTCGGCGACCGTATCGGCCTCGATCTCAATCAATGCCGTGAGATATTTGCGGCTGTGACCGATGACGGCCGCCTCTGCGATATAGGGACTGGCGCGCAGAACATTTTCAATGAAGGCCGGGGACAATGTCTTGCCGCCGGAGGTGACAATGAAATCGCGCGCGCGGTCGATCAGGCGGAGCGTTCCGTCACGCCACTCACCAACATCTCCGGTTCGCAGCCAGCCCTCCTCGGTCTTAACGGCGCGGGTCGCGTCTGCATTATTCCAGTAGCATTCAAACAGATCGGCACTGCGCACGAGGATCTCGCCGTCGCTGGCGAGTTTCACTTCCCATCCCGCGGGCACGGTGCCGACGTTGCCCGGACGCGGGAAGGGGCCGCATTGACCGCTGATGATGCCGCCTGCCGTCTCGGTCTGCCCATACATTTCAACCAGGTTCACCCCGAGCATCTGCCAGAACGTCATTGTTTCCACCGCAAGCGGTGCGCCTGCGCATACCAGGAGCTCGAGCCGGTTGAAACCGAGCTTGTTGAGAATCGGATTGAATACAACGGCGCGGCAGGCAGCGTAGATCGCGCCCTCTGCAAAGCGGGTATCGTCTGTCCAGCGCCGCCGTACGTGAGCCCGCGCGAACGAGATCGCACGCTCGGCAATCGCGCGCTTCGTTGTGCTGGAATTGGCAATCCCAAGCAGCACTTGCGAAGCGAATTTCTGCAAATAGCGCGGCACCGTGAACAACGCTGTCGGCGCGACGTCGAACAAGGTGGCCGGGAGATCCTCGGGCGTCTCGCCAAAATGTGGAACGAGCCGGCTGATCAGCGCAAGCGTGACGGCAATGTCGCGGCCGAAGACGTGGCACAGGGGCAGATAAGCCACAGTCCGGTGCTCCTTCTCGGCCAGCGTGGGGTAATGCGCAACGATGTTGGCGGTCGCCGCGAGATGGTTGCCATGCGCGACCAGTGCGCCCTTGGGATGACCGCTCGTTCCGGACGTGTAAACGATGAAAGCGGGCGCGCGCGGCGAGAGCCGCGCGGCCTCGCGCTCGAGCCAGGCGAGGTCGGGCTCGCCCGTCTGCGCGAGCAGCCTGTCGAAGCTTCGAAGCTTCTCATTGCGATAGCCATAGATCGCGGAGTCATCGAGGACGATGATCCACTTAAGCTTAGGCAGGCGATCGGCACAGCTGAGGATCTTGTCGACATATTCCTGGTTCTCCGCAACGAACATCACGGCCCCGCCGTCGCGCATCTGATATTCGAGCTCGGAGGCGGACGCGGTCGGATAGATGCCGTAAACAATGGCGCCAAGCGATTGCGCGGCGAGATCGCAGATCATCCACTGCTCGCAGGCATCCGCCATGATGGCCGCGCGCTCGCCCCGGCCAAGGCCAAGATCCTGGAACGCGCGCGCGGCGTGCGCGACGAGGGCCGCGTATGTCCGCCAGCTGCGCTCGCGATAGATGCCGAGATGCTTTGACCGGAACGCCAGGGCGTCCGGAGAGGCGCGCGCGCGCTCGCACAGGAGCTGCGGGGCAGTCTTGCGGCGCAGCGCGGCAGGATCAATGAATGCCGCCATGTTCAGAACCGGTCCGAGCGATGGTTCTCGCAATCTGCCGGCCGGTCAAGCGCGGGAAAGCGCCGTTACTGGCGTCTTTCGGGATTTTGAGGCAGTTGTAGGGTCAGCGATCTCACTCCTGAGGCGCGACTGCAGGGTTCGAGATATCCAGCATGACTGATACGCGGCGGGCGCCCGACCCCACGATCGACGAGAATGTAGTTGCGCATTTTGCCGCTTTGGCTGCGCAGTGGTGGGATCCCCGCGGCAAAATGGGAGTGCTGCACAAGTTCAATCCCGCGCGGCTCGCCTTCATCAAGGAGACGATCTGCCGCTATTTCGGGCGCGACGCCAGAGCGCTCGATGCGCTCATTGGGCTGCGCATTCTCGATATCGGCTGCGGCGCGGGCATCCTGAGCGAGCCGCTGGCCCGCCTTGGCGGGCGTGTTCTGGGCGCCGATCCGTCGGCGGAAAATATCGCCGTTGCCAAACAGCATGCCTCTCAGTCAGGTCTGGAAATCGACTACCGCGAGACGGCGGTGCAGGCGCTGGCACAGGAAGGTGCGCGTTTTGACGTCGTGCTTGCGATGGAGGTCGTGGAGCACGTCGCCGACCTGAACTTGTTTGTCGAGTGCTGCGCGGAAATGGTCAACCCCGGTGGCCTGATGATCGTGGCGACACTCAACCGCACCCTCAAGAGCTTTGCGCTCGCGATTGTCGGCGCGGAATACATATTGCGATGGCTTCCGCGCGGTACCCACCAATGGGATAAGTTCATCACACCCGACGAGCTTGCGTCTGCCCTCGAACAAAACGGCCTCGCCGTGATGGACGAGACCGGGGTGGTCTATAACGTGCTCGCCGACCGCTGGCAGCTGTCGAGTGACATGGATGTGAATTACATGGTGGCGGCGCAAAAGCCCGCAGCCGCGTGAGCGGCCGTGGAGGCCGCTTCCCCCTGGCTATGGGTCGTTTTTACGCTCGTCGCGGCGGCTGCTCAGACCATACGCAACGCCACCCAGCGTGGGCTCACCACCACGATCGGGACGGCGGCAGCGACCCACGTCCGGTTCCTGTTTGGCCTGCCGTTTGCGGTCGTCTTTCTTGCCGCCGTCGTGATTGGGAGCGGCGAGGGTTTGCCGCACCCGCCCGTTGCGTATTGGCCGTGGGTCATCGCCGGCGCGACGACGCAGATTGCCGCCACTGCCCTGATGCTGGCTGCGATGAGCGACCGGTCGTTCGTGGTGGTCTACGCCTACATCAAGACCGAACCGGTGCAGGCTGCGCTGTTCGGGCTCGTCTTCCTGGGCGATGCCGTCACTCCTGCCGCCGCGGCCGCGATTTTGATTGCGACCGCGGGAGTGGTCAGCATGGCGCTAAAGCCCGGTACTTTGGCGGATATGAGAGCCACGGTCCTTGGGCTTGCGGCCGGCGCCATGTTCGCGTTTTCGGCGGTCGGTTATCGCGGCGCGATCCTCAGCCTGGGCCTGAGCGATTATGTGATGGCGGCGACTTTCACGCTCACCGTCGGATTGTTCATGATCGCGCTGTCGCTGTCGCTCTATCTGTGGCTACGGCAACCCAAAGCACTGGCCGCCATTGCCGCGGCATGGCGGCCCTCGCTGGTCGCGGGCTTCATGGGAGCGCTCGCGTCCCAGTTTTGGAATCTTGCTTTTGCTCTTGCGACTGCCGCCAGTGTTCGCACCCTGGCCTTGATCGAGGTACTGTTTGCGCAGGCTATCGCGTCCTTTGTCTTCAAACAGCACACGACGATGCGTGAAAGGATCGGAATTGTCCTGATCGTGATCGGTGTCGCGCTGCTGCTGTGGGCGCATTAGCCGGGACGGCATTGCCGAGCGGTCGCATCTATCTGGGCTCGGTCGAACCGAACGGCGCTTCTAGGCCGATCGCATCCAACTTGCCGACTGGTGATCAGGAAGCCTAAAATGGCGGAGAAACGGCGCACCAATGAACGGGGCCCTCAATGTCCGTTGAGAGGAGATTGTGGGTTGTACACCGTGCGCTGAATGGCTCGCCGCGCATCGAGCGCCGCCGTTTCCTGAGACAGGTAGCCGCGGCCGGTTTGGCGATGGGTACGTCGACATTTCCAGTGGTGGCGCAGGAAATGACCGTGCGACGTTCTTCGACTGTTGGGAGTGTTCAGGCTTCCCTGGGCGAGAGTCTTGCCCAGTATGCGACCGGCCTGAACTACGAGGATCTCCCTGAAGATGTCATACGGATAGCCAAGCGCACTATTCTTGACACGTTCGGCTGCGCGTTCGGCGGCTACAGCGCGGGACCGAGCAAGATTGCGATCAAGCTGGCGAGTGACGTCAGTTCAAAGCAGGACGCAACAGTCTTGATCAGCGGCGTCAGGACGAGCCCCGATCTGGCGGTTTTCGCCAACGGCGTGATGATCCGATATCTGGATTTCAACGACGCGTTCGTCAGTCTCACCCATGGCGCCGGACACCCGAGCGATACGATTGCGGCGTTGCTGACCTCGGCCGAGCTGAAAGCGCGCAGCGGCCGCGATCTCATCACCGCCACGGTGCTCGCCTACGAGGTGTTCTGCAAGATCGCGGATGTCTTTGACTATCTCGGCAACGGCATCGACCATTCAACGATCACCGGCATTGCGGCCGTGGTCGGCGCCGGTCGCCTGATGGGACTGACGGTGGAAGAGATGGTGCACGCGATCGGGATCACGGTCGGCGGCAACACCGCGACGCGCCAAGGCCGTGCCGATACGCTGTCGAACTGGAAGGCTTTCGCCGCGGCGGACGCCTGCCGCAAGGCGATCTTTTCAGTACAGCTCGCACAAAGCGGGATGACGGGCCCAAGCAATGTCTTCGAGGGGCGCTACGGCTTCTTCAAGGTGATGGGGCGCGAGCCGGTCGCGCCGCCGCAGCTTGGCGAGCCGTTCGGCATCCGCCGCGCCTTTACCAAGCGCTTTCCGCTTGGCCAGTTCTCGCAAACCGTCGCGCAAGCCGCCGTCGAAGCGCGCTCATTTTTCAAGAGCCCGGACGATATCGCGGAGGTCAACATTCACGTCTCGCGCTCCGCGATCAAGATCATGGCCGATGGACCGGACAAGTGGCGGCCGCAGACGCACGAGACTGCCGATCACAGCATCCCATATTCGGCGGGACTCGTGCTCATGTACGGCAAGATCGAGCCTGAGTACTACGAGGATCCCTATCTGCACGACCCACGCGTGCTCGATCTCGTGAGCCGCATCAAATGCCTGCCGTCGGATGAGGCCGACAGGACCGAGCACGAATTCAATCTGTGCGAATTCGAGGTTGTCCTGCAATCAGGCGCACGCAAGACCGTCCGCGTCGAATATCACCGCGGGCATTTCAAGAATCCGATGACTGATGCTGAAATGGAAGAGAAGTTCCGTCTGATGGCGCAAAAGCACTTGCGCGCTGATCGCGTCGACAATGTGCTGCGCCTTCTCCGGGGGATTGAGAATGAGCCGCAGGTAAGCACTCTCATCGCGGCGATGCGAGTTTGACACCTGAAGGGATAGCCATGCTGAAAGAATATCACTACGACCACCTCATCCGTTGGCCAAAGGGTGAACGTGCCGCCGTATTCCTGACCTTCGACTTTCAGGGTGGCGAGGACGTAAAGCCAGATAAAAACGGCATTCTCAACTATGAAATGTGGAGCCAGGGCGAATACGGTCCGCACCATGCAATCTACCGGCTACTGCGAACTCTCAAGGAAGAGAGCATCAAGGCGACGTTCCTGACCTGTGGGGCGATTGCCGAGCGCTACCCCGAGGCGGTGCAGGCCATCCTCAAGCACGGCCATGTCGTGGAAGGCCACGGCTACAATCACGAGATTGCCCGCTACCTGCCGCGCGACCAGGAAGATCAGATACTGAAGAAGACCATCGCCATGATCCAGAAGCGCACGGGACGGCGGTGCTATGGCTGGCGCTCCTGCACCCAGAGCACGAACACGATCGAACTCCTGATCGACAACGGCTTCGTCTTTAACACCAACTGCTTCCACGAGGAGCTGCCCTTCCTCTGGGAGAAGGACGGCAAGATCCTGGTCGAGCTGCCCCGACAACCGTTCGGCGACGGTACGCTGTTCGGCCATCGCCATGGCGAATACGGTAATCCGTACCACGGGCTGGAGACCTGGAAGGCGTATTTTGACGAGCTCTATTCGGAGAGCAGCGCGGAGAGTCCGAAATACATTCCGTTCACGATGCATCCTTATATCATCGGCCGGCCTGGCCGCACGCTGGCCCTGCGCGGCATCATCCAACACATGAAAAAAGCCGGAAATCTTTGGTTCCCAACCGGCATCGAGCTTGCCGAATGGTGCGTGAACAACGTGTTCCAGGTTGAATGCCAGAAGCTTCGCGCGGCAAACGCATAACGCTTACGCGGGTGAGTGAAAAACCAATATGGCCGGATTTGCCCCTCGCGGCGTGGAGCGAAACTTGCGACACGTTGCATCTTTGGACGCAGATCGTCGGCAAGGTGCGCATCGCGCTCACTCCGCTCATCAATCACTGGTGGAACGCAACATTTTTGGTGACCGCGCGCGGGCTTGCTGCGCCAGCAATGCCCTATGCCGGGCGAACGTTCGATATCATCTTTCTTTGTCTACGCTTATCCGGAGCCTGCCGGCTACGGCGACACACGCCTCGCCACGGCCGATGCCTTCTACGACAAGGGGCTGGGGCAATTCATCCTGCCCTACGACGCCGTGCGTGCGTCGGGTGACCCCGACCGGCTCCTGCTCGGTTTTTTGCAGGAAACCTACGTAGCTGCGGCAGAGCTGGCGAAATGGGATCGCAAGACGCTGGAGCGGGAGTTGAGCACCACGCGTTAGCGGATGGCGCGCCTGCAGCAATCGCGCTGCGTCAATTGCGTTCGTCCGGCAGAACGGGGAGGGGATGAAACTCAATGCCCTCCTCGCGCAGCTCCTTGGCTTCATCGGGAGAAGCCTCGCCGTAAATCGAGCGGTGCTCGACTTCCCCGTAATGCATCTTGCGCGCCTCTTCCGGAAATTTCCGGCCCACATAGTCCGCGTTCTGCGTGAGATGCTCGCGCAATTCTCGAAGCTTCTTGCGAAACTCCCGCTCCGGCGGGGACATCATGGCAACCGGCTCGGTTGGCTGCTGGGCGGGTACCGAGGCGCCTGTCGACGCGGAGCTTTCAGCAGGCGTCGCGTCCCCACCCTTTATTCCTCCCCCGCTTGCCGGGGAGGGAAGGGAGGCGGTTTCGCGGTCGCGCTTTCCCGTTCCCGCAAGGCGCGGAGCCATGATCGCCTTTTCGACCTTGGTCGAATTGCAGACCGGGCAGGACACCAGCGCGTTCTTCACCTGCTTGTCGTAAGCCGTCGAGTTCGCAAACCAGCTCTCGAAGGCATGCCCTTGCTCGCAGGCCAGCGCGTACTTGATCATGCCGATCCCGTTACGGCATGCAGATAGGGCGGGATTTCCGATCGCTCCTTCATTTCGAAGCGCCGGCCGTGTGAAAGCGAAGGAATCTTCGCGCGCGCGGCCGTGACCTCGCCCGGGTCGATGCTTGCGAGCACCACGCCGGGCTCCGCATCGGCCTCCGCAATGATGCTACCCCACGGATCAACAATAAGCGAATGGCCAAAGGTCTCGCGCCCGTTCTCGTGCAGGCCGCCCTGGGCGGCTGCGAAAACGAAGACGCCGTTCTCGATGGCGCGGGCGCGATTGAGCACGTGCCAATGCGCCTGCCCGGTCTGCCTGGTGAAAGCGGAGGGGATTGCGACGAATGAGCTTCCCGCCTCCGCGAGCGCCCGGTAAAGCGCCGGAAATCGCAGGTCATAACAAATCGTCAGCCCGAGCCTGCCCCAGGGCA
Source organism: uncultured Alphaproteobacteria bacterium (assembly GCA_963771845.1). Lineage (GTDB taxonomy): Bacteria > Pseudomonadota > Alphaproteobacteria > Rhizobiales > Xanthobacteraceae > VAZQ01. Next base: position 567,943 of record CAVYVC010000024.1, on the reverse strand, counting down.
AATCGGCCGTGACCGCAACCTCTCCGGGACGATAATTGCGCGACTCACGGTAGCTCTCGCCGCCTGCAAGGTCGACGTCGAACATATGGATCTTGTCGTAGCGCGCGACGATCTCGCCGCTCTCGTCAATGAGAAAGGAGCGATTCGCGGCCCTCTCCGCAGAGAGCTTGATCGCGAGCGAGCCGACGTGCAGGACGATGCCGAGCCTGCGCGCAAGCTCGCGCAAAGCCGCAAGCGTGGCATCGCTTTCCTCGGGTACTATTGCTGCAAACAGCCGCTCTCGCTTGACCTCCAGGATGTTGGTCATCTCGGGGGTGAGCACGTATTGAGCGCCTCGTTCCCGCGCCTGCCTGATCAGCCCGGCAGCCGCATCGAGGTTTGCCTGCGGTGAGAGGCCCGAGCGCATTTGCACCAGTCCGGCGGTGAAGATTGAACTTTCGCGGTCGCTCATGCGCGCGAGTCCAGTGGGGAATGCGCGGGCGCTGTCTCGGTTGCAATCAGCGGATCGAGCCTGCCGGAGCGCTCGAGCTCGTAAAGTTCGTCATAGCCGCCCACATGGAGCGATCCGATGAAAATCTGCGGCACGGTCATGCGTCCATTCGCGCGCGCGACCATCTCGCTTCTGCCCTCGGCATCCCCGCTCACGTCGATCTCGGCGAACGTGACCCCCTTCTTCGACAGTAGCCGCTTGGCAGCATGGCAATACGGGCAATAGCGGGTGGTATAAATCTCGATCTGGCTCATGCTGCGACGAAGAACTTTACGTTACCCTATATGGGGGCGCGATTTCCCGCCACAACCCGCGCGAAAACGAGCACGTCGACGGATTGAGCACCTGCCCGCAACAATGCCCGGGCGCAGGCGTCGATGGTGGCGCCTGAGGTCAGCACATCATCCACCAGCACGAGTTTGCGGCTCGTCACCTCGGCCTTGCCTTCCGGCGGCACCCGAAATGCTCCCTGCACGTTCTGGGCGCGGGCAATTTTATCAAGTCCTACCTGCTGCGGCGTCGCCTTGATTCGCTTGAGCGCACGATGGGCCACTTTGCGGCCGCTCGCCCGAGCGATCTCTTCGGCGAGCAGAGCGGATTGGTTAAATCGACGCGTCCATTGCCGGCGCCAGTGCAGCGGCACCGGCACGAGCGCATCGGCCTCGCTGAGCAGCGCTTGCCCCGCATTCGCCATCCAGCGGCCCATCATGGGTGCGAGGTCGAGCCGATCGCCATATTTGAGAGCGTGCACCAAGGTGCGCGCGATATCGTCGAAGCGGACCGCAGCGCGCGAGCGTCCATAGGCCGGCGGATCGGCAATGGCTTCCATGGACAGGAGGCCTTGCCCGGCGTCAAAGGTAAACGGGATGCCCAGCCGTTCGCAGTATGGCGGCGCGATGAATGCGACCTTTGACCAGCACGCGGCGCACAGTCCCGCCCCGTCGACGGGCTCACGACAGGAGGCGCAAAGCTGCGGCAGGGCAACCCCGCCGAGGAGGTCAAGGCCCGCGCGGAAAATGTCGGTGAGCCAGGAAAGGCTTCGCGGCCGTGCGCGATCCAGTTGGATTCCCCCGAGCATCCTGCCACGCTAACGCTATCACGCACGAAGCTCAATGCCTGCCCCGCAACGCGTTTACCAAACTCAGATGAGCTCAACGGCCGCGCATCCGCTCATTTTCGATCGTGCGCTGCTGCGCCGCAGGCGAATGCGGGCAGTAGCCCTGGGACCATCCACGTTTCTGCTGGAGCGTGTGGCGCAGGATTTGGCCGATCGGCTTGCGGCCGTCATGCGGCATTTCGAATGGGCAGTCGATCTCGGCACTCCGGGCGATCTGGTGCGCCGGGCGCTCTCCGGGAGCGGACAGATCACCACCATCGCCGGCGTCGATCCCCTCATGCACGCGCTTGCCATGCACCAACGGGAGGAGGGATTTTCGCCCGCCACGCTGGCCGTTGCCGGGGATGAGGAGGTGCTGCCGCTGCGCGACGGCGCGCTCGATCTGGTCGTGTCCGCGCTCTCGCTCCAGTTCGTCAATGACCTGCCAGGCACGCTCATTCAAATCCGCCGCGCTCTCAAACCGGATGGTCTGCTGCTGGCCGCGCTGCTCGGCGGCGACAGTCTAATCGAGCTGCGGCAGGCATTCGCGATTGCGGAGGCCGAGACCGAGGGCGGCGTCTCGCCGCGCGTCATTCCGTTCCTTGATGTGCAAGCCGCCGGCGCATTGCTCCAGCGCGCGGGCTTTGCGTTGCCGGTGACGGACGTCGATCGGATCACGGTGCGCTATGACTGCGCGCTCGCGCTCATGCGCGATCTGCGCCGGATGGGGGCAAGCAATCCAATGGTCGAGCGCAGCCGCCGTCCGCTTCGACGCGCGACGCTCAAGCGCATGATCGATGTCTATAAGGAGCGGTTCGCGGATTGCGACAACCGCATTCGCGCGACCTTCGAGATCATCTGGCTTTCCGGCTGGGCACCGCATGCGAGCCAGCAAAAACCGCTCGCGCCCGGCGCGGCACAGCGCCGGTTATCGGATGCGCTTGGCGTCAAGGAGATTTCTGCGGGTGAGAGGGCAGGGGGCGGTATGCGCAATGAATGAGCGGCTTCGGTTCTATCCTGTAGCCCGCATGAGCGCAGCGAAATGCGGGGAGGCCGCCCCGGATATCGCTTCGCTCATCCGGGCTACTCATCCGGGCTATCAGAACAATGAGGACAGCTGGGAATACAGAGCCGCGGTGGTGGAGCCCAGATGATAGACCGTCACCGCGACAGCGGCCCCCACGCCAGCGGCCACCAGCGCATACTCGATGGCGGTCGCCCCTTGCTGATCGGCGGCGAGGTGGCGGCGCAGGACCTTCAGAGTGAAGCGGAGGCTTGATCGCTTGCGCATTCCATTTCCTTCGTGCCTGGCGGCACCTGCTACAGCAACGATATCAGATGGGAGACGAGCGGCTCGTCGGCGGGCGGCATCGGATAGTCCCGCAGGCGGTTGGGCCGCACCCAGGCCAGTTGCTGCGCCTCCAGCGCCCGCACGGTTCCCTCCCAGCGCCGGCAGACATAAAGCGGCATCAGAAGATGAAAGTCGGGATAGCAGTGGCTCGCGAAGGTCAAGGGCGCGAGGCACGCCACGTTCACAACAATTCCGAGTTCCTCCTTGAGCTCCCGGATCAGCGTTTGCTCCGGCGCCTCGCCCTGCTCGACCTTCCCGCCGGGAAATTCCCACAGGCCTGCCATGGGTTTGCCGAGGGGACGCTGCGCAATCAGAACGCGCCCGTCCGGGTCGAGGAGGGCGCAAGCAGCGACGAGGACGAGATTCAAGGGAGCCAGCCTGCGTGAAGGAAGATAGAGGCGCGCGAGTTAATGAGCGTTCAAGATTTTGCGGCCAACTTCCGGCTCGGCCGCCCTGTTGGTTAAGCGATGATTAATTTTTGGCATCAATCGGTCATGTCCTTTTCCGAGCGGCTCAATGAGGATGGCCAAGACATCATCCAAACATGCGACGATGACGCCTGAGCGCTGCCACAAGCTTTTTGTTTGGCGGCGAGGGTGCCGCCACCGCTTTCAGAAAAGCTTCCCGGTCGCTGCCGGTAAGCACCATGCGTTCGTGCTCGTCGAGTACCTTGCGAGCGCCTTCGTAGGCAAGATCGCCCGCAGTAAGTCCCGATACTGCCATCGCCCGGCGGATGAGCTGCCTGGCCGAGGCGCCGACGCGTAGCTCGATCCGTTTCCGCTTGGCCTCACAGTGCGGGGGCGCTTTATGCCGCGTCGATATTGCCATGAAATTCTCCTAACCACTATACGGTAATCTGCCGTGCACGGCAGGGGGCACTAACTAACTGCGGTAGTCGCCGTTGATGGCGACATATTCCTTGGTCAAATCGCAGGTGAGAACCCGGTCTTGCCCGCGGCCGAGTCCGAGCGCGACCTTGAGCGCGATCTCCGGCTCTTTCATTGCGCGTGCGACCGCGGCCTCATCGTAGTCGGGATCACGTTCTCCTTTATGCGCGACACGGATGCCGCCAAACCAGATCGAGAGCCGGTCACGATCGGCAGGTTCGCCGGCCTTGCCGACAGCCATCACGACGCGGCCCCAGTTAGCGTCCTCGCCGGCGATCGCAGTCTTGACGAGCGGAGAATTCGCGATGGAGAGGGCAATCTTGCGGGCGGAACCCTTTGATATCGCGCCTTCGACGACGACCTCGATCAGCTTGCGGGCGCCTTCGCCATCGCGCGCCACCTGCTCGGCCAGATTGGCCAGCACTGCACGGAACGCCTTGCCGAACGCCGGCAAGCGAGGGTCGGAGGTTTTCGTGATTTTGGCTGCGCCGCGCGTCGCGGCCGCTCCAGTCGCGAATGCGAGCAAGGTGTCGGATGTCGAGGTATCGCCATCGATAGTCACGGCATTGAAGGTGTCCAACACTGCTTCCTTGAGCAGCTTTTGCAAAACGCGCGGCGAGATCGGTGCATCGGTGAAGACGAACGAAAGCATGGTCGCCATATCCGGCGCGATCATGCCGGCGCCTTTGGCAATGCCGCATATGGTCACCGAGGTGCTGCCCAGCCGTACGATGCTTGCGGCGCCTTTGGGGAATGTATCGGTGGTCATGATGGCGCCGGCGGCCGCTTCCCATTTGCCTGGTGCTGCGTCCGCGACGAGCGCGTCCATGACGGTGCCGAATTTGCCGGCGTCGAGTGGCTCGCCGATAACACCCGTTGAAGCGAGGAAGACCTGCGCCGGGCGGCATCCGGCCGCGCGCGCCGCAATCTGGGCGGTCAGCTTGGTTGATTGCCGCCCATTTCTGCCGGTGAAGGCATTGGCATTGCCGGAATTGACCACCAGCGCGCTGGCCTCGCCCGCCTTGAGGTGGCTGCGGCACCAATCAACCGGAGCCGAGGGGCATTTTGATTGGGTGAACACACCGGCGACGCTGGTGCCGGGCTCAAACAGCGCAAGCAGAACATCGGTACGGCCGACATAGCGAATTCCGGCGGCGGCGGTTGCCAACCGCACGCCGTCGACAGCCGGCATGTCCGGGAACTGCGCGGGCGCAAGCGGGGACACTGTGAGCGCTCAAGCCGGCAAGGCCAGAGCTTGTCGCTGACATCGAGCCAGCAGCTCCACCCCTCCGGGGAGAGGTATCGCATGCTGCACCGTCTAAACATTCGCGGTCTGATCTCGACATCTGCTCTAGCTCTGCTTAGTTTTTGCTCTGCTCACCCGCTTTGTCGAGGCGCTCGATTTTGGCCGACTTCCTCAGCTTCGAAATGAACTCGGTTTGCGCCTTGCGCGTGAGAAAGGTTTCAATCTGATCCTTGACTTTGTCAAATTCGGGCGCCTGCTTGGTGCGCTTGTCCTCCACCTTTATGATGTGCCATCCGAACTGGGTCTTCACCGGGTTCGATAGTTGACCGGGATACATCTTGAATGCGACGTCGGCGAATTCGGGTACCATTTGATCCTTGGTAAAATAGCCGAGATCGCCGCCATCGGATCCGCCGGGATCTTTCGACTTCTCTTTCGCCAAAGCCGCAAAATCGCTGCCCGCCTTGAGCTGATCGAGAACCGCTTTCGCTTCATCCTCGCTTTCGAGCAGAATGTGCCGCGCGTGCACCTCCTCCTGGCCACGCATGGACTGCACCGCGTCCTCATAGGTCTGGTGCATGGCTTCAGCGCTGGCAGCAGCCTTCGCCTCCTCCTGCAACTCGAAGCCCATCAGCAATTTGTTGCGCAGGAACGCCAGGCGCCGTTTGAAGTCGGGATTGTCGGCAATGTTCTTCTTGTCGGCGGCCTGGGTCACCATGATGATATCGGCGATATAGGATATGAGGTGATCACGCTTGGCCTCGGGGGGCGCGTTCGCCATTTCGGCGCCGAGATCCTCCTCGGCGAGTGCAAGATCGCCTTCTCTGATGTCGACCCCATTGACGCGGGCAACCACGGCGTCGGCCGGCGAGGCGGACACCTCCGATGAAGAGTTCTTTGAACAGCCGCAGACTGCCAGCATCAGCACCGCAGCGGTTGCCGCAAGCGCAGCGAAACGCCGAGCGGGCACGGATCGAGGGGAGAATTCACGAGAGATCATGGCGTGGTCCTTATGGGAGCAACCGTCGGCATGGCACGCGACGTGCCGCAAAGAGCCCCGCTTGGCAACGATATAGCGGGCGATTTTGACGAGAACGTGAGCGCAGGGCCGCCGGCGCCGGCCGATTGACAAGCCCGGAACCCCCTCCTATGTCTCGATAAATCCCTCGATCCGCTCGCCATCGCGCTCAGAACAGGATAGTTTCGGACGTTTTTTGGCGCCGATTATCGCGAGCACTGATAATTTGCATCGAGAGCAGCCTTCCGCCATGCCCTTGCTTCAATTCGGCGTTGCTAGAGTGTCCAGACGCTCCAGCGTGGAAGGAATTGGCGCATGATCGGGGCCATTGCCCGCAAGTTCTTTGGTTCCGCAAACGAGCGGCGCATCAAGAGCTATTTGCCGCGCGTGGCGCAGATCAACGCGCTCGAAAAGGAGCTTGAAGCCCTCTCGGATGACGACTTGCGGGCAAGGACCACCAGTTTCAAGCAGCAGGTGGCCGAGGGCACCGCGCTCGACGACATTCTGGTTCCGGCGTTTGCGACTTGCCGCGAGGCGGCAAAGCGCACCTTGGGCCAGCGCCATTTCGACGTGCAGCTCATGGGAGGAATGATCCTGCACGAGGGGCGCATCGCCGAGATGAAGACCGGCGAAGGCAAGACGCTGGTCGCCACGCTGGCGGTCTATCTCAATGCGCTCGCCGGGCGCGGCGTGCATGTGGTGACCGTCAACGACTATCTCGCCAAGCGCGACGCCGAGTGGATGGGGCAGATCTACAAATTTCTCGGGCTCAAGGTCGGCGTCATCGTCCACGGACTGGATGACGAGCAGCGCAAGCAGGCTTATGACGCAGACGTCACCTACGGCACCAACAACGAGCTCGGGTTCGACTATCTGCGCGACAACATGAAATACCGGCTGGAGGATATGGTCCAGCGCGGACACATCTACGCGATCGTGGACGAGGTCAACTCCATCCTGATCGATGAGGCCCGCACTCCTCTGATCATCTCGGGACCCTCCGACGATCGCTCCGATTTCTACAACACGATAGACGCCTACATGCCCAAGCTGGACAAGACGGATTACGAGGTCGACGAGAAGCAGCGCACCGTCGTGCTCACAGAAGCCGGCATGGAAAAGATGGAGCAGATGCTGGGCGGAGCCGATCTGCTCAAAGGCGACCACCTCTACGATGTAGAGAACGTCTCCACCGTGCATCATGTGAATCAGGCGCTGCGCGCGCACAAGCTGTTCCAGCGCGACAAGGACTATATCGTGCGCAACGCGGAGGTCGTCATCATCGACGAGTTCACCGGCCGCATGATGCCGGGCAGGCGCTATTCCGAAGGGCTGCATCAGGCGTTGGAAGCAAAGGAGCACCAGCCTATTCAGCCCGAGAACACCACGCTCGCCTCCATCACGTTTCAGAACTATTTTCGCATGTACGAGAAGCTCGCGGGCATGACCGGCACCGCCATGACGGAGGCGGACGAGTTCCTCGATATCTACAACCTCGAAGTGATCGAGGTTCCCACCAACATGCCGATGATCCGCCTTGACGACGATGACGAGGTCTATCGAACGGCGCCCGAGAAATATCGCGCCATTCTGGCATTGATCAATGAATGCAAGGAGCGCGGCCAACCCGTACTGGTCGGCACGACCTCGATCGAGAAGTCGGAGCAACTCGCGGAGATGTTGCGCAAACAGGGCTGGGAGCAGCACGACTTCGCCGATCCCAACGCGTTTGCGGCGCTCTACAGCGGCGACGCGGGAGCCTCGAATGCCAAGGTGTTCGCCATCCTCAATGCCCGTTATCACGAGCAGGAGGCCTACATAATCGGACAGGCGGGGGTGCCCGGAGCGATCACCATCGCAACCAACATGGCGGGGCGGGGCACTGATATTCAGCTCGGGGGCAATGCCGACATGCGTATCCGGCAGGAACTCGCAGATGTCGAGGACCCGCAGGAGCGCGAGCGCGATCCGCGCGCGGCCGCCATCCGGGCCCAGGTGGCGCGCCTCAAGGAGACGGCGCTCAAGGCCGGCGGGCTGTTTGTGCTCGGCACCGAGCGCCACGAGAGCCGCCGCATCGACAACCAGCTGCGCGGACGTTCCGGCCGCCAGGGTGATCCCGGGCACTCCAAGTTTTTCCTCTCCCTCGAAGACGATCTCATGCGCATCTTCGGGACGGACAAGCTCGACACCATGCTCCAGCGACTGGGCCTCAAGGAGAACGAGGCCATCGTTCATTCCTGGATCAACAAGGCGCTGGAGAAGGCGCAGCAAAAGGTCGAAGCGCGCAACTTCGACATCCGCAAGAACCTGCTCAAGTTCGACAACGTGATGAACGATCAGCGCAAGGTGATCTTCGAGCAGCGCGTCGAATGGATGCGTGATGAAGCGGTCAACGAGATCACCGCCGATATGCGCCACGCAGCCGTTGACGACCTGGTCGCAAAACACGTGCCGGAAAAGGCCTATCCCGAACAGTGGGACACCAAAGGTCTGCAGGAAGAGCTCAAGCGCGTGCTCAATCTCGATCTGCCGGTCATGGAATGGGCGAAGGAGGAAGGCATCGCAGAGGAGGAGCTGCTCACTCGCATCGAGCGCCGCGCGGACGAGCACATGGCCGCCAAAGTCGCACAGTGGGGCGCCGACGTGATACGCTACGTCGAGAAGTCGATCCTGTTGCAGACGCTCGATCACCTCTGGCGCGAGCATCTCGCGATGCTCGACCATTTGCGCCAGGTCATCGGGTTGCGAGGTTATGGCCAGCGCGATCCGCTCAACGAATACAAGGCCGAGTCATTCAACCTGTTCGAGACGATGAGTGCCAATCTGCGTGAGGCCGTGACGTCGCAGTTGATGCGGGTGGAAATCAGGTCTGCTCCCCAGGAGGAGCCCGCGAGCCTGCCCTATATGGAGGCACACAAGCTTGATCCCTCGACTGGCGAGGACGAGCTCGCGCTGGCGCGCGCCGGCGCCGAGACGCTCGCGCGGCATGGAATCACAACGGCTGGGGTTGCAGCCGAACGCAAGGCCGAGCGCACGCCCAACGATCCAACAAGCTGGGGCAAGGTCGGCCGCAATGAGCCCTGTCCCTGTGGCTCAGGCAAAAAATACAAACATTGCCACGGGCGGTTCGGGTAACAGGTATCAGTAATCAGGTATCAGTAAGCAGTAATCAGCACAAATCAGTAAACAGATCATCCCTGATCACTGATTGCTGATCCACTGTTAACGCCATGCCCCGAAACGGCCGTCGAAGCCGCCTGAAGGCACCGCCGGCGCGGCCCCGTTGAGCGGGGTGCTGGCTGGCTTGGCCTCGGTATCGGAGCCGGATTCCTCCCGCGGCGCCGAGGCGCCCTTTGCCATGGCCACCTTCGGGGGCTTGGCATCGGCCGACCGGGTCTCGCTCTTCGTGCGCGCGGCCGCGGCGGGCGACTTTGCGCTGGTGGACGCCACCTTCGTCTTTGCGGGTGCTGGCGTGCTCTGAGCGGCGCGGGTCTCATCTTCGCGTTTGGATCCGAACCAGTTCCCGAAGAAGCTCGCGAGCGCGCCCGAATTGGTCCCCGCCGACGCCACTTGCACCGAAGCAGGTCTCGATTCGGAGGAAGCCAAGCTCATGGTGCTTCCGGTCGTATCGCGCGGCTGGCCGGGTGGATTGACATGGGCCGGAATTGTGCCCGAAGCGGTCTTGATGTCGGCGCCGGGCCCGCCATGCGACTTCACGGCCGCAAGGAAGGTGTCGTTCATGCCACCGTCGATCCCCATTCGAACCGGCACCGTCGGGGTCCCGCGGCTGACGAGCTCGGCCATCTGGGCGTCGTCCTGGCGCTGCTTCTCGCGCACTGCTGACATAAGCTCCTGCTGCACAGTGTAGGCGGGGCACTTGTCGGCTGCAATGAAGTGCCCCTTTGACTGCGCGTCAAACACATAGTGTTTTTCGCACACATCGACCTTCGGCTCGAGCCGCATGACCGTGAAATGGTCATAGCCTTCCTTGAGCATTCGCCAGAATGCCATATGCGGCGAGTTGCGGTGTCTCGCCATGTTGAGCGGCGTCATCCGGAATGGATAAGCCTGGATCTGGAACGCCTTCTGGCCGCCGAAAAAGGACTCACGCGCCAGCGAATAAATCTCTGCGATCTGCTCATCGGTCATCGCGTAGCAGCCGCGCGAAGAGCAATCCCCATGGATCATGAGGAATTCGCCACTGTGGCCATTCGCCCGGTCGTAAGCGTTCGGGAATCCCGTGTTGATGGCGAGATAGTACTGGGAATTGGGATTCATGAGCGCCGGGGTGATGCTATAGAAGCCCTCCGGCGCCTGCCGATCCCCTTCCTTGATCTTGGGGCCGAGCTCGCCCGACCAACGGCAGATCGGATACGTCCGCAGCAGAGCGAAACGGCCGGTCTTGTCCTCTTTCCATACTTCGAACTCCGCCTCTTCCTTGAAGATGCGGACCAGGATTGGCGATTCCTTCGCCATGTTCTTGTTTTCGATATCCGAGAGCAGGCGCTCCGAGAGCGGTTGGAGATGTCGTCCACCCGTCCAGGGCGTCTCTTCGGTGGGGTTATTGCAGCCGGCAAGCGCAAGCGCGGCCGCTATCGCGGCGGACGCCAACAGCGCGCGCAACAAGGGCGTACGATTCAACCCCCAACTCCCCCGACCGACAGGCTTTCCCCAAGCCTTCCCCGCTCAATCGTCTATCCGCAAGGAGCGGCCACCGCAAGCGATGGCGAATAGCGATTGAACAGTCCTAATGGTGAACAAAAGCTAAATTAAGCCGGTCCACCAGCAGAACCTCCCGAATTTGCTAGGCCGAAACTTGGGTAAGATCAGGGCGGCAGGCCAGCCATGCAGGATCTTCAAACATTTTAAATCAAGGACTTACCGACAATGGGGAGACCGGATGCGAAAAAGCGGGCCAACCGTTGCCCAAAAGCTACAGTCCGAAGTCCCGACCCATGGCGAGGAATTTCTCTCGCCGTTGCCGGCGCACGGTTTCGCGGTCCAGCCCCGCAAGTTCCTCAAGAGCCGACGCGATCGCTTCTCCCGTGGCGGCAATGGTGGCGGCGGCATCTCGATGCGCGCCTCCCGCGGACTCGGCCACGATCTGATCGATGATGCCGAACGCCTTCATGTCTTCAGCAGTGATTTTCATCCCGGTCGCCGCCTCTTGCGCCTTCGATGTATCGCGCCACAGGATGGAAGCAGCGCCTTCCGGCGAGATCACGCTGTAAATGGCGTGTTCGAGCATCAGAACACGACTGGCGGTCGCAATTGCAATTGCCCCTCCGGAACCGCCCTCGCCGATGATGACCGCGACATTGGGCACTCCAAGCTCCAGGCTCGCATTGGTCGAACGTGCGATGGCTTCGGCCTGACCGCGTTCTTCGGCACCAATTCCAGGGTACGCGCCGGCGGTGTCAACCAGCGACAGGACGGGGATGCCGAATCGGTCCGCCATCTCCATGAGCCGCTCGGCCTTGCGATATCCCTCGGGTCTGGCCATCCCGAAATTATGCTTGAGACGGGAATCAGTGGACGATCCCTTCTCGTGCCCAAAGACGCAGATGCTTTCGCCCCTGAAACGCCCGAAACCGCCGACAATTGCTTCATCGTCGCCGAATTTGCGGTCGCCCGCGAGCGGGACAAAGTCGGTGATCAGGCCGGCGATATAGTCGACACAATGGGGCCGCTCCGGGTGGCGGGCGACCTGCGTCTTCTGCCAGGGTGTGAGGTCGGCGTAGAGCTCCTTGAGCGCCTGCGCCGACTTGGCCTCCAGGCGTGAAATCTCCTCGCCGATGGCGGCCGCGCTATCCCCGGTCTGCAGAGCGCGCAGCTCATCGATCTGGGCCTCGATCTCGGCCACAGGTTTTTCAAAATCGAGATAACTGCGCATCGAGCTGCTCTCGGGTGCCTATGTCACATCACCCTGCCGAGCCGCCGATATGACACGAGGGGCGGAAGAATGGCTAGCGCGCGCTCGCAATCCCGTAGCGCTGATATTCCTCCGCAATGTCGGCTTGCAACGCCTTTGCGCGTTCCAGGTCGATTGCGCCCGTGGGATCCTCGTTCTTCAATTTTGCCAAGCCCCGGCCATAGACCGCAAAAGCGAGTTTCGGATCGATCTGCAACGCGGCGTCGAAGTCTGAAACTGCGGCATCGAAGTGGGTCATTTTCAAATAGATAAAACCGCGCGTTTCCCGCGTAGCGGCATTGCCGGGCATCCGTCGCAGCGCTTCGTTGCAGTCGGCAAGCGCCGGCCGCAGAATGCCAACCACCGCGCGTGCCCAACAGCGATTGTCCAAGGCAGCCCCAAAGCCGGGCTTGAGCTTGAGCACCTGATTGAAATCATCGATGGCGTGGTCGTATTGATTTTTGCCGAGAAAAGCATTGCCGCGGTTGAAATAGGCTTCGGCGGTAGGCTTGAGCTTGATCGCCTGGTCATAGTCCGAAATGGCGCGATCGTAATCGCCCTTGCGGTCATACGCGACGCCGCGGTTGTTATACGCCGCTGCAAACTTGCTATTGAGCTTTATGGCTTGGCTGTAGTCCTGGATGGCGCGGTCGGGCTCCTCTTTTAGCCGATATGCAACGCCGCGATCATTGAAAGCCTCCGCCAGTTTTTCCCCCTTGTCGCTGCCTGCCTTGATGATGGATGAGCAGCCCTCGATCCTCTGCGCAACGGTTGCGGCATCCTCGCCCGCGCACCACCGGCGCTCCTGCTCTGTCTGAGCGCGCGCCGCGTTCGCGCTCAGCGCGCCGATCAGCAGGACTACCATGGGGAAAAACACATCAACTCTCATCGAGAGCTCCGTGACGGGCTGCGCAAATCATTCGTCGGCGAGCGGGTGCAGATCACGAACCAGGCTCTTGAGACGCTCATCCAGCACATGGGTGTAGATTTGCGTGGTCGAAATGTCGGCATGCCCGAGCAGTACCTGTACCACCCTGAGATCCGCGCCATTGTGGAGGAGGTGGCTGGCGAAAGCATGGCGAAGGACATGCGGAGTGACGTTTCGTGCACGCAGCCCCGCCGCGGCCGCAAGCCCTTTCAATTCGCGCGCAAAGTGCTGGCGCGTCATATGTCCTTGCGCGCCGAATGAGGGAAACAGCCATTTGGTCCGGCGATAGCGGGGAGCCGTGGAGAGCAGGCCCAGATACTCCTGGATCGCATTTCTGGCCGCCTCGTTGAGCGGCACGAGACGTTCCTTGCCCCCTTTGCCCCGGACGGTGAGCATCTGCGCGCCGGGGTTTGCAGCAGAAGCCGGCAGCGCCACGAGCTCTGATACCCGCAGCCCCGTTGCGTAGAGCAGCTCAATCATGGCGTGCAATCGTGCAGCCCGCAGGCGCTCAACGCCGGGCTGCGCTTGCCTGTTCATCTGCGCGCGGGCGCAGGCGAGGAGGTGATCGACTTGTGAGATGCTCAGCACCTGCGGTACGGGGCGAACCTGCCGCGGCCCTTGCAGGACCGCAGACGGGTCGTCGCCCCGGTGATCTTCCCGATAAAGAAAACGAAACAGCTGGCGGATCGAGGAAAGCCGTCGCCCGACCGAGGAGGCCGCGAACCCACGGCCGGAGAGCGTGGAGAGATAGGAACGTAAATCGTCGGTCCCGGCCTCGCCGATGGAGCGTCCGCGCGCAGCGAGTGCCGCCGACAGATCATTAAGATCGGAGGCATAAGCGGCAAGCGTATTCCTTGCTCCCCCACGTTCGGCCGCAACCATGTCGAGGAAAAGTTCGATCAGGGACTGATCGGAGATTTTGCCCTTCGGGGCCACGTGATGATCAGGGTTGCCGTGCGAATTCGTCCGGCGGGATGGTAACCGTGATCTCGCGCGGCTTCGGATCAAACCAGCTCGCGAGCATGAACATGGCTCCATAGGTGAGGCCGCCCAGAACTCCGATCAGGGTGAGAAATCGAAACAGACTTGGCATCGTAAACTCCCGCGCACGCAGTTTGCAGGCAAAGAATGGAGAAACTAGGACACGGGGGACGCTGCCAAAGCCAGCCTGGGGGCGGGCATAGGCGCCGCTGCGGGCTTGGACTTGACCACGAGCGCTTGTATTGAAAGACAAACCCGCGCAATGCCGCGCGGGGTGGATGATCGACATTATGGGGCAGAGCGCCATTCCTCAGACGGCATTCCCGCTGGAGGCATTCATCGCCAAGGCGCTGGGCCCTCGCTCCCTCGTGCTGGTCGGAATGATGGGATCGGGAAAGTCCTCGATCGGCCGTCGCCTCGCGCTGCGCTTGGGAATTCCTTTCGTGGACGCCGACACGGAGATCGAGCAAGCGGCCGGCATGACCATTCCAGACATCTTTTCGGTTCGCGGGGAGGCCGAGTTTCGTGCGGGAGAGGCGCGCGTGATCGTGCGGCTGCTAGAGGGCGGGCCGCAGGTCCTCTCGACCGGCGGGGGCGCCTTCATGAATGCCAGTACTCGCGCGGCCATCGCGGGGAGGGGTGTATCGGTGTGGCTCAACGCTGAATTTGATGTCCTCATGAAGCGGATCCGGCGCCGTCATGACCGCCCGCTGCTCAAAACCGAGAATCCGGCCGCGACGCTGCGCAAGCTCATGGCCGAGCGATACCCGATCTACGCACTGGCGCATCTCACCGTAGAGTCTCGTGACGTGTCGCATGATAAGATCGTGGATGAGATCGTGAGCGCGCTCGCCCGCCGGCTGGAAAGAGAGCAGGCAGCGGCAAGCACGTCCGATAACGGAGATCATGCGGCATGACCGCGCCGGTGCGAGTGAACGATCCGCTCGTCGTGAACGTCGAGCTCGCGGAGCGCAGCTACCCCATCGTGATCGGTCGCGGTCAGGTCCTCACGCTCGGGCAAAGAATTGCCGCGATGCGGCCTCGCTCCAAGGCGGCCATCATTACTGATGAAAATGTCGCCAGCCATCATCTCCCTGCCACCCGATCCGCTCTCGCAGGCGCCGGCGTGATTTCGACCTGCATCGCCGTTGCTGCGGGCGAAGGCTCGAAAAGCTTCGCCGTGCTCGAAGGCGTGTGCGAGGGATTGCTGGACGCCAGGATCGAGCGCGGCGACCTCGTTGTTGCGCTCGGCGGCGGCGTGATTGGAGATCTCGCTGGTTTTGCAGCGTCCGTCGTGCGGCGCGGGCTCGATTATGTCCAAGTGCCCACGAGCTTGCTCGCACAAGTCGATTCTTCAGTGGGCGGCAAAACCGCGATCGATTCGCGCCATGGCAAGAACCTGATCGGCGCCTTTCATCAGCCGATTCTCGTCCTCTCCGATACGGCGCTGCTCGACACATTGCCGCCACGCGAGTTTCGTGCCGGCTATGCCGAAATCGTCAAGTACGGCTTGATCTGCGATGCCGAGTTCTTCGCATGGCTGGAGACGAACGCCCAGGAGGTGTTTGCCGGCGGTCCAGCGCGCGAGCACGCAATCGCAGTAAGCTGCCGGATGAAGGCCGCCATCGTCGGCCGCGATGAGCGAGAAACCGGCGAGCGCGCTCTCCTCAACCTCGGTCACACGTTTGGCCACGCGCTTGAAGCAGCGGCGGGATTTTCCGGCCGTCTTTTGCACGGGGAAGCGGTGGCGTTAGGGATCACGCTGGCCTTCGCATTTTCCGCGAGCTGCGGGCTTTTGCCCGCGCCCGTGGCGGCGCGCGTGGCGCGGCACTTTGCGGCCGTGGGACTGCCGACCAACATCGGCTCCATACCCGGCGGGCCGCCCGGCGTGGACACTCTGATGGCCCTGATTGCGCAGGACAAGAAGGTCAGGCACGGCAAGTTGACCTTCATCCTGGCACGCGCAATAGGCGCGGGCTTTGTCGCGCATGATGTGGAAAGTGCCGCGGTCCGCGCGTTTCTGGAGGAGCAGCTCGCCGCGCGATGACTGGTTACGACTGGCTCGCACTTTTGTTCGTTGTGATCTGCCTGTTGCTCTCCGCGTTTTTCGCCGGCAGC
Source organism: uncultured Alphaproteobacteria bacterium (assembly GCA_963771845.1). GTDB lineage: Bacteria > Pseudomonadota > Alphaproteobacteria > Rhizobiales > Xanthobacteraceae > VAZQ01. Next base: position 551,917 of record CAVYVC010000024.1, on the reverse strand, counting down.
GAGACAGCGCTGATGGCTTCCTCACGTGCGAGCATGCACCGGTTGGAAAAAAACGGGAATGCTCGCGCCGCGCTTGTCAACCGGCTGCTCGAGGCGCGTGAGCGCCTGATCGGGGCGCTTTTGCTGGGTAACAATGCGGTCAATATCGCGGCGTCCTCGCTCGCAACCGGCGTGCTGCTCGGCTGGTTCGGCGAGGTCGGCGTGATCTACGCGACGATGGTCATGACCGTCCTGATCGTGGTGCTTGCGGAAGTGTTGCCCAAGACCGCCGCTTTCAACGCGCCGGATCGAATCGCGTTGTGGGTAGCACGGCCGATCGACTGGACCGTGCGCCTGCTCACGCCGGTACTGTTTGCGGTCGGGTGGGCGGTCAAAGGCATGCTGCGGCTGTTTGGAATGAAGGTGGGTGAAACACAATCCATCTTGTCTCCGCACGAGGAGTTGCGGGGAACGGTCGATCTCCTGCATCGCGAGGGAGGCGTGGAGCGATTGGACCGCGACATGTTGAGCGGCCTGCTTGATCTGCGCAGCCTCACCGTTTCCGACGTGATGATTCACCGCACCGAAATGATAACGGTCTGCTTGGACGATCCGCCCGAAGAAGTGATCAATGCCGTGCTGGAAGCGCAGGTGACGCGCGTACCGTTGTGGAAGGGCAAGCCCGAAAACATCGTCGGCGTCCTTCACGCCAAGGATTTTTTGCGTGCCATCCGGGTCGCCGGCCGTGACCTTGGCAAGATCGATATCGCCCGCATCGCACGACCCCCGTGGTTCGTTCCCGACATTCGTCCGCTTTCGGAGCAGCTCAAGGCGTTCAGGCGCCGCCGCACCCCCTTTGCCCTCGTCGTCGACGAATACGGAGAGGTCATGGGCCTGGTGACGCTCGAAGATATTCTCGAGGAGATCGTGGGGGACATCACCGATGAACATGACGTGGCGGTGCCGGGAGTGCGGCTGCAACCGGACGGTTCAGTCAACGTCGACGGCGGCGTTCCGATCCGCGATCTCAACCGCGCCATGGAGTGGAACCTGCCCGATAACGAAGCGACTACGGTTGCAGGCCTCGTCATTCACGAGGCGCGCTCAATTCCGGAGCCGGGGCAGTCCTTTACCTTTCATGGTTTCCGGTTTCGCGTGCTGCGCCGGGAGCGCAACAGGATCACGGCGCTACGCATCATGCCGCTCATGCAGCCATTGCGAAACCGGCCTAGCCCTACGTTCCGCGGAGCCGATTCCAAATGCGTTTCCTTGTCACGACCATTCTTCTCCTGCTCCTTCCCGCCAGCGCCCTCGGCGAGGATCTGAGCTGGGCCTATCCGGTTACGCCGCGTCCCGCGCCGCTCGACAATCTCGCCCTCAAGCACGTGCCTGGGAGCGCGAAGGCTTACACCCAGGCGCAGATCGATGATCCCTTCAATGCGCCGGACTGGTTTCCCGATGAGCACCCGCCGATGCCGGTCATTGTGGCGCAGGGGCAAAAGCCGCTCGTGCAAGCATGCGCATATTGTCATTCGACGACAGGAGACGGCTATCCGCAGACCGCGAGTCTTCCCGGGCTTTCGTCGGCGTATCTCAGCGCCCAGATGGCGCAATTCAGAGCCGGCGGCCGCAAGGGTGTGCTTGCCGCGGCGATGATCGCGATCGCGCACGCGATTTCCGTACCTGATGATCTCGCGGCGAGCGATTACTTCGCTGCTCTGAACCCGCGCATTTCCACCAAAGTCACTGAGAGCGACGTGGTGCCGAAGAGCCATGTCGGTCCGGGTGGAATGCGTTTTGCCGAACCGAGCGGCGAGACCGAGGCAATCGGCAATCGCATCATCGTGCTGCCTGAGGACGAATCGCGTAGCAGGAGCCGCGACCCGCATTCCGGGTTTGTCGACTACGTGCCGCCCGGCAGTGTCGCAGGGGGAGAAGCCTTGGTCTTATCCGCAAGCTCCAAGACGCTCCCCTGCGCCCCTTGTCACGGGCGCGACCTCAAAGGCCTTGGAGACGTGCCCCCGATCGCCGGACGCGCGCCGATCTACACGGTTCGGCAGCTCAATGACATGAAAATCGGCATGCGCTCAGGCGGATCCGTTGCTCAAATGGAAGCGGTCGTCGAGAAGCTCGGCATCGAGGACATGATCGCGATTGCCGCATATCTTGGCACCCGCGAACCCTGATGCCGCGGTTATCCGTTCGCCTCGCCCGGTGCATGCGCGTGGATCGCAAGCGCGTGCACACCGCTTGCGAACTCGTGCGCAAGCGCCTCGTTGATCATGCGGTGACGCTCGATCCGGCTCTTTCCTTCGAATGCTCTCGCCACGATATGGACTCTGAAATGGGTTTCTCCGCCCGGCCGATGGCCGGCATGTCCCTCGTGTCGATGGGACTCATCCGTCACCGCGAGGTTCAGTGGGCAGAAAGCCTCGGTCAACTTCTGCGTGATCACATCGCGCACTGGCATGCGCCGCGCATACCCGCGCGGTTCGGGGTCGTCAATGGCGTTGTCAAGTCTTGAATCTCGGTTGGCGCTGCGCGCATACTGATCGGTCATGAAAAAAGACTCGCCCCTGTTCGACCGCATCAGGGTCAAGCCCGACAAGGATCGCCGTTTGCGGTCCCAGTGTCCCGCTTGCGAGTGGCCGCACTGCACGGCACCGGCAACTCACCGCGCCCCGAAAGGGCGGCTGCGCGAGCGCGAATACTGGCAGTTCTGTCTCGATCACGTCCGCGCAGTACAATCATTCCTACAATTTCTTTGCCGGGATGACTCCCGACGACATCGCCAGGTACCAGAAGGACGCTGTCATAGGACATCGTCCGACCTGGAAAATGGGGATGAATGGCGGCCGGCCGGGCTGGCGCTCGCACTCCTCCCGATTGCGTCCGGAAGGCGCCGATGATCCGTTCGGCATGTTTCGGGGATTTGAGACAGCAGCCCAGCAAGCGAAATTTGAGCGGCGCACGCCGGAATCGCGTGTGGTGCGAAATGCCCAACGCAAGGCATTGGATGCGCTCGGGCTCGAAGCGGAGGCCTCCAAACAAGAGGTCAAGAGCCGGTTTAAAGAGCTGGTCAAGCGCCATCACCCCGACGCCAATGGCGGCGACCGCTCCTCGGAAGGCAAATTGCGGGAGATCATTCAAGCGTATAACTATTTGAAATCGATTGGCTTTCGCTGATAAAACCGGACAGCAAAACGTTGCGGCGAATGCCCTTCCTCCCTATTTGAGATGTGAGCTTTGAAGGACTGTGCCTTCCGCCGCGCCGGGGCAGTCTGCTAGGTTCATCGAGATATCAGGGTCAGCCATCGACCGAACGGGTCTCGGTCGTTTCCGAGATCACGGAGGAGCAATGCCCGCCGTCGCAGAAGAGGTCCCCGGTCTTCCGGACATGAAGGTATCGATCAGGCAGCTGTTCGGCATCGACAGCGATCTGGAGGTCCTCGCCTACTCGGAACCCGACGAGCATACGCCGGACCTCGACCCCGACTACCGGTTTGATAAACCCACCACGCTCGCGATTCTTGCAGGCTTTGCGAAGAATCGACGCGTCATGATCGCGGGCTATCACGGAACTGGAAAATCGACCCATGTCGAGCAGGTTGCGGCACGGCTTAATTGGCCGTGCGTGCGCGTGAACCTGGACAGCCATATCAGCCGCATCGATCTCATCGGTAAGGATGCCATTGTCATTCGCGACGGCCTGCAGGTGACCGAGTTCCGAGATGGCATTCTGCCCTGGGCATTGCAGCATAATGTGGCGCTGTGCTTCGACGAATACGATGCCGGCCGCCCCGACGTGATGTTCGTCATCCAACGGGTGCTCGAAGTCTCGGGCAAGCTTACGCTGCTCGATCAGAACAAGGTGATTAAACCCCATCCCGCCTTTCGTCTGTTTGCGACCGCCAACACGGTGGGGCTCGGCGATACTTCGGGTCTCTACCATGGTACCCAGCAGATCAATCAGGGGCAGATGGACCGCTGGTCCATTGTCACCACGCTCAATTACCTGCCGCACGACAACGAGGTTGAGATCGTGCTGGCCAAGGCCAAGCACTATCGGACGGACCCGGGTCGCGACATCGTCAACAAGATGGTCCGCGTCGCTGATCTGACCCGCAACGCGTTTATGAACGGCGACATTTCCACCGTCATGAGTTCCCGAACCGTCATTACCTGGGCCGAGAATACGGAAATTTTCAAGGACATCGGTTTCGCATTCCGTCTCACTTTCGTGAACAAGTGCGATGAGCTGGAACGGCCGATTGTTGCCGAGTTCTACCAGCGCTGCTTCGGCACGGAGTTGCCGGAGTCGTCCGTCAACGTGGCACTGAGCTAAATCATGCATGCGGCCGCGGCCAAGACAATGAGCTGATGAGGCGCGCTCCCCGTGTCTTCGAACCTCAAAGGCAAGACTTTCCCGAAGGAAAGTCCGACCGAGCCATTCAAGCGCGCGGTCACGGGTTGTCTGCGGGCGATTGCCCGCAAGCCTGATCTCGAAGTCTCGTTTGCGGCTGAACGCCCCGGGGTGACCGCCGGGAAGGCGCGCCTGCCGGAGCCGCCGCGCAAGCTCACGGCGTCCGAAGCCGCCATTGTTCGCGGTCATGCCAACTCGATCGCCCTCAAGCTCGCCTGTCACGATCCCTCGATCCATCGCAAGCTCGTCCCCGGAGGCCAACAGGCGCGCGCGGTGTTTGACGCGGTCGAACAGGCCCGCGTCGAGGCGATCGGTGCTCGCCGCATGAGCGGGGTGGCGAACAATCTATCGGCGATGCTTGATGACCGCTTTCATCGCGGCAAATTTGACGAGGTGACCGACCGCGCGGACGCGCCGATCGAGGAGGCGGTTGCTCTCATGGTCCGGGAGCGGCTCACCGGGCAGACACCACCTCCGGCCGCCCGCAAGCTTGTTGAGCTGTGGCGTCCTCTTATCGAGGATCGCGCTGGACGCGATCTCGACCGGCTCGATCGGCTGATCGAAAATCAATCGCGCTTTGGAGACGCTATCCACGATCTGCTTGATGCGCTCGATATGGGCGAGGACCGCAGCACCGCCGACGAGGAAGAAGGCGAAGAAGGAGAGCAGGATCGGCGCAAGGACGAATCGGGCGAGGAGGGGGAGGGAACCGACGCCGACGATACGCAAACGCGCGTGGATGAGGCGGAGATGTCCGGCGAGGACATGGCCGATACCAGCGCCGAGGCTGCCGAGGCCCTGTCCGCCGAGACGGCTGACGACGCCGAGATGGGCGACGCGGAGACCCCTGCGGAGCCGCGCCGGCAGCGCCGCCACGGACAGAACGAGCCGCGCGGCCCGGATTACCGGCCCTTCATCATGCGCCACGATGAGACAATTGCGGCCGAGGAGCTGTGTGAGCCGGAAGAGCTCGATCGGCTGCGCAGCTATCTCGACAAGCAGCTTTCGCACCTGCAAGGCGTGGTCGCGCGTCTCGCCAATCGTCTGCAGCGCCGTTTGATGGCGCGTCAGAAGTCGCGCTTGGGAGTTCGATCTCGAGGAAGGCTTGCTTGACCCGGCCCGCCTCTCGCGCATCATCGTCGATCCGCTCCATCCGCTTTCGTTCAAGCGCGAGAAGGACACCACCTTTCGCGACACCGTCGTCACGCTGCTGCTCGATAACTCAGGCTCGATGCGCGGCCGTCCGATCACGGTTGCCGCGACCTGCGCCGACATTCTCGCGCGCACGCTGGAACGCTGCGGGGTCAAGGTCGAAATCCTGGGATTTACCACCCGCGCCTGGAAGGGCGGCCTGTCCCGCGAGGCCTGGCTTGCCGCTGGAAAGCCCGCCAATCCCGGCCGTCTCAACGATCTTCGCCATATCATCTACAAGTCCGCGGACGCGCCCTGGCGCCGCGCACGCAAGAATCTCGGGCTCATGATGCGCGAGGGCCTGCTCAAAGAGAATATTGACGGTGAGGCGCTTGACTGGGCGCACAAGCGTCTATTGGCGCGCAGCGAGCAGCGTAAAATCCTGATGATGATCTCGGATGGCGCTCCGGTCGATGATTCCACGCTCTCCGTCAATCCAGGCAACTATCTCGAACGCCATCTGCGTTGGGTGATCGAGGAGATCGAGACGCGCTCGCCGGTCGAATTGCTTGCAATCGGAATCGGGCACGACGTGACGCGCTATTACCGGCGGGCATTGACCATCGTCGACGCGGAGGAGCTCGGCGGGGCGATGACGGAAAAGCTCGCCGAGCTGTTCGACGAGGAGCCAATTGCCGAACCTGTGACGGTGCGAAGGCTCGACGCGTGAGAAGGTGCGCGCCGTTATCGCTCCTGATGAAGGTCTGCGCGCTGCTTGCCGGCGCGATTTTTTTGACCACCGGCGACCTGTCACGGGCGGCAGAGCCGCCGGTCGCGATCGCAGTACAGTCCCAGCCCATCGCGTCTTTCGAAATCTTCAACCCCGCGCGCCGCCAATTCGGGCCGCTCGACTTTCGCGGTGGCTTGGTGTTGCGCTCTGGCTTTCGGCATTTTGGCGGATTTTCAGGGATGCGCGTCGCCGAGGACGGCGCGCACTTTATTGCTGTAAGCGATAAGGGATGGTGGTTGCGAGGGCGAATTCTCTACGATCAAGGCCGGCCCGCTGGCATCGAGCACGCCGAGATGGCGCCAATGCTCGGTGCGGACGGCAGGCCACTCGCGGCGCGCGGCTGGTATGACGCGGAGTCGATCGCGCAGGATGGCGGCGGCATGCTGTACGTCGGCATCGAGCGCGTTCATCAGATCGTTCGGTTCGATTATGCCAAGGACGGCCTGCTTGCTCGCGGCCATCCCATCGCTGTGCCGGGCGCCATTCGATCATTGCCACGCAACAAGGGCCTTGAAGCCCTTGTTTTCGTTCCTGATGGGCTCGCGCTCGCGGGTGCGCTCATCGCCATTTCGGAACGCGGCCTCGACCGAGCCGGCAATATCAACGCTTTCCTGATTGGAGGGCCCAAGCCGAGTGGCTTTGCCGTCAGGCGGACGGCCGATTACGACGTTTCCGATGGCGCCTTGCTCCCCGCCGGGGACCTTCTGTTGCTGGAGCGCAAGTTCAACTGGACCAACGGCCTTGCCATGCGTATTCGCCGCATTGCCATGGCAAGCATTACGCCGGGCGCGCTGGTCGATGGACCGGTCCTTTTGGAGGCTGATCTGCGCAGCGAGATTGACAACATGGAAGGCCTGAGCATCCACCGCGGTGCAGGCGGCGAGATTGTTCTGTCGCTAATCTCAGATGACAATTTTTCACTACTCCAGCGCACCCTCCTCTTGCAATTCGCGCTGGTGGAGTAATGCGGTGGCGGTCTGGTCAGGACGCGGCGGCCGGCGTGCCCAACTCGCGGGATTTGCGAATCCGTCGTTTGAGATCAAGCGCTCTCCTCGACAGGTCCTCGTCTTTCGCTTTCATCAGGAATGCGTCGAGGCCGCCGCGATGGTCAACGGTTCGAAGGGCGTTTGCACACACACGCAGCTTGACGGAGCGGCCCAACGCGTCCGACATCAGCGTGACATTGAGCAGATTGGGCAGAAATCGGCGCTTCGTCTTGATGTTCGAGTGGCTCACCCGATGCCCGACCTGGGCAGTCTTGCCGGTCAGCTCGCACCGTCGGGACATGAGAAAACCTCCGCCTTTGCTCCCGCAGCGACGATTGCCGGAGCCGGTAAAATTCGGCGGAGCTATAGTTAGCCCATGAAATCACGTCAACTGCCGGTCTCCGGGTGGCGCGTCCCTGAGCCCAAGGCCGACGCAACCTGCCTTGATCGGGCCAAGATAGCTCTCCAAGACAGGAAGGCCCTTTGTGGATCGCGGTTCGTCTGGCGCCCAAGGTGATGATCCCAAGTCGTACATGGAGGGGCCGGCCGAATCCCGAAAAAGAGGTGTCGGCGCTTACAGGATCGAGCTTGTGAATTCATACTGTCCTCTTCGTCGCGCAATTTTGCTTGCCGCAGCGTTGCTCGTCATGGTCATGGCGCAGGCGTGGAAAAGCGAGCTTTTTGCGCAGGCCAAGCTCGACGCTCATTATTCTGTAACACTCGCAGGACTGCCGATCGGTCACGGCACTTGGACGGTCGACATCGGAGAGAATCAGCTCTCCACCAGCGCAAGCGGCGCGACAGCCGGCCTCCTGCGCATCTTCGCCAGCGGTCAAGGGCATAGCTTTGCTCGCGGCGCGATCTCCGGAGGTCAGCTGGTTTCTTCGACATATTTCTCGAGCATTTCCACCGACAAGAAATACGATGAAGTCCGCATGGTGATCAGCGGAGGTACAGTAAAGGAATTCAGCGCGGAACCGCCGAATACGCCCAGCGCTTCTCGCGTTCCGCTGACCGAAGCTCATCGCCGCGGCGTCTCGGATCCGATGACTGCATCGCTTGTTCGCATTCCCGGCAACGGCGACACGGTCGTGCCTCAGGGCTGCCAGCGCACGTTGTCCGTGTTCGACGGCCGCATGCGCTACGACCTCCAGCTCGCGTTCAAGCGATTTGACACCGTCACATCACAGGCAGGCTACCAGGGCCGGGTGGTCGTGTGCGCGGTTCGTTTTGCCCCCCTCGCCGGCCACGTTCCGGATCGCTACGCCATAAAATACCTGATGGAGCAGCAGGACATGGAGATGTGGCTCGCCCCGATCGCGGGCACGCGGATCATCGCACCCTATCGAATTTCGATACCGACACCGGTTGGGACCGGAGTCCTCGAGGCGAGCCAGTTCATTTCGGTTCCGCAGCCCGGCAGGGCGTCGGCGAAAAGCCAGTAAGGGCCTGCCCGCATGTCGGCGCAGTTGACCAAGGCGGGGCCGACCCCCAAATCCCCGCAGGAGTTAACCGAGGTCATGCGCACCTGCCGGCCCCTGCGTGCTTGACTCACAAGCTATGGGGTGCCGATATAGACCGGCATCGACATATAGCCGTGAACGAATTCCGACTGGCTTCGAGTCAGCGATTCGGGCTCGAATTCGTTCGAGGCTCGTTCCACAGATTAAACACAGGCAGTCGCACGCGCTTTTGCCGTCACATTGTGGTACAGACCGGCCATGCATACTGGCGCTATGACCGGCACGCTGCGCTTTGGCCGCGGGCGTCCTTGAAGCGACACGTCTCCTGAGAACTCTGGCCGATAAGCTTAGCGAGCCGATGCCGATTTCGTTCTCCTCCGCAGCGAACCGCGTCGCTTCCCCGCGCGGTGCCGGTGTGACGGCGGTGCTTGGTCCCACCAACACCGGAAAGACCCATCTCGCCATCGAGCGCATGCTGGGTCACTCGTCGGGGATCATCGGATTGCCGCTGCGATTGCTGGCGCGCGAGGTCTACAACAAAGTGGCCGAGCGCGTCGGGGCGGATGCTGTCGCGCTCGTTACCGGGGAAGAAAAGATCAAGCCGGCGAATACCCGGTACTGGGTTTGCACCGTGGAAGCGATGCCGCGCGACCTCGACGTCGCCTTTTTGGCCATTGACGAGGTGCAGCTTGGCGCCGATCTCGAGCGCGGCCATGTCTTTACGGATCGGATGCTTAATCGCCGCGGCCGGGAAGAAACGCTGGTGCTTGGCGCGCAGACCGTGCGCCCGATGGTCGAGAGGCTGCTTCCCGCCGCCCACGTTCTGACGCGCCCGCGGCTTTCACAACTTTCCTTTGCCGGTGAGAAGAAGATCACCCGGCTTCCACGGCGCTCCGCCGTTGTCGCCTTCTCGGCCGAGGAGGTCTATTCTATCGCCGAGCTGATCCGGCGCCAGCGCGGTGGCGCCGCGGTTGTTCTGGGCGCACTCTCCCCGCGCACGCGCAACGCGCAGGTTGAGCTCTACCAATCCGGCGACGTCGAATATCTGGTTGCGACCGACGCGATCGGAATGGGACTCAATCTCGATGTCGACCACATTGCATTCGCGTCAGACCGCAAATTCGACGGATATCAGTTTCGCAAGCTCAATCCTGCCGAGCTCGCCCAGATCGCGGGGCGGGCGGGGCGGGCCACGCGCAATGGCACCTTTGGTACCACGGGCAGATGTCCGCCCTTCGAGACCGAGCTCGCCCAAGCGCTGGAGAGTCACGCGTTCGAGCCCATCAAGGTTCTCCAGTGGCGCAACACCAAGCTTGATTTTTCCTCGATTGGCGCGTTGCAGGCTTCCCTTGCGGAAATTCCAAAAGAGCCGAGCCTCACGCGCGCGCCGGTTGCGGAGGACATATTGGTGTTGGAACACGCCGCGCGCGACGACGAAATCCGCGCGCTCGCCAAAACGCCGCAAGCGGTGGAGCGGCTGTGGGATGTCTGCCAGGTCCCGGACTATCGCAAGATCTCGCCTGCCGCCCACGCGGAGCTTGCGACCACGCTTTATGGTTTTCTCATCCGTGAGGGTACGATCCCGACGGACTGGTTCGCCCGCCAGGTGGAACAAGCGGATCATCCCGAGGGGGATATCGACACGCTGTCGAACCGTATCGCTCATATCAGAACCTGGACCTTCGCCGCCAACCGTCCGGATTGGCTCGTCGATCCCGAACACTGGCAAGGCGTTGCGCGCAGCATCGAGGACAAGTTGTCGGACGCGCTCCACGAGCGGCTCACGGAACGCTTCGTCGACCGCCGCACCAGCGTGCTGATGCGCCGGTTGCGGGAGAACACAACGCTCGAAGCCGATATCAGCAAGAGCGGCGACGTCATGGTGGAGGGTCATGCCATCGGCCGGCTCGATGGTTTCATGTTCACTCCTGAGCCTTCATCGCCGGGCTCTGAAGCCAAAGCTGTCGCCGGGGCCGCGCAGAAGGCGCTTGCAGGAGAAATCAACGCACGCGCAACCCGTCTGGCGCAGGCGGCCGATGGCCAGTTCGTGCTGGCGCGGGACGATGTCATCAGATGGCTCGGGCAGCCTGTTGCCAGGATGTTGCCGGGAGATGACGTGCTCAAGCCACGCCTGCGGATCATCTGCGACGAGAACCTGTCCGGGGCGCCGCGGGAGGCGGTACAGGCTCGGCTCGATCTTTGGCTGCGGTCTCACATCGAGAGAATTTTGGAGCCTTTGTTCCGGCTCGCGGCGGCCGAGGAGGTCACAGGGATGGCGCGCGGCGTCGCCTACCAGCTCATTGAGGCGCTCGGCATCCTTGATCGTCAAAAAATTGCGGAGGAGGTCAAGGGTCTCGACCAGACCGCGCGCGCGACGCTGCGCAAATACGGACTGCGGTTTGGCGCCTATCACATCTACATGCCTGCGCTGCTCAAACCTGCTCCACGTGTACTCGCCACCCAGCTCTGGGCGCTCAAGCATGGCGGCTCCGATCGCACGGGTCTCGAAGCCATTGAGCAACTCGCGGGCAGCGGCCGCACTTCAATTGCCGCCGAGAAGGAGTTCGCAAAGGTGCTCTACCGGGTTGCCGGATACCGGATATGCGGCGAGCGCGCGGTGCGCATCGACATTCTTGAGCGGCTCGCGGACTTGATCCGTCCGGCGCTCGCGTGGCGCGCAGATTCCAAAGGACCCAAGCCTCCCGGCGCAATTGACGGTTTTGGTTTCACTGTCAGCACCCGGATGACATCGCTTGCGGGCTGTTCAGGTCCCGACTTCGCCTCGGTGCTGCGCTCGCTTGGATACCGCATGGAGAAGCGGCCCAAGCCTGTCGAGCCGCTTCCTTGCGCACCGGCTGCGGACGTCGCGCCAGGTTCCGAGGAGATGGTTGCGACCGCGGGTGCCCCAACGCAACCGCAAGCACAATTGATCCCGATGATTGAAATTGAACCCGGCGCGCCTTTGGAACAGTCAGCCGGGGAGGTCACCGCGCCGCTCGATCTACCGCAGCAGGAGAGCACTGGGATCTCTCCATCCCCGGCGATGGAAGCCGTCGTCGAGGTACCGGAGGCTCCAGCTCTCGCCGTTTCGGAGCAGGCCGATCTGTTGGGGCCGGAACTTCCTGCGCAGGAAGCACCGCAAGTCCCTGCCATTGCAACGTCCGGAGAAAAGGCCGCTACAGACTTTATTGAAGTATGGCGGCCTGGCCGGCGGGACGACAACAAAAGCATTCAACGCGCGCCACGCCGCCGCCGCACTCAGCCCTCCTCAACAGCAAGAACTGCTTCGGCTCATCTTCCTTCGACAGCGCAGGTGGGTGCCGCTGCGCAACAGGCGGAGCAGTCCACTTCCCCCGATCTGGGTGCCGCCGCAGAACAAGCGGAGCAGTCGACTTCCCCCGATCCCGCTCCTGCCGCTCCTCCTGACACGAGGGATCAACCGCCCCGCGGACCCAGACGCCGCCGGAGACACGAACGCGAGAAGGAAGCCGGCGAACAGCCTGGCCCTGATCGGGCGGATCGGCGCCGGCACGATATGACACCTGCCAGGCGCGCCGGCCGACCCCAGGCATCGCGTGCCGACCGCCCCGACCGCCCGGCGCGAACCGATCGTCCCGATCGCGACCCTGCTCTGCGCGCAAAATACATCAAAACAAGAGTGGAGGAGGGCGCCCCGCGCGAGCCCGATCCCAATTCTCCGTTCGCCAAGCTCGCAAAACTCAAGGAGCAGCTGGAGGCGAACGCCAAGGAGCCTCGCTAGTCAACCACACCGCTTCCATTGGACCGTCAGCGTATTGACAGATGGTTGTGGCACGCACGCGTTGTGCGCACGCGTTCGGCCGCGGCGGCGCTCGCCACGTCGGGTCATGTGCGCATCAACGGGCAACGGATCGATACACCAAGCCGACCGGTTCGGGCAGGCGACGTCGTGACGGTGGCGCTGGATCGCGCCGTTCACGTGCTGAAGGTCCTCAATTTTGTCGACCGGCGCGGGTCGGCCGAAGAGGCCCGCAGCCTGCGCGAGGTCCTGGATGCCGATCTATTGCCTGGTCCCGACGCTTGCGCTACTCAGCGCGCCCGGAGCGTCGAAGAATGACCTACGTCGTCGTCGAAAGTTGCATCAAGTGCAAATACATGGACTGCGTCGAGGTCTGCCCGGTGGATTGCTTCTACGAAGGCGAGAATATGCTCGTCATTCACCCGGACGAGTGCATTGATTGCGGCGTCTGTGAGCCGGAATGCCCGATCGAGGCAATCAAACCGGACACCGAGCCTGGTCTTGAAACGTTCCTCAAACTCAACGCGGATTTCGCAAAGATCTGGCCGAATATCACGGCCAAGAAGGAGCCCCCGCCCGGCGGCAAGGCGTGGGAAGATGTTCCCGGCAAGCTCCAGTCACAGTTCTCGCCCAATCCGGGAACTGGCGACTGACGATCCGGTTAACAACAATAACAAAAATGTAATGCCGCCAAGCCGCGAAAGCAGGCTTTTGCAGCGCCATAAGCCTTTGATTTTTGCGCAACATGTGCTATACATTTAAAAAATGAGCAATACGCCGCACCCGAGCCGCTCCCCCGTTGGGAGCGTTCTTTTTCGGTGCATTCCGAGGAACCCTCAACCAGGGACGTGAGATCCACGCAAAGCCGTGGCAGGAAAAACGCGCCATCGGTCGAAAAAGACCACCCCCGCAGCACGGCGGGTAAAAAAAGCCTCAGTCGGTAGTCACCGGCGAAAAACCCATGCCCGCGCGGCGACGCGTCGTCAGGTAACGAGCCCTGTGACCAAGCCGGTCGCCAAGCCGGTTGCAAAGGCTCCCGCCAAGACGCCCGTCCGCGCTCGCAAGCCTGACGAAGGAGCGAGCCCCGGAATGAACGGCAAGAAGGCCACCCAGCGCCAAGGCTTCAAGACCACCGAGTTCATCGTTTACCCTTCCCATGGCGTCGGCCAGATCGTTGCCATTGAGGAGCAGGAGGTCGCAGGCGCCAAGCTCGAACTGTTCGTCATCCATTTCGTCAAGGACAAGATGACGCTGCGGGTGCCTACCGCCAAGATCGTCTCCGTGGGTATGCGCAAGCTTGCCGAAGGGCCGCTCGTGCGGCGTGCCCTCGACACCCTCAAGGGACGCGCCCGGATCAAACGCACCATGTGGTCGCGCCGGGCGCAGGAATACGAGGCCAAGATCAATTCCGGCGATATTATCGCGATCGCCGAGGTCGTGCGGGACCTCTATCGGTCTGAAACCCAGCCCGAGCAGTCCTATTCGGAGCGCCAACTCTACGAAGCAGCGCTTGACCGGCTTGCCCGCGAAATCTCGGCCGTTCAGCGGGTTACTGAAACCGAGGCGATCAAGGAAATCGAAGCTTCCCTTGCGAAAGGCCCGCGCCGGGGTCCAAAGTCCGATGGCGAGGGCGAAGGGGAGGGTGAAGGCGAGGACGCCGTCGTGGTCGAGGACGAGGCGGCCTGAACCTAAGATTTACCAAGGACAAGGGCCCGGCCCCCGGCCGGGCCTTTTTGCGTCGGGCCGGCCGGAGCCTCCAGAGCTCGTTAACCCCCTCCTGGGGCGGAAGAAAAGACCGGAAAGTTTTCTCCAGCTCTCCAGCCAAGCCATAATTAAGCTTATTTTGCGAGAACAATCCGGCGGGAACCGGGGAAGGGGAAATGGGGGCACTGTCCAGGCGTACCTCCAGATCAACGTACGACCGTATGGGCTTCGCGATGGCGGGCTGCCTTATCGCGGCAGCCACCGCCGGCGCGTGCGGGTTTGCCGCTGGTTTTCTGGCCCGCGGAGAATCGGTCTCTTCGAAGCCCGCCGTAATCTCGGCCGCTGATTCCATCGATTTGCGCTTCCCCGCGGAGTGGGCGGAGAGCGCAATGCCGGCCAGTTATGCTTTTGCTTCTGCGGACACGACGTTCTCGCTTTTTGATCCCACGCCGGTTTACCCGGTTTCCACCGAGACCACGTCCTCGGTTTCCGCTCCTTCGTCTTTGCCGCCACAGAGCGCCAGCCTCACTCAATCCGTTGCATCCGTGCCTGCCAAGCTCGCCGCCGCCGTTCCGGCGCGGCCGATGCACCGGTCGAATGCGGTCCTCAACGAGTCTCAGATCGCAAGCATCAAGCGCCGGCTCAATTTGACCCCGGACCAGGAGCGCTATTGGCCTGCCGTTGAGGCTGAGTTGCGCAAGATGGAATACAAGAAAGATCCGAAGTCCGCGCACGGTACCCGGACCGCGGGAATCGATATGAGCAAGGTGAACGTCGAGGGGCTCAAGTCCGCGGGACTGCCGCTGATGATGAGCTTCAATGACGACCAGAAGCAGGAGCTTAGGTCGCTCGCCCATCTGCTCGGGCTGGAGAACGTGATGGCGACCTTCTGACGGCTATGGCGTGCCCTAACTGAGCCCGGCGCCGTGGCGCCGGGCTTTTTGTTGTGTGCCGCAAGCGGTAGGGTGGTCGCGCCAAACGCGTGGGCATTATTGCGAAATCTCGGCGCGTCACCAACAAGGAGCGGCAGTCGTCATGGACATGAGCGTCACCGTGGGTACAGCAGGCCAGCGCGCCGAAACGATCGAAGCCGCGGCAGCATCGCGCAGCCCCAACAGCAGCGATCTCGATGCCTGGCTTGAAAAGGTCGAGGCGCTCGACGAGCTCAAACGCATCACGGCGCAGGTCGATCCCGATCTGGAAGCCGCCACCATTACCTATCTCGTCGGCAGCCAGAAGAGCCCTGCGCTTTTGTTTGAGAACATCAAAGGCCATCCCGGCCATCGCGCGATTTACAACATGATCGGCTGCAACCTTTCGCGCTTCTGCGTCACGATCGGCGAGAGCCTCGTGGAGCATCCGCTCAAGGCGGTGCAGAATCTGCAACGCAAGCTCGGACACAAAATGCCGCCCAAGGAGGTCGCGCCCGAGCAGGCGATCTGCAATCAGAACATCGTTGAGGGCAACGACATCGACATTCGCATTTTCCCGGCGCAACGCATGTGGCCGCTCGACGGAGGCATGTATCTCGGCACCGGCGATGCCGTTGTGACAAAGGATCCCGAGACCGGCCGCATCAACGTCGGCACCTACCGCATGATGATCAAGGGCCCGCGCGAGATCGGCGTGTATACTTCGCCCGGCAAGGACGCGACCACCGATCGCGAGAAATGGTGGCGCATGGGCAAGCCGATGCCGATTGCCGCGGCGTATGGAATCGACCCGCTGCTGTTTCTCGTCGCCGCCACCACCTTGCCGAAGACGGAATGCGAATACGATTACTATTCCGGCATCAACGGCGCTCCAATCGAAGTCTTCACGAGCGACTTGACCGGCCTGCCGCTCCCTGCGCGTGCCGAGATCGTGCTGGAAGGTTTTCTCTATCCCGACGAGACTTTTGCCGAAGGACCGTTCGGCGAGTTTACCGGCTATTACGGGCGGCCTGCCGGTGCCACGCCCTATATGCGGGTGGAGCGTGTTCGCTATCGCGACAATCCGACTTTGACCTGCGCGCTGATGGCGGACGGAGCTGCAAACGAATGCGGGCTGTTCTGGGCGGCCCTGCGCTCTGCCGGCATCTGGGCAGACCTGGATAAACTCGGGGTGCCGGGCATCCGCGGCGTGTGGTCCATTCCGGAAGCCGCCGGATGGGGGATGACGGTCGTCTCGATCAAGCAAATGTATGCCGGCCACGCCGCGCAGGTGATGGCGCTCGCGGCGCAATGCACGGCAGGCGCCTATTTCGGCAAATACGTGATCGTCGTCGATGAAGATGTCGATCCCAGCAACGTCGGTCAGGTTCTGTGGGCGATGGCGACGCGCTCACGTCCGGCGCAGTCCATCGATATCCTGCGCGAGACTTGGAGCACCTATCTCGATCCGAGCCTCAATCCACCGGAGATCAGGCCGTGGGGGTCGAAGTGCCTGATCAACGCGTGCATGGACTATCGCTTCATCAAGACATTCTCGAAGCGCACAAAATTATCGAAAGAGGCTTACGACAACGTCGTCGCAAGGTGGCAGGAGCTCGGATTGAGCGGCACGCCGCCGCTGGTGTCGGTGTTTGAGGAGGAGAAGTCGGCGCGCAATGTCACCTGAAGTTGTTTCGGATATGGCGCAGTGAAATAGTGCATGATCGTCGAGGCTACGAGTTCGTATAGATCGGCGGGCTTGTAGGGGCGTGTTTCAAACCCGCCCTTTCTCGGCACAGGACGTTCGGGAGATATTGTCTGGGTCATCCGTCCACCGCAGCAGGTTTATTCCGATGTAATCGCGAATGCGATTTATCACTTTCTCGTTACGAATGACGTGCTCGAAATAGCGGACGCGCAACCTCACGGCCGTGTTTTGTTGCGCGAGGGCCGGTTGGAAACCCGCCCCTACATGTATCACGACCCCTCCCGTGCTACATAAGGGGTCCGCACCGGGGTCGCGACATGCTTCAGAATCTGCGAGTGGCAGCCAAGACATCCACGACGGCTGATCTGGCAACGCGTTGGATGAGCTCACTCTGGATCGCCGTCGTGGTGGGCTGCGTCTACATGCTCTCGGCAAAGATGAGCCTTGCCCTGCTCACGCCCGACGGGGTCGCGGTGTTCTGGCCGGCTGCGGGCGTTGCCGCGGGCACGTTGATCGCCATTGGGCCGCATGTGCGATGGCCGGTCGTGATCGGCACGATGGCCGCAACCATCATTGCAAATCTCCTCGGCGATCGAAACATTTGGAGCTCGATCGTCTTTGCTCTCTGCAATGCAGGGGAAGCTCTGCTGGCCGCGAGCGTGATCGAGCGCTCGTTCGGTTTTCCTTTCGATCTCGACCGGTTGCGTCACGTGTTGGGCCTGCTCGGGGCAGCGATCTTCGCAACCGCCGTCTCGGGGATCGGCGGGACGCTTGGCTTTGCTTTCTTCCATGAGGCCTCGGGATCGATCTTCGCCACGTGGCAGAACTGGTTCGCATCCGATGCGCTCGGCATCATCACGATTGCGCCTCTGGTAATCGGCCTCGCCTCGGTGGCGCGCAAGCCGGCCGCGCGCGGCGAAACGATCGAGGGCTTCATTGCACTGGCGTCGCTCATTGTGATGAGCGTCATTGTCATTGCGCTGCCGCAGGAACCATGGGCGACAGCGGTGCCGATTGCTCTGCTCTTTCCGGTGCTGCTGTGGATCGCTGCGCGCTGCCACCCGGTCTTTGCGGCCGCCGCGGCCTTCATCGTGACGCTCGCAATCGTCGGCACGACTACCATGGGGATCGGTTACTTCGGCGGTCCCGGACTGCCGATGGCCGAGCGGGTGCTTGCCGCTCGCGCGGGCATTCTGGCGGTGGCGCTGTGCGCCTATGTTCTCGCTGCGCTCTTTGCCGAACGGCGACAGCACGAAGCGGCGCTCGCGGAGAGCGAGGCGCGCGTGCAGGAGGCGCTGACCGCGGGGGCGGTGACAACGTTCGTCTGGGATGTGGGCTCGAATTCGTCGCAGCGCAGCGCCAACGCGGCGCAGATCCTTGGCTTTGACCCGCGGCAAATCTTCAACCCGAACAGCTTTCTCTCCCACGTGCATCCGCAGGACCGCACCCGTTTCAAGGCGCTGGTGCGCGGCATAAAGCCCGATCATCCCGGTTATACCGTCACGTTCCGCTTCCAACGCCCCGATGGCCGGGAGGTCTGGCTTGAGGAGACAGCGAAGGCCGAATTCGACGCGGTGGGACAGCCGACACGGCTGCAAGGTCTCACGCTCGATGTCACCGCGCGCAAAGAAGCCGAGCACCAGCAAGCCCTGCTCATCGCCGCGCTCGATGATCGCGTAAAGAACCTGCTGGAGCGTGTGCGCGTGGTCGCCAGGGAAACGCGCCAAAGCGGCAACTCGCTCGATGAATACATTCCAGCCCTCGACCGGCGTATCCGGTCCATGGCCGATGCTCACGCGCTGCTCAGTCAAAATCATTGGAACGGTGCTGATCTCGACGAGCTCGTCCGCCATCAGCTTGCGCCGCATGCCTCGGATGTAAACGCGACGGTGAGCGGCCCGGACGTGACCCTGACGGTGGCGCAGACCCAGACGCTGGCGCAGGTGCTGCACGAACTCACGACCAATGCTGCAAAATATGGCGCGCTGTCGACCCCGCATGGACGGGTGGAGGTGAGCTGGGGTCGGGGAGGTCGCCCGGAGGCAGCCAACCTGTCCATTGAGTGGCGCGAGATCGGCGGTCCCGCCGTTGCAGCTTCGCCCAACTGCAAATACGGCGTCAGCGTCATTCGCGATCTCATCCCACAGGAGTTCGGTGGCTTGGTCGATCTCGCTTTTGCATCCGGCGGCGTCTGCTGCAGAATCGAGATTCCAAGTTGATCGTAGCCCGTTCGACGTAGTTTTGCCGCGGCACTGCCACGTCAGCGCACGGACCCGCCGCACAAGAATTCCCCTTCACATTGAACCAGTTCGCCGGCTGGCGCGACCAATGAGCGGACCTTTTTGCGGCAATTGGCTGGGGGGCTCCGTTGCGTCTGGCGAGCTTGCGAGGACGGCTGACGTCCTCATTCTTAATCATCGCAAAGTGTCTCGCGGTCTACGCGGTCCTTGCGGTTGGCTATCATTTCCTGCTCGAGCCCGTGGCAAAAAGCTCTCCCGCCGCAAATAAGGCGGTTGCCGAACGGGTCCCGCAGCCCGTAGCTGCTGCCGTGCCGGCCGCGCTTGAGGTGCTTTCGCCCGCTCCAGTGAAACACGTGCGGCCAGGTGTCGCGCTTGCGCCCCCGGCACCGGATACCGCGCGGGCGTTTGCCGCGGTTCCGCCAAAGAAGAGTGAAGGCAAGAGTAGTGAAGGCAAAAGCAGTGAAGGCAAGAGTGAAGGCCGGCCGGTGACCCGGCAGGTGGTTCGCACCACCGAGCGCCGCGAACGAAGATCGCGCGAGGCTGCCTTCAATCCGTTCAGTATCTTTCGTCCATTGTTCTGAGCGGGCGCGGCTTGCCGGGCGGCGGGCCTGTTGAGCGATTTGTGAGCCTTCACGGGGTCGCCTAAATACGCAGGCGCCGATGCCCGCTGTCGCAGTCGCCCGCGGACAACCTCCGATCCGTCAGCAATAATCAGCGGCGATTGCGGCGGCGCTCTCGCGTGGAATTTGCAACCACGGTTAAATACGATTGAATTACGTCCCAGAGGAGACTTTGATGCACAAGTTGTCGCGTCGCGGGCTCGCAAAAATGGCAGCCGCCACTGCGCTCATGACTTTGCGCGGTGCACCTTCGCGCGCGCAGCAGAAGCCCAAGATATCCGCCTCGAGCCTCACCCTTCCGGTCTTCAATCCGCTGGTCTGGAACATTATGAAGGCGCGCGGCCTGGACGCCAAGCACGGCTTCGAGCTCGACGCCAAGCCCTATCCCTCGATTTCAGCCTTCTATGCCGGCTTTGCAACCGGCGAGACCGATGTGTTGATCGGCGGTCCAACCATTTTGCAGAAGTTCTATCAGGAAGGCGTGCCGCTGCGCATTTTCGCCACCGCGTTCACGCTCTCCGATCTGATGATCTTCACGAAAGACGCCACGATCAAGTCGCTCGCCGATCTCAAAGGCAAGCAGCTCGCCGCCGACATGGGCGGCTCTCAGTTCCAGGTGATCAAAATCTATGCTCATGCCAAAGGCATCGACCTCGGCAAGGACATCACAGTCGTCAACGCCAATTTTGCCGTTGCCCGCGCGCAGCTCGAGGCCGACCGGGTCGAGGCAGCACTTGTGATCGAGCCGCTTGCAAGCATCATCATGCGTGCGAATCCGGCTTGGAAGGTCATCTTCAACGGGGCGCAAGGATGGAAGGAGATCACGGGCGAAGAAGGCTGGGAGATCGTGCCGGCCGTGCGCGCCGAACTCGTTCAACGCGTGCCGGATGCGCCGAAAATGCTGCTCGGCGCCCTGCAGGACGTCGCCAAGGTGATGCGCGAGGAAACCGACGAGGCTGACAAGATTGCGGTCGAGACGGTGAAGCTGCCGCCGGGCATTCTCAAGGCCGCCATTGACGGCAAGCGGCTCAGCATGATCGTCGAGCCGGCCTGGGAGCCTGCCACCCGCAAGTCGATCTGGGACATGATGGAACGCGCCGTGAAGGCCGGCTTCTATCAGAGCATGCCGGACAGCAAGATCATCTATGCTCCTTAATGAATATCGCGAGGCGAGCGGAATATTCTCGCGCCAAAGCCTGATCTCGCTGATTGCGTTTCTTGCCTTCTGGGAGATGATGTCGCATTTCGCGCCGGCGCTCGGAATTCTGGCTTTTGCCATACCAAGCCTTGCGCGGATCGCCCACAGCCTGATCGGCATCACGGCGGTGGACGTGGTTGTCACGGTCGCCCGGGTGATCGGCGCGCTTGTGCTCTCGTTCCTGCTCGCCCTTTTCCTTGCCACGGCGATGTACCGCTCAGAACGGATCGAGAGCTATCTGCATCCCATGATCCGGTTGTTCATGGCGGTGCCGGTGGTGTCCTGGATCCTGTTCGCGGTGCTGTGGTTCCGCGGCGTGGAGTTTCGCATTGCGTTCGTATTGATTGCGGTCTGCGGCCCGGTGTTTCTGGTCGACGCGCTCGACGGCATGCGCGGCGTGTCGCGCGAGCTGCGCGGCATGATGCGCTCGTTCCGGCCCACGGCCGTGCAGTATTTCACCAAGCTGATGCTTCCGGCGATCCTGCCGATCCTGATCACCAGCTGGAAGATCAACCTTATATTAGCCTTGCGATCCGGGTCGTAACGATCGCGGAGCTTGTCGGCGCCGTGACCGGCATTGGCCACCAGCTCGCGGTAGCGCAGGAATTGTTCTCGGTGGCGGACGTGTTCGCCTGGACCCTGGTGCTGGTCGCCTTGCTGTTCGTGCTTGAAGGGGTAGTGGCTCGGGTTGAACGGCGGCTCTTGCGCTGGCGAGGGTGACGATCCGCCGAAATCGTCGGACCGTCACATCAGGACCACCCGAACAATCAGCCGCGGGTGCAAAAGCCGCCGGTGCCCGAAACCGTGGCCTGACATTGCTCGAAGGAGTGGAAGCCGCGGTTTCGCTATTTGTAATAGCCGACGCCGCAGCCCTGGCCGGCAACCCGCGTGACATAGGACTCCTTCGGAACCGGCTCGGTGTTGCCGGGCTTGGGAAAATTATAGTCGACTGTCGCAACCACGCCTTCCTTGACGTTGTCGAAGATCTTTTGACCCAAGGGGTCGTCCTTGACCTTCAGATTTCTGATATCCGTTCCCATGAGACTGGGATTGGGATGCGCGGTAAACTTGCCGTCGGAGATGTTGAAACAAAATACATAGAGATCGCGGTCGCGGAATTGCTTGTTGTCCTTGTCGTTGAATTTGGCGAGCGCGGCGGCTTCGTTGGCCTTGATCTCGGTCACAGCACGATCGAGCATGGCCCTTGCCTCGGCAGCGCTGCCGAACTGTTGAGCAACAGCAAAGACAGTGGCCCACGCCAGCGCTCCTGCTGTCAGGCCCATCGCAACCATAGTCCCTTTCATGACGTTCTCCCTGCCACACAAACGTTGGGCGAGTTTCGCCCATCTCGCAGATCTTAGCGCAACTGCTTGATTTTGTCCCGATCCTGCAGAATATCGGAACCAGCGATTGTGCCGGTCGGCGATGTTCACCGGGAGAGCCGATCTCTGGCCCATGCTCGTTCGTCGCGCTTTGACCATTGCTGAATTCGCTTGAGGAGCCCCTTGCATGCGCACTTTGTTGCTGATGATGCTACTCGCACTGTCTATCCCGGCTGGTGCCGCCGAACGGTGGGAAATCGTGCCGCCCACACCCGCGCCGATCCCCGCTGATCGCGGTGGCCAAGCCAACGTCAACGGGATCAGCGTCCACTACGCGGTTTATGGCCAAGGCTCGCCAGTGATCCTGCTGCATGGCGGACTCGCCAATCTGGATTACTGGGGCCATCAGATCGCGGCGTTGAAATCGCGGCATATGGTCATCGCGATGGACAGCCGCGGACATGGACGCAGCACGCGCGATGCGCGGCCATACGGCTATGATCTGATGGCCGACGACGTCGTCGGGCTGATGGACGTGCTCAAGCTGCCGAAAGCCGACATCGTTGGCTGGAGCGACGGCGCCATCCTCGGGCTCGATCTTGCGATCCGTTACTCAAACAGGGTCAGCAAGGTATTTGCGTTTGCCGCCAACACCGTCCCGTCCGGCGTCAACGACGATGTGGAGAAAAATCCCACCTTTGGCGCGTTCATCAAGCGCGCCAGGCAGGAATACGAAAAGTACTCGGCCACGCCGCGAGAATACGATTTGTTTCTTGAGCAAATCAGCAAAATGTGGGCCAGCGAACCGAACTGGACCGACGCCCAGCTCAAGGCGATCACCGCGCCGGTCCTGGTCGTCGATGGCGACCATGACGAAGCGATTAAGCGCGAGCACACCGAGTACATTGCCGCGACCATCCCGGGCGCCGGACTGCTGATCCTGCCCAATGCCAGTCATTTTGCATTCCTGCAGGACCCGGATCTTTTCAGCTACGCCGTTCTGCATTTTCTGGGCGACCGCGCAAGATGAGGCTCATTCTTCGCCGCCCAATTCCACTTCGATGCCCGCGCCGCACGCAATGGCGCGGCGCTCAATGTGCTGCGCGGTGACCAAATCCTGGACGGGTACGCCCATCGACTTGTAGTACGTGATCTCCTCGTGTGAACTGCGGCCTTGGCAGCTTCCGGTCGCGAGCTCCGCCATCTCTGCGATCGCCTCGCGCGCGATGAGACCATCCGCTAGCGGCACGAGCAGATCGCCGGCGTGATCGAGACAATCGGCGCGGCTGTCGATCACGAGCTTTGATGCGCGGCGTATGGTTTCACTGTCCACCTCGCGCGCGGCAGCCTTGTGCGCGCCGACGGCGGCGACGAATGTCCCCGGCTTGAGCCATTCGCCAAAGAGAACCGGTGTTTCCGACGTCGTGGCGGCGACCACAATATCGCAAGCCCGCACCGCCGCCTCGGCGCGGTCTGCCACGTGGATCGTCTTTGCCCGGTTGCCGCAAAGGGCCGTCATCCGGCGGGCGAACTCTTCGCCCCGCGCACGGCTGCGCGTGACCACGTGCACGGTGTCGATTTCGAACTGCTCGGTGAGGGCCGCGACCTGGCTGCGCGCGACACGGCCTGCCCCCATGATGGTCATTACGCGACTATCCGCGCGCGCCAGGAAGCGCGCCGCGAGCGCGGTGCCTGCGCCCGTGCGCAGATCGGTGAGATAGCCCGCCTCCATCACGGTTCGGGGATAGCCGGTCTCGCCATCGAAAAGAGCAACCAAACCGGTCATCCGCGTCAAACCGCGCGTCTCGTTGCCATAGAAATCCGAAATCACTTTGATGCCATAGCCGCCGGCGTTGCGAAGAAAACAGGGATTGAAGATGGCGACTGCGGGCGGCACCTGCGAACTGACGAATGTTCGCAGGCCTGCCACCGCGCGTCCGCTGGCGAGCAACGCAAATGCCTCGGCCTGGACGTCGATTGCAGCACGCATGTCCATGAGCGCGCGGCAATCGGATTCCGACAGAACGCGCAGCTTCATGGCCGGCTGGTCACATCCCGAACGCCACCGAGCGGGAATTGGTGGCCGTGAGATTGCGGTAGCGCGCGAGTGCCCATAGCGGGAAAAATTTGGCATAGCCGTGATAGCGCAGATAAAACACCCGCGGGAATCCGGTCGCGGTGTAGCGCGGCTCGTTCCAGAAACCGTTTTCATCTTGCAGTCGTGAGAGGTAATCCACTCCGCGCGCGACCGCGGGATGGTCGACCTCGCCCGCGGCCATCAGTCCGAGCAAGGCCCAGGCGGTCTGCGAGGCCGTGCTCGGCGCTTGCTCATAATCACGGTAATCGAGCTTATAGCTCGACCCGTCTTCTCCCCAGCCGCCGTCGGGATTTTGAATCCCCACCAGCCAAGCCACCGCTTTGCGAAACTCGCTCGCGCCGTGATCGACCCCGGCGGCATTGAGCGCGCACAGGACCGACCAGGTGCCGTAGATATAATTCATGCCCCAGCGGCCATACCAGCTGCCCTCGTGCATCTGGGTAGCGCGCAAATAATCGAGCGCGCGCCTCAGCGTGTCACTGTTCTGCGCGGTTTCGCCGAGTTGCACCAGCATGGAGACGCAACGCGCCGTCACGTCCTCGGTCGGAGGATCGAGCAAGGCCCCGTGATCGGCGAATGGAATGTTGTTGAGATAGTAATACTCGTTGTCGGCGTCGAAGGCGCCCCACCCGCCGTTGCGACTTTGCATGCCGGTAATCCATTCTCTCGCGCGCTCGATCGAAGAGCGAAAGTCACCCGGTGCGGTGCGATCCATTGCCATTACCACAACGGCGGTGTCGTCAACGTCGGGATAATGCGCGTTGGCATACTGGAACGCCCAGCCGCCTGGACGCAGGTCTCCCCGCCGTGCGCCCCAGTCGCCCCGCACGTCAAGAACCTGCCGGGGAAGAAGCCAATCGAGTCCTTTGCGTGCCTGCGCCGCCGCACGATCGCCGCCGGCTTCGAGCAAAGCATGACAGGTGAGTGCGGTGTCCCAGATGGGAGAAACACAGGGCTGGCAATAGGCTTCATGCTCGTGGACCACCAGAAGCTTCTCGATGGATTTGCGCGCGGTTGCTCGTTGCGGATGATCCTCGGAATAGCCGAGCGCATCGGACATCATGACGCTGTTCGCCATGGCGGGAAAGATCGCGCCGAGGCCGTCCTCACCGTTGAGGTGCTCGTTCACCCATTGCAAAGCGCTGTCGATGGCGCGCTTGCGCAAGCGCGCGGGGAAATAAGGCTCGGCTGCGTGCAGCACGATATCGATGACGCGAAAGAACCAGAACCACGAGGCTTTCTGCTGAGGCGCCTTGGGCGCGGCACCCACCTCCCGCGGCGGCTCAATGAAAAGCTCGTCAACATTCACGCGCTTCGGATTGCGCGCCGTCGGCTTGAGCGCCTGCAACACCATCAGCGGCACAATGACGGTGCGGCTCCAATATGAGATTTTGTCGAGGTGGAACGGAAACCAGCGCGGAAGCAGCATGATCTCGACCGGCAGCACCGGGACGGCGTGCCAGGAAATGAATCCGAACAGCGCGAGCATAATGCGCGTGAACACGTTGGCGCGCGCGGCGCCTCCGCGCGAGCGAATGGCCTCGCGGGCGTGCTGCATATGCGGTGCGTTGACGCCATCGCCGATGATCTTTAGCGCGAAATAGGCCTTGACGCTCGCGCTGACGTCGAGCGCCCCGTCGAGAAATAAAGGCCAGCCCCCGTGATCCCCCTGAATGCGGCGCAGATAACGGGCGATCTTCTCCTCGAGCGCGGCGTCCACGGGCTCGCCCAAGTAATGGCGAAGGAGCACGTATTCCGCCGGGATCGTGGCGTCGGCTTCAAGCTCGAACACCCAGTGGCCGTCATCCTTCTGCAGCGCCAGCAACGCCGCAGTGGCGCGCGTTATGCTGCGATCAAGGTTTGCTGCGGATGGCACCGGATGCTCCTGGAGGTTTCGCCGCATCGGATCAGGCCGCAATGATGAGATCGGCCGCGCGATAGCCCGACCGTACGGCGCCTTCGATCGTGGCCGGCAGCCCGGTCCTGGTCCAATCGCCGGCGAGGAAGAGATTGCTCCAACGCGTTCGTGCGCCCGGGCGCCTCGCATTCTGGGCGGGCGTGGCGGCGAACGTTGCGCGGCGCTCGCGCACGATCTGCCACGGTGGCATCGAAAGCGAAAGCCCTGTGACGGCTGCCACCTCGCCCCAGATCTGCCTCGCCAGATTCTCGCGCGCAGCATCCAGCAGGGGGTCGGCGCAACTGATCGTCACGGATAGCCGATGCTCGAAGGCGAAGAGCCACTCGATCGTGCCGTTCACGACGCCCATGATGGGCGGGAACGTGGCTGGCGGATCGATGCGGAAATGTGCGTTGACAATGGCACGGAATTGATCCGGAGTTTCGAGCGCGGGAACGAGTTCGCGGGCCACCATGGGTGGTACGGCAAGGATGACGCTATCACCCGCATCGATTGCAATCTTCCCGTCTGTGAATTCGAGAGCTGTCACCCGGTCGGCAACGAGATCAAGCGTCCGCAACCGGCGCCCGAGCGCAATTGCGACCTTGCGTTTGCGCAACCACTCAAGCGCAGGGTCCACGAACACCTGGGCGAGGCCGGCGCGGGCGATGAGCGGCCGGCACGCCTTTCCGCCCCGCGCCAGAGTCTCCGCCATCACCGCGCCCGCGAGTTGCGCGCTCGCCTCCTTCGGCTCGGTGTTGAGCGCTGCCAGCCAGAGCGGCCGGGCGAGCCGCTCGTACAGCCGTCCGCTGCAAGGGACGGTCTCGCAAATCGTCTTTTCCTGCCGTGCCCAAAGCAAGCGCGCAAACGAAAGATAGTCGCCGATATGCGTACCAGGCACCCGGCGCCGTTTGTCGAAAATCCAGGCCGGCAATTTCCCGTCGTTGATGCTGAGCGTCCAGCGCTCGCCGCTCGCAAGATCGACGAACGCAAACTCCGCATGTGGCGGACCTTCCAGATGCCGCGCGGCGCCGCTGGCGCTTAGGAAGGCGAGTGCCGCGTGATTGCCGGACAACAGAAGATGATTTCCGTTGTCGATCACCATATCGAGGACGGGATCGTGGTAGGAGCGGCACCGCCCTCCGGCCTGGCTGGCTGCTTCGTGGACGAATACGGCGGCATCGCGTTCGGCAAGGCGCATCGCGGCGGCAAGGCCGGCAAGGCCGGCGCCAATCACATGAATCGCCATCAGACCAGAGCGTGGCGCATGAGAATCCATAACAGTCGCGCGCGCGGCAGATGAACCGGCCGGCGCGGCGCAGTCCAGCCGCGCTCAACAAGGCGGTCGAGAATAGTCCGGTAGGCCTCCGCCATGAGTCGCGGGGCGCGCACGAGGCGACGCGGGCTGCGATTCATGATGACCTCGGCTTGCCTGAAATGCTCGCGCGCACGCGCGACGATCCTGCCGCAAACCTCGCCTAACGCCCGGTTTGTCAGGACCGAGGCCGGATGCGTCGTCCAGATCCCGGCTGAATGTAACAGAGGCGCCGGCAGGTAAAGTCGACCGATAGCGGCATCCTCATCGAGGTCGCGCAGAATGTTCGTCAGCTGCAAAGCGCGTCCGAGGTGGTGAGCAAGCGCAAGCCCGTCCTGCTCCTGCATTGCGAAGATGCGAACGGAAAGCCGCCCGACCGCACTCGCCACCTTGTCGCAATATTCCTCCAGAGTCGCCTCGTCAGGCGCGCGGATGTCGCTCACCACATCCATTTCCATCCCATCAATGATGGAATGGAAGTCTTCCCGCCGCAGTCCAAAATCGCGCAAAGGCCCGACAAGGCCTGCGGTGCGCGAGGTCGGATTTCCGGCATAGAGCTCGTCAATATCGGCGCGCCAGCGGTTGAGCGCCTCGCGGCGCACAGCGCGTGGTTCGCTCGAATCAGCGATATCATCGACCTGGCGGCAAAAGGCATAGATTTCGAACATGGCCTCGCGCTGCGCACGCGGTAAAATGCGCATGGCGTTGTAGAAAGAGCTGCTCGACGCACGCTCGGCGGCCGCGGTGCCCGAAACTTCTGCCAGCGCCAAGATTTACGCATCCTGTGTGTGGCGGCGGCTCGCAAGCCTGCGGCCGGCCCGTTGCATCACGCCCAATAATATGGCGAGAGCGCCGCGGCATGCGAATCCGGCAGGGCCCAGATGAACCTGCTCGCTGAGGGGGTCGCGCTGGCCGAGCAGGCCTGCAAGGTGCTCCGCCAATCGCGCAATGACCGCAACTTCCAGCCCAAGCCGGGTGTCGAAAATGATTGAAGGAAAGATCCTGGCCTCGCACAGGAGCTCCCTGGTCCGGCGGGCAAGCGTGTGGATGCAAGCGAGCAGCGCCGGTGACGCCCGCGCTTGCCCGAGCGCTTCCACTGTTGTGCCGGCTGCTGCGAGCGCGTCGAGCGGAATATAGACGCGATCGAGATTGCGGTAGTCGGTTCCGCAATCCTGCAGATGATTGATGATCTGGAGCGCCGCGCACAGCGCGTCATTGGCGGGCCAGGTGGCGCGGCTCTCCCCGTGCACGTCGAGGACGAAACGGCCGACCGGCATCGCGGAATAGCTGCAATATCCGATCAGGTCGTCCCAATCCCGGTAGCGACGCTTGGTCACATCCATTCGGAAGGCGGTGAGCAAGTCCTGGGCATGGCGCGGCGACAGCCGGTGTTCCGAGAGCTCCGCGCGCAGCGCAATGCCGACTGGCTCCTGGTTGCTCACGCCGAGCAAGGTCGCTTCGAGTTGGTCAATGAGCGCAAGTTTCTCGGATGGCGCAAGCGTCCCGTGATCCGCAATGTCGTCGGCGGTGCGCACGAACTCATAAAATGCGAGAATGGTTCGCCGGTACCGCGGATGAATGAGCCGGGATGCCACGGGAAAGTTTTCGTCCCGATGACCCTTGCCCGAGCGCGCTGCCAGCGTCGTAATGGTCACGATTTGGACACGATGGCTTGGACGCGGCCCTTCCAGCTCCCGCCGCGGCCGCGCAGGTATTGGTACGCCGAATCGAGCGTAAAGGCCATGTATAGCAGCGCAATTGCGGGAAGAGCGACGCTCCACAAGGCTGACACTCGGTAGAGCCGCAATGTCGGCAGAAACGCAACGGCCATCAAGCTCCAGCACAATACTCCCATTGCGCGTGCCGCGCCCGGAGCAAAAATCGCCATGACAGCTGGAAGCAGATAAGCAATCGTCATTGCGGCGACGGTTGCCAGCAACAGCAGCGGCGAATAGCGCAACTGCGCATAGGCTGACCGCACCACCATCGCCCGGATTTCCGCGAGTGAGGCATAGCTGCGAATGCTGCGCACACGCGAGCTGAGGGCGAGCCAGATCGGGCCATGCCGCTTGAGTGCTTTTGCCAAAGCGCAGTCATCGATGAGGGCGTCGCGGATAGCCGCAATGCCGCCGATGCGTGCAAGAGCATCGGCGCGTATCAGCATGCAGCCGCCCGCAGCCGCGGCGATCTCCTTCCTGGGGTTGTTGACCCAGGCGAACGGATACAGCATCTGGAAGAAGAAGATAAAAGCCGGAATCGTTATCCGCTCGGCCAAGGTTTTGCAGCGCAGCTCCACCATCAGCGACGTCAGCAGAAGGCCTTTGGCGCACGCTTGTGCAACCAGCCGGGTAATCGAGTTGGTGGGATGAACGATGTCGGCATCGGTGAGAAGCAGGTATTCCGGTGCCGGCCGCAGCGCCAGCGCGGCGTCAATGCCCTGTTTGACTGCCCAAAGTTTCCCGGTCCACCCCGGAGGCGGGTTTTGACTTTTCACCACTTGAAATTGATGCCCGCCATTCGTTGCGAGCACCGCGCGTGCAATCTCGGCCGTACCATCACTGCTCTCGTCATCGACCAGCACAATCGTGCAGGGATAATCCTGCCGAGCGAGCGATCCGGCACTTGCGGCGACCCCGGCCGCCTCGTTGCGTGCCGGCATCACCACGGCCACGCCCGGCCGCTGCGCGAGCGTTACCGTTTTCCAATCGTCGCGTTCGGTGCAAAGCCAAAATCCTCCCCGGCCCAGGAGCAGATACAGCCACAGACCCAATCCGGCGGCAGCAAGCAGGCCGAGCGTCACGCCTCAACAGCCCTCGAATTTGACCCCAGCACAGCCCCAACGCTCCGCATCTGTAACCGTGTCCGGAAAAACAGTTCAACATATTCAATGAATTGAGCTAGGAAAAGTTTTGGACCGAGAACCCCGCCGTCACTGCAATGGCCCGTGTTGACGCTCTCAGGACCGGTACGAATCCAGAGGCGGTGTTCCAGCACCGGCTCGGTCAAACCGCCCGGGATGTGCAGGCGTTGCTCGACCGGCTCTTGTCTGCGGCCCCGATGGAGGGCGAGCGGGCGCGGCCGGCTCGTCTGCTCGAAGCGATGCGCTACGCGAGCCTGGGTGGTGGCAAGCGGCTGCGGCCTTTCCTCCTTGTGGAGGCGGCGGCGCTATTCGGAGTCGCGCGGCAGCATTCATTGATGGCAGGCGCGGCCCTGGAATGCGTGCATTGCTACTCCCTCGTCCATGATGATCTTCCGGCCATGGACAATGATGACCTGCGGCGCGGCCGTCCGACGGCGCACAAGGCATTCGACGAGGCGACAGCCATACTGGCAGGCGATGGACTGCTGACATTCGCTTTCGACATTCTTTCGCGCCCCGACACCCACCCCGACACGGAAGTTTGCTTGGCACTGGTAACCGCCTTGGCGCGCGCGGCGGGCTTGGGCGGTATGGTGGGCGGCCAGATGCGCGACCTGGCCGCGGAGGGACGCTTCGAGGCCCGGCCTCCGGGCTTGGATGAGCAGGACATCAGAACGCTCCAAGCCATGAAGACCGGGGCGCTGTTGCGGTTCGCCTGCGTCGCCGGCGCCATTCTAGGCAAGGCTGATGCGTCCCAGTGGGCCGCCCTTGACCGGTACGGTTCTGCGCTCGGCGAAGCCTTTCAGATTGCAGACGATCTTCTCGACCTGGAAGGAGACCCTGCGACGGTCGGCAAGGCCACCCATAAGGATGCGGCCGCGCATAAGGCGACGCTGGTTGCGGTGCTTGGTCCTGAGCCCGCCCGGCGTCGGCTCGAGAGCCTTGTTGCACAAGCGCAGTCAGCCTTGGATCTCTTTGGCGCTCGCGCCGACCTGCTCAAATGCGCGGCGCGCTTCGTGGCCACGCGCACGGCTTGACTAAAAGTGGTACAGCTGGGTGGACTCGAACCACCGACCTCTTGGTCCACAGCCAAGCGCTCTAACCAACTGAGCTACAGCTGCACTGGAGAACGGCGTGTGGCGCGCGGAAGGCCTATAGGAGCACATCGCCGGTTTGACAAGGCTGTGCGTCGAAAAGCAAAGGCTCGAACCGGGGTCCGAGCCTTTGTTCTAATCGCGAGCTTAATCCGCGTGATCAGGCGAGCTTGAACACCTTGCCCAAGCTCTCCTTGACCGGCTCGACGGTGTCGAGGGCGGCCTTCTGCGCAATGGAGGCAAGCTCTTTGGTCTGGGCGCTGACAGCCTCGTATTGCTTACGGGTATGTGCCGTTGAGAGCTCCACGGCCTCCGAAATGGACTTCACGGTAACGAGCTGGCTCGCAAAATCGAAGGCGGAGTTGGTGTTCTCGCGCGCAACTTCAATCAGCTTGAGGCCATAATCCGACACACCCTTCGTGGCAGTCGCGTAGGTATCCTCCAGCAGATCGGTTGCCTCCTCGGCGACCGTTTTGATCTTTTCGTAGGTTTCCTTCGCCTGCGTGACGCCCTTCTCGGCTATCTCGCGAAACGCGCCCGGGATTTCCATCTTTGGCAGCTCGAAATTCGGCATTTCGAATTTCGGTGCCGATCCGGCGGATGTGGACTTGTACTTGGTTTTGCCGGTCGCTGCGGCGTCAACGGCCTCTGACATGGTCTTCCTTCTTGGGGCGGTGAGCGGACGCACACGGACGGGCCCAATTCCGCCCGTGGCCACTGGGAACGACAATGGCGGCTGCCACAATGTCAAAGGCTATATAGCACCTTTTTGGTGCATTGCAACCAAAATGTTGCAGCGCACAATCGGGGGGGGGGCGGGAGGAGGTCAACGCTTTGGCGTCGTTGCCTCGGTTGCGGCCTTGCCCGCGGTTTCTCCCAGCTCACGAACCTGCTCGGAAAGGACGTGCATCTGACCTCGTATGAAGTCAGCCTGCAGCTTAAGCACCTCCTGCACGTCCTTGGCCTGGACCAGCTGCTGGGCGAATTCGAACGAATTCGCGACGTTTTTCTCGGCAAAACTCATCGCCTTTTCTGTGACTTGCCTGGCACCTTTGCGGGCGGTTTCCGCCTGGCCCTCGAATGCGTTGACCGCCTGGTAGGCCGCGGAAATGAACCCGTCGAAGGCCTGCTTTGCCTGCTCGACGCTTCGTTCGGCGAAAACTCTCATGTCAGCGGGGACTTCAAATTGATCGCGCCCAGCCATGATTTTCCTCCTGCGGTGTCCTGTTGGTGCGGCTCTGCTGCGTTTATGCAGGGCTGTGGACATGCCGGTTTGGCAATGCCCCCAAGCTTTCGCTCGTCCCGAGGCTTGGCCTTATGCCTGCGTCCCTGGCGGTAGCGACTGTAACCGACATGCTCTGTCAGGAACATATCCTGTGACGAGAATTTTTGAAATTTGCGACCGCGCAATGCCTGCACGGCGAATCGCGAATGGCAAATGGCGAATAGGGACCGCCCGGTTCATCGCTTTCTATTCGCTCCTCGCTACCCGCTTAAGATGTGGCGCCGATTAACGTTTACGTGCTCTTCGGGAGAATTGCCGCCGCTCCAGCATGGACGAGCGCGGACACCCAGATTAGGAATTCAGTAACACCACCGGCGGCGCCGGCGCGTGCGCCGGCATGGAGGGGCGCGACCGGACAATGAATGGTTCGCGATCCGAGCTTTCAGTCTTGCGGGACTCGAGGCTGGCGCTGCACGCCACGAGTCCATTGCCTGCTTGGCTGTGGAGCGCCGACGGCACGCGCATCGTCTGGGCTAATCCCGTTGGCGCCGCGATGTTTGGAGCGGCGTCCGTCGCAGCAGTGGGCTCGCGCGAATTCGAACCCACTCATCCCATTGCCGGCCAGGTGGCGAGAACTCGCTACCACTTTGGCCAGAGATGGCCCGCCACGGCTTGAACGTCTGCGCGGATTCGGCGTCGAGCTCGGCCGCGCGCTGACCTGTTCCTGCTCGCAGATCACGCTGCCTGACGGCACGGCCGCAATCCTCATTGCAGCGAATGAGAGCGCGGGACCGGCGCTCAGCCTGAGCGAGCGCGTGCATCGCCTGCTCGCCGGCAGCGATAAACCGGTGGCGGCTTATTCGGCAACCGGACAGCTCCTGTGCGCGACGCAAAGCGCGCACGCTCATGTCGGAGGCGCAACTTCGCTCGCGGCGCTCGGTGCGCAGGACCTTGCCCTGACGGCGCTCGCAAACGGCCATGCGGCCGGCGTGGTTGGGGATCACCAGGTCTCGGTGGATCGTGTGGGCAGTGGATCGGCGACCGTGTTGATCGCCCATTTTGCCGTTGGCAAAAGCGAAGTCGAAACAAAGCCTGTTGTGCCCACAACGGCCGAGCAGGCTGATGCGGCCCCAGCATCTCAACATCCTGCGATCACGCGCATGGATCCGATTGACGCCGATCCTGCATCGTTTTCCGCCCAAAAGTTCTCGGCTCCACAACAGGCTCTGGTACGGCGGCATCCGCTGCGGTTCGTCTGGCAATTGAATGAGCAGGGCCGCTTCAGCATCGACTCCGACGAATTTCTGGCGGTTGTAGGCGAACGCACGGCAGCCGCCGTGGGCCGACGGTGGGAAGATATCGCGGCCGAGCTCGATCTCGATCGCGACGGGCAGATCGCTCGTGCGATTGCCACCCGCGATACCTGGAGCGGTCTGACCGTGAACTGGCCTGTGGATGGCGAGCAGGAGGCGCTCTGCGTAGAGCTATCCGGGCTGCCGGTCTTTGATCGCGAGCGAATCTTTCGCGGTTATCGCGGGTTTGGAGTTTGCCGCGATCTCGCGCGGCTCACCGCCCTGGGCAGGAGTCGCGCCGAGGGCGCTGAGGAGAGTAGGGCAGCCGTGGTGTCAACGGGCACGGCCAAGAACATCGTACCGTTTCCCGCCAGCATCGCGGAGACAGCTGTTCCGGCCTTGACGCCGGTCGAGCACATGGCTTTCCGCGAGCTTTCGCGCAAGCTCACGCAGGGCTTGGCCGCCGCCAGTGTCGAACGCGAGCTAAAGGTCGCATTGCGGCCACCCTATCCCTACGCGCAAGGGGCGGAGCGCGAATCTGCACGGCAGCAGGAAGTCGACTTGCCTGCCGAGCCCGCCGGGACGCCTCCGCATGCGCTGCTCGATCAGCTTCCTGTTGGCATTCTGGTCTACCGTGTCAATGCGCTTCTCTACGCCAACCCCGCATTTCTTCGGCTGACTGGGTACACCACGCTGGAGCAGCTCAGCGCGCAAGGCGGCCTCGATCAACTGTTCATTGAGCCGCTCGGTGCCGCGCTCCTGGCCAAGGATCAATTTCCGCGGCTCGCCATAAGACGAGATGAGGAGATCACGCTCGCGGGCGAGTTGATCGCTATCGATTGGGAGGGCGAGCCGGCGCACGCCGTTGTGATCGCGCGCAGAGACGATAACGCGGCCGCAACAGGGCCCACTGCACCGCCGGACATCACCGAATTGAAGGCGATCCTCGATGCGGCGGGCCACGGAATCGTGCTGATCGATGCGCAAGGCATGATCCTTTTCGCCAGCCGGAACGCGCAGACGCTTTTCGGATATGAGCCGCATCAATTGCAAGCAATCGTATTCACCCGGTTGTTGAGTCCGGAGAACGCGGACATGGCGCATGACCAACTTGACGAGGTCGTGCGCGCCGGCACTGGCACAAGGCGCGGGCGTGAGGTGATGGGCCGAACTCGGCAGGGCAGCTCAGTTCCGCTGTTCATGACCATTGCTCCACTCGCAAATCGCCCAGACCGGTTCTGCGTCGCCTTTTCCGATATCAGGCAATGGAAGCAAGCCGAGCAGGAGCTCGTGCGCGCGAGACGCAGGGCAGAGAACGCATCGGCTGCCAAGTCCGACTTTCTCGCGAAGATCAGTCATGAGATCCGCACTCCGCTCAATTCGATTATAGGCTTCTCGGAGGTCATGATGGCGGAGCAATTCGGCCGGATTGAAAACGACCGTTACCGCGAGTATCTGAAAGATATCCACGCTTCCGGCCAACACCTGCTTTCACTTGTCAATGACCTGCTCGACCTCTCGAAAATCGAGGCCGGCAAGCTTGAGCTGAACTTCAGCAGCGTGGCGCTCAACGAGCTTGTTCAACAATGCGTTGCGGTCATGCAACCACAGTCGAGCCGCGAGCGTATCATCATCCGGACATCACTCCCGCCGGAGCTGCCGCGGGTTGCTGCGGATGCTCGTGCGGTTCGACAGATCCTGCTTAACGTGCTTTCGAATTCGCTCAAGTTTACGGGTGCGGGGGGACAAATCATCATCTCGACGGCCGTGAACAGCGATCGAGAGGTCGTTTTGCATGTCCGTGATACCGGAATAGGAATGACCGAGCAGGACGTGGCGACGGCACTCGAGCCGTTCCGGCAGCTCTCAACGTCGCCAGCCGGGGGAGCGGGCCTTGGGCTCCCCCTTACGAAAGCCCTCGCAGAGGCAAACCGGGCGAAATTCCGACTCACGAGCGCACCAAAAGAAGGAACCCTCGTCGAGATCGTGTTCCCGGCGAGCAGCGTCCTTTCTGGCTGATCATCATTTGCGCCTCCACCGGCATCTCTCCCGCCTGCCGGAATGACGCCAGCAGGTTGCCGCGGCCGGCTCATTCCTCCGCGCCCGAAGATGCGCTATTTTGCGCCAGCAAGACAGCATTGGGCGCGCAGGGAGCGAGCAGGCAGTGTCATCCAGGGCAGTCATCATCGCGCTCATTCGCGTAGCGCTGGCGCTGGGAGCAAATGCATCCTTCGCCTGGCTGTGCGCGAGCGCCGCCGAGCAGGTGGATCTGCTGCTGGTATTGTCGGCTGACGTGTCGCGCAGCGTGGACCATCCCAAGTTCCTGCTCCAGCGCGAAGGCTATGCTGCGGCGATCTCCGATCCTCAGGTGCTCGATGCCATCAAATCGGGGCCGCACCAGCGCATTGCCGTGTGCTTTGTCGAATGGTCCGGCCTCGGCGCGCAAAAGCTCGTCATTGACTGGAGCTTGATTGACGACCTCGCTCCAGCGCGCAAGTTCGGCGACCAGCTGATCGAGCTGCCGCGCTCTTTCGCCGATCGCACTTCGATCAGCGGCGGGATCGAATTTGCGACCGAGCAGCTGGAACATGCGCCCTACGAAGCGTCGCGCCGGACCATCGACGTGTCGGGCGACGGTACCAACAATGCTGGGCGCGACGTGAAGTTTGCGCGCGATGAGACCATCGCGAAGGGTATCGTCATCAATGGACTGGTCATTCTCAGCGATCGGCCGGTGCCGTGGAACGCGGAGCACACCAACCCGGCCGGAGGTCTCGAGAAATACTACCAGGATAACGTGATCGGGGGTCCCGGTGCCTTCGTGCTCGTGGCGGAGAATTTCCAGTCGTTCGGCCGCGCCATTATCAAGAAGCTCATTGCCGAGATCGCGTCGCTACCGCGAATGGTGAGATAGCGAGTAGCAAGTGGTGAGCCCCCCTCTTGATTCTTGACCACTCACTATTCACTACTCGCTACTCGCTCTCGCCTTCATCGAGGGGATCATGAAAAAACTCTATCCCGATGCGCAAGCCGCCCTGGCAGGACTGCTCAGAGACGGCATGATGATCATGGCCGGAGGCTTCGGGTTGTGCGGTATCCCTGAGGCGCTGATCAAGGCCATCCGCGATTCGGGTGTTCGCAATCTGACCGTCGTGTCGAATAACGCGGGTATCGATGGCGTCGGCCTTGGTCTTCTGCTTGATACCAAGCAGATCAAAAAGATGATCTCGTCCTATGTCGGCGAGAACAAGACCTTTGCGCAGCAATATCTCGCGGGCGAGCTGGAAATTGAGTTCAATCCGCAAGGCACCTTGGCCGAGCGCATTCGTGCCGGTGGAGCGGGAATTCCGGCCTTCTTTACCAGAACCGGCGCCGGTACCATGATTGCGAAAGGCAAAGAGGAGCGCGAGTTCGAGGGCGAGCGCTACATCATGGAGCGCGGCCTCGTCGCCGACCTTGCAATCGTGCATGCATGGATGGGCGACACCGAAGGCAACCTCGTTTACCGCAAGACCGCGCGCAACTTCAATCCCATGATGGCGACTGCGGGAAAGGTTACGGTTGCCGAGGTCGAGCACCTCGTGCAGCCCGGCGACATCAACCCCGATCACATCATCACGCCCGGCATTTTCGTAAAGCGTATGATTCACGTCCCTAACGCGGTAAAGCACATCGAGCAGCGGACGGTGCGCCGGCGCACCGATGCGCCTGCCGACACAGGGGAGGAAGTCTGATGGCATGGATCCGCGAGCAGATGGCCGAACGGGCAGCCAAGGAGCTGCGCGACGGCTTTTATGTCAATCTCGGCATCGGCATTCCGACGCTGGTCTCCAACTATATTCCGGCCGGGCTAAGCGTGCAGCTCCAGAGCGAAAACGGGATGCTCGGCTTCGGTCCGTTTCCCTACGAGGGCGAGGAAGATCCTGACCTGATCAACGCCGGCAAGCAAACCGTTACCGAGATCCCGACGACCAGTTTCTTTTCGTCGGCCGACAGCTTTGCCATGATCCGCGGCGGACACATCGATCTGTCCATCCTGGGCGCGATGCAGGTCGCCGAGAACGGGGATCTCGCCAACTGGATGATTCCGGGCAAAATG
This sequence comes from uncultured Alphaproteobacteria bacterium, assembly GCA_963771845.1. Lineage (GTDB taxonomy): Bacteria > Pseudomonadota > Alphaproteobacteria > Rhizobiales > Xanthobacteraceae > VAZQ01. The sequence continues at coordinate 513,784 of CAVYVC010000024.1, read as the reverse complement.
GTCAAGGGCATGGGCGGCGCCATGGACCTCGTAGCCGGAGTCAAAAAGGTGGTGGTGGTCATGGAGCACTCGGCGAAGAACGATCCTAAGCTTCTCAAGCGGTGTAGCTTGCCGCTCACCGGGGCGGGCGTGGTTGATATGGTGATTACCGACCTCGGTGTTTTCACCATTGATAAGAAGGGTGGCGGCGGAATGACCCTGATCGAGCTTGCACCCGGCACGACGCACGAGGAAGTCCGCAGCAAGACCGAGGCGAGTTATCGAATTGCGCAATAGTGCTGCCGGGCGGCGACGCCGTAGCCCGGATTGAGCGAAGCGAAATCCAGGGCGGTCCTGCGTTTCGCTACGCTCAACGCGGGCTACTCAACTCATAAACACCTGAAAAAGCTGGCAATTGTGACAGGAGCTTCGGCCTTGGTGCGCCACGAAAGGGTCACAGAGCGCCTGCACAAGTCGACCGGGATCCTGACTATCACCGAGACTGCCGGACCGAGCGGTTCGGCCATCAATTGAGAAAGACGCGTTGTGATCGCGCCCGTTTTCGTCAAACGTCTCGGATTTGCCGTCTTAGCGTTGGTGCTCGCCGGCCTGTGCGCGGCCCTGATCCTGCCTTTTCTGATTTCCGCCGATGCCGTGCGGGACGCCGTGCAGGGCGAAATTCGCTCGGTCACGGGGCTGGATCCCGTGCTGCGCGGCAAAACAGCAGTGTCGCTGTTTCCAACCGGCAGCGTGAGCTTCGAAAACATCAGCCTGGATGATAATCGCACGGGCGCGCCCGCCCTTACAGCCGAGCGCGCGTTTGCGCGGCTTAAATTTTTTCCGCTGCTCGTCGGACGGATCGAAATCTCCGACATCTCGCTCGTGCGCCCGACCATCCTTGTTGTTTTCAATGAAGATCGTACCTCGAATTGGTCGCACCACATCGAGATGCTTGCGGAAAGCCTGCGCCAGCGCCCCGAGCGCACGGCGTCGTTCTCGGAGATTCGCATCGAGGACGGCAAGGTCGTCCTGCGCGATCAGTCCGCCGCGACTCTCGAAACGCTCATGCACGTGGAATTCGCCCTGGCCTGGCCGTCCATCTCGCGCAGTTTCGCGGCGACCGGCTCGTTCGCGTGGCACGATGAACGCATCAACGCCAGTATCAGCTTGACCGATTTCGCGGCCGCGCTGCGGGGTGAGCGCTCCGGTCTCAAAGTCCGTCTGGCCGGGACGCCGTTCAAGGCCGGTTTTGACGGCTATATCAGCTACCGGCCCACGCTCAAAATGGAAGGGACGCTCGCGGCTGACGCAGCGTCATTGCGCGACGTGCTGCGCTGGGCAGGTCAGGAACCCCCGCCCGCCGGCGGATTTGGACGTTTTGCTTTCAAGGCACAAACCAACGTTGTCGCCGCGACGATAGGGTTTTCCGGCGCACATATCGAGCTCGATGACAATGTCGGCGATGGCGTGCTGACGTTCGACGGCCGCCAGACGTTGCAGGGTACGCTGGCTGCCGGCAGTCTCGACTTCAGCCCCTATGTTTCGACGGTGCGGCTGTTGACCGGCGGCGAGCATGGATGGGACAGCAAGCCGATTACGCTCAACCGGCTCAATGGCATCGACATCGACCTTCGACTGTCGGCGGCCCGTGTGACGCTCGGCAGCGCCAAGCTCGGCCGGACTGCGGTTACCGTCAATTTGCGCGGCGGCCATTTCACGGTTGCAATCGGAGAATCGGAGGCATTTGGCGGGCTGATCAAAGGCACCTTGGAGCTTGCCAGATCGCCAGCAGGCGCCGACCTGAAGACCCAATTGCAATTCGCCGAGGTGGATCTCGACCAGTGTTTGGGTGAGCTGTTCGGTATTCGCCGCTTGGAAGGAAAGGGCAACCTCGCACTCGCGATCGAGAGTTCCGGCGGCAGTATCTATGAGCTCACGAAGGCATTGAATGGAACGGCGACTTTGTCCAGCCGCAAAGGCGCGATCGCCGGATTCAATGTTGAGCAGCTGCTGCGTCGGATCGAGCGCAGGCCGCTCTCCGGCAGTGGCAATTTTCGAGTTGGAAAAACGCCCTACGAGACTCTTACCGTTGTTCTCAAGATCGTCGACGGCATCGCCAACGTCGAGGATGTGCGCATGTCAGGATCGGTCGTTGGCCTCGACATGACCGGCTCAGCCTCCATTCCGGCGCGCGAGCTCGACTTGCGGGGAATTGCCAGCCTGTTGTCGGCGGCCGTTCCCGCATTCGAGCTGCCGTTCATGGTACAGGGACCATGGGATGACCCGATCATGCTGCCGGACCCGGAAATTCGCCTGCAGCGCTCCGGAGCGGCGGCTCCGCTGCTCGACGCCGTGCGCAATCGCGGCGGCTCGGACGCGGTTCGATCGGCTCTGGAGCGGTTCAAGGGAGTGCCAACACCAGCGCCAGGCCCCGGCGCACCCGCGGCGCAACAGGCGCCAGCGCTTGCGGGCGCTTCGGCCCCCGCCGATGCAATGCCGGCGACGGAGACAAGCGCCCCTGCGGGCGTGCCTCAAGCGGACACGCCGCACAGCCAACGCTAACTGAGCAACCGCCCGCAGCGATTGAGCCCAGCTTAGATGCGGGCCGCGACGGTCCCCGGCCGGTGTGCTGATTCCTGAAACTTGATGACCAGCGACACCGCAATCACCGCCACGGCCACGACTGCGAGCATCAGCGTACAGATCGCGTTGATCTCCGGCTTTACCCCAAGCCGGACCTCCGAGTAGATGCGAATTGGCAGCGTCGTCGCACCGGGGCCGGTTGTGAAGCTCGCGATTACGAGATCGTCGAGCGACAATGTAAAAGCCAGCATCCAGCCCGATGCGATTGCCGGCAAGATGAGCGGCAGCGTCACGGTGACGAACGTTTTGAGCGGCGGACAGCCCAGATCGAGTGCCGCCTCTTCAAGGCTGCTATCGAAGGTGAGGAGCCGCGACTGCACGATCACAGTGACGAAGCACATGGTCAGCGTGCTGTGCGCGAGCGCAACGGTCCAGAAGCCGCGATCGATGCCAGCGGCGACGAACAGCAGCAGCAGGGAAAGCCCGATGATCACCTCCGGCATGACCAGCGGCGCATAAATCATCCCGGACAGCAGCAGCCGGCCGCGGAAATGCCCAAGCCGCACCAGTGCCACGGCCGCAAGCGTTCCGAGCACGGTGGCAGCGCTGGCGGAGAACAGCGCAAGCCGCAGCGTGACCCAGGCGGCTTCGAGCATGGCCCGATCGCTCGCGAGCTCGGCGTACCAGCGCAGCGACCAGCCGGCCCACACGGTGACCAGCCGCGACGCATTGAAGGAATAGATGACAAGAATCACGATCGGCAGATACAAAAAGGCCAAGCCGAGCGCGACCGAGACCACGTTGAACCAGGACGCTTTGCGCATGATCAGGCGCTCCCGGCAAGGTCGCGGGTTTGCATGCGTTGGTAAACGAGAATCGGCGCAAGCAGCACGCAAAGCAGCACCACGGCAACCGCGCACGCCACCGGCCAGTCTTTGTTGAGAAAGAACTCGGTCCACACCGTTTGTCCGATCATGATGCTGCGCGAGCCTCCGAGCAGGTCGGGAATGACGAATTCCCCAACTATCGGAATGAAGCACAGCAACGCGCCCGCAATGATGCCCGGCATAGAGAGAGGCAGCGTCACCAGCCAGAACGCCTTCCAACGGGGAGCGCCGAGATCGGCGGCAGCCTCGATCAGCGTCTCGTCCATCTTCTCCAGCGTGGCATAGAGTGGGAGCACCATGAACGGCAGGTACGAATAGACCATGCCGATATAGACAGCGGTGTCGCTCGCGAGCCATGCGGGCGGCGCTTCTACCAGCCGCAACGCGAGCAGAAGCTGATTGAGCAGCCCATCATGCTGCAGAATGTTGATCCAGGCGTAAATGCGGATCAAAAAAGATGTCCAGAACGGCAGCATAACCAGCATGAACAGTACCGGTTGCCATCGGCTCGGCGCACGCGCCATGCCGTAGGCCATTGGAAAGCCGATCAGCATCAACAGCACGGTCGATACCGCGGCAATTTCCAGACTTTTGAGATAGGAAACGAAGTAGAGCGGATCCGATGCAATGAATGCATAGTTGTCGAATGACAGCGCGCCAAAGAACGTTTTGATTCCCTCCCAGCCGGCGGCGGGATCGAAGACGGGAGTATAGGGCGGCTGCGCGATGGCGGTTTGCGACAAGCTGATCTTGAGCACGATAACGAAGGGAAGAAGAAAAAACACAACGAGCCAAAGGTAAGGAATCAAAACGACAATGCGTGCGCCCCAGGATAACTGGCGCAGAGTTGTTTTGGCTGGGCCGACGTCGGGTTTCATTGCCCTCATGCAGCCTGGGCCGGAAGTTTCAGATTCAATCCGTCAGGACGAGGGCCGCATCGGCCGGCCAGTGCAGCCAGACGCGATCGTCCCAGCCGATCGGCCGCTCGATGAGCCGCGTCATGTTCGCAAGCGCGGCCTTCATGAGCAGCCCGCTGTCGAGCCGCACCTTGTAGATCGAGAGGTCCCCGAGATAGCCGATGCTGTAAACCTGTCCGGCCGCGCAATTCTCATCCGTGACTGGCGGGCGCTCGCGCGAGATGCGCACCTTTTCCGGCCGCACGGCGACCCACACGCGATCGCCGGAGGAAACAGCCTTGCGCTCTCCGAGCACGCGCAGCCGCCCGGCCGCCATGCTCGTGATTGCGAGGCCATCGCTTGCGGTTGCATCGACGACTTGGCCTTCGATCAGATTGATCTCGCCGATGAAATCGGCGACCCAACGTGAGTTCGGCTGCTCGTAGATCTCCGCCGGGGTACCGACCTGGGCCAGGCTTCCCTCCTTCATCACGCCCATGCGGTCGGCCATGGTCATTGCCTCCTGCTGGTCGTGGGTCACCACGACAAAGGTCAATCGGAGCTTGTCCTGCAGGTTCATGAGCTCAAACTGGGTTTCGCCGCGAAGCTTTTTGTCGAGGGCTGCGAGCGGCTCGTCAAGCAACAGGACACGAGGATGCTTGGCGAGTGCGCGCGCGAGCGCGACACGCTGGCGCTGGCCACCAGAGAGCTGATGCGGCTTGCGCCTGGCATAGCCTTCGAGCTGAACAAGCGCGAGCATCTCGGCAACACGGCGGGCGATCTCGGATTTCGGCCGGCGGTCCTGCCGAAGCCCGAAAGCAATGTTGCTCTCGACACTGAGATGAGGAAACAAGGCGTAGCTTTGAAACATCATGTTGACCGGTCGCCGATAGGCCGGCACAGCGGCGATATCCTTTCCGTCCAGCAGAATGCGGCCGCTGTCTGGAGTCTCAAATCCCGCCAGCAGCCGCAGCAGCGTGGTCTTGCCGCAACCCGAAGGCCCGAGGAGCGCGAAGAATTCGCCCTCCCGGATGGTCAGCGAAACGCGATCGACCGCGGCGATATTCGCAAAGCGCTTGCTCACCTCCTCCAATTGCACCAATGCGGGCGTGCCGGTTGCCTGCCCCGGCGTGCCGTTTGCTTGCGCAGCGCGCTCTCCCGCGGTGGCGGCCGTACGACGATCCATGGCTTGAGCTACAACATGTTTCGTTCGCGCGCATCGGCCTTGCCGGGCCGGGAGGCAGTGGGGATCAAGCGGGCCTGCGACTTTGGGTGAGCGTGCGCGCAACCGCGTCGCGCCAGCCGTTCAACTTGCGCTCGCGGGTAGCGGCATCCATGGCCGGATGGAAGCGGCGCTCGCGCTTCCACATCGCCGCAAATCCCGGCAGGTCAGGACACAAACCCGCGGCGTAGCCCGCGAGATAGGCGGCCCCGAGCGCGGTCGTCTCCATGACGACGGGACGATCAACCGGCGCCGCCAGAATGTCGGCCACGAATTGCATGGCGAAATCGCTCGCCGCCATTCCTCCGTCCACGCGCAACACCGTTTCCGTTGCCGCAGCCGGCCAATCCGCGCGCATGGCATCGAGCAAATCGCGCGTCTGATAACCAACCGCTTCGAGGGCGGCGCGTGCAAACTCGGCGATACCGGACTTGCGGCTAAGTCCGAACAGGGCGCCGCGCGCATCTGCATCCCACCAGGGAGCCCCCAGTCCGACAAAGGCGGGGACCAGATAGACCTCTTCCGCCGGGTCGGCCGCGGCCGCGAGCGCGTTTACATCGGGTGCGGCGCTGATCATCTTCAGCGCGTCGCGCAGCCATTGCACGCTCGCGCCGGCGACAAAGATCGCGGCTTCGAGCGCATACACGCGCTTGCCTCCGAGCTGGTAAGCAATGGTCGTGAGCAGGCGATTTTTCGAGGCGACCGGCTCCTCGCCGGTATTGAGCAGCGCGAAACAGCCGGTGCCGTAGGTCGATTTCATCATTCCCGGCGCAAAGCAACCCTGCCCGATAGTGGCCGCCTGCTGGTCCCCTGCTATCCCGCGGATCGAGATTGGCGCGCCCAACAATGCGCTGGTGCCGAACTCGCCGGCGCAATCGCGCACCTGCGGCAGGATTTCCGGGGGCACGCGGAACAACTCGCAAAGCTCCCGGTCCCAAGCGCCGTCGCGAATGTTGAGGAGCAGGGTGCGCGCAGCATTGGTGGCGTCGGTGGCATGAACCTTTCCACCGGTCAAACGCCACAGCAGAAAGGTGTCCACAGTGCCGAAGGCAAGGCGGCCCGCATTCGCTGCTTCCCGCGCGCCTTCCACATGGTCGAGAATCCAGCCAATTTTCGTGGCAGAAAAATAGGGGTCCAGAACGAGCCCGGTGCGCGCCGCAATCATGCGCTCGTGCCCCTCCCGCCGCAGCCTTGCGCACGACTCGGCGGTACGGCGGTCCTGCCACACGATGGCATTGTGAATGGGTCGTCCCGTTGCACGCTCCCAGATGAGCGCTGTTTCGCGCTGATTGGTGATGCCGAGCGCTGCCACTTCGCGCGCGCTCGCACCGGCCTGGTCGAGCGCCGCGCGTGCGGTTGCAAGCGTGGTCCCCCAGATCGCTTCGGGATCGTGCTCCACCAGCCCGGGAGCGGGATAGAGCTGAGCGAACTCCTGCTGTGCGGTCGCAACCGGGGTCAGGGCGGCATCGAACACAATCGCCCGGGTGGAAGTCGTGCCCTGATCGATCGCGAGAATGAAATCCGGCAAGCTCGTGCTCTGGTCGGATGCTGCGCGCCGTACAGTCTATTTGTGCAGGGTAGGTTTGGTCGAGCCCTTTGCGAGACCCAACATTGACGCGGCGCGCGCTGATGTTGGGTCTCGTAAAGAACTCGACCCAATCTACAGTCTACAGTCTGCGAAGGAGACGGGGTTAACTCGCGAGCTTATGCGGCTCGGAACGTTTGCGCGCGGCGGGTTTGGCAAGCGCAGAGAGCATGCGGGCCTTGAGCGTGGCCTTTGATACCGGTTTGAGCAGGAATTCGTGCACCCCCAGACGCACCGCCTCAAGCACGCGCCAACGCTCCGGATGGCCAGCCAGCATGATGATTGGCACATTCGCATCCGGGTAAGCGGTCCCAGAGCGCAGGCTGCGCACGAACTGCGCTGCCTCCATTCCGGTTATGCCCCAATCAAGCAGCACCACGTCGGGCTCAAGGGCATGAATGGCCTCGAGACCGCTCACTGCGTCGGAGGCCTCATGGATCTTTCTGCAGCCCATGGACTGCAGGAGGCTACGGATGCTCTTGCGGGTATGATATTCATGATCGACGACCAGAATCTTGGCGCGTGCGATCAAAGCGTTGCTGTCGTCCTTGTCCGGCCAGTCCACCCCGCCGCTCCGCCAATGAGATGAAAGCGTTTTGCCTTCCCCGCATGATTATCGAAACATTTTCGCGTTAGGATGCGGTGTAGCGGATCGCTAAAATTTTAATGGCAAGGCTTGATTCAGCGAGGCTTGATTCATCGAGGCTTGATTCATACGTCGCCACCGACGAGCGACGTCATGAACTGAGCCAATTGCTCGCGCTCCGGCGCTGAAAACTGCAGGCCGAGCTTGCTGCGCCTCCACAACACGTCGTCCGTGCTCTGCGCCCATTCCCGCTCCATCAGGTAGCGCACCTCGGCTCCAGTAAGATCAGCGCCAAGCCATGGCCCGAGATCCGCGCGGGTTTTAGCGGCGCCGAGCACACGATCGACGCGCGTGCCATAGGCCCGCACCAGACGGCAAGCGTGCTGCTCGTCGAGGAATGGGCGTGACTTGCGCGTCATCGTCACGAGGTCGTTGAGCTCGCCTGGCGCGAAATCACCTCCCGGAAGGTGCGAACGTTCGGTCCATGGCGGACCGGATTTGATAAGATGGGCAAGCCGATCGAGCACATGCTCCGCCAACCTCCGATAGGTCGTGATCTTCCCGCCATAGACGGTGAGGAGCGGTGCCGCGCCGCCGCTTTCGTCGAGCTCGATCACATAATCCCGGCTTACGTCCTGTGAGCGCCTGGAGCCGTCATCGTAGAGCGCGCGCACTCCCGCGAAGGCCCAAACCACGTCGCTGGCCTTGATGGCAGTTCGCAAATGCTGATTTGCAACATCGCAGAGATACGCGATTTCATCGTTGTCCGCGTGAACCGTGCCAGGATTGCCGGAAAAACCGCGATCCGTGGTTCCGATCAGCGTGAACTCCCTTTCAAACGGCAGCGCGAACACGACGCGCCCGTCATGGTTCTGGAAGATGTAGCCGCGATCGTGCTCGAACAGGCACCGCACGACGATATGGCTGCCTTTGTCGAGCCGCACGGGAAGCGGCGTGATTGCGTGCAGCACGTCGGTCGCGAACAGGCCGAGCCACGGCCCGGTTGCGTTGATGAGCACGCGGGCCGTCGCGAGATCACGCCGGCCTTGCACGTCGAGGACGAGCTGCCACAGCTTTCCGCGCTCCGCGCCGATGCAGCGGGTGCGGGTGCGGATCACGGCCCCATGCTCGGCGGCATCGAGCGCATTGAGCACCACCAGACGCGCATCGTCCGCCCAGCAGTCGGAATATTCGAAACCGTGCGCGTAGGACTGCCGCAGCGGTGCTCCGAGCGGGCCATGCGCAAGATCAACCGCGCGTGTCGCCGGCAGAAGCTTCCGCCCGCCGAGATGATCATAAATGAACAGCCCGAGCCGCAACATCCACAGCGGCCGCATGTTCGGCTCGACCGGCAGCACGAACCGCATCGGGCGAACGACGTGCGGCGCGATGCGCAGCATCACCTCGCGCTCGGAGAGCGCTTCGCGCACCAGCCGGAACCAGGCATGTTCGAGATAACGCAGCCCGCCGTGAATGAGCTTGCTGGAAGCCGACGACGTGCCCGAGGCGAGGTCGTTCTGCTCGACCAGCAGCACGCGCAGGTCACGCCCGGCGGCGTCGCGCGCAATGCCCGCGCCGTTGATACCGCCGCCCACAATGGCGAGATCAAATTCCGCCACGTATCCTAGCTCCTGTTAAGATACGGCGTAACACACTAGGTGGAGAAAGACCGATGGATTATCGTGATCGTCATGTCGTCGTAACGGGCGGCACCGGCGCGCTGGGCAGCGCGGTGGTCGCCGCCCTGATCGAGATGGGCGCGGTCTGCCACATCCCCTATATCGATGCGGGCGAGTTGGAACGGTTTTCCCTGCGCAGCCATGCGAGAGTTCAGCTTGCCGGCAAGGTCGAGCTTTCGGATGAAGCCGCTGTTGCTAAATTCTACCAAGACTTGCCGCAGCTGTGGGCGTCCATCCATCTCGCGGGCGGCTTCGGCATGTCTGCAATCGCCAAGACGACGAAAGCGGATCTGATGAAGCAGGTTGATATGAATTTTGTAACCGCTTTTCTCTGTTGCGCGGCAGCCGTGCGGAGCATCGAGCGCACGAACGCCGGCGGCCGCATCGTCAATGTGGCCACGCGGCCTGCACTCGAATGGCGCTCCGGTGCAGGCATGGCCGCATATACTGCAAGCAAGGCTGCGGTCGCCGCCCTCACGGTTGCGCTTGCGGAGGAGGTGATCAAGCACGGCATTCTGGTCAATGCGATCGCACCGTCGACCATGGATACCCCGGCCAACCGCAAGGCCATGCCGGACGCCGACCCCGCGGCTTGGGCAAAAGTCGAGGACGTCGCGTCCACAGTCCTGTTTCTCGCCTCACCCGAAAACCGCGTCACCCGCGGCGCCGTGGTCCCCGTCTACGGCAGGGGCTGACGTCGGTACCTCCTGCTTGCGCAAGCTGGCGATAAGCGATGTGCGCAGCAGAAATGCGCGATGGGCCTGCGGATCAGCCGCAGTCTTGCGCAGGAACTCGAAATTGGCCTCCCGCTTGACGGGGTCCTTTTCTTCCAGCCGTTTCTTGTTGGCGACCGTCTGCTGCTGCACGTATTCGATGTTGATCGGGCGGCGCCGTTGATCATAGCAAGCAAGCGCTTCCGGCGGCTTGTGCCCTTGCAGCACCGATGTCAGGAGCTGCGCAAGCTCGACCGCGTCGTGAATGCCGCAGTTGAGCCCGAGCCCTCCGATCGGATTGTTGACGTGGGCCGCATCGCCGGCAAGGAAGACCCGGCCTTTGTTGAAGGTTGCGGCAACGCGCTGGTGCACATGATAGAGGTTACGGTGCACGACCGGGTAGGCGCCGCGCTTGGGAAAAAATTTCTGCAGCCGGCGCTGCACGGCATCATCATTGAGCACCTGCTCATCGCTCTCGCCGGGCAGCGTCGGAAAAACCGCGCGCCATAGCCCCTGTCCGTCGTCGCCTGCGACCTTGAACAGGTTTGCCCACTCGTCCGGATCCGAGAAATAGCATCGGAAGCCGGCGCCTCGTTCAGCCGCGAAGTCGAATGGTGTCGTCAACACCAGAAACCGTTCCGGAAACGTGTAGCCCTCGAACTCGATGCCGAGCGCCTTGCGCACAGTCGAGCGCCCGCCATCAGCAGCAATGAGATAGCTACCCGATATTTTTTTCGTCCCTCGATCGGTCTCGACCGCAACGTCGACCCGATCATCCGAGGCCTCGACTGCGGCGACACGGGCGGAAAAACGCACGTCCGCGTGCGGAAAATTCCGCAGCCGGTCAATCCCCATATTGGCGATCTTGTGCTGCTCGCATTGAACGATGAAGGGGTAGGTCGTGTCCTGCTTGAGGAGGGCGTGATCGAATTTTGCGATCATCTGCCCGCTCGGGCGATCCCAGAACTGGAAGGTGCGTGCGACCAGCCCGCGGGCAATCACCTCTTCGATCAACCCCAGCTTGGCGAGCATTTCGAGCGTGGGGGGATGCGTTGTGGATGCGCGCGGTGCATCGTTCACCTGCGAAGCGGCCTCGAACAGGCGGACGGGAACGTTTTGCCGTGCCAGTGCAAGCGCGCAGATGACCCCGACCGGGCCTCCTCCTGCGATCAGTATGGGTGCTGCGGCTTGCAGGATCAGTCGCTCACGGGCGTGAGTTCGCGAGCGGGCGCGCGAGCGAGGCGATTGACCGCGCCGGCGGCGATGATCGCCTGCTGCTGGGCATAGGCCTCGTGGTTCTTCTCGATGTCGTCGAGGTCATAGAGGTAATTCACCATCAAACCGTGTGACTGCACCAGTGCGCGCGGCGAGATATCGGCGAGGTAGTTGAGGCGTTCGAGCCGCGCGCCGTTGCCGAGGTGGAATCGTGCCACCGGATCGCGCGGCAGGCCGCGCGAGCTGCGCGCGCGCAAAAAATAGGCCGCAGCCGCGCGCAGCAGTGGCTCGCGCGCCGCTTCCGCGGTTTCCTCATCGCGCCACCACCCCGCCCGATCCAGGGCTGCGAGCGCGGCTCGATCCTCATCACTGATCATGGCCGGTGCCTCGCTCGCCCGTTCGCGCTTGAGCCATTCGGCAAAACCGGGCGCTGGCGAGAGTGTCACGAAAGTGGAAAGCCGCGGCATCTCGCGTTGGACTTCCTCCACCACCTGTTTGATCAGGAAATGTCCGAAAGATACGCCGGTGAGCCCAATCTGACAGTTGGAAATGGAATAGAACACCGCCGAGGTCGCGCGGTCGAGATCCACGGGTTGGCCGTTCGCGGACAGGATCGTGTCGATCTTGTCGGGAATGCCGCGGGTGAGCGCAACCTCGACAAAGATCAACGGCTCGTCGACCAGTGCCGGATGGAAAAATGCGTAACAGCGCCGCCCGGGTGAATCGATGCGCATGCGCAAATCGTTCCAATCCCGGATCTCGTGCACCGCCTCATAGCGGATGATCTTCTCCAGAATTCGTGCCGGCGTGGACCAGTCGATCCGGCGCAGGATCAGAAATCCTCGATTGAACCAGGAGGAGAACAGGTGGAGGAAATCATCGTCGATGATCTCCAGGTCCTCGCGGTGATCCAATGCATCGAGCAGTTGCTCGCGCATGCGCACGAGCGCCGTTGTTCCGTTCGGTGCGAGATTGAGCCGGCGAAAGAGTTCGAGCCGGCGCGGCTCGGAGGCGCGGTGGAGCTTTGCCGCGGTCTCTTCGGTGGGCGAGCTCTGCCATGTCTTCACAGCCGCGTTGAGCAGGTCACGATCCGGACCAAACCCGCTCGCCAGCGCCTCGAAGAACGCGATGCGAGGTCCGGTCGTCAGCTCCGCGTATTGGGAGAGTAGCTCGCGGGCGAGCGCGACCCCGGAAGCCTCCCCGCGGCTTGAGAGCAACTCCTCACACAGCGCCACGAGGCCTGTCGAACGTTGCTCCGCGACCCCTCGCCGATCCCGCGTGCGGTCAATCAGCGCCCGCCCGCGCTCGGCGATGGACTGGAGCATGTCTCCGAAGAAGGAGGAGGAGTTCATCTCGCCCGAATCGCTCGCTGCGCCGGAACATTAAATAAGGTTGCCGTGACGAATTCACAAATGTGCCGGCCTATGGACAAGCCCGGCATGGAAGGCCACACAGATGCTGCAATGACTTTAGCCTCAAGCGGGTGCCCAAGGACGACAGGCAGCAAGGGAAAGCAACAAGGGGAGCATTAATGGGGGGACCTTTGTCCGGACTACGCGTGCTCGAACTTGCCCGCATTCTGGCAGGGCCCTGGGCGGGTCAGATTCTCGCCGATCTCGGCGCCGACGTCATCAAGGTCGAACGCAAGGGCGCGGGCGACGACACCCGCGGTTGGGGGCCGCCCTTCGTCGAGGCGGCCAATGGAGGTCATCTGGGAGCGGCCTATTTCCATTGCACCAATCGGGGCAAACGCTCGATCGAGCTTGATTTCGAAAGCGAGGAGGGCCGCCGCATCGTAAAAAAGCTCGCGGCCAAGTCGGACGTGCTGATCGAGAACTTCAAGGTCGGCGGCCTCGCGAAGTTCGGCCTGGATTACGCGAGTTTGCGTCCGGAGAACCCGCGCCTTGTCTATTGCTCCGTGACCGGCTTTGGCCAGAGCGGACCCTACGCCGCGCGCGCGGGTTATGACCTCATGGCACAGGGCATGGGCGGGATCATGGACCTCACCGGGACGCCCGACGGCGAGCCGCAGCGCGCCGGCGTGCCCATCGCGGACATCTTTACCGGGGTGTATTCGGTCATCGGGATCCTGGCGGCCTTGATGGAGCGGGAGAAGACCGGCCGCGGCTGTCAGGTCGACACCGCGCTCCTCGATAGCCAAGTGGGCGTGCTTGCCAATCAGGCGCTCAACTACCTCGTTTCCGGCAAGGTACCCAAGCGCATTGGCAATGCGCATCCCAATATTGTGCCCTATCAGGTCTTTCCGGTTGCCGACGGGCACATCATCATCGCCACCGGCAACGACAATCAATTCGCAAAGCTTTGCGCCGTTCTGGGCGAGCCCAGGATCGCGCACGAGACCCGCTACCGCGCCAATTCCGACCGGCTGAAGAATCGGGCAGAGTTGATCGGTGAGCTGTCTGAGCTTACCGCGCGCTGGCAGCGCGCGGCCCTTCTCGCCAGGCTCGAAGCGGTGCAGGTGCCGGCGGGACCGATAAATTCCCTCGACCAGGTTTTTTGCGATCCGCAGGTATTGCATCGCGCCATGCGCATCGGTCCGCCAAGCACAGCAGCCAAGGCTGGCGCGATTCCGGGCGTGCGCACGCCCATCGTGATCGGCGAAAGAGCGATGGCGTCGGAACGGCCGGCGCCACAGCTCGGCGAGCATACGCAGGAAATTCTCCGAGAGATCGGCGAGGTGTAGGTTGGGGTTGCGTTAAGAACTCGACCCAACCTGCGGAATGGGCAGAACAAGCGGAGGGCACCATGGCGAAAACATCGCGCCGCGCATTTCTGCAATTCGCTGCCGCCGCCGGTGGGATTGCCGGCGCTGCGCGCCTGGCGATGGCGCAAGACTATCCAACAAAACCGCTGCGCTGGATCGTGGGATATCCGCCTGGCGGCGGCGCAGATACTGTTAGCCGCATCATGGCGTCCTGGTTGGCCGAACGGCTCGGCCAGCCGGTGATCATCGAGAACAAGCCGGGCGCCAGCACGAACATTTCCATTCAAACCGTGGCGGCCTCTCCGCCTGATGGCTACACGCTCCTCTTCATTGCGGCATCCGCCGCGGTCAACGTCTCTTTGTTCGACAAGCTTCCATTCAATCTCTTGCGCGACATCGCACCCGTGTCAGGGATTATCGATTTCCCCATGGTGATGGTTGCGCACCCCTCGGTTCCCGCCAAAACCGTGGGCGAGCTCATTGCCTACGCCAAGGCAAATCCCGGCAAGGTCAGCATGGCCTCGTTCGGGACCGGCACCACGTCCCACGTTGCGGGCGAGCTGTTCAAGATGATGGCCGGCATCAACATGGTGCACGTGCCCTACCGTGGCGGAGCGCCCATGATCGCCGATCTTATCGCGGGCCAGGTCCAAGTCGCCTTCGACGTGATGACCACGTCGCTGCCGCAGATTCGCGCCGGCAAGCTGCGCGCGCTCGGCATGGCGGGCAAGGCTCGTTATCCCGGTCTGCCCGACGTGCCGACAATCGCCGAGACGCTTGCGGGTTATGAGGCGAATTCCTGGTGCGGGCTGGGCGTGCCGGCGGGCACGCCCAATGAAATCGTCGAGCGGCTCAATCGCGAGGTGAATGCCGGCCTGTCCGATCCGGTTATCAAGGCACGCCTTGCGGACGTCGCGACCACGCCGATTTATTTCACCCCGTCCGGGTTCGGTGCTTATCTCGCCTCTGAAGTCGAGAAATGGTCCAAGGTCGTCAATGTAGCTGGAGTAAAACCGGAGTGATCGTTGCGGCGTGAGCAGGCGCGCGCAAATCGCCCGTGCATTGCGCGTGCTCGCCCCACAGCTCCCGTCGCATGAATTCGAAGCGGTGCTCGATCATGCACTTGGCAGCGCTGGCCTCAAAGTTGCCTCATCCGAACGCGCGGCATGGCTCTCCCTCGTCGCCTATGCGCGCCACGTCTTCACCGATTACGACGACCTCCTCAATGAAGGCTACGATCACGCAAGCGCACGCTTTTTCGTCGCGCAAGAGCTTGCCGAAATTCTGCGCGGATGGGGCGTACGCCGGCCGCTCACAACGCAGGATTAGGCGAAACGATCCCGGTTCCCTCACCTAGGTCAGGCAGCGGGCGACAGAATTTGCCCGGGCGGGCTTCACCAATGCGCTGAAGGGCGGCTCGCATCCGGGCGGAATGGCCGCTTTCATTGCAGGCGCGACAAAGGTCGCCCGGTCGCCCTTCAAAGAGCGATCGATGCTGCTGGCTTGCGACGTTCGTTCAGGCGCGGGCATGAGTCCCGGTGAAGACGGTGCGGCTCGCAGCGACAGGACAACGTTCACCGTGAAAACGACAACCATTACCGCGCACAACTGGAGGACGGTGCGGCCAGCGTTGCCTCGCGATGTGCGATCGGACGGTCCTCTCGATTTGCTGATTGTGGCCATGATCCACCCCCGACGGCTCATGCTGTAATCAATAAGTCGAGTTCGACGACCGAAAAATTCAGATGTTCTTCGTAAGGTCATCGCCATAAGGGCAATTACGGAGGCCGTGGGCACTGGCCACGAGCTTCGGCCAGCCAGCCGGCGTTTGTTGCATCCAGGCAACACGCAAGCGAGTTCTACAATCAGTGCCCTCCGTAGATTCCCGCAATTGCGGGGGCCGCGCGCGGGACTAGATTGGTGGCATGCGCGACGTTTGCCCGACCTGCCCAGAATGCAACCGGCTGATGAAGCTCGTGCGGACCATTCCCGCGCTCGGGCCCGCCTGGCCGGCGCTGCTCGTATTTTTCTGCGCCGATTGTAATCAGGCAGACACCCAGGAGGAGGATAGCGCTGCCGCACGGCTTGAAAGCCGCCCCGCCGCGCGGAGCCAAGTCGCCGTCCGGTGAATCACAGACGCCGTCGTTTCCGGGACCGAGCGCAGCGAGGGAGCCGGAAATCCAGTAATCACACCGGCTAATTACAAGGCAGACCCTGGCTGTCGGATTGCGGGCTCGACGTCGATCTCAGGGACTGACGGATGTCGATACGTTATTTCGCCAGCGAAGCGATGTAAGCCGCAAGGTCGGCCGCCTCCATCCGCGTCAAAGACATATTCGGCATCTTGGGATGCGGATCGAGGAGAAAGAAAGCCAAGCGATCGGCGTTGAAGCCGGGATTTCGCGCAATGGTTAAAAATGGCGGCGCGTCGCTGGAAGCCTCGCGCTGATCGCTTGCGACCACGTGGCATCCCGCGCACCAGCGGCGCGCAAGCTCTTCACCGTGCCGAGGATCGGCGGCCCAGCCGGGAGAGCCCTGGATTGCGGCAGCAAGGGCGAGCCAGATCAGCGTTGTCCGAATGGATTGCATGCTGCAGCGACGCTGTTGGAGTAATGGAATAACGTGAGCGGATGAGCTAGAAAATCAGTCTGACCATCGCGGGTCAAGGCCGGTGATCGGCTCGCTCCTGGTATTTGCACGGAATTTGGCCTAGAGCTTGCATCTGAGATTCAATATATAGGCAACTATGCGCGCCATACTCACTCTCGCATGCGCCGGTTTTGTTTTTGCCGCCGGCGCGCAGGCCCAGGAAGGCCTCCAGCGCTGCCATCAGATCAAGGACGATGCCGAGCGGCTGAAATGTTATGACGCCCTCGATACGTCCGCCTCGAACCAGACGAGCAATCAGCAAGAGGGGGATTGGGAAATCCGCGACGATAAATCCCCACTCGATGATAGCCCGCTGGTGTCGGCCTCGCTTCGGTCCAGCGATGGCAAGGCCTATCTGCTGATGCGCTGCAAGGATCGCAAGACCGAGGTCGCGGTCAACAAATGGGGATTTATCAAATGCGGAACGGACGTACGCGTCGTCTACCGCATCGATCAGGAGCCGGCGGTCGAGGGTCCGTGGAATTCACATTCGAGCTGTTATCTCGCGCTTTCTCCATCGCCGATCCAATTCATTCGGGCGCTGCGGGATCAAGGCAAGGTTTATTTTCGGATGTGGGATCACCATGACGCGCCGCACGAGGCCTTGTTTAACGTCGGCAACTTTTCGCCGATCCGTGCCCGCTTGGCGGAAGCCTGCGATTGGGATGGCGCATCCAAGCAGACGGGAAACTCCGCGCCGAAAGCGCCTGCAGCCGTGCCCGGCGCGCCGAAGGCACCGTCGCGATGACGCAAGGAGCGCAAACCTCACAGCGATCCTGTTGCTTGATCTTAAGGGGTCGAGCCGCGGCCGCCCCGCGGTGCTGTTGAGACAAAGCAGCGGCGCGCCTTCGTGATTAGCCGCAATCCCTAAGTCTGAGATTGAGAAATGTGCGGCATTGCCGGCGAATGGGACTGGAGCGGCCGGCCGCGCGAGCAAAGCCCCATTGCCGCCATGATCCAGTCGATTGCCCATCGCGGACCCGAAGGGCAGGCTTGCTGGTTCAACTCAGACGGCGCGGTCGCGTTGGCTTATGCGCAGCTCTCATTCTTCAAGGCAGCAAACGTCCAGCCCGTGCACAATACGCGAAGCTCGGTTTTTGTCGTCTGTAACGGCGAGATCTACAATTATCAGGAACTCGCGGGGCTTGTCC
The DNA here is from genome assembly GCA_963771845.1 of uncultured Alphaproteobacteria bacterium. Lineage (GTDB taxonomy): Bacteria > Pseudomonadota > Alphaproteobacteria > Rhizobiales > Xanthobacteraceae > VAZQ01. The sequence continues at coordinate 495,914 of CAVYVC010000024.1, read as the reverse complement.
GTCAAGCCGGAAGAAACATCGCGCCTGGGTCGGACGTTGAGATCATTCCACACCTCTATGAGTTGCGGGGACCGAGCAGCTTCTCATTGTTGCGCGGCGAATTCGCGTTCGCGCTCTACGACAGCGAGAAGCGAACACTCTTCCTGGTTCGAGACAGATTCGGCATCAAGCCGCTCTATTACCATTACACGACAAACGGCATCTCATTCGGCTCCGAAATCAAAGCAATTTTTGCCGATCCTGGCGTTGCAAGGAAATTGGACAACGCGTCTATTGCAACCAAGCTGTTCGGGATCACTCTGCCCGGCAGCACCTGTTTTTCCGATATTCGCGAGGTGAAGCCCGGCTGCTGCTTGAAAGTCACGGTTGAAAAGATCATCGAGCAGCCATACTGGTCGCCAGTCATGAACGTTGGCAGTTCCTCCAACAATTTGGGCGAGCTTGCTCAGGAATTCACGGCAATTTTCGAAGAGGCCGTACGTATCCGGCTGCACGGCGATTATCCCGTCGGAGCTTACCTTTCAGGCGGCATCGATTTGTCCGCCGTGCTTGCTTCCATGGTGCGCAGCGGGGCGAAATCCATCAAGGCGTTCACAATCAGTTTTGAAGGCACGGAGTTTGATGAGAGTCCCGAAGCGGCAAGCGTGGCCGCGCACCTGGGTGTCGAGCACCATCTCGTCCACGTGCGCAATCAGGAACTCGCAGACAATTTCCTGCGCTCCATCTGGCATTGCGAGATTCCGGTCATCAATTCGCACGGCACTGCCAAATTCCTGTTGTCGCGCGCTGCCGCAAGGCACGTCAAAGCCGTTATGACAGGGGAAGGCGCGGATGAGCTTTTCGCCGGGTATCCTTATTTTTCCGGGGACGAACTGGCGCCCGATGTAACGAGGCGGCATCACCAAAGCTTCCTCAATTGGTGGCGCCTGATTGGCTCCAGCCAAATGATTTCAGGCCTGCTGCCATTGCTGCGTGCCAGGGATGTAGCCCGCCTCACGGCCATATTCGGGTGTGCGCCGTATCTGGGCGTGCGAAGCCTGTTCTATGCGCGGCTCATTCGCCGGCTGCTCAAGCCGGAAATTCGATGCTGCTTTTCACCGATGGCTGCACTTGAATTGATCGGAAAAGAAGTTCGAGCCGCCGGCGGCCCGGCAATGACACCGACCAATGTCGATCGCCTGCTCGCCCTGAAATATGATCTGCCGGCCTACATACTGAGTTTCCTCGCCGACCGGGAGGAAATGGCGCATTCAATCGAAGGCCGCGTTCCCTTCCTCGACAGCGAGGTGGTTGCGTTCGGCTGCAAGCTGGGTGATGAAGCCCTCATGGGGGAGGCGGCCGGGAAGGGCCTTATCAGAAGGGCATTCGCGCAGCGGCTGCCGCGGCAAACCCTTGCAAAGAGAAAAAGGCTCTTTCTCGCTCCGCCCGCCGCCCTCGACGAGATCCTTCGGTCAGAATGGGCGCCCCACCTGCTGTCGAGGGAAGTGACCGATTCAGTCGGTGTGTTCGAGTGGAAGAAGCTCGTGTGGCTAAAGCGGGCATCCAGGATTGTGCCTGTGCATTCCGGCGCGGGAAGCGCGATGCGCGCGCTTCTAATCTTTGTCATTTCGCTGCACGGCCTGCATGACATGTTCATCATGCGCCGGGGTGCCGGCTAAAGCGGGTTTCGCTGAGATCGATCCCAGAGGTATTTCATGGTCGAAGGCACTGAGCTTTTTGAAATCATGCGTACGACCCGCGCAATGCGGCGGCTCAAGCCCGATCCCGTACCCGATGCGCTCATCGATCGCATCCTCGAGGCGGGGCAATGCGCGCCCAATGGCGCTAACGCGCAACAGTGGCGGTTCCTTGTCGTCACGGACCGCGCGATAAAGCAGGCGGTGCAAGTCTGGTATCAGCGCGCCTTTGACGAGGTGATGGGGCCGCATTACCGGTCGAGCGCGCCGCCGCCCGGCGTGGATCCGCAACGCTACCGGCGCCAAGCCGCTGCCGTGCAATATCTCACCGCGCATTTCCACGAGGCGCCGGTCTGGATCGTTGCCTGCATTGAACACGGCACCCGGCCGACGAACCGGTGGTCCGGCGCGAGTATCTATCCCGCCGTGCAAAACATGCTGCTCGCCGCGCGCGCTCTTGGGCTGGGTGCCACGCTCACGACGCGCCATCTTCTGTACGAGAAGGAAACCGAGGCCGCTCTCGGCTTGCCGCCCGGCGTTCATTCCTATGCCATCATTCCCATCGGTTACCCGCTCGGGAAATTCGGGCCGGTGCGACGCGGCCCGCTGGCCAGTGTCGTCTACAAGGACCGTTGGGGGCAGGCTTGGAATGGCAACTGAATACTCTCGGCGTTTTCCCTGACGCTCAACTGACCAGCACGTTGCTGAACTGCCATGCATCGCCGTGATCCAGGCTTTCCGGAAATAACTGGCCGCGTCCCTCGAGCGGCGTCCAGTCGGTGTAGTAGCCTCCAACAGATCCCAGATAGGGTCGCTGGATCGCGAGAGCGCGCCGGAAGTCCATTTCATCGGCCTCCACGATCCCGCAATCGGGGTTTTCCAGCATCCACACGATGCCCGCGAGCGCCGCCGAGGTCACCTGCAGCCCGGTCGCGTTCTGATAAGGCGCGAGCATGCGGGTCTCCTCGATCGACAGCCGCGATCCGTACCAATACGCATTCCTGGGGTGACCATAGAGCAGCACCCCGAGCTCATCGACACCATCGACAATGTCGTCCTGCGAAAGGATCTGCCAGGTTTTCTGCGGTTTCCATTCCGCGCCCGCCATTTCGTGCATCGATAACACGGCGTCATCGCACGGGTGATAGGCGTAGTGGCAGGTCGGGCGGTAAACCACCTCTTCATGTTCCCGCAGCGTGAAATAGTCCGCGATCGAGATCGACTCGTTATGCGTGATCATCCAGGCGTGTTGGGCCTGGGCGGTGGGCGTCCAGGAACGCACGCGCGTCCCGGCGCCAGGGCGTGTCAGATAGATCGCGCTGTCACAGCCGAAATCATGACGCCGCCCGCCCGGTGGCAGGGCTTTCTCGTGCGTGCCCCAGCCGAGCTCGGCGGGCTGCAGCCCTTCGGCGACAAAGCCCTCGACTGACCAGGTGTTGACGAATTTTCCGCGCGGTTTGGGATGGCGCGCACGCTGGGTGTCGCGTTCAGCGATGTGGATACCCTTTACGCCGACGCGCCGCATGAGTTGCGCCCAATCCTCGCGGGACTGCGGCTCGGCCACTGCAAGCTCCAGGTCAATTGCGAGGTCGAGCAGTGCCTGCTTGACCATCCAGGAGACCATCCCCGGATTGGCGCCGCAGCAGCTCACGGCCGTCACACCGCCCGGCCGCCGCCGGCGCAACGCGAGGATACCCTCGCGCAGGGCGTAGTTGGAGCGCTGTGAGGCCGACAGGGATCGGTCGGTATAGAGGCCCGGCCAGGGCTCGACCACGGTGTCGAGGTAGAAGGCGCCGATGTCTTTCGCGAATTCCATCAACTCGACCGAGGAGGTATCGACCGACAGATTGACAATCATCCCACGGCCCGGGCCAACCGTGAGCAGCGGCATAAGAATGTCGCGATAGTTTTCGCGCGTGAGCGCAGCGCGGATGAACCGGATCTGACGCTCATCCAGGAGATGGCAGTCGCGGTCGTCCGGCGCGATGACGACGAACTTGGAACGGTCAAAGCTGATGTGACGCTCGATCAGCGGCAAGGTACCCTTTCCAATTGAGCCGAAGCCGATCATGACAATCGGGCCCGCGAAGCGGGCATGCAGCGGCCAGCTTACTTTCATTTTGGCGACTGCGTTCATGGCGGGTACTCCGAGTAAAGGGATGTGCGTTCACGCGGCGCGCGAAGTGAAAACGGCGCTAATGCCGGTCATGGCGGCGACCAGGGCCGCCAAATCGGGCTTCGGTTGTGGCCGCCCGGCGCTGCTCACGAGACCGCCAGCACCGCCGAGCGCGCCGGCAACAAGCTCGCGCCCCAGCAGCCGATGCTGCTCGAACGGGCCAGGTAACCAGAGCCTGCCCGTCTTCTTGCAAGTGAAACCAAAGCGTCCGTAATAGGGCGCGTCTCCGACCAAGAGGATCGCGCAATGGCCGAGCCGCCGCGCTTCGCGCAGGGCATGGTGCATCAGGCTCGTGCCGATGCCGCGGTTGCGTCTCCCGCTCGCGACCGCGAGCGGGCCGAGCAACAAAGCGGGGCAGTTCGGACCGGCCACGATGTCCCACAAGCGCACGGTCGCGATCACGCGCGTCGCTTCGCAGGCGACGAACGACAATCCGGCCGCCGGCAAACGATGCTCACGCAGGCGCTCAGCCGCTTTGGCAAAACGCGCTTCCCCGAAGGCCGCGTCGAGGAGCGCCTCACACGCGGCAGCGTCGTTGGACATTTCTTCTCGGATTGCAATCATGGTCCATTCCTCCCACCCGTTTCCGGCGCGCGTGTTCACGGGCGCCGCGACACGTTGGTCGTGATCAAAAATCTAGATGTGATAGGTTTGCAGCGGCCCGAAGCCGTTGAAAGCGATCGACGCATAGGTCGCGGTATAGGCGCCGGTTCCTTCGATCAGCACCGTATCGCCGATCTCCAGGCTGATCGGCAGCGCATAGGGCCGCTTTTCGTAGAGGACATCCGCGCTGTCGCAGGTCGGACCTGCGAGCACGCAGGGACCGACTTCATCTCCATCGCGCGGGGTGCGAATGGGGTAACGGATGGATTCATCCATGGTCTCGGCCAGTCCACCGAACTTGCCGATATCGAGGTAGACCCAGCGCACCTCCTCGTTTTCGCTTTTCTTCGACACGAGAACGACCTCGGCCTCGATCACGCCGGCATTACCGACGAGACCACGACCGGGTTCGATGATCGTTTCCGGAATCCGGTTGCCGAAATGCTTGCGCAACGCACGAAAAATCGCGCGGCCATAGCTCTCGAGAGCGGGAATCTCCCGCAGGTACTTGGTGGGGAAGCCGCCACCGAGGTTGACCATCGACAGATTGATGCCGCGGTCGGAGCAGGCGCGAAAGATCGCCGCCGCTGACTTGAGCGCCTCGTCCCATGCCTGCGTCCGGCGCTGCTGCGAGCCTACATGGAAGGAGACACCAAACGGATCAAGCCCGTGCGCACGGGCGTGGTCGAGCACCTCGACAGCCATTTGGGGGTCGCAGCCGAACTTGCGCGACAGCGGCCACTCCGCGCCGGCGCAGCCGAAGAGGAATTGGCAGAAGACCTGGGCGCCGGGCGCGGCGCGTGCGATCTTCTCCACTTCGGCCTTGCAGTCGACCGCGAACAGCCGAATGCCGAGCTCATACGCGCGTGCGATGTCGCGCTCCTTCTTGATCGTATTGCCGAAGGAGATACGGTCGCGGGTGGCTCCGGCGGCGAGCGCCATCTCGATCTCCGCCACGGAGGCAGCATCGAAGCAGGAGCCGAGCGAAACCAGCAACGCCAGCAGTTCGGGTGCGGGATTGGCTTTGACCGCGTAGAACACGCGGCTGTCGGGCAAAGCTTTCGCGAAGGCCTGGTAATTCTCGCGCACGACATCGAGATCGACGACGAGGCACGGCCCGTCGTCCACACCTTGCGTGCGGCGACGGCGCAGGAACTCACGGATGCGTTCGGTCATGCGACGCTCCTTTATCCAAGTTCGAAGGGCTTGGCGGCCCAGGCTTACGTTCGGCCGACCGCGCTTGCGCGACCGACCGGCGACCTCGGGCGTATGTGCTGCGCGCCGGCCGTGCGATGGAGACACGGAGCAAGCGCGCGGGCATTTCACCCGAAATGCTGCCTTGGATTGGAGCGGGGAGATCCCGTCCGCACGGCAGGCAAAGAAGGACAAGCCTCTTCGGTGCTGACCTTTGGAGGGCCAGCGAGACCAAAAAAGCCCGCTCCGTCGTTGCTTTGAGCCGCGTCCCCCGTTGAGCGCGAGGTACGCCGGTTTCGCCTCCGGCTGCCGGTCACGGTGTTGAGGAAGGAGTTCCTCCCTCAGGCGGCTGTCCGGCCTCTTGTCCGGATGCCCACCGACCGACACACGGCCACAGGCACGTGCGAAATAGGGCGACGCGCCACATAGGCGTTGTCGTCAGCAGTTGCAAGACATTTTTTTGACAGAAGGTTATTTTTTCCCGGCGAGCGTCCTTACGGGCGCCCGCTGAGCTAACGAATGCCGGGTAAACAGCGCGCGGTTACGCCTGCCGCAGCACGGCGATGTCAGTGATCTTAAGCGGGCGAAAGGTCGCAGGGCTCGCCATCTCCCATGCTTGCGCAAAGCGTGCGTCGCGCGTTCCCCGCAGCAATTCGCCGGGTTCGAGCGGGGGATAGAGCTCTCTCAAGGTCATCACTTCGCTGGGGGATACTCTGCGCGAAAAATGATCCAGTCCGAATTCACCGGGATGATCGAGGCCGGCGGCGCCCGTCAATTCGATCAGCGATTGCATGGTCGAGGCATGGAAATTCGCGACACGCTGGATCTTGTCGGGCACGACCAGCGCGCGTTGACGTGAGCGATCCTGGGTGGCCACGCCCGTGGGACAACGGTCGGTATGGCAGCTTTGTGACTGGATGCAGCCAAGCGCGAACATGAAGCCGCGCGCGCAATTGCACCAGTCCGCTCCGAGCGCGAGGGCACGCGCTATGTCAAACGCCGAGATGATCTTTCCGCTGGCGCCGATCTTGATGCGGTCACGAGCGCCGATCCCGACGAGCGCATTGTGCGCAAAGCTGAGGCCCTCCCTGAGCGGCATTCCGAGATGGTCCACGAATTCGAGCGGGGCTGCTCCGGTGCCTCCTTCCTTGCCGTCGATGACGATAAAATCCGGGTAGGCGTTGGCCGTGAGCATCGCCTTGCAGATGGCGAGGAATTCCCACGGATGGCCGATGCAGAGCTTGAAGCCGGCGGGCTTTCCGCCCGACAGGCGCCGCATCTCTGCGATGAATTCGGATGAGCTCCACGGGCGTGGAGAACACGGAGTGCCCTGACGGCGAGATGCAGTCTCTTCCCATCGGCACACCGCGTGTCTGCGCGATCTCGCGCGACACCTTGGCCGCCGGCAGCACACCGCCATGCCCGGGTTTGGCGCCCTGGCTCAATTTGAGCTCGACCATCTTGATCTGATCGGCTTTCGCGGCCTGAGCGAACTTTTCTGGGCAGAATTTGCCGTCAAGCGTGCGGCATCCAAAATAGCCCGAGCCCACCTCCCAGATGATGTCGCCGCCCATTTCCCGATGATATGGGCTAAAGCCGCCTTCGCCGGTGTCGTGGGCGAAGCCGCCCTTTTTCGCGCCGCCGTTAAGCGCACGGATCGCATTCGGGCTTAGCGCGCCAAAACTCATCGCTGAGATGTTGAAGATGGAAGCGCAGTAGGGCAGGGCGCAGTCTGGGCCGCCGATCATGATCCGAAACGGCGCGCTCCCGTGTGGCTGCGGAGCGATCGAGTGGCGCATCCATTCGTATCCGTCGGCATAAACGTCGTACTGGGTCCCGAACGGCCGCTTATCCAGTACGTTTTTCGCACGCTGGTAGACGACGGCGCGCTTGTCCCGGCTGAACGGGAGCCCATGCTTCTCATCCTCGAAGAAGTACTGGCGCATCTCCGGGCGAATTTTCTCGAGGATGAATTGCAAATGAGCCGAGATCGGGTAGTTCCGCAGAATTGCATGTCGCGTCTGCGCGAGATCGAGGGTGCCGAGTACAGCAAGCGCGGCAAAGATTCCAAAGGGCAAGGCAACAAATGGAATGGAAGCGGGCTGCCATGTCATCAGCCCGGCGAGCAGCACCGTGGCAACGATCGCTATGGTGTAAGGAAGAAAGCGGGGCGCAAACGACAAAAGCACAACTCGCATGGAACTGTTTGCCTCCGGATGCCTCGTGCGCGATCGCAGTGACAACTATCGCGCGTGCCTGGTGACAATTCGATGACGACCATGCCGACGGCGTCTGCGATGGTGATGGCAAAAGACTGACTTGGCGGTCGGGCGGCCCCATTCATCTCGCGCCCGCTCCGAATGCCCGCTCGTTTAATAGATCTCTTTCTTCTTTGAGTGCTGCTTCCAGCCAAACGTGGGAAAGCTTGACCAAGCTTTTTTGAATGTCCGGCTCTTTCGTTTGCTTGGCGATCCTGAGGCATTCACGCGCATAGGCATGATACCTTTCGGCGAGAGACAACATCATGGCCGCGCACCATCCGCTGAGTTGGCCATGATTCGCTACGGTTATGTGACACTGAGTTGACGCGCGTGCTTCAATTCAATGAAGAGAGCTGCATTTTGCAATGAGGAATTTGGGGGTCAGACCGATCCGAAGCAGGCCGCAGCGGCGGGATTTTTTGGGGTGGTGCCTGGATCGGACGTGCTCTGTCGAAATAGTGACACGGTTCTGACATTGCGGCATTACAATACGAGGATAAGCGCCCATGCTGCATGAACAGTTGCGCCGATCTCATTGAACCCAGCTGGATTCTCGTATTCTGCAAGAATCCGGGCCGATGGTGGGTGCGGCTGCTGGCGTGGGGGCGTTATCACCACGTCAAAGCCATCGCTCATCTGCCGAGGATGCGCGGTTGGTTGATCTATGACGTGAAATTCAATGGCACGAGGGTGATGCTTGCCCACGAGGACGATCCGGGCACAAGCGCCTTTTTGCGCGACTACCTCGACAACACCGATACAATTGCAATGCCGCGCTTGCCCATGCCGAAACGGAATTTTCCGCAGCTCGGATTCTGGTGCACGATCGCAATGAAACATCTGGTCGGCCTTCGCTCGCGCGCGGTGCGCCCCGACCAGCTCTGGCACGATTGCATTGCAGCAGGGGGCAAGCCTTGCCAGAGTCCGATCACGGGCAAAGGCATTCTCGTTCGGGCGCGGCGAGCCCGAACCAAGCTATTGCGAGCCGCGACCAGAGTAACCTCCCCGATGCCGCGAACCGTTCCGACCTGATACCATTGAGGCGCACCCGTGCGCGCTCAAGCGCGAGAAGAATCCCTCAGCGGCTTACGAGGAAATACTTCAAGACGTGATCGTTCTCGGTGGACGCCAATTGCCCCTCGCACACCCTGCATTGTAGCATCTGGTGAACGATGCCCGGCTCCGACCGCATCCGGACAAGCTTGTAGCGCGCCTGACAGCGCGGGCAGGCGAAGTCGCGAGGTGAATCCTGATCCATGCATGCAATATGCACAGATTGCGCCAATAATGGTAGTGTCTAAATACCGCCTTGGGCCGGCGGCCCCAGTAGGGGCGCGAGAACCCGAGCTCTCTTGATCATGCAATGCAATCCACAGAAAGCCTGCGACTGTCAGATCGTTGCAACAAATCCAATGTATTGCGATGCAGCCGGACTATTTGACCGAATGGGCTTTTTATGTTTCGGATCGTCCAATATGCGCTTGACGACAATGAAGAGGTCGTGGCTCGCTGCACGCTGCAGCCGTTCTTTGAGCTTTGGGAAGACGCAAGTGCTATGGCCGAGTTCGATTCATCTCGGCTTGGGGGCGATAATCGCTACGACGAGGAGCGCAATTGCTGGTGCGCAGAAGATAGCCGTGGCCGGATGTACCGCTTCGAGATCGAAGAGGTCACCGCCACCGACATTGCAGCGTAACAGAACCAGTTACCTGCACGTTTAAATCCAACCCGAACGCTGCGACGCGGCTTCAATAGAATCCCGGCTCAAGCTCGGTCGACCACAGAGCGTTGTCATCGACGTCCTTGAGCGTGACCGTCATCACCTCGCTGGTGCCGTCGATGGAGACATGGCCAAAGAACTGCAGATCGAAGCTCGGCGGTAGGTTCTGTCCCTGCTCCTGGCTTGGCGCCTTCACATAAACGAGTTGTGGCCCGAATGTGCCGTCGAGCGGATTGGGGCCAAAGGTGCCCGCATGGATCGGTCCGGACACGAATTCCCAGAACGGATCAAAATCCGCAAACGCAGCCTTGTTCGGGTCATAATAATGCGCCGCCGTGTAATGCACGTCGGCAGTCAGCCAGACCGTGTTACGAATGCCGGCGCGCTTGGTGAATGCAAGGAGATCAGCAATCTCCAATTCGCGGCCGCGGGGCGCTCCATTATCGCCCTGGGCGACGGCCTCGACTCCCCAGTTGCGAGCGGGATCATCCACGACAAGCAGACCAAGCGGCTGATCAGCGGCGATCACTTTCCAGGTCGCGCGCGAATTGATGAGCGCGCGCTTGAGCCATGCGAGTTGCGTGGGCGCCAGAAAGTAGGCGGCGGGGCCGTAGCGCTCCTCGCGGCCCTCGCCGTTCGGTCCGCGATAGCTCCGCATATCCAATATGAACAGGTCCAACAGCGGGCCATATGAGATCTGCCGGTAGACACGGCCCGGCTCGGCAGCAACGGGGCGTACCGGCAGGTATTCGTGGAACGCTCGCGCCGCGCGGGACGCAAGCTCAAGCGCATTCTGCTCGACATAGTTCTTGCGCCGGTGCTCCGGGCGCGTGAGCGGCTCTCCCGGCCACCAATTATTGGTGGCTTCATGATCATCCCATTGGGAAAAGATCGGAACCTCGCGGTTAAACGCGAGCAGGTTCTTGTCCAGAAGATTGTATTTGTAGTTGCCCCGGAACTCGGCGAGTGTCTCGGCGGGCTTCGACTTTTCCTCGGTGACGATGTTTTTCCACGTCTCCCCGTTGGGCATCATCTGCTCGGCTGCAATCGGACCGTCGGCATAGATATTGTCGCCGCTGTGGATGAAAAAATCAGGCCGATTGCGCAGCATCGTGGCGTAGCTGCGCATGCCGCCGCGGCCTTCATCGATACCCCAGCCCTGCCCGGCGGTATCGCCCGACCAGATGAATGTGAGTGATCGTCGGTCCGCCGGCGCGGTGCGGAAACGGCCAACCATGGCCTCGCTCATGATGGTTGGCCAGGCGAAGTCTGCGAAACAGACGCGGTAGAAAATCTGTTCGCCGGCCGGAAGGTTCTCAAGCAACATCTTGGCGGTGCAATCGGTCTCCGGCAGGGCATCGACGAAACCCGCATTTTGCACATGCTTGAAGCTCTCGGTCGTCGACCATTCCACCAGCATCCGCGCGGGGCGATCGGCGCGGGCCCACACGACGCCGGAATCATTCGAGACGTCGCCCGACTGGAGGCCATGGGTGATGGCGGGGCGGTCGGCGGCTCGACTGAGATAAGGCCGTTTGATGCCGTCGAAGCCAGCAAATGCTGTCGCCGCCATGCCGGTTGTCAGAAACCGTCGGCGCGTGGGCAGCCGGCTCAGGGATGGTCTCATCTGCATTGTGGGCAGACCTTTCGCCTTCAGTATGCCCCGTGCCATGTGACACGGCGCTGACGTCCATCTAGTCGTCTGCTTGAACTTGCAGCGCCCTCATGCCGCGGAAGACTGGGGATAGAATCACGACTGTCACATGCCAGACAGAGCGAATTGGAGATGGTCATACGGTAGGTCGAGTAAGTAGCGTTGAGTTGCCCCCGGTAGCTATTACCCCGGCCGCTGGTGCTGCGGCCGGGGACCAACCCCCCGCCTGCCCATGACAGTGCTCGCTTCGTCCCTTTCAGAGTGAGTTTTTAACTCGGTGAACGATACTACGGATTGGTTGATTTCGCTCACGCTGGGTGTCGCGGTCACGGCATGGGTCGTCTGGCTAAGCGCGACCGCCTATGCATTGTTCAATGAATAGCCCGCATTCATGGTTCTGTCACAACAGGACTTGTAGGATTACCACTCCAGCTGCCGTGCGAAACGGCCTCAACCCTGTTGCAAACGGGAAACATGCAACGTTGTGTTGCGCTATTGGCGATCGTGGCGAGCCCGCTCGTAATGATGCAGGCTTTTGCACAAGGGGCAAGCTCGGAGATCAAAAACATCGAGACCGTCGTAATCATTTATGCGGAGAATCGCAGCTTCGACAATCTCTATGGCCACTTTCCCGGCGCCGACGGCCTGGCGAATGTCCGGCCGGGGAACCAGGTGGACCGCGACGGCTCGGTGCTCAAGGAATTACCGCGCGTTTGGGATGGATTGACCGCGCCGGGCGTCACGCCGCCGGTAACGGAGGCACAAACCAGGCATCTCCCGAACAAGCCCTTCGCCATTGATGATCCGGCCGGTTTCAACACGCCGCTGAGCGTCGCCACCCGCGATCTCTGGCATCGTTTCTACCAGCACCAGATGCAAATCAACGGAGGGAAAAACGACCGCTTTGTCGCCTACGCCGATGCCGGCGGTCTGGTCATGGGCTATTACGACGGCTCCAGGCTGCCGCTCTGGAACATCGCGCAGAAATATGTTCTGGCCGATAATTTCTTCCAAGCCGCCTTCGGTGGATCCTTTGTCAATCACTTCCTGCTGGTCTGCGGCTGCGTGCCCACCTACCCGAACGCCGATCAAAGCCCGGCCAGGGCTCAGATTGCAGCGGTTGAAGCTGATGGCGTCACTTTAAAGCTCGCGGCCGACTCGCCGAAATCCGCACTCGAAGGCATTCCGATATTCGTCAACGATGGAGAAATCACTCCGGACTTCTATGCAGTCAACACCATGCAGCCGCCCTATCAACCGAGCTTCAACAGACCGGCCAAAGGCGGTGATCCGCGGTTCGCCAATCCGAATGCGCCAACCACGCTGCCCCCGCAGAACGAGGTAACAATCGGGGACTTGTTGAGCCTCAAGGGCGTGAGCTGGGCTTGGTATGCGGGCGCCTGGCAGGTTGCGCTCGACCGCAAGAACGCCCTGCCGCAACCGAATTTCCAGTACCACCACCAGCCCTTCAACTATTTTGTCCAGTTCGCGCCCGGCACGGCGGCACGCGCAGCGCATCTCAAGGATGGCGGTATGAATGGAGCCGAGTTCATCAAGGCCATCGATCAAGGACAGCTGCCGCAGGTTACCTTCTACAAGCCGCAGGGTAACCTGAACGAGCATCCCGGCTATGCGTCCGCATTGGCGGGCGACGAGCATATCGCCGATGTGATCGCCCACCTTGAGAGAAGCCCGCAATGGCCGCATATGCTGGTGCTCGTGACCTACGACGAGAACGGTGGTTTTTGGGACCACGTCGCCCCGCCGAACGGCGACCGCTGGGGTCCAGGCACACGAATTCCGGCGTTGATCGTCTCGCCATTCAGCAAGAAGGGCTACGTCGACCATACCCAATACGACACCACATCGATCCTGCGTTTCATTTCCCGGCGCTTTGGCCTGCCGATATTGCCGGGAATCGCCGCGCGCGACCGGGCGCTCCGGGCGAACGGCCATCCCGCCATGGGCGACCTCGCCGCCGCGCTGACGTTCTAGCGGGCGGTCGTCAAGCCATGCGCTTGTCTCGCAGATTTTTAAATCAGGGAAGTTCTGGTTTCGGATGAGTTCGTCGTCGTTCGCCTCGTATGGAGACTGAGGACCTCAGCCGTCGGCGCTCCAGGCTCATCCGCGGAATCGATCGAGCCCGGTATCGACATCTTTCGCAGGCAGGCGGATGGAAGCTGGAAGCTGGAAGATCATACGTTACATCGCGTATGAAGAATAACAAAGCGTTGCCCAATATCCGCAAGAGCAGCAAGACGCTCACGTTTTGATTCGCGCCGCAGCGCGTCGCGGTGTCGGGGCTGTTCATTCCACTTTCACATTGAGCTCCTTCACTAGAGCGTTTCCCGATTAGGCTGACCATAGCCTGAGTTGGCGAGGAATGCAGCGCATTCAGACCGAGAGATCTCGCGCAGGCAAGAGGCGATGGCCTTGCACAGGCTGTCAATGGTGAAAGCGGAGTTCTTGAGAGAATATGCAGCGATCTTCCGCAGCATGGCTTTGAGTTTAGCAAATAGTTGCTCGATTGGATTGAAGTCAGGGCTGTACGCCGGCAGATAAAATGGAATTGCACCCCGAGCTTCGATGGCCTCTTCGACGCCATCGACCTTGTGAACGCTCACATTGTCCATGAACACAATGTCGCCTCTCTTCAAAGTCGGAGCGAGGAATTGCTCGACATAGGCCTTGAATATCTCGCCATTCATTGCGCCTTCGCACACGAAGGGCGCGGTAACGCGGTTGTGGCGCAACGCTGCGATGAATGTAAGAGTTTTCCAGTTCCCGTGCAGCACCTTTTGTACAAGCCGCTCACCCTGTGGCGCCCGGCCATAGAGGCGCGTGATCGTCGTCGAAACGGCGGTTTCATCGATGAATACGAGGTGTCTCGGATTAAGTAGCGCCTGTCGCCGTCGCAATGCCTTACGCGCGGCGGCGACGTCTGGCCGATCCTGCTCGGCGGCCCGCAGACTTTTTTTTAAAGGGTAATTTCAAATGATGTAAGAATCGGGAGATTGACGACTTGCCGACCAACACCTTTTTCTTCGCCAGTCGGGCCTCGAGTTCCGCCAGCGTGATGTCCGGCTGTTCCCCTATCAAACTCCTGACCAACTCCTCATGCGCTGCCAGCGCAAACTCCTTGTAGCCGCCAAACTTCGCCGCACTGACGCTACCCGTGTCGCGGTGAAGCCTGAGGAAGCGTACGACAGAACTGATGCTCACGCCGCATTGCTCGGCAGCGTCAGGTATGGTAGCCCCACCATCGATTGCTTCGACCACGCGTCTACGCAAGTCCTCCGAATACGGTTTCGCCATCCATGCTGGCCTCCTCCCAGTAGGGAGCTTGAATCATATTCGCGCCGGCATGGGAATCCCCGATTCAGCCTTTTCGGGAAAAGCTCTAGCCGGGCGTACTTTTCCGAATCCTCGCGCACCAGCCTTGCGTACTTACGAGAAAGTTAGGGGCGGGGTTGGCCTAGCGAGCGGCTAGCGAGCGATGCGGCTAGCGAGCAGGCCCCGCGCGGCAAGTGCGCGAATAACATTCGTCGGCCTACTGTTTGAGGTCACTGTATTTGCCGCCTGCCATGTCCCAGTGGTGTGCCGATCGCGCTGGTCCCAGCAAAGCCAAGCTGTTCTTGGCGTCGGAAATGGGCAAAGCCCCGTCGGGGAAAACGGGGCTTTGTGAGCATGAAGCGGCTGGAGGTTGTTCTTATCGGCCGCCTCAGCATTTCATTAGTCGCCGTAGTTTGCGAAAGGTTCAGCGAAGCCTCGAAGGTCGCGGCAGGGCATTGCCTTCCGATCCCGGACAAATGGGTGGCAAAATTTGGGTGGCAATCGAAGAGGTCCGCGAGTTAGCCCTTCGCGGCACTAAAGGTGTGCAGCACTCAGTACTCTCGCTTGGTCCCTTGATTTTCGTCAAAGGCTCGCGAGCCGAGACCGAACGAACGATTTCTTCCGCTTTCCCTTGAGCGGCCTCTTCGATGGTTCCATGAAGCTCTGGTTTCTGAGACGTCGCTCCGTCCTCTGTCGTCTTAGACGCCTATAAGCTTTAGCCATCGCTTCTATCCTTTCGCTTCGAACGCCGATATTTCGAAGAGCTATCGGGGGCCTCCCGGACCTGATCGCTTAACGCCTCCGTTCCGAAACCGATCGCCGCTCGCTCGGCACCACGAACGTCAACACCACATCTCGCGACCCGCACATTGGGCAGCGCAAGCGGCTCTTAGGCCGAGCGGAAACCGCTTAGAGCTGGTCCGAGAAATCTGCACAGGGCGATAAGTGGAGTTTCTGCCTGACAGCGGGCACGCTGTGCCTGCCGAATCAGGAGAGACCATGAGCAGACGACCCCGCCGGAACCACACACCGGCCTTCAAGGCGAAGGTGGCGCTTGCAGCCATCAAAGGCGATCGCACACTGGCTCAGCTGGCGGAGCAGTTCGACGTCCACCCCAATCAGATCACATCATGGAAAGCGCAGCTCGAGGGCGGGGCTGCCGATGTATTTGGCCCCGGCGGCCATAATGGAGCGACGCAGCCGGCCATTGACGTGAAGTCACTGCACGCAAAGATCGGCGAACTGACGTTGGAGAACGATTTTTTAGAGGGGGCGCTCACCAAGGCGGGTTTGCTGAGCGCAAGGCGATGATCGACCGCGAACACGATCTTCCGATCACGAAGCAGGCGGAGGTTCTGCGTATCAGCCGTGGCAGCGTCTACTACCTGCCGCGGCCGGTTCCGGAAGCCGACCTTGCGATCATGCGGCGTCTCGACCGACTGCACCTGGAGTTCCCTTTCGCCGGCTCGCGGATGTTGCGAGGCCTGCTGGCGGCCGAGGGGTGCAAGATCGGACGTCGTCACGTGAAGACGCTGATGCGGCGGAGGCGGCGTTCTGCGTCGAGACGCTGGAGGATGCTTTGGCTCGTCACGGCAAGCCGGGTATCTTCAATACCGACCAGGGTTCGCAGTTCACTGGCTCGGCCTTCACCGGCGTGCTCGCCACCAACGGCATTGCGATCAGCATGGACGGTAAAGGCGCTTGGCGGGACAATGTGTTCGTCGAGCGCCTGTGGCGCAGCGTCAAATATGAGGAGGTGTATCTGCGGGCCTACGAAAGTGTATCCGAGGCCCGCACTTCGATCGGCCGCTACTTGGACTTTTATAATGGCCGGCGTCCACACTCGAGCCTTGACGGCAGCACGCCCGATCAAGCCTACTTCACCCCGCTGCCACTCCGCTTGGCGGCCTAACCCCGGCAGAGGCTCCACTTATCGACGCGGAAAATCTGTTCAGACAACCGGGACCAGCTGTTAGCCTCCAAATCCGCGTGCTCGAAGCCGAAAAGAAAGCAGGCGAAGAACTGGGTCTTACGCCCGAAGAACGAGCTCAGCTTCTTCCAAGCGGAAAGCAAAGAGTTCTGCATAATCGCGCGCATTGGGCAAAGTTTTATTTGATGAAGGCTGGGCTTGTTAGTTTCCCAAGTCGGGGAACTTTTGTTGCCACTGATGCTGGACGGGTGCTGCTGGCAACCAATCCTCCGAAAATCGATCTAGACCTTTTGAAAAAATACCCCTCGTTTGTTGAATTCTATGAGGGTGGTTCCAGCGATCATCCGCCTCCCCCACAAGGTCCGCCACCGAGCTTGCCAGCCTCAACTCCAGAAGAGCAGATAGATAAGGCGTTTGGTACTATACAGTCGGCGCTCCGCACAGAGTTGCTAGAGCGTGTCTTAAAAAAAAGTCCCTCCTTTTTTGAAGACCTGATAATCCGCCTGTTTGTAAAAATGGGCTACGGCGGCTCGCGCCTCGATGCTGCTGAGAACTTGAGTGGTCCGGGCGATGGCGGAGTAGATGGTGTAATCAATGAAGATCGACTTGGGCTTGATCGCATTTATCTCCAAGCCAAAAGATATTCTGAAGGCAATGTTGTGGGGCGGCCGGAAATACAGAAATTCCTAGGTAGCCTGGTAGGGAGAGGCGCAACGAAAGGCGTCTTCGTAACAACCTCTAAATTTTCAGGTGAGGCGATTGAATTTTCCCGTCATCTAAGCCAGCGAGTGATCTTAATCGATGGAAACAGACTGGCCGACCTAATGATCGAGCACGGAATAGGCTGCACAATTAAAACAGCTATGGAGTTGAAACAGGTAGATGAGAATTTCTTCGATGAGGAGGAGTAACTGTGACCTGATTAACCGTTTTGCTAACTCACGGGATCATGCACTCCGTCGCTTCAGGATATCCGCAAATACCCTTCTCGGATCACCCTTCAAAGCCTCAACAATTCGCAGCATTTCCAGCACGTCAATTCGCCGCCTGGCCGCGCTCATAATTCGATACGAAGGACTGGGGCTTCCGAAGCAGTTTGGCGAGCTGGACTTGGGTAAGGCCCGCCCGTTCCCTGGGCAAGAGACCAGCCCATGGAGCGCGCCATCGTGTTCCTAGACTATCCGATCGCGACGGCTTAACGTATTGAGACTTAAGTTCGGAGGGGGTCATGCTGGTCCTCATCAGTCACGCTGTTGAAGATGAGCCTGCTGCCACGGCGCTGAAAGAGCTAATTCGACGCTGCTCCCTCAACAGGATCGAGGTTTGGTTTTCAAGCGATCGCTCTGCTCTTGGAGGCATGCCAATTGGAGCGCCATGGTTTGATGCTTTAAGCCAAAAACTAAAAGCCACGGATTGGATCGTTGCCCTTGTAACCCCACAAAGCATTACAAGTGCTTGGCTTTATTTCGAATGCGGTTTTGGTGCTTCGAACCGCAGCCATAGCATTATCCCAATAACTGTTGGAGTTGATATTTCTAACATTCCAATGCCCCTTGCTGCATATCAAATATACGATGCTGCTAACGCCACCTCCCTTGTAACTTTCCTCCAGAAGCTCTTTGCTGCGGATAACGTTCCATACGATGACGAATTGACTAAAGGCCTGAGGGACCTGACGCAGCAACGCATTATTGAACATCAAGAGCAGTCCTTAAAAGCTAAGTCTAAGGTGACCGTTGGTTCTGAGCTTGAGGACATTAAGGGTTTGAGGAGCTTTATCGAACAAAGGTTTGTCGAGCTAAGAGCTGGTCCGAGAAATCTGCACAGGGCGATAAGTGGAGTTTCTGCCTGACAGCGGGCACGCTGTGCCTGCCGAATCAGGAGAGACCATGAGCAGACGACCCCGCCGGAACCACACACCGGCCTTCAAGGCGAAGGTGGCGCTTGCAGCCATCAAAGGCGATCGCACACTGGCTCAGCTGGCGGAGCAGTTCGACGTCCACCCCAATCAGATCACATCATGGAAAGCGCAGCTCGAGGGCGGGGCTGCCGATGTATTTGGCCCCGGCGGCCATAATGGAGCGACGCAGCCGGCCATTGACGTGAAGTCACTGCACGCAAAGATCGGCGAACTGACGTTGGAGAACGATTTTTTAGAGGGGGCGCTCACCAAGGCGGGTTTGCTGAGCGCAAGGCGATGATCGACCGCGAACACGATCTTCCGATCACGAAGCAGGCGGAGGTTCTGCGTATCAGCCGTGGCAGCGTCTACTACCTGCCGCGGCCGGTTCCGGAAGCCGACCTTGCGATCATGCGGCGTCTCGACCGACTGCACCTGGAGTTCCCTTTCGCCGGCTCGCGGATGTTGCGAGGCCTGCTGGCGGCCGAGGGGTGCAAGATCGGACGTCGTCACGTGAAGACGCTGATGCGGCGGATGGGGATAGAGGCGCTCTATCGCCGTCCCCGCACCACGAAGCCGGAGCCGGGCCACAAAATCTACCCGTATCTGCTGCGTGGGATGGAGATTGTCCGGCCGAACCAGGTGTGGGCGATGGACATCACGTACATCCCGATGGCACGCGGCTTTGTCTATCTGGCCGTTGTGCTCGACTGGTTCAGCCGTCGCGTGCTGTCGTGGGGCGTATCGATCACCATGGAGGCGGCGTTCTGCGTCGAGACGCTGGAGGATGCTTTGGCTCGTCACGGCAAGCCGGGTATCTTCAATACCGACCAGGGTTCGCAGTTCACTGGCTCGGCCTTCACCGGCGTGCTCGCCACCAACGGCATTGCGATCAGCATGGACGGTAAAGGCGCTTGGCGGGACAATGTGTTCGTCGAGCGCCTGTGGCGCAGCGTCAAATACGAGGAGGTGTATCTGCGGGCCTACGAAAGCGTATCCGAGGCCCGCGCTTCGATCGGCCGCTACTTGGACTTTTATAATGGCCGGCGTCCACACTCGAGCCTTGACGGCAGCACGCCCGATCAAGCCTACTTCATCCCGCTGCCACTCCGCTTGGCAGCCTAACCCCGGCAGAGGCTCCACTTATCGACGCGGAAAATCTGTTCAGACAACCGGGACCAGCTCTCTATATAAAATGTTGCCAACGCAGCAAAGACCCATGGTGAATTTGGCGGTAAACTTTGATATTTCCGAATTTATTCCCGCGGCATCATCAGTCTTATTGAACGTGCCTTCTACATCGACGGTGCTTGACGTATTGAGTGAAATATATATCCGACTTCAAAGGTACGTAGAAGAAGTTAGCTATCTTGTCGAGTGGACCATTGTTGATACGAAAGACAACGTTAGTCTTGGCTTGGTGGAGATGGCGGAGCGAATTCCTGCCAACGCGGTCTTTAGTTCGGATCGCAAATACAAGATAAGGCGGTTGCGTGGAGGCGACGAATATATTCAAAACGCGTTGCGCATCCTACGGAAATCGTAGTCGTCGCAGTCATTTTCAATCCGATTGTGCCGCTTCATCTAACGCGAGGAGTGTGGTCGATTTTGAATTTGGCGGGGGCAGCATTATTCGCCGCACACTGGCTTGTGACGCGAGAGGAAAGGCAGCCTAGGCAAACCTAACGGGCGTACATCGACCCCGTGTTGGCACAGGCTCGACTGCCCCTCGACAAGAGCCGCAGAAGGGGAGCATGCTTAGGCTCTGCCGGTAGCGGCCCGCCCTCAATCCAGCCAAGATTTACTTGGGTTTCCAAATACGCGCGTCGGGAGAAATGCCAATGAACCCAAATCGCAGGGGTTTGATCAAATCTTCAATCGCGATAACTTTCCTCACCGTCTCCAAGGCGTCTGCCCAGACGTCCGCCCAGACGCACAAAACCATTGGCGTAGTAACTACCATTAAGCTCAAAAAAACTGATGAAGAGTGGCTTTGTTTTAAGGCGGGTCTCGAAAACGACGGATGGCCAGAAACTGGGGGCGGGCCTAAACAAGTAATCCTTCCTAACCCCAAGGAAGCTCAGGGACAGTATGGTGGCTCTCACAACACGACCGTGCTTAAGGGCCTAATAGCAGGTCACGGCGGTGTCGATCTGATCGCTGCCGTGGGTGGTGTGATTTCAAGTGTGGCTGCTTCCCAACAGCTTACGAATATTCCGTATGTTTACCTTTCCGGAATGGCGCCCACAACACCACCCTCGGTCGCAGGCAAATATTGCGGAGTTATTCTGAATACGCCGGCCCAGTACGCTAACGCGCGTCAAACTCTAGTTTCACCTGCCGACATTGGAGACGTTTGGCTGGTTATGAACTTCAACTCGGGCATGACAGAGCTGGTCCCGGTTGTCTGAACAGATTTTCCGCGTCGATAAGTGGAGCCTCTGCCGGGGTTAGGCTGCCAAGCGGAGTGGCAGCGGGATGAAGTAGGCTTGATCGGGCGTGCTGCCGTCAAGGCTCGAGTGTGGACGCCGGCCATTATAAAAGTCCAAGTAGCGGCCGATCGAAGCGCGGGCCTCGGATACGCTTTCGTAGGCCCGCAGATACACCTCCTCGTATTTGACGCTGCGCCACAGGCGCTCGACGAACACATTGTCCCGCCAAGCGCCTTTACCGTCCATGCTGATCGCAATGCCGTTGGTGGCGAGCACGCCGGTGAAGGCCGAGCCAGTGAACTGCGAACCCTGGTCGGTATTGAAGATACCCGGCTTGCCGTGACGAGCCAAAGCATCCTCCAGCGTCTCGACGCAGAACGCCGCCTCCATGGTGATCGATACGCCCCACGACAGCACGCGACGGCTGAACCAGTCGAGCACAACGGCCAGATAGACAAAGCCGCGTGCCATCGGGATGTACGTGATGTCCATCGCCCACACCTGGTTCGGCCGGACAATCTCCATCCCACGCAGCAGATACGGGTAGATTTTGTGGCCCGGCTCCGGCTTCGTGGTGCGGGGACGGCGATAGAGCGCCTCTATCCCCATCCGCCGCATCAGCGTCTTCACGTGACGACGTCCGATCTTGCACCCCTCGGCCGCCAGCAGGCCTCGCAACATCCGCGAGCCGGCGAAAGGGAACTCCAGGTGCAGTCGGTCGAGACGCCGCATGATCGCAAGGTCGGCTTCCGGAACCGGCCGCGGCAGGTAGTAGACGCTGCCACGGCTGATACGCAGAACCTCCGCCTGCTTCGTGATCGGAAGATCGTGTTCGCGGTCGATCATCGCCTTGCGCTCAGCAAACCCGCCTTGGTGAGCGCCCCCTCTAAAAAATCGTTCTCCAACGTCAGTTCGCCGATCTTTGCGTGCAGTGACTTCACGTCAATGGCCGGCTGCGTCGCTCCATTATGGCCGCCGGGGCCAAATACATCGGCAGCCCCGCCCTCGAGCTGCGCTTTCCATGATGTGATCTGATTGGGGTGGACGTCGAACTGCTCCGCCAGCTGAGCCAGTGTGCGATCGCCTTTGATGGCTGCAAGCGCCACCTTCGCCTTGAAGGCCGGTGTGTGGTTCCGGCGGGGTCGTCTGCTCATGGTCTCTCCTGATTCGGCAGGCACAGCGTGCCCGCTGTCAGGCAGAAACTCCACTTATCGCCCTGTGCAGATTTCTCGGACCAGCTCTGACAACAGGCGAGGCCGCTGAATGGCGCAAGATTGTGACTAACAGAGACTTCAGTTTTTTCCAGTCACCTCCTACTAACAATGATGCAACAAAATTCGCAGGCGAGGTTGCTAAGCTCAAAGCGAACAATCCTAAGGGCGTAATAGTCAGTCCTGATGCATTCTTTCGAATGGAAAAAACATCCTTTCAGAACGCAATGACTAATCCAGTTTCTGGCTTAAACGTGCCGATTTGCTATCCTTTTAAGGATTACCCCCTTCGTACCACGCCAGTAGTGGATCAGTTGCTGCAGGGGAGCTATGGCCGAAAGTTGGTGACGGCATGAGGGGTTAAGGCGGCGTATCGTGGGGGTGTTCGAAGCCTCCACTTCTCCACCGAAGGAGTGATACGCCGTGACCGACACTAACGTTTTCCAACTCTCCCAGCCAGGAACTTTCGCCGATCCGCTGACCGAGGTTTTGCGCAACGGCGCGCGAGCGTTGCTTTCGCAAGCGGTTGAGGCCGAGGTTGCGGCCTTGCTGGGCTACCATGCCGACAAGCTCACCGACGATGGTCGCCAGCGGCTGGTGCGCCACGGACATCTGCCCGAGCGCGAGATCGTGACCGGCATCGGCCCGGTCGCGGTGCGCTGCCCGCGCGTGCGCGATCGGGGCGGCGAAGGCTCCGCGCGCATCCGCTTTTCGTCGGCGATTTTGCCTCCCTATGCGCGCCGCTCGAAGAGCCTCGAAGTGCTCATTCCGATCCTCTATCTCAAGGGCGTCTCTACCGGCGACTTCGAGGGGGCGCTCGCCGCTTTGCTTGGCAAGGATGCCGGCGGACTCTCGGCCTCGACCATCGGCCGGCTCAAGGACGCTTGGTCGGACGAGCACGTGCGCTGGAGCAGACGCGATCTTTCGGCCAAGCGCTACGTCTACTTCTGGGTCGACGGCATCCACGTGCAGGCCCGCCTGGAGGACGACGCGCAGTGCCTCTTGGTCATCATCGGCGCCACCCCGAGGCAAAAAAGAGCTTGTTGGCCTCATCGACGGCGTGCGCGAGAGCACGCAATCCTGGCGGGAGCTGCTCCTCGATCTCAAGCGGCGTGGGCTTGTGATCGGCCCCGAGCTCGCGGTCGCCGACGGCGCGCTTGGCTTCTGGCAGGCGGTCGAGGACGTGTGGCCGAAGATGCGCGGCCAGCGCTGCTGGGTGCACAAGACTGCCAATGGGCGCAGTACTGAGCATCAACCCTAGCGGGGCAAACCCCAATGTCGTGCTGCAAACGGCCTATTCGCAGCTTGGTAATTTAGCGGGCCTCGTCCTTGATAATCCTAGTACACTACATGCATCAAAGACATGGACTGGGAGCATGTGGGCCTAAGAACGCGCAGAGTACTTTTCAGACCTTATTCGCCCGCCGATGCAATCCTAAGCGGACATTGCGCCAGACGGCGCAATCGTCATGGGAATCGCCCTTTCCTGGTTGCTGCCTCGCGCGACGTAACCGTCCGCTCAAGACCGCGGGGACATCCGATTACGTTTGTGTTCGGCGAGCAGCTCCCGCAGATATTCCATCCCGGCAGGCGTGAAGGCGATGGTCTGCTGGTCGTCGGTGCCATAGATCCAGAGGCGGCCATCCTCCGGATCCATGTCATCAGCCA
The DNA here is from genome assembly GCA_963771845.1 of uncultured Alphaproteobacteria bacterium. GTDB lineage: Bacteria > Pseudomonadota > Alphaproteobacteria > Rhizobiales > Xanthobacteraceae > VAZQ01. The sequence goes on along the minus strand of CAVYVC010000024.1, from coordinate 472,156 downwards.
AGTCCCATAGGAGCTGCTCGTCCTCGCCGAGGATTTCGGCGGCACGGCTGATGGTGACCGCGGAAGCTGGCGCCGCCATGTCAGCCTTCGACAAGCTCAGGCGGCGCGAGAGAGAGGGATCGCGTGGTGCCAATTCCAGGGCAGCAGTGCGGCCAGGTCGGTGATCTTGTGATCGGCGATCCGGGCCAGCACGTCGGCCAGCCAGGCTTGGGGATCGATGTCATTGAGCTTGGCCGTTTGAATCAGCGTCAGCATGACCGCGGCGCGCTCGCCGCCGCGATCGGAGCCGGCGAACAGCCATGATTTACGGCCGAGAGCAATCCCGCGCAGCACGCGCTCGGCCGCATTGTTGCTCAGGCAGATGCGGCCATCCGCGAGGAAGCGCGTGAAGATGTTGATGCGCTTGAGCATGTAGTCCATCGCTTTGGCCACTTCGTTGTGGCGCGAGAGCTTGGCTCGCTCGCGTTTCATCCATTCAATGAGATTATTGACCAATGGCGCGATGTCTCTGCGGCGCGCAGCCACGCGCGCTTCGGGCGATAAGCCGTTGATCGAGCGTTCCAGCATGAAGATGGCGTCGAACTTCTGAACCGCCTCGAAAGCGATCGGCGAGATCGTCGCCGGCTTGTGGTCGCGCGCCTTCGAGGCGATATCGGCAAGCTCGAACAGCTTGCGTCTCGCATGCGCCCAGCATCCGGCTTCCGTGATCGGCCCTGGCTTTCGACTCGCGTCGTAGAGCCTGTTGAACCCGGCATAGGCGTCGGCCTGCAGGATCCCGGAATATCCGGCGAGATGCTGCTCGGGATGGATGCTGGCGCGATCCGGTGAGTAGAAGAACACGGCAGCGGGCGGCGCTTTGCCACTGAACGGACGGTCGTCACGGACATAGGTCCAAATCCGACCGGTACGGGTCTTCACCTTCGCCAGCACCGGCACGGTGGTGTCGTCGCCGTGAATGCGTTCGGCCGCGAAGACGTGCGACTTGATCAGCTCATAGAGCGGCATCAGCGCGGCCGCGCAGGCGCCGACATGATCCGCCATTGTCGAGACCGAGAGCTCGATGCCCTCGCGTGCAAATTGCTCGCTCTGGCGGTTGAGCGGCTGATGATTGGCGTATTTGTCGACCAGCATCATCGCCAACAGGCTCGGCCCGGCGAAGCCCCGTGCGATCGCATGGAAGGGCGCGGGCGGCTGACTTATCCTCTCGCAAGACCGGCAGCTGAACTTCTCCCGCACATGCTCGGTCACGAACCATTGCCGCGGCACCACATCGAGCGTCTCGGTGATGTCTTCGCCGATCTTGGAGAGCTTGCTGCCGCCGCAACAAGGGCAGGAGGTCGGCGCCGGGTGGACGACGCGCCGGCGCGGCAGATCGGCGGGAAAGTTGCGCCGCGTCGCCTGACGGCGCGTGAAGCCCTGCACGTGGACGCGCGCCGGCTCGCCCTTCGTCTCATCCTCTCCCGCAGCCGCGGCGAGCTCCTCGAGCTGCAATTCCAGTTGATCGATGAGCCGTTGGCTGCGCTCGGAGCGCGGACCGAACATCGCGCGCTTCATCTTCGCGATCACCAATTGCAGGTGCTCGATCAGCGCTTCCGCGCCCACCAGCTTGGCGCGCGTCTCAATCAGCGCCGCCTTCAGCACGTCTGCGTTGTCTGGGAGATGATCAGCGCTCTCGACCATGCGCGCAACACCAGCACAATCGCGCTGATTCGTGTGCACCCTGAGTCAATGAGTCGCAGCTTTATTCACCGCTCATCCGGCCGCCGTGGGACGCCATGTGTGCTGGGGATTTCTCCAATCGATTCCGTCCAGCATGTAAGCGAGTTGCGACATCGAGATCGAAACAACGCCGGCCATGGCCGACGGCCAAACGAACCTGCCGCGCTCCAGCCGCTTGGCATAGAGCGACATGCCCAGGCCATCGTGCCAGAGAATCTTGATCAGCTTGCCGGTCTTCCCACGGAACACATACAGATCTCCGGCGTGAGGATCACGCTTGAACGCTTCCTGCACCAGCAAGGCCAGAGAGTTCATACCACGACGCATGTCGGTGTGGCCCGTCGCAATCCACACGCGGACCCCCGAGGGAATGGGGATCATCGCCGCCGTCCATCGGCCAGTGCCGCAACCGCCGCCGTCAGCGTCGCCGGGTCGACCGCGCCCGTGACCCGCATCCGCGCTCCGCTCGCAAACTCGATCTCGATCGCACTCGGACCGGCCAGACCGCCTGGCGAATCCCCAGGAGCGATCTGCACCGGCGCAAAGCCGATTCCCCGCAGTGCACGCAGCTGACGGCGCCAGCCATACAGCTGGCTTGGATGAATCCCGGCATCCCGCGCAACCGTCGAAACGCTGGCACCCGACTCCAGCGATGCCGCCACGAGTTGCTTCTTCTCCGCCGAGCTCCAGCGTCGCCGCCGCTCAACCGACGTGATGACCTCAACTCTCCCGTTCGTCATGTGACTATTCCTATGAATAGTCACATGACTCACACCCTCAAGTAATCTGCAAGGCGGCCGCTACCGGATGGAAACCGCGCGACGGCGGAGCCAAGCGAGGCATCCGAGCAGGCAATCCGCGCTGCGCTGGAGAAATGGACCGCGGCTTTCAACGCAGGCAATGCGCAAGCCGCGTGCGGCCTATTCTCTCCTGAGCTGCGTTACGATTTCCGAGGCCATCCCGAGCGCAACTACGGCGACATCTGCAGCCTGCTGCACCGTTCATTGGGCGACCGGACAAAAAAATATTCCTACAGCCTCGAAATCAAGGAAGTCCTGGTTTCGGGTGAACTCGCCGTCGTTCGTCTCATATGGCGACTGAGGACCTCAGCCGTCGGTTTTCCAGGCTCATCCGCGGAATCCATCGAGCCCGGTATGGACATCTTTCGCAGGCAGGCGGATGGAAGCTGGAAGATCATACGCTACATCGCGTATGAAGAATAACAGAGCGCGGTTGCCCAATATCAGGGAAGAGCAGCAAGACGCTCACGTCTTGATTCGCGCCGGAGCGCGTCGCGGCGGTGCCGGGGCCGTTCATTCCACTTTCACATTGAGCTCTTTCACCAGCCGGGCGTACTTTTCCGAATCTTCGCGCACCAGTCTTGCGTACTGCTCGGCCGTTCCTCCCGCGGCTTCCTGTGCCTGATCAGCGAAGCTTTTGCGCACCTTGTCGTCACGCAGTGCAGCGTTGATCTCGCTGTTGAGACGCTCGGCGATGTCGCGCGAGGTGCCCTTGGGCAGGAATACGCCGATGCGTTGATCGACCACGAGCCCGCTCATGCCGGCTTCCTGAAACGTCGGCACGTTCGGCAGCGACGGCGAGCGCACCGCCATGGATTGCGCGAGCAGATAGAGCGTCCCGGCGGTGTAATGGGGAAGCAGCGGGGTCGTGCCAAGCGAGCCGAGTTGGACATGGCCGGCGATCAGATCGTTGATCGCCGGGCCACCGCCACGATAAGGCACCTGCTCAAGCGTGATGCCAGCAAGGCTCGCGTACCACAGTGCGACCATGGCCTGGAGCGAGCCCGCGCCGCTTCCGGTCGCAAACCGCAAGCCCGGCTGCTTCTTTGCGAGCGTGGTGAGTTCGGCAAGCGTGGTTACGCCGAGCGAAGGATGGGCAGCGAGCGCGATCGGTTGGTGCGACAGCTCGATCACCGGGAGAAGCTCCTGCAACGGGTCGAAGCTCATCTTGTAGACATGCGGATTACTGCTCACCGCGTCGGTTGCGATCAGGACGGTGTAGCCGTCGGGGAGACTTTTCGCCGCATGCTCGATGCCGACGTTTCCGTTGGCGCCTGACTTGTTTTCAACCACGATCTGCTGGCCGAAAGTGCGCGCCAGATAGTCGCCGACGCCGCGCGCGGCCACATCGGTCGATCCGCCCGCCGGAAATGGAACGACGAAGCGAATTGGCCGGCTCGGCCACTCAGCCGCCGATGCAGTCAGCGCAGCGGAGCCGCCGGTGAGCATGAGAATCAAAATAAACCGACACAACGTCACCATGGCGGATGGCTCCTTCTTTCGTGGCCGGCATCGCATATCATATCGGCGCACTGCCCGCTTGGTTCCCAGCTCCGTACCTTGGATCGTGACCCCGGATGCCGTATTCGAAATACCTTCCTGAGCACATGGGCTCGATCAAGCTCCTGTCGGCCGGCCCATTTGTGGCCGGCTCCTGCGCCGAGCTCGTGCTCGTCTATACGGCTGGGACATTTGGCATCGACGACACCGGCATGGTGAAAGTCTCGTGGCGAACGACGTCGGACTTGAGCAAGCCCCAGTTTGACAAGGCGCAAGCGCCGAACTTTACCACCGTCGAAGCAAGCAACGGCGCAAAGCTCGAAGTCTGGTTTGATCGCCTCAATATCCGCCCCTATGCCAACACCCTGCTCATCCGTGTCGGCCGCGGCTATCTGCGCGCGGGCGATACCTTGACCATCCGGCTCGGTGACCGCAGGCAAGGGTCGCCGGGTCTGCGGCTGCAGACCAATGTGGAAAAGAACGTCGAGCTTCGTACTTCGGTCGATGCCTTTGCGACCTACGAGTTCTGCGAGCTCAGGGAGCAGCCGGCATTCGATCTCGTAGCGGGACCGGCGACGCGATGGAAGGCGATTGTGCCCTCGCTCGTGGTCGCGGGCGAGCCATTTCGGCTGGCAATTGTCGCCGAGGACGTTTGGGGCAATCCAACCGCAGATGCAGCCGGCACGTTCGAGCTGCGGGGCTCACTGCCGGTGCGCGGCTTGCCCGCGGTCATCACCATCGCAAAGGGGGACGGACCGCGGGTGATCGAGGGCCTCGTTGCCAATGACATCGGCGATCTCGATGTCAGCCTGATCGCGGATGGAGAGATCGCGGCGCAGGCCAATCCGCTGCGGGTGGCCGCTGCGGCTGCGCTGCGGCGCTACTGGGGCGATCTGCACGGCCAGAGCGGCGAGACCATCGGAATGGGGACCGCGCAAGAGTATTTCCGCTACGCGCGCGACAAGGCCTTCATCGATATGATTGGCCATCAGGGCAATGATTTCCAGATCACCGACGAGTTCTGGCACCAACTCAACGCGCTTACCGCGCAGTTTGATCAGCCGGGCAAATTCGTCTGCCTGCCGGGTTACGAGTGGTCAGGCAATACCGGCATGGGCGGCGATCGTAATGTGTTTTTCCGCCGCGAAGGCCGGCCTATCCGGCGCTCCTCGCACATTCTTGTCGAGGGCGAGGCGTCCACGCCCGCAGTCTATACCGCCGGCAAATTGTTCGAGGCGCTGTCGAGTGAGGACTGCCGCGTCATTGCCCACGTGGGCGGGCGCTACGCTGACCTCAAACATGCGCATGACGGCCGGATCGAGCGCACCGTTGAGGTGCATTCGACGTGGGGCACGTTCGAATGGCTTCTGCATGACGCATTCGAGATGGGCTTTCGCGTTGGCGTGGTGTGTCACAGCGACGACCACAAAGGCCGCCCCGGAGCAACCATGCCGGGCGCCTCTTCGTTTGGCGCGATCGGCGGGTTGAGCTGTTATTTCATGCCGGAACTCACGCGCGATGCGCTGTTCGAGGCCTTGCGCAAACGGCATCATTACGGAACGACCGGCGCACGAATATTTCTCGACGTGTGCGGAAGGTTCGCGGAAAACGTAACCGGATTTTCCGAAGATCCCAAGCTCGGTCCGGCGCAGGAGTTCCCAACGCGTCAAGCCATGATGGGCGACATTATTCGCCCCTCGGCTGTGCCAATGACGTTGTGCGTCGAGGTGATCGGCACGGCGCCGCTCGATCGGGTGGACGTGCTTCACGGCGCGCAAGTCGTTCAATCCGCGCGACCGATTGCCGCCTGCGATCTTGGCCGGCGGATCCGTATCCTCTGGCAAGGCGCGCAGTATCGCGGACGCGGCCGCGAGACCGTCTGGCAAGGCAGGCTTGCCGTTGCGGACAACCGCATCGCGCGCTTTGCGCCAGTGAACTTTCTCAACCCCGAACGCAGGGTGCAGGAAATCAGCCCGGGGACCGCGCTCGGCTGGAGTTCGGTGACGACCGGAAACCTTGCCGGCATTGACCTTTGGCTCGATCGCGCGCGCGCAGGTCGCTTGCGCGTCGAAACCAATATCGTCTCGGGCGAGGTCGATCTCGCGGCTCTCTCAGACGACACGATAGTCTTCGACGGCGGCGGCCTTGGCCGGAAGCTCAGTGTCTACCGGCTGCCCGAGGCCCACTGGAGCCGCCGGCTGACATTCGAGCATCATGTTGCCTACAAGGGCGGGGCCGATTTGCCGGTCTACCTGCGCTTGACACAGGCGGACGGTCATCAAGCCTGGTCAAGCCCGATCTATTTGGTCGATTAGCTCCTTCCTGTGGATAGGTATGCGAGTTGCATCAAATCCGTTGCAGCGCGTTAACGCAGCGTCACACAACCGCTGTTCATTGTGGCCCGATCGATCCCGGGTTGTGTGGTGCCATGTTGCCAGATGCGAAAAAGTACCACGCCTATGCGCGTGAATGCCTTGAATTGGCCGAGCAGGCGGATTCGGCCGAAACCCGACAGAAACTCATCGAGCTGTCGCGCGTGTGGATGGAAGCGGCGTTGCGGGAAGAAGGTGTTCTCAAACCCCGATCCAAGGCGGTTGGGGCATAATAGGCCAAGTCCGCATAGCCCAAGTCTCCGCATAGCCCAAGTCTCCGCATAGCCCAAGCCCGTTAAAGCGCGCCTGCGGCGAGCACTCGATTGCTCCTGCGCTGCTCTGTCGCGCGCCGGCCGGCGGGCCAGCGTTGCTGGAACCCGCGGCCTGAACTAGGCTTGCCATGACGCGCGCGTGCTGTTCATGCAGGGAGCGGTCACGATGAAGGCTCTTTTCGTTCATCCCGGGCCGCTGCTCTACACCAATGTTTTTCTGCGGCTGGAGCCGTTGGGACTGGAGCTCGTCGCCGACGCGGCCAGGCGCGCACGCCATGCGGTCAGGATCATCGACCTGCAGGTCGAGAGCCACGCCGACTATCATCGGATGATCGGCGAGTGGCAGCCGGATTTCATCGCTTTTTCCTGCAACTACCTCGCCAATGTCCCCGAAATCGTCGATCTGGCCAAAGCCACAAAGCTCGTGCTGCCGCGCGCCTTCATCTGCGTCGGCGGCCACAGCGCTTCGTTCACCGCGGCCGCCATTGTGGAGCACGGCGCGGGCGCGATCGATTGCGTGCTCAAGGGCGAAGGTGAGCCCGGCATTGTCAGCCTGCTCGAGGCGGTCGCGGGCGACCGCAGTGCGCTCGACAAAGTGCCTGGCGCGGTGAGCGCCGCGGGCGAGGGTCCCCAGCCGGCCTTCGTCAAGGATCTCGATGACGTGCGGCCGGCGCGCGATCTTGTGCGCAAGCGCCGCAAATATTTCATCGGCATCCTTGACCCCTGTGCCTCCGTCGAATTCGCGCGCGGATGCCCGTGGGACTGCTCGTTCTGCAGCGCCTGGACGTTTTATGGACGCAGCTATCGCCCGATCAGCCCCGAGCGGGTGGTCGAGGATCTCTCCACCATCCGCGAGCCGGGCGTATTCATCGTCGACGACGTCGCCTTCATCCAGGAACGGCACGGCTTTGCAATCGGTGAGGCGATCGCCCGCAAGGGATTGCGCAAGAGCTTCTATCTGGAAACGCGCGGCGATGTTCTCCTGCGCAACAAGGAGTTGTTCCAGTTCTGGAAGAAGCTTGGCGTCACCTACATCTTTCTCGGCATCGAAGCTCTCGATGACGACGGACTGAAAAAATTCCGCAAGCGCATTCCGCTCGGCCGCAATTTTGAGGCGCTCGAGTTCTCCCGCTCGCTCGGCATCGAAGTCGCAATCAACATCATTGCCGACCCGGATTGGGACGAGGAGCGGTTCCGCGTGGTGCGCGAGTGGTGCATGGATGTACCGGAGGTCGTCAACATCAGCATCAACACGCCCTATCCCGGGACCGAGACCTGGCTCACCGAGCAACGCCGTCTGCAAACGCGCGACTATCGCCTGTTCGATATCCAGCATGCGGTGCTGCCGACAAAGCTGCCGCTTGCGGCTTTCTACCGCGAGCTGTTGCACACCCAGCGTGTGCTCTACGGCAAGCATATGAACTGGCGAACAACGCCGCAGCTTGTCAGCTCGGTTCTGGGTCACCTAGCCCACGGCCAGACCAATTTCATTCGCGGTATCCTCAATTACAACAAGGTCTACAAGGCCGAGAAGATGCTGGCCGACCATGCCAGGCCGGTGCACTACGAATTGCCGTTGCCTCCGCCGCGGCAGGCGAATGCACCGGCGGCGAAGGAGCTCTATATTCATGCACCGCGCGGGCGCGCCGGCCGCGGTATCGATCATGCAACCGAGCGCTTTGTCGAAGCGACTCGCATGGGCGCCTCTTCTCCCTGACCCCGTCGCCCGGATTTGCGGTTGCCGCGCCGAACAAAACGACCCCAAGAGACCCCAAGAGTATTCGTGAGCTATGACTTAAATGCAGCGCCGAAACGGCTCCTTTCACCGCGCCGCGCCTGTATTCATTGTAAATAACAATGAAAATACAGTCCGGCGTGCAAGAAGCGCCCGTAAAATGCGGACTTGCCAAAAAAAGAACAGAGGCGGGAACAGGGCGATTGCGGCAATAACAGAGAGATAGCAGGGAAGCCGGGCGGAGATTGCAAACCCGCCGGCTGCCGTTTGGGTCGGCAAAATTGCATGGCTTCCTTTGAGTATACCCCGATTCCATTCATTGGCGAAAAACGGCTTGCCGGGGCGTGGGAACGCGATTCTAATTGGAGAGATGATTCGCGGCGGCTTTCTTGATCCGGCAATCCGAGCCGACCTTATCGCGCTGGTGCGAGATGGGAAGGCCGAGACTCGCCTGACACGACGCGCGAATGCGTTGCTGCTGCTCGACGACGGAATGAGCTGCGAGGCGATCGCGAAGGTTCTCTACCTGGACGATGACACGATCCGCTATTGGTACAAATTGTTCGGCGAGCAAGGCCTGAATTGGCTGGCCGATTTCGGCTACAAGGGCCGCGCCTGCGAACTGACGGTGGCGCAGCAGGACGCGTTGAAAAACTGGGTGTCGCAAACGCTGCCGCGGACCACCACCATAGTGGGGGAGTGGATCGAAAAGTCCTATGGCGTGAGCTACACCCGTTCCGCCCTGATCAAACTCTTGCAGCGCATCGAGGTGGAATATTGCAAGCCCAAACTGATACCGCGCAAGCTTGATCCCGCGCAGCAGCAGGCTTTTATCGCGAACTATGAAAATCTGCTCAATAATCTCGGCGATGATGAAGCCGTGCTGTTTGCCGATGCCGTGCATCCAACGCACGAGGCGCGACCGGCGGGCTGTTGGGCACCAAAGGACGCAAAGGTTGCGCTTGAACAGACCAGCGGGCGGCAGCGGCTGAACATTCACGGCGCCATCGATCTGGAAACGGGTGCAACCCGCATGATCGAAGCGACGACGATTGATGCCTTGAGCACGATCGCACTCTTGATGGCGATCTCGTTGATGTATCCCACGAAGAGGCTCATTCACGTCTTTGTCGACAATGCCAGGTACCACCATGCCCTGCTCGTTCAGGAATGGCTGGCAAGACCGGGGTGCCGGATCAGGGTTCATTACATTCCGAGCTACTGCCCGCACCTTGATTCGATCGAGCGCTTGTGGGGATTGATGCATCGACACGTGACCCACAACCGCTGCTATGCGACCTACAACGACTTCTGCCGAGCCGTTCTACATTTCCTGCGCGAGGAGGTACCGAAAAACTGGGCGATCCTCTGCGATTCGGTCACTGACAACTTCCGCATCATAAGCCCTGCCGACTTTCGGGTTCTCAAGGCATAGAGGTATACTTGGCAGGCCGCGAGATAATCGTCATGCAGGGCTGCTTGTAATGGTCTTGCGATTTGCGCGAGTTGCCATGCGGACTGCAACCATCGGCACCGCAAGCGCTGTGTGAAGAACGCCCTCACAGATAACTCCTTCGTCCATAAAGCTTTTCGTCTGTTGGGTTCGTTTGGTAATGGCGGATGTGATTGCGGCTGCGGTGCGGCCGGACCTCGTGTTGCTGATGTGCAGGCATGAAAAAACCCGGCACGCTGCGCGTCCGGGTCTCACCTCTGGAGTATGCCAATTTCTCTACCAAAAATGTTTCGGAAAGTCAAGAAGATTCTTGGGGGGAAATTTTTGGGGGTGTCGGTAGCACATGAGTTGTCCGGGTTAGGTAGATGTATGCGAGCCAGCCCCACGGTGGGTTACGGCGCGCGGAAAGGGCGCGCGCCCAACCCCAACCTACACGTCGCTGCTGATCCCGGGAGCAAGGTCGCTCGCCGGCAGTTCCGCAAAAGTTACAATCTGTCCCACGCGATCCTCCCGCGATCGACCCGGGCGCCCTATATTCTTGTCCAGCATACCCGACCGAAAGCTGGTGCGATAATGGCAAGTCCAATGCAAGCGCCCGAAGAGCCCATGGAACGGCGGCTCAGCGCCATTCTCGCGGCTGATATCGCTGGCTACAGCGCGCTGATGGGCTGCGATGAGGCACGCACGGTGCGTGATCTCAAAGGGCACCAGGCCGTCGTGCTTCCGATGGTCGGCGAGTTCGCCGGGCGCATCATCGACACCGCCGGCGACGGCATTCTCGCCGAATTTCCCAGCGTGGTGAACGCGGTGAAATGCGCGGTCGCGATCCAATCCAGGATGGCGGAGCGCAATGCCGCCATCGAGCCTGACCGCCGGATGCAGTTCCGTGTCGGCATCAATATCGGCGACGTCGTCTACGACGAAGCCCGCATCTATGGCGATGGCATCAACGTGGCCGCCCGCCTGGAGGGCATCGCGGAGCCCGGCGGCATCTGCATTTCGAGCAAGGTTTACGAGGAGATCAGCGGACGCATCGAGCTTGCCTACGAGGATATCGGCGAGCAGCAGCTCAAAAACATCGCGCGAGCGGTGCGCGCCTATCACGTGCGCCTCGACAGCATCGCGCCGATCGTGAGCCCGATCCCGGCGCCCGCGCTGCCGCAGAAACCGTCCATTGCCGTCCTGCCGTTCCAGAACATGAGCGGCGACCCGGAGCAGGAATATTTCGCTGATGGCATGACCGAAGACCTGATCACCGATCTATCGAAGATATCGGGCCTGTTTGTCATCGCGCGCAATTCGAGCTTCACCTACAAGGGCAAGGCGGTCGATGTGAAGCGGATTGGCCGCGAGCTTGGCGTTCGTCATGTGCTCGAAGGCAGCGTGCGCAAAGCCGGCAATCGCGTGCGCATCACCGCGCAGCTCATCGATACTGGGAGTGGGGGACATCTCTGGGCTGACCGCTTCGATCGCGATCTCACGGATATCTTCGCGATGCAGGATGAGGTGATCGAAAAGATCGTGGGCGCGCTCGCGGTCACGCTCACGCGGGGCGAGCAGAAGGAGCTGTGCCGGCGCGGCACCGAGAATGTCGAAGCTTACGAGTCCTGGCTGCGCGGACGCGAATTCGTCACCCGCAGCACCCGGGATTCGGTCGCGCTGGCACGAGCGATGTACCGGCGCGCAATCGAAATCGATCCGGATTTTGCGGCACCGCATGCGGGCTTGGCGCTCGCGGCGCTCTCGGACTACGCCAGCGACTGGGCGCTCGATCCGGCGCAGGCGTTGGACGAGGCGGAGAAATGGGCGCGCCGCGCAATCGAACTGTGCGACGGGGAACCCGCGAGTCATCTGGCGCTCGGCGGCGTGTTGCTGTGGCGGCGCGATCATGCGGGCGCGCTCGCGGAGTTTCACCGCATGATCGCCATCGACCCCAACTTTGCTCAAGGCCATTCCGCGGCGGGGATGGCGCTGACGTATGCCGGCCGGCCGGCCGAGGCCGTCACCGCGATCGCGACGGCGATGCGGCTCGACCCTCACTATGCGCCTATCGTGCTGCACTTCCTGGCGCAGGCGAATTTCAGCCTGGAAAAATACGAGACCGCTGCGCAGCTGCTCGTCGATCGTATTGCGCGCAATCCCGGCACCGATTCGAGCCGCATGCTGCTCGCTTCCTGTTATGGCCATCTCGGGCGCGTGGAGGAGGCGAGGTTGACTTGGGCGGAGCTTCTTAAGGTCAATCCTGAGTTCTCGCTGACGCAGCGAGCACGCGTGCTGCCGTACAAGAACGCCGACGATTTTGAGCGCATCGCGCAAGGTCTGGCGAAGGCCGGGTTGCCGTAGGCGGACGTGCCGCGGGCCGGCCACACGCACCCTTGAACCCGTTGCCGTGTATTCGCGACCAACCGGCCATCCTGCAGCTTGACCAGCTTCGGGCGGCGGGCTCGTTTAGCGTTGGGCCGCGGCCGCTCAGGGGGTCCACCGCAAGCGAAAATCCGGCCATTTCCAAGGTGATGGTTTGAGCGGCTAAACTAACGCTAGAATGCCTTCCCCCCACGCCGGAGGAGGTCATGGGACCCCGCTCCAAAGCGCCCGGCAAGCGAGCAATCGCACGCCGGCGCAAGACGATGAGGCCGAAAGCTCGTCGCCTGGCAAAGGCCGCGAGTCGTTCCTCCGTCGCGCAGCTCAAGCCAACGATCGCGCGCCTCACACACGCGCTCAACGCGGCCGCGGAGCAACAGAAGGCGACCTCGGAAGTCCTGCGCGTCATCAGCACTTATCCAGGCGATCTTGAGCCGGTCTTCGCGACGCTCCTGACAAACGCGGTGCGCGTCTGTGACGCGAACAACGGCGCGATCAACCGCTGGGACGGCGAGGCCTTGCACCTCATCGCCACGCACAACATGCCGCCGGCTATACCGAGTTGCGCCGGCGATCGCCTTATCGGCCCCATCAGCATTCCGCCAGTGCTCGCATGCTGGTGACAAAGGCCTGCGTTCACATCACCGATCTGGCCGCGGACAAGTCCTACGCCACGCGCAATCCGCCCACCGTTGCGGCCGTCGAAAGCGCCGGCGTCCGAACCATACTCGCGGTGCCGATGCTCAAGGAGAACGAGCTCATTGGCTCGCTCACGGTTGGCCGTAATGAAGTGAGGCCTTTTACCGGCAAACAGATCGAGCTGGTTGAGAATTTCGCCACCAAGGCCGTGATCGCCATCGAGAATGCGCGGCTGCTGCACGAATTTCGGGAAACGGTGCAACAGCAGAGCGCGGTGGCGAAGGTTTTGCACGCCATCACCGGCTCTTCCGGCGATCTTAAGGTGGTGTTCGACACGGTGCTGGAGAATGCTCGCTCTCTCTGCGATGCCGAATTTGGCAATATTTATCGTTGGGATGGCGACGCGCTCCACCTTATTGCCTCCCAGAACACCCCGGCTGCGTTCGCCGAATATCGCGAGCGCGGTCCTTTTCGTCCCACGGCGACGAGCCTGATCGGGCGCATGGTGAGGACACAAACGGTGACTCACGTCATCGATGCCGCCGACAACGTGGACTACACCGAGCGGCGCGATCCCTCGCTCGTAGCGGCGGTCGATCTTGGCGGAGTGCGCACCTATCTCGCGGTCCCCATGCTCAAGGAAGGCCAACTGATTGGCGCGCTCACAGTGTTCCGCCATCATGTTCGCCCCTTCACCGACAAGCAGATCGCGCTGATTTCGAGCTTTGCAGATCAGGTTTCCATCGCGATTGAAAATGCGCGGCTGTTGCATGAATTGCGGGAAACCCTGCGACAGCAGGCCGCGGCCGCCGATGTTCTCGACGTGATCAGCCGCTCGACGTTCGACTTGCAGGCCGTGCTCGACATGTTGATCGAGCTCGCGGTACGGCTGTGTGACGCCGATCTCGGAGCGCTCCATCGCGAGCGAGAGGCGAATTATCGCAGCATCGCGGTTTATGGCGGCCCGCCCGGTCACAAGGAGGCCGCCCGCAGCGTTCCCTTCGAGCCGGGCCAGGGAAGCGTTCTCGGGCGAACCATGCTTGAGCGCAAACCCGTCCACGTCGCCGATGTGCTGGCCGATCCGCACTACGCGCTGGGGAAGGAGCAACAGCGACTGGGATATCGCACCGTGCTGGGCGTGCCGTTGCTGCGCGAAGGCACCCCGATCGGCGTTATCGTCCTGATGCGGCTCGCCGTGCGGCCGTTTAGCGCGCGGCAGATCGAGCTGGTTCAGAGCTTTGCCGCCCAGGCCATCATCGCGATTGAAAATACCCGATTGCTCACGCAGCTGCGCCAGCGCACCGATGAGCTTGGCCGCTCGGTTGCGGAGCTCCAGCGCGAGCGCAACAACAAGCTCATGAACTTGCAGGCGATGGCGGCTTCGATTTCGCACGAGGTAAGACAGCCGCTGGCAGGGATCGCCTCAAACGGCGGCGCAGCACTGCGATTTCTTCGGCTTGTGCCGCCCGATCTCGATGAGGCGCGGGCGGCCTTGAACAGCATGGTCAGCGACAGCCATCGCGCGAGCCAGGTGTTCGACAATCTCGGCGCCTTGTTTGGCAGGGCCGAGCAGCAGCACGGACCGCTCAATCTCAACGAGCTGGCCGCAGACGTCCTCGAAATGCTGCACCACGATTTGCAAACTCATGCTGTGCGCGTGCAGGCCGCGCTCGCGCCCGGGTTGCCGCTGGTAGCCGGTCACCGAGGCCAGCTGCAGGAGGTCCTCATAAACCTCGTGCGCAATGCGATCGAAGCCATGAACGCTGTTGCGGGTGATCGCCGAATGCTGCATCTGAGAACGCAGCGCCATGGCGACAACGCAATTCTCGTCGCAGTGGAAGATTCCGGACCGGGGATTGATAGCGAGCAGCTGGAGGACATATTCGATGCATTCGTCACCACCAAGCCGAACGGCATGGGATTGGGACTCGCCATCTGCCGGATGATCATCGAGCGCCACGCCGGCAGGCTATCGGCTTCGCCTGCCCATCCGCGCGGTTGCATTTTCCAGGTTGTCCTGCCGTGCGCACCCTCGGTCGTTGCGCAGGGAATCACATAACCATGATCGCAAGTGCTGAACCGCTGCCGGTCGTGTTCGTGATCGATGACGACGCATCCTTGCGCGAAGGTTTATCGCGCTTGTTCCGATCGGTTGGTTTGCAGGTGAAAGCGTTCGCTTCGGGAGCCGAATTTCTGCGCAACAAGCTGCCGGACGTTCCGAGCTGCCTGGTTCTCGATGTCAGGTTACCGGGGTTGAGCGGACTCGATTTCCAGTCCGAGTTGATCAGAACAAAGATCGACATCCCCATTGTTTTCATGACCGGCCACGGCGACATTCCGATGACCGTGCGGGCCATGAAAGCGGGAGCGGTGGAGTTTCTGCCAAAGCCGTTTCGCGATCAGGACATGCTGGACGCCGTGCAGGCGGGCCTTGAACGCGACCGCGGCCGGCGCAAGGCCGCCGGTGATACCGCCAGGCTGCGCGAAAGCTTCGATTCCCTCACCGCGCGCGAGCAGGAGGTCATGTTCCTCGTCACCGCCGGTTTGATGAACAAGCAGATCGCCGGCAAGCTCCGCGTGAGCGAGATCACGGTCAAGGTTCACCGCGGCAATGTGATGCGAAAAATGGGAGCAAAATCGATTGCCGAGCTGGTGCGGATGGCAGATGCCCTGGGCCTTCGCCAGGAGACAACATGACGCGGCGACATGACGCTACAACATGACCGACCGACATGGTGCTGCGGCGCTGCTGCGGCGTGACGCCCTATACTCAAGTATAATTCTGTAAACGGAGCCGATATCCAACCTTGCTTATGTACAATGGCGCTTTGCGCCTCTGCGCGCTAAATCGCGCGGAGTGGGGGATGGGGTATTGGCAAGGCTCCGCGTGATATCAATCATTGACGACGACGCATCCGTACGCGAATCGACAGCAAGGCTTGTTCGATCGCTCGGCTACTGCGCGGCGATATTTTCGTCGGCCGAGGAATACCTGCATTCGGATCGCATCCGCGACTGCGCTTGCGTGATCACAGACCTGCACATGCGCGGCATGAGCGGAGCCGACTTGCAGCACCGGTTGATTGCCGATGGCCATCGCACCCCGATCATTTTCATGACCGGCCATTTTGAGGAAAAGGCCCGCGCGCAGGCGCTAACCGCCGGGGCGATCGGTTTTTTGCGCAAGCCGTTTGCCGACGAAAGCCTGATCGCATGCCTTGACGAGGCCTTGCGGGATTAGACCAGCGTCCGCGCCGCCGCTGTGCGTCAACATCCCTGACCCAGCACTATACCAAGGTATAAGGACCCCTTCGTTTTAGCTAGCAAATGCTTCCCAATGTAGAATGGAGGAGGTTTACCGGCCCCTTTACGGCTTGCATTACTGAGCGAGATTGGGGGTCCGGTCATGGAATACAGTCAGGCAATTCCCGGCGCTTCTTTGGGCGGGCAATCGTCCGCCCGCTCAACATCGGACAACGCACTGGTACAGTTGATCGCCACCGGCGACCGGGATGCCATGCGTGTTCTTTTCGCCCGGCACAACCTGCACATATTCCGCTTCCTTACGCGCATTGTCGGCGACAAGTCCACGGCCGAGGATTTGCTCAGCGACGTGTTTCTTGAAGTCTGGCGCGCTGCGGGCGGTTTCGAGGGACGCTCGCAGGTCATCACATGGATTCTGGCTATCGCCCGCTATAAGGCGCTATCGGCGCTGCGCCGGCAGCATGTGGACCTGCTCGGCGATGACCTCGACGAATCGATACAAGATCCGGGCGATGATCCGGAGCGCATCATGCAATCGGTCGAGCGCGGCGCGATCCTGCAAACCTGTCTCAAACAGCTCTCAAGCGCCCATCGCGAGGTCCTCGACCTCGTCTATTATCACGAGCAGTCGATCGAGGAGGTCGCCCGCATTACCGGGGTGCCCGCAAACACGGTGAAGACCCGGGTATTTTATGCGCGCAAGCGCGTTGCCGAGCTGTTGGCCGCGCGCGGCGTGGAGCGCGCTTGCCTGTGAAATCGGATCCATCGAAGGAGTGGATGTGAACGAACCGGTTCCGTTCAAGTATCGCGCCTTCCTGAGCTACAGCCATCGCGACAAGGCATGGGCCAAATGGCTGCACGCGGCTCTCGAAAGCTACCGGATCGACAAGGAGCTCTCCGGCCGCGCGAGCGCGGCCGGGCCGGTGCCGAAGACGTTGCGGCCCATCTTCCGCGATCGCGAAGACTTTTCGGCCGGGCACTCGCTCACGCAGCACACCCTGAGCGCGCTCGAAGCAGCGCAATTCCTTATCGTTGTCTGCTCGCCCAATGCGGCGCAAAGCGAATACGTCAACGAGGAGGTGCGCCGGTTCAAAATGCTGGGCCGCGCCGCGCGCGTGATCCCGGTAATCGTAGCTGGCGAGCCGGGCGATACAGCACGCGAATGTTTCCCGCCCGCGCTGCGTTTTCGGGTTGCCGCGGACGGAGCAATCACCGACGAGCGCGAGGAGCCGATCGCGGCTGACGCGCGGCCGCAGGGTGACGGCAAGGAGATCGCGAAGCAGAAGGTCGTGGCGGCGCTTCTGGGGGTGGGGACTCGACGAACTCCTGCGGCGCGCCAGCGGGCACGCAAGCGGCGCAACCGGTTCTGGGCCGCGCTCGCTGGAGTTTTCCTTTTACTTGCGATCGCGGCAACCGGCAGCGCGGTCTATGCCTGGCAGCAGCTCAAGACCAATGAGGCGTTCCTCAATGCCACGCTCAAGCGCGCGACCGAAATCGTGGATGAAGCGGTGGCGCAGGCCGAGACCTACAACGTGCCACGCGCGGCCACGCTGCGCCTGCTTGCCCGGGCGGAAGGCCTGTTCGAGGAGATGGCGCGCTATGGCCGCCCCACGCCGGAGCTGCGCTATCGCAAGGCGTGGATGCTGATCCAGTTCGCGCGCAACTATCAGATTCTCGGCGACACCAGCAAGCAATTCGAGCGAGCGACGGAAGCTTACGCTCTGCTCGCCGGGCTTGCCGCCGAAAAGCCTGACGACAAGGTCTATCAGCGAGACCTCTCGATTGCTTATGCCGAAGTTGGCGACGTGCTCCTGATCCAGGGCAAGCTCTCCGATGCGCTGCGGGTCTACCGCGAGAGCCTCGCCATCATCGAGCGCCTGGCCAAGGCCGATCCCGGCAATGCTGGATTCCAGTTTGACCTTGCCATTCGCCACGAGCTCATCGGAGACGTCCTGCTGCGACAGGGCGATCTTGCCGCTGCTCTCGCGCAGTACGAGGCGAGGAAAACCTTCATCGAAAGTCTCACGCGGCGCGATCCCGGCAACGCCGGTTGGCAGCGCGATCTCTCGATCGCCGACACCAAAGTCGGTGATGTGCTCTTAACCCAGGGCAAGCTCTCGCAGGCGTTGGAAGCCTATCGCGCAAGCCTTTCCATTGCGGAACGCCTGGCAAAAGCCGATGCCGGCAATACCCAGCGGCAGCGCGATCTCGCGGTCTCGTACGAGCGCGTCGGAAACGTGCTGATGGTGCAAGGCAGTTTGACCGAGGCGCTGCAAGCTTATCGCGAAAGCCTCGTCATCAAGGAGCGGCTGACCAAGGCCGATCCCGGCAATGCCGGCTGGCAGCGCGATCTCTCGGTATCCTACAGCAAGGTCGGCGACGTTCTGTTGGCGCAGGATGAGCCGGACGAGGCGCTTGCGGCCCATCGCGCCGCTCTCGCCATTGCCGAGCGCCTGAGCAAGGCCGATCCTGCCAACACCATCTGGCAGCGCGATCTTTCGGTCTCTTACAACAAGGTCGGCGACGTGCTGTTGGTGCAGGGCAAGCCGAGCGAGGCGCTCCGCTCCTACCGCGCAAGCCTCGCCATCTTTGCGCGCCTGAGCGAGATAGATACCAGCAATAGCGAGTGGCAGCGCGATATATCAGTCGCCCATGACCGCATCGCCGAAGTGCTGGCGGCGCAAGGCCATCTAACCGAAGCGTTGCAAGCCTATCGCGAAAGCCTCACCATTGCCGAGCATCTCGCCAAGTCCGATCCGAGTAATACCGAGTGGCAGGAAGATCTCGCCGGGAGTTACCCCCCGATCATTGCGCTGCTTGTCAAGCTTGGAGATATCCCACAAGCTTTGATCGAGCTGCACAGAGGCCGCGAGATCGTTGCACGGCTCGTCACGTCCGTGCCGGATAATCCGCAATGGAAGACGGACCTCGCGTGGTACGACAGCGAAATCACCCGGCTTGAACGGACAGCGGTACAGCACGACGGCCCTGCTAACTCTCCCACGCAACCCGGGCTTGCCCGGGTTGCGCAGTAGAGTGCGGCAGGTCCGGCTTGCGATTTCACTCTTCCCCCGTCCCGCGCAGATATTCCGCAAGCCCCGGCTCGATATTCGGTGCGAAAAGGTCCTCGATGTTCATTCGCCGTCGCGCGAGGCCCTGCTCATCGAGATAAGCCATGAGCGCATCCAACGTCGGCCGGCTCCCTTCGATGGAATAATCCCAGACCTGCGGGCCAAAGATTCGCCGGCTCGTTTCAACCTCGTCAATCACCCAGGGCAGGCCCACCGTCAAGGCGTTGCTGTCGTACATTGTTCTGTAGGCGAGGTCGCGCGCTCTGCAGAATGCACGATAGAAGCTGATCGCGAGCCAAGGATTCTCTTCGTAAAGCCGCGTCTTGAGCACAAAGGTGTGCATGATTGGAAAAATATTTGTCTTTTTGAAGTATTGCGCTTCGACGGTGCGGAAATCGGGAAACAGCCGCTGGATGCCTTTGCCGAGGCCATTGGGAATCGGCACCGATACGAGCGCGTCGATCTCGCCCGATGCAAGCATCGCCTCGAGCGACATCTCCGGCGCGATGGGTCGAAGCTTCACCCCTTGCGGCGGCTTGATTGGGCGAACCGGCCTGCCGGTGACCCATTCGATATCGTGCGGCATCACGCCGTATTCGTGGGTGAGGAAACCGCGCACCCAGACCGCCGCCGTCATCTGATAATCGCCGACGCCCACGCGGGCGCCTTTGAGATCCTGCGGCTTATCTATTTTGGAGCCGGCGCGCAGGTAGACGGCGGAATGGCGGAACACGCGCGAAGGGAACACCGGGATCGCAATGAAGCGCGTGTCGCCCTCCGAGCGCAGGATCGTGTAGGACGAGAGCGACATCTCGGAAGCATCGAACTCACCATGATTGAGCATGCGCCAGAACGTCTCGCCCGGACGCAGCGGAATGAATGTCAGATCGACCCCTTCCGGTGCGACGCGCCCGTCAATCAACGCCTGGGTCCGATCATACCGCCCGCACGCAATCGTGAGTTTTTTCATGACCGCTTTCCGTCAAATAACGGCCGTTGGGTTACGCTGGGGCCGTCCTCTGCATGGAAGGAAGGCCGGAAATGGAGCGCATCCAGGTAGCGAGCTGCGGGCGGCCATTGATGAGATCGCCGAAGCCGCGCTTCCGCGCTACATCGAGAGCCGCTGCGAGGATAAAGTGTGCCATGCAGGGCGGTCCCTGCATGAAAGGATCAGCTGCACGGTCCTCAAAAACGTCCGCCAGCCGCTTGGCGCGACTTACCTCATGGGCGAGAACGGTCGGCGAACGCTCGCTCGCTGGTCGGCTCATTTCGCGCACCCATACGCAGATTCCTTCACACATGCTGCGCGCCGCGTATTCGAGCCGTAGGTAATCCCAGTCGGATGCACGCAGCGGGTCATGGAAGCGAGGCTTCCCGTCAAGGCTATCGAGATAGGCGCAGATGAGCTGGCTGTCCTCCATGCCAATGCCGGCATCGTCAACCAAGAAGGGCACGCGGCCTGACGGATTGATCTGATAATAAGGACTGTCCGAGGTGCGCGTTTTCGCCTCGATAATCTCAACGCGGTCCTCGAGTGCCTTCTCTAGGACGAGAATGCGCGCCAAGCGCGCGTATGGCGAGGTGAACGTGACGTAGAGCTTCATTGGATAACCGGTGCTTATTCGAGAGCAGTCGGAAGCGGGACAAGCCGGCACTCACACTTGCTCTAGGAATCGGTCGCGCCTGGTTCGAATTTCGTCTCTTGGAGCAGGCGCAGAGATTTTTCGCCACCCGTCAAATAGAACCTCCATCGGTCGGTGATATAAGGAGGGGGGTCAGGACACTTTCTATCAAGCGGGATGTCGTGGGGCAGCGACCAGCATCAACATTGCGACGTCCACAAGCCATTCTACTCCTCGCCGCCATTGCCGTGAGCTGGGGGACAGCGTGGCCGGTCATCAAGGCAATATTGCAGGATGTTGCCCCGCTTTGGACATTGGTCCTGCGATCATCAATCGGGACCACGGTATTGTTCACGGTTTCAGCAAGCCGGCAATCCCTTAACTTTCCAAAACGGGGCGACACTCCCGTCGTCCTCAACGTTGCACTCTTGCACATGGTTGCTTTTGCCGCGTTGGTGAGCGTGGGACTGCAATTCGTTCCTGCCGGCCGCTCGGTTGTGCTCGGCTATACGACGCCGCTCTGGGTGATGGTAGGAGCGCGTGTCTTTCTCGGCGAAGCCCTCACGCCTGCGCGCTTGATCGGCGTGACCATGGGAATGCTGGGAATCGCTCTCCTGTTCAATCCACTTTCTTTCGACTGGCGGGATCGCCTTGCACTCACAGGTAATTCGTTAGTTCTGCTCGGCTCGCTGTGTTGGGCTGCAAGCATTCTCCATGTCCGCGCGCATAAATGGGTATCCACTCCGTTCGAACTCGTGCCTTGGCAAGCGTTATTGGCGACCTGCATTCTGGCGCCGCTTGCCCTCATTTTTGAAGGTGTTCCCCACATCGAATGGAGCGCGCGGCTGATCCTGCTCCTCGTCTATGGCGGCACTGTCGGAATCGCGCTGCCCTACTGGGCAATGCAGACCATCAATCGCGATTTGCCGGCGATTACCACCGCGCTGGCTTTGCTGGCGGTTCCAATCGTTGGGGTTGTTTGCTCAGCGATTGGCCTCGGTGAACCGATCGGAGCCTCGCTCATTCTCGCAATGGTCCTCATTATCAGTGGCATTGCTATCGGGATGATCCGTTCTTTATAGCACTCATTCGAGGCCCAAGCAGCGATAGTGCCGCTGCGGTCCCTGGTTCCTCGACGACCCATTTGACTGCGATGCTGGCGGCGATGACCAGCGTGCTCACCGGTGCCTGCACCCTTCGCGCAAAAGGATTTCCGACGGCGTTTGCCTGCGCTTGCTGGTCAGCTTGCGCAACTCGGCGGCGAAGGTCTCAAAGGAAGGCTCCACTTCGGCGGCCAGTGCCGGGCGGAGAATCTCGCGATGGTCGGCTTTACCCTCCCTACTTGCAGTCATTCAAAAATGCAACCAGGGGATGCCTTTTTTCGGAATGAAGCCGAAAAACCCAGTGAAATCAAAGTCGCCTCAACAGCGCTCCCGAGGCTGCTCTTTATTTAAAAGGTGGAGGAATTAGGCGCCGCGCTTCGCTGCGCCTTCACTTCTCCACTGGACCAGCCGGCTGCAAGCCCCATGCGCGCATGAGGTCGAGCGGGAACGGGAACACGATCGTGGAAGCGCGCTCGTTTGCGATGTCATAGAGGGTGGCAAGATAGCGCAGCTGCATCGCCTGCGGCACCGGCGCGAGCACGCGCGCGGCTTCGAGCAGCTTCTGCGCTGCCTGCTGCTCGCCCTCGGCGTTGATGATCTTGGCGCGGCGCGTGCGCTCGGCCTCCGCCTGGCGCGCAATCGCGCGCACCATGCTCTCGTCAAGGTCGATGCGCTTGATCTCGACATTGGACACCTTGATGCCCCAGCCCTCGGTCTGCTTGTCGAGCACGTCCTGAATGTCGGCGTTGAGCTTGTCGCGCTCGGCCAGCATGCCATCGAGGTCGTGCTTGCCCAGCACCCAGCGCAACGTAGTCTGCGCGAGCTGGCTCGTGGCGACGAGATAATCGCGAACCTGGATTATCGCGCGCTCGGCATCGACAACGCGGAAATAGATTACGGCATTGACCTTGACCGAGACGTTATCGCGCGAGATCACGTCCTGGGGCGGCACCTCGTCGACCACTACGCGCAGGTCGACGCGCACCATCTGCTGAATGAAAGGCACGAGCAGAAAGAAACCCGGCCCCTTGGTGCCGGTGTAGCGCCCGAGCGTGAACACGACGCCGCGCTCGTATTCGCGCAGGATGCGCACGGCCGAATAAAGCACGACGATAGCAAAGATAACAATGACGACAGCAGCGGCGGCGGAGATCATGGCGGTTCCTCCCTCAGATAATTTCTTCCCTCGTCATGCCCCGCGAAAGCGGGGCGCCCAGTAATCGCCGAACGAGAGATTAGGCACGATCCTTCCTAATTACGATGGACCGAGAATACTGGGTCGTCCGCTTTCGTGGACGATGACGAACTGAGAGATTCGCATTCCTGGCCCCCTCACGCCTTCTCGACCACAAGCACGAGCCCGTCGCATGCGATCACCTTCACGCGCGCGCCGGGGGCAAGCGGCGCCGCCGCCCGCGCGCGCCAGACCTCGCCCTGCACCAGCACGCGTCCTTCCTCGCCATCCCATGCCACCGCCTCACCCTGCGCGCCTGTGAGCGCCTCTCTGCCCGTGACGACGGGGCGCTTGCGCGAGCGCAAGAGCATTGCAATCACGAGCAGAAAGAATGCCGCCGTGATCAGCGTTGCCGCCGCCACCACCCATAGCGACAGCGCAAATCCGGGCGCGCCGGGAGGAAACATCATGATTGCGCCGATCACAAACGCGATGATGCCACCGACGCCAATGGCCCCGAACGAGCCGATATGTGCCTCCGCTACCATCAGCGCGATGCCGAGCAGCACCAACGCGGCACCGGCATAGTTGATTGGCAACAGGTTGAGCGCAAACAACGCAACGAGGAGGCTGATACCGCCGAACAGCCCGGGCGCGACCGCGCCGGGATTGAGAAACTCGAAGATCAATCCATAAACGCCGACCAGCATGAGCAGGAACGCGATATTGGGATTGGTGATGACGGAAAGAACTTCAGTGCGCCAGTCGGGCGCAACGTTCACAATTGAGAGTCCCGCGGTAGCGAGCGTCGCGGGCTTGCCCGCAACCTTCATGGTGCGGCCGTCAATCTTGCGCAGGAGATCAGGGATGTCATCGGCGATTACGTCGATGACGTTGAGCTTGAGCGCCTCGGAGGCAGGCAGCGATGCGGCCGAGCGCACGGCCTCGACCGCCCAGTCGGCGTTGCGGCCGTTGAGCTCGGCGAGCCCGCGGATATAGGCGATGGCATCATTGATGGCCTTGCGCGACTCGGCATCGGGTGGCTCCGGCGGATTGCCGGATTTCGGCTCGCTCTTTGGCGCGGGCTGCTCGGGTTTGCCCTCCGGCAGGAGCGGCATGCCGCGCAACGCCACCGGCGTGGCGGCACCGAGATTGGTGCCCGGGGCCATGGCCGCGATCGGACAGGCATAGGCGATATAGGTCCCGGCGCTCGCGGCGCGCGCGCCGCTTGGCGCCACATAGGTCGCAACCGGAATGGGCGAGGCGAGGATGGCGCTGATGATCTCGCGCATGGAAGTGTCGAGTCCACCCGGCGTGTTCATGCGCAGGATGACGAGCCGCGTATCGGCGGGATCGAGATTCTTCAATTCGCGCGTGACATAGTCCGTCACCGCCGGCCCGATAACGCCCGTGATGTCCAGCACCACCGCCCGCTGCGCCCCGGCAGCACCCGATACAACCGCGAGCATCCCCATGGCGGCAAGGAAGACGCGCGTCATCGCCCGGGATCGTATTCTTCCTGATCGAGTTGGTCGCATCGTACTCGTCTGTCGCCTGCTGCTTGGCAGGAGCTTATCTCATTTTAGTATTGTTTGCTCCGGGGTTTCGATCCTTCGTAATGTAGGCCGCTGGCGGTGTAGGCCGGCGCTGGCGCCGCAGGCACGGTATGCCCCCTCTCCCCGCTTGCGGGGAGAGGGTTGGGGTGAGGGGTAACTGATGGGGGAGGGGCAATCATGCGTGGGCCGCAGAAAAGAACTGTGCGTCTCGAGCGGCGCTTACGCCGGCAAGCAACTGACGCCGAGACCAGATTATGGTTCGCGCTACGTGATCGCCGATTGGGTGGATTCAAGTTTGTCCGCCAGGAAGCAATTGGCTCTTACATCGTGGATTTTGTTTGCAGAGAGAGAAAGCTCATCATCGAGGTGGATGGAGGTCAACACGCGGAGAATGCACGTGATCGTATGCGCGATGGCACGCTTACTGCGGCCGGCTACCACGTTCTGCGCTTTTGGAATTCAGACGTGCTGAGCAATACGGACGGTGTATTATCCACGATCCTTGCCCGGCTGGAAGGAAGCGAGCCGTGAGCCATCAGGACTCGGTGCACGGCACGTTTGCCCCTCACCCCAACCCTCTCCCCGCAAGCGGGGAGAGGGGGCTCTCCCGTTTTCATTTCATGCTGCGCTGCGTCCGGCAAACGCGGCGTGGTCAACGAGCCATATCAGCTCGCCGTCGGACGCCGCGCGAGCGGCGGGAAGATCTTCCCCCGCGAGCGCCCGCGCAAGGATGTCGCGCTTGTCCTCGCCGCTCACCAGAAACAGCATCTCGCGCGTGGAGGCGAGCGCGGGAAACGTCAAGGTCACGCGCGGCACGAATGGCGCGAGGTGGGCCTTGTCCACGCCGACGACCCAATGCGCTTTTTCTTCAAGCGCAGGCGCGCCCGGAAACAGCGAGGCAGTATGGCCGTCACTGCCGAGCCCCATCAGCACGAGATCAAACAGCGGCCGCGCGGGATCGAGGCGCTCGGCTCCATAGAAGCTTTTGATCTCGGTTTCATAAAGTCGCGCCGCGGTCTCCGGGCTTTCGGCGGTCGTCGCCATGGGATGGATATTGGCGGCCGGAGCGTTGACGCGATCGAGAAACAACCGGCGCGCCATGCCCATGTTGCTCAAGGGATCATCGGGCGGCACAAAGCGATCATCGCCGATGAACCAATGCACGCGCGCCCACGGAATGCGGCTGCGATAGGGCTCCTGCGCAAGCAGGCGATAAAGCCCTTCCGGGCTCGACCCTCCGGTAAGAGCTATCGCGGCTCTCCCCCCTCCCATCCCTCCCCCGGTTGCGGGGGAGGGTAAGGGCGGGGGCATGCGCGCGAGCAGGCGTTCCGCCGCCGTCCTCGCAAGCGTGGCGCTATCCGCAACAGCAATGATCTCGCCTTTGCCAGTCATCGCTGGCCTACCCGATCGGGCGCCACCGGCGGCCGTCGCGGGCAAGGAGCTCATCGGCCTCTTTCGGCCCTTCGCTGCCGGCCGCGTAGGTGGCAAGGCCCTGTGCGCCCGCGTGGCGCCACGCGTCGATGAATGGCTGCACCACGCTCCAGCCGGCCTCGATGCCGTCGGCGCGCTGGAACAGGATCGCGTCACCGATCATGCAGTCATAGATCAGCGTCTCATAACCGGTGCTCGGCGCAACCTGGAAATAATCCTCGTATTTGAAGGTCATGCCCACGCCCGAAAGCGAAATCGTCGGTCCCGGGACCTTGGCATTGAACTGTAAGCTGATGCACTCGGCGGGCTGAATGCCAAGAATCAAGAAATTCTGCGCCAAACGATCAATCGGTGTCGCGCGGAACATGGCAAACGGCGCCTGCTTGAACTTGATCGCGACTTCAGTGTGTTGGGCGCGCAATGCCTTTCCAGTGCGCAGGTAGAACGGCACGCCCGCCCAACGCCAGTTATCGATCATCAGCTTGAGCGCGACGTAAGTTTCCGTGGTGCTGTCGGCACGTACATCCGGAGCCTTGCGGTAATCGCCGACCACGCGATTTGCGATGCTGCCCGCCGTATACTGCGCGCGCACGCCATTGCGCAGTGCCTCCGCCTCGCTCTCGACTTGCGTGGCATCGAGCAGCTCCGCCTTTCCCGCCCGCACGGCGTTTGCCTCGAAACGCGCGGGCGGTTCCATGGCCACAAGTGACAGCAGTTGAAACAGATGGTTCGGCACCATGTCCCGCAGCGCGCCGGTCGAATCGTAGAACTTGCCGCGATGCTCGACCGTGAGCGCCTCCGCAACCGTGATCTGGACATGATCGATGTGATCGCGGTTCCAGATCGGCTCGAACAGGCCGTTGGCAAACCGCAGCACCAGAATGTTTTGCACCGTCTCCTTTCCGAGATAATGATCGATGCGGTAGATCTGGTGCTCATCGAGCACCTCGAGCAGCTGATGATTGAGCGCGCGCGCGGAGGCAAGATCGGTACCGAACGGTTTCTCGATGATGATGCGCCGCCATGCTCCATTGCTCTCGCGCGCGAGGCCTGATTGCGCGAGCCGGATGCTGATGGGCGCAAAGGCGACGGGTGGCGTCGCAAGATAAAACAACCGGTTGCCCTTGGTCCCGCGCGCCTGCTCGATGCGCTCGAGTTCCTGGCGCAGCCGTTCGTAGGTTTTTGGATCTTCGGCTTCGCCTTGAAAATAGGAAACACAGGCAAAGAGCTTTGCCGCGACGGCGTCATCGACATCGCGTTTTGCAAACGCGCGTAGCGCCTTCTCCAGGTCCGCTCGAAAGCCCTCGTGCGACCGCGGGGTGCGCGCAACGCCGATCACGCAAAAGGCGTCCGGCAACAGGTCATCCGCCGCGAGATTATAGAGAGCAGGGATCAGCAGCCGTTGCGTGAGGTCGCCCGAGGCGCCGAAGATCACGAACGAGCACGGGTCTGCCGGGCGCGCCCTGCGCGCAGCGCTCGCAGCAGTGGCGGCCCCAGCCTCATTCATGACACGCGCTCTGAATACCTCGCCCTTGCAGGAAGAGGTAACACCTGGCTCAGGCGCGTGCGATTAAAAACAGGCATAGCTACTCCACCGCTGCGCGCACCGCGGCTTCGAGGGCGGCAAGGCCAGCATCCACATCGCCTTTGATGTGCACGCGCAGCGCGCGACGGCCGCGTTCGGTCAGCACGTCGAAGTCGCCACGCGCCTGCGCAGCCTTCACCACGCCAAAAGTCGCAGCGTGTCCGGGAATCGGCAGATCGCTCGCATCCTCGCTTGTGATCTGGAGGAAAACCCCGGTGTTCGGCCCGCCCTTGTAGGCTTGGCCGGTCGAATGGAGAAAGCGCGGGCCAAAGCCAACGCAAGTCGCGACATGCCGGCGGTCACGGATGGCAAGCCGCATCTTTTGCAACACGTCGGTGTGCGCCTTGTCGCGCGCCACATAGGCGAGGAGGGCCGCATAATCGCCGGGCCGGGTGCGGCCAAAATGCGCCTTGAGAAAGCTTTCGAGGCTGCTGTCGCAGCCGGCGGCGCGCAACGCTTCGAGGTTGCGGTGATCCGTATAGAGGTCGAAATTCTCTCCCGCGAGCACCGGCGTTTCCGCAGGCAACGCGCCCGATTTTTCGAACGCCGCGGTGAGCTCGCGCGTTTTCGCCTTGCTTGCTTCCACGTCGGGCTGATCGAAGGGGTTGATGCGGAGTACCGCGCCCGCGACCGCAATTGCGATCTCGAACCGGAAGAATTCCTGGCCGATGTGCTCGACCGTTTTGAGCACAATGCGGACCACAGGATGACCCGCTTTCTCAAGCGCGCTGAGTGCGCCGGCATGAGCGGAATCAAGTTCGTCCTGCGTGCGCAGATCAATGAAGAACCGATCCTGCCCGTATATCTGCGGCGGTCCAAGCGGCTCGGCATCGACCGGGATAAGCCCCTTGCCGTTCTTGCCTGTGGACTCGGCGGTGAGCTGCTCCGCCCAGGCGCCGAAAGCCGCAAGGCGAGGAGAAGCAAGCATCGTCACCTTGTCGCGGCCGTTCGTTCCGGCCACGCCCAACGCAATTCCGAGCGCGGCGCCGGGATTATCGGAAGGCGGCACATCGCTCCCGCAGGAGCGCACCATGATCTGCGCGGCATTGAGAAAGCGTTCCAGATCGATGCCTGCGACCGCGGCCGGCACCAGGCCGAACGGTGAGAGCACGGAATAACGCCCACCAATGCTCGCTGCGCCGTGGAACGTGCGACGGAAGCCGTCCTGCTCAGCCGTCTTTTCCAGTGCAGAGCCCGGATCGGTGATGGCGATAAAATGCCTTCCAGCCTTCTCGCGGCCGACCGCGTCCGTGACCAGAAGGAAGAAATAATCCTTCAGGATATTGGGCTCGGTGGTGCCGCCCGATTTGCTCGAGACGATGAACAGGGTTTTGGAGATGTCGACAGCAGCTTGCGCCGCTCTGATCTGCGCGGGGTCGGTGGAATCGAGAATACGCAGCCTCGGAAAGCCCGCTTTCTGACCGAACGTTTGCGCGAGCACCTCCGGACCGAGACTGGAGCCACCCATGCCGAGCAGGAGAGCATGGGTAAATTTCTCGCGCTTTACCTCCTGCGCAAAGGATTGGTAGGTGTCCAACCGCTTGCGGCCTTCGCTGACGCAATCGAGCCAGCCCAGCCACTTGTCCTCATCCGCATTCGTCCACAGCGATTTATCGCGATGAAAGAGGCGCCGCACGTAGCCCCTGGCGCGCCAGGTATCGAGCATCTCGCCCACGGATTTGTTGAGCGCGCCCGGCAGGGCGAGCGTCTGGTTGTCGACCCGATCGGCCAGAATGGTGGCGCGTTTCTTCGCCACTGCGCCGAGCAGCTTGTCGAATGAGTCCGCGAAAAGCTCGACGCCCTCATCGAGCAGCCTTTGCGTCACCGTGTCGAGCGGGATTCCCGTGCGCGCGAGATCGCTCAGGACGCGCTCGGCCTCGCCGATATTTTCTTCCAGGCTCAAGCGCGGCTTGCCGTGGTCGCGGAATGCATCGAGGGTGGCCGGGGGAACCGTGTTCACCGTATGCGGCCCGATCAGCTCCTCGACATAGAGGACGTCGCTGTACGCCTTGTTCTTGGTGCCGGTGCTGCCCCAAAGGAGGCGCTGGTGCCTTGCTCCTTTTTGCTCGAGGCTCTGCCATCGCTCGCGGGCGAACAGCTGCTTGTAGCGCTGATAGGCGAGCTTGGCATTCGCAATTGCGACTTTGCCCTTGAGCGCCGCAAGGCGCGCCTTCTCGTCCGGATCATTGGCTTGCGCGATTTTCTCGTCGAGCAGCTTGTCGACGGCGGTATCGATGCGGCTCACAAAGAAGCTTGCCACGCTCGCAACATGTGAGAGATCGCCCTGTCTGGCTGCAACCGCCTCAAGCCCGCTGACATAGGCTTCAACGACTTGCTCGTAGACGTCCTGCGAAAAGAGGAGCGTGATGTTGACATTGATTCCCTCGCCGATGAGCGTCTGGATTGCAGGCAATCCCGGTGGTGTCGCGGGAATCTTGATCATCAGGTTCCTGCGATCGACCTCCCGCCACAGCCGGCGCGCCTCGGCAATGCTCCCCTGCGTGTCCATGGCGAGATAGGGCGAGACTTCCATGCTGACAAAGCCGTCGACGCCGTGGGTGGCATCGAACACCGGGCGAAGCACGTCGGCGGCATGCTTGATGTCTTCGACCGCAAGGCCTTCGTAGAGGTCGGCCACCGCGCGATCACTGGTTGCGAGCGCCTGCTTGATGGAAGCGTCATATTCGTCGGAATGGCCGATGGCCTTCTCGAAGATCGAAGGATTGGAGGTGACACCGCGCACTCCGTCTTCGTCGATCAGCTTCTTCAGCTCGCCTTTGGCGGTGAAGCCGCGCGCGAGAAAGTCGAGCCAGATCGATTGACCGTAATCCGTCAGCGCCTTGACCGTGTTCATGCCGCATTCCTTGCAATTTGTTGCCTGGCGGCGTCCATCACCTTGTCGGGCGTGAAGCCGAATTTCGCCATCACATCCTTGATGGGCGCCGAGGCGCCGAAACTGCGCATCGCAATGATTGCGCCGGAAGGACCCGCGTAACGGTCCCAGCCGATCGGCGAGCCTGCCTCGACCGTCACGCGCGCCTTGACCTGCGGCGGCAACACGCTGCGGCGATAGGCTTCATCCTGCTGCTCGAATAACTCCCATGACGGCATGCTGACCACGCGTGCCGCGATTCCCTCCCGCCGCAGCCGCTCGTAAACCTCGACGCAGAGCGCGACCTCGCTGCCGGTGCCGATGAGGATCAGTTTCGGTTGTCCGTTCTCCGCGTCGGCCATGACGTAGGCGCCACGCGCGAGGCCTTCCGCGGAGGCGTAGCGGCTGCGATCGAAGACCGGCAGAGCCTGGCGGCTGAGAGCGAGACAGGCCGGCCGATGCTGCAAGCCGAAAATGACGCGGTAGGCCTCGCGCGCCTCGTTCGCATCGGCCGGGCGCAACACGATCATGTGCGGAATGGCGCGCAGCCCCGCGAGCTGCTCGATGGGCTCGTGCGTCGGTCCATCCTCGCCCACTCCGATTGAATCGTGGGTGAATACGTGAAAGACCGGAATCTCCATCAACGCTGCAAGCCGGATCGGCGGGCGCATGTAGTCGCTGAAGATGAGGAAAGTCGCGCCGAAGGCGCGCAGGCGCGAGAGAACGAGACCATTGACGATGGCGCCCATGGCATGCTCGCGGACTCCGAAATGCATGGTCCGCCCGCCCGGCGCGCCCGGCTCGAGCGCACCCGCGCCATCGAAGGAAAATTTGGTCTTCGTCGAGGGAGCAAGATCGCCCGCTCCGCCGATAATCCAGGGGACGCGCTCGGCGATGACATTGAGCACCTTGCCGGAAGCGTCCCGCGTTGCCACGCCCTTCTCGCTCGGCGGGAATGTCGGCAGGTCCGCATCCCATCCGTCCGGCATCTCGCCGGATAAAAGCGTCGTGATCTGCGCTGCGAGTTCGCGATGCTCACGGCGATAGGCCGCAAACAATGCCTCCCATGCTTCTCGCGCCGCGCGGCCGCGCTGGCCGATACCCTGGTGGAAGGTCTCATGGACTCCCTCAGGCACGAGGAACTGCGCGTCTTGCGGCCACCCGTAGAATTTCTTGGCAAGGCGCACCTCCTCCTCGCCAAGGGCATCACTGTGAGCAGACGCGGTGTTCTGCTTGTGGGGCGCC
Organism: uncultured Alphaproteobacteria bacterium; assembly: GCA_963771845.1. Lineage (GTDB taxonomy): Bacteria > Pseudomonadota > Alphaproteobacteria > Rhizobiales > Xanthobacteraceae > VAZQ01. The sequence continues at coordinate 440,382 of CAVYVC010000024.1, read as the reverse complement.
CCGTAACCGATGATGCTGTTGACGATGATCAGGGTCGGACGATCGTTGCTTTGTTGAAAAGTTTCGAACGCTTTGGCGAGCTGGTTGCGATCGTTTGCGTCGCTCACATGCAGGACGTTCCAGTGGTAGCCATTGAAGCGGGTTGCGACATCCTCGCTGAAAGCAAGCTTCGTGTGTCCTTCAATCGTGACGGTGTTGTTGTCGTAGATCCAACACAGATTCGAGAGACCGAGATGGCCGGCGAGGGAAGCTGCTTCGCTCGCCACGCCTTCCATCATGTCGCCGTCGCTGCAGATGGCGTAGACGTCATAGTCGAACAGCGTGAACTCGGCCCGGTTGTAGCGTGCGGCGAGGAAGCGGCACGCGATCGCCATGCCGACGCTGTTGCCGCAACCCTGGCCCAACGGGCCGGTCGTGGTTTCGACGCCGGTGGTCAAGCCGTACTCGGGATGGCCTGGCGTGATGCTGCCGATCTGGCGGAAGCGCTTGATGTCGTCGAGAGTGACCGCAGGTTGCTCGGTGACTCTAGGTCCATCCGCGCGGCGCACGCCCGCAAGGTGCAGCAAGCTGTAAAGCAGCATGGAGGCGTGGCCGGCTGAGAGCACAAAGCGATCGCGATTGGGCCAAAGCGGATCGGCCGGATCGTAGCGGAGGAAGTCCTGCCACAGCGTGTAGGCCACCGGGGCAAGTCCCATCGGCGCGCCGGCATGTCCGGAATTCGCCTTCTGCACGGCATCCATGGCCAAGGTGCGAATGGTGTTGATGCACACCTGCGCATCGGCAGTCTTGGAGAGACGGGTTGGCGCTTGATCGTCGCGCTCGCGCGCGGGGGCGGGGTTGGCAGTCATGTAATTTTCCTGCGAGGATGTCGCCGGGGAGCGGCGGCCTCTGACGGCCCCATTATTCTATAAAGTTCGCATCGCCGCGTCTGTTCCGTGTAATCCCTGCCTCGCTTGTGGGGAAGGGTGGTGCGCGCAGCGCGCCGGGCGGGGGATAGCTCACGCGAGTCCAACCGGCTTGGCGACCCAAGCCGGCTGTTGCCGACTTGGGCATTAAAGTGGCCGATCGCGGGTAAACCCCAAATCGGCTCGGCCAGCCTCCCTTTTCAGGCCCTTTCAGGCTTAACTGGCCGCCGGAGCATGCAAAACCATCGCGGTGATGGTGCGATATTGCAGTGCACAATATCGTGAATTGCGAAACGAGCCCAAGGGCTTATCTGGGATGGGCCGCCTGATTTCGTACGCTGCGGCATTCCTTCCCAGCTGCACGCAAACATAAAGAAGGAGACCTGCATGACTCCTCGCGCGTTTCGTCGTCCGCTCAACGTGGCACTGGTTCTCGCCCTATGCGCAGTCATTCTCAGCGCACGCCTTCTCTTGGGCTATGCGCATGTGGAAAACACTCCGCCTCCGCCGGTCATTGAGGTCCCCCAGCATCCGGACGAGCTGCCGGCCGTATGGTGACGCCCGGCGGGCGCATTTGATCCTTGGTCCTCCTCGCTGTCTTCATCCTGTTTCAGGCCCCGCGTTGTACGGCGGGCTTGATCTCATGGCTGAGGTTGTGCGCGGTATTGATCAGCGAGATATGGGAAAAGGCCTGTGGGAAATTTCCCACGAGCCGCCCCGAGGCCGCATCGTATTCCTCCGACAAGAGGCCGACATCGTTGCACAGCCCGAGCAGCCGCTCGAACAGCTCCTCGGCATCCTTCTCGCGACCGAGCAGATAGTAGGCGTCCGCCAGCCAGAAGCTGCAAGCGAGAAAGGCGCCTTCGCCCGGCGGCAACCCGTCATCGGTTTCGTGCGTGCGATAGCGATGCACAAAGCCGTCAACCACGAGGTTGCGCTCGATGGCTTCGACCGTGCCCCGCACCCTCGGATCGCTCGCCGGCAGAAACCCGATTGCCGGAATGAGCAATAAGCTCGCGTCGACTTCCTTCGAACCATAAAACTGGACGAACGTTGCGAGCTCGGCGTCGTAGCCGTGCCGGCAGACGTCCTCGTGAATCTCCCTCGCGATACGAATCCAGTCGTCAACCGACCCTTCCAATCCGAATTCCTGCGCGCTCTTGATCGCGCGGTCGAACGCCACCCATGCCATCATCTTGGAGTGGGTGAAATGGCGGCGTGGACCGCGCATTTCCCAAATTCCGTTGTCAGGGTTCCGCCATGTCTGCGCGAGTTCGTCCAGGATTGCGCGTTCGACCGCCCATGCCGGCTCGCTTTTAGGAACGCCGCCCCGCCGCGCGTGGTAAAGCGCATCGATCAGCTCGCCGTAGACATCCAACTGTAATTGCGCGTGAGCGGCATTGCCGATGCGCACAGGCTTGGAGGCTTTGTATCCTGCGAGCCAGGGCACTTCCCATTCCCAGAGCCGGCGCTCACCGGCAATCCCGTACATGATTTGAACCTGGCCGGGACTGCCCGCCACCGCGCGCACGAGCCAATTGCGCCAAGCGCTGGCTTCTTCGAAGTAGCCTGCGCCCATGAGCGCCAGCAGCGTCAAAGTCGCGTCACGCACCCAACAGAACCGGTAGTCCCAATTTCGCTTGCCGCCGATCCTCTCCGGCAACGATGTCGTGGGCGCCGCCACGATCCCGCCGGTCGGAGCAAAGGTGAGCGCCTTCAACGTAATCAGCGAGCGCAGAACCGGTCGCGTCCAGCGTCCGGCTTCTTTGCATGGGGCTGCCCATTGTTCCCAAAACTGCTCTGTGTCCTGCAGGCCGCCATGACAATCGGGAAGTTTTGGCGGCGGCAAGTGCGAGGGGGCATACGACAGGACGAACGGTACGTGCTCGCCGCTTTTGACACTGAACTCGCCGACCGTCTTAAGGTCCTCTCCGCGCACCGAGACCGGCGTTCGCAGGAGAAGCATCTGCGGTCCCGCGATCGCGCGCAAAACACCCTCTTCATCCCGCTCATCCCGCGTCACCCACGGGACAGTCGCCCCATAATCGAACCTGATGATCAGCTCGGTGCGCATACGCACCTCGCCCTCGAGCCCGATGACGAGCCGCATCAGGTCGCAGCCTTTGCTCTCCGGCGGCATAAAATCGACCAGCAGCACTTTGCCGTCGCTCGTCTCGAACGTTGTTTCGAGAATCAGGGTGTTACCCCGGTAACGCCGGGAGACCCGAACCTCCTCTGCCTCGGGAGCAATGAGCCAACGGCCGTTCTCGGGTCCGCCGAGCAGCGCCGCAAAGCAGGCATCGGAATCAAAGCGGGGAATGCAGAGCCAATCGATCGAGCCGTCGCGCCCGACGAGCGCGGCGGTTTCACAGTCACCTATGAGGGCGTAGTCCTCGATCGGCAGAGGCACAGAATAATGCTCTGAACGCTGGCGTGATGCGGTCTGACTATGTGCCCCAGGATCGGCCCGGAATAAAGAAGGTATACGGAGCCATTTCGGGGGTTTAGGCGAAGAAGTACAGCCAGAGTCCGGCAAAGATGACAATAATGGCCGCAAGGCTGGCGACGAGCACGTAACGTACATTGTGCCCCGTCACGCCCTCGCGCGCCTCTGTCGCGTCCTTTACGATGACTCGATCCGGCTCGATCATGGAAACCAGCTGCTTGTTTCCTCACGTAAACGCGGTTGTCACGGGTCAAAGTTTCCGGCACTCCGGCGCAGCAGCGCAGCGATATCGGGGGCGATTTCTCCCGCATTTCGCCCGTCTCCGCTAAAGCTTCGACGGGCTAATGTGAGTGCGGCCGCCGAAGCCTTGGCGAAGGCGGCTTCGCTCATGCGGGCTACGGTGCCCCGGTCCCAGAGTTGAAGATGCGGTCGATACGCCCCGCCATGATGAAATCGTTCTCATGCAAACCTTTAATCTTCTTTGTGCGCAAGGAGACCTTCGCATAGCCCCAGCCGAAACTGATATCGGGATGGTGGCCCTGTGATTCCGCAAGCTCACCCACCCGATCGACGAAGTTCAGCGCTTCGCGAAAGTTCTTGAATCGAAACTCGCGTTCAATGCGGTGCGCATTGTCTACAAGCTCCCATTGCGGAACCTCGGCATGGAAACGTTCGGCTTCATCCAGCGTTAGCGGCGGGACGCCGCCGCGGCATGGGGTGCAGGTCCTTTCGGCAAGAGCATTTGCCATTTTCTCCTCCATTGGCGTCGGTCGGCCGATCGGCCCGAGTTCAGGCCGCGGATTCTCTGGTGGTTGGCGCGCTGCGCGGAGAAAAGCGCGCCAGGATTTCGATCACCTCCCGATCCGAGGTCTGGCGGAAATCGGAATAAAACAATCCGATCGCCCCGAAATCCTCATGTTGCTCGAGACAAACTACGTCATCAGCAAGCTCGCACATGAGGGCGAGCGTGTCCGTCGGGGCGACCGGCACCGCCAGTATGAGCTTGCGTGGTCCGCGTGCCCGCGCAGCGCGCAAAGCAGCGCGCGTCGTCGCGCCGGTCGCAATGCCGTCGTCAATAACAATCGCCACTCTGCCGCTGATATCCAGTCGTTCGCGTGAACCGAGATACCGGCGGCGCCGCCGCTCGATTTCGGCAAGCTCGGCGTCGCAGACGGACTTGAACTCAGCTTCGGTAATGCCGGTGATCCGAATGACGTCCTCGTTTCGGACAATAAGCGGGGCCTCGCCGTCGACCACCGCGCCCATGGCCAGTTCCGGCTGCGATGGGACACCGATCTTGCGCACGAGGATCAAATCGAGTGGCGCATCGAGGCCTGCCACCACTTCCGCCGCAACAACAACCCCGCCGCGCGGCAAGGCCAAGATGACCGGATGCTCGTCCCTATAGGGGGCAAGCGCGACCGCCAGTCTACGTCCTGCGTCGCTGCGATCCTTAAACGCCATCGCACCCTCCGTTATGCCGGGTAGGCAGTCTGTGGCGGCCGCAATATTCGAATAACCCTGGCATACCACCAGACCTTAATGTGGTTGGCACAGAACCATAGCTCAATCGGCGCGCGGCAGGAGCGGACACTCCCGGTCCCCCTCCCTAAGGCAGGCAATCTGCCACTGAAATTTTCCGGAACCTTTCCCCAGCCCGTGCGTTGATCGGGCGGGACGTGATAATCGGGGGATCACCATGCTTTTGACCACGACTCAGACGGGCTGCCCCTGCCCCACGGCGCGGGCGGCTCACCCTGCCTCTTCAGATCCGACACTATTGGCGAGGATCGCGCGCGGCGATGAACTCGCGATGCGGACTCTTTTCGCGCGCCACCAGACTGCCGTTTATCGTTGGCTTATGCGGCTCGTGCGCAATGAAGCGATCGCAGAGGACCTGTTGAGCGAGGTCTTTCTCGATGTCTGGCGCCAGGCTGGGTCTTTCCAGGGCCGCTCTTCGGTCTCGACCTGGCTGCTCGCGATTGCTCGCCACAAGGCACTCTCGGCCCGGCGCCGGCGCGTGGACGGTCAGCTCGACGATACCCTTGTCGCTGAAATGCCCGATCCGGCAGACGATCCTGAAATCGCATTGCAGAAAAAGGATCGAAGCGAGCTGCTGCGGGCAGCCTTGTCCCAACTATCCGATGAGCATCGCGAAGTGCTCGACCTCGTTTACTATCATGGATGCTCGGTTAAGGAGACCGCAGAAATTGTGGGGGTTGGCGAGGCGACCGTAAAGACGCGCATGTTCTACGCCCGCAAGCGATTGGAGGGGCTGTTGGAGGCGGCCGCGTAGCAAGCGCGGCCGCGCTTTGATGCATTGACGAATGACTACGCGTTGCGGAGCTTTCGGCCTCCGCACCGCCGATCTGCCGAATGCGCGCTCCGCGCGTGCATGATCGGTGCCGTTCTGATAGATTGGGTGCGTCCCGCCACCCCGTGAGATGAAATCAGTGGGAAAACTATCCGAATCTTCCGGCCGCCGGCGCGATCAGCGCGCCATTGATGCCACCGTCGCCGCGCTGGTCACAAAATTCGGCAATCGCCTAGTCACCTCGCGCGCCGTGTGCGAGCAACACGGCAATACCACGACCTGGATCGCCAATGAGCCGCCGGACGCGGTGGTATTTCCTCAGAACGTCGACGACGTGCAGGAGATCGTGCGCACATGTGCGGCCCACCGGGTGCCGGTGATTGCGTTCGGCACCGGCACATCGCTGGAAGGTCATGTGAATGCGCCGTTGGGCGGCGTCTCCATCGATTTTCGAGACATGAACAATGTGCTGGCGGTGAATTCGGCCGACCTCGATTGTGTGGTTGAGCCCGGCATCACGCGCAAGCAGCTCAACGAGCATTTGCGCGATCAGGGGCTGTTCTTTCCCCTCGATCCTGGTGCGGATGCCTCTCTCGGCGGAATGGCGGCGACGCGCTGCTCCGGTACCAATGCGGTGCGCTACGGCACCATGAAGGACAATGTGCTCGCGCTCAAAACGGTGCTCGCCAACGGCGATCTCGTCACCACGGCACGGCGCGCCAAGAAATCAGCCGCGGGCTACGATCTCACACGTCTGTTGGTGGGATCCGAAGGCACGCTCGGCATCATTGTGGAGCTTACCCTCAAGCTCTCGGGCATACCCGAAGCGATCTCCGCGGGGGTTTGTCAGTTCCCTTCGGTTGAGGCCGCGTGCAATGCCGCAATCATGGCGATCCAAACCGGCATTCCCATTGCGCGTATCGAATTGCTCGATGAGCTGCAAATGAAGGCGACGAATCTTTACTCCAAGTTGTCACTGCCCGAAGCGCCTACGCTATTCATTGAATTCCATGGTTCACCAGCGGGTGTGGCCGAGCAATCTGCTCGCTTTGGAGAGATCGCGGCCGATCTGGGAGGCAGCGCGTTCGAGTGGGCGACCAAGCCGGAAGATCGCACGCGTCTGTGGCAGGCGCGCCATGACGCCTATTGGGCGGCGCGGGCGCTGCGCCCTGGCGCGCAGGCCTTCGCGACCGATGTGTGCGTACCGATTTCGCGGCTTGCCGAATGTGTAACGCAGACTCAACGCGATGTCGCCGCGCAGGGCTTGGTGGCGCCGATCCTGGGTCATATCGGAGACGGCAATTTTCACCTCGCGCTCTTGGTGGATATGACCGATCCCGGCGAGATCGCAACCGCCAAAATGGTTTGCGAGCGCCTGGTTGAACGCGCGCTGGCAATGGATGGAACCTGCACCGGCGAGCACGGCATCGGCGAAGGCAAGATGAAATATCTGGCCGAAGAACTGGGCGAGCCCGCCGTTCACGCGATGGCGGCCATCAAGCGCGCGCTGGATCCGGATAACATCATGAATCCAGGCAAGATTGTGCCGCTTGGATGAGCGGGTGGATGCGCCTTGAGGCGGCGGTGCGCCCATTCCACAATCGGTACAATTTGAGCGAAATTGGAAAACAGACGTTAACCCATTGATGGCGGACATAGATTCGCCCTCAATTCACCCCCATATTGGCATCGATCCGGCCTTAGGCATACTGTGGAGACGGCGTGCAGACGACGCTGTTAAGCTTTGCGATCGGTCTCATTGCGGCGCTTCTTATTGCGCTGGTGGGACCGCTTTTCATCGATTGGACGAATTATCGTGCCGAGTTTGAGGCGCGTGCGAGCCGGCTGACGGGGCTTGATTTTCACATCACCGGGCCGGTCGACGCGAGACTTCTGCCCACTCCGACCCTGGTTCTGCACGGGGTCGAGCTCGCGCGCCCGGGGGATAAGGCGCGCGCCCGTGCCCGCGCGTTACGCATCGAATTTGCGCTCGGCCCGTTGGTTCGAGGCGAATGGCGCATTGCGGATGCCCGTCTCGAAGCTCCCGAACTGGTGGCCGGCCTGGACCCCAACGGGCTCGTCGATTGGCCGGTGCCGAAGATCAGTTTTCAGCCCGAAGGCGTAGTAATCGAACGACTCTCAATCGAGGATGGCCGTGTCACGCTACGCGATGCGGCAAACAGCTCGCAGCTGGTGCTCGATAAATTGGAGTTTCGCGGCGAACTGCGTTCGCTCAGCGGTCCGATCAAGGGCGAGGGCTCTTTCGTTGCTGCCGGCCACCATTTTCCTTACCGGATTTCGACGAGCCGTATCGACCAGGACAATGGGGTCAAGCTTCGGCTTGCCCTTGATCCCATCGATCAGCCGCTGACCGCCGAGCTCGATGTTTCCATTTCACTCGATCGCGGCGTGCCGCGTTTCGAAGGAACTGTGCAGCTCGCGCGGCCGGTCGGACGCGCTCCCGAAGGCTCGCAGTCCCCAATCGTCGAGCCGTGGCGCCTTACCAGCCACGTCAAGGGCGATAGTCGTGCAGCGGTGTTCGACCAGCTCGAATTTCAATATGGCCCCGATGAGCGAGCGACCAAGCTGCGAGGCTTCGCGAATTGGAGCCTCGGAAGCGAGCCGCGGATCGAGGGCGAACTGTCGTCGTCTCACGTCGATCTGGATCGCTTGCTGGCCTTGCCCGAAGCAATACGCCGGCATCCGGCTGCCGCCTTCAAGCGAGTCGCCGATGCGTTCTCCGGCACTTATCAATTATCTGTTCCGGCGGCTCTGAATATCAAGGTTGACTCGCTCGCTCTCGCCGGGGCGACGCTGCAGCGCCTCGAGGCCAGAGTTGAGACCGACGGCGGGCGTCCCGAGATTCGGAGCCTGGAATTTCGCGCGCCCGGTGTGACCCAGGTTCATCTGCATGGTCGCTTGGGAACGAACGGCGCAGGGATTGAATTTGCCGGCTCGACCCAGATCGAATCCAGTGATCCGCGCGCGCTTGTTTCCTGGCTGACCGATCGCACCGAGCCCGAAACGATCCTCCCGGGGACTCTGCGACTGGCCGGCGATGTGACGCTCTCCAACGAGGCGATCGCCATCGACCGCTTCGATCTTGGCCTCGATCGCATGACAGCGTCGGGACGGTTTGCCTATTCCTGGGGAAGCGGCAACCGCCCGCCACGGCTCGATGCCGCATTGAATGCGCCGGAACTCGATCTCGACCGCCTTCAGGTTCTGGCGAATGCGATCGCCGCAGGAGCGATGCCGCCGTGGCCGCGGGAGGGCGCTCTCTCTCTTAAAATCGGCCGGGCATCGGTCCTCGGCGTACAGGCCAAGCAGGTCGACATCAGCATGCGCATTGATGCCAATGGGGTGCAGATCGATCCGCTGATGATCGCAGATTTCGGCGGCGCCGCAGTCGGGGTGAGAGGGCGCATCGACACCTCCATGGATTCGCCGCGTGGCGCAATGACCTTTGACGTCGATGCGCGCGCGCTCGACGGCGTGCTGGCGGTGGCGGAGAAATTTTCACCGGCGACGGCCGATTCAATCCGGCGGTTGGCAGGACGGCTCACGCCGGCTGTGTTACGGGCGTCCATTACGGTCGATCCAGGGGCGGCATCCAGTCCGCTTGCAAGCGCAAGATTCAAAGCTGATGGACGGGCGGGCAATTTCCGTCTTGCCTTGCTCGGCGACGCGGTCACGGGCGGCGATGCGTTGCGGCAGGACAAGATTGCGGCGTTCGAGGCCGCAAAGGTCAATCTGATCAGCCGGATTGAAGCCGATGACGGTGCCGCCCTCGTTGAATTGATCGGTCTCGACCGGTTCATCTCCGTCGAGCAACGCCCGGCCCGGCTGAACCTGACAGCGAAGGGCGTACTCGACGGCGAGGTCGAGCTCAGCGGGCAGTTCGCGGCCGGCGCGCTCGCCGTCTCGACCAGGGGCAAGGTTCAGCTTTCATCCTGGAAGGACGCGCGTGCTGATCTCGAGCTCAAGCTCGCGAATGCCAATCTTCGCTCGCCCCGTCCTGTGGCGGAGGGAGAAGTCGCGCAGCTGCTTGCGACCTCGGTGACGACGCGGCTCCATTTGGCTGATGGAACCATTCGTTTGTCCGATATCAAGGGGTCGATTGGCGGATCCGCCATAAGCGGAGCCCTGACGATTGGCATGCCGCAGCGTCCGATCACCATTGCGGGCGAGATTGATCTTGGCAACATCGAGCTGCCCGCCGCCGTTGCGACAATGGCTGGAATTCCTGCACACGGTGCAGCCAGCACGGCCGCTACGGGTCTGTCCTGGCCGTCGGAGCCTTTCGAGCAAGTGCTCGCGCCGCTGCACGGCGAGGTCGCGATCAGATCGGCGCATGTTGCACTCACGCCCAAGCTTGAAGCGCGGGATGTCAAAGGAATCCTTCGCTTTGGCGATTCACAAATCGCGCTGCAGATCAGCGAAGGTAGCCTCGCCGGCGGCCATGTCGCGGGCGAGGTGGCGCTTTTGCGCGACCGGGCAGGCCTGACTGCGCGCGCACGCGTCGAGTTGAGCGGTGCCAGTGCCGCCGACCTCCTGCCGGGTGACGGAGCTGTGTCCGGGCGGCTTCGGTTTGATCTCATGGCGCAAGGAGCCGGCATGAGCGCGGTCGCACTGGTCGGCTCGCTCGAAGGGCGCGGAACGTTTACCCTTGAAAACGCGCGGCTCGCGCGGCTCGATCCGCACGTTTTTGATGCTGTCATCCGCGCGGTGGATCAGGGGCTTCCAATCGAAACCAACCGGCTGCGCGAGCGAGCAGAAGCTGCGCTCAAAGGCGGCGCTCTCGCAGTCGAGCGGGCCGAGGGCGCAATCGCAATCTCTGCGGGTCAGGCGCGCCTGGCCAACTCTGTGGCAGGTCCGCAGGGCGCCGAGCTTGCTCTCAATGGCAGTCTCGGATTGAGCGACGGCGAGATGGACGCCCGGCTCACTTTGTCGGGGGCGCCTGCAAGCGGCGGTCCGGAGAGTGCACGGCCGCAAATCGTTATCCTCATCAAAGGTCCGATCGAGGCGCCAACGCGCAGCCTCGATGTCAGCAGCCTCGCGAGCTGGCTTGCGCTGCGCGCCGTTGAACAGCAATCGAGAAAGCTTGATATGCTCGAAAGTCGCGAGAGTTCGGCTGTGCCGATCACGCCTGCCAATCCGGCGGCCGAAACAAAACCGCCTGCGCAAGCCGCGCCCGCCGATCGGCCTGCCCAGCCGACTGCCACTCCCGAGGCGCGCCAACGTGCGCGCAGCCGGCCGAGCAAACCGCCCAAGGCGCCTGCGGGCGAACTGGCGCAGCCCTTGCCGCCGGTCGAGAACCGCCCCGATCACGTGCCGCCGCAGCTGCAGTTCGGGGTGCAGTGAGGAACGCCGTCATTCCGGCCGAGGCCCAAAGGGCCGAGAGCCGAATCCATAACCCCAGGCCTGTGGTTATGGATTCCGGGCTCGCCGCTTCGCTTCGCTTCGCTACGCGGCGCCCCGGAATGAAGATTCAATCTAAAATCATCCCGATCTACGCGATTGTCCCTTCGCGGTGCAGCTGCGTGATTGCCTCCGCGTCAAAACCCGCTTCGGCGAGGATGGCATTGGTGTGCTCGCCAAGCAGCGGTGCGGGCCGGCGAAAAACGCCCGGCGTTTTCGAGAGCCGCGGAACGATGTTATGCATGCGGACGCGGCCAAGTTCAGCATCGGTGACATTGACGATGATCTCGCGTGCACGAAAGTGCGGATCATCAATCGCATCAGCAATTGTATAGACTGGTCCCACGGTGACGCTCGCCGCGCGCATCTTTTCGAGCGCCTCATCGCGGGTCTTTTCTGCAAACCACGCGCCGATGGCGGCATCGACCAGCGCGCGATTGGCCACGCGCGCGCTGTTTGATGAAAAGCGCGCGTCTTCGATCATGTCCGGCTGGCCGATGGCGTGAAAGACGCGGCGCGCCATGGTCTCGGTCGAGGCCGACATGGCGACATAATCTCCGTCCCGGCAGCGATAGACATTGCGCGGGGAGGATGTATTCGAACCGCTGCCGGCGCGTTGCTTGACGGCGCCGGTGAGCTGGTAGATCGCGGCCTCCGGCCCGAGCACGGAGAAGATCGATTCCAAGAGCGAGACATCGATGACCTGGCCGCCCGCTTTGCCGTGCTCGCGCGCACGCAGCGCTGCCAGCGTCGCGAATGCGCCGTAGAGCCCGGCCACCATATCGGCAAGCGCAAACGGCGGCAGCACCGGCTCACGGTCGGGAAAGCCAGTACGCGCGGCAAATCCGCTCATGGCTTCGACCAGGGTGCCGAAGCCGGGGAGCGGCGCGTACGGGCCGGTCTGGCCGAACCCCGAAATACGCACCACAATCAAATCCGCGTTGCGAGCGAGCAGGACGTCGGGGCCGAGTTTCATCTCTTCGAGGGTGCCCGGCCGATAGTTCTCAAGGAAAACGTCGGCTGTCTGCGTGAGACGCAAAAGAGTGTCCTTCGCGCCTGGCTTGCGCAAATCGAGGACGATGGAGCGTTTGTTGCGGGCGTATGTCTTCCAATGCAGCTCTTTGCCGCCATCACGCCAGTCGCGCAGCGGGTCACCGCCCGGCGGCTCGACCTTGATGACGTCGGCGCCGAAATCAGCGAGCTGCAGCGAGAGCATGTTGCCCGCCACCAGCCGCGACAGATCGAGCACGCGGACACCGGCAAGCGGCCCCTCGGCGCGTGCGTCAAACTCGATGGGGGCGGACTGTTTCATGCATGGCTCTCACTGCTATAGGATGCAATGTCGCAAACGTCGCCTTGGAACGGAAGAGCATGACAGCATTCGACTTCACGCCACTGTTGAGCAAGGGATTGCCGCCACCGGCACCGAAATGGACCGGCTTTGCCAAATACAATTTTAGCGGCGGGCACAACGATGCCGATTGTGTTCCAGTGGACGCGTTGATTGCGGCGAGCTCGGCCGTCCTCGAACGCGAGGGTCGAACGCTTGCGACGTATGGCCTCGAAAGCGGCCCGCTCGGCTATCGCCGCCTGCGCGCGTTCCTCGCCGCAAAGCTCAAGCAGCACGCCGGCATCTCGTGTGACGCCGATGAGATCCTGATCACGTCGGGCTCGCTGCAGGCGATCGAGCTGGTCAATGGCCTCCTGCTCTCTGCGGGCGATACCGTCGTGATCGAGCAGGAAACCTATGCCGGCGCGCTCACCCGTCTTGCGCGCCGCGGCATCAATGCTGTGGGCATTCCGCTCGATCGCGAAGGACTGCGGGTGGATATATTGGCGAGCACGCTTGATGGCCTCAAACTGCGCAACATCCGCGCCAAATACATCTACACCATTCCCACCGTGCAGAATCCAACCGGCGCCATCATGGGCGAGGCACGCCGGCAGGAGCTGCTACGGCTCGCGCACGCGTACGGTATTCCGATCTTCGAGGACGAGTGCTACTCGGACCTGGTCTGGGAGGGCAGCCGGCCGCCTGCGCTCTACGCCTTGAGCAAATCGGAAGGCGTCATTCACATCGGCTCATTCTCGAAATCGATCGCGCCGGCGCTGCGAGTGGGCTACATCGTGGCGCCATGGAACCTGCTCTCGCGCATGCTCGCGCTCAAGACCGATGCGGGCTCAGGTGCGCTGGAGCAGATGATTCTCGCGGAATTCTGTGAAGGTCATTTCGCACAGCATGTCCCGAGGCTCACAAAAGGCTTGCACGCGAAGCTGCAGACCATGATGGAGGCGCTCGCCGAGCAGTTCGGGACGACCGCCGAGTTCGAGGCTCCCAAGGGTGGCATTTTCCTTTGGGTGAAGCTGCCGGATCAGGTTGATACGGTGCGGTTGGCGCAGGCTGCGCTTGCCTCGGGCATTGCGCTTAATCCGGGGCCGGAATGGGTGACGGACAAATCTTACGGCAAGAGCCGGCTGCGGCTGTGTTTTGCGAACCCTACCCATGAAGCGATCCGCGCCGGGGTGGCCGCGCTGGCCGAAGTCTGCCGGCGCGAATTCGGCGTGCCAGCGCGCATTGCCAATGTGGAGCAGCGCGCTGCGAGGGGATAGAATGGCGGAATACGCTTCGCTATTCCGCCCTACGTACTGGCCTCTCGGTGAGTTGCCCACGCCGGAATAATAAGCATGATGATCGGCATGTCGTCGCAACGGGAGAGGTCAGTGATGGGCATTGGCGTCGAACTCGACTGTCTCGCAGGCATTCGCGTCGTGGACTTCACCCAGTTCGAGGCAGGGCCCTCATGCACGGAAGCCCTCGCATGGCTCGGGGCCGAAGTGGTGAAGATCGAAAATCCGCGCACGGGTGACCCGGGCCGACGGCTGCAGCCCGGCCATCCGGACGACCCGTGGTATTTCCATCAGTTCAATGCCAACAAGAAGTCGGTGACCTTGAACCTGAAATCGCCGCGCGGGCTCGAGATCGTCCGCGAGCTGCTGAAGAAGGCCGACGTCACGGTCGAGAACATGGCGCCCGGCACCATCGAGCGGCTGGGGCTTGGTTACGACGAGGTCAGGAAGGTCAATCCGGGCCTTATCTATTGCCAGGTCAAGGGCTTCGGCACCGGCAGCCCGTACGAGCACAGCCTCGCGTTCGACATGATCGCGCAGGCCGCCGGCGGCACCATCAGCGTTACTGGCGATGCCGACCGCGCGCCGGTGAAGCCTGGACCCTCCTTCGGCGACACCGGCACCGGCATGCTGATGGCGATCAGCATCCTGGGCGCGCTCTACGGGCGTTCCAAGACCGGCCATGGTCGCCGCCTGCAGGTGGCGATGCAGGACGCGATGCTCCATTACATGCGCGTGCCGTTTTCGCGGACCCAGCTCAGCGGGAAGGCGATGATGCGCGACGGAACCAGCCGGTCGACCCCTGGCGGGCTCACGCCGAACGCGCTCTACCCGTGCAAGCCCGGCGGGCCGAACGACTACGTCTACGTCTTCTGCAGCCGTGCCAACCCCGAGCACTGGCAACGCCTGCTCAAGGTCATCAGTCGCGAGGATCTGAGCGGTGACGCGCGCTACGACACTCAGGTTGCGCGCAGCCAGCGCGGGGTGGAGGTCGACGAGGTCATTGCGGCCTGGACCCGGCAGCACACCAAGGAAGAGGCGATGACGTTGTTCGGCGCCGCCGGCGTGCCGGCGGGGGCGGTGTTCGACACCCTGGAGCTGATGAACGACCCTTCGTTCGCCGAGCGCGGCATCATGCAGACGATCGACCACCCCACGACCGGCAAGGTCAAGATACCGGCCTGGCCAGTGCGTTTCGACGGTGCAACGCCGACGGTCAAGCCGTCCCCGCTGCTCGGCCAGCATGTCGACGACGTGCTCGGCTCGTGGCTGGGTTTGGACGCCAAGGAGCTCGCGGCCCTGCGCCAGGACGGCATCGTTTGAGCCGCGGACGGATCCCGTTGGCGTCACCACAGAAGCCGGCGCACCGGCAACTGCAAGGAACATCCGAGCCCCAAGGCTCATGGCGGGCTCCAGCCGTTCGGTGCTATAACTTAATCGATCGGGTGGCAGACAGTAGCCGAGGAGGCATGCATGCGCGCAATTTCGATCGCTGCAATCACATTTGCCGGTTTGTTCCTGTCAAGCATTGGCGCGCACGCCGGCACATGGTGCGCGAACTACGGCACAGGTCCGGGCATGAATTGCGGCTTCTATTCGTTCCAACAATGCCAGGCAACGATTTCAGGCAACGGCGGGCTTTGCCAGCAAAATTCGTTCGCGGCAGGCTCGGCCTACGGTTATGCGGGGCAACCGCAGCGGCGCTATCGGCGCGACCGTTAAACTGCGTGATTAGCGGGGACAACACCCAACCTGAACTTGATCCCGCTCATCAAAGCGCGACCAATTCGCCTTGCTCACCCTAAACGCGCTAAGCCGGTGTGAGCGCCCGCGGAGCCCCGTGTCTCAAGCCAGGAGATGAGCTGGGGCTCCGCGCCCAACACACAAAAACCGCGCCTCGCTAAAACCCGCGAGTAAAACCCTTTCCCTGGTCGTCGCGCTGATGGGCTTTGATGCGCGTGGTGCCGCGAGTGGCCTCTGGGGATCGCGCTAGCCTAAGCCTAACGAACTCTTCTGCCACCCAAGGCGCAGCAACCTTCTCCAACTCCATCCACGCGCGCGTTCAGGCGCGATGGGCTCGTCGTTTGGCGCTTGAGCGGCGACAGGCGCCGCAGGTGATCGCACGGGTTCGTTGCGATCCTTAGGGCGCAATTCCCCGGACGATCCCAAAGGGGAACGTACCGAACGCAGATTGTCCCAGTCGCGATTGAACTGTGCGCGTCGCTTGTCCTGGGCCACGGCCTCTCTCAAGGCTGTTGCCCGCCGCGTAAGATAGCGGAGCTTCTCGTCGAATGTTTTCGACGAAGCATCTGTCTGAAGTACGGCGGCCGGCGGATGTGGGTGGTTTGGCTGCTGTAGCCCTGGTTCGTGGATCGCCTTGACCGGCACTGTCGTTTCGGCCGGCGCTGTTGGGGTCGGCTCCGCTGGCGCTGTTTGTGTCACTTGAATTGGCACTATGGGAGCCGGCTCCATCGGTTCTGATTGTATCGGTTGGACTGCCACCGTTTGGGTCGGCTCCACCGAGGCCACGTGGGTCGGTTCCTGGTCACTGTGTGGGGTCTGCCTCTTCTTGCGAGTGAACGTCATCCGCCGCTCGACACTAGAGCAACCCGAGCACAGCCACGTCTGATGCTCGTAACCAGATACGAACATCGTGGTGTCCTCAACCACCTGCACCAAGTGCATCTCTGCGCCGCACTCTAGGCACAGCATTGCGCAAATACCTGCCTCAAACGGGAGAAGCTATTTAGTCGGTCGTCATTTTATGTTCTGATGGTCTGAATTGACAGCCAAGTTTGGCGTGGTCGAAGCCTTTGGGGGAGGCAATGAGTCCCTCACCATCGAGCCATCGACTGGAGGGAGAGACGGATGTCCAGGTTCATTGGTTTCGTGTTTGCGGCTTGCTTACTCGCAATTTGGACCTCGACAACCGTCCCAGCCGCCAATCCCGATTGGCCAAAATCCCTCAGCTTGGCAGTCGCCTCGCCGGGCGGCGTTTCTTATGACTACGGCGAAGCACTGGCGAAGATTTTGTCAGAAAGCCTGAAAATCGACGTCAATCCTGTGCCGACTCAGGGACCGGTGCACATGGTGAAGCTCATCGAAAGCGGCGGCGTGCACCTCGGCTTTATCACCACGGGCGTTGCGCTGCAGGGCTGGAACGGCAGCGGCGATTGGACAGCCGGTCAACGCTATCGCAAAATGCGGGCACTGTTTCCGATGTATGACCAGCCATTCCACTTCGTTGCGTTGCGGCGGTCAGGTATCACAACGGTTGCTCAGTTCAACAATCGAAACGTCGGCACCGGGCCGCGCGCGGGAACAGCTGGCACTTATGTTCCGGCAATGTTGGCGGCCATCGGGATATCGCCAAAGTTCGGCAATGGATCGTGGAACGCCGCAGCGTCTGATCTGCTTGAGAGCCGATACGATGCCCTCGGGATGTCAGCCGGCATCCCCATTCCGGCATTGAAGCACGTGGAAGCCAAGGAACCGGTGGTATTTGTCAGCCTGACCTCAGAGCAGATTGAAGCAATCCGCAAGGCGATGCCGGAACTTACGATCTCACAGATCGGTAGCGGAGTTTATACGTCCCTGGACAAGACCTATACGACAGTCGGGCTATATATTTTTGCGATTGGCGGGGACGATCTGCCGGATGAACTGGTCTACCAGTTGGTCAAGGCAGTCTTTGAGAACCAGCCTCGCCTTGTTAAAGCGACTGCGGCGGCAAGTGACACCCTCCCGCAAAATGTGGTGAAAGATACCTTCCTGCCGTTCCATCCTGGTGCGGTCCACTACTATCGCGAGATAGGCATCAAAATTCCGGATGCTCTCGTCCCAACGAATTGATCGGGTTTGTCGCGCGAAGGTACTCTTTGCGGCACGGCATGAGTCCCGTTGTTGGCGCAAAGTGTCTGTGTCGGCTTATCGCGATTAGGACCGCTTTCGAATAAGGACCGGACTAAACGTCAACAAAACCGCTGCCTTTGCATTCGTGAACCGACCGGGTCAGTTTGCAACAAGGCCCGGAAGCGTCTGCGTTAGAATCTCGTTGGCCTGTCGTGCGATTCGCGTCACAAGCTCGCCAGCGGATGGGATATCGTGAATCAGCCCGGCATCCTGGCCCATCGATAGCGGCCCCTCATCGATATCACCGGCTTCGCGGGCGGCCCTAAGTTTTGCGATTGCCGCGACCCGGTCTTGTCTCAAAGCCCATTCGCGGCCTGCCCAGCGTTCAATGAATTTGTTCCGACGGGATCGCGTCATGGCGCCGGGCCAGACCAAACCAGCGGCGATGTCGGGAATCTCGGATAGTTGCGTGTCATGACCGTCGCTCTCTACGATCGCCTGCTTGAAGTTAGGATGCAGTGGCGATTCCACGCTTGCCAGGAATTGCGTGCCAAGCAGAATTCCTTGTGCGCCGAGGGCCAGCGCCGCGACAAGACCCCGTCCGTCGGCAAAACCTCCCGCGGCGAGTACCGGAACTGGTCGGACCGCATCAACGATCATGGGAATAAGGGGCATGCTGCCCATCCAACCCACGTGACCACCGCCCTCACTGCCCTGGGCGATGATGACATCTGCGCCAGCTTTCGCCGCACGCACCGCCTCCTTAACCGCTCCCGCCATATAGGTGACTTTACAGCCTGCCTCGTGGGCATGGTCGAAATACGGCTTGAGCTCTTGGTCGGTTCGAGCCCAGGCAAACTGCATGACGGCGGGGCGGAGATCGAGAGCTGCGGCGAAGCTGTCCTCGCGCGTGTCGAACAGAAGAAAATTCAGTCCGAATGGCTTGTTGGTTTCCTTGCGGGTTGCTGCCGTACGCTCGCGAACCTGTTCCGGCGTAAGATAATGACAACCCATTGCGCCAAGGCCGCCTGCTCGTGATACGGCGGCGGTCATCGCTGGCGAGGAAGCCGATCCCATGCCGCCAAGCGCGATGGGATGTTGGATATCCAACAGATCACAGATTGGCGTTCGGATCATGACTCGGCTCCAAAGATAAACGAGCAGCATTCGGTATTTAAGGTGCGTAACGGGTGAAGACGAAGTCGCGAGCTTTGGCGGGCTCGTGGCAGGGGAAGCAGGTTTTGTGCACCGCCTCGTCGGCAGGTTTGCCGTCCGTAAAATCAGCGAATCCCCACCCGCCCGTTCCGGAGTATTTTTTTGAGTCCTTGACCATGAACTGAATGTTCTTGGGCGACCCGGCAATGAAAGATTGGGCGCGGCCGAAGACTTTGTTGTTTTCCTCCGACGAGACATAATGCCAATGCAGCGCCGCAATGATTGTGCCGTCCGGGAATGGAAGCTTCCCTTCCCGACAGGCTTTGATCGCTACATCGTTGCCCAGTTGGGCGCGCAAATCGTTGAGGTTGCCTTCTTCGTGCGCCACGGAGATCAATCTCCAGTCGCGATATCCGGCGGGGATTTTGATTCCGTAGATTGGGGCGGCCTCTCCCTCGGCCTGTCCAGATACGGGAGCCGTGTAGGCGACTATGCCGGCCAGCGCTACAACTGCGACCAGCACGAAAACAATTCGTCTCATGGGGTGCCTCCTTCAAATGCGTTGAGCTCATCGCGGCGTGGACTGCACTTGCCACTTGGAAAATCAACGGCGGTGAGCGGCGGAAGGGTCTTCGGTACGAACGAAGCGCAAGTGGCCGACGATTTCATAGCCGCGGCCATAGTCCGCAGGATGGTTGATGCCATCGATAACCGGCACGTCGGAGAAATCAAACGGGCTCATGCCTTTCAGGCACGCAACGTTGACCCCGCACTGGTTCGGGTTGGAGCGGCGCCGATGGTGCGTGTAGATGCCGCACCGCGAGCAGAAGTAGTGCTGCGCGACGCCGGTATTGAACCGATAAACCGTCAGCGTCTCTTCGCCGGCGTCGAACGTAATCCCGCCGACATCGGCCGACACTGCCACCGCGCCACGCATCCGGCAATACGAACAGGTGCAGCGGCGGGCAGTGTTGAATCCGTCGGTCAATTTCACTCGAAACCGCACGGTACCGCAGTGGCACGCCCCTTCCATTTCCCCTGTTGTATTAGCTTGCATCGTCAAGCTCCCGAGTAAGATTCATTTACGACGTGGCCCTCGACGAAACCGTTGAGGCGAAGCTCATCGAGAAAGGCCTGCCAAGCCGAAGAAGCAGCATCAGTGGGAAGGAGGCACCCGAGACGGTAAACGCGGGCTTGCTCCTGCGCATGCACCACAAGCGGCCACGCCGCCGCGCTGCCGAAAGCAGCTATGAATTCCCGTCGTCTAATTATCACCCGGAACGACCCCTTCCATTTCCGAGGCTGCAAAGGAACATTACCACGCGGCGAGCCTACAGTCTCACGTCGGGAGGGCGCGAGCTGCCGGTGCTGCACCGCACCTGCGATGACGGCTCCCGTATGTAAAGATCGCTTAGCTCTTGCTATTAGAGAATTGACTAACGAACCTAGCCTTCAGCGGAAAGTGCAATATGACTCCGAATAACACCGGCGCTGTGCTCTTAGAGATCGACGACCGCAAAGTCGCATCAGTGATTCTCAACCGGCCTGCGGTTAATAACGCCTATAACGGCGACTTTATCCAGGATATGTTGACCGCGATTGACGCTATGGACAAAGTGGCCGGGCTGCGGGCGGTCGTGGTCAAAGGCAAGGGCAAGCATTTTCAGGCCGGCGCTGACCTCAATTGGATTAATACCGTGCGTATTTCCTCCCCGGAGGAAAACATTCGTGCCTCGCGCGCAACAGCCGAGGCCGTGCAACGACTTAATCTAGCTCCGGTGCCGACAGTGGCCCTGGTGCAAGGGGCTTGCTTCGGCGGCGGTACTGGCATTATTGCCGCCTGCGACGTAGTGATCGCTGCCGACAATGCGATTTTCTCGATCGCGGAAGTACGGTGGGGGTTAACCGCGGCGATAATCATTCCGCAGCTCAACGATGCCATCAGTGTGCGCCAAGTGCGCCGCTACGCGCTAACCGGAGAACGCTTCGAGGCTGAGGAGGCCCGCCGTATCGGGCTTGTGCATCAAGTGGTACCACTTCCCGAGCTGGAAGCGGCCGGCGCGCGGGTCGTTGATCAATTCTTGCAGAACGGCCCGGAAGCGATTTCGCAGACCAAAGCGCTCGCGATCGAGTTGACCTGGAGCGGTATGGACAAGGAAAAATTCAAGCGTCTCATTGAAGTTCACGCTGGAAAAAGACAATCCGCCGAAGCAGCCGAGGGGCTCTTGTCGTTCGTAGAGAAGCGCGCGGCACGATGGAGATAAAACAAGGCGTTTAGCTGTGAGCCATTCGATTTTGATGCCAACCGCTTCGTAGGTCATGTCTTGAAGGTGTACCTTGTCTGGCGTTCAATCAAAGTGCAGACATTTATCCGCTTCCGGCGAGCAATGAAGGCCCGTGCTCTTTTGGCAGAGC
The DNA here is from genome assembly GCA_963771845.1 of uncultured Alphaproteobacteria bacterium. Classification (GTDB taxonomy): domain Bacteria; phylum Pseudomonadota; class Alphaproteobacteria; order Rhizobiales; family Xanthobacteraceae; genus VAZQ01. The sequence continues at coordinate 419,246 of CAVYVC010000024.1, read as the reverse complement.
AGGCGATTATTGCCGACCATGCGGAGAAACTGCCGCAAGGTTGGTGTCGTAAACTCCGACCCACCGACCTGGGGTTGGGCAGCGGCTGCAAAACGCGCGTAGTTTTCGCATAGATCGCGCACAGCGATCGGCGCTCGCCGCATCAGCGCGTCGACAGTTTCGGCGATGCTCTGACCAAGAGAAGGACGGAAGACGATGGGCAGTCTTTCCTGATAGAGGATATCGCCGCCGTCGATCCGGCTGTCCACTTTATGGATGGTCAAGCCGGTGTCTTCCTCCAGGAAATAAATGGGCCAGATAATGCTGCGCGCGTTCCGGTATCGAGGCAGGCGCTCGAGATGGACATTCACCATGCCGTATTCCGGCAATTCGAATATCCTCCGGGCGATATAGCCGTTGCCGAGCGAAAGGCCGAGATCGGGCGCAAAGTGCCGGAACAGCCATGCGGTTTCCTCGCTGTTGGTGGAAGGGGTGACAAAAAAAGGGACGCCGATCCGCGCGCAGAGCGTCTCAAGCTCTTCTGTCCGGTGTCTGTCAAAGAACCGGCGCATGTAAATGCCGATTAGGGCGCCAAGCACACCGACGCGGCGAACCTTTTTAACCTTTCTTCAGATCGTGCGCAGACGGTTGCTGTGCGTTCTGCGACTCAACACAACGCAGACCACCTCGCAGCGGTCGCTTTCGTGAAGCGCGGTAAGGCAGTTGCTGGCAAGCCCAAAACGGTTTGATGTGAGAATCGCAAGTCTCATCGGCTTAACTGCTTGCCGCGTTTACAGGCGAAGTGCCCCAGCCAAAAGCGACGTAACGGGGCCAGTTTTCAACCGAACCTGTGAACGATCCGTTATCGCTCACGCAACGTCGCTTGTCAGGAGGCCCTCTCAAAGACGTTCAGGATCACGCCAGGAGCACCAAAAAATGGGGGGCTTGGACCCGCGGTCGGAGGCGAGAGTGCAATGGGATATTCTATGCCCCTTATGTCCGAGCTGGTCAAAATCGACGCACCGCGAACCGAGCCGCTATTCGATCTTGAGGCCAAGCTTGTTGACCAATGCGCGCCACTTGCCTTCCTCGTGCTCGATGTTGGCGGCGTACTCCTCCGGCGTGCTGGGCATCGGTCCACCGCCATCCGAGATCAGACGCATTTTCACGTCGTCGGAATTGACGATCTGGCTTAGCTCCTTGTTGAGGCGTTGGACAATCGCTGGCGACGTGCCGGCCGGCGCGAGCAGTCCGTAATAGAGCACAACATCCAGCCCGGGCAGGCCTGCCTCGGCTGCGGTCGGCACATCGGGTAGAGCTGCGAGCCGCGCGGGCGCGCACACCGCGATGGCTTTGATCTTGCCCGCCTGAATATTGCTGATTGCCGGCGGCACCGTGTTGAACGCAAGCATGACGTGGCCGGCGACCAAGTCATTCGTCAGCGGTCCGGTGCCCTTGTAGGTGACAATCGTTACGTCGGTGCCCGTCAGAGACTTGAACAGCTCAGCTCCGAAATAATTGAGCGTCGGCGGCGGCGGCGTGCCGACCGTGAGCTTGCCAGGCTCCTTTTTGGCCATGGCAACGATGTCAGTCAGTGAATTCACCGGCGTCGCCGGGTTTGCCTGGACCATAATCGGGATCGATGCGATCAGTCCGATTGGCGCGAAGTCCTTGACGATGTCATAACCAGGATTAGCCGGCACACTCGCGCCCGTGGTTGACATCAGGATCGTGTAGCCATCGGGCGTCGCTTTCGCCGCCGCACGGATGCCGATCACTGAACCCGCACCAGCCCGGTTCTCCACTATCACCTGCTGGCCGAGGGCGCCCGTGAGCTTAGCGGCGATCACTCGGCCGATCGTATCGACCCCGCCACCTGCCGGGAACGGGATGATCAGCGTGACCGAACGGGCGGGGTAGTCCTCGCCCACTGCTGGCACGCAACAGGCGAGCGCAACGAGCGCGACGCCGAAGAATTTGGTTATGTGATTCAGAGTAAGCATGGCCAACTGCCTTCTCGGGTCGTTCGTGCAGCTACAACTTACGCTATCAAAACAGGAAACCGCGGCTAGCGAAATGGGGTAAGCGAGCTCGCTCGGAATCGAAGCCGCTGTCGTTCGGTCGATGGGATCACCCGCTCGTGGCAAATGTACTTTCAATTTCGTCCAGGAGCGGATGGGTGAGCCCGGCCCTGCGCAACTCGGCAAAGTCCGCGAGGACAGCGGCCTCCCAGCTCTTGTCGCCCTGCACTTTCTTCTCGCCGCGGTAGCGCAGATAGAGCGCACGCGCCTCGTCCAAGCGGCCGAGAAACATGAGCGCGTGGGCGCGGTTCACGTTGATCCATTTCTGGTCGGGTGCGAGAGAGACGGCTTGGTCGGCGGCATCCAGTGCCTTGCCGAAGTCGCGAGCGAGAATGAAGTTAAAGGCGATGGCGCCGATCTTGCCGATGCTGACCTTAAGCGCGTTCTGCCATTGCGCGTTGGTTCGATCGGCCGCGGCCAGGCGTTCTCTGATGGCGAGGCTCTCGCGATAGGCCGCCAGCGCCTCGTCGAGCTTTGCCTGCCGCACCAGGACATCGCCGAGCCGCATGAAGGCAAACGACAGGTCATACTGCTTGCCCGCATTGTTTGGATCGGCCTTGACGAGACCCTGCATGAGGTCACGGTAAGCGCGGTATGAAGCATGGGCGTCGATCAAGTCGTCCTGCAACTCCTGCAGGTACCCGATCATCCCATGGGAGATTGCTAATTCCCATTTCCAACGGGCATTGGCTGGGTCCTTGGCGACAAGGCCCAACAGAATCGCCTGCCACGCAGCAAAGCTGTTGCCCGCTTGCGGCAACTGGCTCCTTACCAGATTGATTTCGCCCATCCGCCGGTACGAATAGGCAAGGTCGTACTGCCAATCCGTGTTGTTGGAATCGCCCTTGGTCAGGCGGTCCATGATGTCGTGATAAGAGATGTACGCAGCAAGCGCGTCGGCAAGCTTACCTTGCCACTTGTACGCATCGCCGATCGCTTCGTACGATATGGCGAATTCATACTGCCAGCGGGCGTTGGTCGGATCCTTCGCTGCAAGCTTTGAAAGAATCGCGTGCCGCGCAGCGTAGCTTTGCGCCGCCTCGTTCAAATGCCCTCTTGCGAACTCGACTTCGCCCATCCGGCGATACGCAAAGGCGAGATCGAATTGCCAGCCGCCATTATCCGGATCGGTGTTGGCGAGCCGTTCCATGATTTCACGGCACGCTTGATATGAAGCAAAGGCGTCCGCGAGATTGCCTTGCAGCTCGTGAACTCTTCCCAAACGTAGAGAGGAGTCCGCAAACAGCCATTGCAGTTGTGTATCGTTCGGCTCCTGCGCGGTGAGGCGGGCAAGAATTGCGTGGCGGGCCGAGAAGCTGTTTGCCGCCTGCGCGAGATGTCCGAGCTCAAGCTCGACATCGCCGATGCGCTGATAGGAAAAAGTCAGATCGAACTGCCAAGCCGTGTTTTCTGGATCAGCATGCGCGAGTCGCTCCCTGATTGCGAGGCTCTGCCGGTAGGCGTGCAACGCCTCCGGCAAATTCCCCTGGGTCTTGAGCACGTCACCGATCTCGTCGTAGGCAATCGACAAGTCTCTTTGATAGGTGACATCGTTCGGCTTCTCGGCGGCAAGCGAGGCGAGCAGATCAAGTGCTTCGTTCGCGCGAGCAAATTGCTTGGCGGTATCACCGAGGATGGCGTAATTGCGCGCGAACTGGATCAACATCCAGGCTTTGCGATAGCGCAGCTCCGGCGTGGGGCGGCCGTACTGCGCCATGTCCTCGAACAGGCCCTCGGCCCTGGCCAGCAGGCGCAACGTCGCGGCGCGCGGCACATTGTATTTCTCCGCTTGCGCCACGGCCTCGTCGACGATCTCGGTCGCGCGCTTGAGGGTTGCGTTGAGGAAGGCTTCGTTGGTCTTGAGTTGCTGCCAGGCGTAGGCCGCGCTGCCGCTCGCCGCCACTGCGAGCACGAGGAAGACGCCGGCGAGCGCCGCCCAGAACCGGTTGCGCCGTTTGCGCGCCCGTTCCGCGCGCTGCACGATCTCGTCAAGGCCAAGGCCAAGCAGTCCCGCCACCACTTTCTGCCTGGCGATCTCCTTGCCGTCGCCTTGCGCGCGCGCGTCCGCTGCAATTGGTTCCTCGCGTTCCTCGCTGACCGCCCCGTCCGCACCGACCTTGCAGCGGAGCGCGGGCGGAAAGCATTCGCGCGCGGGGTCGCCGGGCTCGCCATCAACAATCACCGGAAGGAGGCGCCCGGCGCGACCCAGCATCTTGAAGCGGCGCACCTCCTCATTGACGTACTTGCTTTGCGCGGCGCGGGGCGAGCAGATAACGATCAGAAATTTCGACGCTTCGAGCGCCGCAAGAGTCTGCTCGGTCAGGGAATAGCCGGCGGAAAAATCTTCGCGATCCCTGAAGATCGGCCGCAATGTCCTCGGCACCGGTCCAACCCGGGTCTCGCGGCCGACCAAATCCTTGTCGATACGGGTGCTCTCGAGCGCGCGGTGCAGCCACCGGCCCCAGGTTTTGTCGCGATGGCTGTAACTGAGGAACGCGCGATATTCGATGGAGGGTCCGGTCACGGCAGATCTCGCGAAATCCAGGTGCCGGTCAATCTCTCTGCCGAATGCGCCGAAAACTGATGCTGTCGGGGCATAAACAAACCTTGATTGTATGCTTAAGCGGTATTACTGAACCTGCTTATCACGGAGTTAATTTAGCTGCCCTGCGCGCTGTGTTCGAGTGCCAGCACTCGTACGCCGAAAGACGTTAAGCCTAGTGCGCGGTGCTTATCGGACATCGCAGTACCGCCGCAATTCATGCATTTCCTGCTCCTGCCTAACTCGCAAAAGGGGGCTGCATGAAAAAGATCTTTGTCACTCTCGTCATGGCAACCGCGCTCACCCCGCTCGGCGCCATTGCTCAGGAGCGCGCCGGTGACGCGGCATTAGGCGCCTTGTCGGGCGCGGTGGTGCTCGGACCCGTCGGAGCGGTCGCGGGCGCCGTCGTCGGTTACACAGCGGGCCCTGCTATTGCCAGTTCCTGGGGCCTGCGGCGGCACGGCCGACATCATCACCGACGATACGCGCGACCCGAGTCTTAGCGCTGTAGTCCGCATGAGCGCAGCGACATGCGGGAGAAATCGCTCCCGGAGATCGCTTCGCTCATCCGGGCTACTCGCTCTTTGCCATCCATTGCGCGCGCGCTGCTCGCGTCAGCGCCATGTCGTAGTGCGGCAGTTCCGTTTGCTGGGCCAGACAAAAACGCAGCGCCTCCCCTTTGATCGCAAAGCCGAGTTTGCGCAGCACCCGCAGTGAGCGGAAGTTATCGGTAAAACAGCCAGCCGTCACAACCGAAGTGGCGGCACGACCAAACGCGTGGTCGAGCACAATGCCGGCTGCTTCCGTGCCCAAGCCATGTCCCCAGAACGCGCGGCCCAGCCAGTAGCCGAGTTCGACAGTTCCAGCATCTGCATCGGGCGTAAGACCAGCCACCCCTACGATCTCGCGCGTGCCCGAGCTCTCGATGGCCCAGACCAGCTCTTTCGGCACGATTTCTTCCAGAAAGAACACGGCATCTTCCAGCGTGTAAGGATGCGGCAGCCGGGTCAGCCGTCTGGCGACCTCCCAATCGTTTGCAAGTGCCGCAATCCTGCCGGCGTCCTCCTTGCGCGGGGTCCGCAGAATGAGCCGCCGCGAGGTCAGAATCGGGCGCTCCGCCCTATTCAACATGCATCATTTCTCGGAGCATTGCCGTCATTCCGGGGCGCCGGCCGATCTCGGGTTTACCCGAGATCGGCAACATTAAGTGCCCAAGTCGGCAACAGCCGACTTGGGATGCAGCGAACCCGGAATCCACAACCACAGTTGGCCCGGGGTTATGGATCCCGGGTTTGCAGCCTTTCGGCTGCGCCCCGGGATGACGCGCTCCGGTCACTGTGCAGCCTTGATCCCCAGCGCTTGCGCGATCGCGGCGAGCTGGTCGCGGATCGCCTTTATCCCGGCGGCGAATTCGCGCGGACCGCGCAGGTCAATGACCTGGCCGCTCACCGCGAGCCGGCTTGCAATGGTCGGATCGGCCTCAACCACGGCGCGGACATCGGCGGCGATGCTCTCGCGCAGCGCCATCGGCATGCCGCGCGGCCCGTACATGCCAATGAGACTGTCGAGCCCGAGATACGGGTAGCCTGCCTCGGCGACGGTTGGAATGTCGGCGGCGATTGCGACGCGCTTGCGGCTGGTCACCGCCAGGATTTTAACCTTTTCGGCCGCAACCAGCGGCAGCATGGTCGCGTAGGATGACATGAGCAGGTGGATGCGCGCTTCGGCAAGATCGCTCGGCGCCTGCTGAATGTCGCGGTACGGCACGCGGGCGACCGGCAGGTCCTCCTGCTTGATGAACGCCGACAAGATCAGGTCGGAATTGCCGGCGGCGGCGGAGACATTGAGCGTGTTGGGTTTTAAGCGGGCGAGCGCAATGAATTCGCCGAGTGTTTTCACGTTCAGGGACACCGGTGCCCCAAGCGCAATCACGATGGTCGTGACGTTGGTGATGGGAAGGAGATCGCGCTGCGCATCGTAAGGCAGTTTTTCATGCGTATACGGGTGCGCCGTGAAGGTCGAGGCCGGAACGAACAACAGGGTGTGGTCGTCGTTCGCGCTGGTGAATGCGCTGATCGCAACGAGACCGTCGCCGCCCGGCCGGTTCTCGACCACCACCGGCTTGCCCCAGCGCGCCGCGAGCTTTTCTGCGAGCAGCCGGGCCGTGATGTCGACCCCCGCGGCGGGACCAAACGGCAGGATGAACTTGACCGCGCGCTGCGGATAATCCTGAGCAGAGGCAAGTGACACGCCGCTCGCAGCCGCCGCGAGCGCGATCCCGAGCGCGATCATTGATCTGCGCATGCAACGCCTCCCGTTCAAAGCGGCAAAATCAGCGCCGCTCAAAGATGGGCCGGGGCGTGCCGAGCACGGCGATCGCGCCAACCACAAGCAACCAGAATGGAAGCACCCCCAAGCCCGGAACCGCCTCGAGCGCCAATCCCGGCAACAGCAGCCATTGCCGGCCCAGCACCATGAACAGCAGCAGCGCCGTGGCAAGATCCACCACCCATTCCACCGGCGGCAAAGGAGCCGCAAAAGCCCCGATTGCGTCAGCGACGGCTGCGATAGCGAAGGCAAGGGCGAGCTGGCCCTTGGAGAATTTGAGCACCTTCGAAGCGGGAGGCTCCCCGCCGGCCGGTTGTTTGCTCTCTCCAGGCTGCGCAGGCAGTCGCGTGGTCATTGGGGTCCTGCTCAATTGTGATCGGCCGGCAAGCCGCCGTGCCTGGGCCCGAGACTCCAAAGCTTAAACCGAAAGCGCGTTCCGCTGGAATAGGAACCGTCGTAGGGCGGATTAGCGCTGATCCGCCGCCGCAAGTCGGGCTTGCCCGACTTGCGCACCATATATTACGCAACCCGGGCAGGCCCGGGTTGCGGCGCGGATGGCGCGTAATCCGCCACCCACTCGTTCTATCGCGATGTGCGCGCCGGCGAAATCGAGATTGCGGGCAAGTTCGGAGACCGCCGGTAACATTGCCGGCGGGTTACGCGGCCGAAATCGGCAAGCGCCGATTTGGCCGCTAACCCGCCCTACGGATGGCGGGTCGCGTGAAATAGCGCCGGCTGAACTCCCGGTAGACGGCGTAGCTTGGATTTGCGTCCCAGATGAAGCGCACGACTTCCATGAACACATCGCTGTTTCTTCCAAGCCTCGGATTACTTGCCTCCAACAGCGTAAAGGCAGCACGGCGGACGTGCTCGTCCTTGGAGCCAAGCAATCGATAGACATGAGGTTTCGATAGTGCGCCGTGTTTGACCATGATATCACCCGCACGTGACAACTTGCAGCGAAGGCAAGCCCTTAGATCGGGATGACTTTCTTCGAATCGTCATCCCGCTCTACGTCTTTGTTTGAGCATGTCCTTTTTCGCAAAACCGGTTCCCACTTTTGCGGGACATGCTCTAGCCGCGGGGGAAAAGCCCGGCGGCTTGAGAGAACCGGCGGCCCAGCTGACAGGGAAGCCACACGGCAGTGGACCGCCGGCCCATGGGTACTTTCAATTCGCCCCACGGGGTGAGGGTGCGTCACAGAGCTGAACAAAATTTAAATCCGCCCGGAAAAGGTTGCCGTTGGTTAACTGTGAAGCTTGCGTTTCGCCAGGTCCGGGCGCATGTTCGCCCCTCCGCCAGCTCACCCGCCCAGACGGCTGGAATGGTAATGGAGAGCGTGGCACCGCGTAGCAGCGCCCTTCCGGAGGACTTTGCGACCAAGCGTAATCTGTAGGTAACGGTCGGCCGGAGGGGAAGTGGGCGAAAGTCCCAATCATGTGCTCTTGCTCTATCCGCGCTTCGTCGCGGATACGTTCTGGAGCTTTGCCGAATCCTGCAAGCTGATGGGGGCTCGGCGCCCGACCGCGCCACTCGGCTTGATTACGGTTGCCGCGATGCTGCCGGCAAGCTGGCAGGTTCGTCTCATTGACTGCAACACCCAGGCGTTGGACGAGGCTGAGCTGGCCTGGGCCGACGTGATCTTCACCGGCGGGATGCTGCCGCAGCAGGCCGACACGTTGCGCCTGATCGAGCTTTGCCATGCCCACGGCAAGCCGGTGGTGGTTGGCGGCCCCGATGCCACATCGAGCCCGCACATCTACGCGGACGCCGATTTTCGGGTGCTGGGGGAGGCCGAAAGCGTCATCCATGATTTCGTTGCCGCATGGCAGGCGGGCGCGCGGTCCGGCATTTTCACCGCACCCAAATTCCAGGCGGATGTGACTAAGACGCCGGTTCCCCGCTTCGACCTCCTCAAGCTCGATCACTATCTCTATATTGGCGTGCAATATTCGCGCGGGTGTCCGTTCACTTGCGAGTTCTGCGACATCATCGAGCTTTACGGACGTGTGCCGCGCACCAAGACCACGGCGCAGATGTTCGCCGAGCTCGACGCGCTCTACGCGCTTGGCTATCGCGGCCACGTCGACTTCGTCGACGATAATTTCATCGGCAACAAGAAGGCGCTCAAGGCGTTTCTTCCCCGCCTGGGGGAATGGCAGCGCGCCCATGGTCAGCCGTTTGAATTCTCGACCGAGGCATCGGTCAACCTCGCCGACGATCAGGCGCTGCTGGACATGATGAAGGGGGCAAACTTTTTTCTTGTCTTTCTCGGCATCGAAAGTCCGGATCCCGATACCCTCATCGCGATGCGCAAGAAACAGAACACGCGGCGAGACCTGGTCGAGAGCATTCGCCGGATCTACCGCGCCGGCATCTTCGTGACCGCAGGCTTCATCGTGGGTTTCGACAGCGAGAAGGTCGCAATCGCCGACGCGATGGTCGAGTTCATCGAAGATAGCGCCATTCCAATCTGCATGGTCGGTTTGCTCTACGCGCTCCCCAACACCCAGCTCACGCGGCGGCTCGCGCGCGAGGGCCGGCTACACCTCGACCATGACGTCGCGGCGACGAGCGGCGGCGACCAGTGCATCACGGGGCTCAACTTCGACACGCGCCGGCCGCTGCGCGATATCCTTGCGGACTACCGGCGCATTCTGGAGAGGGTTTACGACCCTACCGCCTATGCGGAGCGCCTCGATCGGATGGTAACGCTGCTCGATCGTTCCGCACGCGCGCGCGATTTGCCGCAAGGCGACATGCGCAGCAAGATGAGCGCGCTCGAGACGGTCCACCGCGTCGTCGCCGAGATTCCGCAGGCGCGGGAAGCATTCTGGCGCACCTTCATGAATTGCGCGAAGAACAGCCCGGCATCGGTACGAATTGTCGTCGCGCACCTGGTGCTCTACCTGCATCTCGGGCCGTTTTCACGCCAGGTCATTGCCGCAATCGATCGCCGTATAGCGGCGCTGGACGATGAAATGCTTGACACCGGCGTAATCGGCGCAGATCGCGCGGCGCGGGAGCTCGTGACGCAACTATAGGCTTGAGCAGGTTTCAAAGCGGTTCGATCACGCCGCGGCGGTGCAGCTGCGATACCTCGCCCGGTCTGAGCAAGGCTTGTTTTGTGTATGGCAAGCGTCATGGATCGCGCCGCTCTTGATCAACGCCTCCTACAAATAGAGGCAAAGATTGCAGCTGTGCAGCAGCAAATCCGCGAACAGCAGCAAGTTATTGCCAAGCTCGAAAGCGCCGGGCGGCCGGCCGATCATGCGAAATATCTGCTTGCCGGCCTTGAGCTCCTGAACACAGTTTACCGAACCAGCCGCAACCGCATCTGATCTGCGCCGATTTTGATGCAGAAGTCGGTTGATAATTGCTGCGAACAATGACTCGGTCGCGCTGGCGCGATTTGCTGCGGAAGCGGGTGATCATAGGACGGCTCAATCAAGACCAGGGGCAATTGTTATTCATTTTGTGTTGATGAGGCGGTTCCGGAGTTCATCTGATCCACGGGAACCGCTCTGCTCTACCCTGCGCGTACCGGCGCTCGACGATGAGGTTTTGTCCGTCCACGTAGCCGAGCTCGCGCAGTCGCTCGAACAAGGAAGCAAAAATCGAGTCGCTTGCGGCGTGTGTAATGAAGCCGATTCGAAACGTTCGTGCCGGGGCTTGCGCCCGCGAAGCAAGCGGCCGCGCGGCTGCCGCGCCAGCGAGAACAGCGATGAAATAGCGTCGCTTCAACCGATCGAATTGTACTCGGTCGCCGGAAAGCCCTTCGCGCCCTTGCGGACCTGGCGTTCCAATTCTCGCCTGACGTATCTCATGATTGAGCATTTGAAGATGCCGCTTTAGAAATCTCAAACTGTGCGTTGGCGAGGAAATTCGTAACTCGAACAACTAAGAATTGCAGTGACTCAACAACACGCGTCCGTTCATGTCCCCCTCACCCGGCGCCTTCGGCGCCGACCTCTCCCCAATGAGGCCCCCAATGGGGAGAGGTGGAGCGCGCCTGCGGCGCTAATCTTTAGCGGAACTATTCGCCCAGGAGATCAGCAGCTGCTGCGGCGCCTGGCCGCAAGGCCCATATTGATAGTGCCCAGCATGAATATCACAATCGAGCCGATGAGATTTACCCGTTCCTTTTTCTCCAGAGCAGGATCGCGTGCAATTTCGCCGCCGGGCGCAAGCCGATGACAATCTGGCCCGGCCCGTTGCTCGCAATTCTGCTGCCTTCGCTGGTCCCCATCCTGCTGTGCATCGCCGCGGGATCCGGCCTTGGGGCCGGCCGGCTGCGCTGGCCGGGAGCGGACATGCTGGTCGGTTTCGGACTGCTCGGCACCGCGCTGACCATTGTTGCCGTCACCACACGCATACCGATCACGTGGATTATGGTGGGGCTTGCCGTGCTGGCGCTTGCCACTCCCCTGCTCGCGCGCAGGTGTCCGGGCGGACGCGCAACCTGGATTGCTTTGGCACTCGTTCTGCCGATTCTTGCTGCGGCTTTCCGCAGTGAAGCGGCGATGTGGGATGAGTTCTGGAATTGGCTGCCAAGCGCTGCATACATCTACCAGCACGATTCGCTTCCTCGGGGCGATCTTCCACCCGCGTTATCGATCTTTCCAGGCTATCCGCAGGCCATGCCGCTGATGATCGCGGCGAGCTCGTTCCTCGCGCAGCGTTTTCTCGAAGCGAGCGGGCCGATTTTAAATGTCGCGCTCCTTGCCGGAGCAAGCGGCACACTGGCGCAGGCGCTCGCCGCGGCGCTCGCTCGACGTGGGTCGCTAAATCGCGCCGAGATGCCGTTGATTTTGATTGCCGGCGCTGTTGCGATCACGGTTCTGCTTAATCCCGGTCTCAATGGTGCCGTCGTGTTGTCGGCCTATACCGAATGCGCAACCATGGTGGCCGTCGGCGCGCTTGGGCTCGTGGGGGTCGAGATATTGACGCGGCTATGGGCGCACGATTCCAGCAATGTAGAAGCAATGTCATGGCGCTTCGGATTTATTGGCGCAATGCTTGTCGATCTCAAGCAGGCGAATCCGGCACTCTTGCTGGCGGTCATATCCAGTCTCGTCCTGATCGCGCTGCGCAACCCTGGCACGCGAACCAGGCGGGCCTTGCTTTTGCTTCCGCGCATGCTGCTCCCCCCGCTCGTGCTTTTCGCAGTCTGGCGCTGGTACGTGATCGAGAGTTTTTCGAACGCAGAACAATCGTTTCGGCCATTCGCAGCCTGGAATTTTGGCCTTTTGCAAGAAACATTTGCTTCCATCTGGGCGCAAATCGTCTCCGCGCCGGTCTTTCATGCGATGATGTGGTCGGTCACCGCGGCCGGCATCTGGTGCTTCTTTGCGTTGGCTCGAAAGAACAGCGAAGCACGTTGCCTGGCGGCAGTTTGTGCGATCGTTTGGCTTGGCTACAACGCGTTCCTGCTGATCGTCTATCTGGGAGCCATGAGCGCATCCGATGCGCAGATCGCTGCGGATTACTGGCGCTACACGCCGCACGTGGCGCTGCTCGCATTGTACCCGCCGGCCATGGCGCTCGCGGTAAGCGGGCCGCCGGTTTGGATGCAATTGCGCAGGCCAGCCGCAGCGATTGCGACTGTTCTGCTGGCTCTGTGCGCGCTGCCGCTGCGCCGCGATCTTAATGATCCGCCGGGGCGAGCGTGGCAACGTTTCCTGCGTGGCGTGGCGCAGGATATTCGACAGCAGCTGCCATCAGGCTCAAAGCTCCTGATTGTGCCGTCCTGGAATGGCCCTTTCGCAGTCGGCGTACGCTACGGTCTCTGGCAGATCGGGATGCCGGAACGGGAAACCGGCATTGAGATCCTCTGGCAGCAGGAGGATTATGCACAGGCCGCGATTGCGGCGAAAGCGCAGGAGACGGATTACCTCCTGGTGCAGGATGTTGAGCCAGGACCGCTTGAGAGCGCGGGCAAGATCTTTGGCCTTCCGGCGATTCACCAGGAGCTAGCCCTGTTCAATTGGCGGCAGGACGGTTGGGAAAAGGTCAAGTCCTGGCCCGTCCCGTCCAAGTGATGTGCAGCGGACGGTCACACCCTGGGAGGTCGGCTATGAGAAGAGGAGGTGCATTTGAACGACGCCTCGTGCAAGTGTTTCGGTATTTGTGGATTATCTTTATTACCGGAGGCGCGCTTTTCACCACCTACTGGGCGCTCCGCGCCGTGCAATCGGGACAAACAGCTATCGCACTACGGTTCATGATTTTTGCAGTAGTTTGTTACGCGTTTTGCTATCGCGCGTACGCGCAAGGCTTTAGGGCAAGCCGGAAAGCTCGTCGCGGGCAGGCCTCGAATGAATTAGGCTGAAGCTGCTCTCGCCCGCTGGCCCGGCGAAGCGCAGGCACATGAGCGCGTAGCGCGTTGCGCTGATCAGGTCATCGCGCAAGACTCGCGGTTGCAAAGCTCTCGAACTGGTTGGAACGCCCTGATAGTCTCAACTTAACAACGCCACGTCGGGGCCATCATGAAACTTCCCCGTCGCGCATTCTTCTCCCTCACCCTGGGTGTTGCCGCGCTGCCGGCGATGTCGCGATTTGCTTGGGCGCAGGCCTATCCGTCGCGGCCGGTACGTATCATCGTTGGTTTTCCGCCTGGCGGCCCGTCCGACATCCTCGCGCGCCTGATTGGTCAGCGGCTGTCGGAGCGCCTTGGCCAGCCATTCATCATCGAGAACCGGGCGGGGGCCCAGGGGCAAATCGCCACCGAGGCAGTCATCCGTGCGCCCGCCGACGGCCATACCCTCCTTTTGGTAGTTCCCGGAAACGGGATCTCCGACGTGCTTTACGATAAGCTCAATTTCAAATTCACCCGAGACACGACGCCGGTCGCGGGCATAAGCAATGGACCTCTTGTCATGGAGGTCAATCCAGCGATACCGGTTTATACAGTTCCCGAATTTATTGGCTACACCAAGGCCAGGCCGGGCAAGGTCAGTTTTGCGTCGCCTGGCAATGGCTCAACGATCCAACTGTGTGGCGAGCTGTTCAAGATCATGACCGGGGTCAACATGGTTCACGTGCCTTATCGAGGCAATGCCCCTGCGCTGACCGATCTAATCGCCGGTCAGGTGCAGGTGATGTTCGCCGATATGCCGTCGTCAATCGAGCATGTTAAGGTTGGCAAACTACGCGCGTTGGCTGTGACCACGGCCGAGCGTTCGGAGATTCTGCCGGAGGTGCCGACCATCAGCGAGTTCCTGCCGGGCTTCGAGGCCAGTAATTGGTTCGGGGTTGCCGCACCAAAGAACACGCCTCCCGAAATCGTCGACAAGCTGAACAGAGAGATAAACGTTGCTCTTGCCGAACCCGAGATAAAAGCGCGGCTCGCCGATTTAGGTGCGGCGGTGCTTGCGGGATCGCCTGCCGATTTCGGGAAATTCATCGCTACCGAAGCCGAGAAGTGGAGCAAGGTCATCCGGGCGGCCAATATCAAAGTCGAATGATGGTATTGCGCTGCGCCGATATTCCGTAAGGCCCGTTCGGCGAATACCGCCCGTCCGATGTCCGCAATCAAAGCCACGTACTTTAGGGCTTGCGGTGAAGCTGCGCCAAACTAGCAAGCATCGCCGCTCGATCCGGCGAGTCCTGATAGGTACGCACAACGTCTTCTGCTTCGCTCAATTCAGCTTCGGCATTGCAGCCATGCCCGGCCAGCCATTTCAGTGCGGTCAATGGCGCGCCTGCGCCAAGCCGGGAAAGCAGCTCATCATATCGCCGTGGATCATCAGCGCGAGGCCGATAGGCCTTCGTAAGGTCGTCGCGCACCTGCGCTAGCGCGGCTTTGCATAGCGGCTCGATCGCATCGAGATCGAGGACCGGAAGATATTTCAACACGATCCATGGGGCGCTTGGGTCCAATCTATCGGTCAGCATTTCGACGGCATCGGCGGTTCGATGATCGAGCCTGCGCGCGCCGGCAAGCGCCTGCTCGCGCAAAGCATCATCATCTGCGTATCGCAGCCATGCTTTCAGATGCGACCTGGGCGTGAGCATGGAAAATCGAGCGGGATATTCACGCAACTCACGCCCCAGTTCTTTGGGGTCGCGCAACCGTGCCAACTCGACGACATCGAAATTCGTATCGCGATAGGCCTCTGCCATCGATTCCCATGCTAGCGATTCTGCGTCGCAGGAGCATTCATACCCGACGAGCCATTTCATGGCGGCGAGTGCATTCGCAATGTCGAAGAGAACTTTGGAGTAAGGCTCGGAATCGGGTGTCTTGAGTACCAGCGGTTCGACGCGCCGGCGCAGCAAACCGCGCGCCTTGTCGCAAATGGCCGGCGTCGGGTCGAGATCAAAACGCCCGAGATAGCCGAGCGGAAAGTCGCCTCGATCGAGCATGATTTCCGCCTGGCTCTGCCGCTGGTCGAGGCTGCGGATGCGGTCGAGCACGGCGCTCACTTTAGTTTGGTTGGGCGTATCGAGGAACGGCACCAAATCCCAGAGCTGAGCATGCAGCGGAAGGTGCGCATAGTCCTCGTCATATTTTGCGAGCCTGGCGGCTTCCTGTTCGTCGGCCAGGTTACGGATATGGCCCATCGGCACGATCGAAGCGGCGAGGATGAACACGGCGCCCCAGACGAAGCAGGCTGCAAAGCCGGCGGGAATGATGGCGCGAAGCGACGGCGTCAGCGCCCAGAAGCAGAAAGATACGATGAGTGGAGGAATAAACGCTGGAACAATGATCGGCCAAAGGTGCGGCGGAATACCAGGTCGAGACAGAAGATCCATCGCTGTCAGCGCCGCGTAGCCTGATGCAGGAACGAGGATGAGCGCTGCGAGCGCCGCCGGCGCCGGCATTTCACCTATGATCCAGCTCATCAATACGAGGAGAGCGAGCAGCACCCAGAGCACAATGGTTGCGATGGCGGTATAAGCTTGCGCCAGCGCATTGCCAGCCGCGTCGCTCCCGGCGAGGTTGGCGAGCGAGGGCAATAGCAAGAGCCAGAGCAGAAGGCTGAATGCGCTGAGGACAATACAGGCGGCGACTGCACCGGAGGAGGCCTTCGCTACGGTCGCCATCTCATATTTTTCCTTGCATCCCAGTGACGCCGCTGCAACCGCTCGGGAATAATCAAATCGAGTGAGCTGCCGATCGCCTCGTCGTGAACAAAGCCAAAGATGCGTTCTGCGCCGGGATTCCAAAAGCGAATGATGCCATCGCGGTCGGCGGCAATGATCGCATCCGATCGTGTGAGTAGCAGTGACTGGACAAGCAAGTTGGAAAAGTTCACGGTACGACTGGGCTCTCGGACCGATGAATTATCATGTCAAGCATTCCGCGGTGAAGACGCTTTGATGCCGCGCCCTAATGTAGAGTGGTATTGTCCCCAGTTGCCGGTAGTTTTACCCACCAATAGCGTTCGGGTCAGGACGAAGACCTAACCGCTCGAAGGCAGGGGCAGGCCCATGAAAACGCGGCACCGTCATCAGGATGCTGTCCTCATAATCGCCGACATGATGTGGGCGCTGCGCCGCCTCGGCGCTCATGTCTTTTTCCCGGAATACAAATTGCCCCAAGCACAGAGGTTCATCCTTGTGGGCTCGGCATTGGGATACGCCCAATTGCGTGGGCGACCGCTCACGCTTGCAAGTCTTTCGCGTAATGTAGAGATGCCGCCCGCAACTGCGGCGCGCATACTTGAAGAGCTAAAGCTGAGCGGGTGGGTCCATAAGCGCGGCAAGCATTATCTTTTGGATTTGGGCCGCCTCGAAGAACCAGGCTATGCAGAGTACTTCGAAGAGGTGGCGCGACGCCTTGCGATTGCAAAGAAGAAGCTGTTCGAACTGAACATTTCCGGCTCCGGAGGTGCCGACCAGCAGCGGGTTCCTGCCGGGCTTCGAGGCCAGTAATTGGTTCGGGGTTGCCGCACCAAAGAACACACCTCCCGAAATCGTCGACGAGATGAACAGAGAGATAAACGTTGCTCTTGCGGCGGCGAGTGCAGGTAGCCGATCGAGGTTGCCCTCCGCGTACCGAAACTCAAATGCGGTATTTTTCTCCGTCCACCCAAGGTCCGCGAGTGCCTGTCTAAACACTGCGACGCGGCGTTGAAATTCCGCGTCGCCCATAGAAACCAATAGGAGCACGCCGATCCGCTTGGGATCTTGTGCGTGCACCGCAATCGGACACACGGCCACCGCGCTGCCGAGCGCAGCGATAAACCTGCCGCGTAACCGTGACTCCAGGTCGGGCGCTGACCCGGTGGTGAGGGCCGCAGTAACGCCCTATCCTCGTCGCATGTCCCTCCCCACCACAACCAAGGCCGTCCGTCTATTCGAATACGGCGGGCCCGAGAAGCTCGTCTTCGGCGATTATCCGCTGCCGCCCCTCGGCGATCGCGACGTCCTGGTGAAGAACCACGCCGGCTCGGTGTCGCGCTGGGACGTGAAGTACCGGGCTGGCGATTTGACGCGCTACCAGCTTCCCGGCCGCGCGCCGTTCCCGCTGCCGCAGCAGCTCGGCCGCGAAGCCGCGGGCGAGGTGATCGCTGCGGGACGCGCCGTGACCCGGTTCAAGCCCGGCGACCCCGTGATCGGCGTCACGCATCCCGAGGACCCGGACGCGCCGGAGACCGCGCGCGGGGTTGGCAACCTGTCGAAGAACCTTGCCATCCCGGGGCATCAGGCGTTCGGCTCGTACGCGCAATATCTCATGCGCGAGGAGCGCATGTGGCTGCCGTTGCCGGACGGCGCCGAGTTCGAGCAGGCAGGCGTGACGCTGTGGCCGTTCTCGTCATCGCATCGCGTGGTGCGCGACCGGCTCAAGGTGCGCGTCGGCGACACTGTGCTGATCACCGGTGCGTCCGGCGGCATGGGCCAGGCGACGCTGCAGCTTGCCAAGCTCGCTGGCGCCCGCGTCATCGCCACCACGCGCCACGCCGGCAAGGCCGCGACCTTGCGCGAGTTCGGCGCCGACGCGGTGGTCGAAACGGTTGACGCGGAGCGCGCACACGCGGAGATGCTCGCGATCACCGGCGACGGCGTCGATCACGCTGTGGACTACACCGGCAATCCCGAGCTGTTGCGGTTGCTTGCCGGCGTGATGCGGCTCGGGGGCACGCTGGTCGTCACCAGCGAGCAGGGCCGCGATCCCCTGCCGTTTACGGCCGCCGACATGATCCGGCTCGAGCTCAACCTACTCGGCCTCCGCGGCGCGCGCATGAACGACATGCTCGCCGTGCTGAAGCTGCTCGGGGAGCGGCGCATCCGCACGCGCATCGCGGCGCGCTTTCCGCTGCACCGGGTCGGTGAAGCGCATGCGCTCCTGGAAACGTCGGCCGACCTGGTCGGCCGGATTGTGGTACTGCCGTGGGCCTAGCCGCGGAGCGGAGACTGTTTCGGCTTATGCCCGGCCTCGTCGTGCGTCGGGCCGGGCATCGTGAGAAGATCTTGCTCCTCACGTATCGGGAAGAAACCAATACTCTAATCCGCCCTACCGCTAATGCGCCGATCATTCCATTCCTTTCATCCGGAGCGCGACCATGAACAAGGCCTTGTCAGGCATCCGCATCATCGACATGACGCACAACCAGGCGGGGCCCGCCTGCACGCAGATTCTCGGCTTCCTCGGTGCCGACGTGATCAAGCTCGAGGAGCCCAAGGGCGGCGACATCGCGCGGGTGAACATGCGCGACCAGAAGAACAGCGACAGCCTGTTCTTCCTGATCCTCAATGCCAACAAGCGCAGCCTGACGCTGAATCTCAAGACCGGCGCCGGCAAGGATCTGTTCCGCAAGGTGATCGCCCAGTCGGACGTGCTGGTTGAGAATTTCGGGCCGGGCGCGCTCGATCGCCTCGGCTTCGGCTACGCAGCGCTGGCCAAGATCAACCCGCGGCTCATTTACGCCACCATCAAGGGCTTCGGCACCTACGGGCCCTACAGCGGATTCAAGAGCTTCGAGCCGATCGCCCAGGCCATGGGCGGGGCGATGAGCGTCACCGGCTTCCCCGAAAATCCGCCGACCTACGTCTATCCGGCAATCGGGGATTCCGGCACCGGCATGCACATGGCGATCGGCATTTTGGCCGCGCTGCAGCAGCGCCATGCGACCGGCCGCGGCCAGCAGGTCGAGGTGTCCATGCAGGACGCGGTCGTCAACCTGGTGCGGGTGAGCCTGCGCGACCACCAGCGCTTCGGCCGTCCGATGCCGCGCAACGGCAATCAGCTCGGGCGCAACGTGCCTGGCACGACCTACGCCTGCGCCCCGGGCGGCCCGAATGACTACGTCTTCCTCTACGCGCAGCCGCAGATGTGGCCGGCGGTGGCGAACGTGCTGGGGCAGCCGGAGTTGACCGAGGACGCGCGCTTCAAAACCGTGGAAGCGCGCTGGGACAATCGGGCAGAACTCAACGCCATCGTCGAGGCGTGGACGCGCCAGCGCAGCAAGCACGAAGTCATGCGCCTGATGGGGGACGCGGGCGTTCCCTGCGGCGCCTGCCAGGACACCGGCGAGGTGCTGGCCGATCCGCATCTCAAGGCGCGCGAGATGATCGTCGACGTGGACTACCCGACCCGCGGCACCTATCAGACGGTCGGCTGCCCAATCAAACTGTCGGATTCACCCGTCGCGGTCAGCCGTCCACCGCTGCTGGGCGAGCACACCGACGTGCTGCTTGAATCCCTGTGCGGGGTCGAGCCCGATGAAGCGAAACGCCTACGCCAGGAGGGGGTCATCTAGCGCGGCGTGACTTTCCCCGCCCGGCTGACCCTCGGGCCGCTGTTCCCGCGAAAGCGGTCAATGAACGGACGTCGCCAGATGTCCGAGAAGGGTCACAGCACAAAAGCGGCGTCCGCTCTGAGGCGGCAATGCCAGTTGCAGCTGGGCGAGTCTATGCACAGGCGATTAATTCAGGCGAGCCTGTCGCGCTGCATCGAACCATACCCAATCCAGCGTTTTGCCCTGCCACTTTTCGCCGCAAGGCTGTTCTGCGCACATTTGAGCGCGGACTTTGTCACCGAGGTGCACTGCGCGCGAGCAGTCGCACGCCTTTAAACCGTGTTTGAGGGAGCTTTCCCCGGCTGCGGACATGCGGCTCTAAAGGCTGTGTTCGAGAACTGCCAAGGAGACGTGTCCGGCGCCTAGGAAAATTTGCCCCACGCCAGCTCGGTGGTCCACCAAATGATTTTGCTCCCGCCGAGAATCAGCGCTCCCAAGACGAGCCATCCATACCAATCAGCAGAGACCATACCCGAAGCCAGGACGAGCACCGGGGCGATCATGGCGAGATAGTAAGGTCCCGTGTAGCGGCAGTGGGTACGTCCGCACCGCCGTGCATTTAGAATGCACGCCGTCCCCATCCAAATGAGCGCGATGATCCAGATGACGGTTCGAACCGGCACCGGGACAATTAGACCAGCAAGCATCGCGGCCTGAGGAATCCACCACGCCAACAGGTTGGTGCGTGGACTGCGCAGCCAGTCGCGTGAGCTTTGGACCGCGCTTGCCATGTGGGATTATCCCGCACAGCAGGAAGCCGGGCCGGTCTTGCCCGAATGCTCTGCCTGAATGGGCGGACACGGTACCGAGCCATAGGAACAGAACACACAACAATCGCCCTGTTTCGGCCGCAATGTCACGCCGCAGCCGGTGCACACGTAGAAGACCCGGCAGGCGTCGGTCGGCATGGTTTCCGGTTTTGCGGCGGCGCAGTGTGGGCAGGTGATGACGGATTCGAAGATCATGGCATTCCCTGAAGCAAATAACTGATAATGATCAGGTCATAGCGATCCATCGACCGCGTCTTGCCGCACGCGCCTGCGGTACAGGCCGGCCCCGATCAATCCCAGACAAATGATCAGAAACGGGATCAGCACATAATCGGCTTTGGTCAGCCAAGCGGTGAGACCTACTGCTCCGAAAACGACAGCGAGCAACGGCGTTGCACAGCAGATCGCGGCGAACACGCCGCCAACGACACCAGTCGTGATGAGGGCGCCGTCACGCATGGACTTTAACTCCTGGGTGCAGAGGGATATCCCGCGTCTGTGGTCGCGCGAGTGAGGGCAGACACGTCGGTCCTGTCATCGTCGTATGTCACAACGGCCGTCTTGTCCTTATACGAGACAACCACCTTGCTCACACCTGGCACGGCTTCGAGGCTCTTGCGAACGATTAACGGGCAGTCGGCGCAGTACATATTCTTCACGGCCAATGTAATGGTCATCTCAGCGGCCAAAGCCGTGGATGAGGCAAGAACGGTGACAGCGATTGCGGCAGAAACGAGAAGCTTGGTCATAGGGATTTCTCCGTTCATGAGTTGAGGAACAGGGGTGCAATGAAATCCAGTCCGAGCGCGGCAACGACGAGGATCGTTGCGAGAATGAGCCCGGTCTTGACGAGCCGGTTCGGCAGCGGGCGCGCGCAAACCTCGCGGTCAGCGCAGGCAAGCTTCGAGGATCGGTAGACGAGCCAATAGCCGTAGCCGAGAAAGCATATCGTCGCCGTGATAAAGTAGGGCTGATAGGGCGCGAGTTGCGTAAAGTTGCCGATCCACGCCCCGCTCACGCCGAGGCTGAACAGAACAAGCGGCAAGATGCAACATGACGAGGCCGCGAGCGCCCCGAGGAGGCCGCCCGCTGCCATTAGCCTTTGCTTCTGCCGCACATCGAGGAGTTCAGTTTGTTGGTTGATCGTCATGGGCGATAGGATGCATCCTGTAGCGACTACAGGATCAAGGGTTATTTCATGCGTACCATCACGTCTTCGCGAACCGAAAACCTGCCCATTGGCGAGCTGTCCAAGCAGAGCGGCGTGAACATCGAGACAATCCGCTACTACGAGCGGATCAAGATGCTGGCCCCGCCGCCGCGTACGGCCAGCGGCCGTCGCGTCTACGACGCAACAGACCTGCGTATCCTGGTCTTCGTGCGGCGGGCGCGCGAGTTGGGATTTTCGCTTGATGAAATCCGCGCCCTGCTTCGGCTCGGTGGGCCTGAAAAAGCCTCGTGTCGCGAGGTCCGCGAGATAGCTGCGCATAATCTTGAAGACATCCGGGCGAAGTTCGGCGACTTAAAAAAACTCGAACGCCTGCTGGCTAAGACCGTGGCCCGATGTTCGGGCAAGACGGCACCCGATTGCCCCGTGTTGGACATTCTCGATATCCAACGCTCGAAATAGGGGCGCAGGACCGTTCGGGTCAAAAGCGGCGTCCGCGTTTTGCCCTGACCACTTTTCGCGGCAAGGCTGATCTGCCCACATTTTGGGCGCGAGCTTTATCCCGCGGTGCACTGCGTGCGAGCAGTCGTGCGCCCTTGAACCGCGTTTGAGTGAGCTTTCCGGTTTCCCGCATCCGGCTTTCCGACTGGCTTCTTCGTGGAGGAGAAATTCCTCGCTCTCCCTGTGCACTGCGAAATGGTCACAGACCCCCTAACCGCGACACACCTTTTTGGATAAGATGCGGCGCGGCCCTCGAATTGGAGAGGACACATGCGCATCTACGAAGGAGCTTGGCCATGAATACTATCCTGATTGCGCTTGGCGCTCTTGGCTTTACGGGTGCGACGGCTTTTGCGGCATTTTGCATCTTTTGCTGACTTGCATTACGACACATAAATTGAATGATGCTCCAAAGATGAAGCTTCTGTCTGCCACTCGCAGTCTGCTGGGCATCCTGGCAATCGTCGGGCTTGTTGTTGGCCCGATTGCAAGGCCGGCAATGACTATGCCCACGCACATCCAAGCGGGTGCCGCCTCCGATCGGGCGATGAGCGATAGCGCGGCGATGGCAATGCCGGATGACATGCCATGTTGTCCGAAGAAAGCACCCATTCCCGATTGCGGCAAAGATTGCCTCGCAAACTGCGCGACTCAGCTCCTCTGCAATACTGTGCAAGGAGCACTCGTGAAGCGGCTTGGGCTGGCGAACGTCCTTCCGCCCGGTAATGACACGGCCCTTGTCGGCCTGGGCCAGCGGCCTCCTCTAAGACCTCCCAAAATCTAGGTTCGAGTGCACCGGCGCCTGGACGCGCCGGAAGTTGCCGCTTGTGCACGGCGGGTCGGTTTGCGTGCGTGGCTCGGCCACGACCGCGGCCCGCTCAGCGCGAGTAGGAACATCCGAATCTGGAGAGCTGACAATGAAGTGGGACAAGAACGGCGCCCTGATCGCGCTCGTGTGCGGCGTAGTGTGGGCTTTTTTCGCCTCCGCGGCACTGGCCGACGTGAAAGATTACGAATTCCAACTCGTCCAAAGCGAAATGAAAAAGGGCGACGGCGCGATTGTCGCCGTGCGTCTGGTCAACAAGAAGTCCGGCAAGCTGGTGCCTGACGCGGTGATCTTCGCCAAGCGGATCGACATGGCTCCTGATGCAATGCAGGAGATGACGGCCCCGCTCGAACAACTGCCATCAACCGAACCGGGCGTCTACCGGTTCAAGACAGATTTGATGATGCAAGGTCGCTGGCAGCTTTCTCTCGGCGCGAAGGTGCAGGGAGAGGATGGCACAGTCGAAGCCAAGCTGGTTCTCAAGGCGCTGCCATGAACCGCACCCGACGTGTGCTCCCGATCCTCGCCGCCATCCTGGCAGCGGGGATGGGAGGATATTGGCTGGGTCATAACGGGACTGGCACCTCCGAGCTTATGACGACCACGGGCGCGGCCCAGACGAATGCGCCAGCGCCGTCCGGCCCCGTGATCTATTACCGCGATCCCGACGGCAGGCCGTCCTATTCGCTTGAACCTAAAAAAACGCAGGACGGGCGGCCATATCGCGCTGTGCTTGCCAGCGAGGACATCAGCTTCGATTTGAAGGCCGCGACTGCGAGCCCAGGTCCAGCTGGAGCCAAGCGGATTCTCTATTACCGCAATCCCATGGGCCTGCCCGACACCTCGCTGGCCCCGAAGAAGGACTGGATGGGGATGGACTACATCCCAGTCTACGAAGGCGAGGAGCAGGAAGACGGCAAGACCGTCAAGGTGCAGCGCAGCGGCGTGCGAACCGAGCCAGTCGAGGCGCGCGCCATTGTGCGTCCGGTGCGCGCGATCGGCACGGTGACGCACGACGAATCTCGTTTGACTATCGTTGCGATGCGATCGGACGGATACATCGAAGAGCTTTTTGTCGACAAAACCGGCCAGCATGTTCACGCCGGTGATCCGCTCTTTCGCGTGTATAGCCCTGACATTGTGATTGCGCAGGTCGACGTCCGTGTCGGATTCGGCGCGGGCGGCGGTGAGCAGCGGCTGCGCAATCTTGGCATATCCGAGAGCCACATCCGCGAAGTGCTCGCCGGCAAGAATCCCATGGCGCTCGATTGGCCCGCGCCCGCAACTGGAGACGTGATCGAAAAAAGAGTGATCAAGGGTCAAAGAGTGAAAGCGGGCGACGAGCTCTATCGGATCGCCGATCACTCCCACCTATGGGTGATAGCGGACGTGGCTGAGAGCGATCTGCCGTCGATCAAACTTGGCACGCGCGCTACCGTCACGGTGCGCGCCTACGCGGCGGAGCCGGTCGAGGGCGAAGTGACGTTCATCTACCCGGAGCTGCGGACGGAGACGAGAACGGCGCGTGTGCGCATCGAACTGCCCAATCCCGATGGTCGATTGAAAATCGATATGTATGCCGATGTCGTGTTCCACGAGGCAAACGAACCGCCTGCGATCGCCGTCCCGACCAGCGCCGTCATCGACAGCGGCACACGGCAAGTGGTGCTGGTCGCCAAGGGCGAAGGCCGCTTCGAGCCGCGGGCGGTCAAGCTCGGCCGCCGCGGTGATGGCTATGTCGAAGTTCTCGACGGCGTTGACAACGGAGAAGAAGTCGTCACGTCGGCAACGTTCCTGATCGATGCCGAAAGCAATCTCAAGGCGGCGCTGCAAGCCTTTACGCGACCGGAGACGTCGAAATGATCGCGGCGCTCATCCGTTGGTCGGCGCGCAACGTCTTCCTGATCGGCTTTGCGACAGTATTCGTCACCTTGGCCGGCGTCTACGCGGTGTCGCGCGTGCCGCTCGACGCCATTCCCGACCTCTCCGACGTCCAGGTGATCGTCTACACCGAATATCCCGGCCAGGCGCCGCAGGTGGTCGAGGATCAGGTCACTTATCCGCTGACCACTGCGATGCTGAGCGTTCCCAAGTCCCGCGTCGTGCGCGGCTTCTCCTATTTCGGCGTCTCGTTCGTCTACGTCATCTTCGAGGATGGCACCGACCTCTACTGGGCGCGTTCGCGCGTGCTGGAATATCTGAGCTCCGCGTCGCGGCGGCTGCCGGCGGGCGTTGCGCCGAGTCTGGGTCCGGACGCGACCGGCGTCGGCTGGGTCTATCAATACGTCGTGCGCGGCGCGCAGAAGAGTCTCGCCGAGTTGCGGACCATTCAGGACTGGTACATCCGCTTCGGCATTGCCAAGGCGGAGGGCGTTGCCGAAGTCGCCAGCGTCGGCGGCTTCGTCAAGCAATACAGCGTGGTAATCGATCCGCGGCGGTTGCAGGCCCTGGGTATCCCGCTCGCTAAAATCCGCGAAGCGCTGCGCACCAGCAACATGGATGTAGGCGGCCGCACGGTCGAGCTGGCGGAAACCGAATTTGCCGTGCGCGGGCGCGGTTACATTAAGAGCCTGTCGGACCTGGAGCAGATCGTCGTCAAGAGCGACCGCGGCGTGCCGGTCCTGCTCAAGGATGTGGCGCGGATCGAGCTCACTCCGGACGAGCGCCGCGGCATCACCGAGATGAACGGAGACGGCGAGGTCGTTTCCGGCATTGCGCTGCAGCGCTTCGGCGAGAATGCGCTGTCGGTCATCCGCAACGTCAAGGAGCGGCTGATCGAGATCACGCCGAGCCTGCCGCAGGGCGTGAGCATCGAATTGGTCTACGACCGTTCGGACCTCATCTACCGCGCGATCGACACCCTCAAGCGCACGCTGCTCGAGGAGAGTGCCATCGTCGCGCTTGTCTGCATTGTGTTCCTGCTCCACGTCCGCAGCGCGCTCGTCGCTATCATCACGCTGCCGCTCGGGGTGCTGATTGCCTACCTCTGCATGCATTTGTTGGGCTTGAGTTCCAACATCATGAGCCTCGGCGGCATTGCCATCGCCATCGGCGCGATGGTCGATGCCGCCATCGTCATGATCGAGAACGCCCACAAGCGGCTGGAGCGCGCCCCGCCCGAAAAGCCAAGATCCGAGGTGCTGATCGAGGCGGCGATCGAGGTCGGCCCCGCGCTGTTCTTCAGCCTTCTGATCATCACTGTCTCGTTCCTGCCGATCTTCTCGCTGGAAGCGCAGGAAGGCCGCCTGTTCAAGCCGCTCGCCTACACCAAGACATTCGCCATGGCGGCGGCAGCGCTGTTGTCTATCACGCTCGTGCCGGCGCTCATGATGTTGTTCGTGCGCGGCCGGATCATGCCGGAGCACAGGAACCCGGTGAACCGGCTGCTGATCTTCATCTATCGGCCGGTGATCCAGGTGGCGCTTCGGTTCAAGTCCGCCACGATCCTGGCCGCCTTGGCGATCCTGGCGGTCAGTCTGTGGCCTGCGTTGCGGCTCGGCACCGAGTTCATGCCCAATCTCAACGAGGGGACGCTGTTCTACATGCCGACCACGCTGCCGGGCTTGTCGGTGACGAAGGCGGCCGAGTTGGTGCAGACGCAGGACAAGATCATCAAGTCGTTTCCCGAAGTAACCTCTGTTTGGGGCAAGGCGGGACGAGCGTCGACCGCGACCGACCCCGCTCCGACCGAGATGTTCGAGACAGTGATCAACCTCAAGCCCGAGAGCGAATGGCGTGCCGGCATGTCGGTCGACAAGCTGATCGCCGAGCTGGACAAGGCGCTGCAATTCCCCGGCGTGTCCAACGCCTGGACCATGCCCATCAAGGCGCGCATCGACATGCTCTCGACGGGTATCCGTACGCCGGTCGGCATCAAGGTGCTCGGCACAGACCTTGGCGAGATGGAGAACCTCGCTCGCCAGATTGAAGCAGTGATCCGAACAGTGCCGGGAACCACGAGCGCTTACGCTGAACGGGTGATCGGCGGCTACTATCTCAACATCGATCCCGATCGCGCTCAGCTCGCCCGTTACGGGCTGATGGTTGGCGATCTCCAGAATTTGATCGCCATGGCGCTCGGTGCCGAGCCGGTGACAACAACGGTCGAGGGGCGCGAGCGCTACACCGTGAGCATCCGGTATCCGCGCGACTACCGCAGCAACCCACAAGCGATCGCGACCGAGGTTCTGATCCCGATGGCCGACGGGGCCACGGTGCCTCTCGGCCAAGTCGCAAAGGTTAGCCTGGCGCAGGGACCTGCCAGCATCCGCACCGAAAATTCCCAGCTTGCTGCCTACATTTTCGTCGATCTGCGCGATCGTGATCTTGGCGGCTACGTGGCGGACGCGCAGAAGGCCGTCGCCGCACAGGTCAAGTTTCCTCCCGGGTATTACGTCACTTGGAGTGGCCAATTCGAATATCTGGAGCGCGCCAAAGCTCGGCTGAAGGTCGTGGTGCCGGTCACAGTGCTTATCGTCTTCCTGCTGCTCTATCTTAATTTCCGGCGCGTGACCGAGACGCTCATTGTCATGCTCTCGGTGCCATTCGCGCTGGTCGGGGGTCTCTGGCTGATGTGGTGGCTTGGCTTCAATCTATCCGTCGCCGTCGCGGTTGGTTTCATTGCGCTGGCAGGTGTTGCCGCCGAAACCGGCGTCGTGATGCTGATCTATCTCGATAGCGCGCTCACGGAGCTGCAGACCCGGCGGAGCGCCGAAGGGCGGCCGTTCACGCGCGATGACCTTCGTGCCGCGATCATGTCAGGCGCGGTCGACCGGGTGCGCCCGAAGATGATGACGGTCTTCGCCATCATGGCGGGGCTTCTGCCGATCATGTGGAGCCACGGGACCGGCGCGGAGGTCATGCAGCGCATCGCCGTGCCGATGATTGGCGGCATGGTGTCGTCGACTTTGCTCACGCTGATCGTTATTCCCGCCATCTACGCCGCGGTCAAAGGCGCCGCGATCCGGTCAGCGTGTTTGGCTCCATCCCTGCAGCAAACCTGAAACTGGGGAGGTGATCCCATGAACAACGGCATGATGAACATGATGAGCGGAATGGGCTGGGGAATGGGTTTGATCGGGGTGCTTGTCTTTGTTCTGCTTATTCTCGGGATCGCAGCATTGGCGAAATATCTGTTCTTCAGATGATGTTGCTTCTCGATTGGCAATGGTGACAGGCACGCACATCAGGAGGCCAATCATGAACCATATTTGCAATCTCGCGGTCGCAGGCATCGCTTTGACGGCGTTGTCAGTGCCGGGATCGGCACAACCGAGCAATGTCGCGCGGGGCGAGCGGCTCTTTCGGAACTGCGCGGCGTGTCATTCGCTGGAGCCGAATCGGAACATGACCGGGCCGAGCCTTGCGGAGCTGTGGAACCGCCAAGCCGGAGGGCTTGCGAGCTTCGAGCGCTACTCGCCGGCGCTGAAGTCATCCGGGGTCATTTGGCAGGACAACACGCTCGATGAATGGCTCAAGGACCCGCAACATTTCATTCCGGCCAATACAATGACATTTCCGGGCATCAAGGATGCGCGCCAGCGTGCCGATCTCCTCGCCTTTCTCAAGGACGCAACCCGGCCCGGTCACGCTCCCTCGACGACGGCTCAACGGGACGGCGGCATGATGGGCGGAGGCGCGGTTCCGAGCCTCAAAAAGCTCGAACCCGACCAACGGGTGCAAAAGATCACCCATTGCCGAGACACCTACCGGGTGACGACGGCGGATGGGAAGACGCACGCTTTCTGGGAACGAAGCCTGCGGTTCAAGACTGATGTAAGTGACGATGGACCCGAGAAAGGCGTCCCGGCAATCGTTGGGGCCGGAATGATGGGTGACCGGGCCGATGTGGTCTTCGCCGGCCCCGAGGAGATCAGCGGATTCATCTCGCCGCAGTGCTGACGGGCGCGATCAATGAACGGAGACTGGCAATGAAGAGTTAGGCTGCTGCGATGCACACCGCGCTTCCGACGATGGGCATGCTCGCATCTTCTGCGACCTCGCTCACGGTACATTCCCGATCACACAATCCCCAGCGCCGGATATTCCAGCTTGCGCGCGAAGCTGCTCTTGCCCGCCGGCTCGGCGACGCGCAGGCACATGAGCGCGTAGCACGTTGCGCTGATCAGGTCGTCGCGCAGCTTCACGACCTTGCCGGCATCGCGGTGATACAAGCGAAATTCCTCAAACCAGCTCGTAGGGCGGAATAGCGAAGCGTATTCTGCCACTCGGCCTCGCCGATCGCTAGAACGCGTCAATCGCCATCCGCAAAATCGATGGAAGCTATGGCCGATTACTCGCCTATCGGCATTCGTATTGTCCGCATGGTCGCTCAAGTGCGGCGCGCTTAGCGAGGTTCATCCTCGACCTCGTCGAGGCCTTCGGGAGGGAGGGCTTTGATCTTCTCGATCAGCGATCGAGCATTAGCCACGGCAGCTACCGGTCCGGTCCTACAAGTAACCAACTTTGGCTGGGCACTCATTCGATCACCTCGTCGGCGCGAGCAAGCAGCATCGGCGGCACGTCGAGGCCAATCGCCCTGGCTGTTTTTAGATTAATGACCAGATCGATCTTGGTTGGCCGTTCGATTGGAAGATCCTGCGGCTTTGCGCCCTTCAAAATCTTGTCCACGTAAATGGCCGCGCGGCGGTAGTTTTCAACCGGGTTCGGACCGTAGGTTATCAAGGCCCCGTCCTCTGCCGATTGACGGATATAAAAGATCGTCGGTAACCGGGAACTTATTGCGAGATTTGCAATGCGGCGCCGGTGGGTGTTGAAGGTCACATCCGGGGGCACGAGCAGCGCGTCGGCTCGTTCTTGCACGAAGATGGCAAATGCTCTTTCCAATTCTTCGGCGTTGTGAAATTCGAACGGCACCAGTGCGATGGGTATCTTTGCAGAGGCGGCCTGGGTCTCGCGCCACTGCGGCACATGCAAGGGGTTTTCCACGTTGATGAGCGCGGCGAGGCGCGTCAAACGTGGCAGCAATTCGCGCATGAGATCGATCTGCTTGGAGGCTAGCTCCTCAGCAAAATTGGTGAGCCCGGTGATGTTGCCGCCGGGATGGGAGAGGCTTTTGACCAATCCGAAGGCGACCGGGTCTGCGCCGGACGCCATGACAATCGGAATTGTGCTCGTGGCTTTAGCGACGGCCATGTTGGCCGGCAGAGGCGAGGAGACGAGGACTCTGGGATTGAGTCCGACTAACTCGGCGACTAAGCCTGGGAGACGATCTAAGTAGCCGTCAGCAAAACGGTACTCGAACCGAACATCGTGGTTCTCAACGTGACCAAGGCTACGCATTGACTTACGAAATGCTTCGAGTTCCTCAGTCAACGTAGTGGCAGCGCCGGCATTCAGCACGCCGATTAGCGCTGGTAATGCTTGTGACCGCGCTACGAGCGGCCACGCCGCTGCGCCGCTGAGCAGCGTAATGAATTCGCGACGTTTCATCGTTCTCAAGCGAGGCGTGGTACTGGCAACGCCTCCAGTGCTTCCGACCGAAAGGATAGCACAGCGCAGAGCTGCGCTGCTGGATTTAAATCCGGCCAATGTCCCTTGTGGGGTCAAAACCAGCGTCCGCTCTGGAGACGGCAATGTCAGGTCCGCCGGCTGCGGGAGAGGCGTGCGCTACAGTGCTCGCCAGGGCAGGGGACGCTACGATGGGACGCTGCGATGGGCATGCTCGCATCTTGTGCGACCTCGCTCACGGCACATTTTCCGATCACACAATCCCCAGCGCCGCGCTAAACTATCCCCCGACTGATGGCTTCGTCGGGCATGACCGGCATGGTGCTGTCCGATCTTGTCGCCGGCCGCCCGCCGCGCATTGACCTCACTGCCTTTCCGCGGCAGCCGTTTCTAGTCATCTTCTCTAGAGCCATCGATGTTCCCGTCCGAGAGCGATCTCACCATCTGCTTCGCGCATGTCGCCTATCAGCTGCAGCAGCGCTTCGCACTGCGCGAGCTGCCGATCAGGAACTTCGGCGTCACCTCGCACGACGAGCTCGATGCCAGGATCGGCGAAGCCGACGTGCTGGTTATCTCCGGCCTGTGGCGCAACGAACTAGCCGCGCGCGCGCCGAAGCTGCGCTTCATTCAGTCGGTCGGCGCCGGCACCGATCAGTTCGATCGTGCCGTGCTCAAGGAGCGCGGAATCCGCCTCGCCAGCGCGCAGGGCGTCAATATCAACGCCGTTTCCGAACACGTGATGTCGCTTCTTCTGGCGCTGGCCCGGCGGTTGCCCGAGGCACGCGATAATCAGGCCAAGCATGTGTGGCGCGGCATGATCTCGGACCTGACGCAGCGCGAGGACGAGCTCGGAGGCAAGACGCTCCTCGTCGTTGGGCTCGGCGGCATCGGAGGTCGTCTCGCGCGGCTCGCCAAGGCTTTCGACATGCGCGTGATCGGGGTCAAGCGCGACCTGTCGAAAGGCACCGAGGGCGCCGATTCCGTGCACACGCTTGCCGAGCTGAAGACGCTGCTGCCGCAGGCCGACTTCGTGGCGCTGACCTGTCCGCTCACCAGGGAGACCGAGAACGTCATCGACGCGGCAGCGTTCGCGAAGATGAAGCCCTCCGCCTATCTGATCAATGCCGCGCGCGGGCGCTGCGTGGAAGAGGGCGCGTTGATCGAGGCACTCCGCAAGGGGAGCATCGCGGGTGCCGCCCTCGACGTCACCGTCGATGAGCCGCTGCCGCCCGCGTCGCCTGTCTGGGATTTGCCGAACGTCTTCATCACGCCGCATACCGCCGGCGAGACCCGCCGCTATGAGGACAATGTGCTCGACATTCTCCTCGACAATCTGCAGCGACTGTGGCGCGGTGAAGCCATGCTGCGTAATCAGATCGTCTAGCTACTTCCCGGCACAAAATTGATGTTTCCTGACTGTGGTCAACTTTAGGGGACTCGCAGGATAGATGTGCGCCGCGGACCGGTGCACAATGGCTGGGGTCCACGGGCTAAAGGCTTCGAGATCATGGCCGCGCCGAATGAAGCGCTTCGCACGATCCTGCCGATCGCAGGTTGGGGTGACACGCAAGCAGCGGATGTCATGTTCACCGGTGGTGCCGATCCTGTGCTGCCGACGCCGTTCCGCATCGGCGCGGCCGGTGCGGCAACTCTCGCTGCAAGCGGGCTCGCGGCCACGGAACTGTGGCAGGCTCATACCGGGCGGCGTCAGCGAGTGACAGTCGATCTTCGCCAGGCCACGGCAGCGTTGCGCAGCGGCCACTACCTTCAGCTCGCCGGCACGGACGTTTCATCCGAGCGAAACACCATCATGGGCTTCTATCCGACCCGCGACGGGCGCTGGTCCTATCTCCACTGCAATTTTCCCAATCATCGCGCGGCGGCGCTCGGCGTGCTCGGCGTAGCGGAGGATCGTGAGGCCGTGGCGCGCGCAGTGGCCACCTGGAACGGCGCCGATCTTGAGGAGGCGATCATTGCTGCCAAGGGCGCCGGCGGCATGGCGCGAACGCAGGCGGAATGGGCGAGACATCCGCAAGGCGCTGCGGTGGCGGCGTTGCCGCTTATGGAGATCATGCGTATCGGCGACAGCGCCCCCGAACCGCTGCCAGCCGGCGATCGGCCGCTCTCGGGCATCCGCGTCCTCGACCTTACCCGCGTCCTCGCCGGACCGACTTGTGCCCGCACGCTCGCCGAACATGGCGCTGACGTCTTGAGGATCACCGGCGCACATCTGCCCAGCCTTGGGTACCAGGAATTGGATACCGGGCACGGCAAGCTGTCGGCCGAACTCGACCTGCGCGCTCGGGGCGATGCCGATATCCTGCGCGGGCTGGTGCGCAAGGCAGATGTCTTCTCGCAAGGATATCGTCCTGGCACCTTGGCCAACCGCGGCTTGTCGCCGGAGGAATTGGCTGCGATCCGGCCTGGGCTTGTCTACGTTTCGCTCTGTGCCTTCGGTCATGCCGGCCCCTGGGCGTCGCGGCGCGGCTTCGACACGGTGGTGCAAACCGTCAGCGGCATGACGATACGGCAGGCGGAGTGCATCCCGGGGAAGTCTCCGGCGCCGCAATTCTATCCGGTCTCGGCGATCGACTATTGCACGGGTTACTTGATGGCGTTTGGCGCGATGGTGGCATTGGCGCGCCGGACGCGGGAAGGTGGCAGCTGGCTGGTACGAATCTCTCTCGCCCAGGTCGGCAAGTGGATCGTCGATCTCGGCGAAGTGCCGGCCGCGGCGCTGAGCGATATACCTGCCGAGTTCACCGCTAGCGAGCTGGAACGTTGGTCGACGGTCAGTGAGACACCATCTGGCCGGCTTAGCCATCTCAAGCCAGCCGTGCATTTGTCGGAAACCCCGCCGTACTGGGCGCGACCCTCGGTTCCGCTTGGCTATCATCGCCCGGTGTGGCCGTGACGTGCGACGCGAGGGGTGAAAGTAATGAAACTTCCTCGCCGTAAGTTCTTGCATCTGGCAGCAGGCGCTGCCGCGTTCCCAACTATGTTACGGACCGCAAATGCGGATGCTTATCCGTCGCGGCCGGTGCGCTATATTGTCGGTTATGCCCCCGGCGGAGGGAACGACATCGTCGCACGCCTGATGGGTCAATGGCTGTCGGAGCGGACAGGACAACAATTCGTTATCGAGAACCGGCCAGGTGCGGGCACCAACATCGCCACCGAGGCCGTCGTGAATGCGCCCCCTGACGGCTATACACTTCTTTCAGCCGGGGCGCCGAACGCAATCAACGCCACACTCTATGAAAAGCTCAATTTCAATTTCATTAGGGACATCGCGCCGGTCGCCGGCATCATCAGCGTGGCAAATGTTTTTTGGGTCTTCGGGGAATCGAGTGGGTGATTTTGGGCTTGGATAACTGCGGAAAGCTGTGCATTTCCTAGACATTTTGCGTCACCGCTAGGCTTCGAATCGAGCATCAGTGTTGGATGGCACGATCAGCGAAGCGAAGGCGGCGGCTGTGGGATGCATATTTGTTCCCCGGTTTTCGACCGCAACCGACAGTGCGCGGCATTTTCGGTGATCCGAAAGCGCGTGTGATCACGCTCAACCGGCGCTCAAAAAAACGGCCTGCGGCTGTTGCGGTCGCATCCAGATGGGCTGGTACGACCGCAAGGTGTGTCGCGTGCGCGATTTGTCGTGCGGCGACACGCGGATATATCTGGAATTGGAGGTGCGGCGGATCGATTGCAGCCGCTGTGGCAAGGTGAAGCGGGAGCAGCTCGACTTTCTGGCTGACAATGCGCATTACACCAAGCGCTTCGCCTATTATGTCGGCCAGCGGTGTCGGTCGGCAACGATCAAGGACGTTGCGGCGGAATTGAAGCTGGACTGGCACACGGTCAAGACGCTGGACCAGCAATACATGGAAGCCCAGCTCAAGCGCGCCGGCACGCCTGGCCCACAGGTGATCGGCATCGACGAGATTGCGATCCGCAAGGGTCACACTTACCGGATCGTGGTCAGCGATCTGCTGCGTGGCCGGCCGATTTGGTTTGGCGGCAAGGACCGCTCGGAAGCGAGCATGGGGGAGTTCTACGGCTGGCTCGGCCAGAAGAAGAGCGCGCGCATTCGCCTTGCGGTGATGGATATGTGGAAGCCGTTCCGGCTGGCGACGGCGGCGCATGCGCCGCAAGCGGCGATTTTGTTCGACAAGTTCCATGTCATGCGACATCTGGGCGAGGCCTTGGATACGGCTCGCAAGAGCGAATATGCACGGCTTGCGGGCCGCGATCGGCGCTACATCAAGGGTCAGAAATACACGTTGCTGTCGCGCAAGGAGAACCTGACGCTCGACGGCAAGAAGGCGCTGAAGACGTTGCTTTCGGCCAACAAGAGGCTCAACACGGCCTATGTTCTCAAGGAAAGCTTCGGCCAGCTGTGGAGCTATGAACGGGAAGGCTGGGCGCGGCGCTTCTTCGAGAACTGGCGGGCAAGCCTCAAGTGGCAGCGGCTCAAACCCTACGAGAAGTTCGCGCAGATGATCGACCGTCATTGGGATGGCATTGCGGCCTACTGCCGGCCGGAGAACAAGGTCTCGCTCGGCTTCGTCGAGGGGCTCAACAACAAGATCCGGGTGATCCAGCGCCGCGCCTACGGCCTGCGCAACGAAGACTACCTGCGGCTCAAGATCCTGACCTGCATGCTGCCGGCGCTGTAGCGCGCCGCGGGGCTCTCCCGGCCCTTCATTTGTTATCCTGATAACGGATGAGCAAGGCAGAGCCTTGTCGACCAATCAAACCTCGCGAGACTGCATCGCTGTGGACATGATGGACAACGCAAGCGCGTTGCCCACATGCCTACAGCGACAACAAAAATAACAGCAGACAGATGATCAAAATTGGCTAAAAAATCACCCACTCAATCACGCGATGAAGCTGTTTTTACAGTGCATCCATCAGTCTCGGCCAAGACAGTTCCCGAGTTCATCGCCTACGCCAAGGCCAATCCGGGCAAGATCAACATGGCAACGAACGGCAACGGCAGCGCGTCCCACATGTCCGCCGAGTTGTTCAAGATGATGACCGGCGTCAACATGCTCAACGTACCTTATCGCGGTACGGCGCCCTCGATCACCGCTCTGCTGGGCGGACAAGTACAGGGATCGTTCGTCAGCTTGCCTGGGTCAATCGCGTACATCAAAGCCGGCAAACTGCGCGCAATTGCGGTGACCACTGCGCTGCGTTCGGGGGCGTTGCCAGAGATTCCGACCGTGGCTGAGTTCGTGCCCGGCTATGAGGCGAGCGTGTGGTACGGAATTGGCACGCCTGCTAAGACGCCGGGCGAGATCATCGACAAGCTGAACACGGAAATCAATTCCGGCCTCGCCGATTCCAAGATGCAAGAGCGGTTCGCCGGCATCGGCGGCACAGCGCTCGGTGGCTCGCCCGCTGACTTCGGCAAGCTCATCGCCGAAGAAACCGAGAAATGGGGGAAGGTAATCCGCGCGGCCGGCATCAAGCCGGACTAAGCGGGAAATCTCGACGAATATTCGGTAACTCCCGTTCCACGAATGCGGTTAATGCGGTTTGCATTACTGCACCTCAATGATTCAATCTTATTGAAAGATGCTATAAGGTCTCTCGCATGGCCGAGCACACCACCACGACACTGCGCGTGCGCGATACCGCCATTACGTTGCGTCGGGCCGGTGGCGGGCGCGCGCTGCTTGTGCTGCATGGCGCGAGCGACTGCGCAATGTGGTTTCCCTGGCTCGACAATCTTGCTGCAAGCCATGACGTGATGCTCCCCGAACATCCCGGCTTCGGCAGCTCCGACACGCCGCCCTGGCTCGACACCATCGCCGACCTTGCCAATTTCTATCTCGATCTTCTCGATGACCTTGCCATCGCGTCCCTCGATCTCGTCGGCTTCGATCTCGGCGGCTGGATCGCAGCCGAGCTTGCGGTGCGCAATGGAGCCCGGCTTTCCTCGCTCACCCTCGTCGGCGCCGCAGGCCTCCATGTCGAAGGCGTCGCGCAAGTCGACCCGTTTCTCGGCAGCGATGAAGAACGCGTGCGCGATCTCTTTCATCAGCAGGAACGCGCCACTGCATTTTTGCGGCTGGTCCTCGACCCCGTTCTGGAAGATACCCGGCTCAAGAACGAGACCACGGCCGCGCGACTGACCTGGGCACCGCGCGGCCACGATCCGCACCTGCGCAAATGGCTCCACCGCATCAAGGCGCCGACCCTCGTAATATGGGGTGCCCATGACCGGCTCTATCCCAAGGAGCACGCCCTGGCCTATGGCAAGCTCATTCCCGGCGCCAAGGTGACAATCATTCCGGACTGCGGGCATCTTCCCCATATCGAACAGCCCGACGCTTTCGCTGCCGCGCTCAAAAGCTTTCTCGACGTTATGAGGATCGCCGCATGAAATTCTTCAATTTTCATCTCATGCCCTACCGGCACGCCGATCTTGCCGCCATCGAGGCGAACGGCTCTGCCTGGGTCACCTTTTCCAACCGCCACTATGATCCTGAAAAGGGCGCCGAGCTCTATCATGAATATCTCGATCAGATGGAGTTCGCGGATCGGCTCGGCTTCGACGGCGTCTGTCTCAACGAGCATCATCAGACTGCCTACGGCATGATGCCCATCCCGGGGGTGCTCGCCGGCGCGCTTGCGCGCAGCGTCAAGCGGGCAAAGCTCGCGATCCTGGGTCGGGCGCTCCCGCTTCTCAACAATCCGCTCATGGTGGCCGAAGAATACGCCATGCTCGACAATCTCACCCGCGGCCGGCTGATTGCCGGCTTCGTCCGCGGCATCGGTGCCGAATATCACGCCATGGGCATCAATCCGACCCACTCACAGGAGCGTTTTGCCGAGGCGCACGATGTGATTGTGCGCGCGTGGACGCAAGCCGGACCGTTTCGCCATGTGGGCAAGCATTATCAGTTCAATTACGTGAATACCTGGCCGCGGCCCTATCAGAACCCGCACCCGCCGATCTGGATACCTTCCCAAGGATCCGCCAGCACCATCCGCTGGGCCGCAAGAATGCGTTACACGTATTGTCAGACGCTTACGCCGATTGCCGTGGTGGCGCGCTTCTTTGCGATGTATCGCGATGAGGCGGAGAAGGCGGGCTACGAGGCCTCTCCCGACCAGCTTGCCTGGTCGAATACCATTTACGTGGGCGACACCGATGGCAAGGCGATGCGCGAGGCGCGTCCGCACCTCGAGGCGCTCACCAACCGGTTCCTGAAAATGCCGCCCGAGATGCTGCTGCCACCGGGCTACAGCAACATCGAATTGATAAAGCGCATTCGTGCGGTCAAGGTGACTGGTAAGCCGCAGACGCTGGACGATCTCGTCAAGAATGGCGTCGTGATTGTCGGCGGCCCGGCGACCGTGCGCGAGAAGCTTGCGGAATATCAGGATCTCGCGGGGTTCAACACCTCGCTCACCAAGACTCAGTTCGGCACGCTCCCCGACGACATGACACGCGCCAATATGACCGCGATCGCCCAAGAGGTGCTACCCCATTTCCGCGAACGCGCGCCGCAACGCCGCGTCCCCGCGGCCGCCGAATGACCGGTCGAACTCATGGTCATTGCACGGCGGTTGTTTCTTCACCTCGGCGCGGCTACGGCGGTTTCTTCCGCGCTGGCGCGGGGCGCGACAGCGCAAGTCTATCCGTCGCGTCCGCTGCGCTGGATCGTTCCTTACCCCGCGGGCGGCACCACCGACCTGATTGCGCGGCTCATGGGTCAGTGGCTCACCGCGCGCCTCGGCCAGCCCGTAATCATTGAGAACAAGCCCGGCGGTGGCACCAATATCGGAGTGCAAGCCGTGCTCAATGCGCCGGCCGATGGCTACACGCTCTTGTTTGCGGTAGCGACCAACGCCATCAATCAATCCCTCTACAAGTCGCTTCCATTCAATTTCCAGCGCGACATTGCCCCCGTTGCGGGTTTGACCGAACTGCCGCTGGTCATGGAGGTGAACCCGAAGCTCCCCGCTGTCTCGGTCGCCGAGTTCGTCGCCTTCGCCAAGGCCCATCCCGGCGAGATCAGGATCGCGTCCTTCGGCGCGCGCACCATCAGCCATCTCGCGATTGAGTTGTTCAAATCCGCTGCCGGGATCGATGTTCTCCACGTGCCCTATGCGGGAGGGTCCGTCCTCATCACCGACCTTCTCACCGGCCGTATTGAGGCGGCAGTCGATGCCTTGCCGAATTCGCTCCCTCACATCCGGGACGGCGGTGCACGCGCGCTCGCCATCTTTCCGCCGGCGCGAACGCCGGTGCTGCCGGATGTGCCGACCATGAGCGAGTCCATAGCCGGTTTGGAGGTGAGCACATGGTCGGGCGTGGGTGTGTCGAGCGGCACACCCGCCGATATCATCGAGCGGCTCAACCGCGAGATCAATGCCGGGCTAGCCGATGCCGCGCTGCGGGCGCGCCTCGCCGAAGTGGGTGCCGTGCCTCTGCAATTGACCCCGGACGAATTCCGCGCCCGCATTACGCGCGACGTCGAGAAATGGGCGAAGGTGATCAAGCTCGCCGGCATCGAGCCGTATTAATGCATGTTTTCAGCTCACGTATTTCGCCATCACGACAATAATGACGATTTGCAAGAGGCCCTGCGTGCCTGCAAGCCAGATATTGATTCCGTTGATGCGGACAATGCGCTCGCGGTTCGGCTCAGGTCGACGAAGCTCCCACCAGATACGCAAGCTGTTTGGCAACAGGAAGCCCAAACCGATGATGGTCATCACGGTGACCAGCGCCAGAGATATGAGAGTTAAATGAAACATGGGACTCGCTGGTGCCGTGAAGCCGAACCAATCGGCGAGAAACCAGCCAGCGGTACCAGCCGTCAAGGAAACCATGGGGAAATACAGCAGTGTGCGTGGAACGAGATAGGCAATCAGCGCCGTGCGTGCACCCATGTCCAGCATGCGTAAAACCGGACCGAGAATGAAGCCCATGAATAGATCTGCCCCGGTCCATAGTGCGCCTGACAGAACGTGAATCCAATTAAGCAGGAAGCTGTCGTGCCGTAAGATGGCCACGATCATCACCAGGGGAAAAACAAGTGTCCACCAGGTGAGCTGATGCCAAAGCGGCATCGCGGGGCGCGTTGCCGGCGGGTTTGCAATGCCACTGAGCGCCAAGCGACTAAACTCGCCGGACGGTGTTGAAAGAGGTCGAGCTCGGAAAGGGCATTATCCGCGAGAATCTAAGGATACGCCTAATGAGAAAGCCTTTTGTCTTGTTGCTCCGATTGTTCTCTTGAGCGACTTTGCAATCTTGCCGGCTGGTGTTTTCTGCTTTGCAAGACTCTTTAGCTCCCGGACATCGGTTGCCGTCCACGAGCGCTTCCTCGCTTTCCTAGCCATAAGTCCTCCCAGCTATGATTGATCCAAACAATAGGGATCAATAGCGGGTTCCCGGCAGAAAAGTCAATTTGCTTGGATTATGTGCGCATTACTTAAGCCTATTCACTGCCTCTTCGATCAGACTGAGACACGCCAAACCCAGGGGAATCGGGTGAAGAAATCATGTGGCTATTAGGCTTGCAAGGAAGTCATCGTCCCAAGCGGCAACTTTGCGTTTGAGGCGCAGGCTGTCTTTGCCAGGAGCCTTTCGAATGAGGTTGTGGGCCATATGTTTGAGGGTGGTGAAGTTAGCGGGTGCGTGATGGGTACGGATTCGGCATTCGTCATCGCGGAACAGCATGTCCATCACCCAGTGAAGACTATTTTCGACTGACCAGTGACCGCGCACGACGGGACCCAACTGGTGCGCCAGCCATACCAAGGACGTGATGTAGAAGCGCGTCTCTTGCTCGATCTTGTCGGTCTCCGGGCTCGGCCCGGGAATTTCGCGCTTACTCTCGACCATGATGATACCCTTCAATCCCGGCCAATCGTGGCGTTCCTGCAACCAGGCCACATCATGGAACACGGTGTAGGTTCTGGTTTCGATGCGGCCGTGATCGCCGTCGACTGTTTGATCTTGGCTGATCTTTGTATCCTTGAAGCCGTTGGCCTTTTGCTCGGCGGCGAAAACCTCGACATCTTCTCGAAGCGTGCCCTGGTTGCCTTTGAGCGCGAGCACGTAATCAGCCTTATTGTCCACGATTTTCTGAGCGATGCCGCGCTGGCAGCCCATCGCGTCAATGGTCACGATGGCCCCCTCGATCGTCATCATGTCGAGCAGCGCCGGGATGGCGACGATCTCATTCGACTTGTCGGCCACCTTGACCTGCCCGAGGACCAGGCGCTGGCGCGCCGCGAAGGCCGAAACCATGTGGATCGGCGCCTTCGCGCCTTTCTGCTGGTAGGAGCGGCGCAGCGTCTTGCCATCGATGGCGATCACATCGGCCGGCGCGCCGGTCAGCGCTGCCACCCAGGAAACGAAGCAGCGCTGAAAGGCCTTGGCATCGAGCGTCGCAAAGATATCGCCGAGGTGATCGTGCGAGGGCGTTCCGTCACGGAACGGCCGAAACCGACGCAAAAGATCAATCTTCTTCTCGCCGAACCGCGCAATATCCACGAACGTCTCCGCTCCGCCCAGAACCGCGAGTAGACACAGCAGCAGTACCTCGTCCAGCGGATAGGTGATTTTGCCACGCTGGCGAGGGTCCGGTAATTCCTTGAAATGATCCAGAAAAACAACGCTCTCGCCGATCGCCTCAAGGGCTATCGTAGCCTGCTCCATCGCATCCTCCGCAAACGAATTCAGAGGATCACGACAGATTCAGCACTTCAGCGATTTGTCACGCGCTTCTTCACCCGATTACCCTGCGCCAAACCCAATCTTGATTGACGTCTGCGCGGCGGCTACTGTTGCTGTCCACACGCTCAGCGCTGCTGCTGCGAGCGCGACCGGAAACCACCGCCGGACAGATGCGGCGGAACTGAGCCTTACGAAATTCATGGGGTCCTCCCTATCGACTGACGGTGCTCATCGCTAATACCACGTCGACAGCCATGGAGTTCGACCTATGACCCGACGCGCCGCCTGCAGCTGCGGGCAGCTTCAGCTTACGATTGAGGGTGAACCATCGCGCATCTCCATGTGCCACTGCCTGGAGTGCCAGCGCCGCACTGGTGCCGTGATCAGCAACCAGGCGCGTTTTCCCCGCGAGCAGGTCACCTTCTCCGGTAAGGCTACGGCGTGGATGCGGACGGCCGAAAGCGGCAACGTGCTGACCTTCCATTTCTGTCCGGCATGCGGCTCCACCGTTTACTGGGAGAGCGAAGGCTTTCCTGGATACGTCGCCGTTGCCATCGGCAACTTCGCTGACCCAAATTTCCCAGCGCCGACTATCGCGGTGTGGGAGGAGTCAAGCCACCCCTGGGTCTCCTTGCCACCCGATACGCCGCCCAAGCGCGTCGCGAAGCAGGGGTGAACTGGGCGCCGTGCAGCGCAAGGCCCGTAGGGCGGAATAGCGAAGCGTATTCCGCCACTCGGCCTCGCCGATCGCTGGAGCGCGTCAATCGCCATCCGCAGAATCGTTGGAAGCTATGGCCGCTTACTGGCCTATCGGCATTCGTATTGTCCGCATGGTCGCTCAAGTACGGCGTGCCTAGCGAGGTTGCGCGCAGAATGGCGGAATACGCTTTTCTATTCCGCCCTACGTGCTGCGACACCATACCCTGAGCGGGCAAGATTTGTTTTTGGGTCCGCGTCTACTAAGATTTCATCGGCACGCATCGCCAATATGATGCTATCGACGCGCAAACCATCTGAAGGACAGCGTGTTGCAAACTCATGCCTGCAGCAAATTGCATCGCCATTAATCACCTGACCGGACGCGGCGAGCCGCGGTAGAATACATCAATAACCCCAGAAATTTCGACCTGTACGCAGCAGGACTACAACCAGATTCTCAACGAACTGCCAGATTTCTGGGATGGTCGAGATATTGATCATCTTCACCATCCGATGTTAATTCATGAATTTGGAAACTCGGCGTTTGTAATCCGCGATGGCGCCAAAGTGCTTGCCTATCTGTTCGGCTTTGTATCGCAGGTCGAACCAGTTGGTTACGTGCAATCTGATCGCTGTGCGAAAATCCACTCGGAGACAACACCTTGGAAAAGAGCTTTTTAGGCATTCGTCGAATTCGCACGGCGGCATGGCTGCAAGCGCGTCAAAGCGATTACCACTCCGTCAAATTTTGGTTCGTTTGCTTTTCACAGAAGCCTCGGAATGCAGCTCTTGGGCCAGTCGAATGTCGCCGGCATTTCCGTTGTGGCGGACTATGCCGGCCTCGATGAACCGCGCGTAGTCTTTTGGCGGCCCATTTGAACCCGCTAGAAATGAGTTACGCGATTGAAGGCGGTTCTCGCGTTCTTGCATCTCGGCGGCGATCAAATCATAAACCGGACGCAATCATGCCGAGGGTACACATCATCCTGACGGCGGTTCTGATCTACGGCCTCAGTGCCGCTGCAGGGTCGGCGCAGACCTATCCGAGCAAGCCGATCCACATCATCGTGCCGACTTCGCCGGGCGGGATCACTGACACGCTGGCCCGCGCGCTGGCGCAGCGGCTGACTGAATTGCTTGGCCAACAGGTCTTCGTTGAAAACAAGCCCGGTGGCGCGGGCCATCTCGGTATGGAATACGTCGCCAAGGCGCTCCCGGACGGCCACACGCTAGTGGTGGCGGCAGACGCGTCCTTTGTGGTCAATCAACATCTCTACAACAACCTAAGCTACGATCCGATCAATGACTTCGCCCCGGTCAGCGGACTGGGCATCAGTCCGCAAGCGCTGGTAATCCATCCATCACTACCGCCCAACACGTTCGCCGAGCTGATCGCCTATGCGAAGACAAGGCCGCGCGCGTTGAACTACGGCACCTTCGGCATCGGCACCAGCGGGCACCTCAATATCGTCGCCATCGAGAACGAGACCGGCACCAAGTTTTCCCCGGTGCATTATCGTGGCGCGGCACCTGCCATTACCGATCTGCTCGGCGGCCACATCCAGATGATGATTGTCGCTATGGGCCTGCTCCGTCAGAACATCGAGGCTGGCAAGCTGAAGCCGCTCGCGATCGGGAGT
Organism: uncultured Alphaproteobacteria bacterium; assembly: GCA_963771845.1. Classification (GTDB taxonomy): domain Bacteria; phylum Pseudomonadota; class Alphaproteobacteria; order Rhizobiales; family Xanthobacteraceae; genus VAZQ01. Next base: position 375,791 of record CAVYVC010000024.1, on the reverse strand, counting down.
GCCGAGCGCCTGCCGGCGTATCCGAACCTCCCAGCGCTGGCCGAGACTCTGCCAGGCTTCCAGGCGGGTTCGTGGTTTGGCCTCGCAGCCCCCAAGGGGACGCCGCGTGCCATCGTCGAGAAGCTGAGTGCGGAAACACAAGCGATCTTCGGCGATCCGATGTTCCGAGATAGATACCTCGCGCCTGCGGCGACATTCTCGATCGCGAGTTCCCCGGAAGCGTTTGCCGAACGTATCGCGCACGACTCGGCAAGATGGGGCAAGGTCATCAGGGCAGCCGGTATCAAAATCAATTGATCGCCAATTTTCGCAGTTGCGGAGCAAGGTCCGGTAGGCCCCCACAGCTGCCGGGAAACCGGACGCTCCGGATCGGCAGTTCTGTGCACAACATCGGACATGCGGTTGCCTTGGCGCCGGATTGCGCTCGTGTCAACATTCTACAGCATGTCCCGATGGAACGGATCGCATTCGTAGGGTGGGCACGGCGCCGGCGCAAGCGCCGGCTCCTTTGCCCATCTACGATTCTATTTGAGTGGAACGCGCTGTAAAGGCTCCGTTATAGTGAAGCGGTCGCCGCGCACTTGTTGCGGAATGGCGCAACGCAACGGAGGAGGAGAAGTTGAGTGAGGCGACTCACCGGGACCTGATTCTCGATCAATTCACCCGCCAGGCATCGCCCTTCAGCGCGGCTGCGATGATTACCGATGAAGAAGCGTTGAGCATGGTCCTTGATGCCACCCGGCCGAGAGTGGATGACACCGTCCTCGATGTCGCTTGTGGTCCTGGCCTCATCGTCTGCGCCTTCGCCCCCCACACGCAGCGGGCGACCGGAATCGACGTAACTCCGGCGATGCTCGATCGGGCACGCAAGCTCGCGGCCGAAAAGGGTCTGCAAAACATCGCCTGGGATCAGGGTGATGCCTATTCACTGCCTTATGCCGATTCCAAATTCACCATCGTGGTTACACGATATTCCTTTCATCATATGCTTGACCCCATAGCGGCACTTCGTGAGATGGTCCGGGTGTGCGTTCCCGGAGGCTGCATCGTAGTAGTCGATGCCTATGCGTCCGAAGATCCTGCGAAGGCGGCAGCTTTCAACCAGTTGGAGCGATTGCGCGATCCTTCACACGCGCGTGCGCTGAGCCTGACCGAGTTGAAAAGCTTCTTTGTGCGAGTTGGGCTTCCCGAACCACGGATGAATCTTTACGAGCTTCGGGTTGAGGTACAAGAACTGCTGGCGCGCGCGTTTCCCAATCCCGGCGACCACGCAAAGATCGCCGAAACGTTTAAGGCATCTGCTGCGGATGATCGGTTGGGAATTCCCGTTCGTCTCGACGGCGACAAAATTCATATTACCTATCGCGCGGCCATCCTCGTTGCGAACCGATTTTCGTGGCCGCAGTAGGGCCTGAATACTTTTTTGTCGGCAGAATAAGCGGACCCGCCGGCAGTGGAGCCGGCGGTCTCTTGAGTGCCAATGCACAACTGCAGATATTGCGGGGAACTAGTCGACGTCCGGCGCTTGAATGAACCGGCAGCGTCAACTCTTACGCACCTGCCACGCCAGATAGCCGAGAGCCGCTCCTTCGCAGATGAGCTGAATCCCAAGCAAAACGCCAAGCAGCCAGATTGCCGTTATCGGTAGGCTAGCCCAAAGATAGAAAGCCAGCAGTATCCCGATAATGCCGCTGACCAAAACCCAGCCCCAGTTTGGAAAGGGGCGTATTGTCAGCGAGAAAATTACTTTCGAAATACCCTCGATCATGAAGAACACGATCAGGAGAAGCGTAAGGGTGAGAAGCCCTTCTCCTGGGTGACGAAGGAAGAGCACGCCGACAATCACTGATAGCACGACCGAGACAAGTTGAAGCCAGAAATGCGGCACGTTTTGCGCGCCGATGAGACTGATACCCTGAACCGCACCGCTGATAATCAGGAGCCAACCGAGGAAAAGGACCACTGTAACCGACGATACAAGGGGATAGATCAGCGCTAAAATTCCGCCGAGAACCATCAGAGCACCTTGTATAAGATACCAAAGCGAATGCCGCTTAACGGTGTCTCGCATCGCCTCGCGCATGGCTTGGGCGGCAGCTTCGAGTGACATGGTCATGGTTCATCTCCATCAGTCTGCCATTACTGGCGGTCGATCGCGCCGGGCCTTTTTTGAGCGATATTAACCGGGATCACGCTTATGGCCAATGCCGTCACCGCTCGGGAGGGAACATGACGTTTCAGTATGTGAGTGTCGATGAGGCAATTAAGCGAAGCGGCGTCCGCATGGTGGTGATCGGCGGGGTGCCGAGCCCGTGGGGCGAGGCAGCCAAGGGCATTCTTCACGTCAAGAATATCGAGTGGGCGGCGGTGCGGCTGGTTTACGACAGCGAGCCGCTAAAGGAGTGGGCCGGTCAGCGCAGCGGTCCGATCCTTATGTACAACAACGAACGGCCGCGTACCGGCTGGGCCGAAATTCTGCTGCTCTCAGAGCGCCTCGCTCCGAATCCTTCCTTGCTACCGAAAGATGCAGTAGACCGGGCCCTTGTCTTCGGATTGGCGCACGAGATTTGCGGCGAGCAGGGGCTGGCCTGGTCGCGCCGGTTGCAGTTGATCCGCGCCGGGCTTAACAACAAGGGCGGCTTTCCCGAGCGCGTGTCCAAATATCTCGGCAAGAAATACGGCTATAGCCCGGAGGCGGATGCAAATGCCGGGAGCCGCGTGGCGGACGTGCTGCGCATGCTGGCGTCGCGATTGAAGGAACAGCGGCAGGCGGGAAGCCGCTATTACATCGGCGATGCATTGACCGCGGTAGATATTTACAGTGCCACCTCCATGGCGATGTTTGTGCCGCTGCCGCCCGAGCAATGCCAGATGGATGGGCCGACGCGCGCCGCGTTCGAGTCGCGCGACCCACAGCTCGAAGCCGCCTTGGATCCAATCTTGTTCCAGCACCGCGACATGATCTTTGCTGAGAGATTGGAACTGCCGCTATCGCTCTGACGCTTGAACGGCGGTCTCAGTTCCCCTCGCTGGTTGCGAGCTATGGCTGCGCAAGTAATGATCGATTCGGCACAGAAACGGCATCAGGTGATTGGCTGCTGAGAAAACCGACGGTCGGCATGGCTGGTTGCTGCGTGCGTGCTTACAGCAGCCAGCTGACCGGCCGCGCCGCCTGCAAGAGGCGTGATGAAATCGCGTCGCCTCACGCGATAACCTGGTATGATCATTTTGTCGGCGCTGTTGCGGCTTGGGTGCTGCTGGACTGCGCGGGTGCCTGTGTGCCCAAAGCAGCCGGAGTACTCAGTCGCTGCGCGATTTGAATGGAGAGTCCTTGAGTGGCTGCGGGAGCAAACTCGTCCGGAATCCTTTTCACCATAACCGTCACGGTTCTGGACCGGGAAATGATTTCGATTGGCCTGCCGCCTCCAAAGTATCGGGGCATCATTTGCCTTATCTCGCGCCTAATCGGGGCATCTTGGGCCGTCGTGCCCTGGACAAGATCCATGCCGGCCGGACCTTCGAAGGTTAGACGCAGGTGAATGTTGCCGTGCTGATCCTCAACCGCTGTGCCTTCATAGCGGCCGCCGGCGTAGTCCATTCCTTCGAATCGGCCGCCATGCACGCGGAAAACGCCAACGCCTAAGCCGCTGCTTCCGCAATAAACAAATCCGTAGGTACCATCGATCGCCATGGGTCCCACCTCATGCTGGCGACCCCCAAGGCCACGCTCGATGCGCTCGATCTCGGACCGGATGTCTGGGTCGGGCTCTCGATCAAAGGCGGCGGCAGGCTTGTCGTCGATCCGAAACGGCGGCGACGCTATTTGCTCGATGAATTGCTGGCGCAGTGCAAACCCGGGGCGCGCCGCTCGCGCGCGGAGCGCGATTGGCTTGCAGGCCCGCCGGTCGGCCGCGAGCTGATCTGATGGAGCGGGGCGACATCTATCTTGTCTCGCTCGATCCGACTGCCGGCCATAAGCAACGCGGCAAGCGACCCGTGCTCGTGACTTCGCCCGGCAAATTCAACCGGCTGACCGGCGTGCCGGTCGTGCTGCCGATCACTGGTGGAGGCGGCTTTGTGCGAACCGCAGGCTTTGCACTATCGCTCACCGGTGCCGGCACGCAGACGACCGGCGTGGTGCGCCGTGATCAACCGCGCGCGCTCGATCTGCGCGCGCGACGCGGGAAGAAACTTGAGACGGTGCCCGACGAGATTGTCGACGAAGTACTACGGAAGGCCGGTCCGCTTTTCGAATAGTCCGGCATCGCGGCCGGACGGCAACCGCGCCCTGCTTACGCGGTAAGCTGGCGGCCCGCTACAGGCCAACCCTGGCGGCGCGGCTCCAGTGGGGCGGAGGCCGATCTCTCCGGCGCACCCAACTGCGCGCTTCGCAGATTGAAGGCTTGTAGGGCGGAATAGCGAAGCGTATTCCGCCGCTCGGCCTCGCCGATCGCTGGAACGCGTCAATCGCGATCCGCAAAATCGATGGAAGCTGCGGCCGCTTACCGGCCTATCGGCATTCGTATTGTCCGCATGGTCGCTCAAGTGCCGCGCGTTTAGCGAGGGCTGCGCGCAGAATGGCGGAATACGCTTCGCTATTCCGCCCTACGTGCTGCGCAAATGCCGCAGGCGCGCCTTGCAGCGCACGTTCAATTCATAATTCCGGAGGATGCGCTTTTGTACACGAGTTCCGTTTCTTTGTCAAAAACTTTTTTTCAGAACTTTTTTCATTTTTTTCATTTTTTTGTTGGTGATTTGTTTGTCGGTTCGTTGTCCAAATTGTTCGATGGAGATGCTCGACAGAGATTTCTTTGCACCTTTTCGACTTTTGACATGCCTGTAAACGCCTGTAACATCAGGCTCCGCCTTGGATGAGCGGCGACCGGAAGCCAGGTGATGCACAGACGCGGCCACACGACGGGCCTGTGCCCCTCCCCCTTGTGGGAAGGGGTTAGGGGTGGGGGTTGGCGCCCGCGTGCGTCGAGCGCGGCACAACTCGCGACATTGGCACTGGCTGCGGTTTTGTCAGCCGCGCCTCCTGCACTGGCGCAGCAGGGCTCAGTTGCGGAAATTGCCGCATATCAGGGACCGGATCGCCAGCAGCGGCTCCTGGAGGGAGCGAAGAAAGAAAAAGAGCTCACGCTCTATTCGTCCATCCCTCCAGCGGATATCGCGGCGTTGGTGGCCGGCTTCGACAAGCAATATGGCATCAAGGTCAAGGTCTGGCGTTCGGATTCGGAAGGTTTTCTCCAGCGCGTGCTCAGCGAAGCGCGCGCGCGGCGCTTCGAGGTCGACATCGTGGCCGGGGCGGCCTCGGCGCTCGAGCCACTCTATCGCGAGAACCTGCTGCAAGAGGTCAAATCGCCCGCGCTTGCCGACATCATTCCGCAAGCGATTCCGCCGCACGCGCAATGGGTCGCCATTTATCTCAGCCTCTTTGTGCAGGCCTACAACACCGATCTCATCAGCAAGGAGAGCCTGCCCGCGAGCTACGGCGATCTCGTTCGTCCGCAGTGGAAGGACAAGCTCGCGGTAGAGGCGGACGATTTCGACTGGTTCGCGGAGACCGTCAAGGACATGGGTGAGGAGCGCGGGCTGCGCCTGTTCCGCGAGATCGTGGCGGCGAACGGCATTTCCGTGCGCAAGGGGCACAGTCTGCTCAATAATCTTGTCGCAGCCGGCGAGGTGCCGCTTGCGTTGAGCGACTACGGCTATCTCGCGGAGCAAGCCAAGCGCAAAGGCGCACCGCTCGACTGGTTCGTCATTCCGCCCGCGATCGCGCGCGCGACCGCGCAGGGGCTTGCCCGCAACGCCCCGCATCCTTACGCCGCCGTCCTGTTCTACGACTATCTGATTTCAGGAGCACAGCCGATCTTTGCGGGCCGGCAGTTCATCCCTGTGAGCCGCAAGCTGCAGCCACCGTACAATGCCGGTCCGCTGAAGCTTATCGATTCGGCGGCCATGCTCGATCAGTCGCGCAAATGGCAGGACCTGTTTCAGAAGACGATCATCGCGCCGTCGCGGTAGGTATGCGCTACATCGATGCATTCAATCACTTCTTTCCCCGGCGCTTCTACGAATTGATGCTGGGCTCGCCGGCCGGGCAGAGGGATCTCGGCAAGCGCATGCAGGGGATTCCTGCTCTTTACGATATTGACGAGCGCTTGCGGGTGGTCGAGTCCTTTGCCGATTACACCCAGGTCATCTGCCTCGGGATGCCGGCGATCGATCGCCTGACGGGGCCGCAGGATGCGCCGGAATGGGCGCGTATCGGCAATGACGGGCTCGCCGCCATTGTTGCAAAACATCCCGGTCACTTTGCCGGCTACGCCGCTTCGCTGCCGATGAACGCGCCCGCCGCCGCGGCAAAGGAAGCCGAGCGCGTGCTCGCGAATGGGGCAAACGCAATCCAGCTGCACACCAATGTGGACGGCGCCCCCATCGATCAGGACGTGTTTCTCCCGATCTACGAGATCATCGAGCGCTCAGGCAAGCCGATCCTGCTGCATCCCATCCGCACCCGCGAAATGGCGGACTACCGCACGGAGACCAAATCCAAATACGAAATCTGCAGCGTTATCGGCTGGCCGTTCGAGACCGGAGCGGCGCTCGCGCGCCTCGTGTTCTCCGGTATCATGGATCGTTTCCCCAACCTGAAAGTCATCTCGCATCATCTCGGCGGCATCATTCCGTATTTTGAGGGTCGCGTCGCGCACAGCTGGGACCAGCTGGGTGCGCGCACGTCCGATGAGGACTATTCGCTTTTGCTCAAGCAGCTCAAGAAACGCCCGTTCGATTATTTCAAGGATTTTTACGGGGACACCGCGCTGGCCGGTGCCCGGGCACCGACCATCTGCGGTATCTCGTTCTTTGGGCCGGATCATGTCCTGTTCGCCTCGGACTGCCCGTTCGACAAGGAGAAGGGCAGGGGCTACATCCGCTCAACCAGCGCGGTGATAGAATCGCTTGATCTGGCGCAGCCGGACAAGGAGAAGATTTGTTACCGGAATGCGCAGCGCATGTTTGGACTTGCAGACATCACCTGATGGCCGGCGAGGCTGGCGGCTTGCTGAAAAAAATCGCGGCCGGCAGATTTCATCGTGGCAAATGAGACGGTATTCCAAGGAATAGCGCCATGATCTTCCGTGGCGCATGAGAGAGAGGGTCTCCCAGCATGATCGTCGATGCGCAAGTCCATTTGTGGAAAGCGGAAAGTCCGGATTGGCCGTGGGTGCCCGGCCGCAAGCCGCAGCTGCCTGAGCCGTTCACCATCGAGAAGCTGGTGGCGATGATGGACGAGGCCGGCGTCGATCGCGCCGTGATCGTGCCGCCGTCCTGGCCGGGCGACCGCAACGATTATGCGATCGAGGCGGCAAAACGCTATCCCGCACGCTTCGGCATCATGGGGCGCATTCCGGTTGAGAAGCCGCAATCCGCGTCGCTGCTTGCAAACTGGCGTGAGCAGCCGGGGATGCTCGGCGTGCGGCTCACATTTCACCGCGCGCAGGCGGCACTGTTGGAAAAGGGAAGCGCGGATTGGTTCTGGCCCGCAGCCGAGCAGGCCGGTTTGCCGGTCATGTTTCTCGCGCCGGGCAACAGTTCGAGATTTGCACCCATCGCGGAGCGTCTTCCTCACCTGCAGCTGATCATTGACCACATGAACCTGACCGTCGAGATCGCGCAGGAACGCAAAATCAAGCCGGCGATCGACGAAGTGGTGGCGCTCGCCAAATTCCCGAACGTTTCGGTCAAGGTTTCCTCGACGCCCACTTATTCTCTGGAGCCGTATCCCTGGCGGGACATGACAGAGCATATCAAGCGCTGCTTCGATGCGTTTGGTCCCCAACGCTGCTACTGGGGCACCGACATCACCAACGCATTCAACAAATCCACCTACCGGGAGCGTATCACCCATTTCACGCAGGAGCTGAAATTCCTGTCGGAGCAGGACAAGGAATGGGTGATGGGACGCGCAATTCTCGAGCGGCTCAAGTGGAAGTAATCGTCGGGACCGGATCAGCGCGAGCCGTCCCGGCGGTCAGCGCGCAAGATATCTGCAAGCAATTCGAGGCCAATGTTGCGCTCGACCATGTAGACTTCGAGGTCCAGCCCGGCGAAATTCACGCCGTCGTCGGCGAGAATGGCGCCGGCAAGTCCACCCTGATCCGCATTCTGGGCGGCGTCCACCGTCCCGACCGCGGGAGCATTTTCGTTGCCGGGCGGCCTTGCAATTTTGCCAGTCCGCATGACGCGATTGCGGCGGGCATTGTAACCATCCCGCAGGAGCTGCGCCTCGTCCCGGCGCTGTCGGTTGCGGAGAATATTTCGCTCGGCGATCCACCGCTACGCCGCTTCGGCCCGGTCACTCTCGTCGACCGGGGCCGCATGCAGGCAGCTGCCCGCGCCGTCCTCTCTCAGCTCGATTTTCATCCGGACCCGGATCGCCGCGTCGCGTCGCTGAGCTTCGCCGAGCGCCAGATCGTCGCTATCGCCAAGGGACTCGCCAGAGAATGCCGTGTTTTTATTCTGGACGAACCGACGGCCGCCTTGGAGCACCGCGAAGTGGAACGGCTGTTTGCGGTGCTTGCACGCACGCAGGCGCGGGGAACCGCTGTCATCTATATTTCCCATGAGCTGGCAGAGGTGGTGGCGATTGCGGATCGTTGCACAGTGCTGCGCGACGGCCGCGTCGTCGCGGTCAAGCGGCGCGGCGCGTTCTCGGTGAGCGATCTCGTAGCCGCCATGACCGGAGGGATGATGGACAACTCTGCTCATGCGGCGGTGGAAGCAGGCGACTTGCTGCTGGCCGCAAAAGCGGACGGGGTAAACAACGTCGAGCTGCGCGCGGGCAACATCGTCGGACTTGCCGGGCTGTTAGGGAGCGGGGCGGATGGAATTTTGCGCCGCCTGTTCGGTCTTGCAACGCCACTGACTGTGGAGGTCCGCGGCAAGAAATATCGGTTCAGGAACCCAGCCAGCGCCATCGCCGCGGGAATCGGAATGGTGCCCGGAGAGCGTTCCCTTGGGCTGGTGATGAACCTCTCGGTCGGCGAGAACATCCTGCTCGCCAACCTCGACTTGCTTTCCCGCATCGGCTGGTTTGACAGGAGGGCAGGAGACCGCATGGTGGGCGAGCTCATCGAGCTTCTCGACATTCGTCCGCGCAATCCGAAGCTCAAGGCGCATGCCCTCTCGGGCGGCAATCAACAGAAGGTCATTCTTGCCAAATGGCTGGCGCGCAACGTCGCGGTCCTTCTGTTGCAAGAGCCGACGCAGGGCATCGATGTGGCAGCCAAGGCGCAGATTCATACTCTGATCAGAGAGTTCGTGGGCCGCGGCAGCGCGGCCCTGCTCAATTCCACCGATCTCGCCGAGCTTGTTCGCTTGTGCGACGCCGTCTGTGCAGTTCGCCGCGATCGTATCGTGGCTGCGCTTGGCCGCGACGCCGGCCTCGACGAGGCGAAACTGCGCTCCGCCATCGGCGGGTAACAGCGGCGGTCATTGCCGTGCTTGACCTGGCAATCTATCACGTTGAGAAAGAATTTTTTTGATGGATGCGCAGGTCAAGCCCCGCGCATGACGAATGCAAATGATCAGACGGCCAAAGCTTGCGGGGCAGATGCCGCTTGTCTCGCTCATCGTGCTGTGCGCGGGGACGGCATTGTTGACGGATCGCTTCTTGTCTCCGCTCAACCTCACAAATATTCTCGTGCAATCCTCGATCATGGCCGTGATCGCGATGGGAATGACCTTCGTGATCGTGGGCGGCGGCTTCGATCTCTCGGTCGGCTCCTCTGCTGCACTTTCAGGCTGCATCGCGAGCATGGTCATGCTGCAGGCAGGGATTGCAGCGGGCAGCCTAGCTGGAATTGCGGCCGGAGCGCTGGTGGGGCTCGGCAATGGGCTGGTGATCGCATTCCTCAATGTCAATCCTTTCATCACCACGCTTGGCTCGATGGTTCTGGTCCGCGGTGTCGTGTTTTTGATCACAGGCGGTGCGCCGGTGAGCGGCGAGACCGGCCTGCCGGGGACATTCATCGAGTTCGGCTCCGGCCGTTTGCTGGGCATCCATTACCTCGTTTGGGTACCGGCGGTCTTACTCGCTGTTCTCTCTGTCGTGATGCATGCCACCCCCTATGGCCAGCGCGTTTACGCGACCGGCGGCGGCCGCGAGGCCGCTTACCTTTCCGGCGTCCCGGTGCGCCGCGTAATCGCCTCAACCTACGTGTGGTGCGGGGCGCTCGCCGGAGTTGGCGGGGTGATGCTGGCCGCGCGTTTGCAGTCGGGCCAGCCCACGGCGGGTGAGTTTTACGAGTTGACCGCAATTGCTGCCGTGGTGCTCGGCGGGGCAGCCCTGACCGGCGGAGAAGGCAGCCTTTATAAGAGCGTGATCGGCGTGTTCATCATGATTGTGCTGGGCAATGCGCTCAACCTGCTCAATGTGGATTCGTACTGGCAACGTGTTGCGATCGGCGTGGTCATCATTGCGGCGGCGGCCGCAGAGAGGCTACGCTCGGCGAGCGAGTAGTTGGGTCGAGCTCTGCGCGAGACCCAACGAACATCGCGCGTCGTTGCTGGGTCTCGCAACCGACCCAACGTACCAGGGAGCCGTCTGATGCCGAAATTTCGCTTGGCTGCCATTGCTGCGGCATTCGTGCTGCCGACATTGCTCGCGGCGCTCGTACCCGCCATTGCTGAGCAGAAAATCACCATCGGCGTTTCGCTCGCCCAGGACGACAACCCGTTTTACATCGCCATGCTGCGGGGCATCCGGGCACGCGCCCAGGAGCTCGGATGGGAGGTGGCGACTGTCTCCGCCAACGAGGACAAGCTCAAGCAGATCAACGGCGTGCAGGACCTGGTCGCGCGTGGCGTCAAGGGCATTCTGATTTCTCCCATCGACGCGGTAGGCGTGAACGCGGCCTATGATGCCGCCGCCGCCGCGAAGATCCCCATTGTTTCGGTCGCGCGCGGCTCGACCTCGCCCAACCAGACTATTCATGTGGCCATGGACGAGAAGCAGATCGGGCGCGACATTGCGGAATGGACGGCAAAAAAGCTGGGTGACAAGGGCAAGGTCGCTCTCCTCATGGGACCGAGCGGCGCACCCACCTTCAAGAATCTCGGCGACGGCTATAGCGAGGTGATGGCGAAACATCCCGGCATCCAGATCGTCTTCCGCGCGGATGGCCCGCTCACACGCGAGCGCGGTGTCAAGCAGGCCGAGGACGTGCTGGTCGCCAATCCCGATCTTGCCGCGATCTACGCTGCCAATGACGATGTCGCGCTCGGCGTTGTCCAGGCCGTGAATGCCGCGGGACGTAAGGGCAAGACCCTGGTGACGGGCATGAATGGCGTGCCCCCGGCCTTGCGTGCGGTGAAGGAGGACAACCTCGCAATGACGGTCGAGCTCAATCCCGTGGAGTGGGGCAGGCTCGGTGTCGATGTGCTCGCGACCTTTCTCAAAGGCGACAAGGTCGAGCCGCGCGTCTTCATCAAGCATGTCATCATCGACGTATCAAACGTCGACGCCAAGCTGCCGAAGAGTTGACGACGCATCCGTCGTGCGCGGGCTTGACCCTGGGCTTGACCCGCGGGTCCATCTTCTTCGAGATAAGGGTATTCTTGCGAAGCGAGATGGATTGCCGGGTCGAGCCCGGCAATGGCGGCTCTGAACAGGAACCGGACCATGACCGAACCCGCAAGAGCAATTCAGGGCACTTCCTTCGTCTCGGAGCTCGAACAGAGGCACCTGCATCCATTGTGGGACCGCTACCAGCGCATCACGCCCATCAAGCCGCAGGCGCCGGATACTCCATTCATCTGGCATTGGCGCGAGGTCGAGCCTTATCTGCACCGTTCCGTCGGCGAAGTGTCCATCAACGACATCGAGCGGCGTGCGCTGATCATGGCGCATCCGGCATTCGGACAAGAGACGACCACGACCAGCACATTGCTTGCGGCGTTTACCGTGCTCGATCCCGGCGATCGGGCTCGGCCGCACCGGCATACCGGCGCCGCCATCCGCTTCGCCACCCGCGCCGAGGGTGCGGTGACTATCGTCAACGGACGACGGTGCGAGATGAAGTCCGGCGATCTCATTCTCACGCCGCCGATGGTCTGGCATGGCCACATCAATGAAAGCGATCATCGCATCATCTGGTTCGATGCCGCCAACATGCCGTTGATTCGCGCAGTCGATGCTCATTTCTTCGAGCCGGGCGATCCGCGCAACAATGCGTTCTGGCAAGTGGATGAAGGGGAAGAGAGCTTGTGGAGCGAAGCCGGGCTGATTGCGCAAGGCGCGGCCCACAGCGCGATGAATTCACCGAAATACCGCTATTGCGGTGAAGCCACGCGCCGCTTGCTTGCTTGTGCTCCTCGCGGGCCTGACGGCGCGCGCACTATCCGTTACGTTAATCCTGCAACCGGCGGTGCCGTGATGCCGACGCTCGATTGCTATGCCGCGCGGCTTAACCGCGATGCGCCGACCCGCATGAAACGGGCCACCTACAATGTGGTCTGCCTGGTCGTTGCCGGCGAAGGCCGCTCAACCATAGGAGAGAAGACGTTTGAATGGTCGCAGCACGACGTGTTCACCATTCCGCACTGGAACTGGGCGCGGCATGAAGCCAAGGGAGGCGAGGCCGACTTGTTCATGGTTACCGACAAGTCCGCCTTCGAGCGCCTCGATCTCGTGCGCGAGGAGTTGCAGTAATCGCGTCCCGGGCAGAGCGCAGCGCCGCCACCCTTTCCGCCCCCCGCGTGCCGGGGAGGGAACGGTCGGGGCAAGGCATTGGCGCGCCGCTTCGCCGGCTTGAAGACCGGCGGTTTCTGCTCGGTCAAGGGCACTTTGTCGCCGATCTTTTTGAGCCTGGCGCGTTGCATTGCGTTCTTTTGCGCTCGGTGCACGCCCACGCCCGAATCCGCAGGATCGATACGTCAGCAGCGCGCGCCATGCCCGGCGTCGTGGCAGCTTTGACGGGAAGCGACATGGCTGCCGACGGCATCAAGCCGATGCGGCCGCTTTGGATTATCCGTTCGCACGACGGCCATCCCATGGCCGAGCCGGCTCGCTTTGCGCTCGCGCGTGATACGGTGCGGCATGTGGGTGAGCCGGTTGCCGCGGTCATTGCCGAGACTCGCGAGCAGGCGCTGGATGCGTGCGAGCGCCTCGCAGTGGACTATGACGTGCTGCCGGCGATCACGGACGTGCGCGCCGCAACGCAAAGCGGTGTGCATGATCTGCATGCGAGCGCGCCCGGCAACATCTGCTTTCGCTGGGTGCGGGGCGATGATGCCGCGGTGCGGGCCGCCTTTGCGTCGGCCGCCCACATCATCGCGCTTGAGCTCGTCAATAACCGGCTCATTGGAGCGGCGATCGAGCCGCGCGCTCTCCTTGCTCTCCCGGAATTGGCAGCACGCAAGCTCACGCTCTACAGCGCAACCCAGGTGCCCCATCACATCCGCCGCCTGGTGACGGAGCAGCTTGGCGTGCCCGAGAGCACGTTGCGCCTCATTGCGCCCGATGTCGGCGGCGGCTTCGGCTACAAGGGCAAGCTTTACCCCGAGGAGGCGATCCTCGCTTGGGCTGCGCGCCGGCTGCATCGTCCCATCGCTTGGACAGCGACGCGCAGCGAAAGTTTCGTCGGTGACAATCAAGCCCGCGATCACTTGACCCACGCCGAGCTCGCCCTCGATGGGCAAGGTCATTTCCTCGGCTTGCGCGTGCGTACCTTCGCCAATCTCGGTGCCTATGTTTCCACCTTCGGCGCGGCGATCCCGAGTGCGATCTACAGCAGTCTGCTTGCCGGCGTTTATCGCACGCCTGCGATCTTTGTTGAGAGCACGGGCATATTCACGAATACGGCGCCGACCGACGCTTATCGTGGCGCCGGCCGTCCGGAGGCTTGCTACGTACTCGAGCGGCTCGCGGACTGCGCGGCGAGAAAGCTCGGCATGGATCGTTGCGAGCTTCGCCGGCGCAACCTCATTCAACCGGACGAGATGCCGTACAAGACGCCCATTGGCCCAACATACGATTGCGGCGATTTCCCGAAAATCTTTAGCCGTGCGACCGCGCTCGCCGGCTACGAAAAATTTGAGGCGCGCCGTGCCGAGGCGATGGGGTGGCAGCGCCTGCGCGGCATCGGGCTTGCGTGCTATGTCGAATCGTCAGGCATTGCGCCTTCGCGTTTTGCGGGAGCGCTCGGTGCGCGTGCGGGCTTTTACGAATCCGCCGCTGTGCGGGTCGAGCCGGATGGCTGGGTTCGTGCCGCGCTTGGCACGCATAATCACGGTCAGGGTCACGCAACCTCGCTGGCGCAGATCCTGTCGTCGCGCCTTGGCGTTCCGGTGCAGCAGATCGAAGTGATCGAGGGCGACACCGATTTGGTCCCCTATGGTACCGGTACCTTCGGCTCGCGCACCATCGCCGTCGGCGGTTGCGCGATCGCGCGCGCGGCAGACAAGATTATCGCCAAGGGCAAGCTGATCGCCGCCCACCTTTTCGAAGCCGCAGTTGGCGACGTCGAATTTGCCGATGGCATTTTTTCCGTGGCAGGCACCGACCGGCAAATGCCATTACAAGCGGTCGCGCAAGCCGCGTACATCCCGCACAATCTTGCGCTCGATACCATAGAACCCGGGCTTGCCGGCGAGGCTGCCTACGACCCGCCGAGCTTTGCGTTCAGCAATGGCGCCCACATCTGCGAGGTTGAGATCGATCCGCAGACCGGGTGCACCGGGATTGTGGGCTACTGGGCCGTCGACGATATCGGGACCGTCATCAATCCCCTCATCGTACACGGGCAGATCCACGGCGGGATAGCGCAAGGCGTTGGCCAGGCGCTGCTGGAGCGCTGTGCCTACAACTCCGACGGTCAGCTCATCAGCGGCTCATTCATGGACTACGCGCTCGCGCGCGCCGATGATCTGCCGTCCTTCGTTGCTGAATGCGATGAGAGCCAGCCCTGCACGCACAATCCCCTTGGTGCGAAGGGCTGCGGCGAAGCTGGCGCGATTGCCGCGCCCGCCGCCGTGATGAGTGCGGCGCTCGATGCGCTGTCGCCGCTCGGCATTACCGATCTCGAAATGCCGCTCACTCCGGAGCAGGTGTGGAGGAAGATTCAAGAAACTACGCCGACTGAGGCCGGCTCCCGAATGACGCCCCATTATTGCCGCTGATTGTTAATCTTTTTACCGCGAGTTCCCGGTAACACTTCGCCTCGTAAGTGGGATATCCTGCGAAATGCAGGAAAAAACCTGGCGGGTTTCATGAAGAATCTATCGCTCGCGGGCATTGCTCTGGCTGGCGGTCTGGCGTCGCTGATCGCAGCGCAAGATCAGGCGGCGGCCAGAACTGCTCGGATGGAAAGCCCGGTCGAATCCATCCAGTCGCGTGTCGCCGGGGAGCCGGTAATCGCGATCGTTTCGTTGCCCGAACAGCGAATTACTGTCTACGACGCCACTGGCTGGATCCTGCGCGCACCAGTGTCGAGCGGCCAGAAAGGACGCGAGACGCCTGCCGGCATATTCAGCGTCATTCAGAAGGAGGCGGAGCACTACTCGAACCTTTATGACGATGCGTACATGCCCCACATGCAGCGCCTCACCTGGTCGGGCATCGCGCTCCACGGCGGGCCACTGCCGGGATATGCGGCGTCCCATGGCTGCGTGCGCATGCCCTACGATTTCGCCGAGCGCTTGTTCGGCCTGACCAAGGTGGGGATGCGGGTGATCGTAGCCCCCAGCAACGTGGTGCCCGTTGAGATCGCCCACAAGGCTCTGTTCACGCCGAAGCCCGGTGCCGACGCCTTGGCCGCGGTGCGCGCCGCGGAGGCCGAGGACGCAGCCAGGAAGGCTGCTGCGGCAAAACAGGCCGCCGCGACGGCGTCGCGGGAGGCGTCGCAAGCGAGGACGGCAGTGCGCACGGCGGAAAATCTCAAGCGCAGAGCCGAGGAGCAAATGGCCGCCGCCGACAAAGCGCTCAACTCTGCAATCTCGGACAAGCAAAAGGAGCGCGCAGCGGACACCAGGACCAAGGCGGCCACCAGACTCGAACAATTGCAGGCACAATTATCTGCCGCAAACGCCGCGCTGCAATCGAAGCTCGATGCGCTGGCGCCGCTACGCGAGGCGGCGGAGAGCGCAGAGGCCACGCGGGTCGCGAGCGCAGAGTCAGCGCGCGAGGCCGCGCGTGCGCTCCAACCGATCTCCGTTTTCATCAGCCGCAAGACGCAGCGCCTCTATGTCCGCCGCGCGTTTGCGCCGATCCTGGAGACTGCCGTCACAATCCTGGAACCCGAACGCCCGATCGGCACCCATGTCTTTACCGCCATGGAGCGGACGAACGGCGATACCGAGATGCGATGGAGCGTCATTTCATTGGAGAGCGGGCGTGCGCACGGCGACGGGGTCGAGGCCCGCGCGGGAGCGAGCGAAGGCCCTCAGGCAGAGCCGGCAGCGAAGGAGCCGGGCGACGCCAAGGCCGCACTCGACCGCATTGTGATTCCGCCGGAGGTCTCTCGTATCGCCGAGATGGCGTCGCCGCGGTCGTCCCTCATCATCTCTGATGAGGAGTTGAGCCC
This sequence comes from uncultured Alphaproteobacteria bacterium, assembly GCA_963771845.1. GTDB lineage: Bacteria > Pseudomonadota > Alphaproteobacteria > Rhizobiales > Xanthobacteraceae > VAZQ01. The sequence goes on along the minus strand of CAVYVC010000024.1, from coordinate 359,202 downwards.
GGAGACCGGCAAGGGCACGGATTTCGTGGTGCTGCTGAGCGGCGAGCCGCAAGGAGGGATTGCGGTAAGGCGCGGCCATCAGTCGAGCGAATTTTGGTATCAACGTCCCCGCTTCCGCCTGCCTTTCTGGCGCTAGACCATTGGGGAACCAAAGTTGTCCCCTCGACATTATAAATAAACGCGCGGACTGCGGCAGGCGAGTCCAGGCCGCTCCCTCGGCGCCACAGCGGAAAAGGCAGTGCCGTCCCTGCCGCCTGTGCTAGGTCCTGTGTTCAGTTGAGCAGAATGCTAGCGGAAGCCAAGTGGATCCCAGCGAGAAAATTTCTCGCTAGCTTGTCGTAGCGTGTCGCGATAGCGCGAAAGTGCTTGAGTTTGTTGAAAAAGCGCTCGACGAGGTTACGCTCGCAATACAGGGCAAAATCGCAGGGTAATGGCGTGGTGCGGCGGGGGTGGGAAGGAATCACCGGGGTGATTTGCCGCTCGGTAAGGGTATCGATGAAGGCGTCTGCGTCGTATGCCTTGTCGGCAATGACCGCCCCTGGATCAACATGCTCGAGCAATGGCTCGCCGCCGGTGAGATCGTGGTCTTGTCCTGGCGTGAGAATGAACTCGACGGGATTGCCGAGAGCATCGACGAGTGCGTGAATTTTCGTGCTCAGCCCGCCGCGGGATCGACCGATCGCTTGCGCGCCGTTTTTTTTCTTGCGCCAGCACTATGCTGGTGAGCGCGCACAATAGTGGTATCGATCATCATGTACTCGTTGTCGTGATCACTCGCCAATTCCTTGAAAATACGTTCAAAAACACCGCCCTTGGCCCATCGGCTGAAGCGCTGATAGACGATCTTCCAATCACCGAAGCGCTCGGGGAGATCACGCCAAGGAACGCCCGCTCGAAATCGGTACAGCACGGCTTCGACAAACAGGCGATTATCGGCCGCGGTGCCGCCGACATGGCCTTCGCGCCCGGGCAGAGAGTCCTTGATCCGCTCCCACTGGTCGTCGCGTAATGCATAGCGTCGCATTGGTCAGCCCTCCTCAAGGCTGACCGCCCACGAGTCACACAATCGCTGATTTGGGAATCCCAAATGTTACGGTGTTCTGCGTTTGATTCTGATCCGTTCCCGCGCAACCCGCGGGTAACTGAAGACAGGACCTAGAGCAGTCCGCGCCATATATACATATATTCTCGGCAGACCGTTGCGTTGATCCGGATGCCGGAGTTCGGTACTCGGCGCTCTTTCGTTAACTGCCCTTTGGAGGGCGCATTCGTGATGTCTCTTATGGTCACCGGGCCGAAGGCGCTCGCTCTTCCCCTCTTCGTCCTCGTTTGCGGCTTGCGGTCAGATCCGGCCTTGGCGCAGTCCAAGGTCACCGATCCGTTCTACGTGCCGAGCATCATGGTGGAAGAGCCGCAAACGCCCAAGCAGCCGAGGCGAGCCGTGGGGGACAGGAAGCATACGAAGAAAGAGGCAGAACGCACCGTTCGCATCCCGCGGGGTAGCGCCGGCTTCGTCCCGCCGGTTTCGTCGCCGGGACAGCTTCCGCGAACGCCATTGCTGGCGCCGCCGCAAGTTGTTGCACCTTACAGCCCGCCTCCGATCAGCAACCCCAGCGATCGGATCACGCAATTCAATCACTCTTTTCCGCTTAACGGCGGCTTGGGGAACAATCCCACGGATCGCGACGCTTACATTCGCTACAATTTCAACAGGTAAGCGCGAGCGCCGGGGCACGGCCAGCGCTTGGCGTGATCCAGTGTATGCTGGGTCATGGGCAACGCGCGGACCGTGCGTTTGTTGGGTGTTCCAACCAGACAGTTTGTGTGCGCCGATTGGTACGAGAAGCTGAGGATTGTTGGGGCTAGCTTTATAAGCGTCTCTTCGACTCTCAGGCTCAGGCTATATCAGGCGCCGGAATTGCAGGCTTGGCATCGCTCCAATCGTGGGCCACGATGGAGCGGGCCATCGCTGAGGTGTTTTCATGCGTAGCATCCGTCTTATCGTTCTCATCCTTGCCGCACTCTTGACCGCGCTCCCAGCCAACGCGGAAATCCTCATAGCCGTCGACAAGGCAGTACAGCGCATGGTTGTTGTGGTTGACGGTTCGGTACGCTGGATCTGGCCAGTATCCACGGGGCGCCGCGGCTACGAGACCCCGGATGGCAGCTATACTGTGTTCCAAATGGACGAGGATCATTACTCCGAGGAATGGGATGATGCTCCTATGCCACACTCCATCTTCTTCACCAAAAGAGGTCATGCGATTCACGGCAGCTATGAGACCAAGCGGCTAGGCACGCAGGCATCGCACGGTTGCGTGCGGCTAGCTCCTGTCAACGCAGCCATGTTGTTTGCGCTGGTGGAGAGGATGGGTGTTATGAAGGCCACTGTGGTCGTCACGAGCGGCGATAATTGAAGTGGTAAGGCGAGAACTCCGGCGCCCTCCATCCGGCGACCATCAGGTTCGAGTTCGTGATCAATCTTAAGATCAGCCCTGGCGGCGGGTCTATATCGTATTAGCGCTCGGCGTTGCGGTGCCCTTTCGGTCGAAGTGAGCCATCAGCGCTGAGGAGACAAGAGGCGATGGGTAACTTCCGCATAGAGATCGACAGTCTCGGGGAAATCCGCGTTCCCGCCGACAAGCTTTGGGGCGCGCAAACCCAGCGTTCGCTCGAATATTTCAACATCGGCAAAGACCTCATGCCGTCTGAAATGATCACCGCCTATGCAATTCTGAAAAAGGCCGCCGCCATTGCCAACCATGCCGGCGAACGCCTCGACGAGAGAAGGTATGGGCTGATCGTGCAGGTCTGCGACGAGATCCTGGCGGGACAGCATCACGACATGTTCCCGCTGCACGTGTGGATGACCGGCAGCGGCACGCAATTCAACATGAACGTAAATGAAGTGATCTCCAACCGCTGCTGTGCGCTTGCGGGCACGCCGCTCGGCAGCAAGACGCCGGTCCATCCCAACGATCACGTCAACATGTCGCAATCGTCGAACGACACGTTTCCTTCCGCCATGTACATCGCCGCCGCAACCAGCACGAAGGAGCGGCTGATCCCGGCAGTAAAAGCCTTACACGACGCCATTGCGCGCAAGGCGGCCGAATGGGATGACATCGTCAAGATCGGCCGCACCCACATGCAGGACGCGACCCCGCTCACGCTCGGCCAGGAATGGTCGGGCTATTGCGGGATGCTCGCCGACGATCTCGATCGTATCGAGGATGCGCTCAAGGGCGTGTATCAGCTGGCCCTTGGGGGCACCGCGGTTGGAACCGGCATCAATGCCGCGCCGGGCTTTGCGGAAGCTGCCACGGCCGAAATTGCGAGACTAACCCGCCTGCCTTTCGTCAGTGCACCAAATAAATTCGCCGTGCATGGCGCGCACGACGCGCTGGTGCAGCTTTCGGGTACGCTGCGCACGCTCGCCGTATCCCTCTACAAGATCGCCAATGACATAAGGCTGCTGGCGAGCGGCCCGCGCGCCGGGTTCGGCGAACTCAAGCTCCCCGAGAACGAGCCGGGTTCTTCCATCATGCCGGGCAAGGTAAATCCGACCCAGACCGAAGCGTTGGCGATGATCGCAGTCCAGGTCATGGGCAACGATGTCGCGGTCGGCTTCGCAGGCGCCGGCGGGCACCTCGAAATGAACGTCTACAAGCCGTTGATGATCTTCAACGTCATGCACTCGATCACGATCATCACCGACGGCTGCACGAATTTCCGCAAATATCTGGTCGAGGGCACGCAGCCGGACCGCAAGCGCATTAAGGAACACATGGAGCGTTCGCTCATGCTCGTCACGGCGCTCGTGCCGGTGATCGGTTACGACAAGGCATCGAAGATTGCCCACTATGCCATGGAGCATGACCTGACGCTGAGGGAAGCGGCCCTCAAGCTGGGCTTTGTGAGCGAGGCCGAGTTCGACCGCATCGTCGATCCGGCCAAGATGGTCAGACCCTATGTAGCGAGCAGACCCAGGAATGACGGCCCCGGTTGATCGGATCACCGCTTGGCATAAGGCGACGACGCGGGCAGCGGCAGGACCGGCTCGCGCGCCTGCATGCTCTTGGGCCACACAACGTAGGACTTGTCATCGATATACTGAATGATGACTGGGAAGGCGCGCTCGTTCTGCCCAGAGGCGATCGCCTCCTCGTCAGCGAATTTGACACCAAAGCCAAGCATGGTGCCGCCCTCGGGCAGATCCACTTCGAGTGCCGCTTTGCGTAGTGCGTCGGCATCGAACCCGCCGTATTTCTTGATGGCGCGCGGCAAGACCTCGGTCAGCAGCACGTAGGTATTGCTCGCCGCCATGCCGACATGGGCCGACCTGATCACGGTGCCTGGACGGGCCTTCGTGTATTCCTCGCCGACCACCTTGATGATTTCCGCCAGCCCCGGCTTGAGCGCCTTCTCGCTGGTGAGCCAGATCGAGATCGGGTCAACATTGAAGAAATAGTTCACGTCGCTCCCGAGCCCCTCCTTGAGCTTGTCATACACCCCGTAGCCGGCGCCGTGCCCGATCAATGCGCTAAAGCGCAGGCCCATCTCGCGCGCTTGCCGCAGGAAGAGGGTGATGTCGGGATTGTATCCGGTGTGAAAGATGACATCCGGGCGTTCACGCTTGAGCTTGATCACGAGCGACGACAAGTCCGGCGCCGTCGCGGAATAGCCCTCGTTGACGACGATGTGGAATCCTGCCTGCTTGGCGCCTTCTTCAACGCCGCGCGATACGTCGACGCCGTATGCTCCGTCCTCGTGGATAATGGCGATACGCAGGTCGTTCGGCGCCTTGCCAAACTTCTCCTGCGAATAGGCAGCAACGAATCCGGTCGAGGCCAGGCCGAACTGGCGCCCGCTCGGTTGCGCGCGGAAGACATATTTCAAATGGCGGTTCTCAAGCACGGCCGAAGAAATGCAGGTGGTGATCCACATGAATTTCTTCACTTGATCCACGCGCGCGGCGATGGGCACGCATTGCGCCGAGGAGAAAAAGCCCAGCAGAATATCGACCTTCTCCTGCTCGATCAGCCGCATCGCCTCGTTGATGGCAACCTCCGGCTTGCTTTGCGCATCGGCGTAGGTCGGCTCGATCTGATAGCCTTCGATCCCGCCGTTTTTGTTGAAATAGTCGATCATGATCTTGGTGCCGAGCGCGTGAAGCTCTGAGCCGCCGGCCGCCAGCGGACCGCTGTAATCGTACACCACGCCGATCTTGATCTTCTTTCCCGCATCTTGGGCGGCAGCAGATGTCGTGCCCAGCAAAAGTGCGGCCAGAATCAGCGTGCCCAAGAAGCCCACGTGTTTGCGAGAAAACATTGCATCCTCCCAGAACGAGCTTTCTTCCATTTATTGGTTGTTGGCGTTGATCGCTTGATTACAAGAGTGAAGCAACAGTCTGTCAAGGCGCTTCGCAGCGCAATCAGACAAACTGAATTTGAAGCGGCGGGAAATCTGCAAAACAGCCCGCGAACATCTGTCCCGCGGCGACCTTTGTGATGCCACAGCATGCACCGGTCACAATCATGTCGCCGGCTCGGAGCTTGTTTCCGCGCTGGTGCAACGCTTGCGCAAGCCACAGGAGCGCGTTCAAGGGATGGCCGAGCACCATGGCTCCGTTGCCTTCGGCGACGGGGCGGCCATCCAGAACGGCGCGAACCGGCATTGTGGCAAGATCGCGCGTTTCCCAATCGGGAATCGGCGCGCCGTGAACGACGGCAACATCGAGACCAAAATCGGCGATTGCGCTCACCTCGTTCAGCGGAACGCCGGCAACCACTCTGCGCCCTACAAGCTCAACCGCCATGAAGCACTCAGCGATAGCCGACCGCAAAGCAGCAATAGTGAGCGCTTCGCCGGCGGCCGGAAAATCCTGACCCATCAGAAATCCGTACTCGCATTCCACGCCGAGAAGGCCCGCCGGGATCATAAAGCTCACGCCGCCGGCCAGCACGTCCTCCCGCCTGATCGGCGCGTAGATCGGCTCGCGGCAGCTCAGAAGCTGCTGTATCTCGAGGCTGGTTGCACCGATCTTGTACCCGCAAGATGTGCCGGCCAGAGCTTGCAATGCATCGAACTGGAATTGCTCGGCCTCTGCGCGGCTTGAAAATTCATGCAGGGGGAGGTCCGAAAGGATGCCCTCGCGACGGCACCTGGCAAGCGCGAGCGGGGCAGCCGCGTCCAGTGCATGCCTCATGTCCGGCAACTCCCTACGGAGCAATTATACTGCTTTTGAACGTGCTCTGCCTCACGAGCTTCCGATCGCAATCCCGGCGAGGAATACCAATACGCCGCCGATCACGACTTGAAATGCGGCCGCGAGAAACGGCGTGTCCATAAAGCGATGGCGGACGTAGGAGATGGTGGCGAGCTCGATCGCGACCACCACAATGGCAATGGCGGTTGCGGTCCAGAAATTGGGAATGAGATAGGGAAGCGTATGACCGAGCCCGCCGATGGCCGTCATGAGGCCGCAGACCACGCCTCGGACAACCGGAGCGCCGCGTCCGGTGAGAGAGCCGTCGTCGGACAGCGCCTCGGCAAAGCCCATGGAGATGCCGGCGCCGACGGAGGCGGCGAGCCCGACCAGGAAGGTCTCCCAGGTGTTGTGGGTTGCGAATGCCGCCGCAAACAACGGCGCCAAGGTTGATACCGAACCATCCATCAGCCCAGCGAGGCCGGGCTGCACATATTGCAGCACGAACATGCGACGTGCGGTCTCGTCCTCGCTTGCGCGCGCCGCTTTGGTCAGGATCTGCTGGCCGAGCTTTTGCGCGAGATTCTCGTGCTGGTCCTCGATTTCGGCGAGCTCGAGCAGCAACTGGCGGACCGAAGCGTCACGCGTGGAATGCGCCGCCTTGCGATAGAACCGGGCCGCCTCGAACTCCATGGTTTCGGCGAATTTGCGCACTTCCTCGAGCCCAAGCGGGCGCGCCAGCCATAGCGGGTTCTTCTGGATGAAGCCCTTCACGTCCTGGCGGCGAATAAGCGGAAGGTATTCTCCGAACTTGCTGCGGTAGAGATCAAACAGCATGTTGCGGTGGCGCACCTCCTCGTCCGCCATTTCGTCGAGTACTTTCGCCGAAGCTCCGAATTTTTCCCGCAGGCCCTCCGCAAACCCGCGATAGATGCGGCTGTCCTCTTCCTCGTTGGTAATGGCGAGGGCGAGTATCTCCTGTTCGGTAAGCTCCGCAAAACGCTTCATGGGAACCCGCTGCCCGGCGATGGAGGACTGCCTTTAATACTAAAGATGTTCTAAGCAGGAAAGGCGCCGCCGCAACGGTGATAAAGGCGCACGTCTTGGCGACAACGGGGAGGCGAATGCGTCCTGACGCCGCGCGCCGCGCTTTCGAGCCCGCTATTCGCCGCGTGCTCCACTTCTATTGGCGCTTTGCGCGTGCCATGACGCTGGGCGTACGCGCATTGATTATCGACGGCAGCGCCCGCATCTTTCTGGTCAAGCACAGCTATGTCGCGGGATGGCATCTCCCGGGAGGCGGGGTTGAGCCCGGCGAGACACTGCTCCATGCCCTTGCGCGCGAGTTGCACGAGGAGGGCAACATCGAGCTGACGGGACCAGCTCAGCTGCACGCCGTTTTCTTCAACAGGCGCGTCTCCCGTCGCGACCATGTCGCTCTGTTTGTCGTGCGCGAATTCCGACAATCGGCAATGCCCAGGCCCAATCATGAAATCGTGGCGCATGGCTTTTTTCCGCTTGAAAATCTGCCTGACGATACGACGCGCGCCACGCGCGCGCGCATTGCCGAAGTGCTTGGCGGCGCGCCTGTAAGCGAATGGTGGTGAGGGTGGCGAACGTGCAGTCGCGCCTCCACGTCACCTATCACGTACACAGTCAGGCGCGTGCGATCGAGGCGCGCGCGCGCGCCATTGCAGTTGAGCAAAGCGTCGAGATGCCAGTCGCGGCGATCGAGGATGCATTCGTTCGCTCCGAGATCGTCGGCCAGGTCGAAGCGATCCACGAGCAGGCCAATGGGTTGTTCGAGGTTCGAATCGGCTTGGCACAGGAAACCGTGGGGCAGGATCCTGGCCAACTCCTCAATATGCTGTTTGGGAACAGCTCGCTTCAGGGCGACGTCGTGCTCCACGATGTCGATCTTCCGGCCGCGCTCATCAAATTCTTCGGCGGCCCGCGGTATGGGGTTGACGGATTGCGCGGGCGGGCCGGCGCTCACGGCAGGGCTTTGACGTGCTCGGCGCTCAAACCTCAGGGCTTGCCCTCGGACGCGCTTGCGGAACTCGCCAGTCGATTCGCGCTCGGTGGTGTTGATTATATCAAGGATGATCATGGGCTGGCCGATCAGGTCTACTCTCCGTTCAAGGCCCGCCTCGAAGCCGTTGTCGAGGCGCTTGCCCGCACCCGACCGCAACACTCAGTGCGTTATGTGCCGAGCCTTTCGGGTGATCTCGACAGCATGCGCGATCAGATCGCGATTGCGACGGCGGCTGGGCTCGACACCGTCATGGTCGCGCCCATGATCATGGGACTTTCGAACTTCCACCGGCTGGTGCGCGAAAATCCCTATCTGGCCTTCCTCGCTCACCCCAGCATGGCCGGTGCCGCGCGAATTGCTCCTGCGCTTCTCCTCGGCAAGCTGTTTCGCATTCTCGGTGCCGATGCCGTGGTGTTCCCGAACTATGGCGGACGCTTCGGCTACACCCCAGATACTTGCCGCATGCTGGCGCGCAGAGCACGGGAGGAGCAGGGCGGATTGCAAGCGGCTCTACCCGTACCGGCCGGCGGGATGACGACGGCGCGTGTGCCTGAAATGCTTGATTTCTATGGAGCGGACGTCATGTTGCTGATCGGCGGCGCGCTGCTGCAAGCAAAGACGCAACTTGTGGAGGCGACCGCGGCCTTTGTGGCCGAGGTGCATGATCATGCTTACAAGAACAAACGATGACGAGCAGCGATAAACCCGTGCATCGCAGAGCCAAAGATTACCGCTGGCAGGGAGTCGAAGAGCTGCCTTACAAGGAGGATGGCCGCGCCCTGTTCAAAACGATCACGCGCCAGGTGCTGTTTTCCGATCCGCAAATGCAGGGGGAGCTGCGTTATTTCGAGGTCGCCCCGGGTGGATATTCGACCCTTGAGCGGCATGAGCACATGCATGCAGTCCTGGTTCTGCGCGGTCGAGGCCATTGCCTCGTAGGAGAGGAAGTGAAAGCAATTGAGCTGCATGACCTCATCACCGTGCCTTCCATGACCTGGCACCAGTTCCGAGCAGATGCCGGCGAGCCGCTCGGATTTCTTTGCATGGTCAATGCGGCGCGCGACAAGCCACAACTTCCAACGGCGCAGGACTTGTCGCGGCTCAAGGCCAACCCCGCCGTCGCGGTTTTCCTGACCGAAGGGCAACACCGCCCTTGACGGATCTCTCATTGACTATTCTTGCGGAAACGGCCGACGACGTGACGGCGGTCGAACGTCTGCACGAGCGGACCTTTGGTCCCGGCCGCTTCGCCAAGTCGGCATACCGTCTGCGCGAAAGAATGCCGCACCGGCTCGACTTGTCGTTCACCGCGCGCATTGGCACGCTGCTCGTCGGTTCGGTGCGGCTTTCTCCGATTCGCGTGGGCACGAGCAAGGCGCTGCTGCTCGGTCCGCTTACGGTTGAGCCGCCCTTTCGCGAGCGTGGGATCGGTTACGCTTTGATCGAACGCGCGTTGGCGGAGGCAAGGAGCGCCGGACATGAACTGGTTGTGTTGGTCGGTGACGAGCCCTATTACCGCAAGGCGGGTTTCAAGCCGATCCCGAAGGGTCGCGCCACCATGCCCGGGCCGGTCGATCCGGAGCGGCTTCTCGTCTGCGAGCTCAAGGAGGGCGCTTTCGAGGGAGTCTCCGGTCCAATTCGTCCCGACTGGAATGCCGGATGAGCGCGCGAATCGCTTATTATCCCTAAGAGGCTGACCGGAAAAGAAAGCAGGTGATTTCGGCCCTGTTGTGATTCCCTCGTGTTTGCGATTCGACGAGGAGGCACAACATGGCTTGGACCAAAACCACCCGTAAGCAGTATCGGCGTGATGGGCTGCGCTATGCAAGCGACACGACGGCGAAAGAGTGGATGACGTTGCGACCACTGTTGCCGATGCGGAGTCATATTGGACGCCCAAGCAAGTGGGATGTTCGCATCATTATGGACGCGATTCTCTATATGCTTGCGACCGGCTGCCAATGGCGCGCTTTGCCGAAAGATTTTCCGCCGTTCACGACGGTTCAGTATTATTTTTACAATTGGCGCGACGCCAAGGTTTGGCAGCGGATCAATCGTCTCCTGGTAGAGCGCACACGCCGTGCGGCGGGACGCAAGCGCAGGCCATCGGCTGGGATTATCGACAGTCAGACCGTGAAGACCACGGAAAGCGGCGGTCCATGCGGGTTTGATGCGGGTAAGAAGATAAAGGGGCGCAAACGGCACATCGTCACCGATACACAAGGATCATTGCTTGCCGGGCAAGTGCACGCCGCCAATATCCAAGACGTCCATGGAGCGGTACCGCTGTTGAAGCATATTGGGTTGCTGTTTCCGAAGCTGCGTCACATTTTTGCTGATGGTGCCTACCGCGGAAAGAAGTTGCCCGACGCGCTCGCCGAGTTCGGCAGGTGGGCCATTGAGATCATCACCCGATCCGAGAATGCCGGTACGTTCAAGGTCCAACCAAGACGTTGGGTCATTGAACGAACGCTTGCATGGCTCAACCGCTGCCGACGCCTCTCCAAAGATTTCGAGAAAACCATCGCGAGTGCCGAGGCGTGGCTGCTGCTCGCCAGCATTCGCGTACTTTCTCGACGTCTGGCAAGGGCCTGAAATCATGGGCATTAATATTAAGTCCAACTCTAAGCACAAATCGGTTTTGACCCTGATCACGGATTAGGGTTAGCACTAATCGCGCATCGCGATAGGATGAACGCCCTTGAAACTTCTCAAACTACTTTTTGCTCTAGCGGTGGCGGTGGGGGCAGTCCATGGACAGATCATCAATTTGTCGATGCTCAAATGTAAGGACTTTATCGAGTTGCCAAAGGAGACGATGGCGTCGCTCACGGTTTGGCTCGACGGCTATTACACCGATGAAGAGGACGCGGCGCTGTTCGAGCCGGACAAGCTCAAGGTAAAAACGGAGAAGCTCACAGCCTTCTGTGCACAGAACCCCAAGATCGGTGTCATGGCGGCCGCAGAGGGCGTGATGGCGAAGTAGCGTCAGCGGCCTTCGCGCAGCCAGGTCAGCGCGAGGCTGCCGATGAGCAGCAGGAGCCCGATGAGCCCGGCGAACACCGGGAGCACGCCGATCCCGCGCACCACGCTGGCTTCCCGGATGCGCAATCCGACCCAGTCATCGCCCCTGTAAGTGTCGCTTGAACGCACGGCAAGAACGCGCGGCACGTGCACGCCATTGCCATCCTCGACCCGCACCACTTCACCGCCGGTTGCATGCGCGAGCGGCTCCAGCACCTCGGGGGTCGAAGTCACCTCGCTGAACTCGCGGGGGTTTGCCGGGCCGACATTGGCAAGCGCATTGAGCGTGCCGTCGGTTGCGTGCCACAGCCCGAGCTCCGTGACTTGGATGGTCGAGCGCCAGACCCCCGGCTCCGCCGGCGACAGTGTCAAGTTGCGGGTCTTGCCGGAAGGCGCAGTCAGCATCACCTCGTTAACGCTGTCCGACATCGTCTGGCGCTGAACGGTGAGGTCACGGCCTCTTACCGTGAGCCGAAGCGCCTCCTCCTCCAGATCCGGCTGCTTCATTAACCAGTGCGACAGGCGGCGGAGCAGATCGATATGCGGTCCGCCGCCCTCATACCCTCGCGCCCACAGCCAGATATGATCGGAGAGAAGAAGCGCGACCCGGCCCTCTCCTTCGCGCGCGAGCAGAAGAAGCGGCTTGTCGTTTGGACCTTGCAGAACCGCGGTGCCCTTTGCGGCACGCGTATCTACCAGGCGGAACCAATGGCTCCAGTGCGGAGGGTCTGTGTCGGCGCCTTCAAGGCCGCGGGTTACCGGATGGCGCTTGCCCAAGTCCGTCAGCCGAGGATGAAAGGCACCGTCAGTCGTGCGCCCGCTCGGCTCCGCCGGCAGAATCACGTCGAGTGGCGTGCGCCAGATGCTGGTCTGGCTGGCGTAATCGGGTCCCGCCGCAACAAGCACGGCGCCACCCTGGCGGACATAGCGCGCGATGTTATCGAAATAGATGATGGGCAGCACACCTTGGCGCGCATATCGATCAAAGATGATGAGCTGGAAATCGTTGATCTTCTGCTGAAACAGTTCGCGGGTCGGGAACGCGATCAATGAGAGTTCATTGATCGGCGTGCCGTCCTGCTTCTCCGGTGGCCGCAGGATGGTGAAGTGCACGAGGTCGACACTGGGATCAGACTTCAGGAGGTTGCGCCAGGTGCGCTCGCCGGCGTGCGGCTCGCCGGATACGAGAAGAACCCGCAGCTTATCGCGTACCCCGTCAATGGAAACGACGGCGCGATTGTTGATTTCAGTGAGTTCGCCTTCCAGCGGCGAGGCCTCGATCTCGATGATATTGGGTCCGGCATGGGGAATCTGCACGCTGATGGTGACATTCGTCCCGATGCGCACATTGCGATTTTCGATCGTCTCGCCATCGCGTCGCACCGTCACTCGGGCGGTCGGCGGCCCCTCGCCCTGATCCTCGATCCGGAAGGTGATGCTCTGACTCTGACCGACGATGCCGAAACGTGGAGCAGCTGTGAGCACGACGTGACGATCGCGCTCGTTCTTGTGGCCAGTAATCAGCGCGTGCAGCGGGGCGGCAAAGCCGAGCGCCGCGGTATCGCCCGGGACATCATGCACGCGTCCATCCGTGATCAGGATGGCGCCTGCGACCCGGTCGTGGGGCACGTCGCTGAGCGCCGCCGATAACGCCGTAAACAGCCGCGTGCCGTCGGTCTCTCCGTCAGCCTGGCCGGCCTCCACAAACCGCACTTCCAAACCGGGGATGCGGGCAAGCCGTTCCGCGAGCTCCGCGCGCACGGCCTCTGTCTGTTTGGTGCGATCACCGAATTCCTGACTTGCGCTTCTATCCACGACGACGGCGGCCACCGAGGTGAGGGGATCGCGGTCCTCGCGCGTGATGGAAGGGTTCGCGAGCGCAAGGACGAACAATGCCAGTGCCACTGCGCGCGCCACAGCACCGCGGCTGCGCGCTGCGACGAGCAGGACTGCAACCGCAGCCGCCATGGCGACCGCCGCCCACATGATGTAGGTTGCTACGATCGGGGAAAACGAAATTCCAAAATTCATTTACTGTCCGAGCCGCTCCAGCAAAGCCGGAACATGCACCTGATCGGCCTTGTAGTTACCGGTGAGCGTGTACATCACGATGTTGACGCCAGCGCGGAACGCGAACTCGCGCTGGCGCGGCTCGGCCGAAACCAGCGGCAGCATGGCCTGGCCGTCCTGTCGCATCGCCCAGGCGCCGGCAAAATCGTTCGACGTGATGAGGATTGAGGACACGCCGTCACTGGCACGCGCAGGACGGCTCGCCAGCTCTTCGTCATCGAGGGCCGGCAGCGCCTCGACCCAAAGTTGGCCGGTATTGAAACGGCCGGGAAAATCCCGCAGCAGGTAAAATGTCTTGGTCAGCACATGCTCGCGCGGCACGGGCTCGAGCTCGGGTATGTCGAGCGAAGACAAAATGGCACGCAACGCCAGCATCCCCGGCCCGCGGCTGGCCCCGCCCGGACCGGGCGGCGCTTCGACCGCGTCGCGCGTGTCGAAAAGAACGGTGCCGCCTTGCTTCATATAGGCATCGATATGCTCGAGCGCTTCGCGTGAGGGTTTGGGCGCGCTCGGAACGATCGGCCAGTAGATCAGCGGATAAAACGCAAGCTCATCGCGAGCCGGATCGAGCCCGATCGGCTCGCCTGCTTCCAACGCGGTTCTCTGCGCGAGGAATAGCGTAAGGCCTTGCAGCCCCGCCTTGCTGATACGATCGACCTCGGCGTCGCCGGTGACAACATAGGAAAGGCGAGTCTCGAGTGTGGATTTGAGCGCCTGCTCCTCGCTGGTCTGCGCCGATGCGCGAGGAGCAGGCATAAGCGCGGCTGCAAAGAGGACAGCTGCAATGGCAGCAGCGGTTGCGCGTGGTCGCCCGCGCATGATCTGTCCAATTCCGCCGGCAAGCAGGAAGACGATCAGCGCATCAAGCGCGACCAGTGCAAGTGCGGTCACCAGGATTGGTCCGCGCAGGTCCTGCGGTTCGCTCACGCGATAGGGCTCCACGCGTGCATTGAGCGCGGACGCGTCAAGTGGCGCCAGCCGGTCGGCTGGTGCGAGCGTATTGACGGCAAGAAGACCTTCGGGCGGTCCGTAAAAGCCAGGCGGGTGATCGAATGTAGCCCGGCCGGTATAAGCGGTTGGGACTGAACGTGCATTCGCAGGCGGCGCTCCGAATACGCCAAAGCCGTCGAGGATGCGCGTCGGCGGCAAGACCTCGCGCTCCGCGCGTTTCTCCGCGCCGGATCCTTCCGCCGCGCTTGAATTCGCAAATGAAACGATCCGCTTGAGCATCTCGACGAATGTGCCCGAGAGGGGAAGGTCTGACCAGCGCGTATCTGCGGTGACGTGGAAGAGCACAATCAGGCCTTTCCCGCGCCGCTGCGCCGTGACCAAAGGCGTGCCGTCCGCGAGCGTTGCCCAGGTCCGTTCGGTGAGGGTGGAATCGGGCTCCGCGAGCACCTGACGGCTCACTGAGACGTCGGTCGGGACTGCCATTCCGAAGAACGGGCTTTCGCGCGGAAAGGGTGCCAAGGGCTGGGGCTGCTCCCAGGAGAAGCTGCCTCCAAGAATGCGCCCGCCGCGCCGCAATTTCACCGGAACAAGATCGTCGTCGGCAGCCGCAAGCCGTGGCCCGGCGAAGCGCACGAGCACGCCTCCGTCTTCTATCCAGCGCGAAAGCGCCTCGCGCGCTTCCGCCACGTTGCCGACATCGGCGAGAGCCAACATGGACAAATGCGCGTCAATGAATTGGCTCACCGCCTGGGCAGGAGAAGTTTGCTCGGCCAGTCGCACGTCGGCGAACGGCCCGAGCGCACGGCTAAGGTAATAGGTCGAGGCGAGTAGTGGTTGGGCGGTATCGGCGCTTGCGCCTGTCACAACGCCGACCGAGCGCCTGCGCCAGCGCTTGTCGAGGAGTGTCACTGCGCCGGCCGAGTGTTCACCCGCAATTTCCAGCCGTGCGATGTCATTGCGAATCTCAACCGGCATCGTGAGCTTTGCGTCGGTCTCGCGTTCGCCTTCTGCGAAGGTAAAGCTCGCGTCGCCGAGCGGGAGCCCCTTGAGGTCGAGTGCTCGCACGACGCCGGTTTCCGCGCCGCTTGCGTTTGCGCGCAAGACCGTGGCCGTGAGCTCACCGGCAGCGTTGTCGGCGCCGGCGAGGGCACGGGCAGGCGCAATCCCGCCCGCGAAGACCGTGACGGGCCGTCGTTCGATCAGTCGAGCAAGCGCAGCAGCAAAATCATTCCCGCCGCCAAGATCAACGCCGTCAGTGAGCCAGATCAACTCCACTTCCGGCGTGGCGCCGAGAAAGCGGCCGAGGCTTGGCAGTGCGTCCGCGCGTTCAACCACGTGAGGCTTGGGCTTGATCTGCTTGAGGCGCACGCGCGCCGCCGCCGCCGACTCGAAGGAGATGTCGCGGCTCGGCTCCGATAATGGGACAAGCGCCACCGCGCGATTGTCGGCCTCCGCACGGGCAATCAGATCCTCGACGGTCCGCATTCGGATATCCCAGGTCGCGGCTGCGGGGAAACCATCATCAATCAACAGCGCCAGGGGGGCTTTGGCCGCGGAAGTGGCCATGGGGGGATTCCATAGGGGCCCAGCGGCGGCGATGATGACAAGCGCAGCCAGAGCGAGACGCAGCAGCGTGAGCCACCATGGTGTACGGCGCGGCGTCTCTTGTTTCGGCGTTATGTCGAACAGGAGTTGGGCTGGCGGAAATGCGATCCGACGCGGCTGCGGCGGGATCAGCCGCAACAGCCACCAGAGGACCGGCAGAGCCAGCAGTGCGAGCAGGACCAAGGGCTGCGCAAAACCGAGCGGGAGCATCATGCCTGTGCGCCTCGCATCATGCTGTGCGCGCGATCTGCCCCGCCGGGCGCGCGTGTGCGCTCATCTGCGCGCCGGCGGGCGGTGCGCTGAGACGTTCATGCAATGCAAGGAGAAGTTCCGCAGCAGGACGGTCAGTGCGATGAATGGTGAAGCTCCAGCCGAGCCGGTCGGTCTCGGCCCGGATTGCGGCGCGGTGCTGCGCCACGCGTGTCTCGTATTCTCCTTTCCAGGCTTCCGCCCGCCCGGCGGTGATCGAACCCGCGCCTTCCGGCTCGATGAACTCGATCCTCCCAGAATAGGGAAACGTCTCTTCCGCTGGGTCGACGACCTGCACCACGTGTCCGTGGGCGCCATTGGCTGCAAGCCCAGACAACGTCTTGCACACGGTTGATGTAGGGCTCCACAGGTCGGAGACAACGACCATCTCGGCAAGAGATGATGGCGCGAAAGATTGCGGCAGGCTTGGCCGCTCGCTCGCATCGTGGATGATTGCGTTCGCGAGCTTGTCCAGCACGTTGCGGCTGCCGGTTGGACGCATCAGGTTGGGGACGCCGACCCGCTCGCCGGCCTGTACCAGGATCTCCGCCAACGCGAACGCTATGATCATGCCTCGTTCAAGCTTTGATGTGTGCGCCAGAGGCGAGGAGAACAGCATGGATGGGGAGCGATCCGCCCAGATCCAGACGGTATGCGCAGCCTCCCATTCACGTTCGCGAACATAAAGGTGATCGTCGCGGGCGGAACGACGCCAATCCACACGGCGCGCGGGCTCCCCTGACAAGAATCTGCGGTATTGCCAGAAATTCTCTCCCGGTCCGGCGCGGCGACGCCCATGCAGGCCATGGATCACCGTTGCGGCGATGCGGCGCGCTTCGAGAATGAGACGTGGCAGCGAGTCCGCCAGCACGCGCGCGGCGCCGCTGGCATGCTGCGCCGCCTTTGCCTCCTGCCTCGGTGCCCGGCGTTCGACCACTATCGCGTCATCCAATGCGCGACTTGAGCTTGCCGATCACTGCATCCATGCTTTCGCCGTCGGCACGGGCGGCAAACGTAAGCGCCATGCGGTGTTTGAGGATGGGCTCGGCCATGGCGAGCACGTCATCAATTGAAGGAGAGAGCCGTCCATCGATTAGCGCGCGGGCGCGAGCAACCAGCATGAGCGCCTGGCTCGCGCGCGGGCTCGGACCCCAAGAAATCACCTTGCTGATCTCGGGCATATCGGGACCGGGCCGAGCAGAGCGCACAAGCGTCAGAATGGCGTTGACAACCGACTCGCCTACGGGCAACCGCCGCACCAGCCGCTGCGCCGCCAGGAGCTCATCAGCAGTCATGGTGGGCTTCGGCTTGCTTTCTTCGGCGCCCGTCGTGTCAAACACGATTTTGCGCTCTGCGTCGCGGTCCGGATAATCCACATCGACCTGCATCAGAAAGCGATCGAGCTGCGCTTCCGGCAGCGGATAGGTGCCTTCCTGCTCAATGGGGTTCTGCGTCGCGAGCACGTGAAACGGGCGCGGAACGTCGTGGCGATTGCCGGCAACCGTGACATGCTGCTCCTGCATTGCCTGCAGCAGCGCGGACTGCGTGCGCGGGCTCGCGCGATTGATCTCATCGGCCATGAGCAACTGGCTGAAAATCGGCCCGGCAATGAAGCGGAAGCTGCGCTTGCCGCCGGGGCTTTCTTCCAGGACCTCGCTGCCGACGATGTCGGACGGCATGAGATCCGGGGTGAACTGAATGCGACGCGCTTCAAGGCCGAGCACAATACCCATTGTCTCAACGAGCTTTGTCTTCGCGAGACCGGGCAGGCCCACGAGCAACGCGTGACCGCCGCACAGCACGGTGATCAAGGCCTGCTCGACCACCTGTTCCTGGCCGAAAATGACTGCTCCAATGGCGGCCTTCGCAGCGGCGACCTGCGCGCCCGTGGCTTCCGCCTGGCGCACGACCAGGTCTTCGAATTTTTCCAGGCTCTCTGTGGCCGCTGTCATACATTCACTCCTCATCACCCGTCCGCCATCTCCTGCCCCGTCCCGGCCGCGGGTCGGGGTTACGACAGAAAATCTGCAACATTCAGGCCAAACCGCCCCTACCTATGGGGCCGGTGTTCGAATCGTTAAACTGGATCGAGATTACGCCAATTTCCATCGGTGCGATCCTGCCTCCGCGCAGGTATGCCACATCGCTCCGACTTGCTGGCGCCAACAAGCGCCGATCACCAAATCCTGATCGCCTCGTTACCCTTCCCTCGCCACAGCGATGGGCAATCGGGATCGGCGTGAGAACGGCCGCTCACCGCCGCAGGTTCCGGTCAAACCATGGCGAAGGGAGGGCAGGTATGCAGAATACCGATGGTCAGGCTTGGAGAGCGCAACCCGCGGTCATGGTGGAAGAGCGGACAACGCCTGGATTGGACGGGATCGCGGGGGCAGCGCGCGAAGGCTCCCGCAAAGGCGCACCGCCCGTGCATCTGTGGAATCCGCCGTTTTGCGGTGACCTCGACATGCGCATCGCTGCCGATGGGACTTGGTTCTACCTCAAGACGCCGATCGGCCGCCCTGCACTGGTGAAGCTGTTCGCATCCGTCCTCAAGCGCGAAGGGGACAGGTACTTCCTGGTCACCCCGGTTGAGAAATGCGGGATTATTGTCGAGGACGCGCCCTTTTTGGCGGTCGAGCTCCGGGTAGAACATGGTGACGCCGGACAGGTCTTGCATTTTCGAACCAATGTCGACGACTGGATCATGTGCGGGCCCGGCCACCGATTGCGCTTCGAACGTCAGACCGCGACCGGCGGCCTCAAGCCCTATCTGCATGTGCGGCGAGATCTGTGGGCGCTGGTGACGCGCGCGTTGTTTTACGATCTGGTCGAGCTCGGTGAAGAGCGCGAGGCCGGTGGCGAGCCCATGTTCGGCGTGAGATCCGCGGGCAAGTTCTTTGCTATGGCTCGCGCCGAAGACGCGAAGGATTTTGCCTGATGGATATAGCCGTTCCCGCCGCCGCAGTCTCGACCGAGGACTTTTTTCCGCGTGCCCGGGCGCAGCTGAGTTGCGAGGTTCCGCCAGCCTTGCATGATCCGACCGCCGCAGCAAAACGCGGTGATATCGACCTTGATCCGGACCTCTGGCATCGTGCCGGTGTCACCCCAACGCGTCCGGCCGCCGTGCTCATTCCAGTTGTGGACCGGCCGCAGCCGCAGGTGTTGCTGACGCTTCGCACGGAGCTTCCGAGCCATCCCGGACAGATCGCATTTCCCGGCGGCAAGATCGATCCACAAGACGAATCGCCTGCAGACGCCGCCATGCGTGAGGCGAAAGAGGAGATCGGACTTAAGCGCGAGTTGATCGAACCGCTCGGCTATCTCGATCTTTATCTGACGTTTTCCGGCTACCGGATCCTGCCCACCGTCGCACGCATTGCCCCCAATTATGAGCTCAACCTGTGCGCCGCTGAAGTCGCTGATGCGTTTGAGGTGCCACTCGCTTTCCTCATGGATGTACAGAACCATTCCCTGCACAGCCGCGAATGGAAGGGTATAACGCGCAGGTACTATGCCATGCCGTTTGGCGAGCGCTACATTTGGGGCGTCACGGCGGGCATCGTGCGCAATCTCTACGAGCGGATTTACGGCTAGAGCCAGTTTCGATGACGTTCGATCACCACGCGATGGTGCAGCCCGCGGTACCTCTCCCCGCAGGGGAGAGGTCGGATCGCGCTTGCGCGATCCGGGTGAGGGGGATCAGCTTTACGAGTAGTATCCCCCTCACCCGGAATGGGCGCGAGGCGCCCATTCCGACCTCTCCCCTGCGGGGAGAGGTGGACCTGCTGGCTCGATCTCAGCGAAACACGCTCTAATACGTTTCAATTCGAGCGATATAAGCTTGTGCATCGCCAGGCCGACAGTGCTGCGCTCGCCCGCGGACCAGAGCAATGATCCGTCCCGTCTTCACTGAAGTCGTCCTGTTTCTTGCGCCCTTCATCGCCTACGCCATTTTTTTGTGGGCGACGCGGGCGGGCGTGCTGCATCCCAAGAGCTGGCCGCTCGGGCGGATCGCGTGGCTCCTAATGGCAGCGCTTGTGCTCATGATCGGCAGCTTCGTCGTGCTGGCGCAATGGGGCGGCGCGCCGCCGGGATCGACCTATATTCCGGCTCATTGGGAGGACGGCACTTTCGTGCCGGGTCAGACCAAGTGAGCAAGCGGCCGCAGGCCTTCAACGCTCCCTGGTCAGGTGAGACTCCGCTGAGCGAGCTTCTTGCCGTGCTCGACCGGGACGGCGAGGAGGCGCGCGTTGTCGGCGGCGCGATCCGCAATACGCTCATCGGTGACCCCGCGGGCGACATCGATATCGCCACGACTGCACTTCCCAATGAAGTGATAAACCGTGTGCAAGCGGCCGGCTTCAAGGCCGTGCCCACCGGAATCGAGCACGGCACCATAACCGTCATCGCGCAGGGCCGCCCGTTCGAGATCACAACCTTGCGCGAAGATGTCGAAACCTTCGGACGCCGGGCGAGAGTCGTGTTCGGCCGGGACTGGAGGCGCGACGCCGAGCGCCGCGACTTCACCATGAACGCGCTCTCCGTCTCGCGCGACGGCACCATTTACGATTACGTGGATGGGCTCCCCGATATTGCCGCCCGACGGGTGCGATTTATCGGCAACCCGGCAGCCCGCATCGCCGAAGACTATTTGCGTATTCTGCGATTCTTCCGTTTCCATGCGACTTACGGTGAAGGCGCGCCCGACCCGCACGCGGTGGCAGCCTGCATCGCGGGACGCGCAGGCCTCGAGCAGCTCTCCCGCGAGCGCATCCGGATGGAATTGTTGAAGCTCGTTGCCGGGCGGCGGGCGCCCACGGCCCTCGCCGTCATGACGGACGCAGGATTGCTCGATCTCGTTTTGGGTGGCGTACCGCTGCTCGCGAGCTTTGCAAAAATGGTCGAGCTTGAGGCGAGGCTGAACCTTTCGGTTGATCCTGCCCGCCGGCTCGGGGCGCTCGCGGTCTCCGTGATTGAGGATGCCGACCGGCTGCGCGAGCGCTTGCGCACGTCCAACGCGGAGTACGAGCGCCTTTGCTCAATGGCCGAGGGATGGCGCGACATTTCCTCAGCCTGGGATGAGCGCCGCGCGCGCGTGCTGCTCTATCGGCTCGGGTCGGATCGCTTCACCGATCGCGTGTTGCTCGCGTGGGCGCGATCCTCGCAAGCGCCTGGCGACCCGTCATGGGCCGCACTCGCAACGCTGCCCGCGCGCTGGATCGCGCCCAGATTCCCACTCAAGGCGGCCGATTTCATCAGGCGTGGTTTGCCTTGCGGTCCACCGCTTGGCGCGGCGCTTGCGGCCGCCGAGGAAGCGTGGACGGCAGCGGGCTTCCCGCTCGAGCCCGAGGCGCTTGCCGCCATTGCGGATGCCGCGAGTAGGGGAGTGACCTGAACAGATGACTCGCTTGCCGTCGCCTGACGGATTACATTGCGTACAGCGAGGCGTTCATGAGTAGCATTCGTCGTCCCGCCGACATTGCACGCCGGGCGGCAAAAATTCTTGCGGAGAACGGGCGAGAGCGGGACCCTTTTCGGCGCGAGACCTTCGCCCTGCCGCGGGAGGCCGCGCGTGAGAAAGCGCGCGAGATGTTTCGCCGCTTTCCGAAGGCGGCCTACATGACCGAGATCGAGTCCTGGCGCGTCCTTCCGGGCGATCGCATCGAGTTCACCGTCCGCCGGCTGCCCAGCGCGGATTAATTAGGTCAGTAGCCGGGATTGAAGCTTGCGCGAGCGCAAGCGCAAGTCCGGGACAACCTTGCGGCCCCGGCAGCAGACCGAATTGGCTCTTTTGCCAAAACGAACCCAAGCCGGTAGCCGGTTGGGTCGAGCCCTTGCGAGACCCAACACCGTTCCCGCGCTGCTCAATGTTGGGTCTCGTGAAGAACTCGACCCAACCTACACGTCAGCTATGACTCAAATGCAATGCCGAAACGGCCCCTTTCACCGCACCGCGCCTGTATTTCCTGTAAATAACAGGAAATACAGGCCCGCGTGCAAGAAGTGCCCGTAAAATGTGGGCTTGCGAAAAAAATAACAGAGGCGGGAACAGGGCAATAACAGAGAATAACAGGGAAGCCGGGTGGAGATTGCAAACCCGCCTGCTTGCCGTTTGGATCAGCAAAATTGCATGGCTTCCTTTGAGTACTTGGAGGCTGCGAGCTACTAATCGTCATGAAGCGCTGCTTGTAATCGTGTTGCGATTTGCGCGAGTTGCCATGCGGACTGCAACCATCGGCACCGCACGCGCTGTGTGAAGCAGCCCTCACAGATAACTCCTTCGTCGATAAAGCTTTTCGTCCGTTGGCTTCGTTTGGTAAAAATCGCGCCGCGCGGAGGTGCTCCTTACTTTGCAACAAACGGCGGATGCGGATTGCGACTGCGAAGCGGCCGGACCTCGTGTTGCTGATGTTCAGGCATGAAAAAACCCGGCACGCTGCGCGTCCGGGCTCAACTCTGGAGCATGCCAATTTCTCTAGCAAAAATGTTTCTAAATGTCAAGAAAATTCTTTGGGCAAATTCTTTGGGGTGATTTTTTTGTCAGGTGATCTGCTTTCTAGGAACCCTATCACCGGCAATGCTGACTGCTGCGCGCGTGCCGCAAGCGGCCAAGCGACCGCGCCGCCGAGAAGCGTGATGAACTCGCGTCTTCTCACTCGATCACCTCGTCGGCGATAGCAAGCAGCGTCGCCGGCACCTCGATGCCGAGTCCCTTCGCGGTCTTGAGGTTGATCACCAATTCGTACTTAGTCGGTGCCTGCACCGGAAGATCGGCCGGCTTCGCGCCCTTGAGAATGCGGTCGACGTAGGCGGCCGCGCGCCGAAACTGGTCGGTAAAATCAGCCCCATAGGAGATCAAGCCACCCATGGTGACGAAGTCGCGGTTGCTATAGACCGCAGGCAGCTTGTGCCGGGCCGCAAGGGCGACGATCAGATCGCGATGAAAGATCGTCGACGCGCTCGCCGTCACGATCAGACCGCCATTCGAGGAACGTGCGAAGGCCGAGACGGCGCGCTCGATTCCGCTGGTGTCGCGCACGTAGACCGGGCTCAACTCTACGCCGAACGACGGTGCCACGGATTGTATTATGGCGAACTGGCCGATCCCAACGGCTATGGCGGGGTCCCAGAGAACCGCCGCACGCGTCACGCCCGGCGCGATCTGTTTAAGCAGCTCCAGCCATTTCCCGCTTAAACTGTATTCGAACTGCATAAAGCCAGTAACGTTGCCGCCCGGCCGTGACAAGCTATCAACAAAGCCGGAACCGACCGGATCGGGAACGATCACAAACACGATCGGCACGGTACGGGTCGCCTGAATCAACCGCTCCGTAGCCGGGAATCCAATCGCTAATATGACGTCCGGCGCGAGCATGGCCAATTCGGCCGCGGCTTTGCGAGTGTTGTCGGCATCGCCCCCGCCCCAGCGATACTCGATCTGTACGTTGCGACCGTCGGTCCAGCCCAATTGCTGAAGCCCCTGCCGGAACGCCGCGAGGCGTGCGTGCATCATTGGCTCGTCCGCGATGCCCGTGAGCGTACCGATACGGCGGACGCGCTCGCTCTGCTGCGCCCGTGCGGCGAGCGGCCACGCGATGACAGCGCCGCTGGCAAGCCTAATGAACTCGCGCCGCCTCATGTGCTCCCCTCGGACCGAGGATCACACCCCTACCACATCGTTGTAGAAAATGCTGTGTTGTGCATCACAGCATTTCGGCCCACCCGACTTCCGCAACGGATCAAAACCAGCGGTTCACGGCTGTCCAAGTGCCCGGGCGTTATATCCGCAGCACCCCTGTAAGCAGACCTACGGGGCGGCACGAGGGGCTTCTTGAGTGCCCCACCACAACCGGACGCATGCGCCGCAGCAAACTGCGTCGCTCGATCACCGCATCGGCAGGCACGAGCAGCGCGGGGGGAACGTCGACGCCGAGCGTCTTCGCTCGCACCTGCTACGAAGGACCGTCGCTCAAGCCGGCAGTGGCGTCGATTGCCAGGCGACGAATTTCCAACCCTGGGGGGTCTTCGTCCAAGCGTTGAGGAACAACAGTTTAAGGCTGCGCGGCTGGCCGCCGATCTCAGCTTCAATCGCTGCGCGACCGGTGATGAGCGCCACATCGCCGAAGACCCGTACCTTACGGTCGCTGCATTTCGCCGCCTTGTACTTCGTCCTGCCCGATTTCACCGAGTTCGAGCCAGCTCAACTTGGTATCGGTGTTGCCGGAGGAATGCGTGTAGAGGAGCTGCTCGTGCACCATCGCGTCGAGCGCCTTGAAGTCGCCCTTGATCATCGCGCCGAAGCGCTTGTCCTCAAGGTCGAGGATGTCCTTCTCGTTCATTGCCAGATCTCCTCAGGCTCAACCACGGTTCTACATCAGAGCCGTTCATCCAGTCCGATAACATGAAGCGGCGCTTCGCCGGTCAATGCCCGGCGACAGTTCTCGACGGCGCGGCGCAAGCTGATATCGTGCGCGCCCTCACCCTGTGCCGAATTATGTGGAGAGGCGATGACGTTCGGCAGACTGAGAAACGGTTGATCGATGCGGAACTCGCCATGGCGTATCGGCTCAATCCACCAGGCATCGATGCAGGCAGTGAAGCGCGGGTGCCGCACTAAGTGATCATACAATGGTCTTTCCTGCACGATCTCGCCACGGGCCAGGTTTACCAGAATGGCATCGTCCTTCATGCACCCAAGCTCGGCGGCGCCGATCAGGCCATAAGTGGCGCGCGTGAGCGGCGCACTGATCAACAAAACGTCGGCTGCCGCAAGCAGTTCATTGAGTCGATCCGGTGTTCCGATCCAGTCCACCCGCTCATCCGTGCGGCCACGCCGGTTGATGGCGTACACCCGCATGCCGATGCTGGACATCAATCGGCCGGTCGCGGCGCCAATGCCGCCGAAGCCGAAGATTCCGCAGACCCCGCCTGCGAGCATGCGGTTGCGTGCAAACTGATTGAATTGACCACGCTTGAGGTTTTCGTGCTCCACGATCAGGCGCTTGGCGGCAGCAAGGGTCATCGCGAGCGCGTGTTCGGCCATCGGCTCGGCATGACCGCCGCCGTTGGTTGCCACGGGCACACCCTCGGGGAGTTCGCCCAGCGGAATGAAATCCACGCCAGCGATGGTGAATTGGATCAGCCGCGCGCCGTGCAATAGCGCGGCCTCACCCGACCGCAGGTCTTTGGCGGTATTGTGTGTCAAGAGCGCGCCAGCGTTGCGCAGCGCTTCGGCTCGCGCCGTCCCATCAAGCTCGGTGAGATAAATGACGACGCTTGCGCCAGCGAGAGCGTCGGCAACGATCGCCTTACGCCTCTCGCTGAGCTCGAAGGCAACGACGAGCAGTGGTTGACTCAACTCCATACACCCCCAAGATTACCCCGACTCGGCTCGCGAAACTGCGCCACAAGCAGCCTTTAGCCCAGTGGTGCAGCCTTATCGATCATAAAGGTCACATCGCATCCGATCCACGCGCGAGCCAAGGTTGCGTTGGAATTTACCGAATTTCCGTGCATCAGTCGCCGCAATTCGTGCCGTGGCGCTTTTTTGGAGCGCTGGCCGCCACACCGTGTGGAGAATTCAATCACATCGGCGTTCGAAAATCTTGTATGGGGCCTATCGGTGTCAGTGCCTCGGTAAGCTGAGCATCCGCGCGGCGATCAATCGGAACGTGAACGCGCTTCATGATGCTGCCAACCCTTGCCAAACGCTGCGCGCAATGGTGAAACCCCACATTGGGCTGCCTCGTGCCTCGGGCTATGGGCAGAAACCAAACGGTCGGAGTGAAGAGCGCCATGGCCAAAAAGCGAGCACGCAAACGGCAAGTCTGGAACAAAGGTCTTGAGGTTGGCAAAAGGGACGGCTTCACGCCGGCTCAGGTGAAACGGATTCGGAGCCTTCTCGCGGATCGTGGCGTCCCCGGGCTCAGAGATTTGGCTCTCTTCACGACGGCAATTGATACCATGCTGCACGGACAAGACCTGCTCGTTCTCGCTGTTGGGGATGTGCAGCGTCGCGATGGTTCAATCCGTCCCGTTATTGAGGTTGCGCGTGCGAGGGGAATGCCGCCAGTGCGATGCGCCTTGTCCAACGTATCCACAAAGGTGCTTGCGAAATGGATCACTGCGTCCGGCAAAAAGCGCACCGATTATCTATTTCCTGGCCGTCGCGTTAAGGGCCGTCATTCGATGGGTCAGCGGCAATTGAACCGCCTGCTGAAGCTCTGGGTCGTCGGGGCAGGACTCGATCCCGCGGATTACAGCGTAGAGTCTTTACGCCGGACGAAGGCTCTCCACATTTTGAAAGGCACTGGCGATTTGCAGACAGTTCGAACGCTCTTGGGCCATGCAAGAATTGAGAGCACCGCGAGATATCTTGGTCTCAAAACAAAGGCCGACCCAATCGAGGTCTGTCGGGCCTTCGATATCTGACGCTGCCGCCGCCCGGAAGGTCTCAATCGGTTTGGAGGCTGACGGTCAGTCGTACCGCTATGGCGCAAGTTCAAGATCACTGAGCGGCGGGCAGCAGAAGACTACGCCCAATGCATCTAATCAGCGTGCCGTGCGCAGCCGGGCCAGCAGCTCGGTTGTCGGCCAGCCGTCGGCCGGCTGGTCGAACTTGATCTGCATGTCGCGAATGGCGACGCGGCTCTTGAGGCCGAGGACGCCGTCGACGCGGCCCACATCATAACCGCGCCGCTCCAACATCTGCTGCAGCTCGCGCGTTTCCTCAAAGCTGATCTTGGGAATGTTGCCGTCGCCCTTATGCATGGGCGGCGCGCCGTCGAGCCGCGTCGCGTAATAGGCGGCCGTCAAGGAATAGTTGAGCGACTGATTCCATTTCAAATACGCCTGGAAATTGTCATAGGCGAGGAAGGCCGGGCCGAAACGTCCAACTGGCAGCACGACGGAAGCCGGCAGGTTGTCAGCCGGCAACGCCTTGCCGTCGGCGCGCACGACGCCCCAGCTCACCCATTGGGAGCGCGGATGCTGGACCGAAAGATCGGCCTCCTTCCAGGGCAGACTGGCCGGCACCCGCACTTCGTGCAGCCACGGTTCGCTGCGCTTCCAGCCGAGATGGACGAGATATTTGCCGGTCGAGCCGATCACGTCGGGCACGCTCTTGATCAGATTGCGCCGGCCGTCGCCGTCATAGTCGACGGCATGGGCCATGTATTCCGAGGGCATCATCTGGGTCTGCCCAAGCTCGCCCGCCCATGAGCCGATCATCTCGTCGGCGCGCAAATCGCCACGCTCGATCAGACGCAGCGCATCGAACAGATGTCCGCGAAACATGTCCGAGCGCCGGCAATCATAGGCAAGCGTAGCAAGCGATTTAATCGCCTGGTCTTTGCCTTGGCCCGCGCCGAAATCGCTCTCCAATCCCCAGAAGGCAGTGATGACCGAGGCCGGAACCCCGAACTCCTTTTCTTCACGCGCGAACAGAGCCTGATGTTTCTTGATCTGCTCCGCGCCGTTCTTCAGGCGGCCGCCGGCGAGCATCTTGTCGGAAATTTCAATGAAGTTCTGCGCAAAGAAGCGTTGTCCCCGATCGATATTGATGATGCGCTGATCAAGAACGAGATGGGGGGAGGCTGCGGCAATGGCGGCGGGCGAGATGCCTTTCGCCAGCGCCTCCTTCTTGAACTCCGCAAGCCAGGCTTCGAAGCTGCTGGCATTGCGGCAATTGGGCTGCGCGAATGCGGCGGTCGGAGCCGCCACAAGGACCAACATGATCAGAGCGTAAGCGCCTCGCATGCGTGCCATATTCTCTCTCATGCCTCGCGTATTTGCCGTCACTCTTCTGAGATGCCGGGAGCGGTACTGCTTGCCCCCGCCGCGCCAACTCGCCTATTCTCACAACGGCACGCGCGAAAGGCGAGCTGCGGGCGTGCAACCTTCCCCGGGCGCGCTACGCACAGACGACGACTTTTCGACAACATCATGACGCCGCGGCCAACCCCATTGGAGGACAGGAGTATGCGAGTTCGCTTCTCGATCGCGCCCGGGATGATCGTGCTCGGCTTATTCGTGCTCGGTTTGAGCATGGCGGTATTGCCAGCCGACCGGGCCGTCGCGCAAGCTCCGGCGAATCCGGATTATGGGCCGGCCATCAGCAATGAGCAGGCCAGGGCCGTTGCGGCGGCCGCCATAGGCGAAGCGAAGAAAAATGGCTGGCGCATCGCAATTGCCATCGTCGGTCCCGCTGGCGAGCTCGTCTATTTCGAGAAGATGGATGGCGCCCAGCTTGCCGCGGCCGAGCTCGCCCAGGGCAAGGCGCGCACGAGCGTCCTGTTTAGACGGCCGAGCAAGGCATTCGCCGATCAGTTTGCCGCGGGCAACACCTCATTTCTGAGCTATCCGGAGAAGCCGGTGGCCTCGGAAGGGGGGCTGCCCATCATTGTCGGCGGCAAGATCATCGGAGCCATTGGCGTGAGCGGCGGCACCGGCCAGCAGGACGGCGCAGCAGCGCTGGCCGGCGCTGGCGCTGCCAAATAGCGCATGTCGGGTATGCATCCTTGCGCTTCTTCTTAGCGGGGCGTCGTCCCTAAAGATGAAGAAAACGCCTGCAATTCTTGATTTTACGACGTCCCGGGTGAGGTGACATAAAATCTTTGCGAAGCCGGCGACAAATGCGCGCCCCCGCGCCTATATTGAGGAACTAGCCGCACCCCAGCCGGTTTTCCTGAAATTACAGTTTCTCCAACAGGTCATTGGGCATGACGCCCTCGCTCTCCGGTTCTTCGCCGATTGCGCGAAGACACAGCCACCGCTGATCATTCGTCCGCTGATGTTCGTCTGGCGTGGCGCCACGCCTTTCGCAACGTACGCGCGGAGACCGAGCGTCGCGCGGCGCCGCTCTCTGCCGAGGATCAGACGGTGCAATCCATGCCGGATGCGACTCCGACCAAGTGGCACCGAGCGCATACGACATGGTTCTTCGAGCAATTCCTGCTGGCGCGCCATCTGGCGGGATATCGCGCTTTCGACGAAAGCTTCGGTTATCTTTTCAACTCTTATTACGTTGCGGCTGGACCGCGCCACGCGCGTCCGATGCGCGGCCTCATTACACGGCCGGATTGCCAAGCCGTCGCCGCCTACCGCGCTCATGTGGATGCCGCGGTTGCGGGCCTTCTCGCTGAGGCGAAGGATTCCGACTTATCGGCAATCGTGCGCGTGCTCGAGATCGGTCTTCATCACGAGCAGCAGCACCAGGAGTTGATACTCACCGATATCCTGCACGCCTTCTCCGCCAATCCGGTCTCGCCCGTCTATGATCCAGTTTGGCCGGCGCGTAAAATACGCTGCAATGGATTTGCCGAATTGCCTGGCGGCATTCACAGCATCGGTTTTATCGGTGATGGATACTGCTTCGACAACGAACAGCCGGTGCACCGGGTTTTTCTCCAGCCGGCGCGCATCGCTCGCGCGGCCGTAAGCAACAAAGAATGGCTCGAGTTCATGGACGACGGCGGCTACACGACACCGTCGCTGTGGTTGTCGGATGGATGGACGAACGTGGAGGCGCAAGGCTGGCGCGCCCCGGGCTACTGGCGCAGGATCGATGGAGAATGGTTCTCCATGACACTTGGCGGGTTGCGGCGCGTCGATCCCGATGGGCCGGTGATGCATGTGAGCTATTACGAGGCGGACGCCTTTGCCCGCTGGGCGAGAAAGCATCTGCCGAGCGAGGCGGAATGGGAGGTGGCGGCCCGCGCCGGTCTGCTCGAAGATGCCTTCGGCGAGGTGTGGCAATGGACCCGCAGCGCCTATCTGCCTTATCCCGGCTATCGCGCGGCGGAAGACGCGCTCGGCGAGTACAACGGCAAATTCATGATCAATCAAATGGTTCTGCGCGGAAGCTCGCAAGCCACTCCCATGGGCCACGCGCGCGCGAGCTATCGCAATTTCTTCTACCCGCACGCGCGCTGGCAGTTCAGCGGCTTGCGGCTTGTGGAGTATGACACTGTCGGAGTTTGAGATGCCGCGGCGAAGCCAGGCCGTTCTTAGCCATCCTGCCTCCCACGTCTATTCGCAGTTCGCGCGTGACGTCATCGCGGGACTAACCGCGCGTCCCAAGACGCTGCCGCCTAAATATTTCTACGATGAAGCCGGCGCGCAGCTGTTCGAAGCGATTACCGCCACCCCTGAATATTACCCCACCCGTTGCGAGCTGGAGATTTTGCGCGAGCGCGCCCCGGAGATCGCGCAGTTCATTGCGCAAGGCTCTGCCCTTGTCGAGTTCGGCAGCGGGTCGAGCAGGAAGGCAAGGCTGCTGCTTGCGGCCGCACCTGCAATCGCTGCCTATGTTCCCGTCGACATTTCCTCAAAGATGCTGGCCGATGAAGCGCAAACCCTGCGAAGCGATTGGCCGCATCTGCGGGTGATTCCGGTGGAGGGCGATTTCAGCGAGCCATTCGCACTGCCGCCGGACTTGGCCGCGCTCCCGCGCGCGGGTTTTTTTCCGGGATCAACCATCGGCAATTTCGAGCCGCACGAAGCATGCGCCTTCATGCGTCACGCTGGTCGCATGCTGGGGCCGGGGGCGCGTCCTGATCATCGGGGTCGACCTGATAAAAGATGCCGCCATCCTCAACGCCGCCTACGACGATGCCGCCGGGATCACTGCAAAGTTTAACCTCAACCTGCTCACGCGCATCAACCGCGAGCTGGGCGCGAATTTCGATCTCGCAACTTTCAGTCATCACGCCTTCTATAACGCCGAGCGCCATCGCATCGAGATGCACCTTGCAAGCAAGAAGCGTCAAAAGGTCAGGGTCGCCGGGCGCGTGATCGAGTTCCGTCTCGGCGAAACGATCCACACCGAGAACAGCTACAAATACTCGGTTGAATTATTTTTGGCGCTGGCGCGCGGCTCCGGCTGGGCCCCGCTCTCCACATGGACGGACGCAGGCGGCAAATTTTCCGTGCATGTGTTGAGGTTCGAGGAGGATAGGGCGGAGAGGAGCAGGGCGGATTAGCAAAGATCCGCGGGCGGCGGATAGATAGAGCGTAATCCGCCGCCCGGCCGAGCGTCGGCGGGTTATGGCCGAGAGGCCTAAATGTACTGCGTCATAAACCAAGCTGCGCCGTCATTCCGGGGCCGCGAGCGTAGCGAGCGGAGCCCGGAATCCGATAATCACAGGCCGTGTGGTGAGACGGGGGCGTGACATCATCGCCTGGGGTTATGGATTCCGGCACGCGTGAAGCGTATGGTAGCAGGTGCTGAAGCTGCGGGTTAGCCCCGAAATCATTTTCGCTGAAGCCTTCGTAGTCCGGAATGCGGGGGCAGCATCGACGTGGCCGTCACTGGCGAGGGCACGTTGGTTCGACCGGGGTCCTGGAACGGAGCAGAGGCACGGGATGGATCGTCTGAAGACCTGAGAGATCCCATTCGCGTCCACGTGAGAGAACCGGAGCAGGGCAGCCGGCAACAAGAGGCCCCGGCCTGGAGGAGACCTCCGCTCCTTCAGGAGCGCTACGGCGGGACACGAACAAGGAGGATCACGTGGGCGGCGGAAGCGAACCAATAAGTGACCGTTGATACGCGGGTGGGAAGTCGTAGCGCCTTCATAGTACCGACGAGAGCGGGGAACTGGGCTCACTGGGACCCGATGGAGGGAAGGGGGGCGTCGTGAGAGAGAACCATTGCCGGGAAACACGGGAGGGGACATGAACCTCACGAACCTGTACACGAAACGACAATGGATAGCCGAACTGGCGAGAGCGAAGCCGAAGAAGGTGCTGTTCTCGCTGCACCACGTTATCGATCTGGAATGGATGCTGAAGGCCTACCGGCTGACCCGCAAGGATGGAGCGACTGGCATCGACGGTATTACGGCGAAGGAATATGAAGCAAATCTGCAGGCCAATCTCTTGGACCTGCTCAATCGCATCAAGTCCGGTAGCTACAAAGCACCGCCAGTGCGCAGAACCTACATCCCGAAGGCAGACGGCTCAAAGCGGCCGCTCGGCATTCCGACCTTTGAAGACAAGGTGGCGCAGCGGGCGATTGTCATGGTTCTGGCGACCATCTACGAGCAGGACTTCATGCCTTGCTCGTATGGCTTCCGACCACGACGCTCAGCCCATGAGGCGCTACGCAAACTGCACGGCGCCATCACGTGGCAAGGACAGCACTGGGTGCTGGATGTCGATATACGCAAGTATTTTGACAGTATTCCACACTCCCAACTTCGGGCGTTCCTCGACCAGCGAGTAACAGATGGCGTGATCCGACGGATGATCGACAAGTGGCTGAAAGCAGGGGTCCTGGAAGATGGACTTCTGCGCCTTGCGACTGAAGGTACCCCGCAAGGCGGTGTCATCTCACCAATGCTCTCGAACATCTTCCTGCACCATGTGCTGGACGAATGGTTCGAGGCAGAGGTGCGACCCCGCATGCTGGGAGAGTGTACGTTGGTGCGCTTTGCCGATGACTTCGTGATGACGTTCAAGAACCACCGTGACGCCAAACGGGTTCTGGAAGTGTTCGGGAAACGGCTTGCACGGTATGGGCTCACGCTGCATCCCGACAAGACCCGGTTCGTCGACTTCCGCCCCGAGCGCAAAGGTGGCACGCATCCGGCCTCTCTACCCGGCGTGCGCAGGCAAGTTGGCAGGGCCGACTTGCCTGCGCCCCGGAATGACGTCGACATGCTTCGCCCAACCCAGAGGCGTTTGCCCAAA
This sequence comes from uncultured Alphaproteobacteria bacterium, assembly GCA_963771845.1. Taxonomy (GTDB): domain Bacteria; phylum Pseudomonadota; class Alphaproteobacteria; order Rhizobiales; family Xanthobacteraceae; genus VAZQ01. The sequence goes on along the minus strand of CAVYVC010000024.1, from coordinate 326,371 downwards.
ATTTAGGCAGATTGGGCTCCAGCTGGTCAAGATCGGTTGGAATTCGCGTGTGTGTGCTCCTGGCATCAGGCTTGCTCCTGCCTGCCGCATCCCACCAATCATGAGGTTTGCGATGGTGCCGAAGAACTTGAACCGGGCTGCTGGGCGCGTGGCGGGCTGGCTGCTGGCAACCGCCCTGTGGTCCGCGAGCGCGGGTGCTGCCGACAAGGTGACCTTCCTGACAAGCTGGTTCGCGCAGGCCGAGCATGGCGGCTTCTACCAGGCCAAGGCGACGGGACTCTACGAACGCGCCGGCCTCGACGTGACGCTGCGCATGGGCGGGCCTCAGGTCAACGGCATGCAACTCCTGCTCGCCGGCGAGACCGACGTAATGATGGGCTACGATTTCCAGGTGCTGAAAATGCTGGAGCAGGGGCTTGCGGTCGTCACCATCGCGACCTCCTTCCAGTACGACCTGCAAGGCATGATGACCCACGACAACGTCGCAAGTCTCGCCGATCTCAAGGACAAGACTATCCTGGTCGCCACTCCCGGCCGTACCAGCTGGTGGCCATGGCTCAAGGCCAAATACAAATATATCGACGAGCAGACCAGGCCCTACACGTTTAACCTGCAGCCCTTCTTCGCGGACCAGAACGTGGTGCAGCAATCCTATCCGTCGTCGGAGCCGTTCCAGGCCAAACAACAAGGCGTGCCGGTCAAGTTCTTTCTGTTCGCGCGCGATGGCTATCCGCCCTATGGCACGACAATGGTCGCCAAGCGCGATTTCGCCGACAAGAGTCCGGACGTGGCTGCGCGCTTCGTGAAGGCATCGCTGGAAGGCTGGAAGAGCTATTTCACCGATCCGGCGCCAGCCAATGCGCTGATCAAGGCCGACAACCCCAAGATGAGCGAGCAGCAGATTGCCTTCGGCATCGAACAGCTCAAGGCGCTCAAGGTGCTCGACGGCGGCGATGCCAAGACCCTGGGCATTGGCATAATGACGCAGGCGCGCTGGCAAGCGACTTATGATTATATGGTTGCGGCCGGCTTGCTCAAACCTGAGGTCGACTGGAAGCAGGGCTTTACCGACCGGTTCGTCAAGGACCTCAAGCTTCTGATGTGACACAAAGGAACGTGATCGCACGACGTGCGGGTTCCCCTCCCCAGTCGAAGTCGGATTCATCCGACTTCGATAACTTGGATTGCCGAACTCTGGTAAACCCGAGTTCAGGTGGGGAGGGGTTAGGGGTGGGGGTCGACATTGTTGCGCGAGCTTCAGCCCCAACGACCACCCCCCTCCCCAACCCTCCCCCACCGCAAGTCGGGCCTGCCCGACTTGCGCACCATATTGCGCAACCCGGGCAAGCCCGGGTTGCGTTGGGGAGGGAGCAGGTCCGTTCTGTGGCGCCGGCGTACGTGAGCCCCGGCACGCCTGTCGTCGAAGTTCTGTCCGCGGAAAAGATCTTTCCAAATGGCACCCGCGCGCTTGCGCCGATTGATCTTACCGTCGGCGCGGGCGAATTTCTGACGCTGATCGGGCCCTCGGGCTGCGGCAAGAGCACACTGCTCAAGCTCATCGCGAACCTCATCGAGCCGACCGACGGCCGCATCCTGTGGTGGTCGGCTGAATTCCGTAAAGTCGAAACAAGCGGGCGATCGCTCGGCTTCGTCTTTCAGGATCCGACGCTGATGCCATGGGCGCGGGTGGAGTTGAATGTGCGATTACCACTCGATCTTGCGGGCGTGCCCAAATCCGAGAGCGGCGAGCGCGTGCGCGAAGCGCTTGCGCGCGTGGGGCTCGAAGGCTTTGCCCGCCATTATCCGAGGCAGTTGTCCGGCGGCATGAAGATGCGGGTTTCCATTGCCCGCAGTCTTATCACCGAGCCCGATCTTCTGCTCATGGACGAGCCATTCGGAGCGCTCGACGAGTTCACCCGCAATCGTCTCGATGCCGATCTCGTGCGGCTGTGGTGGGAGCGCAAGCTCACCACCATGTTCGTCACTCATTCCATCTATGAGGCCGTGTTCCTCTCGACGCGAGTGGTTGTCATGGGGGCGCAGCCCGGGCGCATCTGCAAGATGATGTCCATCGATGAGCCGCAGCCGCGCGAGGAGGGCTTTCGCAACTCGCCGCGCTTTGGCGAGTATTGCCGCGCGCTCTCGGCCTCGCTCGCCGAAGTGTCGCTCGCACAATTACAGCAGTGATGAAGAAGGCCATGAGATTGATGAACGACGTCGCCACGCGACGGGTCTGCTCCCTCCCCCCTTGTGGGGGAGGGTGGGGGAGGGGGGGTGGCGCAGGACTGCGCGACCACATCGACCCCCACCCCTAGCCCCTCCCCACAAGGGGGAGGGGAACAGGCCCGTTGTGCGGCACCGTTGTACCCTACACTCCCGTGTCCCGAGCACGCGCATGCGTCCGCTGTCCGAATTTGAAATGGCGATGAGCATTGTGGCCCCGGTGCTGGTCGGGGTGCTGCTGGTTGCGATCTGGGAGATCGTGTGCCGCAACGCGAACATCCCCGTTTATCTGTTTCCCAAACCGAGCGACATCGCCGAAAAGCTCTGGACCGAGGGGCCTTCGCTGCTGACGGCATTAGGCATGACGCTGCGGGTTGCGCTGCAGGCTTTCGCGGCCGCCATTGTTCTCGGCACGCTCATCGCCTTCCTGTTCGTGCAGAGCAGGGCGATCGAGATGAGTTTTTTCCCTACGCCGTGCTGCTCCAGGTGACCCCGATCGTCGCCATCGCGCCCTTGATCATCATCCTGGTCAAGAACACGCAGGTCGCGCTGACCGTGTGCGCCACGGTGGTCGCGATCTTCCCGATCATTTCCAACACCACGCTCGGCCTGCGCAGCGTCGATCCCGGCCTGGTCAATCTCTTCCGGATGAACAGGGCAGGGCGGCTGCAGACCCTCGTTCGCCTGCGCATCCCGAGCGCGCTCCCCTATTTCTTCGGCGGGCTGCGCATTTCCAGCGGGTTGGCGCTCATTGGGTCGGTGGTTGCGGAATTCGTTGCCGGCACGGGCGGCCGCAGCGCAGGCCTCGCCTATGAGATACTGCAATCGGGATTCCAGCTCGACATCCCGCGCATGTTCGCCGCGCTCTTCCTCATTACGCTTGCGGGGGTCGCGCTGTTTGCGACCATGATCGGCCTTTCCAAGCTTGCGCTCGGGCAATGGCATGAAAGCGAGATCGGAGCCGAAACGTGACCCTTATCCAAGGCGCGCAGGGAATATTCACCGGGCTGCCCGGCGAGGCCATGCGCGCGAGCGGCGCAATTCGCATTGCGGATGGGCGCATCGCGGCCGTCGGCGCGCTCGAGCGGCGAGACGGCGAAGACGTGATCGACGCTTCCGGCTGCGTGATCTATCCCGGCCTCGTCTCGACGCATCATCATCTCTTTCAATGCGTGCTCAAGGGCGTGCGCGCCGGCATCGATGTTCCGCTGCTGCAATGGCTGCGTGCAGTGCCATATACCTATTGGCACAAGATCGACGAGGAGGCGTTGCGCACGGCTGCGCGCATCGGTCTTGCTGAGCTCATTCTTTCCGGCACCACGACGGCGGCCGATCACCATTACCTCTTTGCCAAGAGCTATCGCTACGATCCCTCGCACGTGATCTTCGAGGTCGCGGCCGAGCTTGGCATCCGTCTCGTCTTCTGCCGCGGCGGCGCGACCAAGGCGCGAAGCTTCGATACACCCGATCTCATTCCCACCCCGAGCGAGCCGCTCGACCAGATGATCGCCTCGGTCGAGGCCTGCGCGCAGCGCTACCATGACCCGTCTCCCGACAGCATGCGACGGGTGGCGATTGCGCCGACGACGGCGCCATGGTCACTCGAAGCCGACGAACTCAACGTCGTCGCGCAGAGCGCCCGGCGCATGGGTCTGCGCATCCACGGCCACCTCTCGGAAACCATGGCCGACGTCGAGTTCTGTCTTGCCACCTACGGCAAGCGTCCCGTGCAATGGATGGCCGATCACGATTACCTCGGCCGCGATGTTTGGCTCGCCCATCTCGTCCATGTCGACGATGATGAGGTCCGCATCCTGGCGGAGACCGGCACCGGCATGGCGCACTGCCCACAATCGAACTGCCGGCTCGGCTCGGGAATTGCGCCGGCGGAGCGGCTCGCCGCGCTCGGCGGCACGGTCTCGCTTGCGGTCGACGGCGCAGCCTCAAACGAATCCGCCGATATGATCAGCGAGATGAACAGCGCATGGCACACCCATCGCGCAGTGAAGGGAGCGGGCGCGGTGAGCATCGAGGAAGTCGTGCGCTGGGGCAGCGCGAATGGCGCCCGCGTTCTCGGCTTCGAGGATGCAGGCGTGATCGCGCCGGGCAAGCTCGCCGATATTGCGGTCTTCGACCTTTCCCATCCGCGCTATTTTGGACTGCACGATCCGCTGATCGGTCCGGTCGCGGGTGCCGGCGCCCCCCAATTGCGCCATCTCATTATCGGGGGCCGCGTCGTGGTCGAAGACGGCGAAATTCCCGGGCTTGATCTTGCAAAACTGCGCCATGACGCAGCAAGCGTCGTGTCGCGTTTGATGGCTTAAGGAGGCTGAGGAAGCGACAATGCTGTGCACCAAACAAAAGGTTCTGCGCCGGTTCTGGTATGCAACGGTGCCGATCAATCTGCTCAACGACGGACCGAAGCCGTTCACGTTGCTGGGCGAGAACATCGTCCTGTTTCTCGACGGCGAGGAAAAACCGGCCGCGCTCGCCGACCGTTGCTGCCATCGCACCGCCAAGCTTTCCCGCGGCTGGTGTCATGACGGCGTGATCACCTGCGGCTATCACGGCTGGACCTACGACCGCACCGGCAAGCTCGTGCACATTCCCCAGTTTGCACCGGGCCAGCCGATTCCGGATGCGCGCGTCAATGCGTTCCGTTGCGAGGAGCGCTACGGCTACGCCTGGGTCGCACTCGACGAGCCGCTGCTCGACATTGCGGACTTGCCGCAGGACCGCGATCCCAGCTACCGGCGCATCCATCAGTTCTATGATCGCTGGAACACCGCCGCTTTACGCATGATGGAGAATTCATTCGACAACGCGCATTTCTCTTTCGTGCACAAGTCAACGTTCGGGCAGCTCGATCAGCCCAAGCCGGAAAAATACGAGCTGGTCGAGACCGATTTCGGTTTCACCGCCGAGAGCATCGTGCCGATCAACAATCCGCCGGCGGCCTATCGGGTGACCGGCACGACCGAGCCCACCACCAAGCGGCACATGCGCAACGCATGGTTCATGCCGTTCTGCCGCACCCTTGACATGGAATATCCTTCGGGACTGCGGCACATCATCTTCAACTCGGCCACTCCGATCGATGACGGCAGCATCCAGCTTGTTCAGATCCTTTTCCGCAACGATCGCGAGGAGGACTGCTCGACCCAGGAATTGATCGACTGGGACGCCGCCATCATCGAGGAGGACCGCGACATTCTGGAATCGACCGACCCCGACGCGGCGATCGACGTCGCCCGCAAGGTCGAGATGCACATGCCGTCTGACCGCCCCGGCATTCTGATGCGCAAACGCCTGCTTGCGCTGTTGCAGGAGCACGGCGAGACCGAGGTCGTGCGCGCCTGAATTCTACTGGCGAATACAGGTCCTGGACTGCTAATCCCAGAGTTGAATTTTGAGAATTTTGCACTTTTATTAAAATATATCTTGCACTATATCTGATTTGGTAGTATCTTATGATATATCTTAAACAAGGAGAATCAACATATGTTCGGAATGAGACATGGGGGGCCCGACCATTGGGCCAGTGGACGGCATGGCCGCGGACGCTGGGGGCGGGGCTTTGGCTTCGGCGGGAAGCATGGGATGGGGGGCGGCGATTTCGTGCGCCTCGGCCGGATGCTGGCACAGGGCGATCTGCGACTGATCGCGCTTGCGCTCATCGCAGAGCAGCCGCGCCACGGCTACGACATCATCAAGCAACTCGAAGAGAAGACCGCCGGCTGGTACTCGCCAAGCCCGGGAATTGTATATCCGTGCCTCACTTATCTGGAGGAGGCCGGGCAGCTCACGTCGCAAGCCGATGGCGCAAAAAAGCTCTACACCATCACCGATGCGGGACGCGCGTATCTCGAGGAGAACCGCGACCTCGTCGAGGCGGTGATGAACCGGCTCGCTTACATCGGCAAGAAGGCCGAGCATATGCGCCGGCGCTTCGGCCAGGATGACGACGAGGCACCGCGTGCTCCGCGGCTGGTGCAGGCCGCGCTCGACAATCTGCGCGAGGCTGCCGCCAAGCGCTTGCGCGACGATCCAAAATCGGAAATGGAGATCGTGGAGGTTCTCACGCGCGTGGCGGGCGAGTTGCGCAGGGATTGACGAGCAAAGGGAGGCGAGGATGCCGTACGACGTCATTATTCCGAAAGGCTCCGCGCCTCCGCTCGCGCCGTATTCGCCGGGCACCAAGGCGGGCAGTGCCGTCTACGTGTCGGGCACGCTCGCGCTCGACAGCGCAGGCAATCTGGTCGGCAAAGGCGACGTGAAGGCGCAGACGCGTCATGTGCTCGAGACCATCAAGTCGGTGCTCGCAACCGCGGGAGGATCGATGCAGGACATCACCTTCAATCATATCTTCCTTACCAACATGGCGGATTACGCCGCCATGAACGAGGTCTATCGCGAATATTTTCCCGAGCGGCCACCGGCGCGCTATTGTATCCGCGCCGATCTGGTGCGCCCGGAGTTTCTGGTCGAGATCGCGTCGGTCGCGCATCTGAGGTAGCCCGGATCGCGCTTTTGCGCGATCCGGGGAATCCCGCATTTCGCTGCGCTCAATGCGGGCTACGAGGATCGTGCGGCTGCTCGACCGTGACGGGGACTGTGAACCGGAAGGTCGAGCCCTGGCCGGGCGCCGATTCCACCCAGATTTTTCCGCCGTGCATCTCGATGATGCGCTTGGAGATCGCAAGCCCCAGCCCGGTGCCGCCTTTCTTGCGGGTGACTGAATTGTCGGCCTGCTGAAATTCCTGGAAAAGCTTTGCTTGGTCATCGGGAGAAATTCCCGGGCCGGTGTCGCGCACGGCGACACTGAATGTATCGTCGGCCGCGGCTGCCTTGATCAGCACCTCGCCCGAGTCGGTGAACTTGATTGCATTTCCGACCAGATTGAGCAGGACCTGGGTGAGGCGATGCTCGTCGCCATGACCGGCAGGGAGATCGGGCGCCACCTCGACCTTGAATTGCAGCCTCTTTTGCACGGCGAGCGGCTCGACCGCGCTGTAGACCGTGTGCACCACTTGCTTGAGCGAATAATCGGCCATGGACAGCGTGAGATGCCCCGCCTCGATCTTGGAGAGGTCGAGCACATCGTTGATCAGGCCGAGCAGATGCTTGCCGTTGCTCTCGATCCGTTCCAGCACGCCGCGCATCTTTTCCGATGTGTCGCCATAGATGTTGTCGAGGATGAGCTCGGCATAGCCAAGGATGGCATTGAGGGGCGTGCGCAGCTCGTGGCTCATATTGGCGAGGAATTGCGATTTGTGCTTGCTCGCGATTTCGAGCTCGCGGCTCTTCTTCTCAAGCTCGCGGAACAAACGCGCGTTCTGGATCGCCACCACCGACTGGGCGGCGAACGTCTGCAGCAGCTCGATCGTGTGGCTGGGAAAATTGCCGGGCTGCTTGCGTCTGATGACGAGCGCGCCGATGACGCGATCGGTGCTCTTGAGCGGCACGAGCAAACGGGCGCGAAATCCGGCACGGATTGAGATCTCGCGCACCGGGCTTGGCGGCTCCTGGTCGATATCGGCGAATTCGTGCGGCTGCCCGTCCTTTGTCGCCTGGCGGATCGCATCGGAAGAGCCGAGCTGCTGGGCCTTGACCGCGGCGACCATCTCCTCGCCCAGGCCGTACGTGGCGCGCACCCGAAACGTCTGGTCCTGCTCGTTGAAAACATAGATCACGCCACCATCGGTATTCGAGAGCTGGACCGCCCTTGCAACGATCGTGCTGAGCACGGTTTCAACATCGAGGGTGGAGTTGACCGCCTGGCTGATGTCGCCGAGCGCGCGCAGCTCCTCGACCGAGCGCGCCAGCTCGCGCGTACGTGCCTCCACCTCGTCGAACAGCCGCACGTTCTCGATCGCGATGACCGCCTGATCGGCGAAGGTGGTCGCCAACTCGATCTGCTTGCTGGTGAATGGCCGGACCTCGATGCGCTGCAAGATGATCACGCCGATTGGCACATCTTCACGCAGAAGTGGTGCGCCCAATATCGTTCTATAGTGTCCGAGCGTCTGCGCCTCGGCGAATTTATATTCTGGATCGGCAAGAACGTCGGTGATTTGGACGGGTTGGCGTTCGAGCGTGGTCCGTCCAACAAGCGACCCACGCCCCGGTGAAAGGGCGACCGTGGTCATGAATTGTTTGATACGCTCGTGATCTTCCTTGGAATGGCCGTAACTGGCAGCCCAACGATAGACGTTCCCCTCCTGACGGAAGAGCCACACATGGTCTGCGTCGCAAAGCCGCGCCGCTGACTCAGCGAGAGTATCGAGCACCGTCTGAAGATCGAACGTCGAGCGGCTGATCGTCTTGAGCACGTCGGCGGTTGCGGTTTGCTGCTGGAGCGATTCGCGCAGCTCATCGTGCAGCCGTTTGCGTTCCAGGCAGGCGCTGACGCGGGCGCGCAGCAAGGTCGGATTGAACGGCTTTGCTAGATAATCCTCGGCGCCAAGCTCGACACAGCGGATGACGCTATCGATCTCGTCCACGGCAGAGATCATGATCACGGGAATGTGGTGCAGGCTCTCGTCCGCCTTCATCTGCGCCAGCACCTCGTAGCCGTTGACCTGCGGCATCATGATGTCGAGCAGCACGAGATCGAACCGCTTTGCCTTCAGCAATTCCAGCGCCTGCCGGCCATCGACGGCGGTGGTGACATTGAGATAGCCCTGGCGCGCAAGCCGCCGGCTCAGCGCAAATCGATTGTCCTCGATGTCGTCGACAATAAGCAGCGCGGCGTCTTCGCTGCTCATGATTGACCGCCGTCGGGTTTGAGCGCGCGGATCTTCGCGAGGAGCCGCGGCAGCTCGACCGGTTTGCTGTCGAAATCATCGCATCCCGCAGCCAGCGCCTTTTCGGCGTCGCCGGGCATGGCATGGGCGGAGAGCGCGATGATCGGGATGCGGCTCGTTTCGGGCGCAGCCTTGATGCGGCGCGCCGCCTCCCAGCCGTCGAGCACGGGAAGGCTCAGATCCATCAGTACGAGGTCGGGCTTTTCGCTCGCCGCCAGGGCGACGCCCTGCTCCCCGTCGGTCGCGATCACCACCGTGAAGCCCGCGCGCGTGAGCCGGCTGCGCAGCATGTAGATGTTGTCTTCGTTGTCCTCGACGTACAAGATTTTCATGCGCGTATCTTAACGGTCCTGTCATTCCGGGGCGCCGCGCAGCGGCGAGCCCGGAATCCACAACCACGGACCTGGGTTATGGATTCCGGTACGTCAGGAGAGCAGGAGAGGAGGACGATCGTGAAAACGAGCTGAAACCTTTCGTAGCGGTCCAGAGGGTTCGACTCCCTCCCGGCAAAGGCGCAGCCCGCCAGCCGGAAGCGAGCCTTGCACGTGTGCGGCAACGTCACGCGTGAAGCGTATGGTAGCAGGTGCTGAAGCTGCGGGTTAGCCCCGAAATCATTTTCGCTGAAGCCTTCGTAGTCCGGAATGCGGGGGCAGCATCGACGTGGCCGTCACTGGCGAGGGCACGTTGGTTCGACCGGGGTCCTGGAACGGAGCAGAGGCACGGGATGGATCGTCTGAAGACCTGAGAGATCCCATTCGCGTCCACGTGAGAGAACCGGAGCAGGGCAGCCGGCAACAAGAGGCCCCGGCCTGGAGGAGACCTCCGCTCCTTCAGGAGCGCTACGGCGGGACACGAACAAGGAGGATCACGTGGGCGGCGGAAGCGAACCAATAAGTGACCGTTGATACGCGGGTGGGAAGTCGTAGCGCCTTCATAGTACCGACGAGAGCGGGGAACTGGGCTCACTGGGACCCGATGGAGGGAAGGGGGGCGTCGTGAGAGAGAACCATTGCCGGGAAACACGGGAGGGGACATGAACCTCACGAACCTGTACACGAAACGACAATGGATAGCCGAACTGGCGAGAGCGAAGCCGAAGAAGGTGCTGTTCTCGCTGCACCACGTTATCGATCTGGAATGGATGCTGAAGGCCTACCGGCTGACCCGCAAGGATGGAGCGACTGGCATCGACGGTATTACGGCGAAGGAATATGAAGCGAATCTGCAGGCCAATCTCTTGGACCTGCTCAATCGCATCAAGTCCGGTAGCTACAAAGCACCGCCAGTGCGCAGAACCTACATCCCGAAGGCAGACGGCTCAAAGCGGCCGCTCGGCATTCCGACCTTTGAAGACAAGGTGGCGCAGCGGGCGATTGTCATGGTTCTGGCGACCATCTACGAGCAGGACTTCATGCCTTGCTCGTATGGCTTCCGACCACGACGCTCAGCCCATGAGGCGCTACGCAAACTGCACGGCGCCATCACGTGGCAAGGACAGCACTGGGTGCTGGATGTCGATATACGCAAGTATTTTGACAGTATTCCACACTCCCAACTTCGGGCGTTCCTCGACCAGCGAGTAACAGATGGCGTGATCCGACGGATGATCGACAAGTGGCTGAAAGCAGGGGTCCTGGAAGATGGACTCCTGCGCCTTGCGACTCAAGGTACCCCGCAAGGCGGTGTCATCTCACCAATGCTCTCGAACATCTTCCTGCACCATGTGCTGGACGAATGGTTCGAGGCAGAGGTGCGACCCCGCATGCTGGGAGAGTGTACGTTGGTGCGCTTTGCCGATCACTTCGTGATGACGTTCAAGAACCACCGTGACGCCAAACGGGTTCTGGAAGTGTCGGGGAAACGGCTTGCACGGTATGGGCTCACGCTGCATCCCGACAAGACCCGGTTCGTCAACTTCCGCCCCGAGCGCAAAGGTGGCACGCATCCGGACTGCGCCGAACCACCGTTCGACTTTCTTGGCTTCACCCACACCTGGGCGAAATCACTGAAGGGGCAGAACGTGGTACGGCAACGGACGGCCAAAAGCCGGCTCGCTCGCGCGCTGCTCGGGGTAAAGGAGTGGTGTCGGTTCAACCGCCACCTGCCGATCCTCGATCAGCACAAGCGGCTGTCTGAGAAGCTGGTAGGTCACTATGCCTACTACGGTATCACGGGGAACAGCCGGCAACTCGCAACCTACGCTCATCAGATCAAAAGGGTGTGGAGGAAGTGGCTGGAACGGCGGACGCGCTCGGAGCCTCTCTCATGGGAGCGGTTCTCTGCCTTCCTCGCCCGCCATCCCCTCCCGCGACCTCGCATCGTCCATCAGTACGCCACCTTTAGCCAGGCTCTCTCATGAAGAACCGGAAGCGGTAATCCTGCACGTCCGGGTCCGTGGGGGGTGAGGGTGGTAACATCCTCATCTACCCGGCGTTCTCGGCCTTTGGCCTCGCCCCGGAATGACGCCGGAATATTTCTAGCTCTGCCGTTTCACGCATCGTTTCAGCTCGGCCGCCAGCTGGCGCAGCATGGCATCGCGGTCGGTCTTGGCGATGATCCGCTCGACGCCGCCGTTGAGGCGATTGCGATCCGCATCAGTGAGATCCTTCGCGGTGATGACCACGACCGGAATGTCGCGCCATTCCGGGCGGCCGCGCAGCTCATCGAGAAATTCGAAGCCGTCCATGGCAGGCATCATCAGGTCGAGAATGATCACATCGGGACGCGCGGCCGCAAGCTTATCGACCGCCAGCCGTCCGTTTTCCGCCTCCGTGACCTGCCAGCCGATCGGCTCCAGAGCCGCGCGCACACCGCGGCGAACCACGTCGTCGTCATCAACGAGAAGGGCGTGCCCGGCGGTTGCGCCGCAGATGTGGCGAAGCGTTTCGACCAGCTTGCTCCGCTCGACCGGCTTGATCAGATAGTCCGCCGCGCCGAGCGCGTAGCCCCGGTTCTTCTGATCGACAATGGACATCAGCACCACCGGGGTGCTCGCGAGCGCCGGATCGCCTTTGATCGCGGCGAGCACCGTCCAGCCATCGAGATCAGGCATCATGATGTCGAGCGTCACCGCCGCGGGCCGCAGCTCCCGCACGAGCCGCAGCCCCTCCTGCCCGCCGCGCGCGGCAACGACCGCAAATCCCGCGCGCTCCAGGTGCCGCTTAACCAGATCGCGCGCGGTCGCATCATCGTCCACGACCAGGATCAACGGCTCTTCGGATTCCTCTGCGATCGGATGCGCGGGCTGCACCGGCGCCGCGCTCACCCGCGTCTCCTCGATCTCGACCGTGCGGGGCAGGCGCATGGTGAAGGTCGAGCCCTCACCCGGCTTGCTTTCGACTGTAATGTCGCCGCCCATCATGCGGCAGAAATGCCGGCTGATCGCAAGGCCGAGCCCGGTGCCGCCGTATTTGCGCGTGGTCGAGGAATTGGCCTGGGAGAATTCCTGGAACAGGCGGCCCATCTGCGCCTCGTTCATGCCGATCCCGGTGTCGGCGACCGCAATTGTGATCCAATCGCGCTCATCCGAATGCTGCGGCTGCGCCGTGATGGTGATGGTGCCGTTCTCGGTGAATTTGCTGGCGTTGCTCGCGAGGTTGAGCATGATTTGCCGGAACCGGATCTGGTCGGCGTGAATGCTGCCGAGATCCGATGCACAATTGATGACGATGCGATTGGCGTTTTTGCCCGCGATCGGCTCGATGGTCTTGCCCACATCCTCAATCAGCGGAGCAAGCGGGAACGTTTCGAGGTGAAGCTCCATGCGCCCGGCCTCGATCTTCGAGAGATCGAGAATGTCGTTGATCAGAGCAAGCAGGTGTCGCGCGGCGCGCAGCACCCGCTCGAGCGGCTCGAGCTCGTCCTCGCGCTTGAAGTCGCGCGCATCCTCCAGGAGCATTTCGGTGACGCCGATGATGGCGTTGAGCGGCGTGCGCAGCTCGTGGCTCATGCTGGCGAGGAACTGCGACTTGTGCCTGCTCGCCTCTGCGAGCTGGCGGCTCTTGTCCTGGATCTCATCGAACAGGCGAACGTTCTCGATCGCGATCACGGCCTGATCGGCAAAGGTGGTCACCAGCTCGATTTCCTTCTCCGTGAAAGGCCGGACCTCGGATCGCGCCAGCCCGAGAACGCCAATGACAACCCCTTCTCGCAATAGCGGAACGCCGAGCAGCGTGCGAAACACGCCGAGCCTGCGCGCTTCCGCCCAGTCGTAATCCGGATCGAGCTGCACATCAGGGATGTGGACCACCTTGCCTTCCAGCAAGGCTCGTCCAGTGACTGTTCCCCGTCCCGGTTCGACCGGCACATCTTTCACAAATTCAGCAAACTCCGGCCCGAAACCATAACTTACGGATCGGAAGAAGGCCGTTCCCTTTTTGCGAGTGAGCGTCCCCTTGTCGGCGCGGCAAAGCCGGGCGGCCGATTCCAGCAGTGTTTCCAGCACCGTCTGCAGATCGAACGCCGAGCGGCTGATGACCTTGAGCACATCGGCGGTGGCGGTCTGCTGCTGGAGCGATTCGCTGAGCTCGACCGTGCGTGCCTGCACCTCATCGAACAGGCGCACATTCTCGATCGCGATAGCGGCCTGGTCGGCGAACGTCTCGATGAGAGTGATCTGCTTCTCGGTAAAAGGCCTGACCTCCAGCCGATACATCATCATCACGCCGAGCAGATCATCGCCTTTGAGGATCGGCACCCCGAGCAGCGTTCGGACCGGATCGATCTCCCGCGCGCCGTAGGAATATTCCGGGTCGGCGCGGCAATCAGGAATGTGGACGGTTCGGCGCTCCAGCGCGGCTCGCGCGGTTCCGCTATATCGCCCCGGCTGGATCGGGTTTTTCTCCACGAACTCCCACATCTCCTCGGAGGAGTTGTGGCCCGCCACCATCCGGAGCACGTCGCCGTCATAGCGGAAGACGAACGCCCGATCCGCCTCGCACAATCGCACCGCGCTTTCGGCCACGGTATCGAATACCGGCTGCAGATCGAACGCCGACCGGCTGATCACTTCAAGCACGTTGGAGGTTGCGGTCTGCTGCTGCAGGGATTCCCGCAATTCGTTGAGCAGGCGCGTATTCTCGATGGCGATGACGGCCTGCGCGGCGAAATTCGCCACCAGCGCAATCTGCTTGTCGGTGAAGGGCCGCACCTCTTGGCGGTAGATCGCGAAGAGGCCGACCAGTTGGTTCTCCTTGAGCATCGGCACCATCAGGACGGTGCGCGCGCCAGCGGATTTGGCGAGCGCTACCGCGGCCGGCTCGCCTTGGAGATAGGCTTCCTCCAACCTGAAATCGATAATGTGCTGCAGCTGTCTTGTTGTTGCGATGCGAGCAAGGGGGTTATTTGGGGCGAAGCGGATCATAGGGCTACGCTGCCGCAGTTCCTCCCATCCGGGCGGAGCGCCATGCATCGCGGCCACCCGAAATGCATCTCCTTCGTACAACAGAAGGTTGGCGAAGCGCGCCCCGCAGATCCGAGTTGCGTTCATCAGCATGGTCTGGAACACCGGTGCGAGCTCGCCGGGCGAGCTGGAAATCACCCGCAGCACTTCGGACGTCGCGGTCTGCTGCTCCAGCGCTTCGGTGAGCTCGCGCGTGCGCGCCTGCTCGGCCTCGAACAGGCGCACGTTCTCGATCGCGATCAGCGCCTGGTCGGCGAAGGTGGTCACCAGATCGATCTGCTTTTCGGTGAACGGCTTGACGACGGTACGAACCATGACGATGACGCCGATCACTACATCGCCGCGCAACAGCGGCACTCCAAGCATGGTCCGGTTGTTTGCAACGCGCTGGTAGTCCGGCATGTGGTATTCGGGATCGGTCGCCGCATCGAGCACGTGGATCGTGCGCCGCTCCAGCACGGCGCGTCCCGTGCACGATGCCCGCGTGGGCTCGAACGGGTGCTCCCTTGCAAACTTGATGAACTCGGCTTCGGCATTATTGGCGGCGGCGATGCGATACCTGGCGTCGTCCTGCTGCCTGAAGAAAACGGAGTATTCCGCCTCACACAGCCGAGCCGCGGTTTGAACGATGGTATCGAGCACCGGCTGCAGCTGATTGGGCGAGCGGGAAATGACGTTGAGCACCTCGCTGATCGCGGTCTGATATTCGAGTGATTCCTGCACCTCGCGCGTTCGCGCCTGCACCTCGTCGAACAACCGCACGTTCTCGATCGCGATCACCGCCTGGTCGGCGAACGTCGTCGCAAGCTCGATCTGCTTTTCGGTGAACGGCCGCACCGTATGACGCATCAGCAAGACTATGCCGATCGGCACTCCTTCTCGCAGGAGCGGGACGCCCAGCGCTGTGCGATAGCCGGCCCTTCTTTGAGCCTCGAGGAAAGTGTATTCCGAGTCGGCGAGTACATCGGCAACATGAACGGTTTTGCCCTCTGTCAAGATTCGCCCTACGACGGTCCCACGCCCCGGCACTATCGGAAGGCTCTTGACATATTCAGCATGTTCCGGCGGCAGGCCGTAACTGGTCGCCCAATAGTTGGCCGTGCCTTTCTGGCGAATAATGGCGGCCATGTCGGCCTCGCATAGCCGCGCTGCTGAATTGGTCAGTGTATCGAGCACGGTTTGCAGATCGAAGGCCGAGCGGCTGATGATCTTGAGCACGTCGGCGGTGGCAGTCTGCTGCTGCAATGATTCCCGCAGCTCGTTGAGCAGCCGCACATTTTCAATGGCAATGACGGCTTGACTTGCAAAGCCGGCGACCAGGCCGATTTGCTTGTCGCTGAAAGGACGAACTTCCTGGCGGTAGATGCCGATTGCGCCAATGAGCTTTTCGTCCTGCAGCATGGGCACGACCAGCAACGTTCGTATGCCGCCCAACTCGACACCAGCGACTGCCAAGGGGTCACCATCGAGATAGACCTGATCGCTACGATAGTCGGTGATTTGGAGTGTCTGGCGTGACGTGGCGACACGGTTGACCGGATTCTGGGGACCTGGCCTATGCGTCCCATGCCGCAAATACTCCGCAAATACTGTTGGCACCCCGAGTTGCGACACGACACGCGCGCTGCCATTCTCGAACCGAAACATCACGCCAAATTTGGCCTCACAAAGCCGTGTCGCATTGGAAAGCATGGCCTCGAACACGGGCTCAAGCTCGCCGGGCGAGCTGGAGATCACGCGCAGCACCTCCGACGTTGCGGTCTGCTGCTCAAGCGATTCCGCAAGCTCGCGCGTGCGCGCCTGCTCCGCCTCGAACAAACGCACGTTCTCGATGGCGATCACGGCCTGGTCGGCAAACGTCGTCACCAGCTCGATCTGCTTGTCGGTAAACGGCCGCACGTTCGTGCGTTGCAACACGATCACGCCGATGGGCGTCCCTTCACGCAACATCGGGATAGCCAGCATTGTGTGAAGACCAGCGAGCCTCGCCGCCTCATGGAAGGTGTATTCCCGATCGGTCTGGACGTCCGGAACGTGAACAGTTCGACCTTCAAGGACAGCGCGGCCTACGAGCGTTCCTCGACCCATTTCAAGCGGGTGAGTTTCCATGAACTTGTCCAGCGCGACTGGATGACCGAAATTGGCGACCTGCCGGTAGGCGTCTCCTTTCTGGCGATTGATCGAGCCCATGTCGGCTTCGCACAGGCGGACAGCTGATTCGATCAGCGTGTCGAGCACAGCTTGCAGGTCGAAGGTCGAACGGCTGATAACCTTGAGCACATCGGCGGTGGCGGTCTGCTGCTGCAAGGATTCCCGCAGCTCGTTGAGCAGCCGCGTGTTCTCGATTGCGATGACGGCCTGCGCTGCGAAATTCTGCACCAGCGCGATCTGTTTGTCGGTGAACGGGCGCACCTCGGTTCGATAGATCGCAATCGCGCCCACCAGCTCGTTGTCCTTGAGCATGGGGACGTTGAGGATGGTTCTGGCACCCGTCAACTGGTTGAGGCGCCCGCGCATCCCGGGAGGCTCCGCCAGCGTGTCGGGGATATGTACGACCTCTTTGGTCGCGACGAGCCGTCCGAGCGGCGCCTCGGGCACGGGGCGGAACATCGGCTCGCGCCGATGTCTCTCCGCAAATTCCGGCGTCGCTCCCTGCATGGCGACGACCGGAAAGGCGCCCGCCTCATACAGATGAAACACGCCCAGATTGGCCTCACAGATCCGTGTCGCATTCGCCAGCATGGCCGCGGCGACTGGCTGCAACTCGCCGGGCGAACTCGATATCACGCTCAGCACTTCCGAAGTTGCGGTCTGCTGCTCCAGCGATTCGGTGAGCTCGTTAAGGAGCCGCGTATTCTCGATAGCGATGACCGCCTGAGCGGCGAAGTTGGTGACCAACCCAATCTGCTTTTCGCTGAAGGGGCGCACCTCCTGGCGGTAAACGCCAATGACTCCGACCAGCTTTCCGTCCTTGAGCATCGGGACGAAGACGATCGTCCGAGCGCCGGCTTGCTCGGCAAGGATAATCGTGCTCGGTACGCGATCGAGGTAAGCCTGTTCCTTTCGAAGATCGGCAATATGAACCGGCTGCTTCGTTGCGACTAGGCGTCCAAGTCCGGTCGTCGGCCGCGGATGAACCAACGGATTGCGCCGCCGCTCTTCGGCATAGGCGGGCGGCGCGTTGTACTGCCCAACCATGCGAATCGCGTCTTCCTCGACCAAGCTCAGCATGCCGAACTTGGCCTCACAGATGCGGGTTGCGTTTTCCAGAATGGCATTGAAGATCGGCCCGAGGTTGCCGGGAGAGCTTGAAATGACACGCAGCACCTCGGATGTCGCCGTTTGCTGCTCCAACGCCTCGCTGAGATCGGTCGTGCGCTGACTCAGCTCGTTCAGCAACCGCGCATTCTCAATCGCAATGACCGCTTGGCTGGCGAAGTTCTTGACCAGCTCGATGTGCCGGTCGCTGAACGGCCGCACCTCCTGACGAAAGATGACAATGACGCCGATCAGAGCGTCCTGCTTGAGCATGGGCACGGCGAGCACGGTGCGATAGCCGCCAAGCTCGGCACCCGCGACCGCGACGGGATCACGCTCTAGATAGAACCGCTCTTTCGTAATGTCGGGGCATTGGTAAACCTGCTTGGTTCTTGCCGCGCGGCCAAGGGGAACGTCGGGTCCGGGACGCAGGATACCCCGCCGGGTGAATTCGGCGAACGCGGGCGGAACATTGTGCAACGCGCGGACCCGGAAGCCGCCGTCTTCGCACAACGGGAGCACGCCGAACTTGGCCTCGCACAGCCGAACCGCGTTCACCAGGATGGTCTGGAATACCGGGTCGAGATTGCCGGGCGAGCTTGAAATGACCCGCAGCACTTCGGAGGTCGCGGTCTGCTGCTCCAGGAGCTCGCTGAGATCACGCGTGCGCTGGTCGAGCTGCGCCTCCAGGTCGGCGGGGGATGGTTTGCGGGGGCGTGCCGATTTTGGCGCGGCGCGGCGCTTGGGTGCCGCAGCAGCGCCTCGGCGTCGCTTCGCCCGGTCGCGCGGATTTATGCGATAAAGGATATCACATCGCGGGTGGGTTGTAGGGCGGGTTAGTGTTACTGCGTCACAACCTGAGACGCATGTTCCTTCTGTATCGGGTTGCACAATAGGGGCATCTTGGCAGCATCCTTGCGATTGCGACGATCAGCTGATGATGGAGCGTAGCGATCGAGTTGGGAACGTGGCGTTGGGGCCGGATTGGCGGCGCCGCGGGGTCGGTAACTATCGGGAATGGCAAGTTTTTTGACTCTCCGGGCGCAATGAGGTCCTGAGGGGGGAATCGTCTCCCTTTCGGAGATCAGGAAGCCGTAAACGGCGATGCAAAGCGTCGCGTGATGGTGGAAGCCCGGCCATCCCCGCCCCTCGTAGTGCCCGAGCCCGATCTCTTGTTTGAGCTCCAGGTAGTCGCGCTCGATCCGCCACCGCATTTTTGCGCGATCGACCAGCGCATGAAATGAAATGTTCTTATCGAGGGTGGCAAGCCAATATTTGGTGGGCTCACGCTCACTCTTGGGCCATTCGATGAGAAGCGTTTCTTCACCTCGTGCCGCGGCACCCCTGATCGGCGCCGTTCGCACTTGAACGCGGGCGAAGCGCGAGCGCAGCTTTTTGTTAGTTCCCTCCCGCCAGGTGATCGTGCACCAAGCTTTTTCTGGCAGCCTGAGTGCCAACTTCTTCACGCTCAAGCGCGGCCCCATCCCGCCATCATCGGTTACTCTACGCACCATAATTGTCGGTATGATGGCTGCCACGTATTCGAGCCCCAGCGCACTGAGGCCCGTGCGAAACCCTGAGTTCGATCCGTAGCTCGCATCTGTGAGCACCACCCCGCGCGGTACCCCCGCCGCTAAGGCTTTCGCAATCTGCTCCAGGGCGATCTGCGGTTTGGTCTTGAACGAGATCTCCTTGGGAATACGCGCTTTCTTGCGGCGCGCAGCGTTTTTAGCCCATTGCTGCGGCAGATAAAGCCGATACGCGATCGGCAGGCTGGCGTGATGATTGGCGATCGACAACGTCACTGCCACCTGACAATTCGCTTGCTTGCCAAGCTGGCCGCAATATTGATGCTGCACGCCGACCGATTTGGAGCCGCACTTTGGAAAAGACGTATCGTCGACAATCCAGGCTTCAATCGGTCCATGCCGCTCGATCACCGGCAAGATCAGCTCGCGCACTTTGGCCAACATTGACGCGTCCGACCACGGCGCATTGGCAACAAAGTGCAGCAATCTTTGATGCTGCACCGAAGTCTCGTGCGGCGCCGTCACCGCCGCGATCGGCTCCACGCTCCTGCGGCCTTCTGAGACCAAAAGGCCGGCACAGTAATCATTCAGCGGCCGCTCCCGGTCGGCGTGGCCGATCACGCTCGTCAGCTGTTCCACAAAACGCGCAAATCGAGATGCACTATCCTCCGTTCTTTCGAGATTCATCGCAGCCCTCCGCCGGCCAGTGAACCTCGACAAATATCTGATTCTCATGCACTATCGACGGAAAATCTTCTGACTCAGTGCGATTAGAGATGCCAGCCGGCAAAGCCGGCTGGCATGCCGTAACCCGCCATGGCGGATTACGCGCCATCCGCTTTGGCGGATTAGCGCTAATCCGCCCTACGAGGTCGGAGACACGACCTGCTCGATTGCCGCGGCGACGGAGAGGAGGCGGCGGTCGGTGTTATGCGCGCCGAACAGCATGAGGCCGACCGGCGCGTCGCCCGCGCGATGACAGGGGATGGAGATGGAGCAGCTGTCGAGAAAATTGGCGATGGAAGGATTGCGCAGCACCAACACATTGGTGCGGCGGTAGGCGTCGTCCTCTTTCAGCTCCGAAATCCGCGGCGCAATCACGGGCACGGTGGGCATGACCAGCGCATCGTAGGGCGCGGTGACGGCGCTCACCCGGCGCATGAAATCGGCGCGCGCCTTGGTGAGATCGATGTAATCGGCGGCATCCTGCTCGCGCCCGCGCAGGATGCGCACGAGCACCTTGGGGTCGTAAAGCTTTTCCGACTTGGCGATGAGCGAGCGGTGAACGGCGTAGGACTGCGCCGCCGCGAAGCCGCCCTTGGCGTTGATCGCGCGCAGTTCGGCGAATTCACGCAAGGGAATATCGGTGATGCGCGCGCCCGCTTTGCGCAGCGCAGCCAGAGCGGAATCAAACGCCTGCGCGACCTTGGGCTCCATATCGTCGAGGACCACCGTTTGCGGCACCGCCATGCGCAGGCCATCGGGCGGGAACGGCACCAAATCTTCGACGGGCTCTCGCGCGAGCACGGCGTCGAGAATGGCACAGCATTCAACGCTTGCCGCCAGCGGTCCCACGGAATCGAGCGTGGTCGAGAGTGGAAATGCGCCTTGGGTCGGAACCCGCGCCGCGGTCGGTTTGAAGCCCACGATGGCGCAGAAGGCCGCCGGGATGCGGCAGGACCCGCCGGTATCGGTGCCGAGCGCGCCCATGGCCATGCCGTCGGCGACCGAGACGGCGGCGCCCGAAGAGGAGCCGCCGGGAATGCGCCCGGCCTTGCGGTCATAGGGGCTCAACGGCGTGCCATAGTGCGGATTGATGCCGATGCCGGAGAAGGCGAACTCGGTCATGTTGGTGCGGCCGATGGGGATGAATCCGGCCGCGCGCAAGCGAGCGACGGCGGGCGCGTCGGCAGCAGCGGGTGCGGCATCCCGCAGCACGATGGTGCCGGCGGTGGTCACGTCGCCTGCGATATCGAACAGGTCCTTGATGGAGATCGGGACGCCGGCAAAGCGCGACACTGCGGTCCCGCTCGCGCGCATTCGGTCGTGAAAATCCGCGGCTGCGCGGGCCAGTTCGGCATGAACCTTGAGAAACGCGCGCTGGCCCTCGCCGGCCTTGCTCTCAATGCGGGCGAGACATTCCTCGATGAGGCCGCGGCTCGTTGCTCCCGCATTGAGTGCGGCGGCAGCTTGTGCGATGCTTTGCATGTTCAGGTATTCCTCGCGTGGCTCACGTCCTTTCCCTCCTATTGCACAACCGATCGGGCTCGTCGCGCGCCGACGTCGCGATCGATCAAGCCGTGATCGCCGGCTGGACCGGGCGCAACGCCGCGGCGGTCGAGAAGCATATCCGGGAGCTCGAAGCGCTCGGGGTCAAGCGGCCGGCGAGCACACCGATCTTCTATCGCGTTTCGGCGGCGCGCATTACCGGCAGCGATACAATCGAGGCGGTCGGCGAGAATTCCGGTGGTGAGGTCGAGTTTGTCCTGCTCGAGTACGCCGGCCGGCTCTGGGTCGGCACCGGTTCCGACCACACCGACCGCGAAGTTGAAAAATACGGCGTGACCGTCTCGAAGCAGCTATGCGACAAGCCGATCGCACGTGAATTCTGGTCGTATGATGACGTGGCGCCGCATTGGGACCGCCTCGTTCTGCGCGCGCACGTCGTCGAGAACGGCAGGCGCTTGCTCTATCAGGAGGGGACGGTCGCCGCGATGATTGCTCCGAAAGACCTGATCTCCCGCTACGACAAGAGCGGCGAGCTTGCGCCGGGCACGATGATGTTCGGCGGCACGCTTGCCGCGCAAGGCGGCGTGCGGCCGACCAGTGAATTCGCCTTCGAGCTGGAAGACCCGGTGCTCGGACGCAAGATCGCGCATGCTTACAAAGTCCGCACGCTTGCGATATTGGGATAGCAGGATCGTAGGGCGGATTAGCGTCAGCGTAATCCGCCAACGCAAGTCGGGCTTGCCCGACTTGCGCACTATAAGTTGCGCAACCCGGGCAGGCCCGGGCTGCGCTGGCGGGTTACGGCGCCAAGCGGCTCCTAACCCGCCCTACAAGAAAGGAGCGGAAAACCCGATGCCGATGAACAAGCCGCATCTCGAATTCACGCGCGTCGACATGAAGTCGGGCTGGGCGACGCCGCCCGGCTACCCCGCGGGTATCACGCAAAAGATACTGGCGAGTGATCTCGATGAGACCCGCAAGATGGGAAGCCGCACGCGGCTCCTGCGGTTCGAGCCGGGCACCTACACCACGGCGCCGTTCGTGCACGATCACTGGGAGGAGGTGTATGTCGTCTCAGGCGATCTCATTGTCGGGAACGACAAGGCAGGAAAGGGCGGCGAGTCGTTCGAGGCGCCGACCTACGCCTGCCGGCCGCCTGGCGTCCATCACGGGCCGTTCAAGTCCGAGCGCGGCTGCCTGCTCTATGAGATTCATTATTACGACGAGAGCAAGAAGTAGCCCCGCGTCCTCTCGATCGTCATCGTCCGCGCAAGCGGACGACCCAATAACCACCGGAATTGCATATTTGGCTCGACCGTGCGTCAATCCTTCGTGCAGTGATTACTGGGTGCCCCGCATTCGCGGGGCATGACGACGGAGAGGTTATGATGTTAGCGCCCGAAGAGAAGCTCAAGCTTGCACCGAAGCCTTACCTCGCGGCGACCGAGCGGTTTGGCGACGGCTCCGATTCGCCGCGCGAGTTTCTCGAACGCTGCCTTGCCGATCTCTCCGCGCTCGAACCAAAGATTGGCGCCTTCGTGCATCTCAACATCAATGCCGCGCGCGTTGCGGCCGATGCGGCGAGCGCGCGCTGGCGCGAAGGCCGGCCTCTCTGCAAGATCGACGGCATACCGATCGGCATCAAGGACATCATCGAGACGGCCGACATGCCGACCGAGCAGGGCTCGCCGCTGTTTGCGGGCTGCCGGTCAGAGCGCGACGCGGCCAGCGTGGTCGCGCTACGCGAAGCGGGCGCGGTGATCCTGGGCAAGACGGTCACTACTGAATTCGCGGCAACGCAACCGCGCGGCACGCGCAACCCGCATGATCTGCGCCGCACACCGGGCGGATCGAGCAGCGGCTCGGCTGCTGGCGTGGCTGCTGGGATGATCAGCGCGGGTCTGGGAACACAGGTGATCGGCTCGACCATCCGCCCGGCGAGCTACTGCGGATGCGTCGGCTTCAAGGTCTCCGTCGGCGCGCTCAATCGCGGCGGCAGCCATGATGGATTGAGCCAAAGCACAACAGGGGTCCTGGCTGCGACCCTCGAAGATGCCTGGCAGGTCGCCTGCGAGATCGCGGTGCGCGCCGGCGGCGATCCCGGATATCCGGGTCTCTACGGTCCGCAGAGCATGCCGGAGCCGCGCAAGCCGGCGCGCGTGGCATTCCTCGAAACAGCGGGATGGGCGAGCGCCTCGGCCGGCGCCAAGGATGCCATGAATGACGCGCTTGCGCGCTTGCGGGCTGCCGGCATCGAGGTGCTCACGCGCGAGTCAGATCAGAAAGTTGCCGCCGTGGAGCGCGCGATCGATGACGCGCGGCCGCTTTCGATGCGCATCAATGCCTGGGAATGGCGCTGGCCGCTCAATGCCTATCGCAACCGCGATGCGAGCAAGATCAGCCGCGTCATGCTCGATCGCCTCGCCGAAGCGGAGGGCATGAGCATCGCGCAATACCGCGAGGCGATCGTGCAGCGCGACACGACACGCTTGCTCTATGAATTGCTGGTGGACCATTGCGAGGCATGCGTAAGCCTTGCCGCTCCGTCCGCTGCGCCGCTCGGCCTCGATTCGACCGGGGACCCCAACTGCACCGTGCATGCCTCCTTTCTCGGCATTCCCGCAGTCTCGCTCCCGGTGCTGCACGACGAGGGGCTGCCACTCGGCTTGCAGGTGGCAGGCTTCGTCAATTGCGACCAGAAGGCGATGGCGATCGCCGCTGCGCTCGCCCAGCTGTTCTGATGCTAAACTTGTGCGCAAAGGCGTGCTCTTGCATGCCGTGCGCACGCGCGTGCGAAGCCGGAACGCGTGGGCACGGCGCGCGTACAAGAGAATGAGACTGTCGGCATGCTCCTTTACTCGCGCGCCTTTGCCCACCCTACGACCGGGGTGCAGCGTTGCTAGCGCTGGTAGCGGCACTCGAGCGGTATCGCGCGGGGCGCAGCCATGCGCGCGGCTACAACGACCTGCATGAACACGTGCTTGCGCTTGCGCAAGCAGGGCTGCTTGTTGTTGTGGACGAGCCGATCAACAAAGATACCGAAATGCATCCGCTGGTGCGCTGGCAGTATCGCGGCGGCATTCCCGAACCCGAACGGAAAGCCTTCCTGTTCACGCAGCCCACCGATGCAAAGGGCCGGCGTTTCGATAGCGCGGTGCTGGTGGCGGGCCTCGCCGCAAATCGAGACGTTTATCGCATCGGCTTCGGCAAGCCGCTGGAAAAAATCGGCGAGACCTGGATCGAAGCGATTGCACATCCCATTGCGCCGCGCGTTGTCAATGACGCTCCGTGCCAGGAGATCATCGCAACGGGGGCTGATCTCGACCGCGACGGCGCCGCGCTTGATGGGCTGCCGGTGCCGATCTCGACGCCGGGTTTCGACAATGCGCCTTATCTTTCCGCCGGGCATTACATTACAAAGGATCCGCAGACCGGCATTCAAAACGTCGGCGATTACCGCGGCCAGCTCAAGGCGCCGCGCCGTCTCGGCATGAATCCGTCGGTCGAGCTGCGCGCGGGAATCTTTGCTCATTGGCAGAAATGCAAGGCGCGCGGAATGCCGCTGCCGTGCGCCGTGGTGGTCGGCTGCCCGCCGGTCATCTCCTATGCGTCTGTGCAGAAGATGCCGGAAAATCTCGACGAGCTCGCGGTTGCCGGCGCGCTCGCCGGCGGCCCGATCAACGTGGTGCGCGCAAAAACGGTCGACTTGCTGGTGCCGGCAGAGGCCGAGATCGTCATCGAAGGACTGATCAATACGCAACTTCTGGAGCCCGAAGCCCCGTTCGGGGAATCCCACGGCTACGTCAATCTGCAGGAATACAACGCTTTCATGGAAGTCACGGCGATCACACGCCGGCGCCACGCAATCCTCACGTCTTTCATCAGCCAAGTAACCCCGAGCGAGTCGAGCGTCATCCGGCGGGTGGCGATGGAGCCGGTTTATTTGCATCACCTGCGCAGCGTCCTCGGTATCAAAGGCGTGACGCGCGTTGCCATGCACGAGCCGCTTACCAGCCTCTATGCCGTGATCGCGATCCAGTTTGCGCGCGGAGCGCCGGAGAGCGAAATCTGGCGGGCGCTCTACGGCGCCTCGGCGCTGCATCGCTTCGCCGGCAAGTGGATCATTGCCGTTGACGAGGACATCGCCCCGGACAATGCCGATGCACTGTTCTGGGCCATGTCCTATCGCTGCCAGCCGCAGCACGATCTCAAGGTCGTGCCGCACAAGGACCCGGGTCACGGACCGCGCGGACCACGCGATGATGGCGAGACCGCAGCCGTCCTCATCAATGCAACGCTCAAAACGCCGTTTGCACCGGTCGCATTGCCCAAACGCGAATTCATGGAGAACGCGCGAGCGATCTGGGAACGGCTTGGCTTGCCGCCGCTCACGCCGCAACCGCCATGGCACGGCTATGACCTCGGCCATTGGCCGGCGGAGCTGGAACGGCAGGCGCAGATGGCCGTGCGCAGCGAATATTTCGAGCTCGGGCGTAATCTTGCCAACGAGCGCCGCGGCGATGTCGCGATGAACGCGCCGGTGATACGCGATGAGGAGTGATGGGTATCCCGGCTGCGGTGCAGCGCAAGCTCTTGCGCAGCGGTGCGGCGCTGAGCCGGGACCGCCAGATCATAAATCGTGAAGGTCCCGGTTCTGCAGCGCACCGTTTCACGCTGCGCTGCGCCCGGGGCACAGGAGCAGGAGAATAACTCATGAAGCTTGCCGTGCCGGACATGATATCGCCGTCGTATTTCCCCGCGATTGCGGCGATTGAGCTCGGGATGTTCAAGCGGCAAGGCCTCGATGTGACGCTCGAGCTCATCTATCCCGTCGACAAGTGCTACGCGGCATTGCGCGACGGCGCAGTCGATTTCGTCGGCGGCTCCTCGCACTCGGCGCTCTCCGCGTTTCCGCAATGGCGCGGCGCCAAGCTTTTGTGCGCGCAAGGGCAAGGCATGTACTGGTTCCTTGTCATGCATCGCGATCTCGGCGCCAAACGCGGCGAGCTTGCGAGCGTAAAAGGACGCAGCATCGGAGCGGCGCCCTGGGTGGAGATGGGACTGCGGCGGCTCCTGATCGCAGCCGGCATCGATCTCGCCCGCGACAAGGTTACGATTGCGCCGGTGCCGGGGGCGCAAGGCGCCAGCATCAATTTCGGTGTGACCGCGGCGAAGGCGCTCGAAGACCGCAAGATCGACGGCTTCTGGGCGAACGGCATGGGCGCCGAGGTGGCGGTGCGCCGCGGCATCGGGACCGTCGTGCTCGATGTGCGGCGCGGCGACGGGCCGAAGCCGTGCTTCAATTATACCATGTCCGCGATTGCGACGAGCGAACGGTTGATCGAGCGCTCGCCTGAGACCGGCGCCGCTGCCGTGCGCGCGCTCGTGAACACGCATGCCGCATTGAAAGAAAATGTCGCGCGCGCAACCGAGGTCGGAAAAAAACTCTTCCCACCAGAGGAGGCCGGGCTTATCAGCGAGCTGATCCGGCGCGATCTGCCCTATTACGATGCATCGATCTCGCGCGAGTTCGTCGCGGGCATGAACCAGTTTTGCCGCGATGCCGCCATCCTCACGGGCGATGTCGGCTATGAGGATGTGGTGGCGACGCAGTTTGCGCAGTTGTGGGACAAACGATCGTAGGCGGATGGCGCGTAATCCGCCACCCGCAAGCACGGCGGGTTACGGCGCGCGAAATGGCGCGCCTAATTGTACTGCGTCATAAACCAAACTGCGCCGTCATTCCGGGGCCGCGAGCGTAGCGAGCGGAGCCCGGAATCCATAACCACAGGCCGTGTGTTGAGACGGGGGCGTGACATCATCGCCTGGGGTTATGATTCCGGTTGCGTCAGGCGAGCAGGAGAGGAGGACGATCGTGAAAACGAGCTCAAACCTCTCGTAGCGGTCCAGAGGCAAAGCCGCGCGGCGCAGGCAAGTTTACGCAGTCTGCGCAAGCTTCACTGCGTCCGCGGCGTGCGCACGCGTGCCCAACCGCGCCTTCGACCGCGTGGGCACGGCGCGCGCACGGAATGAGACTGTCGGCAGGCCGACTTGCCTGCGCACCGATTGACGACCCTACGCAGTTCAAGCGGCGGCAGATTGAGCGCCGCGTCGGCGAGCGCGGTGGCGCGCTTGAAGTCGAAGCTCCGATAGACGTTCTGCTTCACCAGGAACGAGGCGCCACCGTAGAATTTCTCGTATTGCTGGTGGCGGCTCCCGAACTCCGAGCCGATGAAATCCCAGGCCAGGCGCAGCAGCGCGATCCGGCTCTTGGCATCGGTGGATGCGGCGCGCATGTAGCGCTCGACATCGTGCGCGGTCTGCGGATTCTCGAAGTCGCGCGCCGAGGAGGGTAAAGTGATAAATGCGCTGCCCGCAAGATCGCGGATGATTTCGAGCATGCGGCCGTTGAGCTCGGATTGCATTGCCATGGCGGAATAAAGCGCAATCCGTGACGGCCACAGGATCCCGTTCTCGTCGATGGTGCCGATGCTTTCATGGGCGAGCAGCATGGTCTCGTACATCGTCACGAGCGCAGCAAGCTCGCCCATCATGACCTGCACCGCCGGGTTGGCGGCATTGCCGGTCATCTCGTTCATCCGCTGCGCAATGCCGATCATGAAGCGCAGCTTGGTGACATAGCGCACCTGCGCCTGATGATTGCCGTAGAGGTGCGAGGGCGTCTTCCACCACTGATCGCGCATGAGGTCGAGATTGCGATAGATGAATACCCGCTCCCATGGCACGAACACGTTATCGAAAACGACGAAGCTGTCGCTCTCGTCGAAACGGCTCGAGAGCGGATAATCGAATGCATTGGTCGCGACCGGTGCGAACGGCCGGCGCGGATAAAGCTTCACACCCGGCGCGTTGATCGGTACCGCGAGACAGTTGGCGTAGTTCTCATCGCCGGGCTGCAAGGGATGGATGCAGCTCAAATGAAGGTAATCCGAGATGGCGCCGGCCGTGGCAAGCTGCTGCGCGCCGGCAATGACGATGCCGTCGTCGCGCTCCTTGACTACGCCGGCATAAAGCGTTGGATCGCTTTGTTTGTGCGCAGGCTTGCTGCGATCGATCTGCGGGGGAACGATGGCATAAGAGACATAGAGATGCTGGTCGCGCATCTGTTCGTAGAACGCGACGAGATTATCCGCGAATTGCTGCCCGGCGGTTGCGAACACGCGCGGCACTGCCGCATAGCCGGTAAAAAATCCCGCGACGTGATCGGGGCTGCGCCCCATCAGGCCGAATGTCGCCTCCGCCCAGGTCTCGGAGAAACGCCGGCGCGCGGCAAGATCGGCGTGAGTGTGAGGAACCTGGAAGGCGCGCAGCACCGGCTCGCCGGTCCTGGGCGATGTGAAGGTCATGCGCTCGCGCAGCGCCGGCTCTGCTGCAATATCGTAGAGCCTTGCGACCGAGCGCGCGGCCTCCCGGAACGCGACGTTTTGCGTGACATCCTTGACGCACTCGCCGTCCAGAAACACCTGGCGGCCGTCGTTGAGGGAGCGCAGATAGTCAGAGCCGGTCCGCATGCTTAAGAACCCGTTCAGTGTTTCCCGCTTCGCAAAATACAGCTCGTCATTCCGGGGCGAGGCAGAAGGCCGAGCACCCGGAATTCATAACCACAGTCGGCCTGGGATTATAGATCCCGGGTTCGCAGCCTACCGGCCGCGCCCCGGGATGACGGGACCCGCACGGATGAGCTCGACCAGCTTGGCGGGGGTGATGGGGGTCTGGGCGATGTGGACGCCGAAGGGTTCGAGCGCATCCTCGATGGCCGAGATGATCGCGGCGGCGGTCGGAATGGTGCTGACTTCGCCCGCGCCTTTGGCGCCGAGCGGATTGAGCGGTGACGGCGTCTCCTTGTAGAGCGTCACAATCGCGGGAACTTCCGTCGCGTTGGGCAAGAGATAATCGGCAAAGGTGGTTGTGACCGGTTGGGCGTCCTCGTCATAGCCCATCCATTCAAGCAGCGCATTGCCCAGGCCGTGCGCCACGCCGCCGCGCACCTGGCCGTCCACCAGCATAGGATTGATCAGGGTGCCGGAGTCCTGGAGCGCGACGTAATTGAGCACGCGCACCCCGCCGGTCTCGACGTCAACCTCGACCTCGGCGACGTGACAGGCATTGGCATAGGCGAGCGCATCGGTCCGCCAATTCACATTGGCTTCGAGGCCGGGCTCGATGTCAGGCGGAAATCCATAGCCGGGCGCGCCCTTGAGGATGCGCGCAAGCTCGCCAAGCTGCACGCAGAGCTGCGGCGCGCCGACCACGCGCACCTCGCCGTCCACGATTTCGAGATCATGCTCGGCCGCCTCCAACACATGACTTGCAAGCTTCTTCGCCTTGCCGGCGACGGCGCGCGCCGCGAGCAGCACAGATGAACCCGCCGTCACGGTTTGCCGGCTGGCGAAGGCGCCGAGCCCAAGCGACACGCCGCCGGTGTCGCCGGGAACGACCGTGATGGCGTCGGCCCGCATGCCGAGCTCGCCCGCACAAATCTGCGCCAGCGCGGTGCGCAGCCCCTGGCCGATCGCGGCTGCGCCGGTGAAGACCGAGACTCGGCCCGTATTCGAGACCCGCACCAGGCCGGATTCGAATGGACCGCGCCCGGTGCCCTTGATGCCGTGCGCAAGCCCGATCCCGATGTAACGATGCTGCGCGCGCGCAGCCGCCTGGCGCTTGCGGAAATCACTCCAGCCCGCGGCCTCGATCACCTGCGCCTGGCAGGCGGGATAGTTGCCGCTGTCGTATTGCATGTTGGCGCCGGAGCGCGCCTTGAGCGGCTTGGTGTAGGGCATTTTTTCCGCTGCAATGAGATTGCGCCGGCGCAGCTCGGCGCGGTCAAGCTTGAGCTCGCGCGCCACGCGATCCATCAGCCGCTCCATGGCGAAGGCCGCCTGGGGATAGCCGGCGCCGCGCACGGAAGAGACCGGCGTCTTGTTGGTCGCGGCTACCACGATCTCGATGGACAATGCGGGCAGCACGTAAGGGCCGCTGATCATCGAGGCGGAGTTGTAGGGAATGTTCACGTCCTGGAGCGCATAGGCGCCGAGGTCGTGAATGAGCCGGCCGCGAATCCCCAATAGCTTGCCATCCGCATCGGCTGCGACATCGAGCGACCAATACTGATCGCGCTCCTGCGCCGCATTGGTGAAATGCTCGCGCCGGTCCTCGATCCATTTGACGGAGCGGCGCAAGAGCTTCGCCGCCGCCACCACGGCGATGTCCTCGGGGTAAACGCAGAGCTTGGGACCAAAGCCGCCACCCACGTCGGGCGTCGCCACCCGCAGCCTGCTCTCGTCGAAGTCGAGGAGAAAGGTGAGCGACTGGAAGAGATCATGCGCCTTCTGCGTGGAGGCCCACACCGTGATTGCGTCGTCGCGCCATTGCGCGAGCAATCCGCGCGCTTCGATGGGGTGAGCGGAGCCGCGATGCTGCCAAAGCTCCTCGTGAAAAACATGCGCCGCCTGGCTCAAGGCAGCATCGGTGTCGCCGTAGGCAACCCGATAGTTCGCGACCCTGTTGCTGCTAAGCTCGCGGCGGACCGCGGGTGCCGCGGGCGCAATGGATTTGCGCGGATCGGAAACGGGCGCAAGCACGTCGTAGTCCACCGCGACGCGCGCGGCCGCGTCCTCGGCGAGATAGCGGTTCTCGGCAAGCACCAGCGCGACCGCTTCCCCCACATACGAGGCTTCGCCGTCGGCGAGCGCAAACGGCCAGAACCGATCGAGCGGAGTGGGCGAATTGGAATGGCGCAGCATCCGCCGTTGCGCGAGAACGCCCGCAAGATCAGCGAGTGTGAGCACGGCATGAACACCTGAGAGCGCGAGCGCAGCACTGCCATCGACGTTGCGGATCGCGGCATGCGGGTGGGGACTGCGCACGAAGGCCGCGTGCAGCGCAGCCGCAGCCGCAATGTCGTCGATGAAGCGGCCCTTGCCGGTGAGCAGCGGCGCATCTTCCAGGCGGGGGATACGGGCCCCAATCAAGGATGTCATGGACGGGCGCAGATGTGATCGCGCATTTCGCCTTCGCTCAATGCGGGCTACGGGCGCAGCGCAGGCCTAGCCGCGCAAGCCGCGGCAGGACCTCGGCGCAGAAATAAGGCAGCTCCAGGAGGTAATTCACGAAGGAGAGCGCGATCCCTCGCATGCCGGCGCGGCTGATGGCCGCGAGCTCCTCTGCGACGCGATCGGGCGTGCCGACAAAGGGATATCCGCCAATGGCATTCGCCGCGAAATAGCGCCGCTTGGCCTCGTATTCGTCCGCGGGAATGGTGTTGGGCGTAATGCTCTTGTTGGCCAGCATGCCGTCGATCGCGCCCCAGTCGGCGTTCTCGATGATCGCGTGGCGGTAGTAAT
This sequence comes from uncultured Alphaproteobacteria bacterium, assembly GCA_963771845.1. GTDB lineage: Bacteria > Pseudomonadota > Alphaproteobacteria > Rhizobiales > Xanthobacteraceae > VAZQ01. The sequence continues at coordinate 294,561 of CAVYVC010000024.1, read as the reverse complement.
CCTCCGCTTGCTTTTGCGAAGGACGGCAGATCACCTGCCCGACGGTGAACACTTCGATGTCGCGGCCGACGTTGCGCGCGGCGCCTTTGACCTCCGCAACCTTCTTCGCGTTCGCTTCGAGCGAGGTGCGCGAGCCCGCCGTCGCCACGAAGAACGCATCACAGTTGCGCAACGCAAAGGCCTGGCCGACCGGCGACGAGCCCGCGTTCATGATGAGGGGCCGCGTTCCGCCATGGGGCTTGGGATAGGCGCGCACGCCTTTGAGCTGCAGGAATTTCCCCGCAAAATCGAACTCGCCTTCGACCGACCAGGCCTGCTTCACCACATCGAGCCACTCCTGCGCGAACTCGTAGCGCGTGTCGTGCTCGCGCTGCTTGACGCCGAACATCTCGAACTCGCCCTCGTTCCAGCCGACAACGAGATTAAGCCCGAGCCGGCCCTCGCCCACATGATCGGCGGTGACGAGTTCCTTGGCAGCAATGAGAGGATGGAAGAGCGGCGCGTGCACGGTGCCGAACACGGTCATGCGCTCGGTTGCGCCCAGGAGACCGACGGCCCAGGTGATGGTCTCAAGGGTCGCGCCGTGAAAATCGGTTTCGCCGCCATAGCCCTTCCAGCGCGCGATCGGCAGCATGAAATCGATCCCCGCGACGTCCGCCATGCGCGCAAGCTCAAGGCAGTCCGGCCAGCTCGCGGACCAGCGCTCGGGCACTTTGGTGGCGGAACGCCCGGATGAGCAATTCGCGCCGAAAACGCCGATCTTGAGCGCATTGTCGTTATACATGGCAATGCGCTCGTGCATGGATGCGTGCGGCGCCAGCAATGCGTTCTCCTGTTCGCGTGTCATACCTCCCCGAAGGGAGAGGTCGATTGCCCTTGCAAAGCAAGGGCAATCGGTGGGGGGAGGCGCGGCGAGTTACATGACGTCGGCCGCCGAGCGGAAATTGCTCACGTTTACCGCGAGCCCTTCGGCGTGGAAGAATCCTTTTTTGTCCGCGATATAGATCGGCGCATCGCTGGTGCTGCTGGTTGCTCCGACCGTGATCGTCTGCGCTTGCGCAAGCGGCGGCAGCAAAGTACCCGCGCAAAACAGCACCAATATGCGCTTTTTCAAGCTACTCTCCTGCGCAGCTCATATCCCAGGCGAAGCAAGGAGGCCAACATGCCCAAGCGCGAAGTCTCATCGAACGCACTGCGAAAGCCCGTCGGGGTGTTTTCGCAGGCAACGGTGGTGGAAGCCAAGGGCAGGCTCGTATTTATTTCAGGAATGACCGCGCGGCGGCCAGACGGGAGCATTGCCGGGATCGGCGATATCAGCGAGCAAACGCGCCAGGTCTGCGAGAACATCAAGGCCGCGGTCGAGGCAGCAGGCGGCACGCTCGATGATGTCTGTCGCGTCGACGTTTACGTGCGCAACATGGAGCATTTCGAAGCGATTCACAAAGTGCGCAGAGAGTATTTCAAGCCGCCGCTACCGGCGTCCACCATGGTGGAAGTGACCAAGATGGTGTCGCCCGATTACCTCATCGAGATCAATGCGATTGCGGTGGTCGCAGAGTAGATCGCAAGCCCGGGCCCTGAAGTCGCCGCTCACGCAGGGCGGGGTTAGGCGCGCCATTTCGCGCGCCCGTAACCCGCCGTGCTTGAAGGGCGGCGGATTACGCGCCATCCGCCTTCGGCGGATCAGCGCTAATCCGCCCTACCGATCCTGATATGATTAAAGAATTATTCTGCGTCCCGCGGAATTGCAACCATTGGTAGCGCTGTGACAAGTACAACCTCGCCGGCGAGAGTTATCGGACGGGCGAAATGGGCAAGTCCCACGGGAGGCGGGCATGCGGTCCTCATAATGCGATTATGGGCTACTATAATTTCTAGCAAATAGGGGCGAAAATGTCAAGCAAAAAACGACGAAACGTAGCAGTATAAACCGCGGAACGTGGAAGCTGGGGCTATTGCCGGAAGGGGTTGCAACTCATCGGGCCAAAAAAGCTCTGGGCATCCGCACGCTGCCGCCCGTTGGTCGTTCTCTGGCCATCCTTTTGGCTCATCGTTGCAGCCTGATCATTGATGGGATGGCGCGACTGGATCCGGCGCGAACGTGGCGCCGCCGATCGCGATTGGGGGGAAAGCATGGGAATTGTGGATTTGATCCAGGCGCGGCCTGGTGGAGACAATCCTGGCAGCAGCCGCCTTGACCAACCGATCGAGTTTTGGGGCCCGCCTCTGGCTCCGGCTGCAGGCCCCCGCAGTGACGATGCTCTTGCGCAAGAAGAACATCCCGGATCCGCAACAAGGCACGAGCGCCCGTTGCAGCCCGCGAAGAAAAATTACTTCACCGCGACGAGTTTGCAACCTCATCAAATGCTCATTGCCGCCACTGTCATTCTGGCGGCGTTGGGCATGGCCGCGCTTGCGTCTATGTGGTCATCAGCAGGCGAGAAGGTCGCTGTGCAGTCACAGCAATCGCCTCCCGCAGTGCAATCCGCACAATCCGTACCCGAGGGTTCTCCTCAGAGAGCGCCGGCGAGATCCGTGTCCTCTGCCGATCCATCTGTTGCGGTCGCCTGGCCCGACCTTCCAGCCTCCCTAACGGCCGACACTCCCGGGGCTTCGTCGAGCGCAGCGCATGCAAACACCGCGCTGCGCGAGACTGTTTCGTCCGGGCAGAACGAGGACATCGTCTTCTTGCAACGCCCCGGCGTCCACATCAGGTCTGCACCCTCGACCAACGGACGTATTCTTGCGATCGCGCCCAAAGGCACGCGCTTCAAAGTTACCAACCGGGAAGGCGACTGGGTGCAGGTGGAGAGCGATCGGTTCAGCGGTTGGATCAGATCGCGATTTCTTGCGGCTAATGAGCCTTGATGCGAGCTTGAGCTTGACCGGCTTGCCCATGTAATCGCACTTGCCCACTTCCACTGCGCAATGATGCAAGGTGTCGTAGGCGGTGGTGCAATGGAAATAGGAATGGGGAGTTGTTGAGCAGAAGGGACCGTCCGGTGAATTTGCGCACAGCGGCGGCAGGAGTCGTGAACCTGATCTCGTTGTCCTCGCTGCCGTCGAACCCACCAAAATGGCTTGTTGCCGGAGCGACCGTTAACCTGATTGCTGCATATGAGCCAGGGGTATCCAGGACTCTTTCATGCACAGACCTTCATTCCAGGACACCCTCCACTCAGGTCGCCTGTTTGCCTTTCTCACAATTGGTTCCCTTGCCAGCTTGGTGCTTCTTGAATCTTCCAGCACGACGGCCTGGGCGCAGACCGCCGAGAGAAGAACTGATCCCGCAATTCGACCGGAGTTCCGAGAGCCTGTAACGCTGGCGAGCACGCAAGGCGTCCTCGAAGTACGGCTCACTGCGCGGCAAGGCCAGGCCACCCTCGATACGGTAGCCAGGCCTGTCCAGAACTTTCTTCTTTTCGATTATGAGGTGATCCGAGGCACGGCGTCCGACGGGCAGAGGTCAGGCGGCAATCTCTATCCGGGGCCCACCCTCCACGTGTTTCCCGGCGAAACGCTGATCATCCATTTCGAGAACGGCCTCGCCGGCCTGACCATCCGGGATTACTTTAGTCCGCAGTACACGCCTAAGGGTCAGCCCATTCCGATCTACCCGGAGCAGATGACCTCGTCACCGATCAATCTCCATACCCACGGGGCTCATATCAGTCCCAAGGGAAATGCCGACAACGTGCTGCTGCACATCCCTCCTGGAATGTCCAACACCTACACCTACGACATTCCCAGGAACATGCCGCAAGGAATGTACTGGTATCACAGTCATCTTCACGGGCTCACTTCGGCGCAGGTCTATACCGGTCTCGTCGGTCTGCTTGCGATCGGACGAACCGACGGCAACCTGCCGCTGGTTGCTGAGAAAAGCATTCCCATCCGGAGCATGGCGCTTCAGTACAACTTCGTGTTTGACCGTGCCGGCGGTCTGGCGCAACTCAACAACCTGAGCTGGCCCCAGTGGGTGAGCTCCATAACGCCGCCCAAGGCCGGTGAGCTCGCGAACGGCACCTACCGTCCATTGCTCGCGCCGGTTAACTTCAACCAATCAAAGCCGGGAACGAAGTACTTTACGGTCTGGTACGAGGGGCCGCTTTCAATCCACAATCGCCGCGGCAGCCTCCAGTTCATTCCCAGTAATCTGCAGCACTTCATCGCGGCGGGTGGCAAAGCGGACAGCGATGTGCCGGCAAATCCATCAATCCCGGACTACCAACGGGATGTGCAATTCACCGTCAACGGTCAGTTTCAGCCGGTCATCAGGAGCAAGGTCGGCCAGACCGAGATCTGGGTGCTCGCGAATGTGAGCGACTTCGCCTACGTGAACGTCCAGCTCACGGAAACCGCAACTGGGCGGCATCCGCCGATCGCCATCGTTGGCCAGGATGGAAATCCCTATACGAGGGTCCAGTATCCGCCGACCGACCATGGTACCCGGTTGCTCATTCCGCCGGCGAGCCGGTTCGCGATTGCAGTGACAATACCAGCCGAAGGCGATCTCGTTCTCGAGATGCCCGAGCGCGGAGGCGGCGCAAAGACGATCACCGAGCCGGGCGTGCTCTACACCAACAATGGAACAGAGAATCCTCCAGCCGTGCTGGGGAGCCTTAGCGTCCTGCCCTCAGCAATCAGCTATGCCGACGGGTTCTTCGTCTTTCCAACCCAGGTGCTAGCGAGAGCGACCCCCTCGGAAGGAGCCGGCGTAACGACCCCCTTCATCGAAGGTCAGTCGCTTGGTGGCTACACGTCGTTTCTCGACCTAGCCAGCACCATCCCGGACTTCAAGCGGCAGATCCTGATATCCGGTGGATTTCTCAACAACTTGGCAAGCACCGAGGATCCGAAAGCGTTCGTGTATGCATTCGACGGCGGCGCATTTCCGAACGTGCCGCTGATCCAGCCGCGGCTTAACTCGGTCGAGGAGTGGAGGTTCGTCAACCACAATAACGACGAGCATCCGATCCACGTTCACGTCAATGACTTTCAGGTGATCGAGTACTTTGATCCCACGACGGGTCTGCGCACCGGCCCCGACAAGTTTTCGATCGACAATGCCAATGCGCCCGCACCGACCATGCATGGTGACGAGAGCGTGATCCAACCCGGCATCCTTGCGATCCGCACCCGGTTCGACGAATACACCGGACTTTACGTGATGCATTGCCATCGTCTCAACCACGAAGACAACGGGCTGATGGCGCTCGTTAACGTCATACCGGCCCTCTCCATTTATGCGGTGGCCGTTCCAGGCGCTCCCGGCAAACCTGCCGAAGTCCGTTTGTACGACGGCAACGGCGACCGGTTCGTCGCCACCGTCATCCCGTTTCCCGGTTTTGAAGGCAGCGTCAATGTAGCAATGGGGGACGTGGATGGTGATGGGATTCTTGACCTGATCGTCGGCTCGGGAGGGGACCACGCGCCGGAAGTTGTGGCCTACGCCGGTGCGGCCATACGTGGCAAAGGCGCCTTTGGGACGCAGTTGGCGCGCTTTCAGGCCTTCGATTCCCTCGCGCGTGGCGGCGTCAGCGTAGCTGTTGCGCAGATCGATGGGACGACGTCCGACAACATCATCGTGGGATCAGGTCCCGGCGTCTCAAGTGAAGTAAAGGTATATCAATCCCAGCTGTCGTCTTCGCCCGGCGTCGTTCCAGCGCTCTTCTCCAGCTTCAAACCGTATGGTGACGACCGGTCTGGGGTAAGTATCGCCACCGGTTTCGTTGATTTTTCGACTGGCCGCGAGAGCATTGTGACCGCTCCCGGCCCGGGCAGCCCAACCGAGGTCAAGGTGTTCGCGTTCCCGCTCCTCAACACCATCGGCAAAGCCGGTCGGGGTAGCACGGAACCGGCTGCGGCCGGGCAGCCCATGAAGACCGCCTCATTCTTTCCGTTCGGGAAGGATTACCGAGACGGCGTTTCCCTCGCGACGGGCTGGCTCGCCGGTTCGCTTGGTGGCGCCAAGCGCGTTATCGTCAGCCAGCTCGCAGACCGCGGCTCGGTAAAGATCTTTTCGAGCGGCTCCGCACTGGACGGGGGCCCGTCACTCTATCTGCAGAGCCCCCTACACCACGACCACAGCGCTCCCTTTCGTGAGATCGCGAGCTTCGAGCCATTCAATGGATCTGCCTCCACACGGGTCGCCACGACCAGCACGACGACTGGCGCCAATCTGCTGGTCAGCGGTGTTGCGGCTGGAGGCACGGACGCGAGCGTGTTGAAATACGAGTTTGTCAGACCGAACGCTCAGTCGACAACACTGCAAGCTGTGCGTCTCGGACAAGTTTGGTCCGGAAAAGGATCGCAGCCTGCCATCCTCGGCGGCGATTAGCTACGCTCAGTTTTTTCTGGGGGCGTAAAAGATGCTGTCGATCTCGACGATATCGTCGTCGAACAGGCGCTGAACCTCAAACATAGTACGCGGCGGATATGGCGGCTTGCCCCAAAGTTCTGCCTGTACCCTGCTCACCAGCGACGCGAAACGGTGCAGGTCGGATACGTAGACCGTGATGCGAACGCAATCCCGCAGCGTCGCACCTTCAGATTGGCAATCAGTTTCAGGTTTAAGAAAGCTTGACGAATACGAGCTTCGTCATTTGCATGATGCGCGTCGCATGTAGTACGGGCCTGCATGTCCCGCTATTACACCGGCCCCAAGTCGGATCATTTCGATGGTGAGCGCTTTTTCGACCCACAAGGGGCGCCGCCTAGAAGCAGACGCGATTTGCTGCGTTGGCACATTGACCGTCGATGGCGCGCCCCCAAGGCGAAGTGGCCGGTTTGGGCACCGTCGCCACGCGTCGATTGTCCCCCTGCGCGCGTTGAGGGTGTTGCCTTGCGCATTTCATATGTCGGGCATGCCAGCGTGCTGATACAGACCGCGGGCGTCAATATTCTGCTCGACCCGGTATGGTCCAAGCGTGCATCGCCGTTCCGCTTTGTGGGACCCAAACGGGTCAACGATCCTGGGATTGTGTTTGCGGACTTACCCCCGATTGACGTCTTGGTGTCCCACGGGCATTACGATCACCTTGATCTCGCGACGCTGTCACGGCTTGCGGCCGTACACCATCCGCGCGTTGTTACGCCGCTCGGCAACGACACGATAATAAGAAATTTTGATCCGACAATCGCCGCCGAAGCGTACGACTGGGAGGATCAGGTAAATATCGGCGAGGGAGTTGTCGTGATCCTCGTCGCCACACGACACTGGTCGGCACGAAATTTATCAGACCGAAACATGGCGCTGTGGGCCTCGTTTGTGATCGTGGCGCCAGGTGGACGTGTCTATTTCGTAGCCGACTCCGGTTACGGTAGCGGCGGCCATTTCCGCAAGGCGCGCGAGCGCCATGGGCCGTTCAAGCTCGCCATTCTGCCAATTGGAGCCTACGAGCCTCGCTGGTTCATGCGCGATCAGCACATGAACCCGGGTGAATCGGTGCAGGCGTTCATGGATTCCGGTGCAGAGTTTGCACTGGCCCATCATTATGGGACGTTCCAGCTCACGGACGAAGCGATCGATGCCCCCTTAATCGCTCTTGCTGATGCTCTGGCGAATACCGGAATTCCAGCTGAGCGCTTCCGCGCCTTGCGGCCCGGAGAAGTGTGGCAGCTGTGATACTTATCTTCCTGAAGGCCGTCGTACTGGCCCAAGCGGCGGCCGGGGTTTTACAGCCAGCGGATTGGGGTCAGCTTGGCGCTGCGCGTTCTGCCGGATCAATGACGAGAATGTGCGGGTGGATGAGACCAGGGATCACGTCCGCCTCGCTCCGTACGATCGCGATCACGATACCTACGGATATGGCTGGCAACACCGCCGGCACTTTCACGATCGCGACCACTGGAATTACGAGGATGAGAGGCGGTAATCGCCGCGGTACCGTGATTGGGTTGCTCAACAGCGTCGCTAACCGTATGGGCCTCAAGCCCTTAGGACAGGGCCGCCTTACGTCTCAGGCGGGTGGGGCGGGTTAGCGCCAGGCAAAGACCGGCTGCTCCAGCTCGCTAACGCGGGTATGGCGCCCTGCCATCACCTCATGAAACTGAAAGACCACGGCCGCCGTCGGCGCATGCACCAGGAACCCATTCATGCGGATGCGAATGACCCGTCGCTGGCTTTCCGGAATCGTGATAAAGTCAATGGCGCCCGCGCGCGCGATTTCCGCGAGCGGAATGCGGTGCACCGAGGCGACCTCTTTCGGATTAGGAAGCAGTGGCCGTGTTTGCTCGGCCCAGATCACCACTGGCGTGATCAGATAACCAGAGCGCGTCGGATAGTCATCGAGCATTCCCAGGACGTCGTCCGCACGCAGGCGAAGCCCAAGCTCCTCCTCGGCCTCGCGTAGCGCTGCCGCGACGGCGGACTCGCCTTCGTCGCAGCGCCCGCCCGGCAGCGCATATTGTCCTTTGTGGGCGCGCAAGTCGCGTCCGCGCTTCGTCAAGACGAAAGCCGTCTCGCCCGATCCGTCATCGCTCTCCAGCAGGGTTACAGCTACAGCTGCCCGCTTCAGGCCTTCCGTATCGAGTGCTGGCGTTCGCTTGAACGCCGCAAGGCGCCGCGCTGCCAGCCTGCGGAAGGTCGCACCGAACGGGTAGATCATTCAGGTTGATACTGAGCGGTTTCGTCCAGCGCAATCCCGGTGAAGGTTAGTTCACGAACGCGATGCTAAGCAGGGATCAGCCACAAGGAATCGCTCTACTACAGCAAATCCCGCTCGAATTGAACCAATCCTCTTCGCGTCATGCGCGGGCTTGACCCTGGGCTTGACCCGCGCATCCATCTTCTTGCGAGTAAGATGGATGGATTGCATCGGATCTCGGGCCTGCCCGAGGTCCGCACATCAACAAAGTGCCGCAAGTCGGGTATACCCGACTTGCGGTGTCAAGCCCGGCAATGACGACAGAGATTCAATATGAGCGAGAAGCGCTGTAGCTTCTTGCATTCTAAAGGCAGTAGAGCACAGTATGCAGCGGGGGTGTTGCGCCTCGATGCACATCCAATGAACGGGAGTGACAATGGCTGAGCTCAGGCACTTTGCAATCGTGGTTCGGGATCAGGAGAGGTCGGCGAAGTTCTACGAGCAGGCCTTCGGTCTCAAGCGCGTCGGCTTTGAAGATCTCGGATGGAGTTCCGCCATCTACATGAGCGACGGCGTGGTCAATTTGGCGCTCTTGCACTTTACCGGTGACAAAGGCTCGGGCCGGACCGACATGAAGGACTTCGTCGGCGCTCATCACTTCGGCTTCATCGTCGACGACATTGCCGAGACTCAGAAGCGAGTGGAGGCGGCCGGCGGCACGTTCTTCATGGATTTGGGCGACAACACCGAAAAGGAAAACTTTGAGCGCAAGTTCAAGGACCCGGACGGCATTATCATCGACATTTCGAGGAAGGGCTGGACTGGAGCGCGCCGCTGATCGCGAGCATCTGGGAGGTCCCGATAAGCATCGCATCAGGTATTTCAGAGAGCATCGGCCCGCCCCCCGTCACGCACTAGTTTTTCAAGAGGTTCAAGGCGGGCGTCGAAGAACGGTCGGGGCGGAAAGATTTCGGCGGTAGAACCCTATGGGTGGCCGCGCCCTTTCGTGATCTCTTGGTTCGCAAGAAGACATGGGCGTGTTGGCCGTAGTGGGGACATTCTACTCAAATTGAGGACATGCTCGACCGGGACCTAACTCGGGAAAGCGTTGGGTCTCGCGAAGAGCCGCTCGACCCGACCTACGGCCTAAATCGCGGGGCATGCTCGACCTCGCTGCGAAAACGTGCATACTCAAATGATTCTAATCATTGGAGGTGACGATGGCTAAGGCGAGAACGTCAGCGAACGGAAAGAGACGCGGGCGAAGACGGGCGTGGTCGAAAGGCGATCTGCGCGACCTTAAAAAACACTCCAAGGCGAGGACACGGGTGTCCGTGATTTCACGATCGATGAAGCGCACGGTTGGGGCGCTTCGGCAGCAGGCGCTGAAGCTCGGAATCGGCTTGGGACACCGGCGGTAGCGAACCGTCCTAGAGCCAGTTTCGATGACGTTCGATCACCACGCGATGGTGCCGCCCGCGGTACCCTCCCCGGAGGGGAGAGATCGGATCGCGCTTGCGCGATCCGGGTGAGGGGGGCCCACTCTATTTGTAACCCCCTCACCCGGAATGGGCGCGAGGCGCCCATTCCGACCTCTCCCCTGCGGGGAGAGGTGGACCTGCTGGCTCGATCTCAGCGAAACACGCTGTAACGCAACGCCAGCATTCGGTTTTACGAGACGTTGCTTTAGGGAGTAACAGCCAGCGCTCCGCGCAACAGCAGAGCATAGAACAGCTCGCCTGGCTTTGCGGCGCGATCAAGCCCCATGCGATCGAGGCACTCGCGCACTTGCCGGGAGGGCCGCCCCGCGATGAGACCGCGCGCGGCAAGGGCCGCGAGCGCAAACGGGGAGGCCTCGCGCAGGCGCGCAAGCGCAGGCAATAATCGCTGCTCGGTTGCGGTGAAATCAGTGCCGAACGGAAAGAGCGGCAGCAGGCCTTGCTCGCGTGCACCTCCGAGCGCCTGTGTGATGCGCTGCGGCGTGTTGTTGCGGCATGCTCCCGGCAGCTCAAAGCTTTGCTCGATCTTTCCCGCGCGTTTTGCCTGTGCCAGCAGCGGCGCTTGAAACCGGGAATTGGCAATGGCCAGCATGGCCGCGATCACATCGCGGTCGGATTTGCCGCGCAGGTCGGCAATCCCGTATTCGGTCACCACGACGTCACGCAGGTGCCGCGGGATCGTGCTGTGGCCGTAGCTCCAGCGGATGTTCGAGCTAAGCCGCCCTCCTGCCGCGCGCGAGGCAGGCAACATGATGATGGAGCGCGCCCCTTCGAGCTCAAATGCCTGGGCGACAAAATTGTATTGCCCGCCGACGCCGCTTACGACCTGCCCGTTTTCGAGGCCATCCGATATGACGTGCCCCAGCAAAGTCGCCAGCATGGCGTTGTTGACGAAACGCGCCTTGACGCGGACGCGGCGTTTGGTCTCCTCGTCGCCATAGAGTGCGTTGACGAACGATACCGATGTCATGCGCAGCTTCGCGCGCTCTTCGCGCGCGAGCTCGCGCAAGGCGCGATAGAACGCGCGCGAGCCGAGAAAGAATGCAGCTTCCAGCAACGTGCCGTCGACCTCGCGCTTGAGAATGCCGGCCTCGCGCAGCGCCAGAAAACCCTCGACCAGCATCTCGCTGGTGCCGTGCAGGCCGATGTCAAACGGGCTGCTTTCGCGCAGCTCCGGCGGTCCGGCGCCGGGCGCATCGAGCCGAGCCGTGGTTCGACGAAAGTCAGCGTTGTGCTTGTGCCGCAAGATGAGCGCATGCGTCACGGCATCGCCGAGCGACCCGATCCCGAGCTGCAAAGTGCCGCCATCAGCGATGGTGCGCGCAACGTTGAGCCCGATGGCGTGCTCGCGCAGGTCGATCGGCTCGCGCGGCGGCCCGAACAGGGGAAAATCGGTCTGCGGACTTTCGAGCAGAAACTCGAATTGCTCCGGCTCCAGATCGCCATCTCCGGGCATGAACGGCAGTTCGGAATTGACCTGTCCGACCAACAGGAAATCTGCTTTGCCGCGCGCGCGCGCTGCCAGGAGGTCGAGCGTGATATCGGGATTGCAGCTCAGGCTCAGATGCGTCCCGCTGGCGCGGTCCTCCCGGGCCACGATTTGCGCCACCACGTTGACGCCGCGCGCCAGCACATAACCCACCGCGTGCGTGTAGTTGGCGCTGATATAGCACTGCTGCGCGCTGGCAACCCCAAGGCGTGTGCCGGCCTGAAAGAAGAACTCATCGACTTGAACGTTGGCAGGAAGCCTGCGCTCACGTTGAGCAGCAGCGTAGGCGAGATCGGGGTATCCGCCGAAAATGCGGTGCGCGAGCGGCCGTGCAAATCGGGCGCCGAGCTCCGAGCTCCCGCGCGGCTTCTCCAGTGTCAGCGCGGTGAAGATGCGCAGCTTGAGCGAGCGGTCCGCCTGCGCGCGCGCGAACAGGGCATTGGCGACATGGTTCGCCTTGCCGAGACCAAGCGGCAGCCCGAGAACAATGTTCTTGCCGACGCGGGCGATGATCGCATCGGCAAGATGGTCGGGGTCGGCGAAGCGAGCAGGGCGCGGCCCGCTGGTGAAGTTCTTTGAATTGGATGCGATCACTGATTGATCCATCATTCAGATGAACTGGCTGAAGGGTTCAATTGCCTTTACAGTTGCAAGGAGACCCTGTGTGCGCAGCGTGTCGAGATAATCTTCAACCGATTTCGGCGGGTTCTTCAACCGCATGCGTACCGTCTTTACCGCCTGGAGGAAGACTGGCTGGGACAGGTGAAATTGGTGAGTCAAAAACTCGTCCGGGTGCCGCGCTTCAATTCCCCATGGATCGAGCCTCTCTGCAGGGAAGTCCCTGAGATTGACCGTGACAATGAGGTCCGCACGGCCTTTGATGGCGGCGGCCAGGACATGACGATCATCCGGGTCTGGCAACTCCATCACATCGATGAGCTGCTCGAAATCCGTTACCAGCGCATCGCGCACGTGCGCATTCATCAGATCGCGCGTTCTCTCGAGCTGTGCGCGTGTTAAATCGCTCCGCTTCTTGAGAACGGCCGCGATCCATTCCTCGTGCACCGTCTCGGACCACTTGGCACGGTAGAGATCCGACACCGCCAGCTCCAGGAGGAGATCGCGTAGTGGTGCCGGATAAAGAACGGATGCATCGAGAAAGGCCGTGAAATTGCCCAAGCCTCAGTATCCCATCTTGAGCTCCTGGGCCTCTGCGGCGAGCTGATCGAGCACCTTGCGCCGTTCTGCGTCGATGTTCTCCTTGAATCGTAGAACATCTTCGAAACGAACGCGCCGGTGCGTCCCCACTAACCGGAAGGGAAGCTTCTTCCGCTCAAGCAGCCCAACAAGGAACGGCCGCGACACATCGAGGAAATCGGCGGCCTGCTGTGTCGTCAGCTCGGTATTTTGCGGAACTATCGTGACCGCTCGCCCCGAGGCCATATCCTCCAGAATAGCCTGCAGGAGTTTCACGGCTGCCGCGGGCAACTCGATTGTCTCTTCCTTGCCGGCATCACGGACACGCAAAGTCAGGGGGCGCGCGCGGCGCGCTAGTGGGGCGAGCCGCTGTCCGGAGGCACGCGCCAGCTCAACGTCCTCCTTGGAAGGGGATACGCTGGTCAATGTTGCGGTGGTCATGGCTTCTCACCTTGTATGTGAAGCACTCGCTCATTATGGTGGTGGAAGGCTAAAACGCAATATCCGAAACAAACGAAATTTTCGAAACGCACAAGGAATCTGCCAGGATTTCTGCCGCCAAGACCAGGCCATATCCGGCTTAGCTTCGTGCCCGCAAGCGGACTCCGGCAAACGCCGCGCCAGTAAATCAGGAGAGCATTTCAGTCCCGCTTCGATACGTCGCCCGCACCTCCACCGCGTCGGCGCTCCGCCCAAGCGCGTGGAGCGCGTCGGCGACTACCGCCGCCGATTCAGCCGTCCACGTATGAGCGCGGCCGAACGTTTGCTCGTGTGCCGCCAGCGCCTCTTGCGCGTGTGCCAGCCCCTCTTCGGCGCGGCCGGTCGTGATCAGAAGCCGCGCGAGCTCTCGTCTCGCGCCAGCGACGCTGGGGTGGCCGGGACCGAGCGATGTCGCCAGCTTCTCGACTGTCACGCGATAAAGTGGCTCCGCCTCCCCTGCACGCCCAGTGTCGCGCAGCACGTTGGCGAGCTGGCCACGCCAGCTTACGACGTGCGGATCGTCTTGCCCCGAGGCGGTCGCGCCGATCGCGATCGCTTCGCGATACGCTACCTCGGATCCCTCGAAGCACTCGGTCCGGTAGAGTAGCAAGGCGAGGCTGCGCAGCCGTGCCGCATACATCGGGTCGCCCTTGCCGCGGGTCGTCGCGACGGTCTGCAACGCTTCGCGGAACAGCCGCTCGGATTCCTCGTAGCGGCCGGTCTCCATCAGCAAGTTCGCTAGATTGCTGATGCGCGTCGCGACCCGAAAGCTGCCTCGGCCCAGCGTTTCTGTTCCAATCTCGATTGCTTCGCGATACAGCGGCTCGGCTTGCGCATAGCGGGCCGTGTTCATGTAGATGTTGGCCAAGTTGTTGAGCCACTGCCCGAGGTCGACGTGGCGCGGTGCGAGTACGCTGCGCGCGATCGCAACAGCTTCTTGCAAAAGCGGCTCGGCCGCGTCGAATGCGCCGCGGCCGTGCAGTGCGTTGGCGGTGGCGTCGAGCAGGAAGGCGAAATCATGGTTCGCGATGTTGGTGCGATGTGCCTGCTCCCTCAACTCGAGCGCGTGCGGCATCAGTTTCTCGCAACGTGGCCACGACCTCGGCTCGCTATAGCCGTTGTCCGGAAACGCCTGCCCGAGCCGGCGGATCGCCTTCTCGATTATGGCGCGATTGCCATCTGCCGCAGCGTTGCGCGTGCGCGCCGCTGCTTGCACCAGCCGATGCACGGTGATTGCTTCCGACTCATCCGGGAATGGGTCGAGCCGCGCTAGCGACACCGCAGTGAGCGCGATCAGGGCATCGTCGCGCTCCGCATCCGTTACGATCGTTTCGTCGATGATGTCCAGCGGCACCCGCTCTGGCGCCAGCACCGAGAGGAACGCCAGTACCGTGTCAGCCGCTGGCCGCTCTTCCGTCGCTCGTTGAATCGCGAGGTCGAAGGTCGCGCGCACGCTGGCTTCATCGCCCACATTCTTGCCAATCAGCTCCTCGACGCGCGCGGTGTAGCGTGTGAACGAGCTGCCGGTGCGCCGCAAATAGGCGCCGGCGTGATCAAGCGCGAGCGGCAGGCATCCGAGCGCGTGCGCGAGCCTGGCGGCGTCCTCGCGGTTGCCGCCGCGGCGCTTGAGCAGGAGTTCCGCCGCGGCGTCCCGCGGAATGGTCTCGACCCGCATTTCGGTAGCCCATCTCGGCCAGTCAGAGTATCGTGTAGTAATGATCAGCCGCGCGGCACCGCCCGGTGGGATCAGTCCCTCAATCGCGGCTGGTCTCACGACGTTGTCGTAGATCAGCAACCAGGGTTTGCGTCGAGCCGCGAGCTTCGCCAATCCAGTTTGCGCGAGCTTCTCCAGGTCCGGTGGTTCGGTAATGCGCGGCAGGAAAGTGCTGCCCAAGCGATCGTCGAGCGCGCGGGCGAGTTCTGCCAAGCTGTCAATCAGCATCGTGCGGTTCTCGGCCCGCGCCCACCACACCCCGGCATAATCGCCACCGCAGCGATGCGCATATTCCGCGGCCAGCGAGCTTTTCCCGATGCCACCGAGGCCGTGCAGCCACATCGGCGCCGGGGACTCTGCGCTGAGCAGCGTCGCGTGCAACCGCCCAATCACATCGTCACGACCGACAAAATCGCGGTTGCGCGGCGGCAGGCCGTGCACTGTCCGCCGCGGCGGACGGAGCGCGGTCGGCATGCGATTGATAGCGGCGAGGATGACCTCGCGGCGCTTGCCGGGGTCGTCGTTCCCGGTGAGATCGCCGTAGACATGGGCGGCCATCACCCCCTCGGGATCGCAATCCTCGAGCCTCAGCACGATCAGCGCTCGCTCGCCGTCCGCCCGGGCAGCGGCGGCGAGAAAATTTCCAAGCTCTGTGCTCATCGTGTGCAGGGAGAGGGCGTAATCCTTGGTCAAGAGCACGATGAGGTCGCGGCAGCGCCGCAGCGCATCGTCGATTGCAGCGATGAAATTCACACCAGGGCCAAAGTGATAGTCCTGAACCCGGACGCTATAGCCCTCGTCTGATAGGACATCGGCCACTTCTTGCGCGGCTTGCGCGGCCGAGCCCCGGCGGGAAATGAAAAAATCGATCGGCCAGGCCGAGATGGCCGGCTGCTGGCCAGGTCGTGCACCGGCTTGCGGCAGAACCGGCATGCAAGGCCCCTATCAAAAACACTCGGGCTGGCTTTCAGAATGATCCAGGATGCCGCGGCGCGCAACGGGAAGTAGTTCTTCCGGCTCGTCAATCTTGATACCAGGGCTGTAAGGAGACATTGACCTATCGCGTTTTCAGCGCGGCAATCTTCTCGAGCAGGCGAGGCATGTCTACTGGCTTGGTATCGAAGTCATCGCAACCGGCAGCGATTGCCCTTTCCCGATCGGCGCTCATCGCATTCGCGGTGAGGGCAAGCACCGGAATGTGCTTCGTGGCAGCATCGCTCTTAAGCCGCCGCGTGGCCTCTTCGCCGTCAATATCAGGCAGCGTGAGGTCCATGAGAATGAGGTCGGGCTGCTCGGAATGAGCCATGGCGATGCCCTGCGCCCCGTTGGCCGCGATGACGACAGTGAAGCCCGCCCGCGCGAGGCGGTTCTTGAGCATATAAACGTTATCGTCGTTATCCTCGACGTACAGAATCTTCATACGGGCCTCGCCGGCTGCAATTTGACACACCTGCTTATCGCACGAGTGAGTTGCCGCAACATTTCGTCGCGATCACTCTTTTGAATTATTCGTTCAACCGCGCCATTGAGGCGGTTGCGGTCCTCGTTCGTCAGGTCCTTTGCAGTGATGACCACGATTGGGATGTTCTGCCAGTCCGGCCGCCGGCGCAATTCGTCGAGGAGTTCGAACCCATCCATCTTCGGCATCATCAGGTCGAGAATCATCACGTCGGGCTGCACGGTCGCGAGCGCCTCGACCGCTGCCTGACCGTTCTGCGCCTCGGTTACCTGCCACCCAATCGGCTCCAGTGCCTGACGCACACCGCGCCGGACCACCTCATCATCATCGACCAGAAGGGCTTTGCCCGAAACCGAGCCACAGATGTTGGTCAGCGTCTCGACGAGTTTGGTGCGGTCAACAGGCTTTACCAGGTAATCTGTTGCTCCGAGCGCATAGCCGCGGTTCTTCTGGTCCACGATCGACATGAGAACGACCGGCGTGCCTGCAAGCGCCGGATCGCCCTTGATAGCGGCGAGCACGGTCCAGCCGTCGAGATCGGGCATCACGACGTCGAGCGTCACCGCCGCGGGCCGCAGTTCCCGCACCAGCCGAAGCCCTTCCTGGCCGCCGCTTGCGGCGACCACCGCAAAGCCCGACCGTTCCAGATGCCGCTGCACAAGCTCGCGCACGGTCGCATCGTCGTCCACGACCAGGATCAAGGATTCTTTTGCTTGCTCTTGCATCGCATGAGTGGCTTGCCCGAGTTTCTCCCCGCGTGCTGCAATGACGAGCGCCTCATCGCTCTGCGCAATTCGCGGCAGCCGAATGGTGAAGGTCGAGCCACGGCCAGGCTCGCTCTCGACCGTGACGTCGCCTCCCATCATCTGGCAAAAGCGTTTGCTGATCGCGAGCCCGAGGCCGGTGCCGCCGTATTTCCGGGTCGTCGATGCGTCAGCCTGGGAGAATTCCTGGAACAGCTTGCCCTTTTGCTCCGGCGTCATGCCGATCCCGGTATCGGTTACAGCGATGGTGACCCAATCGCGGCCGTTTTCCTGCGTTTGGCGCGCCTCAACGGCAATAGTGCCGCGCTCCGTAAATTTATTCGCGTTGCTCATGAGGTTGAGCAGCGCCTGCCGCAGCCGCATCTGATCGCCATGCAGCATGCCGATCGCGGCATCGCAACTGACCGCCAGGCGGTTCTCGCTCTTCGCCGCCAACGGCTCGATGGTCTTGACCACGCCGTCGATGAGCGGCGCGAGCGGGAAATCTTCGAGCTGCAGCTCCATCCGGCCCGCCTCGATCTTGGAAAGATCGAGAATGTCATTGATCAAAGCGAGCAGATGACGGGCCGCGCCGAGCACACGGTCGAGCGGCTCGAGGTCCTGCCTCAACGCCTCCGCATCCTCTCGCAGCATCTCGCTGACGCCAATGATGGCGTTGAGCGGCGTGCGCAACTCGTGGCTCATATTGGCAAGGAACTGCGACTTGTGCTGGCTCGCCTCTGCGAGCTGCCGGCTCTTGTCCTGGATTTCGTCGAACAGCCGCACGTTCTCGATCGCGATCACCGCCTGGTCGGCGAAGGTTTCTATCAGCTCGATTTGTTTGTCGGTAAACGGCTGGGGCACCGTTCTTGCCAGAAATATCGCTCCCACAACTTGTCCCTCGCGCAGGAGCGGAACGCCAAGAGCGGCTCTGTAGCCGCCAATCTTTTGCAGGTCACTCAATGCATATTCCGTGTCCAACAGTACATCGGATACTTGAACCGTCTTCGCCTCCAGCATGGTTCGTCCAACGATACTGCCTCGATCCACGGGGAGGGCCTGCCGCGCTTTGAAATAATCCCTGATTCGTGCGTGCACTTCGGTCGCATGGCCATAGCTTGCAAGCCAACTGAAATATTCGCCTTGTCGTTGCACAAGCCAAGCATGATCAGCCGCGCACAGTCGAGCCGCAGATTCAAGCAGCGTGTTGAAGACAGCCTGCAGATCGAACGCGGAACGACTGATGACCTTGAGCACGTCGGCGGTAGCGGTCTGCTGCTGGAGGGATTCGCGCAGCTCGTTGAGAAGGCGCGTGTTCTCAATAGCAATGACTGCTTGTGCAGCAAAGTTCTGCAGCAAATCAATCTGCTTGTGGCTAAATGGTCGAACTTCCTGACGGTAAATACCGATCCCGCCTATAAGCTGCTCATGCTTCAGCATCGGTATAATAACAAAGGTTCGAGCACCAGCGAGCAGGGCATGCACCGGTGCTGCAGAATTATCCGCGGCAAGGTCGGTGATGTGCACTACTTGCTTCGTCTCGAAGAGGCAACCGAGAGCGGTTCCCGGGCCACGCCTAATCACAGGCTCACGCAATCGCATGTCAGCGTAGGCCGGCGGCGCATCGTGCGTCGCAACTATGCGAAACCTATAGTCACCTTCCGAGAGCGCAAGGGTGCCAAATTTGGCATTGCAAATCTTTACTGCCTTCTGAAGGACGGCTTCGAACACTGGCTCTAAGTCATTTCGAGAAGAGCTAATGACTTTGAGAACATCCGCTGTAGCTGTCTGCTGGTCTAGGGATTCGGCGAGATCCATCGTGCGTTGGCGCAGCTCGTTGAGCAGGCGCGTGTTCTCGATGGCGATGACGGCTTGGGCGGCAAAATTCTGGACCAGCTCGATCTGCCTGTCAGTGAACGGGCGAGCTTCGCGGCGGCGGACGAGGATCGCACCGATCGCCGTCCGCTCGTGAAGCAGGGGCACGGCCAATGTCGCTCGATGGCCGTGACGGAGAGCTCGCTCTCTGCCCTCCGGATACTCGTCGCTGTGGAGGAGATCCGGGACGTGGATGGTGCGCGATTCCAGGACCGCCCGGCCGGTTACCCACTGGCGGTTGAGCGGTTGTGGCTGACCGAATGGCAGTGCGAGGGGACCGGAATGCGCACGAGATACCACGAAGTCCCCATCGCGAAGGAAGACGATGGCGTCCAGCGCCTCGCAGAGGCGGGCGGCACTCGCGACGACCACGTCCAGCACCGGTTGGACGTCGCTCGGCGAGCCGCTGATGACGCGCAAGACCTCCGCGGTCGCAGTCTGTTGCTCCAGCGCCTCGTCGCGCTCGCGCTGCGCTCGCGCAAGTTTTTCTTCAAGATCTGTATACGAGTTCGTCATGCCAGACGATCCCAGCCCGGATCGGGCCGGAAGCGATCGCCGTAGCGTTGCGCCAGAACCTCGAGTGCGCGGCGGATATTTTCAGCTCCGCGCGCGCGCGCATAATGCATGGGGCCGCCGCGGAAAGGCGCAAATCCGGTGGCAAAGACCATGGCGCCGTCGATGATGTCCTCATCCTCCACGATGCCCTCGCGCAGACAGGTGACGCACACATCGAGCATGGGAAGAATAAGCCGGTCCCGCATCTCCTCGGTCGGCGCCGGCGCGCCGTGCTCCTTGATGGCCTCTCCCTTCTTCCAGACGTAGAAGCCCTTGCCGGTCTTGCGGCCAAGCTCTCCCAGTTCGACCTTGTCGCGCAGCACCCGCGAGACATCGGGCATGGGCCGGTCGAGGTTTGCCTTGAGGCTCTCGGCCACGTGCAGGCAGATATCGAGCCCAACCTGATCGGCAAGCTCGATCGGCCCCATGGGCATGCCGAAGAATTGCGCGGCCGCGTCGATGGTCTCGCGCTTTCCTCCCTCGTTGAGCATGACCATCGCTTCCAGCATGTAGGGCGTGAGCGCCCGGTTGACCAAAAAGCCCGGCGCGCTTTTGACGGGCGCGGGCAGTCGATCGATGCGGCCGAGGAATGCGCGGCCTTGCGCCAACACGTCGGACGAGACCTGGTCGTGGCTGACCAGCTCGACGAGTTGCATGCGGGAGACCGGATTGAAGAAATGCAGCCCCACGAGATGGTCCGGACGCTGCAACCCCTCGCGCAGCTGTTGCAGCGGAATGCTCGACGTATTGGTGGCGAGAATGGCGCCCGGGGCCATCTTCGGCTCGATCGCGGCGTAGATTTTGCGCTTGAGGTCGAGTGTCTCCGGCACCGCCTCAATGACGAGATCGGCGGTGCGCACGCCCTCGCCGCTCAAATCGGGGATGAGACGGTCAAGCGCGTCGCGCGTTGCAGTGCGCCGGTGGCCGATCTTGCCGTACAGTTCCGCCGCCCGGGCGGCCGCCTTGCCCAGCGCTTCGGGATTGGTGTCGGCGAGCGTGACATGAAAACCATGCCATGCGCACCAGGCGGCGATATCGGCGCCCATGGCGCCGGCGCCAATGACGTGCACGCGCTTTCCCGGCCACTGCCCATCCGCCAGCTGCTTGAGCTTCTCGCGCAGAAAGAAAACCCGCACCAGGTTGCGCGATGTGTCCGATGTCAGGAGCCGCGCAAAGGAAACGATCTCGGCTTTCTGCATCTCCTCGGCGCTGCCGCCATGATGCTCCCACAGGTCGATGAGCGCATGCGGTGCGGGATATTGTTCGATCGGCACCTTCTTGCCGGTCTGCGCGCGCATGCGCCTGGCGGCAAGCTGGCGGCCGAGCTTGCTGTTGAGGAGCTCAATGAGCGTGCCGCCGCGCCGGGTCTTCAATTTGCCAAGCACGGCGGCGCTGGCCGCCGCCTTGACGTGGCGCTCCGGCACAACGGCATCCACAAGGCGCAGCGATTTCGCGCGCGTGGCGCGCGCATTTCGCCCGGTCAGCATCATGGTCATGGCCGCGATCGGATTGATCAGGCGCGGCAAACGCACCGTGCCGCCAAGGCCGGGATGCAGGCCGAGCAACACTTCGGGAAAACCAAGCTGCGCATCTTCGACAGCGATGCGGTAATCGCAGGCAAGCGCAATTTCGAGCCCGCCGCCAAGGCAGTAGCCGTGAATGACGGCAACGACCGGCACCGAGAGACGATCGAGGCGATCGATGACGGCATGCCCCTCGCGCAAACGATTCTGCACCGCCGCAGTCTCGGTCATGGTGCGGAATTCGCCGATGTCCGCTCCGGCAATGAAGCCGCTTTTCTTTGCCGAGCGCAGCACCACGCCTCTGGGCAGCTCGCGTGTGATCTGCGCGAGCACATCGTTGAGCTCGCGCAGCACCTCCTCATCAATCGTGTTGGCGCTGCGACCCTCCTTGTCGAAGATCAACCAGGCGATGCCGTCATCATCGCGGGCAAGCTTCCAGTGCCGCCAGGCGCCGGCCGCGACCGGTTTGCGGCCGGCGGAAAATGGTCCGAGCTCAAGGTTGCGCGGTGCAAGCGTGTCCCAGACCTTGCCCATGCTACACCGTGATTTGCCCAGATCGAGCCGGCAGGGCGACCTCTCCCCGGAGGGGAGAGGTCGGAATGCGCGCCTCGCGCGCATTCCGGGTGAGGGGGCTACTCGTGGAGCTGATCCCCCTCACCCGGATCGCGCAAGCGCGATCCGACCTCTCCCCGCAGGGGAGAGGTGTTCCGCGCTGCACCGCCGCCTCGTAATCGAACATCATCGAACTTGCTCTACACCGCCTCGATCAGCATGGCGCCGCCCTGTCCGCCGCCAATGCATTGGGTGGCGATGCCGCGCTTGATGCCGAGCCGGCGCATTGCGTTGACGAGGTGCAGCACAATGCGGTTGCCGCTCGCACCGACGGGATGACCGAGCCCGATCGCGCCGCCGTCCACATTGAGCTTGTCGCGCTCGATGCGCCCGGCAGCACCGTCGAGCTTGAGCACGTCGCGGCAGAACGTCTCGTCCTCCCATGCCGAAAGACATGCGAGCACTTGTGCCGCGAAGGCTTCGTTCAACTCCCACAATCCGACATCGGCAAGCGACAGCCCCTGCCGGCGCATGATCGCGGTTGAGCAAAGCACCGGCCCCAGTCCCATGATGGAGGGATCAAGCGCCGACCACTCGCTGTCGATGATCACGGCGCGCGGCTCAAGCCCGTGCTGCTTCACTGCTGCTTCCGAGGCCAGGATGACCCAGGAAGCGCCGTCGGTGATTTGTGAGCTGTTGCCCGCCGTCACCTTGCCCCAGGGACGCTCGAAGGCGGGCTTGAGCTCACCGAGCTTCTCGGCGGTGCTGTCCGGGCGCACGCCGTCGTCGAGGGAATAGATGCGGCCGTCACGGCCGTAGGCAGTTTCGAGCTCGCCCGCGAAGCATTTTTCTTTCTGCGCGCGCGCGAGCCGCTGCTGGCTTTCGGCCGCGTAGCGGTCGGCGTCAAGGCGCGAGATGCCGAAAACATGGGCGAGGATCTCGGCCGTCTGTCCCATGTTGAGTTCGACGAGCGGATCGGTAAGACCGCGCTCGAGGCCAATGACGGGCTTGAGGAAAGACGGCCGGAAGCCGAGCATGGCCGCGAGGCGCGACCAGATATCGCGCGCGCCGAAGAGCCGCGCGTACCAGAGCGTGGCGCTTTGCCGAAAGATGAGCGGGGCGCGACTGAGCGCCTCGGTGCCGCCCGCGAGAATGAGATCGCAGTGGCCGTCGCGAATATTGCGGTAGCCGACGTCGATCGAGAGCATGCCCGAGCCGCAATTGATCTGGACGGTGGATGCGGTCATCGCCTCGCCCATCCCGAGCCGCACGGCCGCAATGCGGGCAGGATTGGCTTCATCCGCCATGACGTTGACGCAGCCGAGGATGACCGCGTCGAAAGCATCGGGCGCAAATGGCTGGCGCAGCAGCAGCGGCCGGCCGCACGCAACGGCGAGATCAACCGGCGTGAACGGTCCCGGCCGGCCGCGCGCCCGCAGGAAGGGCGTGCGACTACCGTCGATAATATAGACCGGCCCCCACCCTGACCCTCCCCAGCGAGCGGGGGAGGGAAAGGTGGGGGGGTCTATTCGGCTGCCGCCGGTTGCGGCATCGCTTGTGATGGCACGTCTCCCGTGGCTCGGTGGGTCAGTTCCTCCGGCGCAAAATCATCGACGGCCAAGGCCGCAGCGACCGCCTCGGCAGCCGCATGCAGTTGCGCCGCCTCGGCGTCGTTGATCAGGTTTTGTCTGCGCGCCTGCGCAACGTCGCGAACACCTGCCTTGTGCATGCGCTCCTGGAGGGAGGAAGCCGCGAGCGTGAGGGCAAATGCCCGCTCCAGACGCGAAAGGCCATCATCCCCCGAACCATGGAAGATGTCTACGGTGAGGCGATCGCGGGTCGCCGAGGGCGAGAGCAGAAGCGCCGCGCAGGCCTGCGTCAAACGATCCGAGGGGCCGCGCCGGCGCACACCGAAGGGAAGCAGCAGAAATCGCAGCAACCAGGCGACCGGCCGGCTCGGCAGGTTCGCCAGAATCCCGTCGAGGCGCCGCTCGATGGTGGCAAAGCCGGTCTCCATCGACCATTCGACGAGCGGAAGATCCGATTGCTGGCGGCCTTCATCCTCCCAGCGTTTGAGTACGGCCGAGAGCAGATAAAGCTCCGAGAGGATATCGCCGAAGCGGCCCGAGATCATTTCGCGCCGCTTGAGGCCTGCGCTCAAAGTGAGCAGCGCGAAATCGGCGGCAACCGCAAATGCCGCCGTATAGCGAGCGAGCGGCCGGTAGAAGCGGCGCGCTCTGCCGGCGTCCGGGGCAGGGGTGAACAGGGCAGGTGTCCACGCGCGCACAAAGGCCCGCCACGCATTGGCAAAGCTATGGCCAAGATGGCCCCAGAATGCGCGATCGAATTCATCGAGCCCGCGCGCGGGATCGCCATCTTCGAGCGCGGTAATCTCCTTGAGCAGATAGGGATGGCTGCGGATCGCGCCCTGACCGAATTGAATGAGGCTGCGGGTGACGATGTTGGCGCCTTCAACCGTGATCCCGACCGGCACAGCGCGATAAAAGCTGCCGAGATAATTGAGTGGGCCTTCCTGCACCGCCTTGCCGCCGTGGATGTCCATGGCGTCATTGGCGACAATGCGCAGGCGCTCGGTCGCCTGTTGTTTCATGATGGCGGTAATCACCGCGGGGGTGTGACCGTGATCGATCGCCGAACAAGTGAGCCGCCGAGCGGCATCGAGCAGATAGGTCGTGGCCGCAATGCGCCCGAGCAGTTCCTCGATGGCCTCGAAGCGGCCGATGGGGACGTGAAACTGTTCGCGAATGCGCGCATAGGCTCCGCTTACGTGCGCAGCAAACGCACTGCCGGCGGCGGACAGTGACGGCAATGAGATGCCTCGCCCCGCCGCCAGCGCGCTCATCAGCATTTTCCACCCCTTGCCGGCCTGGGCGACTCCCCCGATGATATTGTCCATGGGGATGAAAACGTCATGTCCCCAGGTGGGGCCGTTCTGAAACATGTGCAGCGCCGGCAGATGGCGGCGGCCGATCTCCACCCCCGGCAGGTTGGTCGGCACCAGCGCAACGGTAATACCGGGATGCTCGACATCGCCGATGAGATGGTCGGGATCAGCAAGCTTGAATGCGAGCCCAAGCACGGTGGCCACAGGCGCGAGCGTGATATAGCGCTTGTGCCAATTGAGCCTGATGCCGAGCACCTCGCGCCCTTGCCAGATACCGCGGCAGACGATGCCGGTATCCGTCATGGAGGCGGCGTCGGAGCCCGCTTCAGGGCTGGTGAGTCCAAAGCAGGGAATCTCGCTGCCCTCTGCCAGACGCGGCAACCAGTAGTGCTGCTGCTCTTTCGTGCCGAAGCGATGCAACAGTTCGCCCGGTCCAAGCGAATTCGGCACCATGGCGGTGACTGCGCCGCAGATCGAGCGCGTGGAAATCTTGCGGATGACTTCCGAATGGGCATAGGCGGAAAAGCCCAGTCCGCCGTATTCCTTCGGAATGATCATGGCAAAGAACTTGCGCCGCTTGAGAAAATCCCAGACCTGCGGCGGCAGGTCACCGAGCTCCCAGTTGATGCGCCAGTCGTCGAGCATGTGGCACAATTCCTCGACCGGTCCGGCCAGAAATGCCTGCTCTTCGGCCGAGAGGCTCGCGGGTGGAAACTTGAGCAGCTTTGCCCAATCGGGGTTGCCGCTGAACAGATCGGCGTCCCACCACACGTCGCCCGCTTCGATGGCCTCGCGTTCGGTCTGCGAGAGGCTCGGCAGCACGCCGCGTGCCCAGTGAAAGATCGGCTTGGTGATGCGGTCGCGCCGGAAGGAAGACAGGGTCATTGGCTCTCTCCGCTCGTCCCTGCCAAAGCGGGGACCAAGTTTAGGGTGTCAGCCCTTGCGTTAATTCAAGCTTGCAAGCTCTCTTCCAGTTTTTCAATTGGCGTTCTCGTTGAAATGCACGCTCGCGCGGCTCATGCTGGGGTGCTGCGGAGGCACGGCGAGCCGGTCGAAGGAGTGGAATTGGCGCGAATGACGCGCTCCAGACGTCCGGCGCAGGACATCCAGTGCAGGACCGATCGGTGGTAGCTCAGGATCGCGACGTTCGGCTTAACGTACGAGGCGTAACCCCTGCCTTGCGTACCATACCGCAGCGGCAATACCGGCGGATACTGCCGCCGTGACCAATGGTTCCGCCCATTGCGACCCAAAGTGCGACGGATGCGCGAAGACATCGCCGATCAGCGTCACGACCGCACTAAGCGTTACCTGGCGGCTGACGCTGTTGGCCGTGCGGTCCATCTGGAGGAGAAGTGCAACGGTAACCACCGCACCGACAGTCCCGCAAACCGTAGCGAGGACCAAATGGTCGAAACTGAACGCAACGAAAATATTGCCGCGTGCCATCACGAGAAGGCAGGCCGCCCAGGCGCCTGCGAACTTTTCGGCAGCAGACCGGGCAAGGCCGCCCGGGCGCAGCTCATCGACCGCGAGCCGACCCAAATTCAGCGTCGTCATCGGTACCGCCCCTTTGCTCGACGTGCTTAATCGACCGACCGAGATGACCCAGATGCGACAGCTGCTCGCCGAATGCAAATGACATTCGCGTCGCGCCAGGATCAATTCTGAGTGACAAGACCGCGAAGACGTTCGGTCTGGACTGTGCCGCCGACGCTACCCGCTAGGGCCGCAGTAGCAGCATGCGTTTTCTACTGTTGTGTCCGGATAGCCTGCGCGGCGCCGGTCGGGGTGACGCGCGCGGCATCGGTCGTCACTGCGGCAGCGGCAGCCGCCGGCATATCCGGATTGCGAGGCAGGAGGGCGTCACCGGTCGCGGGTCCCGCCGGATCGACGGTTTGCAATCCCCGCCGTTCCGCGCCGGGAGTGAGGCGCGCGGCGCCGGGAGTGCGCAGCATCATCTTGGCATCGGGCTCGTAGATTCTTTTCACGCCGGTCTGGGCGTCGCCGGTCGAATGGGTCGGATCATCAGCCCTTGCTGCGACAGCAAGCAGACCTGAAATTGCGGCTGCCACGGCCAACATGGTTATCGAGCGCATCGCAGTTTTCCTTTCGCCGGTTGGCCTCTTGCCGGTTGGCATGTCTGATTGCAACCTGGATAAAAAATGCGGCGCTTCAATGATTGTTCGGCGAGGGCAGCTCGTCACCTTTGCTTGATCGTAATGAGCTGCGGACCTCTCGCGCTGCAAACACAAGCCATTTCACTGCTTCCGAACGATTCTCCGCAGACCTTAAATTTTGGTAATGCGAGTCCCAGTCGATCGGACTTTGCATTCATCGTGAATTTGACCCCCTCACCCGGCGCCTTCGGCGCCGACCTCTCCCCAAACGCAAGTCGGGCTTGCCCGACTTGCGTACTATGCTGCGCAACCCGGGCAGGCCCGGGTTGCGGGGAGAGGTGAAGCGTGCCCGCGGCGCTAGGTGCCGATCAGGGAAGGTCGGTGATTGTGAAATTGGCGAAGGCCCATGAGGCCGGGTTGGCATCAATCCGCGCCGCGCCAAGGCCAAAGAAACCGCCGACCTCGGTCGGCTTGATCGCGAGCGAGACGAAAAGCCGGTCGTTGATATAGGCGGCGGTTTGTCCTGCGTTGGCCGTAATGCGCAGAGTATTCTTTGCTCCGGCAACAGTATTGAATTGCGCCACTCTTGGCGCCACCGGAACCAAATATTTGTTGGCGCTGGCCGACCACTGCCGGATGCCCGCCGTTTTGTTCTTCGGGCTGATCCAGAAATAATAGAAGCCGACATTGTCTTCATCCGCGAATAGCAAACCGCCATCGCCATCCGGAACGCCCGATGCACCCTGAGCGACGGCATCGACGCAGACATCGGCCTGCTCGTACACATCTGCGCGATAGTAAATGAAGGCGTAATGCTGTGGTGAGGGGGTGAGTTCAGCCAGCCGTTGGCAATGGCGACGGTGGTCTTGTCGTAAAGTCCCCATCCCGGATCGGTGGCGTTGAAATTGTCGTGAAAATAAACATTCCTGCCCTTGCAGGAGCTGGCCGGAACCGCGGCCGATAGCAGCGCGGCAAAGGCCAAGGGCAAAGTCCCCCATCTCATCAAGCTCTCCAAGTCAATCGCGCTGGCAGCCGTCAGTCACGGAAGATCAGTCACCTTGAAATTCTTGAAACTCCACGTCACCGACGCGGTTTGACCGCCGTCCACCTCGAGGCCCGCAAATCCACCGCCTTCGTGGGCATTGATCAGGAAATCGGTGAACTTGACGCCGTTGATATAGGCGGTCGCGTGCGCACCGTTGAGCGTCAGACGAAGGGTGTTCGTTGCTCCGGGAGCAGTGACCATGCCGTCGGCCTTGTGGAACGGGATGGGATGGAGCCATTTGTTCTTTAGGAGCCGCGAAATACCGGCCATCCCGTTCGCGAGGTTGACGTAGAACGCGTAGAAATCGTCATAGGCCTGCCCTTCGAAGATCAGGCTCGGCATCCCCAGATTCTTGGGATCGCTGACGGCCGGCGCGATTGTATCGACACACATATCGGCCTTATCGAAAGCCTCTCCCTTGTAAAAAATCGGTGCGATATGCCCGGCCGTGGAGGTAATCTGCATTGCGCCACCTTGAACTTTTACTTGATTCCACATCTCCCAGCGCGGATTGACTTTGGCAAAATTGTCCTCGAAAAGCACCTTCTTTCCCTGGCAGGCGACAGCCGGGCCGGCTGCAAATATTGCCGCCAAGGCGGCCCAGGCCATCCCCTTCGATGTCACTCTGCAGGCCTCCCGAAAGCGGAAAACGTAAGTCGTTTATCCGAGCAAGCAATACTACCCCGGCGCCTGCGGCGTTCCAAGCTGGCTTGGCGTGGCGATCCAATTTAGCCGCATTTGTGGGCGTTCATGTCAGGATTGAAATAAGTGCTGACAGGGCGGGCAGAGCGAGCGGAGGGAGAAGAGCGATGCTCAGACCGGCGCATGTCACAGCAATGACACTCGGGCTGGCACTTGCGCTGGGGGGGCTTGCGCCGGCCGCGCGTGCGCTCGGTGACGAGACCGAACCTGTGGTCGAGCCGCCCGAGCAATTTCAACCCCGTGTCATGGAAGGCTATCCGGACCGGTACATCGAGCGGCTCGCCGCAAGAGAACGCAAACTTCTCGATGACCTCGGCGCGCGGCGCACCCTGAGCGTGCGCCGCGGTCTCATTCTCCTCAATACTGAAGAGTGGAAGCCGGGCTCGGTAATTACTGTTGCGTTCAATGGCGGCACGCCGCGCCTGCACGCGCTAATCGAGCGGATCGCGTCCGTGTGGCCCCAGTATGGCAATATCAAATTCGATTTTGGCCGCGACGCCAGTGGCCACTATCGGACCTGGAGTCCGACCGACATCGACTATAAGGCGGACATACGCCTGGGTTTCCTGCCGGGCGGTTTCTGGTCGGCGATAGGCCGGGACAGCATCAACCCGGACCTCAATCAGCCGGGAAACGAGACGCTCAACCTGGAAGGGTACGACCGCAGCCTGCCGTATCAATTTGCCCGCCACATCAGGCACGAATTCGGCCACGCTCTCGGACTCGAACATGAGCATCAGAGTCCCAATGTTGCATGCGATTTTCGCTGGGACGACGATCCGGGCTACGCGCGCACGACAGATAAATCCGGGCAATTCGTCATCGACGGCCAGGGCCGCCGTCCTGGAATCTATACGTGGTTTGGGGGGCCGCCGAACAGCTGGTCCAAATCGAAGATCGATTTCAACCTTCGCCAGCTCACGACGCTTAATCCCGATATCCCGGTGGCCGACTACAGCATGGGCCAGTTCGATAAGCTTTCAATCATGAAATATTACTACGATGACTGGATGTTCGCTTCGGGCAAGAACAGCCCGTGCTATTCGCCCGGCGAGAATTACGAACTTTCCGCTGAGGACGAAAAACGGATCGCCATGTACTACCCGTTTGGCGGCGCAGTTGCGATGACGCGCCAGGTGCAAAAAAAGGCCGCCATCGAATCGGTGCTCACCCAGATCCCACAATCGTCGCTGCTGGCCAAAGAGTTGCAGGCAAGAAAAGACGGGCTTCAGTAGCGACGAACAGCAGTGACCGAAACTCAATCACCGCTGGCTTTACGCTTTGTACGCATTAATGGGCTCGCAGATCAGCGAATTAAAATTTTTTGTTGCAGGGAATCTGCCCAAGCGCCGTGGCGGCGCCTTCGGTTTCGAAGGTGATAACCGGACTGCCAGCCCATCTCAGCACAGGATTGATCTGCAGGGTGGTCGACCGAGCCAATCGTTTTATGAACTCGTTGTCCTCGTCTTCCTGCTGCGTGAAAAACAGCGCAGTCCCGCTCTGGTTGAACATAAACGTAGATTGCGTGGTTTCCCCCCCATCGAAGCTATAGCGCGTGCGGGCCTCGACCGAGCTGACAGGTTCGGAGAACAAAACGAAGGCTGACCAATAGTCGTGGCCACGATATTTGACGTGATTGTCATATGGGTTGTCGCAACGCAGGTATAGGCTTGCAGTGACTTCGCGGCCGGATTTTGATACGGCGCCTTTAGCAGGCGTGCGTTGCATCACAATCTTCCTGCCCGTGGAGTCCGTCTCTGTGGCGTCTTGCCATTGTGCCGCCGCCGGCCCGGCACCAATCAACACGGCAAGGATGGCAGTGGCGGCGCGCAAAGTCATATCTCCGAATTCCTGCTGTGTGTCCAAAGCCGATATCGGCGCATTTTATTTTGGTCGCGCGAGCGTTCAAGGACTTTTGGCGTAGCCCGCAGCACGCATCTCGTGCATAATTGGGCAAGGCCGGCGACGCAATTTGCCTGCAATGACTCCATGGGAGGCTATCCAGATGCAACCGATGACGCGCCGCGTGCTCTGCATCGCAGGACTTGGCTTCATGCTGATCACCCCGGTAGCGTCAGCACAACAGCCGCCAACGGTCCGTATCCGTGGTACGATCGAGACTGTCGATGGCAATGTGCTCACGCTGAAATCCAGGGAAGGCACTGAAGTCAAACTGGCACTCGCGGAAAACGCGTTGATTGTCGCTGTGGTGAAAGCCACGCTCGCAGATATCAAAGAGGGCACCTTCGTTGGCAGCGCTGCGATGCCGCAGGCGGACGGGAGTCAAAAGGCTGTCGAGGTGCATATCTTCCCTGAACAAATGCGCGGTACCGGCGAGGGTCATCGCCCCTATCCGACGGTTGCGAACGGCACCATGACCAACGGCACAGCATCAGGCGCGACGGTTGCTGGGGTCGACGGCTCGACGATCACGGTCAAATACAAAGGCGGCGAGAAGAAGATCGTTGTCCCACCAGACGTGCCCATCGTTCGGTATGACATTGGCGCCAAGAGCGATCTTAAGACGGGTGCACATTTCACCGTGCTTGCCGCGACCAAGAAACCAGAGGGCATGTTTGAGACAAGCCGCATCAACGTTGGTCGCGATGGCGCTGTGCCGCAATAAACAGGCCTTCGGCGTTCGCGGGGATAGCGGCAGGCACGGCATCATGTTTCGGGTGGTACCGGGCGGGGCCGCCGGTCGCTGTCCACGGCAACATACGTGAAAATACCCTCAGTGACCGCGATCTTTTCCTCGCCGGTGCCGCGCCGGACCCAGCTTTCGACCTTCACGGTGATCGATGTTGTGCCGACCCGGATAATTTCGGCATAACAGGTGACTTCGTCGCCGACGAAAACGGGACGATGAAAGCTCATCGCGGTAATCGCAACGGTCGCGGTGCGGCCTTTCGCGCGCCGCGTTGCAACGGTGCCGCCGGCAAGATCCATTTGCGACAGCAGCCAGCCGCCGAAAATATCGCCGAACGGATTGGCGTCGGCCGGCATGGCAATGGCGCGCAGCGCAGGCTCGCCGTCAGGCGGCTGAGGAACCCGCTCGGGATCTTCCATCTCTCGATGTTATCATTCACAAGGATCACTACGCAGGGAAATTCACTGGTGACTGGAAGACCTCCGGCGCAACCTGGGAGAAAGCAGTATGGCGAATGAAATTCTCACCGCCCGCAAAGGACCGGTGCTGGAGATTACGCTCAATCGGCCGGAGCTCGGAAATGCGGCCTCCGATGCGATGGCGGTGGAATTGACCAAACTGCTGCTCTCGGCGGGAGAAAGCGCCGAGATCGTGGTTGTGCGCGGGGCCGGCGACGATTTTTGCGTCGGACGCGAAAGCATGGGCAAGCGGCCGCCCGGCCCGCCGCCCGAGGCGTTCGAGCTGCGCCGCCGCAACGACGTGGTGTTCAACTGCTATGGTGCCTTCCGGCGTTGCGAAGTCCCGGTAATTGGCGTCGTGCAGGGACGCGCGTTCGGCTTCGGCTGTGCAATCGCGGCGGTTTGCGACATCACGCTTGCAGCAGATACGGCGAAATTCCAGGTGCCCGAAATGGCGCATAACATCATGCCGACCATGGTGATGTCGGCGCTGGTCGACCGGGTACCGCGCAAGGCCATGACCTATTTGGTGTGGTCGACGGCGGTGATCGATCCAGTGCGCGCGAGAGAAGTGGGAATTGTGAGTGACGTGTTTCCCGCGGCCGGGCTCGAGCAAGCGGTCGAGGCGCTGTGCGCGCAGATCATGCGCGCACCGCGGCCGGCGCGAACCGGCTGCAAGGATTATGCGCGCGCCGCGCTCGACATGGACGTTGCCGGCGCGATCGAGTATGCGCGCAGCATCCACGCCGTCATCAACTCATCGAGCCAGATGCTTCCGGCCCAGAAAGCTTGATCGTCGCGGACCGCGTAGTGTAGCCCGCGTTGAGCGGCAGCGAAACGCGGGGGCCGCCCCCGGATTTCGCTTCGCTCAATCCGGGCTACGACGCATTGTTTCATCGCGTTGCGCCGGCGATGAATTTTTCAAGGCTCATGGGCTCGCCTTTGCGCGCTCCCTCGCGCGGCTCGACATCGACGAAGCGGCTCGCCTCGACGAACCATTGCCGGCGCGCCGGCAGCTGCCAGCGGCGCTTCATCGCAACGCTTGCATCCCAGCGCACCGGCTCGTTCTCAATGTCCATCACCTGATAATGGGTGTTGAACAGCTCGATGCGGTGTCCGTCGGGATCGCGCAGATAGACGAACAGCGCATGGCCCGGGCCATGCCGGCCGGGACCGAACTCGACATTGCCGGCAAAGCCCATCTCGGCGGCGAGATCGCAGACATAGAAGAAGTGGTAGGACTCCGGGATGCTGAATGCCGCGTGATGGAGCCGCGGCCCCGCGCCAGGAGCAAACACGATGTCGTGCGGATTGCCCTTGCGCTGGAGGAAGACGAACAGCAGCTCATCCGTCCCGTCTGGGGAAATGTATTCGGATAAGCGAAAGCCCATGCTCATCCAGAACTCGCACGCCTGCTGCACGTCCGGAACCAGCAATTGGAAATGATCGAGGCGCTGCGGCACGGCGCCGTGATGCTCGCCGAAGGCGACCACAAGGCGGGGCTTCAGTTCCATGGTCGCGCAGAACTCGACCGGCGCCCCGCTTGCGTCCCTCACCGCGAGCGTGCGTCCCTGATGCGCAGCCTCCACCCATTTGGCCGGCAGACCGGCATTGCTGAAGAATGCTTTCGCCTTGTCGAGGTCCTCCTCCGTGAAGACCCGCATGCCGATGCGATCGGCCTGCGGCTCGCCGCGCGCCTGCTTAAGGATGAGGCTGTGATGACAGGCCTCCGCGACGCCGCGCAGGTAGATCGTGCTCTTGTCCTCGGCACTGACGATGAAACCAATAAGGTCGACATAGAAGCTTCGGCTTGCGGCGAGATCTTTGACCGTGAGCACGCAATGGCTCGCGCGCGTGACATTGAAGGGGGGGTTGTAAACGGGCTTCGGGATGGTCATCGGCGCGCTCCACGTTACCCCAATCAACAGACCTTGTTTTTAAGTCGGCGACTTGGCTCTGGTAGTGCCAGGGCACAACCGGATTCATGCACTGCAACGAAGAGCATCACTCGAAAATCTCGTCGGCACGGCCCGACAGCGGCAGCGGAATGGTGATGCCGAGCGCACGAGCGGTCCTCAAGTTGATGTACATCTCGACCTTCGTCGCTTGTTGCACGGGCAGATCGGCAGGCTTGTCACCTCCATGAGCTCCAGCGCCCGATATTAATGATGCGCGTCGGCAATTTTCGTTCGTGCCAAGAAGACATAGCGCCCACTATTCGATCGTCTCGGCGGCAGTGGCGAGCAGCGCCGGTGGTAGGGTCAGGCCGAACGCTTTTGCCGTCTTCAGGTTGATCAGGAGATCGAACTTGGTCGGCTGATAAATCGGGATCTCGCCCGGTTTGGCCCCTTTGAGGATTTGATGCACGTCATCGGCCATGCGCCTGAGCAGCTCTGCGAGATCGACGGCATAACCCATCAGCGCACCGGCCTCGACGTAATCGCGATACGGACACATCGTCGGCAAGCGTTTCTTCTGCGCAAGCTCGGCGATCAGCTGGCGGTTCGCGTAGAGGTCTCCTTCCCCGCTGACCAGCACTGCGTCCGGCCGTTGCTGCTCCATCGCAGCGAAGACGCGCTCGATCTCCGAGGGGGTCCCCTTCTCCGGGAGCATAAAAACCAGCGAAATTCCCAATCGGCTGCCGGCGTCCCGCAAGACCTGCCCAGAAGAACCTTCCCACCCTTCGCGCATCCCCAGAAATGCGGCCTTCGTTGTCGACGGGATGGCTTCTTTTAGCATCGCCAGGCGCTTTCCCCAGATCTCGACCCCGGCATCGAGCGTGATGCCGGTGAGATTGCCGTCCGGTCGGGCTAAGCTGGTAACCAGACCCGCTTTCAGCGGATCCAGCATGAACGCAACAATTGGTATGGTGCTGGTTGCCGCCCTGAAGGCGATCACGACGGGGTTAGTCCCGGTGACGATCACATCCGGGTTGCGGGTCACGATCTCCCGGGCCAAATCGGCATAACGCTCGTGATGCCCCTCGGCGGAATAGCGTTCGATGATCAGATTTTCTCCTTCAACGTAACCCAATCGCCGTAGCTCGCCGAAAAACGCGCGCCATGCGGTGCCCCCACCCGTTTCAGTAAGGAGAGTAGTCGGAATTGCCGGATGGAAAATCGCTATCCGCCGCTGCGTTGCCGTCTGCTGCGCGCGCACCGCGAGCGGCCATGCAGCCGTGCCGCCAAGCAGCGTGACGAACTCACGCCGTTTCATGAGCTCCTTCCCCCTCTAGTCGAGGACGACATGGACCATGGGATATACGGCGTCTTCAGGCAAGCACAGTGCAGCGCGTCAAGGTCAAGCTCTCATGACCGCTCGGGGGTCCAAAACCGGCGGTTGCGCGCTGCAATATTACCGGTCGCTTCACCTCCATCGACAGACATAAGAATTGAACGCCTGCGATGACTGTCCTTTGTGCGTCGACCGGCGCCATACCGATGCTACATCCTTGCGTCCGCGTGCTC
Source organism: uncultured Alphaproteobacteria bacterium (assembly GCA_963771845.1). Lineage (GTDB taxonomy): Bacteria > Pseudomonadota > Alphaproteobacteria > Rhizobiales > Xanthobacteraceae > VAZQ01. The sequence continues at coordinate 259,540 of CAVYVC010000024.1, read as the reverse complement.
TGCCACCGAATTTGTTGGTTGTGCAGGATCCACGCTAATACGACTTCGGCAGGCCGAGAACTTTCTCCGCGATGAAATTGAGGATCATGTGCGGCGTGACCGGCGCGATGCGCGGGATCATGACTTCGCGCAGGTAGCGCTCGACGTGGAATTCTTTGGAATATCCCATACCGCCGTGGGTCATCACCGCCCGTTCGCAGGCCTCGAATGCAGCCTCGGCCGCGAGATACTTGGCGGCATTGGCTTCGGCGCCGCAGGGCAGCTTGCGGTCGTAGAGGCTTGCCGCCTTGAACACCATGAGGTTGGCAGCCTCCAGCGACATCCAGCTCCGCGCGAGGGGATGCGCGATAGCCTGGTTCTGTCCGATCGGGCGGCGAAACACCACCCGCTCGCGCGCATAGTGCGCGGCCTTGCGCAGCGCGGCACGGCCGATCCCGACGGCCTCGGCAGCGATGAGAATGCGCTCCGGATTCATGCCGTGGAGAATGGCGGCAAATCCTTTTCCCTCCTCGCCAATGCGATCGGCGGCAGGAACGGCCATGCCATCGAAAAACATTTCGTTGGAATCAACCGCGTGGCGACCCATCTTCTCGATGACACGGATTGCAACGCGGCTGCGGTCGAGATCGGTGTAGAAAAGAGTAAGGCCCTCGGTCTTGCGCTTGACCGCATCAAGCGGCGTGGTGCGGGCAAGAATGAGAACCTTGTTTGCAATCTGCGCGGTCGAAATCCAGATTTTCTGACCGAAGAGAGCGTAATAGTCGCCCCGGCGCTCTGCGCGCACCTTTATGGCGGTGGTGTCAAGCCCGGCATCGGGCTCGGTCACCGCAAAGCAGGCCCTGTCCTTGCCCGCGATCAGGGCCGGCAGCATGCGGCGCTTTTGCTCGTCCGTCCCGAGCACAACGACCGGCAGCAGTCCGAAAATGTTCATGTGAACGGCCGATGCGCCGGACATCGCCGCGCCGGACTCCGCGATCGCCTGCATCATGATGGCCGCTTCGGTCACCCCAAGACCGGCGCCGCCGTGCTCCGGCGGCATGGCAATGGCGAGCCAGCCCGCCTGCGCCAGCGCGCCATGAAGCTCGTGGGGAAAATCGCCGCTGCGGTCCTTCGCCAGCCAATAATCGTCATCGAATTGCGCGCAGAGCTTGAGGATGGCATCGCGGATCTGCTGCTGCTCCGCGCTGAATGAAAAATCCATGCTGCTTGCTCCGCCGGGCGGGTTAGATTGGGATGGGATATTACAACGATTGAACGTCCAGGAATGGCGGGTCCGCTTTCCGGCATAAGAGTGCTTGAACTGGCAGGGATCGGACCGGGGCCGTTCTGCGCCATGATGCTTGCCGACATGGGTGCCGACGTGTTGCGCGTCGAGCGGCCCGAGCCGGTCGATCTCGGCCTGCCGCTCGAGCCGAAATTCGACGTCATTGCGCGCGGCCGGCGCTCGATTGCGCTCGATCTCAAGGATACGCGGGCCATCGAAATCGTGCTCGCGCTGGTGGAAAAGGCCGATGTGCTGATCGAAGGCTTTCGGCCCGGAGTGACCGAGCGGCTGGGGCTTGGTCCCGATGCGTGTCTGGCACGAAATCCCCGTCTCGTTTACGGCCGCGTGACCGGCTGGGGGCAAGACGGCCCGCTGGCGCAGGCTGCCGGTCATGACATCAACTACATCGCGATCGCCGGAGCGCTGCACGCCATCGGACCTGCGCAGCGGCCGGCGCCGCCGCTTAATCTGGTCGGCGACTATGGCGGCGGGGCAATGTATCTCGCCTTCGGGATTGTCTGCGCGTTGTGCGAGCGCCATTCCTCCGGCCGCGGACAAGTGATCGACACGGCCATGAGCGAAGGTGCCGCGAGCCTCATGTCCATATTCTACGGCCGGATGGCGGCCGGGCTCTGGCACGACAAGCGCGGTGTCAATATCCTCGATGGCGGCGCACCATGGTACAACGTCTATGAAACCGCCGATGGCAAATACGTCGCCGTCGGCGCGATCGAGGGCCGTTTCTACGCCAAACTGATGCAGCGGCTCGGGCTCGACACACCGTCAATGCCGGATCAATACGATCGGACGCGATGGCCCGAGCTGCGCGCGAATCTGGCCCGTATCTTCCAGCAAAAAACACGCGATGAATGGTGCGAAGCGCTTGCGGGACACGACGTCTGCATTGCCCCGGTCCTCTCGATTGCCGAAGCGCCGTCCCATCCGCACAACCGCGCGCGCGGAGCATTCTTCGAATGTGACGGGGTCATCCAGCCCGGACCTGCGCCGCGTTTTTCGCGCACGCCCGCAACGGTCGAGCGCGGTGCGCCGCGCCGCGGCGAGGGGGGCGCAGCAGCGCTTGCCGATTGGGGCTTTTCCCCCGAACAGGTCGCGCAGTTTCGCCAGAGCGGCGCCGTGATGGAGGATGATGATCACAATGCCGGTCTGTGAAGCCGATCCATGGCGCCTGCAATATTTCGAAAATGTCTATTGCCCGCCCGAGGTGAACATCCCCACCGAGGACAGCGATTCCTGGCTTTGGTACCCCGCGCATCGTTGGGTCTACGACAAGATCGCGATTGCGCACAGTCAGGGGCTGGAGGCCGCACCGCACGGCGTGGCACCGTCGCGATTTCCCGTGTTCTCCAAACCGATTATCAATCTTCGCGGCATGGGGACCGCAAGCCGGATGCTGCGCTCGGCGAGCGACTATGAGGAGAATCTCACGCCCGGGCATATGTGGATGACCCATCTCGAGGGCCGCCATGTCAGCTCGGACACGGTGATTGTGGCGGGTGAGCCGCGCTGGTGGAGGCACGCCACGGGTGTGCCGAGCGGGGAAGGGACGTTCGACTACTGGACCGTGCACGCCGCGCCCGAGGAGGCCATCGAGGATTATGGCGGCGCCTGGATCAGAAAACACCTTGCCGGCTATACCGGCATTCTCAACATCGAGACCATCGACCGGCGCATCATCGAAGCGCATCTGCGCATGAGCGACCAATGGCCGGACCTTTACGGCTCCGGCTGGGTCGAGGCGGTGGTCCGCCTTTATCAGACCGGCGTGTGGGATTTTGCCGATGGCGACCGGCGCGATGGCTTTAGCGTCGTGCTGTTTGGGCCGCACGGCCCGCACTACCGCCATCCTCCCGCGCCCGTGCTCGCGCAGGCACGCAAGATGGCCGGCGTTGCAAGCGTGCAGATCACGTTTCACGAGGACAAGCTTCCCGCCCGGCATGCCATGCCGCCCGGCGGCTTTCGTCTTGCCATCGTGAACGCGTGGAGCAGGGCCGCCGGTCTTGCCGCGCGCGAGTTGCTGCGCACAGCTCTGCTTGCTCGCGCCGCATGATGGAACCCGGATGATGCAGCCCGGAAGAACGAAGTGAAATCCGGGGGGCAAGCAAGAAGACCACGTCAAGCAAAAGCGCAATGCTTCGATCTTCCCGGATTTCGCTGCCGCTCATCCGGGCTACGATCTGGCGCTCATCCGGGCTACGATCTAAGGGAAGCCGGAAATCAGTGCAGGGAGTAAGCCATGAAAATCATCGGATTCGAGGCCAATGGCGCGTTGCATCTCGGCGTGGTCGAGGGCGACCAGGTCATCGATTTGCAGGCCGTCGACAAGGGCCTGCCGGGCGATCTCGGCGAGGTCCTGCGCAAGAGTAACGGCGATCTTTCAGGTCTCACGGACACGGCCAAGCGCGCGCCGGCGAGCGCGCGACGCCCGCTCAACGCCGTCAAATTCGGCCTGCCCGTCGCCAGACCCGGCAAGGTCATCTGTCTCGGCCTCAATTATCTCGAACATGTGAAAGAAGGCTCCCAACGCGACAACATTCCGAAATTCCCGACCATTTTCATGCGCGCGACGACCTCGCTTGTTCCCCATGGCCAACCGATCATCCGCCCGAAGGTGTCCGAGACACTCGACTACGAGGCCGAGCTGATTTTTGTGATCGGCAAGCGCTCCAAGCACCTCACGCTCGACAATGCCTATTCCTGCATCGCCGGATATTCCTGCGGCAATGAAGGCTCGATCCGCGAATATCAGCGCAAGACCACGCAATGGGACATGGGCAAGAATTTCGACCGCACCGGCGGCTTCGGTCCATGGATGGTGACGCCGGATGAGCTTCCGCCGGGCGCCAAGGGCCTCAACATCCAATCGCGATTGAACGGCCAAGTGATGCAGTCCGACAATACCGCCAACATGATGTTTCCCATTGCCGAGACGCTCGCCTACGTCACGCAGGGGCTCACGCTCGAGCCCGGCGACATCGTCTTCACCGGCACGCCTTCAGGGGTCGGCCATGCGCGCAAACCCAATCCGGTGTGGATGAAGCCGGGTGATACCTGCGAGATCGAAATCGAAGGGGTCGGCGTTCTGGTCAATCCGATCGAGGCGGAGAAATAATTCTGGAGATACAAATGGCAGACTTGAATGTTCTCACCATCTGCGGGTCGCTGCGCAAGGGCTCCTACAACGCCATGGTGCAGCGCGCGTTGCCGTCGCTCGCGCCCGACGGCATGACGCTGACACCTGCTCCGGCATTTACGGAGTTTCCGCTCTACAACGCGGATATTCAGAATTCGACCGGCTTTCCTGCGCCGGTGAACACGCTGGCCGATGCCATTCGCGCGGCCGACGGCGTGATCTTCTGCACGCCGGAATACAATTTCGGCATTCCCGGCGGCCTCAAGAATGCAATCGACTGGGTGTCCCGGCTGCCCAACCAGCCGTTCGCGGGCAAGCCGGTTGCACTGTTATCGGCGTCCCCCGGACCTCTCGGTGGCGGTCGCGTCCAGTATGACATGCGCCGCAGCATGGTCTTTCTGGATGCGTTTACGCTCAACAAGCCGGAAGTCTTCATCGGCGGCGCCGCGTCCAAATTCGACGAGAAGACCGGCGAACTCAAGGACGAAACGACCCGCGGCTTTATCAAGCAGCAGCTTGCCGCGTTCGCGGCGTTCATCGCGAAGCTTGCCCCGAGGAAATAATCATGGCCGAACAACTCGATGTGCTGGTGATCTGCGGCTCGTTGCGCAAGGGCTCCTACAATGCGGCGCTTGCGCGCATGCTGCCGGCGCTGGCACCGGCGGGAATGGCGCTGCGCCCGGCCGCGTCATTTGCGAATTTTCCCATCTACAATGCCGACATTCAAACGGCGAGTGGCTTCCCCGACGAGGTGAATGCCTGGGCCGAGGCCATCCGCCGTGCCGATGGCGTGATCATTGTGTCGCCGGAATATAATTGGTCGATTCCCGGCGGCTTGAAGAACGCGATCGACTGGGTATCGCGCATGAAGGAGCAGCCGTTCAAGGACAAGCCGGTCGCGCTGCAGTCGGCCGCGGGCGGCATTCTGGGCGGCTCACGCGCGCAATATCATCTGCGGCAATCATTGACCTCGATCGATGCGATCTTGTTCGGCCGGCCCGAGGTTATCGTGACCTTTGCCCCGCAAAAATTCGACGAGAAGTCGATCGAGCTCAAGGACGCCACCGCGATCGATCTGATCAAGCAGCAGCTGGCGGGCTTCGACAAGTTCGTGCGGCGCCTGAACGGAAAGGCCTGAGCCCATGGCGAGGCTTGCCGGCCGCACGGCCATTGTCACCGGCGGCGCCAAGGGCATCGGCCGGCACTATTCGTTTGCGCTTGCCGGCGAAGGCGCGCGCGTGATGATTGCCGACATTGCCGATGGCGCCGAAGTTGCGCGCGAAATCTCGGCCAAGCACGGCGCGAACTCCGTCACCAGCATGATGGCGGACGTCAGCGACGAAAGTTCCGTCCAGCGGCTCGTCGCTGCAACGATCGAGCGGTTCGGCAAGATCGACGTGCTCGTGAACAACGCCGCCCTGTTCGCTCCGCTCCAGGAAGCAAAATGCACCGAGATCGATGTGGAGCTCTGGGACAAGGTGATGGCGGTCAATCTGCGCGGGCCGTTTCTGATGATGAAGCACGTGGTGCCGCACATGCAGGCGCAGGGCTACGGCAAGATCATCAATATCGGATCCGGCACGGCGTTTCGCGGCATTCCGTGGATGCTGCACTATGTGACCAGCAAAGGCGGCATCATGGCCTTTACGCGGGCGCTCGCGCGCGAGCTCGGCGAGCACGGCATCCGCGTCAACACGCTCGCCCCGGGCTTTACAATGAGCGACACCGTGGTTGCGGAGAATCCGGGCCACGTGCACACCGCCCGCGAGCGCGCGGTCCAGTCACGCTCGCTCAAGCGCGATGAAACTCCACAAGATCTTCTGGGAGCGCTCGTTTTTCTCGCCTCTGCCGAGAGCGATTTCGTCACCGGCCAGACGCTCGCTGTCGACGGGGGCAATGTGAATACGTGATGGCCCGCTTGTAGGATGTAGGCGAAAGCCGCTCCCGGATATCGCTTCGCTCATGCGGGCTACTTTCGGAAGGAGATAGTTTCATTATATACTAATTTCCAGACAGGCCGGATTGCAGGGAGAAGCAGCATGGCAAACGCGACGGCGCGCAAAAGGAGCGAGAGCGGGGCTCCGGGTCCCAAGCACAATATCGAAGCGGTCCGGCAGGAATATTATGACCGCATCGCCAAGCACCACATGACGCCGCTGTGGAAGGTGATGAAGAACGTCGTCACCAAGGAGCCGGTGACGCGTTGCGCGCCCGTGATCTGGCATTTCGACGACATCAAGCGGCTGGTAATGGAATCGGGCGGCCTCATTAGCGCGGAAGAAGCCGAGCGCCGCGTGCTGATCCTCGAAAATCCCGCCATGCCGGGCGAATCTCGCGCCACGAATACGCTGTTTGCCGGCGTTCAGATGATCCTGCCGGGAGAAGTCGCGCCCGCCCACCGGCACGTCTCTTCCGCCATCCGCTTCGTGCTCGATGGGCAGGGCGCCTACACGGCGGTCGAAGGCGAGAAGGCCTACATGTCGCCGGGCGATTTTGTCATCACCGCGAATTGGGCGCCGCACGACCACGGCAACACGTCGAAGGAGCCGATGCTGTGGCTCGACGTGCTCGATTTTCCGCAGGTCAATTTTTTCGAGGCCTCGTTTGCGCAGGAGTTCGAGAGCGCGACCCAGGCGACCAATCGGGAGGACGGCGACTTGGCAGTGCTCTACGCCTCGGGCGTGCTGCCGGACGGAGCGCCCGCGCACATGAACCGCAGCCCCGTGATCAACTACACCTATGCCCGCACGCGCCCGATCATCGAGCGCATGCTCAAGGCGGGCGAGATCGACAAGCGCCACGGCGCGCGCGTGCGCTACGCCAATCCCATCAACGGCGGGCCGGTGCTGCCCACAATGGGCGCCTATCTCGCGCTGTTCCCGAAAGGGTTCAAGGGCGAGAAATACCGCGCGACCGATGGCACGGTCTTCGTCTGTGCCGAAGGGCAGGGGAGCACGACCGTCGACGGCAAGGTCCTCGAATGGGGTCCGCATGACGTTTTTGTCGTGCCGCCGTGGAAGCCTTACGCCCATACGGCGCTCAAGGAATTGGTGCTGTTCTCGATCTCGGACCGCCCGTCGCAAGAGGCGCTCGGCATCTGGCGCGAGGACGCCAGCGTGCATTAGTTGATCGATCAACAACCGGCTCCGTCGGGCGCGCGTCGATCTCGGGTTCACCCGAGATCGACGGCGAACCCGGAATCCCAGTAATCACGATACTTGCAATGGGCACCAGTGATTACTGTTGGGGTTCCCCGGCTTCCTCGCTACGCTCGGTCCCGGGGAATGACGCCGCATGTTTGAACAATTATCAATGTTGGCGGCGCGAGATCACGTAAGATTCGTCAAAGAACCATAGTCCCCCGTACTCGCGCAGAACCTCGCGGGTGGGTTCGAGATAGCGGCCCTGGGTGACGACCTCGCCAAGGCGATCGTCTTCCACCTGGGCGACGTAGATGGCTGCGTTCCAGGCCGCAAAAAGCGTCGAGGTTCCGATCGATTGCTCCGAGATCTCGCTCGGCAGGGTGTGCATCTCATAACGAAACCGCGACCGGTTGTCGGCATAGGCGTTGAAATTCAGTCCGCGGCCGGCCGGGCCAAGCTCCTGCTTCACCGCCTTGAGGACCTGATGGCGGTCGTGCGTGAACGGGTTATCGCCCGGCCATACCTTGCGAATGATCTCCATGCCGGGGTCGTGGCCGTGGGAGTGGATGCCGATGAGGCGCCCGCCGGGTCCGATCGCCCTGGCAAGCGGCGCGATGACGCGCTTGGCCTTGAAGTCCAGCGAAGCGCGCGCGCGATAAGGCTGCGAGGCGATGACCAGATCATAATTGGCAATGGTGCCGCCCGGCCGCGGAATGATGGGGTCGAGCAGGAATTTGTGGTCCTCGCGATAGAGCACGAGCACGACGGGGCGCTCATAGACCGGATTACCGGTCTTGGCGCTCACACCGGCCTTCCAGTTCTGCGAGAGAAAGGGGACGAGATCGGTGATCTGCTGCTCGAAGCGATAGGCGGAGTCGCCCGCAAGCGGCACCTCATGCCACACCAGGCTGGATGCGGCCGAGAGCGATTTCACCGCAAGCCAGGGCGCGTCGGCATAGGCGAGATTGGTCAACACCAGCACCGTCGCCGGATGCTCGAAGAAGCGATCCGACATTTTCTGGAGCGCCAGGCGGACATCTTCGAGGCTGATCTCCTTGCCGACGATGTAGAAGGGGATGTGCGGGAAGCGATCGTGCATCGCGCGCATCACCCGCAGCAGCACGGTTCCGTCGCCCATGCCGGCATCGAAGGCGCGCAGCGCCGGCGGGCGCGGATGGATGTTGGCCAATTCCAGTCCGACGCGGCTTGCGACCACCCACTTTTCGCTGCAGGTGTGCACGAACAGGAGATATTTCTGCCGGTTGTCGAAAAAGCGGAAATTACGCTGGGGGTCGCTCCGGGGCCGCCCGACGGCTTGCAAAGCTTCCTGGGTGCTCATGGCGGCAACTCCACCGTCATGCCCCGCGAAAGCGGGGCACCGTGTAAATTTGGTCGAGCTCTTTTGCGAGACCCAAGGCGCTCGCTCCAAAGAGTTGGGTTTCGCAGTGCTCGATCCAACGTACTTCGTCTGCGTGCGCGCGGATAGCCGGGGCCCCGGTCTAGGTAGACATGTGCATTCGAACCCCATATACGCTCTCTGCGCATGCCGCGCCTTGCCGCCAATCTTGCCTATCTGTTCACGGAACGGAAGCTGATCGAGCGGTTTGCGGCCGCCGCCGCAGCGGGTTTCACGGCCGTAGAGATGCAATCCCACTATGACCAGGCCCCTTCGCAGGTGAAGGCGCAGATTGATCGCCATGGCCTGACCATGCTCGGCATCAACACCCCGCCTGGTCACTCCGACGAAGGACGTTTCGGGGTCGCCGCAATCCCCGGACGCGAGGAGGAGTTTGCAACCCTCTTTGCGCGCGCGCTCGACTATGTCACCGCGATCGGCGGCTGCCAAATTCACTGCCTGGCCGGCACCGTGCCGCCCCAGCAGCGGCCGGCGGCCGAGCGGACCTTCGTTCGCAACCTGACGCGAGCAGCCGATGCGGCGCGCGAGCGCGACATCACGGTCCTGGTCGAGCCGCTCAACCCGCGCGACCGGCCGGACTATTTTCTCAACCGTATCGAGCAGGCCGCCGATATCATCGCGCAGGTCGAGCGGCCGAACCTGCGCATGCAGTTCGATTTCTATCACGCGCAAATCGTTGGCGGTGACCTCATCAGGCGGCTCGAAAAACATTTCCCGATCGTGGGTCACGTGCAGATCGCGGCGGTGCCGTCGCGGCGCGAGCCTGATGAAGGCGAGGTGAACTACCCGCAGATTCTCGCGGCGCTCGATGCGATGGGCTACGACAAATGGGTCGGCTGCGAGTACCGGCCGCGCACGACAACGGAAGATGGTCTGGCCTGGGCGCGACCTTACGGGGTAACGCGCAAGCTTTGATCAATCTCGGGAGAGGAAAAGGATATGCGCCTCGACAACAAGGTCGCCCTCATCACCGGTGGTGCCTCGGGTTTCGGCAAGGCCATCGCTGAAACTTTCGGGCGCGAAGGAGCGCGCATCGCCATTGCCGATATCCAGGAAGAGCCCGCGCGGGCGGTGGCGGCAGCCATCAGCAACTCAGCGATTGCGGTGCGCTGCGATGTCTCCAAGCGAGTCGATGTGGACGCCGCAGTAAACGCGGCGCTTGGCGCCTTCGGCGGCATCGACATCCTGGTCAATAATGCCGGGATGAGTCATCGACGCCGCCCCATGCTCGAAGTCGAGGAAGACGAGTTCGATCGCCTCATGGCCGTGAACGTCAAATCGATCTTTCTGTTTACCCACGCTGTGGTGCCGCTGATGCGCAAAAAGAAGTCGGGCGTCATTATCAATATCGGCTCGACGGCCGGCATCAGGCCGCGGCCGGGGCTCACCTGGTACAACGCATCAAAGGGGGCGGTTAACCTCGTGTCCAAATCCATGGCGGCCGAGCTTGCGCCCGATGGCATTCGGGTGTGCGCGGTGGCGCCTGTGATGGCAGAGACGCCGCTGCTGCCCACCTTCATGGGCGGGGATTCGCCGCAATTGCGCGACCAATTCAGGGCCACGGTTCCGCTCGGGCGGTTCGCCACGGTGCAGGATGTCGCAAACGCGACACTGTTCCTGGCTTCGCAAGAGGCCTCCTTCCTCACCGGCAATGTGCTGGAAGTGGACGGCGGCAGGTGCGTGTAGCCGGCGTTGAGCACAAGCCAAACGCGGGGGCCAATCTCCAGCAAGGCCGCCGAAGCCTTGGCGAACGCGGCTGCGCTCAATCCGGGCTCTCGTCGTTTTTTCATCCCCAGGCTGATTACGGCGCCCTTGCCTTGCCCCTATCGGTTGGTACGGTACGGCCATGTGGGGCCGTTCGCGCAAGCAACTCGATGAGGCGAAGCCGAGCGAATCGCCGCATCGTCTGAAAGAGGCGTTGCGCAAGGCCAGGGTCGAGCAGGCAGACCGCAGCAGCATCGTCGTCGATCTGCATGACGCCGAGATCGCCCGGCTCGAGCTCCTCAGCGATGCGCTCGATCCGCTGTTTGAGGAAATCCCCAGCGAGGTCGATCTGTTCGACCGCGGGCTTAGCCGCGGTGAGACCCCGCGCCTGTGGATCGATGCCGTCGCACATATCGACATGGGCCGCGACAAGCGCGTCTATCGCTTCCTGCAGGACACCCGCTACGGCCGCAAGGTGCTGGCGGAGACGAACAATGTGATCGAGATGGTCGAGGCGATCACCAAATACGTGGCGCAGCGCATCATTGAGCGCGAACGCGCGCTCGCTGACAGCTATTTTCCCGCCGTTGGAGATCTGCGCCTCGAGGCCCGGTTTCAGCGGCGGCGCAGGCACTGGCGGGCGATCAGGGCATTCCTGTTCGGGCTCTGCGTTGGCTTTGCAGTCCTGATTGCAGCCGCGCTCCTGTTCGGGCCGAAGACGTAAGCTTGCAGCCCCGCATAAGCGCAGCCGCCTTCGCCAAGGCTTCGGCGGCCTCACTCACATTAGCCCGTCGAAGCCTTAGTTAGCGGAGACGGGCCGCATGCGGGCTGAGCTGACCCGGATGTCGCTTCGCTCATCCGGGCTACTGCCGCTCAAACATCAACGCGTCCAGCGCTGGCCACGCTCTCGCCATCCGGCGCAAGCCCGCGCGCGTCAATCTCGCAACGCCAAGCGCCGCCCTGTCCATCGATGGTGTAGAGGTTGTAACCGCCGCTGGCATGATGCTCGCGCGGGATCTGCGAAGCCGAAGGCACGCCGGAGACCGGAATCGGACGCTGCGGGCCGTCGACATAGGTGAGGGAATGGATGTGATCGTGACCGTGGATGACAAGCTCGGCACCATATTGGGCGAGGACCGCGAGGAACCTACCGCCGTCCACAAGCCGTTTGAAATACCGCCGCGAGCTGCTGCGCGGGGGATGATGGATGAGAACGACACGAAACAGCCGTTCACGGCCGCAGCTTTCCAGCAAATGAGCAAGGCGCCCGATCTGCTGTTTTCCGAGGCGACCGGTCCCGAGCAGCGGCGCCGTGGGTACGGCGCTCGATAATCCGATCAAGGCCACATCGGCCCGGCGGCGCAGGAAGGGAAAACCACCGCCGTCATCCCCGCACATGTAGTTGCCCCAGTACGTCTGCGGGAGCCCGGCAGTGGAGCGGACATATGCGTCATGATTGCCGGGCACGAGGGTCACGTCGCGTGGCGAACCCAACGATTCCAGCCACACCCGTGCCGGACCAAATTCCCCGGCGAGCGAGATGTTGACGAGATCGCCGGTGACCGCGATGTGATCGGGTGCATTCGCTTTGAGATCCGACACCACGCGCGCCAGCACGTCGGAGCGATGAATGCGGTGACGGTTTCGCCGCCAATGCAGAAAACCGGTCATCCGCTTTCCCATGAGCTCCGGCCAGCGCGGCTGCGGCAAGGGCGCAAGATGCGGGTCCGAAAGATGCGCCAGGACGAACATCATTCCTCAGCTGAGGCGCTTGGCGAGGAAGTCCTCAACGAGGCGCGCGCATGCATCCGGCTTCTCTATCTGCAACAGATGACCCGTGCCGGGAACAAAGTCATAATCATACCCATTCTCGGATGCGAGCACCCTGTTTGTCTGTCCCGTCGCCGGTCCGCCCGCCATATCGGGGTCGGCTCCAATCAGTTTGACCGGCCCGCCGAATTCGCGCGCCCGCGGCCAAAGATTCAAGCTCAGCGCTTCGGCATAGATCGCCGCCTCATTCTCCGGCGCGCAGACCAGTGAATAGCCGTTTCCATCGGGGCTCGCGCGCAGCACCGATCGCGCCATCAGCTCGTGCGCCCCGTTTACCCAGCCGTTGTGTGCGCGGGCTCGCCGGTACTCATCCGCAAGCTCTTCGACCGTCGCGAACTGCCGCCGCCGGTTGAGCGCCCATTGCTTCAGCATGCCTTCAAATATCTGCATTGGGCGGTAGCGGGGGTGGTCGACGGGCGGCACGTTGGGTGGATCGAAAAGGACGAGGCCGTCCCATTTCCAGCCGATCTCGATCGCATGCTTCATTGCGGCGCGCGCCGACATGGAATGGAATATTCCCACTGTGGTCTTTTGCCCCATCCGCAGATGAACGGCATCCAGGATGACATTGAGATCGCGCGCGAACTGCGCGTAATTATGATTGTATGGCTGGGTCGGAATATTTTGCCCGTGGTTGCGGAAGTCAAACACCAGGACATCATATTTCGCCAACAAAAGCTGCCAGAACGGAAGATATGCGTCGATGGCAAATCCGTTGCCGTGGGAGAGCAGCAGGCGCACGCCGCCGGAATTGCCGTGCCGCCTCATTTTGATTTTTGTGCCATCCGCGAGCTCGATATCAAAGCTTTCGCCGGGAGCTGGAAGAATGAGATGCATCGAGCTCAACTTTCGAATCCCGGCATGGAAGAGGAGGTGAGTTTGCTCACGATCTTCCAGCTTTTATAGTACACTCACGTGGAGGCGAACATGGCGGCGCGATCGGGTGCTCAGGGCCCCATTCTCACATCACCATCCCCAATGGGCGAGGAGTAACAGGTATGCAGACTGTCGGGTTCATTGGTGTCGGCAAGATCGGGTTGCCAATCTGTCAAAACCTGATCAAGAGCGGCTACCAGGTCCTCGGCTATCGGCGCAGCTCACTTGCCGAGTTTGAGCAGGCCGGAGGAGTTGCCGCTGCTTCTCCCGCCGAGATCGCTGCCCAGACCAGCATCGTGTTTTCCTGCCTGCCTTCCTCACAAGCGCTCGCGGAAGTGATGCAAGGACCGCGCGGGTGCCTTGAGTCGGCGCGCCCGGGACAGATATTCGTGGAGCTCGGTTCGCACCCAGTTGCGGACAAACAGCGTCACGTCGCCCCGCTGGCAAGCAAAGGCGCCGTGTTACTCGATGGCGAAGTGAGCGGAACCCCCGGAATGGTCGCGAGCCGCAAGGCCGTCATCTACCTTGCAGGAGACAAGCAAGCCTGCGCGCGCGCCGAACCCTTTGTCGCAGCCTTTTCCGAACTCTTGCCTCTATTTTGGACCGTTCGGTGCCGCCAGTCGGGTGAAACTCGTCAACAATCTTCTGGTTGCCGTGCATATCGCCGCGACGGCAGAGGCTATGGCGCTGGGACTCAAGGCCGACGTGGATGTCGACCTCATGATCAAGGCAATCGCGACGGGCAGCGGCGGGTCGACGCAGTTCGGCATTCGCGCGCCCTGGATGGCGCAACGAAAATTTCTGCCGGCCCAGGGCACGGCCCCGGCGCTGCAACACTATTTCGACATGATCAGGGACTTCGCCGATGAGGTGGGGGTCGCCACCCCCATGCTCGAGCGTGCGACCGAGCTCTACGACCGGTTCACTGCAATGGGCCTTGCCGACAAGGACGTGGCTGCAATGGTTGATGTCATTTCCGCAATGCCACGCGCGAAACCTGAAGGAAAATCGTGAGGAGGTGGTGAATGATCCGCGTCAAGAAGATCGCGCATGCGACTTACGAACTGCCCGATATTGAGCAGCAGGTGCAGTACTATACCGAAGTTCTCGGTCTAACCCTGACGGAAAAGATCAAGGACACCACCTATCTTGCCTCCACGCTCGATCATCACTCGGTCGTGCTCAAGCGCGGACCACAGGCGCAGTGCATACGCATCGGCTTTCAGCTCGGCACCGATGACGATCTCGGCGAGTTCGAGCGCCAGCTCCAGGCGCACGGCATCAAGACACAGCGCAAGAAGGACTCCGATCCAACTATTTCTGACCTGGTTACGTTCGAGGATCCGAAGGGCACTGTGATGGAAGTGTTCAAACGCGAGGCGTTCTCAGGCCAACGGTTTCCCAATAAGGGAATTGTGCCGCACAAGCTTGGTCACGTGGCTTTCCATGTCACGGACGTCAAGCATGTGACCAAGTTCTACTGTGACGTGCTCGGGTTTCGCGAGTCGGATTGGATGGCGGACTTCTTCTCATTCCTGCGTTGCGGTCCCGACCACCACACCATCAATCTGGTGGAAACCGGCTCCAATCGGCATTTTCATACCGCCTTTGAACTGCGCGATTGGGCGCACCTGCAGACGGCCTGCGATTATCTCAGCCTCAACGGATACCAGCTGTTGTGGGGTCCAGGCCGGCATGGCATCGGTCACAACCTGTTTGCGTATCATCGCAGCCCTGCAGGTCTCATTACCGAGACCTTTGCTGAGCTCGATCGCATGAACGAGGAGCTCGGCTATTTCGAGCCGCGCCCCTGGCACCGCGACAACCCGCAGCAGCCCAAGGTTTGGCCCAAGGATCCATCCGCCGCAAACCTGTGGGGCATCATGCCGCCGGAAGAAATGATGAAATGAGTGAATAGTGAGTGGCGAATAGCGAGTAGCGAATAGTATCGAAGCGAGGACAACGGCCGGTCTTAACTATTCGCCACCTTCCGCTATTCGCTATGCGCCACTCTGCGGGGGCCGCCCGGCCAGCGCTCATGCGTGAGCGGCACGGTAAGTCTTGCCGCAAGGCCGTCCGGTCCGAACGACTGCTCGACCTTGCCATTAAGCTGACGTTCGATCACCATCGTGATCAGGCGGGAGCCGAATCCGGGCCGACGGCCGCGCTTGGGAGCGGGACCGTCGCGTTCCTTCCAGTCGAGCACGAGCGTGAGTCCCTGGTCCGTGCGGCCCACACTCCAGTTGAGCTCCACCCGGCCGCGCGTCGCGCTGAGACTGCCGTGCTTGCTGGCATTGGTCGCGAGCTCGTGGACCGCCATGCTCAGTCCGAAGGTTGGATCGGGCTCAAGAAACACGTTCGGTCCGCCAAAGGAAATCCGGTCCAGAAAGGGCGCAAGCAGCGTGTTGAGCAACTCATTGAGCGAGGTCGATTTCCATCCGCCCTCGGTGATGAGCCTGTGCGCGTTGGCGAGGGCGAGGACGCGCGCTTCGTACTTGGTGACCAGGTCGCTGACGCTGCGCGAATTCTTGGCGGTTTGCGAGAACAGGGCCAGCAATTGCGAAAAAAGGTTGCCGGAGCGATGGCGCAGCTCGCGGATCATCAGCTCGTGACGTTGATCCAGCTGGCGGCGTTGAATCGCCCCTGCCACGATATTGGCGACCGCAGCGGCGAAGGACACCTCATAGTCGTGAAACCTGCGCCGCGTGGCGGTATGGATCCCAAGCACGCCGTAGGCGCGGCCGTCGCGCCCGGCGATCGGCGCAGTAATACCGCTTGTAACGCCGTGCTCGTGAAACAGCGGCTGTCCGGTAAATCTTGTTTCGGTCGCGAGGTTTTCCACGATCACGGGCCGGCCGGAAGCAAGGGTGTAGCCGGCCTGTGAATCGCGACCGGTCGACACGGTTGCGCTCCCCACCAGGCCCGGTTTCCAGCCGATGCCTGCCCGCAGCAGGAGCTCGGCATCCCCCGGCAACAATTCCAGGATCTTCACCATTTCGAGGTCAAGAATGTCTCCGACTGTGTGAACGACCTCGTTGAAGAATTTCTGCAGGTCGCTTTCGGTGAGTGCGTGCTCACCCAGCCGTGCGAGCGTCTCCTGCTGGCGCGCACGCATGCGCACTTCGCGATTGACGTGCAGGCGTTCGGTCACCTCGCGGCACATGCCGAGCAGCTGCACCGCAGTGCCATCCTTGACGAGGACCGTTGCAGAAGCCTCGAACCAGCGTTCGTCGCGTCCCGATGATCCGGGCAGGCGGTATTCCACCCGGCAAGGCTGGCGGGTGTTGAGCGCGTTGGAGATCGCCGCAAGCAGCCCCTCCTGCGCCGGCAAATCCTGCGGCACCAAAGGAAAGACGCCGTCGAGCTTGTTCACGGACGGGCCGTGAAAGTCTTCGAGATTGCTCGACCAGGTCAACTGATGGGAGAGCAGGTCCCATGACCAGACGCTGAGCAGGCTGCCGTCGAGCGTTGCTCGAAACTGCGCAAGGGGGACGACCTTTTCGTCCCGCGGTGTCTGCGCGGCCTGTTTCTTCTCTTCCACTCCAGACACGTTCATATCCAAGATTTAGGGCACGCGAACATCCAACCTGGGCGCAGCCTTAGGCGCGCGCGGAGAACAGGTCAAAGACGATGTTGTGCCCGTGCAATGGTGCGCACCGCTCCATACAAGTATTCCCGCATTTCGAAAGTTCCGGTCGCGCAAGGAATGCCATCGGGGCTCAACCCCCATGAGGCCGAGCCCAATGCGCGAACGGAGATGGTGGGAAGCGTCTTTTACGAGAGGCAACGTCCAGGCACGCGCGCGAGCGGGGGTTGCCCGATGGCGCTGACCATTGGCTCGCAGCCTTCCAGAAGCCTCGGCTCCGGGGCGCGCGGCCTCTGGCTATCTGCTGGACCATTGACCGCGTTGCGGCTGTTGGGTGCGGTCAGCGGCAGGCGATCACTTTTGAGGGTGCGGTTGACCGTCGCGCCCCCTTGGTCGACCGACGTGGCTGCCGTCGTAGTGGACACTTCGAGCCCAGCAAGAAAGCATGCCAAAGCCAAAGCCGCGCCGGAGCAGGCAAGAAAATATCGAGAGTGACGCCGCATGGGTTGCTCCCACGATCCCTATGCCTCTTAGTCGCATTAATGCTCCATTAGGTTCATTGGTTGCGGTAAGCCCCCGGATGGCCTTGCACCCCCATCGGCTGAAGTCGGAGCCGCTTCGAGTGCCGTCGACCTGGGAGGAATAGACCGGAAAATTTTTCCGGAACCAATGGCTCGGCAGGCGCATTGTTATGGCAGCCGGCCGCCCATTTCCCCCTCCCCGTGCTCGGCCGGTACCCTCGGGCGCAGTTGACGATAGTCGACTACGCCCGAGTTTTTTTGAGGGTCCGGCCTGCTGCAACCAACAGGGGGGTAGGCCGAACCCCGCTCTATGCCGGGGCCGGCCTGCGGCCAGGGCTGCTCAAAGATCTGGCAGACTTTACACCGTGACCCGCCGCTCGCGGCGTTTCGCGCTGCGCTCGAAGAAGAGCGCTTGGCTGGCCACCGCGGATACGGTGGCGGGTTGGAAAGGTTTCGCAATCAGGAACGCCGGCTCCGGCCGCTCTCCGGTCAGGAAACGTTCGGGGTAAGCGGTAATGAAAATGACCGGTGCCTCAAATGAAGTAAGCAGTTCATTGACCGCTTCGAGACCGGAACTGCCGTCCGCAAGCTGGATATCGGCGAGTATAAGGCCTGGCTTTTTCTTCTTGGTGAGGGTGAGAGCTTCGGCGTGCGTTCGTGCAACGCCGAGCACGCGATGCCCCAGTCCCTCGACCAGCGTTTCCAGCTCCATCGCAATAAAGGTGTCATCCTCGATGATAAGCACGTCGGTCGCAATTTCCGCAGCGAGCTCGCGCCCCAATTCCTCGACCAAGCCGCGCAATTTGACGACGTCGATGTCGAGGATACGGGCGGCATCGGGCTCGGAGAAGCCTTCGAGCGCAACAAGAAGAAAGGCCTGGCGCGGAAGGGGCGTGATGTGGGCGAGCTTCTGCTCACCGGGTAGTGTGCTTTCCGCCGCGCCCCTGGTTCCGTTCACGGAAACCGAGTTCCAAATCTTGGTGAAGAGGCGATAGAGTGCGACGCGGGGACCGCGTGGGTCCTCGATCACGGAGCGGTCCGCGATCAGGGCCTCCAATGCCGCGGCCACATAGGCGTCACCTGAAGTCTGGCTGCCCGTCAGCGCTCGCGCATAGCGGCGCAAATAGGGCAGGTATTGCGCTACAGCAGCTGAATTTGGCACGGGATCCTCCCGCTTGACTCGGCCCAGCATACCCGGCGGAAACAACCGGTGCACCATAAAGTTCCACGCCGGGCGGAACGAACGGTATAGCGACACGTTATGCCCTGATGAGCCGGAGGGAACCTGCGGGCCTCGCAAAGTGGCCGGCAGTACTAAATATGAAGCAATCCAAGCCAGTTAAGCTGGGTTGGGCGGTTCGAAGAGCGGGTCAGCCACCGTCCACGCCGGAATCGCCGTCCAGCGCAGAGGCCGCAATGCAGACCGATGCACCGCCTAGAAAAACCGGGGGACGCCTGAGCCGAGAGGACCAGCGGCGGCTTGGCGACATTCTCCAGCGCATGTACGACGACGTCCTGCACCAGGGCGTTCCCGATCGTTTCCGGGATCTTTTGAACGAGCTGGAAGAGGAGGGCGAGCCCACCAAATCCATCCCTGCTGCGCCCCACGAGCAAGCGGAGAGCGGCTCAGACTCCGATCGTCTGATGGGAACCAAGGGATTGGACAGTCCCAACATCAAGGGGCCGCACTGATGACCATGCGAGCATCCGTACGTGACGCCATGCTGGCCGCTGTCCCCAGCCTGCGTGCTTTCGCCATATCGCTATGCGGCAATGTGGACCGAGCCGATGACCTCGTGCAGGAAACGCTCCTGCGCGCCATGGCAAACATCAATTCGTTCCAACCGGGCACGAACATGTCGGCGTGGCTGTTCACAATTCTTCGCAATTTGTTTCGGTCCGAATATCGCAAGCGCCGGCGCGAGGTCGAGGACACCGACGGCGGCTATGCCGAGAACTCTCAAGTCGCATCCCGAGCAGCACAGCCGGGTGGAATTCCAGGAGTTTCGCGCGGCCTTGGCCAAGCTGCCCCCCGATCAACGCGAGGCGTTAATCCTGGTGGGTGCATCAGGGTTCTCCTACGAGGAGGCGGCGGCGATTTGCGACTGTGCGGTAGGCACAATCAAAAGCAGAGTGAATCGCGCCCGCACGCGGCTTTCGGATCTGCTGTCGATCGAGGGTGCGGACGATTTTGGCCCGGACCGTACCACCCGGGCGATCTTGTCGGCAGGCGGACGCAGCTGATTCCAATCCCTTTCCTCTTGAGTGCAGATGCCGCGCCTGATCACGCAGGCGAGCATTAACCATACGTTGCAGCAAAGCCGCACCGCGCAACAATCGATCCCCGAATAATTTCTCGTATCCGTTGCTCGCGGCTAACAACGGCTGGCGGTCCCGGCCTCGCCAACGCCGGTTTAGCCTTTAACCTCAATGGGATGATTTGGTCGCGGATCCTTTGACCGGCGCTTAGATTTATTTACCGAATCACGCGAGGCTTTGCCGCCGTTGCAGGGCGTTTCTGTCGATATTGACTTCGACTTTGCGAACCTATCGCGCATATTGCGCGACAAAGAATCAAGGAGCTGGGATCAGCCACGGTCGCAATACGCAATGACGAGGGCAGGGAAGGCTCCTGACAGGATAAACGCGTGCAGAGCGCACAACGGTGGAGAGTGACTTGACGAAATCCGTGGGGGCAATTCCCGCAGCCGATCGTGTTGGCCTGAGCCTGCTGCGCACCACGCTCGCGTCCGGCGTGGCGCTTTCATTCCTCGCCCTGCTCACAAACTCCGCCGAGGCCTATTCATATCGGATGCGGTACTACGCTCCTGGCCCGTGGCAAGCGAGTCCCATGCGTTATCATCACAGGATCGCGCACAGCCGGCGGGACAATGTGTCCGAACCCAAGAAGGAAGTGGGCTTCGGAGACATGCCGAAGGGGCCGCTGCAAATCGTCGTCAATATCGGCACGCAGAAAGTAACGCTCTACAGCGACGGGGTCAGGGTTGCGCAGGGACCGGTGTCGACCGGCATGCCGGGACATCCGACCCCAATGGGCGTATTCAGCATCATCGAAAAAGATCGTTATCACCATTCGAATATCTACAGCGGCGCCCCGATGCCGTTCATGCAGCGCATTACGTGGTCGGGCGTGGCGTTGCACGAAGGCGTCTTACCCGGTCACCCGGCCTCGCACGGCTGCATCCGCACGTCGCATGATTTCGCGCAGAGGCTTTGGCCCCTCACCAAGCTCGGGGTGCGCTTCGTTGTAGCGCGTAGCGAGGTCGTGCCGGTGGCGTTTGAGCATTCCAAGCTGTTTGTGCCCATGCAGAAGCCGAAGGAACCGCAGATCGCGATGAACATGACCGATGGCTCCGGCGGCCAGCAGGTCAAGCTTGCGCAGGCGCAAACGAGCGCGAGCGAACGGGCGGTGGATAGCGCGGTTGATGATGTGAGCCCTGCTGTATCGGTACCGCAGGTTGAGCGAGCCAAAGCGGTGGAGGCCGCGCCTGCCGCCCAGGTGAACGACGACAGCCGTACCGGGACCGTCGAGCCGATCCCAGGCGGCGAGAACGCGGGCGCTCTGCCAGCGGCCGATTTGCGCAAATCAGTCGAGACGCCGCCGGCAGCGGACAAGGCTACTGAAATTACGGCCCCGGCCGCGGCCGAGCCGGTCAACGGTGACGAGTTCACCAAGCCGGCACCCACAGTTGATGCGCCGAAGCCCGCGGCACCGCCGCGAACAAAGTCGGCCGACCAGCCGGTCAAGCGAAGCGGCCAGGTTGCCGTCTTTGTCAGCCGCAAGGAGAAGAAGATCTTCGTGCGCCAGGGCATGGTGCCTGTGTTCGACATGCCGATCACGATTGAGGATCCGGACCAGCCGCTGGGCACGCACGTGTTCACCTTCCTGTCGGACGCCGACGCGGCGCCGCGCTGGAATCTGATGGAGATCCCGACCGAAGCCGGTTATGTATCCGACTACCCGCGCCGCCGTCGCGGCAAGGAGCCGCCGGTCGTCGAGACGAAGCCGCTCAAGGCGCCCTCGACGGCTGCCGAGGCACTCGATCGCATCCAATTCCCGCAGGAGGCGGTCGACCGGATCAGTGAGCTTCTGATCCCGGGCTCTTCCCTCGTTGTCTCCGACGACGGGCTTGGTCGCGAGACCGGCCGGGGCACGGAGTTCATCGTGTTGACGCGCTGAAGAAGCGAATGGCGAAATAGCGAATAGCGAGTGGTGAATAGCGAATAGTAAGAGGGAAGAGCCTCCCTATTCGCCATTCGCTACTCGCCAAGCTCGATGTTTGAAGGTTTCAGTCGCAGTGAAATAAAGACGAGCGGCGCGCGGATTGTCACGCTCGTCGGCGGCAGCGGGCCGCCGATCCTGCTCATGCACGGCAATCCGTTTTCGCATCTTTCTTGGCACAAAATCGCTCCGCGTCTTGCGCAGGAATTCACCGTGGTCGCGACCGATCTGCGCGGTTACGGGGATTCGGAAAAACCTCCGGGCGGCGAGGATCATTGCAACTATTCCTTCCGCGCCATGGCGCAGGATCAGCTTGAAGTCATGGCTGCGCTCGGCTTCAGGCGCTTTTACGCCGCAGGCCATGATCGTGGCGCGCGCGTCCTGCATCGCATGTGTCTCGACCACCCCGAGGCGGTGATGCGTGCCGCCATCCTCGACATCATCCCGCAGCACCATCTGCTCAGTCAGGTGACGCGTGCATGGGCGACGTTCTCCTGGCACTGGTTCTTCATGATCCAGCCCTATGATTTTCCGGAACGGCTCATGAGCGCCGATCCCGATTTTTTCATCGAGAGGAAGCTCTCGAAAACGAAGCAGGGGCTAAGCTTCTTCGACGCGCCAGCCCTCGACGAGTACAAGCGGTATTTCCGCAATCCTGCGACCGTCCACGCCATGTGCGAGGACTATCGCGCGACCCATGGCATCGACCTTGCCATGGACGAGAAGGATTTTGCTGCCGGCCGCAAGACGACCTGTCCGCTCCTCCTCCTTTGGGGCGCAACCGGCGGCGTGGGTCGCAATCACAGCGCAATGGAAATCTGGCCGCGCTATGCCTCAAACATCGTTGCGGGCAAAGCGCTGCCCTGCGGCCATTACCTTTCCGAGGAAGCGCCCGAGGAAACCTATCGCGAGTTGCGCGCGTTCTTTGCCCCGCAGCAGGGCGGTGCCAGCGACACCGAAGCCGCGCGAAGCCGCCGAGCGACATCTGCTCAGACGCCTTGACCGACTTATGGTGACAGTTCAGAGTTGACTTAGCCCCACTCACATCCGCAAAATCATTGCGATTTGACCAATTCCGGCCTCCGGCAGTGCTGGTGGGGCGTGAAAAACGAGGTTTTGACGCAATTCGAGGAGGAGAGCCAATGACCGCCGTCGCCCTGACGGTGAACGGAAAGCCCGTCACCGCTGACGTCGATCCCCGCACCCTTCTGGTGCAGTACCTGCGCGAGAACCTGCGCCTCACCGGCACCCACGTGGGCTGCGACACATCCCAATGCGGTGCTTGCGTGGTTCACATCAACGGCAAAGCCGTGAAGTCCTGCACCGTCTTCGTGTGGCAGCTGGAAGGGGCTGATGTTCTGACCATCGAAGGCTTGGCCGACCCAAACGGCCCCTTGCATCCCATGCAGGAAGCATTCCGCGAGCATCACGGGCTCCAATGCGGCTACTGCACGCCCGGCATGATCATGACCGCCGTCGACATGGTCTATCGCAAGGGCCACGATCTCGACGACCACACCATTCGACACGAGCTCGAAGGCAACCTCTGCCGCTGTACGGGCTACCACAACATCGTCAAGGCCATCGCGGCCGGTGCAAAAGCAATGGAGAAAGGACACAGCCAGCCTGCCGCACAGGCCAGCGCGTAAACACCAAAGCGCATTGTAGCCCGCATGAGCGAAGCGATTTGCGGGAACCGGCCCCGGATATCGCTCTTCTCATTCGGGCTACGACAAGGAGGACAGCGTCATGGGCGCAACCGGAATCGGCGCGCCGGTGCGGCGCAAAGAAGATCACCGCTTCGTCACCGGCAAAGGCCACTACACCGACGACATCAATCGTCCCGACCAGAGCTGCGTCTATTTCCTGCGCTCTCCGCATGCACACGCCAAGATCAAGAAGATTGAAACAAACGCCGCCGCTGGCATGCCCGGCGTTCTCGGCGTGCTCACGGGTGCCGATCTCGCCGCCGACAAAATCGGCAATCTCATCTGCGGCTGGATGATTACGTCAAAGGATGGCTCGCCGATGAAGATGGCACCGCATCCTGCGATCGCGCATGGCAAGGCCAACTTTGTCGGCGACATTGTTGCCGCCGTGGTCGCGGACACTTTGCTGCGGGCGACCGATGCCGCCGAGAAAATCAAGATCGAATATGAGGAGCTGCCTGCGGTCGTCGATCCCGCGAAAGCGCAAGACGGCCAGCAGATTCACGATGTTGCCCCACGCAACACAATCTACCAATGGCATCTTGGGGATGCGAACGCCGTTGCTGCCGCGTTCAAATCGGCAAGGCACGTCACCAGGCTCGACCTCCTCAACAATCGCCTCGTTCCGAATGCCATCGAGCCGCGCGCGGCGCTCGGGGAATATGATCCCGGCTCGGGCAATCTCACGTTATGGAATACGACTCAGAATCCCCATGTGGCGCGCCTTGTGATCTCCGCGTTCGTGGGCGTCGCGCCTGAGCACAAGCTGCGGGTGATCGCGCCCGATGTCGGCGGGGGCTTCGGTTCAAAAATTTTCATCTATCCCGAGGAGGTGATCTGTCTCTGGGCTGCGAGAAAGGTGGGCCGGCCGGTCAAATGGGTGTCCGGCCGCTCGGAGGCGTTTCTGGCCGATGCGCACGGACGCGATCACGTCACGCATGCGGAAATGTCATTCGACGGGGAGTGGAGGATCACCGGGCTGCGCGTCAAAACCATTGCCAATCTCGGTGCCTATATGTCGACTTTCTCATCGTCGGTGCCGACTTATCTCTATGGCACTTTGTTATCAGGCCAATATGCAATCCCTGCGATCTATTGCGAGGTCGACGCGGTCTACACCAACACCGCTCCCGTTGACGCCTACCGTGGTGCCGGACGGCCCGAGGCCACCTTTGTGGTCGAGCGCCTGGTCGAAGTCGGCGCCCGTGAGATGGGTATGGACCCGGTGGAGCTGCGCAAGAAGAACTTCATCAGCAAGTTTCCGCACCAGACCCCGGTCATCATGAATTACGATGCCGGCGATTATCACGCTTCGCTCAAGCGGGCGCTGGAGATTGCCGATTATCAGGGCCTTGCCAAGCGCAAACGCGAATCCATCCGGCACGGCAAGCTCCGCGGCATCGGTTTCTCGACCTACATCGAGGCTTGCGGGATTGCGCCGAGCCAGGCGGTTGGCTCGCTGGGTTGCGGCGTGGGGCTGTGGGAATCCGCAGAAGTGCGCGTCAATCCCACCGGGACAGTCGAAGTCCTGACCGGCTGTCATGCGCACGGCCAGGGGCACGAGACGACATTCGCTCAGGTCGTGTCAGAGCGGCTTGGGATTGCGATTGAGAATGTAAGCGTCGTGCACGGCGACACCGACAAGGTGCAGTTCGGCATGGGCACGTACGGCTCGCGCTCGGGGGCGGTGGGAATTTCGGCGATCGTCAAGGCGCTCGACAAGATCGAAGCGAAGGCAAAGAAAGTCGCAGCTCACGTTCTGGAAGCCTCCGAAGGCGACATCGTTTTTGCGGACGGAAAGTTCACCGTGAGCGGGACCGACAAGTCGGTTGCCTGGGGTGATGTGGCGCTCAACGCCTATATCGCGCATAAATTTGCCGGCCAGGAGCTTGAGCCAGGTCTCAAGGAGGGCGCCTTCTACGATCCGACGAATTTCACCTTCCCTGCGGGCTGTCACATCTGCGAGGTCGAAGTTGATCCCCAGACCGGCGAAAGCGAGATCGTGGCTTGGACTGCCGTCGACGATTTCGGCACGGTCGTCAATCCCATGATCGTTGAAGGCCAGGTCCATGGCGGGATTGCGCAAGGCGTCGGCCAGGCGCTGCTCGAAGGAGCGATCTACGACAAGGATGGCCAGCTCGTGACCGGCTCTCTCATGGATTATTGCATGCCGCGCGCGCATGATTTGCCAACGTTCAAGATCGACATGACGCAGACGAAGTCACCCTCCAATCCCCTCGGCATCAAGGGCTGCGGCGAGGCAGGCGCAATCGCGGCCCCGGTTGCCGTCATCAATGCGATTACGGATGCAATCGGCAGCGAGGACCTGCCGATGCCGGCGACCGCGCAGGCGGTGTGGCAGGTATTGCAAAAAGCCCTCACCCTTCCCTCCCCCGCGAGCGGGGGAGGGCCAGGGGTGGGGGCGTAAGGCCGCATAGGAGAGCAAGCGATGTACGCATTCACACAACACCGGCCGGAGACGCTGCGCCAGGCAGCCAACCTGCTTGGCAAGCAGGAGGAAGCAAAGCTTCTTGCCGGCGGCCATACGCTCATTCCGACCATGAAGCTGCGGCTGGCCGGGCCCAAGCATCTCATCGATCTTTCCAAGATCCCCGGCCTGAGCGGCATCGAGATGGGCGGCCGTTCGCTCACAATCGGCGCCATGACGCCGCATGTGGAGGTCGCAACCTCGCCGGTGGTGAAAGAAAATATTCCCGCACTCGCAGATCTCGCTGGCAAGATCGGAGATCCCGCAGTTCGGCATCGCGGCACGCTGGGCGGATCGGTCGCCAACAATGATCCGAATGCGGATTATCCCGCGGGCGTTCTTGGCCTCGGAGCAACCGTTATTACGAACAAGCGGCGCATTCCCGCCGACGAATTTTTCAAGGGCCTGTTCGAGACCGCGCTCGAGCCCGACGAAATCATCACCAAGGTGCAATTCCCGAAGGCGCAGAAGGCGGCCTATCAGAAATTCCCCAATCCGGCTTCACGCTACGCGCTGGTCGGCGTGTTTGTCTCCAAACGCGGCTCCGAAATTCGTGTTGCAGTGACAGGAGCCGGCGCAAGCGGCGTGTTCCGGGTGACGGCATTCGAGGAGGCGCTCAAGAAACGATTTGGGCCCAAGTCGCTGGAAGGCATGACGGTTCCGGCCGATGGCATGGCGAGCGACATCCACGGCAGCGCCGAGTACCGCGCCCATCTCATCGGCGTGCTTGCGCGCCGCGCGGTAGCAGCCGCGGTGGCGTGACGAGCTGAGAATTGCAACCTGTGTAGTCCGGCATGAGTGAAGCGATGTCTGGGCTCAGCTAAAGGGGGTGGCCCGCATGTCGCTACGCTCATGCGGGCTAATTCTTGCGTTCACGCGTCGTCAACGCGATCCCAGCGCACTGCAAGAATATTCGCCTTACATTTCGAATTTTCGTATATACATTAATGGCGCTCACCTGGGACAAAGCGAAGCGGCAGCGGACTCTCAAAGAGCGCGGTTTGGATTTTGCCGATGCCGAGCTGATTTTTGCAGGGCGCTCGATGACGCTCTCGGACGAGCGGCGTGATTATGGCGAACCGCGGTTCATTACTGCTGGATGGTTGCATCATCGCTTTGTCGTGATCGTGTGGACACCGCGAGAAAACAGTCGCCGGATCATCTCGATGAGGTACGGTCATGCCGACGAAGAAGCGTACTACGAAGAGCAAATGGATTGATCCCGATGAGGCTGCGCCCCTCGATCGCGAGTGGTTCGAGCGCGCGGAGATTTGGGAGGGCAATAAACTTATCCGTCCCGGCCGGCCGCGAAAGGCTGCGGCGAAGCAGGCCGTGAGCTTGCGCCTCGACCCCGACGTGCTTGAGCATTTCCGCGCCGGCGGTCCAGGTTGGCAATCGCGGATCAACGCGGCACTGCGCAAGGCAGCCCGGCTGAGTCCCTAATGGCGACAGGGCATCGTTGTGCGCGCTTCCATGGCTGGTGAGCCAGTCTGACGAACGGACCGCGCTCTACACTGCTGTGTTCGCGTTCATGTAGGCGAAGAATGGCATTGATTCGCGTCTGATATCCCTGCTGCTGGCGGAACCACTCCAGCAAATCGGCGTCAAGTCGTATAGTTACGACTTGCTTGGGCCGCGGCAGCACGACTTTGGCCTGTTTCCAGAATTTCTCGTCTGTGGGGTGAACATCCGGATCGGACAGAACGCTTTTGCGGATCTGGGACTGGGTAATGCGCCGTAGCCGTGTCCAATCCGTCTGGGTTTGCCAGAAGTAACGCCTTTCATGCGGCTCTGACCGCCACGCCGAGATGATGCGCCGCTCATTACACCATCACGGCGTCGCGGCGCGCGCATCCTGGATGGCGCGCCACACCCGCTGCGGTGTTGCCGGCATGTCGAGATGGTGGATGCCGAACTCAGAGAGCGCATCCGCAATGGCATTCACCACCGAGGTCAACGAACCGGCGCAGCCTGCCTCCCCGCAGCCCTTCACGCCGAGCACATTCGTGGTGGCCGGCACGGGATGATTGACCACGGTCATTTGCGGCGAATTGGCCGCCCGCGGCAGCGCGTAATCCATGTATGAGCCGGTGAGCAGCTGACCGTCGCTGTCATAGGCGGTCATCTCCATCAATGCCTGGCCGATGCCCTGAACCACCCCACCGTGCAACTGGCCTTCGACAATAAGAGGATTGATGACCGTGCCGAAGTCGTTGACGCAGCTGTATTTCACGACCTCGATCACGCCGGTGTCAGGATCGAGCTCGACCTCGCAGACGTGACAGCCATTGGGGAAGGTGGCCGAGCCGGGTCCCTCACTCACGTGACGAACATCAAGGCTCCGCGGCGTTCCTTCCGGCAGAACGAGCCCCGCGCGCAGCTTTTCCGCAAGCTCCATGATGCCGACTGATCGATCTGTCCCCACGATGACAAAGCGGCCGTTCGCGAACTCGATGTCGCTCGCTGCGACCTCGAGCACATGTGAGGCAATCTGCTTGCCTTGCTCGATCACCTTGCCCGCCGCTTCGACAATGGCGGTGCCGCTGTGCATGATGGATTTAGAGCCACCGGTGCCGCCGCCCGCGAGGAGCTCGTCGCTGTCGCCCTGGACGAGCCGGATGCGCTCGAACGCAATGCCGAGCCTTTCGCTTAGCAGCTGGGCAAACGGCGCGGCATGACCCTGCCCATAATCAAGCGTCCCGGTAATAATGGTCACGCTACCGTCCCGCTCGAAGCGGATGCCGCCCATTTCCTTGCTTGGGGGGGCGGTGCACTCCAGGAAACAGCCAATACCGAGCCCGCGCAGTTTGCCGCGCTTGCGGCTCTCACGTTTCCTGCGTGCGAACCCTTTGACATCGGCGAACTCGAGCGCGTGCTTGAGAATGCCGGGGAAGTCGCCGCTGTCGTAGTTGCTTCCTGAAGCAACCTTGCGCGGGATTTCGCGTGGCCTGATTTGATTGCGCCGCCGCAGCTCGATGCGATCAATGTCCAGCTCGGCGGCCGCGACGTCGATCAGGCGCTCCATGTAATAGTTTCCCTCGGGGCGGCCGGCACCGCGGTAGGCGGAAACATGTGAAGTGTTGGTGAAAACGCACTTGGTCGAGCACTTCGAGCAGCGGTGTTCGATAGACGCTCTGGACGTTTCTCACCGCGTTGAGGGTGGACGGCATCGGGGCGACTTGCGAAAGAAACGCGCCCACGTTGCCCAAGCTCGTCAACCGCACCGCGAGAAAGTCGCCTTGCGCATCAAGAGCAAGTTCTGCCGTCACCACATGATCGCGGCCATGGCTGTCCGAAACGAAGCTGCCCGAGCGCTCGTCCGTCCATTTCACCGGGCGGCCAAGCACGCGGGCGGCGTGCAGCACGCACACGTATTCCGGAAACGGCGCCGCCTTCATTCCGAACGAGCCGCCGACGTGGTTGGTGATGACGTGGACCTGCTTGGGCTCGACTTTCAGAATATCCGCAATGTTCGCCCGCATGCCGAACACGCCCTGACTCGGCACTTGCAGCGTGTAGCGTGCATTCGCCGCGTCGTATTCGGCAAGGGCCGCGCGCGGCTCCATCGCGCTCACGACCACGCGGCTATTGACGAGCTTGAGCTTTGTGACGTGGGCAGCCTTCGCAAACGCAGCTGCAACTGCCTGGGCATCACCGTAATGATAATCGAGCGCCACGTTCCCCGGCGCCTGTTCGTGCAGGAGCGGCGCGTCAGGACGCACCGCATCCTCCGGTCGCACGACCGCAGGGAGCGGATCGATATCAATCGCAACGGCTTCAGCCGCGTCTTTCGCCTGCGGTAACGACACGGCGACAACGAACGCAACCGGATCGCCCACAAAGCGGACCTTATCGGTAGTGAGCGCCGGCCGCGGGGGCATTCGCATGGGCGTACCGTCGCGGTTCTTGAACGGCACGACGCATTTGAGCGGGCCATAGGAAGCAAGATCAGCCCCGGTATATACGCCGAGCACGCCCGGCATTCCCGCGGCCGCCGATATGTCGATGCCTTTGATCACGCCGTGGGCGATGCGGCTGCGCACCATCACCGCATAGGCTTGCCCGGGAAGGTTGAGATCATCGGTGTAGCGGCCTTGTCCACGCACCAGGATGGGATCTTCGGTGCGCGCCACCGGCTGACCGACAGCGAATTTCATGATCGCGAGGCTGTTCGGATCGGGTTGCAGATTCACGGTCCGGGTTCCGTCATTGCTGGGCTTGCGGGGATGACCCGCGTCCGAAGCGGGTGCTGGTGCAATAAAGCACACAGGAGGAGACGACAAGGACATGCCCGCGCGCCATGCGTCGAAAGCGTATCTGTTGCGCAGCCTGCCCGTGTGATAGACTGATCGCGATCGTGATTTGAATATTGCCGCTGCCGACGAGCCCGCACGGAAAGGCTTGCGCGCGGAGGAAAGGAACTCGATGACCGACGAGCGCCGGCCGGCCGGCGGGCTCGATGATGCGCGCGGGAATGGGCCGCCAGCGCGGCCCTGGTCAGCTCGACGCAGTTTCCATGGACCTCGCCGCAAGCGCGCGCAGGACGCTGCTCCTCGGGCGGGGCCGACCTATGCCGCGCTTGATCTCGGCACCAATAACTGCCGTCTTCTGATTGCGCGTCCCGCCGGCGATGGATTCCGCGTGATCGATGCGTTCTCCCGCATCATCCGGCTAGGCGAGGGCGTGTCGCGTTCCGGCTGTATCAGCGAGGCAGCGATCGCGCGCGCAGTGGAGGCCCTCGCGGTTTGCCGCGACAAGATGCGGGCCCGGGGGGTCACACGAGCGCGTCTGATCGCAACCGAAGCTTGCCGCGCAGCCGACAACGGGGCGCAATTTCGCGCGCGTATCGCAAAGGAGGTTGGACTCGATCTTGAAGTCATTGATCGGGAAACCGAGGCGACCTTGGCGGCCACGGGATGTACGCCGCTGATGGATCCGCACGCGGACGGCGTCGTCCTGTTCGATATCGGCGGCGGTTCCTCCGAGTTGGTCCGGCTCGATCGCTCCCCTCCCGGCGACCGCGGGCCGCCAGAGCCAAAGATCAATGCATGGGCCTCCCTGCCGGTTGGCGTCGTAACTCTTGCCGAGCGTCACGGCGGACACGTTGTCACGCCTGAAATCTATGCCGCCATGATTGCGGAGGTTGCGACCTTCGTCGGGCGCTTCGTGGCCGAGCATGGCGGCGTCGGTCCGGGTCACGTGCATCTGCTCGGTACCTCGGGAACAGTCACGACCATCGCGGGTGTTCACCTTGAGCTGCGGCGCTACGAACGCCGCCGGGTCGACGGCTGCTGGATGGGTGACGAAGACGCAACGCGGGTGATCCAAAGTCTGCTCGCCATGAGCTATGAAGATCGCGTTGCAAATCCGTGCATTGGAGCCGAGCGGGCCGATCTGGTCCTCGCCGGCTGCGCGATCCTTGATGCCATCCGCGCGGCATTCCCATGCCGCCGGCTGCGGGTTGCCGACCGCGGACTGCGGGAAGGCATGCTGGTGCAGATGATGCGCCAGGACGGCATCTGGGAAGGCGAAGCACGACCGTCTTGAGCTCGTGAGATGTTGAAGGCGCGACTCACGTCCGGCAAACGCCGCTCGCATTCGTCCAGGCGCTGGCTCCAGCGCCAACTCAATGATCCCTACGTTGCGCGCGCGAAGCGCGAAGGATTTCGATCGCGTGCCGCCTTCAAGCTGATCGAGATCGATGACAAGTATCGGTTGCTGAAAAGAGGCGCGCGGGTGGTTGATCTGGGAGCCGCGCCGGGGAGCTGGAGCGAGATCGCAGCCGAGCGCGTCGGTGCAGCCCACGGCACCGGGCGCGTCATTGCTGTGGATCTGATCGAGATGGCTGCGATAGCGGGTGTCGAGTTTCTGCATCTTGATTTTCTCGATCCGGGCGCACCGGCCGCGATCAAGAGCGTTCTGGCGGGAACTGCGGACGTGGTGCTTTCGGATATGGCCGCCAATGCGACCGGTCATCGCAGGACCGATCACCTCAAGATCATGGCGCTGGCGCAGGCAGCAGCCGAGTTCGCACGCGAGGTGCTGGCGCGCGGCGGCGCATTCTTGTGCAAGGTGCTGCAAGGCGGCACTGAGGCCGCCCTGCTTGATGAGCTGAAGCGGGAATTTGCCAGCGTCAGGCATGTCAAACCGGCGGCCAGCCGCGCGGATTCGGCCGAGCTTTATCTGCTGGCCACGGGATTTCGCGGAACGAATCAAGAAGCGTAGATGGGCAAAGCCGCGCACAATCCAGTTTGCGCAATCATGCAACTCCCCGCGCGCGGCGTGCCCACGGTCGGATGGAGTGGTTACGCGTGGGCACGGCGCGCAAAAGCGCGCCTTTGCCCACCCTACAGATCAACTGAATTTCGCCGGTGAGCCAAATCTAAATGAATTCGGATCGGTCCGGCTCAGTCCGCCTTGATATTGGCGGCTCGAATCACCCTCGCCCATTTCTCGGTTTCATCTGCAATGAGTTTGCCGAAATCGGCCGACGAGCCCGCGACCACCATGCCATTCATGTCGAGCAGTCGGCTCCTGATCGCTGGATTCGCAAGTCCGGCGTTGATCTCGCGATTAAGGGCTTCAACAATCGAGATGGGAGTGGCCTTCGGAGCCGCCACGCCGAATAACGAGCTCGCTTCGTAGCCCGGCACGTAATCAGCAACCCTCGGCAGCTCCGGCAGCGCATCCGAACGTGTCGCCGTGGCAACGGCGAGCGGGCGTAGCCTGCCGCTCCTGATGTGGCCGATGGAGGCCGTCATGGTCGCAAAACCGACCTGCACCTGACCGGCGATCAAATCAGTCATCGCCGGTCCATCACCGTGATACGGCACATGCACGAGGTTCACGCCGGCCATGGCGTTGAACATTTCTCCTGCCAAGTGGCTTGCAGTCCCCACCCCCGCCGATGCAAAGCTCAGTGATCCGGGCTTGCTTTTCGCGAGCTCGATGAGCTCGGGTACGGTCTTGGCCGGGACCGCCGGATGAACCTCCAGGACATTCGGCACGCGCACAATGCCGGCAACGGTCTGGATATCACGCTCAAAATTGTAGTTGAGCTTGGAATAGAGCGTCGGATTGATCGCGTGCACCGGCGCAATCATGAGCAGCGTGTAGCCATCCGGGGCAGCCTTCGCGACCGCTTCCGTGGCGATATTGGCGCCGGCACCCGGACGATTCTCGATGATGAATTGCTGGCCGAGGCGCTCGGAGAGCCATGCCCCAATGAGGCGCGCGAGGATGTCGGTCGTGCTCCCCGCTGCAAAGCCGACCACGAGCCGTACTGGCCGTGATGGATAGGCTTGCGCCCGCGCACCCTGGGCAAGGGTGAGCACAGCAGCCGACGCGACAGTTGCAAGAAAATAGCGGCGCTGAGCGTTCATGCGCGTTCTCCAATTCACTCGCCCTGATAGCGAACTATCCACTACTCATCCCAATCGCTGCCGTATGTCGCTGCACTCACGCGGGCGACAGCGCAACAACAGCGGTCACTGCTCTGCCAAGGCGCGCTGGGCGATATCGGCCACGTCGGGAGACAGCGAGGCCGTGCCAGCCACACGTGCCAGGGCGGCTTGGGCGCAATCTCTTCTTCCCGGCTCGAGCGCTCGCCAGCTCTTGAGCGCGGAGAGAAGCCGCGCCGCAACCTGTGGATTCCTGGAATCGAGCGCCAGCACCACATCGACGACAAAATCATAGCCGGCGCCATCGGGACGATTGAACTCCTTGTGGTTGGCGAACGCGAATGTATTGATCAAGGCGCGCACGCGATTGGGATTGGCGAATGAAAATACCGGATGAGACGTGAGCGCCTTGACGCGATCGAGCGTTGCCGGCTCGGGGATCGTCGCCTGCAATGAGAACCACTTGTCGACGATCAACGGATCCTCGCGATGACGCATATAGAAATCCTCGAGCACCTCCATCCTTGTGGGAGCGTTATGCAAGGATATCGTCGAGAGTGTCGCCATTCGATCGGTCATGTTATCGGCAGCACGATATTGAATTGCGGCAAGCGCGGCGGCATCGGAGCTCCCGCTTGCGACCATCAGGTCGAGAGCGGCATTGCGCAAGGCGCGGCGGCCGACGCTTGCGGCGTCAGCCGCATAGGGTCCGTTTTCGGCGAGAGCACGGTAAATGCCGAGCAGCGGGTCCCCCAGCGTATACCCGACCCGCTTGCGTAGCGCCGAACGCGCCGCGAAAATTGCGTCGGGGTCGACATCGCGACCGATCTCGCGCGCTATCTCCGCTTCACCCGGAAGCGTCAGCATGAGCGCAACAAAAGCAGGTTCCAGTTGGCGGTCATCGAGCAGGGCGCCAAGCGCCTGCGTCAATCCGGGCTCCTCGCGCACCGGCCGACCCGCGCGCAATGCCGAGACATTGTCGACCAGAAGCCGCGTTGCCAGAGTTTGCAGCGCCTCCCAGCGGTTGAAAGGATCACTGTCGTGGGCGGCCAGAAAGCGCAGCTCCTGCGCTGCGAGATTCGCCCTGAGCTTTATGGGCGCTGAAAATCCGCGATTGAGGGAGAGCACCGGGGCCTGCTCGATCTGCCCGAATACAAAGCTCTGGGCGGCTTGCGTCAGGGTCAGCACGGCACGATCGAGCGCGGCGCCGTCGCCATGTTTGAGCGGCAAGTCACGCCCGTCCCGGCCCATCAGTCCGACGGCGAGCGGAATCACCATCGGTTGCTTGTCGGGCTGTCCGGGCGTTGCCGGCACGGTCTGCGCGAGGTCGAGGCGGTAGCTTCTGGCGTGCGCATCATAGTTGCCGGTCGCGACCACTTCCGGCGTTCCGGCCTGCGAGTACCAGAGCATGAATTGGGTGAGATCGACGCCCGAGACATCGGAAAAGCATTGCACAAATTGCTCGACTGTGGCGGCCTGTCCGTCGTGACGGCTGAAATAAAGATCCATGCCGCTGCGAAATTTATCCGGGCCGAGCAGCGTCTTGAGCATCCGCACCACCTCGGCCCCTTTCTCATAGATGGTCGTCGTATAGAAGTTATTGATCTCCTGATATTGCGACGGCCGCACTGGATGTGCGAGCGGACCGGCATCCTCATCGAACTGATGCGCCCGCAGTGCCCGCACATCCCCAATGCGCTCAACCGCGCGCGAGCGCATGTCGGCTGTGAACTCCTGGTCGCGAAACACCGTGAGCCCTTCTTTGAGGCAAAGCTGGAACCAGTCGCGACAGGTGACGCGATTTCCCGTCCAGTTGTGAAAGTATTCGTGTGCGACGATCGCTTCGATGCGGTCAAAATCCCCGTCGGTCGCCGTTTCCGCAGACGCGAGTACGTATTTGTCGTTGAAGATGTTGAGGCCCTTGTTTTCCATCGCTCCCATGTTGAAGTCGGAAACCGCAACGATCATGAAAGCATCGAGATCGTACTCGCGTCCGAACGAGGTTTCGTCCCAGCGCATGGCGCGCTTGAGGGACTCCATGGCATGACCGCAGCGGGATTCGTTGCCTGGCTCGACATAGATGCGCAGCGCCACGTCACGCCCGGACATGGTGCGGAAGCGGTCCGCCACACAGGCAAGTTTTCCGCCCACCATGGCGAACAGGTAGGATGGCTTGGGGAACGGATCGTGCCAGATCGCGTAGTGCGTGTTAGTGCCCGCGATTTCTCCGCGCTCCACGAGATTGCCGTTCGCCAGCAGCACCGGCGCTTCGTCTTTGTCCGCTTCGATGCGGGTGGTGTACACCGCCATCACGTCGGGACGGTCCATGAAATAGGTGATGCGGCGAAAGCCCTCGGCTTCGCACTGCGTGCAGTAGATCGATCCGGAGCGATAAAGACCCATCAGTTGAGTGTTGGCGGACGGATTGACGAGCGTCTCAATCTCGAGCCGGAAAGGCCGCGGCGGCGGCTGTGCGATGGTCAACTGCTCCGGTGCCGCGGCGTATTGCGCGGGAGACAAAGCATGGCCATCGAGCGCAATCGAGCGCAGATCGAGCGCGTCGCCATCGAGGACGAGAGGTGCGGGCGGTCCTCCGTTAGGGCGCAGCATCAGGGTTGCACGCACGCGGGTCGCCTTAGGGTCGAGCGTGATATCGAGTTCGACCGTCTCCACCAGCCAATCGGGCGGGCGATAGTCAGCCAGGCGAACAGGGCGAGCTTGATCAGTGCGCATGGGGAGTTTCGTCTTTAAAGTGGGGAGCCCCGTCATACCTTGCCGACAGCGCAAGGTCGACCTCCTCCTCGGGGGAGCTTTGGCCGATCGCGCGAGGGAAGCTGCCTTGTAATGTCTGTTCCCAACCGCAAGTAACGGATCACTATGACCCACATGCGCGCAATGGTGCTCGAAAGTTTGCGCACGCCGCTTGCCATGCGTGAGCGGAAAACACCGTCACCGGCAGAGGGTGAAATCCTGGTGGAGATTGCGGCCTGCGGCGTATGCCGCACGGACCTTCATGTCGTGGATGGCGAGTTGCCCCACCCCAAGCTGCCCATCATCCCGGGCCATGAGATTGTAGGACGTGTAGCGGCACTGGGAGCCGGCGTCGCAGGATTTGCACTCGGCCAGCGCGTCGGTGTTCCATGGCTTGGCTTCACCTGCGGCATATGTCCGTATTGCCGCGCAGGCCGGGAGAACCTGTGCGATCACCCGCTGTTCACCGGCTACACACGCGATGGCGGCTATGCGAGCCGCGTGCTGGCGGACGCACGCTACTGCTTTGCTCTGCCGCACGGCATGGATGATGGCGAGATCGCGCCGCTGCTCTGCGCCGGTCTCATCGGCTGGCGCAGCTATCGCATGGCGGGCGAGAGCGCTCACGCGATTGGCCTCTACGGCTTCGGCGCCGCCGCGCATATCCTGTGTCAGGCAGCAACCTGGCAAGGGCGCCGCGTCTATGCCTTCACGCGCGCAGGCGATACCGCCGCACAGAGCTTTGCGATATCGCTCGGTGCCGTGTGGGCCGCAGGATCGGATGAACTGCCGCCCGAGCCGCTCGACGCAGCCATCATCTTTGCCCCGGTCGGCGCGCTCGTACCGGCGGCGCTGCGGGCAGTGCGCAAAGGCGGCCGCGTGGTCTGCGGCGGCATTCACATGTCGGATATTCCGCGCTTTCCCTATTCGCTGTTGTGGGAGGAGCGTCAAATCATTTCAGTTGCGAACCTCACCCGTGCGGATGCGACGCAATTCCTGGCACTTGCCCCGCGCGCCGGCATCAAGACGCACGTTGTGCGCTATCCGCTCGATCAGGCAAACCATGCATTGGCGGATCTGCGCGAAGGCCGCCTGCAAGGTACGGCCGTGCTCATTCCGGGCTAGTTCTATCGCTCGAGTCGCGCGATCAGGCTTGAAGTGTCCCAGCGCCTGCCGCCCATTTTTTGCACTTCGGCATAGAACTCGTCGATCAGCGCTGCGACCGGCAAACTAGCGCCGTTCTTGCGCGCTTCGTCGAGACAGATTGCGAGATCCTTGCGCATCCAATCGACGGCAAAGCCGAAGTCGAACTTCCCGGCCGCCATGGTCTTATAGCGATTTTCCATCTGCCACGACTGTGCCGCGCCTTTCGAGATTGTCTCGATCACGGCATCAATATCGAGACCTGCTCGCTTGGCGAAATGGATTGCTTCCGACAAACCTTCGACCAGACCCGCAATACAGATCTGATTGACCATTTTAGTGAGCTGACCGCTGCCGGCTGTCCCAAGCAATTTGCACATCCGGGCATAGGCGGCGATCACCTTCTCGGCTCGGGCA
This sequence comes from uncultured Alphaproteobacteria bacterium, assembly GCA_963771845.1. GTDB lineage: Bacteria > Pseudomonadota > Alphaproteobacteria > Rhizobiales > Xanthobacteraceae > VAZQ01. Next base: position 221,897 of record CAVYVC010000024.1, on the reverse strand, counting down.
TAGGGCTCCGCATCGCCGCCGCACATCACGGTGAGCACGCCGTTTTCGGCTCCGGCCTGACCACCCGAGACCGGGGCATCGACGAAATTGAAGCCGCTTTTTATAGCCTGCGAATAAAGGTCGCGTGCGATTTCGGCCGACGCAGTGGTGTGATCGACGAAGAGCGCTCCCTTCCCCATGCCGTGATAGGCGCCATTCTCTCCGAGTGTCACTGCGCGCAAATCATTGTCGTTGCCTACGCAGCACATGACAAAGTCCTGGCCTTGCGCGGCGGCTTTGGGCGTGGGCGCGCTGCGGCCGCCATATTGGGCAACCCATTTCTCGGCCTTGGCAGCGGTGCGATTGTAAACCGTGACGTCGTGGCCGCCTTTGTTCTTGAGATGTCCTGCCATAGGATAACCCATGACGCCGAGACCGAGAAAAGCCACCTTCGCCATCCTGCCCTCCATCGAGCGAATTTGGTACGTTAGGTCGAGCCCTGCGCGAGAGCCCAACGTTTCTGTCGTGACACGATGTTGGGTCGCATGAAGAACTCAACGCAACCCTACTGCCACAGGAAATCGTTCGTGCCTATATGGACAGCATGAGCGTTACCAAAGAAGAGGTGCTTGCGGCGCTCGAAGCCGTGAAATCGCCGGACGGCGTTGCATTGCCGCGGACCGGAACCCTGTCGGACGTGGTTGCCGGCGAGGGCAAGGTGTTTTTTTCCATCACCGTCGACGCGAGCACGGTCAAGGCGTGGGAAAGCGTTCGTAAACGCGCCGAGGACGCCGTGCGCGCGCTGCCCGGGGTGAGCTCAGCGCTCGTGGCCTTGACGGCCGAGCGCAAACCCGGGGCAGGCGGCGCACGTCCACCACAGGCGCAGCCGCCCGCACGGGGAGCTTCCCGCGGTGAATCTGTTCAGGGCGTGCCCGGCGTCGAGGCCATCATTGCGGTTGCATCCGGCAAGGGCGGCGTCGGCAAATCGACGACCGCGGTCAATTTGGCGCTCGGCTTGTCCGCGCTCGGCATGAAGGTCGGCATTCTGGACGCCGACATTTATGGACCCTCTCTGCCCAAGCTGCTCGCCATCCGGGAGCGGCCGCAGACCATGGGAGGCACTCGGCTCAAGCCAATCACCCGCTACGGCCTCACCGCCATGTCGATCGGTTTTTTGATCGACGAAGAGACGCCGATGATCTGGCGCGGCCCGATGGTCATTTCGGCACTCACCCAGATGTTGCGTGAGGTGGACTGGGGCAAGCTCGACATCATGGTTGTGGACATGCCGCCGGGCACCGGGGATGCACAACTCACCATGGCACAGCAGGTGCCGCTCAAGGGCGCGGTGATTGTCTCGACGCCGCAGGACCTGGCGCTCATCGATGCGCGGCGCGGCATTGCCATGTTCAAGCGCGTGAACGTGCCGGTGCTCGGCATTGTGGAGAACATGAGCTATTTCCTCTGCCCGCAATGCGGCACCCGCGCGGACATTTTCGGCCACGGCGGCGCACGCCATGAGGCAGAACGCCATGGCGTGCCATTCCTGGGCGAGGTCCCGCTGCACATGCGAATCCGCGAGAGCTCGGACGCGGGCCTGCCGGTGGTCGCAACTGAGCCCGACGGTCCGCATGCGGCTGCCTATCGCAACATTGCCATGGCCGTGCGTGATCAGCTCGGGGCCGGCGGCCGTGCCGCGCCGAAGATCGTGATCGAGGCTTAGGAGCATTTCGCCGCGGCCGTTCCCTCTTGCGTGGCTGCCTCCGGCCGGACAAAGTAACCCCTCAACTCACGAATGCCCGCGAACAAGGGCGCTGACATCATCACCAAGGAGGAGCCATGAAACGCCGCCAATTTCTCAAAGTAGCCAGCGCGGGCATCGCCGCTTCGGCCGTTGCGGCGCCGGCGATCGCGCAATCGATGCCGGAAGTGCGGTGGCGACTAACCGCCAGCTGGCCGAAGTCGCTCGATACGCTCTGGGGGTCGTGCGAGACTTTTTCGAAATACCTAGCGGAGGCCACCGACAACAAGTTCCAGGTCCAATCGTTCGCCGCAGGCGAAATCGTGCCGGGTCTCCAGGCGCTCGATGCCGTCGAGAACGGTACCGTCGAGGCCTGCCATACCGCGACCTACTATTTTCTCGGCAAGGATCCGACTTGGGCGCTGTTCTGTGCCGTGCCGTTCAGCCTTAATGCTCGCCAGCAGAATGCCTGGTACTACGACGGCGATGGCCTCAAGCTGATGAACGAGTTCGGCAAAAAGTTCAACGTATACTCCCTCGTCTCCGGGAATACCGGCGCGCAGATGGGCGGCTGGTTTCGCAAGGAGATCAAAACCGTCGACGATCTCAAGGGACTGAAAATGCGGATCGGCGGCTGGGCCGGCAAGACCTTGCAGAAGCTCGGCTTGGTGCCGCAGCAGATCGCCGGCGGCGACATCTATCCGGCGCTGGAGAAAGGTACTATCGACGCAGCCGAGTGGGTCGGTCCCTACGACGACGAGAAGCTCGGCTTCTACAAGGTTGCTCAGTATTACTACTATCCGGGCTGGTGGGAGGGCGGCACCGCCAACCACTTCATGATCAATATCGGGAAGTGGAATGAGCTGCCGAAAAACTATCAAGCGATCGTCACGGCCGCCGCGGCTCTTTGCAGCGTCGAGCAGACCGCCCGCTACGACGCGCGCAACCCGCAGGCATTGAAGCGTCTGGTCGCAGCGGGCACTCAGTTGCGCCCGTTCTCGCAGGCGATCATGGAAGCCTGCCTGAAAGCATCGAATGAGGTGAATGCCGAAACTTCGGCCAGCAACCCCAATTACAAGAAGGTGTGGGAACTCGATCCTGGCATTCCGGAATGACGAGTACCTGTGGTGGCAGGTCGCCGAGTACGGCTATGACAGCTTCATGATCCGTACCGGCGCCCGATCATGAACAGCCTGGGTCGCGTCCGTGACGCGACCCAGTAAGCCCGTTCAAACTCCTGAGCCTTGGGTCCTACTTGGGACCTACTTGGGTCCTGCGAGGGCTTGACCCAACTTATGCTCGCGCGTAGCGACATAGGCCAAAATCTCATGGAGAAGCGCAATGCAACGCCGACAATTCCTGCGAACGGCTGTGGCCGGTGCCGCGGCGACAGCCATTGCCAAACCTGCAATTGCGCAGTCCATGCCCGCGCTAAAATGGCGGCTCACGTCAAGCTTCCCAAAATCCCTTGATACGATTTATGGGGCATCGGAAGCATTCGCAAAAGCCGTAGCCGAAGGGACCGACAACAAATTTCAAATCCAGGCCTTTGCCGCCGGCGAGATCGTACCCGGATTGCAAGCCGCCGACGCGGTGCAGAACGGCACAGTCGAAATGTGTCACACCGCCTCGTACTACTATTTCGGCAAGGACCCGACCTTCGCTTTCGGCACCTGCGTGCCATTCGGGCTCAACAGCCGCATGCAGACCGCATGGATGTATTTCGGCGGCGGCATGGAGCTGATGAACGACTTCTACAAGAAGTTCAACATCTACGGAATTCCAGCCGGCAATACCGGTGCGCAGATGGGCGGCTGGTTTCGCAAGGAGATCAAGGACGTTGCCGACCTTAACGGACTCAAGATGCGCATCGGCGGATTTGCCGGACGCGTGATCTCAAAGCTTGGCGTAGTGCCGCAGCAGATCGCCGGCGGCGACATCTATCCCGCCTTGGAGAAAGGCACGCTCGACGCCTGCGAGTGGGTCGGCCCCTATGACGACGAGAAGCTCGGCTTCCAGAAGGTGGCGCAGTACTACTATTACCCGGGTTGGTGGGAAGGTGGGCCCATGCTGCACAATTTTGTCAATCTGGACAAATGGAACGAGCTCTCGCCTCCTTACAAATCGATCATTCGCACCGCCTCATCCATGGCGAACGAGTGGATGCAGGCGAAATACGATGCCGCAAATCCGGCCGCGCTCAAGCGGCTGGTCGCGGCCGGCGCGCAGCTACGCCCCTTCTCGCAACCTATCATGGACGCCTCGCTGCGGGCAGCGCTTGACCTTTACGGTGAGGTCTCCGCAACGAATCCCGACTTCAAGAAAATATGGGAAGCGTTGCTCGCTTTTCGCAACGACCAATATCTATGGTGGCAGGTCGCCGAACTCACCTACGACAGCTATCTCGTGCGCAATCGCAACCGGACGTAGAGTAATTTCGGTCTCCGCTGATCTGTGCGCTCCTCCGTAGGTTGGGTCGAGCGACTGCGCGAGACCCAACGGTTCGTGTTGCGGCAGAACGTTGGGTCTCGTGAAGAACTTGACCCAACCTACCGGCTGCATCCCTATTGCATCTTGGCGGGCGGGCCGAAATCGATCGGAGGCGGCAGCTCGATCTGCGGAATCTCGATCTTCACCTTGGAGGGATCGACCACCGTCGCAGTGCCCTTGTAGTGCATGACGAGAAGCGGAAACGCAATCACGAGCGCGACAGCAAGACACTGGATTGCCACGAACGGGACCGCGCCCCAGTAGATCTCTCCCGTGGTCACCGGCGGCATGCGCTTGCCGGAGATGCGGTCCACGTACGACTCACGCGGAGCAACCGAGCGTAGATAGAACAATGCAAACCCGAACGGGGGATGCATGAACGACGTCTGCATGTTCACTCCCAGCACCACGCCGAACCAGATGAGATCGATGCCGAGGTGCTCGGCGGCCGGACCGAGCAGGGGGATCACGATGAAAGCGATCTCGAAAAAGTCGAGGAAGAAGGCGAGCACGAAAACGAAAATATTGACGAAGGCGAGAAATCCGATCTGCCCACCGGGCAGCGTGACCAGCAAATTCTCCACCCATCTGTGTCCGTCCACGCCATAGAAGGTGAGCGAGAACACGCGGGCGCCGATCAGGATGAAAACCACAAACGAGGCAAGCTTGGCGGTGGTCTCGGCCGCCTGTCGCGTCAAGTCCCAGCTCAAGCGCCGCTTGACCAAGGCCAGCGCCAGTGCGCCGGTTGCCCCCATGGCGCCGCCTTCGGTCGGGGTGGCGACCCCGATGAAGATCGTGCCGAGGACGAGGAAGATCAGTGCGAGCGGCGGGACCATGGCGAATGTCACCTGCTCGGCCATGGCCGAGACGATGCGCAAACCGGTGGTCTGCTCGATCAGCGCGGCGACGAAGGCATAGGCTGCGCCGGCCGACAGTGCGGCCACCAGCAACGCCCAGTTCTCATGCTCGTGTGTGTCCAGGTAATACCAGGCCGCGACGAACAGCAGCGTCAGGACGGCGGTGACGTAGAAGAATCGCGTCCCGAACAGACGGTTGAACACCGCGCACAGGAATGACACCACCACGCCGAGCGACATGGTGAGCACCACGAAGTCGGCGCCTGCCCGCACATTCGTCTGCCGCATCAGATAGTAGGCAACGACGCCGGCGAACACGACCAGCACGCCGAGCTGCCAGACCCCGCGCGCGCCGTCCGGCTCCCGATAACCGATCGTCTCGACCGGCAGGCCCGGAGCGAACTTTGGAAACAGAATGCTGACCAACAGAACGTATCCCGCATAAAGGCCCGCAAGCATGAGCCCGGGAAGAAACGCACCCTCGTACATGTCGCCGACGGAACGGCCGAGCTGGTCGGCCATCACGATGAGCACCAGGGAGGGCGGGATGATCTGCGCCAGGGTGCCGGATGCGGCGATCACGCCCGATGCGACGCGCCGGTCATACCCGTAGCGCAGCATGATCGGCAGCGAGATCAGTCCCATGGAGATCACCGAGGCCGCGACCACGCCGGTGGTCGCCGCCAACAGCGCGCCGACGAAGACCACCGCATAGGCCAGCCCGCCGCGGATCGTTCCAAACAATTGCCCGATGGTGTCGAGCAGATCCTCGGCCATGCCGGAGCGCTCGAGGATCAGTCCCATGAAGGTGAAGAACGGAATCGCCAGCAGAACATCGTTGTTCATGATGCCGTAGATTCGCTCGGGCAGCGCCTGCAGGAAGTCGGGACGGAACAGCCCGAGCTCGATGCCGAGCAACCCGAAGATCAGCCCGTTGGCAGCAAGCGAAAAGGCAACGGGATAGCCGAGCAGCAGAAAGATCACCAGCGAGGCGAACATGATCGGCGGCATGTAATGAATGAGGAGTGCCGTCATGGTCGTCGTGGCTCCGGCCTGAACTTATTCTGCTTCGCCCTTGGCCACCGCAAGAAAGCGCTCGGCCTCGGCCTCCGCCGAGGCGTGCACGCCGCCACCGCCACCATGTGGATCGGGAATGAGGTTTTGCATCACTGCGATTCGTTTGATCAGCTCGGAAATGCCCTGGAGCAGCAGCAGCGCGAATCCGATCGGGACCAGGGACTTCGCCGGCCATTGCGGCAGGCCGCCGGCATTCATGGATTGCTCGTTAAGCGAGAAGGATCGCAAAAAGAATGGCACCGATGTGATGACCATAATGATCGTCAGCGGGAGCAGGAAGAAGACATGACCGAAAACGTCGATGCTGTCGCGCCACTTCTTGGGCAGCATTGCGTTGACGATGTCGATGCGGATGTGCTCGTTGGCCAGCAATGTCCAGGGCGAGCACAGGAGGAATATGACTCCGAACAACACCCATTGCAGCTCCAGCCAGGCGTTCGATGACGTGTCGAACACCTTGCGCACGGTCGCGTTGGTGGCCGAAACGAGCACCACGATCAGGATGAGCCAGGACAGAACCTTGCCGATGCGCAGATTGATTGCATCGATGATGCCGGCGAGCTTGAGCAGTGCCGCCATCGCAACCTCCGTTTGAACCCTCGATGAGATGCCGAGCGGCCGCTCCATTGTGATGCGGGCGCAAACTTTCGAGGGGCGGATGATGCCGCGCGCCAACATTGTTGGAGCGGCGCGCGAAGGTCAATTGAAATCGCTGCTCAGCCGCCGGTGACGCTCATGTGGCGGGCGAGCGCCGGGCGTTGATGGCGGCGGTCGATAATGAAATCGTGCCCCTTGGGCTTGCGCGAGATGGCCTCGGTAATAGCCGCATGCAAAAGCTCGTTGCCGTGCGACGCACGCAAGGGTGTGCGCAGATCCGCCGCATCCTCCTGTCCCAGGCACATATAAAGCGTCCCGGTGCAGGTGACCCGTACGCGGTTGCAGGATTCACAGAAATTGTGCGTAAGCGGCGTGATGAAGCCAAGGCGACCGCCGGTCTCGGCGACAGTGACATAGCGCGCAGGTCCGCCGGTGCGGTAATCGATATCGTTGAGCGTAAAGCGCTCGCAGAGGCGCGCCCGAACGATCGAAAGCGGAAGGTACTGCTCGAGCCGGGCCTCTCCGACATCGCCGAGCGGCATGACCTCGATCAGCGTGAGCTCCATGCCGCGGCCATGCGCCCAAGCGATGAGGGCGGGAAACTCGTCCTCGTTGACCCCTTTGAGGGCGACGGCGTTGATCTTGACCTTGAGGCCGGCCGCTTGTGCCGCGTCTATCCCTGCGAGCACCTTGGAGAGCTCGCCCCAACGTGTGATGGCGCGGAACTTGTCGACATCAAGCGTGTCAAGCGAGACATTGATGCGACGCACTCCATGGCTTGCGAGCTCACGCGCATATTTGGGGAGCTGCGAGCCGTTCGTGGTGAGGGTGAGCTCGCCCAGAGCGCCGGCAGCGAGATGGCGCGAAAGAGATGCAAACAACGTCATGATGCCCCGGCGTACCAGTGGCTCGCCCCCAGTCAGGCGGAGCTTGCGTACTCCGCGCGCGATAAAGGCGCTGCACAGCCGGTCGAGCTCTTCCAGGCTGAGAAGATCGGCCTTCGGCAGGAAGGCCATGTTTTCCGCCATGCAATAAACACAGCGAAAATCGCATCGATCCGTCACCGAGACGCGCAGATAGGTGATCGCGCGCGCAAACGGATCCACGAGCCCGTCCCAGCGAGGATTTTGTGCAGCCTGCATCATGTTCCGCCTGATATGGGAATTGTGACGGATATCAGCCAGACGGTAAAGGTTTGCAAATGACAGCGGCAGCCCATCAAGCGAAAGAAATCGGACCTCGGGCTTGCCCGAGGTCCGCACATCAAGGGTTCCGCAAGTCGGGTAAACCCGACTTGCGACGCGAGCCCCAGCTTCTAACGGAAAGTCTCGAAGGCCAGCCGGTCCGTCACTTCACCTTGGGAGGCTCGGGCCAGGGATAGTTGGTGGCAGAGGCCGCCGACTCGGCCGGGGCAGACCCCGATGGTGCCGGCGCAGCCGTCGCAGGGGCAGGCGCATCTGAAGCTGCGGAGGCCACCGAGCTGCCCGGTCGAACTTTTGCGACGGCCGGTTTCTTCCTGATGTGTCTCTTCGCAGGCGCCGGAGGCGGCGCTGCGCTGAGCTCGACATAAACCGGATTGGGCGCAAGGTGGGCCGAAGAGAATGTTCCGCCGCCATCAGATCGCAGCGACACCGTCTGCGACTGGTATCCATTGAGTGCAAATGTCGCGGAGACTTCCGATGCCACCGCAACGGTGAGCTCGCAGGGGGTACGGCAGCTCTGCCCTGAACCGGCCTTGACTTCGGCGCCCGGCGGCTCGGACTCGAACCGCACCGCGTCCGTCGGCGGCGACGAGCTCAGAAAATTCAGGCTGGGCATTGATCCGGAACACGCGGCTACAGATAAGCCACATGCCACGATGGCAATGACTCGGCTCATGACTTGACCCCACCACTTCGGCGACAAGCGCCTTACCCCACAAGCACCCCAGCACATGTGGCGGGACAGCACAGCCCAAGTCCCCCCGCATGGGTGCAGCCTGAAGGTCGGCCTGAAGTGTGGCGTTGATAAGGTAGAAACCCGGCCTTTGTTAACTTACTTCGGGCTGCGCGATCCGGCCAACGAGGTCGAAAACCGCCTGCGGCAGGTCGGACAAGGCCTCGATCACCCGATCCGCCCCGAGCTCCTGGGGCGCTATCTCGGTGTACCCGTAGGCTACTGCAATAACGGGAGTTTTAGCTGCCCGCGCCATGCTCACATCGGTGCTGGAATCACCGACCATGACGGGCAGGCCCGCAGCCCCGGCGCAAGCGATGGTGCGGCGCAAGACTTCGGGATGAGGTTTTTGCATTCCGAACGTGTCACCGCCGCAGATCGCAACGAACCGCCCGGTCAGCCCCAGCGCATCCAAGAGCCGCCGTGCCAGCCATTCGAGCTTATTGGTGCACACCGCAAAGTGACAGCCAGCCACGGCGAGCCGATCGAGGGCGGCATCAAGGCCGGGAAAGGGCCGTGAGCGTTCGGCGATGTGTGCGGCGTAATGCGCAATGAACTCCTGCACGAGACGATCCAGAGAGGCTGCTGGAACGGGGCACCGTTCGGCTGCCAGCCCGCGCTCGATCAACTTGCGGGCGCCGCCGCCGACCATGTTGCGGGCATCCTCATAGGATAATCTCGGGATGCCGTGGCGCTCAAAGATGACATCAAGCGTGCCGATGAGATCAGGCGCCGTGTCGACCAGCGTGCCGTCAAGGTCGAAAACGACAAGGGGAGGGGCGTCCTCACGCGTCATGCCCGACCGCTACCGGTGGATAACAGCAATGGCAAGGCGGGTAGCGTGCGCATAGAGCAGGATGACTTTTCTTCGCATCGTCATCCGGTTCTATGTCTTTGTTTGAGCATGTCCTTTTTCGCAAAACCGGTTCCCACTTTTGCGGGACATGCTCTATGCTCACGCGCGCAAACCGGGCTGGATGCATCAAAATGGTTATCCTTTGACGGCGGTACCCCCAATCGTGGGCGTTGAGGAACAAAAACGCGCTGCCGCCGCCCGGGCGCTTACATTCGTGCAGCCGGGAATGCGGCTCGGACTGGGCAGCGGCTCGACGGCGCGCCATTTCGTGGAACTCCTGGGCGAGCGCGTGCGCGCGGGGCTTGAAGTGATCGCGGTGGCGACATCGGAGGCGACGCGAAGGGATGCCGAACAGGTTGGCGTACAGCTTACGACCCTTGATGAGGCTCCCTGCCTCGATCTTACCATCGACGGCGCTGACGAGATTGCCCCGGATTTGAGCCTGATCAAGGGAGGTGGCGGCGCGCTGTTGCGCGAGAAAATCGTGGCTTCTTCCTCCGCCCGCATGATCGTCATTGCCGATGAATCCAAATGGGTGCCGGCGCTCGGCCGCTTTCCGCTTCCCATCGAGGTGGTGCCGTTCGGGTTCGCCGCGACACGGCGCAAGATCGAAGCTGCGGCCTCCGCCGCAGGTTGTACCGGGCCGATGCTGCTTCGACGCAGTAACAACGGCCACGCTTTCGTCACGGATGGCGGGCACTGGATTGTGGACGCGTCACTTGGGCGCATCGCCGATCCGGGAGCGCTGGCAAAGGCGCTCGACGGCATCCCCGGGGTGGTCGAGCATGGCTTGTTTATCGGGCTCGCTCACGCCGCGGTGCTGGCAGGCTCGGACGGCGTGCGAGTCATCGAACGGCATTAGACCGCCAAGCAAAGGAGGGGTTTCCATGTTGCGTTATTCCATGGCCGGCGTGGCTCGCGCCGCGATCATCGGCTTGGTCATATCCGCCGGCACAGCGCCGGCGCAGCAACGACCCTCGCCAGCCGCGCTCGCGGCCGCCAACGAGCTAGTCACCATCAAAGGCGCAAAGACGCTTTATGAGCCTTTGATCGTCGGCGTGGTCGAGAAGGCGAAAGGCATGTTCCTGCAGACCAATCCCATGTTGGGTAAGGACCTCAACGACGTTGCCGCCAATCTGCGGAGCGAGTTTGCCCCGCGCGCCGCCGAAGTCATGAACGCGACCGCGCGGCTTTATGCCGACCGGTTCACGGAGCAGGAGCTCAAGGACGCGGTCGCGTTTTACAAATCGGCGCTGGGCCGCAAGCTCCTTTCGACGGAGCCCGCAATCGCGGATGAGAGCCTGAAAGCGGTTGCGCACTGGGCAGAAAAGCTTTCCGAAGAAATCATGGGCAGGATGCGCGCAGAGATGAAAAAGCGCGGGCACGAAATCTAGTGATAGCGAATAGCGAGTAGCGAATAGGGGATCAGCCCTCCGCGTTACTATTCGCCATTCGCTACTCGCCATTCGCCATTCGCGTTTCCGATGGATCATCACGTCGATCTTTTCGTCATAGGCGCCGGCTCAGGGGGGGTGCGGGCGGCCCGCATCGCCGCCGGCTACGGCGCACGCGTCATGGTGGCCGAAGAGTACCGGGTAGGCGGTACGTGCGTCATTCGCGGCTGCGTTCCCAAGAAGCTCCTGGTCTATGCCGCGCGGTTCTCCGACGAGTTCGAGGATGCCGCCGGATATGGCTGGAGCCTGGACAGGCCGGCGTTCGAATGGGCAAAGCTGATCGCCAACAAGGATCGCGAGATCGCACGCCTCGAGGCGGCCTATGTTACGAACCTCGAGCGCGCAAAAGTCGCGCTCGTGCGCAGCCGCGCAAAGATCGAGGACGCCAACACGGTGTGCCTGCTCGCCAACGGCGACCGGGTACGCGCCGGCACCATTCTGATCGCGACCGGCGCTGCGCCGACCCTCGGTGCCGAAATTGCCGGCCTGGAGCACGTCATCTCCTCCAACGAGGCTTTTCACCTCAAGGACTTGCCTGCGCGCATCCTCATCCAGGGCGGCGGCTATATTGCGGTCGAGTTTGCCGGCATTTTCCACGGCCTTGGCTCGCAAGTGATATTGGTCTACCGGGGCGAAAACATTCTGCGTGGCTTCGACGACGATGTGCGCGAGCATCTACGTTCGGAAATGGCGAAGCGTGGGATCACGATCATCACCAAGCAAACAGTGGATGCCGTCGAGAAGGTCGAACATGGGCTTTGCGTCGAGCTATCCGATCGAAAATCGTTCATGGTGGATCAGGTGATGTTCGCGACCGGGCGGCGGCCCAATATTTCCGACCTGGGTCTCGACGCGGCGGGCGTACAAATTGCGAAAACAGGCGGCATTGCGGTTGACGAGTTTTCACGCACATCGGTCGCCAACATCTACGCCGTCGGCGATGTCACGAACCGGGTGAACCTCACGCCGGTTGCGATCCGCGAGGGTCACGCTTTCGCCGATACCGTGTTCGGCGGCCGGCCCACCGCGGTCGATCACACCGATGTGCCGACGGCCGTGTTCTCGGAACCCGAACTGGGCGTCATCGGACTGACCGAGACCGTGGCGCGGGAGCGCCTCGCGAAGGTGGACATCTACAAGACCTCGTTCCGCCCCATGAAGATGTCGCTTGCCGGACGCGACACGCGCGCATTCTTCAAGCTCGTGGTAGACGGGGAAACCGGCCGCGTTGTCGGCTGCCACATCGTCGGACCCGATGCCGGCGAGATGATTCAGCTCGCCGGGATTGCGGTAAAGATGAAGGCGACAAAGACGGATTTCGACAACGTCATCGCCGTGCATCCGACCGCGGCGGAAGAGCTCGTAACGTTGCGCGAGAAGGCCGTGAGCTATCAGCGCGAAGCAGCGGAATAGGCTGCTTCTGCATTCCCTGTTGCAATTTCATCAAAGCAGCACGAATTGGCTGTAGATGCTCATGGACAATCATCCAAACGATCTCCGGATTAATGGCAAAATAGCTGTGCCTTAGAACATTTCCAATCTCATCCATGATGAGAAGGCGAATCCCCGCCAAGTTGAGCAGAACACGTCGAGGTCACTATCGGCGCGCGCTTGACCGCGAGCGACCGACCCAAACAGATAGAGGGCAGTTGCCCCTTCTGCCTTGATGGCATCGGCGTGCCTGCGGATCCGGGAGATGATGTCATTGCGGCTCATTGCGATCATCCGATCGACTCGATGTGATGTCATGCCGGCTGGATTGCCAGCCTGAAATGCCGCTGGCAACGGCTCAGCCGTCTCGTGTATAAGCCCGCAGGGCCGAAAAATCCCGCCCGCACCGTAGCCTGCGTGAGCTACCGGGTCGGCGCGAAGCGCCGCCAGATGGCAGGCTCCGCGATATGCGGTAGTGCTCCCCGGATATCGCTTCGCTCATCCGGGCTACGGCCGGGCGCAAGCGTAGCGGAGGGCGGTCATGCCCGAGCGTTGGACGCGCGACAGCTGGCGGCAGAAGAAAATCGTGCAGGTGCCGGAGTACCCGGACAGGGCCGCTCTGGAAAAGGTCGAGCGCGAGCTCGCGACATTTCCGCCCCTGGTATTTGCCGGCGAAGCCCGCAACCTCAAGCAGGCGCTTGGCCGCGTCGGCATGGGCGAGGGTTTCCTCCTGCATGGCGGCGATTGCGCCGAAAGCTTTACGGAGCCCAGCGCGAATAACGTCAGCGCGAATAACATCCGCGACTTCCTGCGCGTATTCCTGCAAATGGCCGTTGTGCTCACCTACGCCGCCGCCTTGCCGGTGGTGAAGGTCGGCCGGATTGCCGGCCAGTTCGCAAAACCGCGCACGGCTCCGACCGAGAAGAGGGAGGGCAAGGAGCTGCCGAGCTACCGCGGCGATATCATCAACGGCGTCGAGTTCACGCCGGAGGCGCGCCGCCCCGATCCGGCACGGCAGATCGAGGCCTATCGCCATTCGGCCGCGACCCTCAATCTCCTGCGCGCTTTTGTGCACGGAGGCTACGCCAACCTTGCCAATGTCCGACAATGGACGCTTGGCTTCGTCAAGGATTCCCCGCAGTCCCATCATTACGAGGAGCTGGCTGACCGCATCTCCGAGGCGCTCGGCTTCATGCAGGCCTGCGGGCTCGATCTCGAGAGCCACCCCGAGCTCAAGAGCACCGACTTCTACACCAGCCACGAGGCGCTCCTGCTCGGCTACGAGCAGGCCATGACGCGCGAGGACTCCACCCGTCCCGGCACGTTCTGCTGCACTTCGGCGCATATGGTGTGGATCGGCGACCGCACGCGACAGCCGGATCACGCGCATGTGGAGTTCTGCCGTGGCATTATGAATCCGCTTGGGCTCAAATGCGGCCCGAGCAGCAAGGTCGACGAGATGCTCCGCCTGATCGACATTCTCAATCCACAGAACGAGGCGGGGCGTCTCACGCTGATTGTGCGGCTCGGGACGGATAAAGTGGCCGATCAGCTCCCCGGCATGATCCGTGCCGTACAGCGCGAAGGCAAGATCGTTGTCTGGTCATGCGATCCCATGCATGGCAACACCATCACCTCGGAGACCGGCTACAAGACCCGGCCCTTCGATCGCATTCTCTCCGAGGTGAAAACATTCTTTGCGGTTCATCGCGCCGAGGGCACCCACGCGGGTGGGGTGCACCTTGAAATGACCGGCCAGAATGTTGCCGAATGCACGGGCGGAGCCCGCATGATCACCGATGCCGATTTCAAGGACCGTTATCACACGGTCTGCGATCCGAGGCTCAATGCCGAGCAATCGATCGACCTCGCTTTTTTGCTTGCTGATCTGCTCAAGGCCGAGCGAAATGCCAAGGTGCGGCCGCTGCCGGCCGCTGCAGGGCTTTGACCGTTATTCCACGCGGCCGGGCGCCGCGCCGGGGAGGCGTTGCGGCCGCCCGCCGTAATGATTGCTCTCACGGTCGGCATCGGGATCGATGGTCAGCCCGCGCTGCATGACGCGCCCCCGAGTACGCAGAACTTGGCACAGTTCGGGTGGTTGAGCCGAACCGGCCTGGCTGCGTCCCTGAGCGAGCGCCCGAGCTCGAATTGCTCTTCATAGGGCACCAACGTGCAGGCAAGCACCGCCGGGCGTTGACTGCCCTTGCGTTTGACTACCATGCGCGAGCTTGCGCACATGACGGCGTCGGGTGACTTGCCCAGGCTCTGCCAGCAACCATCGCTGATCTCGGGGACATCGGCGCGTGCGTCCATCTCGGGAAACAGCACGAGCGCGGCGCGGTCATTCGCATCCAGCGGAATATTGTGCTCATCGAACAGCCGGCGGTAGCCCGCACGTTCGGCATTTTCTTCATCATGCCACATGGTGCGGCCCGCTACGGCGACTTTGAAACCCGATCGCGCCAACCAGATCAGGCCTTCCAGGGTGGGCCAGAATGTGCCGGGGCCGCGCTCATCCTCGTGACGTTCCGGCGTGAAATGATCGAGCGAGACGCGGATGGTCAGTCTTTCGCCAAGGCGCGCATTGAGGTCGAGCAGCTTTGCTTTGCTGCGCTGCATGGGCCGCATTGCATTGGTAAGAACGAGGACCCGGAAGCCACGCGCGAGACAATCCTCGAGAATTGCGATGAACTCCGGATTGAGAAACGGCTCGCCGCCGGTAAATCCAATTTCGTCCGTGTCCCAACCGTCCCGTTCGATCTCGTCGAGATAAGCCGCGACTTCGCTCTGCTTGAGATAGACGAGCCGGTCGTTCTTCGGGCTCGATTCGATATAGCAGTTGCGGCACGCGATATTGCACAGCGTCCCGGTGTTGAACCAAAGGGTCTTGAGCCGCTTGAGCGCGACGCTCGCGCGGGGCTCGCCATTTGCCGTGAACAACGGGTCCTTGAACTTGCGCGCGTCGAGCCCGGGCGTCCGGTTGCTGTCAACAGCGGGCCATAGCACCTCTGCCCCATGCCGCTTGCTGCGCCCCTTCGCTTCCCGATGGGGCCGCCAGGAGAGGCTGCCTTGCGCGAGCGCCAAGCCGCGATGTTGAATCTCCTTGAGCGGCAACACATCGCAGCCAGGCCATAATCCGGTTTCAAGGGCAGCCGCATATTGCTCCGGCAGGCCTGCCCGGCGGATTTTGGCGGCTGCCGTCCGGTAGTCGTATTCGAGCACGCAGTGCTCGATGACGATATTTCCGTTCTCGATGTTGAGGACGCTGTACCAGGTGCGCGGCGTGCCATCATTCGCCGGTAATCCGATCGCGCCCGCGTTGTGCCACAACCGCTGTCCGAGTTTTTGGGTAAACGGCAATCCGCAATGTCCTGCGATGACGGCATCGGTTCCGGTCTTATCGAGCTCGCCGGCTTTGACGGCGGTTGCGGTGGACGCAAAGACAAACCGGTTGATGCGATCGGCGCCTGCGTGGATCGCGGCAAAGCGAGAGCCGCCAATCTCGATATCGATTCGCCGCGGCAGTTCCGCCATCCAAGCCCGCGCGCCGGCATCAAGCTCTGTGGCGGCATGGGCAAACCAGGCGGCGGACAGTCGTTCACATTGGCTCCCTGCGGGAAAGCCGCAGCCGCAATCCACCCGACCCGCAGCAAGGCTCTCCTCGCAATTCCCCATCACAACGTGACATCCGCAGTTGCGCAGGAGCTCGACCGTTGCCGCCGGGTCGGCGCCGTAGGCCACGACGTCACCGGTACAGATGATGCGCCAGGGTGGAATGCCGAGCGCTGCCGCGCGATCGAGCAGCGCCCGGGTTGCTTCCAGGTTGCTGTAGGGACCGCCGAAGAGCAGCAGCGGTCCATCGGGCCGAATGGCTTTTTCCGCTTTGACCATATTCGGTTGGTGGCTTTCGGTGCCGCTTTAGCACGCTTGCCGTGGGTTTCCGCAGCCGAGCGTAAGCGGCTCACGATTTTTTGTATGCTCAGCCGCCGTCACGAAACTCGGGGTAGAGCGTCATCCCGCCGTCGACGAACAAGGTGGTCCCGGTGACGTAATCGGAGTCGTCGGAGGCGAGCCACAGCACGGCTTTCGCAATGTCCTCCGGCTCTCCAATGCGTCCATAGGGAATGAGCTTGAGCAGCTCGGCCGCCATCTCGGGCGTGGACCAGGCCGCCTTGTTGATGTTCGTTTTGATGGCGCCGGGCGCGATGCCATTCACTCTGATTTTGGATTGCGCCACTTCCTGCGCCAAGCTCTTCATCATGAGCATGACGCCGCCCTTGGACGCGACGTAGTTGACGTGCCCGGCCCAGGGAATGACCTCGTGCACCGAGCTCATGCAGATGATCTTGCCCGCGGCTTTCGATACGGTGGAGGCCTCCTGACTGATGAATTGTTTGATGGCCTCGCGAGCACAAAGAAACTGACCGGTGAGGTTGACATCAAGAACCGCGCGCCACTCGTCCGATGTCATCTTCGTTACGGCTGCGTCGCGTTGCAGGCCGGCATTTGCCACCATAATATCCAGGCGGCCAAATGCGGCGATGAGAGCCGCAGATCGCCTGTCGTTGACACAGGAGGCAGCTCTTGGTCTTGCGCCGGTCACCAAGCTGGATCACTTTCCAAGAACCGATGATCCCTGTATACGGAGCGGGAACAAAGCGGAACACGCGCGGAGAAGAAAATGGACGCAAAGACTGACGAGAGCGCGGGCAAGTGCCCGGTCATGCACACGAACCGTGACTGGTGGCCGAACCAGCTCAACATTGCGGTTCTCCACCAAAACTCTGCCCTGTCCGATCCGATGGGAACGGCGTTCAACTACGCCAAGGAATTCAAGAGCCTCGACCTCGATGCCGTGATCAAGGACCTGCATGCCTTGATGACGGACTCGCAGGAGTGGTGGCCGGCCGACTTTGGCCACTACGGCGGGCTCATGATCCGCATGGCATGGCACAGCGCAGGTACCTACCGCATCGCAGACGGCCGCGGTGGCGCCGGCGCGGGCCAGCAGCGTTTCGCGCCGCTCAACAGCTGGCCGGATAACGCCAACCTCGACAAGGCGCGCCGGCTGCTGTGGCCGATCAAGCAGAAATACGGCCGCAAACTCTCCTGGGCCGACCTGATGATTCTGGCGGGCAACGTCGCCCTCGAGTCGATGGGCTTCAAGACGTTTGGTTTCGGCGGCGGCCGCGCCGATGTGTGGGAGCCCGAAGAGCTCTACTGGGGTCCCGAGGGGACGTGGCTGGGGGACGAACGTTACAGCGGCGAACGGCAGCTTCAGAATCCGCTCGCCGCGGTGCAGATGGGCCTGATCTACGTCAATCCGGAAGGACCGAACGGCAAGCCCGATCCGGTCGCGGCCGCCAGGGACATCCGCGAAACGTTCTTCCGCATGGCGATGAATGACGAAGAGACCGTCGCGCTGATTGCGGGCGGCCATACCTTCGGTAAGACCCACGGCGCCGGCGATCCGTCATTGATGGGCCCGGCGCCAGAAGGCGGGGCCATCGAGGATCAGGGCCTCGGCTGGAAGAGCAAGTATGGCACCGGTTTCGGAGCCGACGCCATCACCGGCGGCCCCGAAGTCACCTGGTCGCAGACGCCGACGAAGTGGAGCAACCACTTCTTCGACAACCTGTTCAACAACGAATGGGAGCTGACCAAAAGCCCGGCGGGCGCCTATCAGTGGAAGGCGAAAGGCGGCTCCTGCCACGATCCCCGATGCGTACGACAAGTCGAAGAAGCATGTGCCGACCATGCTGACCACGGACCTGTCGCTGCGAATGGACCCGGCTTACGAAAAGATTTCGCGCCGCTTCCACGAGCATCCGGATCAACTCGCGGACGCGTTTGCCCGCGCATGGTTCAAGCTTACGCACCGCGACATGGGGCCGATCCATCGTTATCTCGGCCCGCTCGTCCCGAAGGAGATCGCTGATCTGGCAAGACCCGATCCCCGCGGTGAATCATCCGCTGATCGAGGAGAAGGACATTGCCGCTCTGAAGGCCAAGATCCTCGCGTCCGGCCTGTCCGTGTCGCAGCTGGTTTCGACGGCCTGGGCGTCGGCCGTCCACCTTCCGCGGCTCCGACAAGCGTGGCGGAGCGAATGGCGCACGCATTCGCCTCGCGCCGCAAAAGGACTGGGAGGTCAACCAGCCGGCGCAGCTGGCGAAGGTGCTGCAGACGCTCGAAGCGATCCAAAAGGAGTTCAACGCTTCGCAGTCCGGCGGCAAGAAGATTTCGCTTGCTGATCTCATCGTTCTCGGCGGCTGCGCGGCCGTCGAGCAAGCCGCGAAAAAAGCCGGGCACGACGTGAAGGTTCAGTTCACGCCGGGGCGCATGGACGCATCGCAGGAACAGACCGACGTGGACTCGTTTGCTCCGCTCGAACCGCGCGCTGACGGTTTCCGCAACTATCTGCGCGGCGAGCAACTCATGTCGCCTGAGGAGGCATTGGTGGATCGGGCGCAATTGCTGACCCTGACAGCGCCCGAGATGACCGTTCTCGTCGGTGGCCTGCGCGTGCTGGGTGCAAATGCCGGACAGTCCAAGCACGGCGTCTTCACCAAGCGGTCCGAGACGCTGACGAACGACTTCTTCGTCAACCTGCTCGACATGGGCATGCAATGGCAGCCGGCGGGCTCGGACGGCGTGTACGAGGGGCGCGACCGCAAGACCAACACGGTCAAGTGGACCGGCACCCGTGTCGACCTGGTCTTCGGGTCACACTCGCAGCTGCGCGCTTTCGCGGAAGTCTATGCCTGCGCGGAACTCGAAGGAGAAGTTCGTGAAAGACTTCGTGGCGGCGTGGGACAAGGTGATGAACCTCGATCGTTACGACCTCGTCTGATCCTGGCGCAAAAGACTTCAAGGCCGCTAGAGTAAGTTTCGATGACGTTTGATCATGACGGAGCGGTGCAGCGTGCGATACCTCTCCCCTGCGGGGAGAGGTCGGATCGCGCTTGCGCGATCCGGGTGAGGGGGATCAGCTTCACGAACAAAGCTTGTAGCCCCCTCACCCGGAATGGGCGCGAGGCGCCCGTTCCGACCTCTCCACGCAACCCGGGCTTGCCCGGGTTGCGCAGTGTAATGCGCAAGTCGGGCAAGCCCGACTTGCGACGGGGAGAGGTGCCGCTGCTGGCTCGATCTCAGCGAAACAGGCTCTAGCATGCCGCGAAAGCTCAATAGACGTTCGCACATCATCACCGAAGGCGCGGCCCGCTCGCCCAACCGGGCAATGTTGCGTGCCGTCGGCTTCAAGGATGGGGACTTCGAGAAACCCATCATTGGAGTTGCAAGCGGCCATTCCACCATGAATCCCTGCAACGCGGGCATTCAACCGCTGGTGGATCGGGTGATCGCGGCGCTCAAAGAGGCAGGCGTAATGCCCCAGGTGTTCGGCTTTCCGACCGTCACTGATGGCATCGCCATGGGCACCGAGGGAATGAAATATTCGCTAGTGTCGCGCGAAGTCATCGCCGACGCCGTCGAAGTAGCCGTGAACGGCCAGTGTATGGACGGTCTCGTGGCGGTCGGCGGCTGTGACAAGAACATGCCGGGATGCGCAATCGCGATGGCGCGCATCAATGTGCCGGCAATTTTTGTTTATGCGGGAACGATCAAGCCCGGCTTCTGGAAAGGGCAAAAGCTCACCATCGTAAGCCCGTTCGAGGCCGTAGGCGCGCTCGCCGCTGGCAAAATATCGCAGGAGGACTTCACCGGTATCGAGAAGAACGCCTGTCCCTCGGTGGGGGCCTGCGGCGGCCAATACACCGCCAACACCATGTCGTCGTCGTTCGAAGCGCTCGGCATCAGCCTGCTCGGATCGTCACAGATGGCTTCGCCCGATCCCGAGAAGGCGGACTCGGCAGCGCAATCAGCGCGCGTCCTGGTTGACGCCATCCGCAATGACCTGCGGCCGCGTGACATCATTACCAGAAAGTCGATCGAGAACGCTGTCGCGCTCGTCATGGCGACGGGCGGGTCGACCAATGCGGTGTTGCATTATCTCGCGATCGCGAATGCGGCGGGGGTGAAATGGAGCATCGACGATTTTGAACGCATCCGCCGCAAGGTGCCGGTGCTCTGTAATCTCAAGCCCTCGGGTCCGTATGTCGCGACCGACTTCCATGCCGCCGGCGGCGTGCCTCGGTGCTTAAGATCCTGCTGGTCAACGGTGTCTTGCACGGCAACTGCACGACGATCCATGGCAAGACCATGGCGCAGATGCTCGAGCAGGTCCCTGCCGAGCCGCGCGGCGATCAGGACGTGATCCGTCCCTGGTCGAAGCCGCTCTACAAACAGGGACATCTTGCGATCCTTAGAGGCAATCTTTCGCCGGAAGGATGTGTCGCCAAGATTACCGGTTTGAAGCAAACATCCATCACCGGTCCCGCGCGCGTTTTTGATTCCGAACCGGACTGCCTCAAGGCGATCCTCGCCAAGAAGATCAAGCCGGGCGACGTAGTGGTCATCCGATATGAAGGACCCAAAGGCGGACCCGGCATGCAGGAAATGCTGGCGCCAACCTCGGCCCTCATCGGACAAGGGCTTGGCGAGTCGGTGGGGCTCTTAACCGATGGCCGGTTTTCCGGCGGAACCTGGGGGATGGTCGTCGGGCATGTTGCTCCGGAAGCCTACGAGGGCGGCCTCATCGCGCTCGTGAAGGAAGGGGACTCGATCACCATTGATGCCAAGAAGCATCTCATCCAGCTGAACGTTCCAGCGAAGGAGATTGCTCGCCGAAGAAAGTCCTGGAAGCCACCAAAGCCGCGCTACACCACAGGTGTGCTCGCCAAATATGTCAAAGCCGTCTCCACCGCCAGCCGCGGGGCGATAACCAGCTAGCCCCACTGCGTCACAAACCAAACTGCGCTGTCATTCCGGGGCCGCGAGCGCAGCGAGGGAGCCGGGAATCCACAACCACAGGCCATATGATGAGACGGGGGCCTGACATCACCGCCTGGGGTTATGGATTCCGGGTTCGCAGGCAAGTCTGCAGGGCCGACTTGCCTTCGCCCCGGAATGACGGGGCTAACTTCGCCGCGACGCAATCGGGGTGCCGCGCTTTTTGTTGTAGCCGTGAATTTGCACGGTCTCCCACACCTTGTTCACGTGATAGGGGTCACTGCGCACGAACGCGTCGACGGTCGTGCGGTCCTTGGCATCGATGACGAAAACGCTTCCTGCCGGCGTCTCGCCGTCATCCGCGACAAGCGTGCCGGCAGTGACCACGTCAACGTTGTAGCGTTCGGCCTGATCGAGATGTACCCGGTGCGCACGATAGAATTTGGCGCGGGTCGGCATTCCATCGGCTTTGTCGACGGCGTGGATCACAAACAACATCGGCTTTGCTTCCTCCCTGCCGTGGTTATGGATTTGCGGGTTCGCAAGCTGCGCGCGCGCCGCGGAAGGACGGAACTCATATTTCAATAAAAACCTTTCCGTTCTCGACGGCCGTTTTGTAGGTTTTGATCGGAATCATGCATGGCGGGGCGACCACCTCGCCGGTTTTGATGTTGAACTGACCGTTGTGGAAATTGCACTCGACGATATCGTCTTCGATATAACCTTCCGACAGGGAGCCCGGGCCGTGCGTGCAGGCATCATCGGTCACAAAGAACTCGCCTGCGATGTTAAAGACGGCGAGTGTGAGGTCATCACGCTCAACCCGCAACGCACTGCCCGCTTCGACATCGGATGTGTTGCATAACTCGATCCTGGGCATTGCCGCATTCCCCCGCTGGTTAGTGCGCCTGCTGCAATTTTGGGCGCTGCTTGATTTAGACAGCTGCAACAGTTCGCTCTCTCCATCATTCCCAGGGCATGAGCGAGGCATGGATCACGTCCGGCACGCCGTGCCCTCCGACCGAGCGGATCGCGAGATCCACGTCCTTGAGCCCGAATTTGTGCGTGGTCACCTTCTCCAGCGGAAAGCGGCGCGATGCGAGCTGGGCAAGAGCAAGCTCGCACGCGCGATAGCTGTGGCCGCGGGCGCTCTTGATGGTGATGAATTTCACCGTGATCTTACCTACCGGGAAATTCGGAAATTCCGCCATTTCGCCCTGGATCACCATGGTGCCACCCTTGCGCTTGAGCGCTTCGACACCCAGCAGGACGGGGATCGTGCCGGCGCCTGCCGTGCAGTCGAGTGCTACATCGACGCCCTTGCCGCCGGTGATCTCCATGATGCGGGCGAGCGGATCCTCCTTCTCGACATCGATGACGTGGTTGGCGCCGAGTGCTTTCGCGACCGCCATGCGCGCCGCGTCCTTGGAGGTTCCGGTGACAATAATAAGAGCAGCACCGGCTTGTTTGCAGATGACGGTCTGAGAAAGGCCTTGCTGCCCAGGTCCCTGGATCAGGACGGTGGAATTGTATCCGACGCCCCCGTCGAACAATGACCATTCGACTCCGTTCGCCATCGGGGTTACCAGTCCCGCCAGTTCGGGAGTCACGCCTTTCGGCACATGATGCACGACGGCGTTCCAGGGCAAATAAACATAGTGGGCAAAGCCGCCCCACAGGTGCGGTGGTTTCTCGGCCGATGTGTAGCCGTAGCGAATGGCGTCCGGATTGTTGCGCCAGTCGGTGTTTTCGCAGTGGCGGTATTGGCCGAGATGGCACCACTCACATTTGCCGCAGGCCACGTAATGCTCCACGAAGACGAGGTCGCCCTCCCTGAAGCCTTTTCGGCGCGTGAATTCGCGCCCTGCCTTCGCGATGGTTCCGATGTTCTCGTGCCCCATGATGACGGGACTCTTGGTCGGCGGCGTCTTGTAGAGCTTGACGTCGGTTCCGCAGATGCCCGCCACCTCCATCTTCATCAAGGCGGCGTCTTGCGGGACATCCGGCATGGAGAACTCGCGGATCTCGGTCTTGCTCGGGGCTGTCCTCACCGCCGCCAGCACTTTATCCACCACTGAGAAAACCTCCACAAATGCGGGACTAGGTCCTGTGTTCAGTTGAGCAGAATGATAGCGGAAGCCAAGTGGATCCCGGCGAGAAAATTTCTCGCTAGTTTGTCGTAGCGTGTCGCGATAGCGCGAAAGTGCTTGAGTTTGTTGAAAAAGCGCTCGACGAGGTTACGCTCGCAATACAGGGCAAAATCGCAGGGTAATGGCGTGGTGCGGCGGGGGTGGGAAGGAATCACCGGGGTGATTTGCCGCTCGGTAAGGGTATCGATGAAGGCGTCTGCGTCGTATGCCTTGTCGGCAATGACCGCCCCTGGATCAACAGGCTCGAGCAATGGCTCGCCGCCGGTGAGATCGTGGTCTTGTCCTGGCGTGAGAATGAACTCGACGGGATTGCCGAGAGCATCGACGAGTGCGTGAATTTTCGTGCTCAGCCCGCCGCGGGATCGACCGATCGCTTGCGCGCCGTTTTTTTTCTTGCGCCAGCACTATGCTGGTGAGCGCGCACAATAGTGGTATCGATCATCATGTACTCGTTGTCGTGATCACTCGCCAATTCCTTGAAAATACGTTCAAAAACACTGCCCTTGGCCCATCGGCTGAAGCGCTGATAGACGATCTTCCAATCACCGAAGCGCTCGGGGAGATCACGCCAGGGAATGCCCGCTCGAAATCGGTACAGCACGGCTTCGACAAACAAGCGATTATCGGCCGCGGTGCCGCCGACATGGCCTTCGCGCCCGGGCAGAAAGTCCTTGATCCGCTCCCACTGGTCGTCACGTGATGCATAGCGTCGCATTGGTCAGCCCTCCTCAAGGCTGACCGCCCACGAGTGACACAATCGCTGATTTGGGAATCCCAAATGTTACGGTGTTCTGCGTTTGATTCTGATCCGTTCCCGCGCAACGCGCGGGTAACTGAAGACAGGACCTAGAGCATGTCCCGATGAAACCGGATCGCATTCGTAGATGGGCAAAGGCGCGCATCGCAGACAAGTTTACGCAGTCTGCGCAAGCTTGACTGCGTCCGCGCCGCGCCCACGCGTGGGCACGGCGCCGGCGCAAGCGCCGGCTCCTTTGCCCACCCTACGATTCTATTTGAGTGGAACGCGCTGTAGTGCCGCCACCAGCGGAACAACCGCTCCGGACGCAGGTTCTCAGACAGAAACCCAGGAGACGTCCCGTGCCAAACACGCTTCAGTGCTCGCTCGAACGAGAGCGCGACCTCGATCGCAGGTGGAGCCGGCTGTTATAACGAACCCTGATGAGAAAGGAACACGTCCATCCTCGCAGGGCCCCGCAAACCCGCCCCTACAAGCTCCGCGACCCAAGCGCTACCGGCTTTGGCCGGTCGTGGTCGGTTCTGACGTGCTGATCTGCGGGACGGCGGTCAGAGTAGGCGAATAGCTGTGAAGCGTGAAGACGAGCAGAGCCATCACAGCAGCCATCGCCCCAATAATGAGGATGAGGTCGACCTCGACCCAGTTGTCGCGGTCGCGCTTTCCCACGTCGGTTCGTCGGTCAGACGTATAGTGGCTAGACGAGAACATCTGTGTGCCCGTGGAACTGGCGCTCCGGTGCAGAGCCTGGGGGATAACGCCGTGACGCTACGTCTGGTTTCCGCCGCACAGTGTCACCGGCCGGGAAATTGAAGCCCCCGGTACGCTCCTTGAGCGCAGCCGCCGCTCCCAGCCTCGCATTTCGCAGCGCACACATGTGGAGAGTTCCTGCGTGACGCTGCTTTCCTCATGGAACCGCCCACAGGTGTTTGATGGTTCCATTGCTCGCTGGCGACGCTTTTTTGCCATTGTCGAATGCCCGAATGGCTCATCCCGCAGGGGATCGCGGGGGCTCTGTCGTCTCACGCGTAACACGGTGAGCGACAGCCGCACGGCGTGAGGGCCACCGAGTAAAATACCGGTGCCCTCACGCTCTTAGCGCGTGTTTCGCTGAGATCGAGCCAGCAGGTCCACCTCTCCCCGTCGCAAGTCGGGCTTGCCCGACTTGCGCACTACACTGCGCAACACGGGCAAGCCCGGGTTGCGTGGAGAGGTACCGCGGGCTGCACCATCGCGTAAACTGGCTTTTGTAGCCGTGCAGCACAACATAGGCAGGCCGCGCGCGCTCAAACAGGTTCCGCTGAATTCACAGAGAGCGATTAATGCGGCTGGGCTATTTTCTCCCACCGCATGGGCGATAATTTGTAACTAAATTAGTCCAGCGTTTCCAAAGTTCGAATCATATGCGCCGTCA
Source organism: uncultured Alphaproteobacteria bacterium (assembly GCA_963771845.1). GTDB lineage: Bacteria > Pseudomonadota > Alphaproteobacteria > Rhizobiales > Xanthobacteraceae > VAZQ01. The sequence goes on along the minus strand of CAVYVC010000024.1, from coordinate 196,314 downwards.
TTTCGGGGCGAGGCCGACGAAGGAGGCCGAGAGCCCGGAATCCATAGTCACAGGCCTGAGGCTATGGGTTCCGGGTTCGCCGCTGCGCGGCGCCCCGGAATGACAAGTTTCATGGGGTCGCTCGTCTAACCCCCTCCTTCGTACTTGAACGACAGTTTGACCTTGGCGCGATAGGCTTCCACCTTGCCGTCCTTGAGTTGCAGATCCTGCTCGACCACTTCAGCAACGCGCAGATCTCTCAGCGACTTCGCCGCGCGATCCACGGCTGCCTTTGCAGCCTTTTCCCACGATTCGGTGCTGGTGCCGACCAACTCAATGACTTTGTATACACTCTCTGCCATGGCTACCTCCTGATTTGCGGGCGCTATGAGCTTGCGCTTGCCGCAACCGAATATCAATCCAGGCCGGGCGCTCCCGGACGGTTGTCCGTTGCGCAATCCACGTCCCCCTTCTCTTTAGGAAGTGGCTCGGCGGGCAAAGGCGCGCGCAAGATGATTTGCGTAGTTGATAGAAGCTCGACCGCGCGCACCGCAGTCAAGCTTGCGCAGACTGCGTAAACTTGTCTTGCGCTGCGCGCCTGTGCCTACCCTACGGTTGCACAGCGTTGGCCGACGCGACCGTCACTTCCTCCGGTGCTGGAGCCGGTGTGCCGGTGCGCAAGGTCGCAAGCAACGTCCGGTCGTCGCTGCCTTCGGCCGGAGCGCGACCGACAAACTCGACGCGCACGTGGGTGGTCCCCTTCTTGTAGAAATCGAGCGCCTTGGCAGCGCCGGTCGAAAGATCGACAATGCGATGGCGTACAAAGGGCCCGCGATTGTTGACCCGCACGATGATCGAGCGGCCATTGTCCAGATTGGTGACACGGGCATAGCTGGGCAGCGGCATGGTGCGGTGCGCCGCCGAGATGCCGTTCATGTCGTAGCGCTCGCCGTTCGCGGTCTTGCGGCCATGGAAGTCGGATCCATACCAGGACGCAATGCCTTCGCCGCGATACATCGGCTTGCCGGCCGGAACAGAGCTCGCAGCATTCTTGCTATGGGTTTTACCGTCTGAAAACCGCTCGCCATCAGTCGCGGTGTTCTGCGCCGGAGCGGGATTGAAAAAGCGCACCGTCTGCACAGCGCGCGTATAGCCCGATGGAAGGGCGCCTCCGTCGTCTTGCTGGTGGTCGGAAGCGTCCATTGGCTCGCGTTGACTATCGGTCTGCACGTCCTGCCGTAGCACAATTGTTTCGTTGCGAACGGGCTCGATTGCCGCTGGCGCCTGGACGCCGTTTTGATAGCTGATCGATGCCAGCGTCGCCGCTGCGGCCGCGAGCATGAAAGCGCTATTTTTACGAACTGCCGCAGCGCCAAGCGTGAGCGCACGCCGGCGGATGGAATTTGCCCAGCCGATTGCAGCGTGCGCTAAAGAAAGCGCGCCCTGCTGCCGAATGATCGCCGCCGCTTGTGCCATGTGAAGGTCACGACCCACGCCCAACTCTCGCAAGAGATGCCCCGCCCGATGCGACGAGCGTGCAGCACCCCCGAGGCGCAAGTTGCGCCATGCTCGATTTCACAAGAGTAAGGTGTGGCCCCCGGTTCCCAGCCCAAAATCCCCAGAGTCCAAGCTCCTAGAAAAATAAGGAGAATTGGTGACGCGCAGCCTCGCCATTCCGCGTCTGACGTAGGGGGTTGCCGCGTTAACCATTACGCGGCCTGCCGCATGGACCATAATGAGACAAGGGCCACTAAACCTTTGTTTTCCAAGGAATCCGATTGCTGCGGCAAGTTCCACACTTTGCCTTTGTCTTTCCTCAGTCCAGGCGTATGGCGCTGCCCAAGTCTCCGCCATCGGCGCTGAACGTGGCCGGGACGAGGCTTGGGGAAGCCTTTCGGATGGGGGGAACTGCGGTTGCATAGCCAGCCAGTCTTGGGTTTGTTTGTCGCACGTTTGTTTTTCGCATGCGTTGCGGTCGCATCTGCCGTTGTGCTTGCAGGTTGCGACACCGAGAACGCCGTTGGCGTGAACGGACGCCACATGCAGCCACTCTCGGAGCGGATGGTGGCCGAGCTCGAGCGCCGGAAAATGGCGAAGGAATTGCCGATCCTGGTCCGCATCTTCAAGGAAGAATCGGAGCTCGAAGTCTGGAAGACCGATCAGAGCGGGCGGTTCGCGCTGTTGAAGACCTATCCCATCTGTCGCTGGTCGGGTGATCTGGGACCGAAGATCCAGCAGGGCGACCGGCAAGCCCCCGAGGGCTTCTATCCGATCACGCCCGGCTTGATGAATCCGAACTCCAACTACTACCTCGCCATCAATACCGGATTTCCCAATGCTTATGATCAGGCGAACGGGCGAACCGGCCAGTTCGTGATGATCCACGGCGACTGCGCCTCTGCCGGCTGCTACGCCATGACCGACGAGCAGATTGCCGAAATCTACGCGCTGGCGCGCGAGGCGTTCTTCGGCGGACAGAAATCATTCCAGGTGCAGGCCTACCCGTTCCGCATGACGCCAACCAACATGGCGCGGCATCGCGACTCGCCGCACATGGCTTTCTGGCGAATGCTTAAGCAAGGCTACGATTATTTCGAGGTCACGCGGCTCGAGCCGAAGGTTGATGTTTGCGACCGGCACTATGTGTTCAACGCGCAATCGTCCGGCAAATTCACTCCCGCGGAACGCTGCCCGGCCTACAGCGTGCCGCAGGAGATCGCATCCGCCGTTCGCAACAAAGATCGGCGGGACGACAACGCAACCGCGCAGCTCGTTGCGCGCGGGATAGGGACGGTTGCGCTCACAACTGGCGGGCAAGGCGGGATGAATGCCACCTATCTCGCAGCCCTGAAAGTGAACGGTGGACCCGGCAGCGACATTCACACGGCATCGGGAACGATCCCCGGCCACGTCCATCCACCCGCCGAAGCTGCCCCGGGATTTAGCACCACAAGCCTGTTCGGCTTCGCTGCTCCCGCCCCGAGGCCCGCGCCCGTGCAGGTTGCCTCGGCAGTCCCCGGCAGCGCGGTTGTGGGCAGTATCAAGCGCGAGAGTCGAGAGCCGCGGACCAGCGCCGCGACAAAGGGAGGTCAGACAGCGCCGCCCGCTAGCACTGCCTCAGTGGCAGACACAAAATCGACGGGCAGCAAGAAGGACACCAAAGCAAAGCCGCAGACCACCGATCTGCAGAAGACCGCGAGCGCCGAGCCGGAAGCACGGTCCGCGAGCACGACCAGCCTCCTAACCGGCGCGGCGCCCACAGTGCCGACCGGCACCTTCGGCTTCCGTTAGTCCCAAGTGAATCGTAGCCCGCGTTTAACGTAAGCGAAACGCGGGATCCCCCCGGACGTCGCTTCGCTCCATCCGGGCTACTTTTTATTCGTGCTTGACATTCGCCGCGCGGACCACCTTGCTCCATTTCTCGGTCTCGTCGGCGATGAACTTTCCGAACGCGGCCGGCGGACCCGCAAAGATTTCGCATCCCAGCTCGACCAAGCGCCTATGCGTCATCTCGTCTTTGAGCCCAGCATCGATCTCCTTGTTGAGCCTATCGATGATCTCCGCCGGCGTTTCTTTCGGAGCGGCGACCCCGTACCAGCCGCTCGCCTCGTAACCCGGTAAAAACTCGCTCAGCGCCGGAATGTCCGGCAAGAGTGGCTGACGGTTGATACTCGTCACGGCGAGCGCCCGCAGCGTGCCGGCCCGGATGTATCCAAGGGATGCCGGCAAGACGCCGAACATGACCTGCACCTGCCCGCTGATGAGCTCGGGCAGTGCCGCTGCCTCACCGCGATAAGGAACAACGGTGAGATTGAGCCCAGCCAGCATCTTGAAGAGCTCGCCGGCAACATGCAGAGGAGTGCCGGTGCCACTGGCCGCCATATTGATCTTGCCGGGGTTTGCCTTGACATAGGCGATGAGCTCCGGAACCGTCTTTGCCGGAACCGACGGGTTGACTTCCAGCACGAGGGGAATCTTGCCGATGCTGGCGACCGGTTCTGCGTCCTTGATGAAATTGAAACGAAGGTCGTCGTAGACCGAGGCATTGATTGCATTCGCTGACATGGCAAGCAGCAGCGAATAACCATCCGCAGGCGCGCGCAGCACCGCTTCGGTTGCGATATTGCCGCTTGCTCCCGCCCGATTTTCCACAACGAACGGCTGACCCAGGCGCTCGGAGAGCCATTGCGCCAGGATGCGCCCGATGATGTCGGGCGAACCGCCTGCCGGCGTCTGGACGATCAGGCGAACGGGCCGCGCCGGATAAGGTTGCGCGCTTGCGATGGGCGAGCCTGCAGGCAAGCTCATCGCGCTCGCCGCGAGATAAAGAAAACGACGGCGGGGAACTGTCATAGGGTCCTCCCAAACCGGTAGCCCGGAGCACGCGCAGCCGACTCATGCTACCTGAGCCTGGCACGGATCGGGAAGAGGAAGACGGACGCGATTTATTGCCGACGCAAGCGCGCTATGGGCTAGCTCGTGTTTCGCTGAGATCGAGCCAGCAGGACCACCTCTCCCCGTCGCAAGTCGGGCTTGCCCGACTTGCGCACTACACTGCGCAACCCGGGCAAGCCCGGGTTGCGTGGAGAGGTCGGAATGGGCGCCTCGCGCCCATTCCGGGTGAGGGGGCTACTACTCGTAAAGCTGATCCCCCTCACCCGGATCGCGCAAGCGCGATCCGACCTCTCCCCTCGGGAGAGGTACCGCGGGTTGCACCATCGCGTGGTGATCGGACATCATCGAAACTGGCGCTAGCTCGATCGTCATGTTTTGGAAGCGGTCTACGAGCAGGACTTTCGCTCTTGCTCCTACGGCTTCCGGCCGCGACGCTCGTGCCATCAAGCGCTGCGTGAACTGTACAGCGTCATCACGCGGCAGGGGCAGTACTGGGTGCTGGATGTCGATATACGCAAGTATTTCGATTCAATCCCGCACCAGCAGCTGCGGGCGTTTCTCGACCAGCGAGTGACGGACGGCGTTATCCGACGGATGATCGACAAATGGCTGAAGGCGGGAGTCCTGGAACAGGGGCTCCTGCAACGCGCGGACGAGGGAACCCCGCAAGGCCGTGTCATCTCACCAATGCTCTCGAACATCTTCCTGCATCATGTGCTGGACGAGTGGTTCGAGAACGAAGTGAAGCCCCGGCTTGCGGGATGCTGTACGCTCGTGCGCTATGCTGATGACTTTGTGATGACCTTCAAGCAGCACCGCGATGCCGAGCAGGCTCTGGAAGTCTTGGGCTAGCGGCTTGGAGGTATGGGCTTATGCTTTATCCGGATAAGACGCGCTTCATCGACTTCCGCCCAGGAGGCCGCGAGGTGCAACCAGGATGCAAGGCGCCACCATTCGACTCTTGAGTGCGCCGAGCGCCGTATTGACGGCGGCTACTCCCGCCGCCAGCACCGCCGCCGTGGCTGCTTTTTTCGCAACGCTTTTGAGGCTTGTGCTTTTCTTCGAACGGGAGTGTCGGCGGGCGCGCACTACCACCTCAGATACTACGGCCGACCGGATCGGGGCCATACTGATTGTCGCCCAGGGTCCCGCGGCGAAAGCCAAGCTCCACGATGAATGCTAGCGTGATGACGGTGGTGGCGATGAGCAGCAAGGCCTCGACCAGGCCCATATGATCGGGATCGCCGCTCATTCCCAACAGGTTCGTGAGCATGATGACCGAATACGGGACAACAAACCATCCGATCAGCTGACCGGATCGATCGCGATCGTGAAAGCGCTTCACCATGACGATCGCGGTCGGATAAAGGAGCGCGGCATCAATCAGAAAGCTCAAGGCCCGGATCGAAAATGGGTCGGCTGGTATCGGCGCCAGCGGCACGCCCAGCAAAAGCCGAAGCACGATCTCAACCAGGAGGATGGTTATGAAGCCGATCCAATAGGCCAGGCGCGGTATACGACCTTCGGCACTGGTGAAGAGCCTCGCGAAATCCTTCCACAGTGCTTGCATTGAAAGAAGTCACCACATGGCTCACGCGTCACCCCGCCCCGCGCGTGACGCCACTGCCCCAGCGCCGTCAAGCCGGAACTTCACCCTTAAGCATGAGGCGGTAGAGATAACGACGTTCGCTCATGTCGTAGTCCGGATTGGCCTGATGCATGACGCTGCGGTTGTCCCATATGACCCAGTCGCCATAGCGCCATTTGTGACGATACTCGTATTTCTTCTGAGTGGCATGGCGCATCAGCTCATCGATGAGCGCAAGCGCCGCCTCATCCTCCATGCCGACGATGGATTCCATGCGTACCGGGTTGAGGAAAAGCGCCTTGCGGCCGTTCTCGGGATGCGTGCGCACGAGCGGGTGAATGCCGGGCGCAGGCACGTCGCGGCGGCTTTCGTCAGTGATTGCCCCGAGCGGGCGCGGGCTGTACTTGCTCAGATAGACGTGCACCGCTTTGAGACCGTCGATCCTTTGCTTGGTCTCGACGGGCAAATCGTCATAGGCGTCATGCATGTTGACGTACTGGGTATCGCCGCCGGCGGAAGGCAGCTCGACCGCAAACAACATGGTGGCTTTGGGCGGCCGCGGGTGATTCGAATGATCGGTGTGGAAGGTCTCGCCCGGAATGATGCGCCGGCCGTTCACGACCTCGTCATTGGAAACGTAGTAAACGTCCGGGTGGCCGGGGACGTGGTGCTCCTTTTTGTCATGCTGCTGAAGCTCGCCAAATACCTGCGCCGCCTGTTTGAACTGCTCCGGCGTCAAATGCTGGCCGCGCATGACCAGCACGTGATGCTCCGCGAATGCGCGATTAAGCGTCGTGCGCGCTTGCGGATCAATGGGCTCGGTGAAGTCGAGACCCACAACTTCCGCGCCGGTGCAATCGGTGAGAGGCGAGATGGTGAAGGATGCCATGGCCGAATGCCTTCACGCTGGTTATGTCGCGATGACGCTATCGTTCGGTCGCGCAACGGTCAAGCCGCGCCCTCTGGATTGCGGGCTCTGGCGAGCGCGCCGGAACCGGATCATAATAGGGCGGTTGCACCGGTTTTGAGAATGGAGCTTCACGATCATGCAGAAGGCCATGCGCAAGGAACGACCGATTGGCTCGGAGCATCGCGCCATGGATTTGCGCAGCACGCTCGATTGGCTGCGCAGCGAGGGCGACCTAATCGAGACCGATAAGCCGGTCGATCCCGATCTCGAAGTCACCGGCCTGCAAAAGCATATGGACGGCGGCTGCCCGATTCTGTTTCACAACGTGAAAGGCAAACCCCAGCACCAGGTGCTCACGAATTTGTTCGGAGACATCAAGGTCATCAACAAGATGTTCGGCTGGAAGAGCGACGCCGAACGGGTAAAGAAGCTCGCTTATGCGCTCGGCCATCCGCTCAAGCCGGTGGAAATCCCGCAGAACGCTGCGCCGTGCCAGCAGCACGTGATCAAGGCGCCCAAGGATGTCGACGAGTACGTGGTGCCGATCCGCCACACCACTTACGAGCCGGAGCTCACGGTCGGCTCCGGCATCCGTTGCGTCACCGGCAAACAATTCGATGGGGGCTCCGACCTCGGCTACAACCGCATGAATTTCCGCTGGGGCAATGTGGGCACGTTCCAGATCTCGCCGGGCTCCCACATGTGGCAGGTGGTCAACAAATACTACAAGTCCAAGCAGCCGGTTCCCATCACCGTGTGTTTCGGCGTGCCACCGGCCTGCACCCTGCTTGCGGGTGCCGGTTTCGATTATGCGGTCCTCCCCATGGGCTGCGACGAGATCGGCATCGCGGGGGCGGTGCAGGGCACGCCCATCCGGCTGGTCAAAGCACGCACCGTCGATGCCATGGCGCTCGCCGACAGTGAGCTCGTGCTCGAAGGCTATGTCGATCCCCGCGACCGGCGCTTCGAGACCAAGGAATTGGAAGATGCCGGGGTCCAGGGTCGTTTCCATTTCCATCCAGAATGGGCGGGCTATATGGGCAAGGCCTACAAGGCGCCGACATTCCACGTGACCGCAGTTACCATGCGCGATCCCAAGGCCAAGCCGATCGTGTTCGCGCTCGGCGTTCATACGCTTGACGATCACAATATCGATACCACCGTGCGGGAGGCGGCACTCTATGAGCTGTGCGAACGGCTGCAGCCCGGGATCGTGCAGAACGTCGTCATTCCCTACTGCATGACCGATTGGGGCGGTTGCATCATCCAGGTGAAGAAGCGCCATCAGATCGACGAGGGCTGGCAACGCAACTTTCTGGCGGCGGCGCTGTCGTGCTCGCAGGGTATGCGGCTTGCGATTGCGGTGAGCGAGGATGTGGATCCCTATTCCATGGACGACGTGATGTGGTGCCTCACCACGCGGGTCAATCCCCGCACCGACATTCTTAATCCCATCCCGGGCGGGCGCGGTCAGACTTTCATGCCGGCCGAGCGCATGACGGCGGGTGAGAAGCAGTGGACCGCCTCCAACACCCAGTTCGAAGGCGGCATGGGAATCGATGCCACGGTGCCGTTCGGCTATGAGAGCGATTTCCTCCGGCCGGTTTATCCGGTGGACAAGGTCAAGCCGGAGGACTTCTTTTCCAAGAAGGACATCGAGAACGCCCGCTCGCGCATGGCAGGTTGGGTGCATTCGCTGGCACGAACCGGCCGGTAAAATTATTTGATCGTCAATCGGAGCTGTCATTGCGGGGCGCCGTCGATCTCGATCCGAGATCGGGCGGCGAGCCCGCAATCCAGTAAGCACCGTACCTGCTACGCTCGGTCCCGGGAATGACGTCGATATGATGCCGCTATGATGCGCCGGAGGCTTGGCTCATCTTCCATCTCTCCAACAAGGCCTTGCGGTCGAGCTTGCCGCGCTCGTTCTTGGGCAGCTCGTTCGTGAAGAGGATCTGCTTGGGTGCCTTGAACGCGGAGAGGACGCCGCTACAGTACCGCAGGATTTCGTCGGGCTTGATCGTCGCGCCCGGCCGCAGCACGACGTAGCTAACCACCTCCTCGCCGTAGATGCGGTCGGGCACACCGACCGTCGCAGCCTCGACCACCTCGGGCCGTTGCATCAGCAAGCTGTCGATCTCGACCGGAGAGATGTTGACCCCGCCGCGGATGATCAATTCCTTCTCCCGGCCGGTCAGATGGAGAAAGCCGTCCGCATCGATAAAGCCGAGATCGCCGGTTTTCATTCGTCCCCGACAGTTGATCCTAAACGTTCCATCCTCTGCCAGGTAGCGAAAGCAGCTATCTTTGAACCCGCCGGCTTCCACCGATCCGACCTCGCCTGCGCGCAGTGCTCGGCCCTCGCGATCCAGGATGCGAAGATCGAGGTAGGGCATCGGCTTGCCGACTGTACCCAGGCGCCGCTTTTCGCCGGGATTGGCTGCGATCCAGCCGATCTCGCTGCAGCCGTAACCCTGACTGACACGGATGCCGAAATGGTCCTCGAAGCGCTGCCATTCCTCGATCATGAGCGGCGCCGAGCTCGAAGTAACAAAGCGCAGCGACGGCACGTCGGCCGCGCGCGTCTTCTCGTTGCCGTTGAGCAGCATGTTGATCGTCGTCGGATTGCCGGCGGCGATGGTCGCGCCGTAATGCTTGATGTGCTCGAAAAAATGGCTGCGGGAAAATCTTCGTCCCAGGATCAGCGTAGCGCCGCAGGCGAGCGGGGCGAGCGCGCCCAGAACCTGCGCGGAACACCAATTGAAGGAGCGAAAATCGTAGATCCGGTCGTTGCCGGTCATGCCAAATGCATCGGCCGTCGCAACCGCGTTGCAGAAGAGCTCGCGAAAACTCAGCACTACCCCTTTCGGGCGGTCGCTCGTGCCGGAGGTGAAGAAGATTACGGCATCATCCTGCTCGCGTGCGGTCTGGATGGCACTGTCCCCCGGCTCATTGCAGCCGAGGCCGGCGTAAAAGCCGCCGGTATCACTTTCGTCCCACCTCCCAAGCGGCAGACGCGGGGCTGAAGTCGCAGCGAGGACGTCGTCGAGATTCAATCCGTCCTCGAACAAGACCAGACGCGGATCGATCGCCGGAAGAATGCGCTGGAGATGATGCCGATTCATCTCGACGTGGACGGTGCAAATCGTCGCTCCGCACGCCATCACGCCAAAGTAACACGCCAGATGCTCAATCGAATTGCTGGCGAGCAATGCCACGCGATCATTGGGCGCAAGCCCGCGCGCGCGCAACGATGCGCCGATGCGTTGCGTGAGCTGATGAAGCTGCCGGTAGCTCAGGATGCGTCCATCTTCGGCGCAAACAATGCAGGCGTTGTCGGGATGGCGCTGCGCGGCCCGCGCGATCCAATCCCGAAGCAGCTGTGGACCGGCTTGTGCTGGTTGCATGCAGTCAGCCACCCGCGGCATTCAATCATAGACCGTATCGAGGTAGTGCTCGGAATCAACGACCGCCTCGATGACCGTCGGCCCGTCTCCGGCAAGCGCGCCGCGCAGCGCATGCTCGAGCTCACTCGCCGTGCGCACGCCGACGGCAGGAACGCCGAAATAATGCGCCGGTGGGTCGCGGTACTCCTGCGCCTGCAGCTCGGTACCGTAGAGCGGAAATTGCCGCCGGATCTGCTTGACCTTGATCAGCGCGAGCCAGCGATCGTCGAGGACGACAACGGGAACAGTGATGCCGAGGCGCCTGGCGGTCGCGAGCTCGCCGCAGGTCATCTGGAAGCAGCCGTCGCCGAGGAGACGACCACGGGCAGATCCGGTCGCGCGAGCTTGGCGGCAATTGCGGCCGGCAGGCCAAAGCCCATGGACGACCAGCCATTGGTGATGTGAAACGTTTTGGGCGTGTGCGCCGGCCACTGGCTGGCGATCTGGTGAGTGTGTGCACCCACGTCGAAGCAAAGAATCCCCTCGCCCGGCAGTGCCCGCCGCACCGCGTCGATTGCCGCATGGGCCGTGAAAGAATTAACGCCTGGCAGCAGCATCGCCTGAAAATCCTTGCGGTGCGCGGCCAGCACTGCCGCGGTCCATTCATTCCCGGCAGCAGACAGCTCGGCGAGCTTCGAAAGTGCCGCATCGAGGTCGCCCGTGACCTGATGGATGAGCTTGACGCAAGGCGCGATATCGACCGGCTCGATGTCAATCTGCAGTAGCGGACGCTCGCCGATCCATGCTTCATACTCGACCTCTATAGTATCGTACCCGATGCCGACGATCAGGTCCGCGCGCTGCAGGAACTTGCGTTGGACCTGGCGGCACGCGCGTTCGATGCAGCCCAAGGCGAGCGGGTGACGGTCATCGATCATGCCCTTAGCCATGGTGGTCGTGGCGAACGGAACGCTATGCCGCTCGACGAAGCGCACGAGCAATTTCGGATCGCGCAGCCGCATTGCGCTCGCCCCAACGACGGCAATTGGCCGCCTGGCTGCCGCGATGAGGCTACCTGCGCGGACGATCGCATCATCGCACGGGGGTGCGAGATCGCGGGCCTGCGCAGGCTCCGGCACCGGTTCATTCGTCGTGGCGAGGGCCACGTCTTCCGGCAGATCGAGATGGACGGGCCCTTTGGGCTCGCTCAGCGCCAGACCGAGCGCGTGCGTGAGCGTCTCGCCGATGGCGCCAGGTTTGAGCGCAAGCGTTGCCTTGGTGATCGGTCTAAAGAGCGCATGATGATCGATCCACATCTGGATGCGGCGGCCAAGCTGGCCGGTGTTGAGGTTGCAGGTGAGTGCGATCATGGGCGTGCGGTCAAGCCACGCATTGCCGACGCCGGTTGTGAGATTTGTGGCGCCGGGCCCCAAAGTGGCGAGGCAGAATCCGGGTTGGCCGGTGATGCGAGCGGTGACATCGGCGGCAAAGGCGGCCGATCCTTCGTGCGCCGTGAGCACAAAGGGCAACGCCCCTTTGCGCATCGCCTCCATCAGCGGCAGCACATTACCGCTCGGAATGCCGAAGCCGCGCGTTACGCCATTGCGCTTGAGCGTAGCGACAATCAGATCGGCATTGTTCATGCGGGCATCAGCTTGCCGACCTCGCGGCGGCTGCGTCCTCACCGGCAAGCTGCGCTTTGGCTTTGTTGACCAGCGCCTGACGAATACGTGCAACGCCCACGTCGTGCTGATAGAGCATCTCGCGCTTGCGCGCGTCGGGAGGCATGTTCACCAGCATCTCGCGATCCTGTTCCAGAACGTGCCAATGGCGGGCTTCGAGCCTGGCGCGATACATGAAGCGCCAGACCTCGCGCGCCAGACCGGAAGCCTTGCGCATGCGCCAGAAGAAGACGAGGCAGTTGTGCTCATCGACCGGCGTGGTGAAGCCGATAATGCGGAAAGGGCCGCCCGGCCCAGCCGCATCGGGATAGGGAATGTCGAGCCGGCAATAGGGAGCCGCAGTCTCGGTCACCATCTCGGTCCAATCGAAATTCCTGCCCTGCTGCTCCACCCGCATGACAATGAATCCGGTGCCGGTGCGCTCAATGCGCATCTGGTCCTGCTTGGCTCCGAACGCGAGCGTGAAGGAATTCGCGTGCAGATAGGAGCCGTGCATGGGGTCGGCCAGATTGTCGAGGGCGTAGCGGTAATTGCAGGCCCAGGGCGACACGCAAAGGATGGAAGTCCATTCTGGATTCGCGAACTCCTCCGGCAGCGCGAGCGGGCGCGGCTCCCGCCGCCCATGGCCGCCGACATAGACGAAGACGGCGTCGTTTGACTCTGCGACGGGAAAGCTCTCGACCGCGCGGCGGCCTTCGAGCGCGCAGTCCGGCATCGCGGGCACCCGCACGATGGTGCCGGTGCCGTCGAGCGTCACGCCATGATAGCGGCAGGAGACATAATCCCCGGTGATCTCGCCACGCGAGAGGCGCGCGCCCCGGTGGGGACAGTAGTCTTCGAGACACTTGAGGTTGCCGCCGGTATCGCGCCACAGCACGAGATTGCGCCCAAGGGCCTTCACCGCATGCGGCTTGCCAGGCTTTATCTGGGCCGACTTCGCGACCGCGTACCACTGATCGAGCAGGCCGCGATTGACCAGATCGTCGATTCTCTGCCTGTCGTCCATCGTTTAGGGCCGCAAACTATTGAATGAAGGCGTTGCTGTAGAGCTCTGCGACCGGCAGCTCGGCCGCGATGAAGCCTTGCTCCTTGTAGAAGTGCTGGACGTTCGCGAGCCGTTGCGGATCCATCGCTCCGAGCGTGGTTTGGCCTTTGTAGGTCCGCTCGGTATAGTTCGCTAGAATCTTTTTCATCAACTCTTCCTTGCCCTTGAATGAAGGCGCTGCTTCGACATAGGTCAGCGCCGCTTTCGCGGGATCGGCCATGACATATTGCATCCCCTTGAGAGTGGCCTTGACGATGGCACGCACCATGTCGGGGCGCTCGGCAATGATCTTGTCGGAGGCAAGAATGGCCTGCGCCATGGACTGGAAATAGTCCTTGGTGGGCAGCGATACGGTATCTTTTACGCCCTCCTTGACGTCGATCTCCCAGTCAGGCGTGCAAGCGCAGGCATCGACCGTGCCCGCCACGACGAGACTAGCGACTGCGGCAGGTCCCACGGCCTGAGCATTGACCTCGTCCTTGGTGATGTGCCTGGAGGCTAGTGCGCCCAAGAGCGCGTAGTAGGTCGTATCCTGAAACGCGAGCACCGATATTTTCTTGCCGCGTAAATCTTCGAGCTTTTCAATTCCGCGGTCCTTGCGGCCGACGACGATGGTGAGCGCCCCACCGCCCATCAATCCGACCGCCTTTACCGGCACGCCGTTGCCACGCACGATGATCGGGGTATCGCCGATCGCGCCGCCAATGGGCGCATTGCCGACGCCGATCTGCTTGGCGACATCGACGCCGCCGCGCGCAACCACGAATTCGACGTCGTAGCCGGCCTGCGAATAATAGCCTAGATGCTTCGCCAGCACCCAGGGTGCAAAAGCCGGCAGGCTGGGAGGCGCCGGAAGCAGATACGTGGTCTTCTCGGCTGCACTTGCAGGGCCGCTCGCTAGGCTCATGCAAATTTCGGCAGCAAGGGCCACCCCGAGGGCGCGCACTGCGAATTCCTCACGCTTGGCGAATACCATGTTCATTCTCCTCTTGGTGCGCCAGCCTCGCCGCGCCTTTTGCGCCATTCGCCTGCCAGCCGCTCTCGCACCGGAATAAAGTCATAGCTCGGAAAGAACTCGGTCGAGAACACACCCCAGGCGCAGCGTTCGATCTCGACATTGACGACATTGAGCAAATGCGGCGGCAGCCGCAAGGTGACGATCTGCCCGATTCCCATCACGACGTTCCAGCTCACGATCTCCACTCCTTGCGGTGGAAAACGCTCCCACCAACCGGTCGCGGAAAGATGCGCCTGAATGCTCTCCAGGTTCTTGGATTGATCGTGCCGCAGAAAGATCGTCAGCAGAATGGTGTCGCCCGCACCGCTACTCACACGCACGCTCCGTGGGTCAGTTGACTTCGCCGGTCACGGCGTCTAATAGCCTGTTCTTATACGAACGGGAAGTTCAAAATAGGACTGCAAGGAAGCGCGGGATGAGCGATCTCCATGCCCGGCTCAAAAACCAGTCGCGCGGGCGCGCGCTGACGGCCGAGGAGGAGGCCTTGGCCGACGCCCTGGAAGCAATCTTCCGCACGGGTGAGCAGGATTTCGAGGAGGTTGCCCGGGCGCTTGAGCGCGCGCGGGTGAAGCGGCCGTCGGGCAGCAAGGAGCCTTGGACGGCGGCGGTGCTCGAGCAGGAACTTGCCAGCATCAATGCCTCACTGGATGCCGCCTATGCCGAGCACGGCATCGGTGCTTGATCTCCTTGCTGTCACCAAGCGGTTCACCGCGCCTGACGGCGTGTCTGCGCTTACCGCGATCGACCGCGTGACCTTCGAGGTGCGACGGGGCGAATTCGTCGCAGTCGTCGGACCCTCCGGTTGCGGCAAGAGCACGATCCTCAACCTCGTTGCGGGCTTGGATCGTCCGAGCGAGGGCCGCATTCTGCTCAATGGAGTGCCGGTGGCAGGCCCGAACGCCACCGTGGGCTTCATGCTGCAGAAGGATTTGCTGCTGCCCTGGCGTACCATCGTTCATAATGTGGAGTTTGGGCTTGAGGCGCGCGCGCTCCGCCGCGCAGAGCGCCGGGAACGGGCGCTGTCCGAGCTTGCGCGTTGCCGGCTGAGCGAATTCGCCGACAGCTATCCCTATCAATTGTCCGGCGGCATGCGCCAGCGCGCAGCGCTGGCGCGGACCCTTGCGATCGGGCCGGCAATCGTTCTGCTCGATGAGCCGTTTAGCTCGCTCGACGCACAAACCAAGCTCATCTTGCAGAAAAGTTTTGCCCAGACCATCGCGTTCTCCGCGATCACCACGCTGCTGATCACCCACGATCTGATGGAGGCGGTGATCATGTCGGACCGCATCCTGGTGATGAGCGAGCGGCCGGGCCGTATCCTGGAAGAAATTGCCGTCGACCTGCCCGATCGCGACAATCCCATGGCGCGCATATCCGCCGCGCGATCGCGGGAATACGTGGATCACCTGCTCGCGAGCCTGCATTTGCAGGACAAGGCGGCATGAACGGCTCCGATGCGGCAACCGCCGTCCCGCGCACCGGGCTCGTGGTCGAGAGCCTGGCAGGAGCTGCGGAGGCGGGCGCGTCCGGACTTGGCGCGCCTGCCAGCGCCGTCTCGCGCCTATCCATTCTGCTGGGCAGTCTTGGTTTCGGCGTCGCGTTCCTGCTCGCCTGGCAATTCCTCCCGCCCGCCCTCGGCGTGCCGTCCTATATCATTCCGACCGTTACCGATCTTGCGCATGAGTTCGGCCGCATGGTTGTGCGCGAGAATCTGCTCATGCACGTTCTCTCGACCGTGACCATCGCAATTGCCGGCTTTGTGATCGGAAGCTTGCTGGGCGCGGCCATCGGCTATCTGCTCGGCATGTCGGTTTTGGTCGAGAAAGTACTCTCGCCGTACATCCTGGGTCTGCAGATCGCCCCCAAAGTGGCCTTCGCGCCGCTCTTTATCATGTGGCTCGGCTATAATTCCTGGCCCAAGCTGATCGTCACCATTCTCGTCGTTTTCTTTCCGATCCTCGTCAACGTGCTGCAATCCATGAAGACGGTCGATCGCGATCTCATCAATCTTGCGCGCGCCTACAGCATGAACCGGCTGCAGATTTTCTGGAAGATCGAGCTGCCGGCGTCCATGCCGGCGCTCATGGCAGGCCTGCGCATCGGCGCCACGCTTGCGGTGATCGGTGTCACCGTGGGCGAATTGGTCGGCGGCAATACTGGGCTTGGCTATCTCATCACATTCGGGGAAGGGCAGGCCAACACGGCAATGGTGTTCAACGCAATCGTGCTGCTCACGCTCATCGGCATCGGGCTTTACGGAGCGGTTGCGATCATCGAGGCGCGGGTGCTGCACTACATTCCGCGCGCGATCCGGTGAGATCACAACAGACAAGGAGGATTATCATGGAACACAAGCCGATTTATCCCGAGATCAGGCCCGAGAGCCTCGCCATCCCCGCCGGAGAAACGCTTTCCTCCTGGCTCAATTCGCGCATTGCGCGCTACGAAACCCGTTCGCTTGATTGGCACGCGCTCAAGTTCCAGGCGGACTTTGACCAGAAATACCGCCGCGCGCAATTGCGCTACATCGGCACCGGAGGCACCGGCGTCGAATCCGATGACAATGTCATTCCAGCCGAGCACTTCACCTTCTCTACGATGGTGCTCCCGGCAGGATGTGAAGGTCCGCTGCATCTTCATACGGATGCGGAGGAAGTCTTCTTCGTTCTGCGCGGCAACAAGCTTCGTTTTATCGTCGAGCATCAGGGCGAGCGTTTCGAAACCCTGCTCAAGGAGCGCGACTTGTTTTCCGTGCCGCCAGGCGTCTATCGCGGACTTGTCAACGAAGGCATAGAGGAGGCGCTGATGTGCGTGATCATAGGCAACAGCAAGCCGGTGACCCCGACCTATCCTCCCGAGCATCCGCTCTCGAAGATCAAGCGGCCCAAGGGCGCCGGCGCGGGCTAAAACACGGACGCCAGCCATGGCGAGCGGCGAAAAACAGAACATCGAGACGCGATTGGCCAGCGGTCTGCTTGGCCAGTGGTACGTGATCGGCAAGTCAGTGCAGGTCAAAAAGGGCAAGCCGCACGCCGTTAAGGCACTCGGCCGAAATCTAGTTCTTTGGCGCGCGAGCGGCGGAGCGGTGCACTGCCTCGAGGACTACTGCCCTCACCGCGGCGCGCCGCTCTCGCGCGGAGAGATCAACGCAGACAACATCTCCTGCCGCTATCATGGAGTAACGCTCGACGGGAGCGGCACTATCGTGCGCGTTCCCGCCATGCCGGGCTGTGCGCTCGAGGGCCGCAAGGCTGTGCAAAGCTACGCGGTGATCGAGGCGAACGATGGGATCTTCGCTTATTTCCCGAGCAGCGAACGGCCCAATCCCTCTGAACTTAACCTGCCTGAGGAATTTTCCGATCATGCTTGGAGCAGCATCCTCTGCATGGGCCGCTGGGAGTGCAGCTACCGTTTTGTCTACGACAATTTTGCCGATCCCATGCATGCCTGCTACCTGCATGCGGACTCCTTCACTCTGGCGTTCGGCGCCAAGCAGGATGTCATGCGGGTCGAGCCGCGAGCGGACGGCTTCCACATCGCCAGACTAGAACAAAAGGATGTGAACCTCGACTGGACCCATGTGGTGATCGATGGCAGCCAGGTCTATTGCCGGCTGGACATTCCCTATCCGGCGGCTGCCGGGCCGGGTGGCCCCTTCCGCATCATTGGCTACGCAACTCCGCTCGACGATAGCTCCTGCATGGTATTTTTCTGGCGCTTTCGGCAAGTGCGCGGCATTGCCAGGCAATCGTGGCGCTTTCTCTATCGCGCCAGGCTCGAAGCGCGCCATTGGCACGTGCTCGAACAGGATCGCGCGATGCTGATCAATATTCCGCGCGATGCTCACAAGCGCGAGATGCTTTATCAGCACGACGTCGGTGTCGCCCGCATGCGACGAATGCTGGCGCAACAGGCCCTTACATGACGGCCATTACGCAGGGCACCGGCGCAGGCATTTCCTACCTTCGCTCTGGTGGCGGCAAGGGAATTCCGATTGTCCTCCTCCACGGTATCGGCAGCAATGCACAATCGTTCGAGCCGCTCATGCAGGAATTGCGACATCCGGCGATTGCCTGGAATGCGCCCGGCTATGGGGAATCGGAGCCTCTCATGCAGGAATGGCCGGATGCATCCGATTATGTCGCGGCGCTGCAGCGCCTGCTGGCGCATCTTCAGGTGAAGCAGTGCGCGCTCCTTGGTCATTCGCTGGGCGCCCTTATTGCCGCCCGCTACGCGGTGCTGTTTGCGAGCGAGGTTGCTGCAATCTTCTTGATCTCGCCCGCGCGCGGCTATCGCAGCCAAAAAGGGACACCCCTGCCGCCCGCCGTGGCCAAGCGCATAGAAGAACTCGATGAGCTTGGGCCGGAAGAATTTGCTCGCAAGCGGGCCCCCGGGCTGCTCGCGCAACCTGCTGCTAACGGCTGCGTCCTGCGCGCCGTGGAGCGTGCCATGGCATCCGTGCGGCGGCCTGGCTACGACCAGGCTGCCAGGCTCCTGGCGAGCGGCCGGTTGATCGAGGACGCGGAGAAACTCGAAGTCCCGGCCGCGGTCATAGTCGCGTCAGACGATCAAGTGACCCCGCCAGAAAGCGGCCATGTTGTCTTCGATGCCCTTCAGAAATCGTCACGACGATGCGCATTTCATACCGTCGCGAATGCCGGCCACGCCGTTTGCCAGGAGAAACCGGCGGAGATCGCGCAGTTTATCGCGGAATTTCTCGGCAGCGAGGCGCATGCCTATGCGTGAGAAGCCAAAGCGCAAGCCTGGCTCTTCCGCTGGGCGCTACATCGCTCCGCCGGTCCAACGTGCGGTCCGTCTCATCCGCCACGTCGCCGAAGGTAATCGCGTGCTCAACATGAGCGAGACCGCAAAGACGCTGAAAATCAATCGCACGACGCTCCTTCGACTTCTCCATACCCTCGAGACCGAGGGGTTCGTGGAACGCCGCCCGAATGGCGGTGGTTTTCAGGTCGGATTGTCGCTCATTGAAGTTGGCGCACGTGCGGTGTTCTCGCGGGATCTGGTGCAGGTAGCAGTGCCTGTGCTGACGCGGCTCGCTGAGACGCTGCAGCTTTCCGCCCACCTCGGCGTGCTGGACGGCACCGATGTGCTTTATCTCGTGCGCCGTACGCCCAATACGCCGCTCGCCAGCAATATCCGGGTCGGCAGCCGGCTGCCGGCGCATGCGACGACCATTGGGCGAATGCTGCTGGCCTACATGACACCGATCGATATCGAAAGACTTTATGCCGGCCGGGCGTTGCAGCGTTTCAGCGAGCACACCACGACCAGTCCCGCAGATCTGCGCATGCGGGCTGAAAAAGACCGACATGCGGGGGTTGCATGGAGTGATGCTCATTTCGAACCGGGCATCAGCTCGGCGGCGGTTGCAGTATTCGATTTTGCTCACATCCCGGTCGGCGCCATTAATGTCTCAGGGCCCAGCTCCGCGTTCTCCGAACTGCGACGAGACGCCATCGCCATTGCGCTGCGCGCGGCAGGTATGGAGATTTCCCGCCGTCTCGGCTGGATCGAGCCTGCTCGCCACGTTGCAGGTCCCGCCCCGATGCTGGTGGCGGCGAGGAAATAGGCCCGCACTTGCGCTCTGTTTGCGAGAACCGATGCGCTGAAAGCGGCTTTTACCGATGCAACCGGTGCGAATAGAAACTTATGGATCTTGAGCTGCGAGACAAGGTTGCCGTCGTTACCGGCGGCACGTGGGGCATTGGACTTGCAACAGCGCGTTTGTTTTTGCAGGAGGGCGCTTTTGTTGCGATCTGCGGCCGCAATGAGGCCCGGCTTGCCGCTGCCCAATCATCCCTGCTCGGAAATGAGAATCCCACCCGACTAATGGCCGTGCGCTGTGACGTGCTCAACAAGGATGAGGTCAGCGCTTTTGCGAGTGCGGTCGAGCGCTGGAGCGGGCACTGCGACATCCTCATCAATAATGCCGGGCAGGCGCGCATGTCGACATTTTCAGACACAACAGATGATGCTTGGCGCGAAGAGCTTGAGCTCAAGTTCTTCAGCCAGATCTATCCGATCCGTGCCTTCAAGCCGCTCCTCGACAAGAGCGACGCAGCTTCCATCCTGGCTGTGAATTCGCTCCTTGCCTACCAGCCTGAGCCCTACATGGTGGCTACGGCGGCGGCACGCGCGGGTGCGCAGAATTTGCTCAAATCGCTTGCGCGTGAGTTCGCTCCGCACATTCGGGTCAACACGGTCATGCTCGGACTGATCGATTCGGGTCAGTGGGAACGCCGATTTGCCGCGCGCGAAGATCGTTCCCAGTCGCGCGATGATTGGTATTCGCAGATCGCGCGCGCCCGACAAATACCAATAGGCCGACTTGGCAAACCCGAGGAAGTCGCCCGCGCGATCGCGTTCTTATCCTCCCCCGCAGCCGCTTTCATCACAGGCGCGCAGCTTGAAATTTCTGGGGGCACCTCCCGTCATATCTGACCCTTGGCTTGCAAGCCGCTACTTCTTTCGGAAGCGGTCAAGGCGCACGACCTCGGCTCCTGCTTCGGGTTTGGCAGGTTGCTCCGCCATCACAGCCTGGTTGGCAGCGGAGGGGATGGGTGGCAACGCCGGCAGCTCCTTCGATTGCGCAGGCGCGTCCGCCGCGCTCTGTCCGGCACGGCCGGACGCGTCTTCTTGCGCAACCGACTCTTGCGTCAATTCCTCGAAGCGCAGGCCGAATTGTACGGAAGGGTCAAAAAAACCTTTTATGGCCGCAAAGGGAACGGCCAATCGCTCAGGGATACCCCCGAACGATAATCCGACCTCAAATCCGGTTTCAGTAACAATCAGGTCCCAGAACTGATGCTGCAGCACAATCGTCATTTCCTTTGGATACTGGGCCAGCATTCGCGGCGATAGCTGCACGCCCTCAGCACGGGTATCGAAGGAGATATAGAAGTGATGCTCGCCAGGCGGCCCGTTCTTGGCGGTGTCCGCAAGCACCGTGCGCACAACCCCCCGCAAGGCGTCTTGGGCCAAGAGGTCGTACCGGATGTGATCCACAGCCATCGGATTAACCCAGTCTCGAGCGATAGAGCGAGTGGAGGCTTCTGTTGCCAGGTGCCTCCGAACCCCGCCTGAAGCTGCTAAGACCTCAGGACTTCAGTTCGGTATTCCTGGCCGCATTACGCAGCGAGGGCAACCGGAGCATAGTTGTCGTTGGCAACTATGAAGTTGGCCCGATAACGGCGGAACCATGCCGGGCAAAAGCACGTCCTTTACGCCCTCGTCGATCCTATTTCGCCCCCATATCAGGTATCAGCAATCAGGTGTCAGAAATCAGAAGCCTCGCCAACCGATACCTGGTGCCTGACTACTGACTCCTGAATGGTGGAGGCGCCGGGTACTGCCCCCGGGTCCGAAGGGTTTATTGCGACGGCCATTTATCGCCATAGCCGGCCTGCGCCGGCACCTATAATATAAGGGCAAAAGGTGCGCGAAAAAAGGCCATCTGCTTCCACAGCCGCTTGAGTTCGCTGCGGAATTTTACCGTGTCAGCGATGCAGGAATAACGTCCGGCCCCTTGCATCCGGCTTGGCATGATTTGTCGCGCCACTTTACCTTCCCGCTGGTCGCAGAAATGTGTTACCCTTTGCAGTGTGCGAACTGAGCATCAGGTTCAGGGCACGCGGTACGGGCGTCCAGGAGGGAACATGTCTGACGGGGCAACACCGTCCCGGGGAGGGGCGGGCTTCGAAATCCGCACGCACAATCTCGTCGGCGGATTGGTCATCGGCCTTCTCGGCGTTGCGCTGCTGGGCTACGCCCTCTACACGCCCAACACAACGGTAGCCCGGATCATTTCGGCTCTGATCGCGCTGATCGGATTTGCGACAGCGATTGGCTTGGTCCCGGTTCCCGGTCCGCGGGATTTCTACGGAGGCCTTGTCCTCTTGATGCTGCCGACACTCGCCATGATTGCTTCGGCGGAGTTGCCCGGCCAGCGCGGCTTTGCATTCGGTCCAGGAACCGCGCCGAGGCTCTTCTCACTCGTGCTTGCGGCGCTCAGTGCCGCCGTGGCGGTCGGCGGGGTGTTTACCGAAGGCCCGCCAATTGAGAAATATAAAATCCGGGGCCCGCTCCTGGTGATCATCGCCATCCTTTCCTTCGCGGTCATGATCCGGCCGCTCGGGCTCTTCCCGGCGACCTTCCTGGCGTTCATGATTTCCATTCTCGGGTCGACCGAGATGCGCTGGGTCGAAAGTCTTATTGGGGCAGCAGCGATGACGATCTTCTGCTGGCTGCTTTTCGTGGTTCTGCTCAACCTGCCGTTCCAGCTCTGGCCGCGTTTCTACTGAACTCGGGTGGGTAACTCATGACCGAACTTCTCAATCATCTCGGACAGGGCTTGGGGGTCGTTTTATTCCAGTCCGTGTACTGGTTGTTTGGAATAATCCCACTTCCCATGAACGTGCTGTTCTGCCTGCTCGGCGCGCTCGTCGGCACGCTGGTCGGTGTTTTACCGGGCATCGGCACAGTCGCCACCATCGCCATGCTGCTGCCGATCACGTTCGGGCTGCCGCCGGTCGGTGCTCTGATCATGCTGGCCGGCATTTACTACGGCGCGCAATATGGTGGTTCCACCACTTCGGTGCTGGTCAACATTCCAGGTG
Source organism: uncultured Alphaproteobacteria bacterium (assembly GCA_963771845.1). Taxonomy (GTDB): domain Bacteria; phylum Pseudomonadota; class Alphaproteobacteria; order Rhizobiales; family Xanthobacteraceae; genus VAZQ01. Next base: position 173,675 of record CAVYVC010000024.1, on the reverse strand, counting down.
AAGCGACTTCGGTCGTGACCTGCCTCGACGGCCATCAGATGGCGCGGCAGGGACGGGCAGGGCCCGCCCTTTCAATCGCGGCGATCGGCTCGTTCTTTGCGGGCTGCGTTGCCACCGTGCTTGTCGCCGCGCTCGGTGCTCCCTTGACCAGCCTCGCTCTGCTGTTCGGTCCGGCCGAGTATTTCTCGCTGATGTGCCTGGGCTTGATCTTCGCGGTCGTGCTGGCCAAAGGCTCGGTGCTCAAGGCGGTCGTCATGGTGCTGACGGGACTCTTGCTGTCCATGGTCGGCTCCGACCTCGAGACCGGCGCGGGACGCATGACTTTCGACATCGCCGAGCTTGCTGATGGCATCGGCTTTCCCAACATCGCCATGGGCCTTTTCGGCTTTGCGGAAATCATCCGCAACCTTGAGCTTCCCGCCGAAAGCAGGGACATCGTCCAGGCGAAGATCACGGGTCTTATGCCGACGCGCAAAGATTTGATGGATTCGGCCGGCGCAATTGTGCGCGGGACTGGCCTCGGCTCGCTCCTGGGCATTCTGCCCGGTGGTGGCGCCGTGATCGCGTCGTTTGCCGCCTACACCTTCGAAAAGCGAATCGCAAAGGACCCCTCGCGCTTTGGCCGCGGTGCGATCGAGGGCGTGGCCGCACCGGAAAGCGCCAATAACGCGGCTGCACAGACTTCTTTCATACCCCTGCTCACGCTGGGTATTCCGCCCAATGCCGTGATGGCATTGATGGTCGGTGCCATGACCATTCATGGCATCGTGCCGGGGCCGCAGGTCATGACCAAGCAGCCGGAGCTGTTCTGGGGCATGATCTCGTCAATGTGGGTCGGCAATCTGATGCTGATTATTATCAATCTGCCGCTCGTGGGCGTTTGGGTCAGCTTACTGCGCGTGCCTTATCGATTGCTCTATCCTTCCATCATCGTGTTCTGCTGCATCGGTATCTATTCCATCAATAACTCCCCAACGGACGTTGTCATATCCGCCATTTTCGGCGTCATCGGCTTCTGGCTCGTAAAGCACGATTTCGAGCCGGCGCCTTTGACTCTCGGCTTTGTGCTGGGCCCGCTGATGGAAGAAAATCTCCGGCGTGCCATGCTCATTGCGCGCGGTGATGCCACCGTGTTTTTCACGCGGCCGATCTCGGGGGTGTTGCTGATTACGGCGATAATCCTGCTCGTTGTGGCAGCGCTACCCAAAATTCGTCGCCGGCGCGACGAAGTTTTTGTCGAGTAGCGCGCGCCCAGCCCGCTGCCGGCACGAGCCGCGATCCCTCGTGCCGGCCAATGCCCAACCGGCGCAGCCCGGCGCGCCACCAGGCGCGCAGACCCTCAAAGCCGCCGGGATGGGTCGATCGCACGGCATGAATAGCGGTAAACTCCCCTGAGTTGGCGGTAGCCGTCCCAAATGCGAACCTATGCGCCAATACCACGATCTGATGGAACGGATTCTTGCCCACGGTGCGGCCAAACATGACCGCACCGGTACCGGCACGCTGTCGATTTTCGGCCATCAGATGCGGTTTGATCTCAGCGACGGATTTCCACTCACGACGACAAAAAAACTGCATGTCAAATCCATTATTTATGAGCTGCTGTGGTTTCTCTCCGGCGATACCAATGTCAAATATCTCAATGATCACGGTGTTACCATCTGGAATGAATGGGCGGATGAGAAGGGCGATCTCGGCCCGGTCTATGGCCGGCAATGGCGCTCCTGGGCACCGCCTGAGGGGGGTACCATCGACCAGATTTCAAATGTCATCGCGGCCATTCGGCGTGATCCCTTTTCGCGCCGTCTCATCGTTTCGGCATGGAATCCGGCAGATGTGGACAAGATGGCGCTGCCCCCGTGCCACTGCCTGTTCCAGTTCTATGTGGCGGACGGCCGGCTTTCGTGTCAGCTCTATCAGCGTTCGGCCGACGTGTTCCTTGGCGTACCATTCAATATCGCGTCCTATGCCTTGCTCACCTTGATGGTGGCGCAAGTAACAGGGCTGCAAGCGGGCGAGTTCGTGCACACACTCGGTGACGCTCACCTTTACCTTGACCACGTGGAGCAGGCTCAGTTGCAGCTCACGCGCCCATTGCGCGCATTGCCCAGAATGCGCCTCAATCCGACCATCACCGACTTGTTCGCGTTCCGTTACGAGGATTTCGCGCTCGAAGGCTACGAGCCTCACCCCCATATCAAAGCGAAAGTCGCGGTGTGACGGTCGGGAGTGACGGCACTCCATCCGGCACAAGTCGTCCACGAGTTGCCCTCGTCGCTGCGGTCGCTTTGAACGGCGTGATTGGCAAGAATGGCGGTCTGCCGTGGCGGCTCAAGTCAGACCTGCGGCATTTCCGCCAAGTCACAATAGGAAAGCCCGTAATCATGGGTCGAAAGACATATGCTTCGATTGGCAAGCCGCTTCCTGGCCGGACCAATATCGTTGTGAGCCGCGATCCAGGTTTCGGTGCGGCTGGCATTGTTATTGCGCCAAATGTCGAAGCCGCGCTCGCGGTGGCATGCGGTGATGCATCGCGACGGGAGGTGGACGAGATTGCCGTGATCGGGGGAGCCGAGGTCTATCGGCAGATCATGGACAAAGCGGATCGGCTGGTGATCACGCGGGTCCAGTTGCAGCCCAAGGGCGATACGAGCTTTCCGTCCCTCGACGATGGCATCTGGAAGGAAGTAAGCCGGACCGAGCATCCGGCCGGACCTGAGGACGAGGCAAGCTTCACCATACAGGTCTTCGAACGGCGTGAACTCGAGAGCCGTCCAGCAGCGTAAGGCTGGTCCGCGCCGCCGGACGTCGCATTGCGGCACCGATACGCGTTGTAACGCAATGACGCCTCACCTATAACCGGCGCAAACAACGTCTCAGTGAGGCGTAGTCAGGAGACAGCTGATGCCGTGGAGCAATCAGGGTGGTGGACCCTGGGGGACCGGAGGAGGAGGCGCCGGTGGCAAAGGTCCATGGGGTACCGGCCCCCAACAATCGGGCCCAAACCCTCCCGATCTTGAGGAATTTCTGCGGCGCGGTCAGGACAAGCTCCGCAGTGTTCTCCCGGGTGGGAGTTCTTGGCGGAAAGGGGCTTAGCCTTTTCGTGCTGGCCGCAATTGTCATCTGGGGCCTCTCCGGGTTTTTCCGCGTTGACCCCGATGAACTTGGCGTGGTGTTGCGGTTTGGCAAGTATGTCCGCGACGCCAAGCCTGGTCTGAATTATCATCTGCCGTATCCGGTTGAATCGGTGCTCACCCCCAAGGTGACGCGCGTCAACCGCATTGATATTGGCATGCGGCTCGTGGAAGACCTTCGCCGCGGCACGACCGTTCGCGACGTTCCCGAAGAGAGCCTGATGCTCACCGGTGACGAGAATATCGTTGATGTTGATTTTTCAGTATTCTGGTTAGTCAAACCTGATGGCGCCGGCGATTATCTGTTCAATATCCAGCAGCCTGAAGGCACGGTCAAAGCGGTTGCTGAAAGTGCGATGCGAGAGATCGTCGGTCGTTCGAAGATCGAGCCGATTCTCACGGGCGAGCGGCAAAAGATTGAGAGCGGCGTGCACGATCTCATGCAATCGACGCTCGATCACTATGGCGCAGGCATCCAAATTACGCAGGTCCAACTGCAGAAGGTCGACCCGCCGGCGCAGGTGATCGACTCCTTCCGGGATGTGCAAGCAGCGCGCGCGGACCAGGAACGGGCCCAGAATGAGGCGCAAACCTACGCTAACAAGGTTGTTCCGGAGGCGATGGGCCGCGCCGCACAGATCTTCCAGAATGCAGACGCTTACAAGAGCCAGACGGTCGCTGAGGCCAAAGGCGCGACCTCGCGCTTTCTTCAGGTCTACGAGCAATACAAGAAGGCGCCTGACGTGACCCGTCAGCGGTTGTATCTGGAGACAATGGAGCGACTGTTCGGGGGTACTGACAAGATCATCGTAGATCCCGGAGCAAGCAGCGGGGTCGTGCCATATCTGCCGCTCGATCAGCTTATGCGCCGGCAACCGGCGGCGTCGCAGACGCCGCCCCAGACGGGAGGCAGCCGATGAGAGTAAGCGTATTCGGCGGGGCCGTCGCAGCGCTTATCATCATAGCGTTGATCATCGCCTACAGCACGATTTTCACGGTCTATCAGACGCGGCAGGCGCTGGTCGTGCGGCTGGGTCAACCCATTCGCATCGTTACCGAGCCCGGCTTGAATTACAAGGTCCCTTTGATCGATACCGTTATCCCCGTCGACAACCGAATTCTCGATCTGGAAAACCCTCCCCAGGAGGTCATTGCCTCTGACCAGAAGCGCCTTGTTGTCGATGCCTTTGCCCGCTATCGCATCAAGGACCCGCTGAAATTCTACCAGGCGGTCGGCACCGTGGAGGGCGCCAATTCGCGGCTGTCCACTCTGCTCAACTCGGCGCTCCGACGCGTGCTCGGCGAGGCGACGCTGATCCAAGTCGTACGTGATCAGCGCGAGCAACTCATGGCTCGCGTGCGCGAGCAACTCGAAGCCGAGGCGCAGGCCTTTGGTATCGCAATTGTAGACGTACGCATCCGGCGCGCGGATCTACCCGAGCAGAATAGCCAGGCGGTTTATCAGCGCATGATCACCGAGCGCCAGCGCCAGGCGCAGGAATTCCGATCACAAGGGACCCAAAAGGCACAGGAGATTCGCGCGAAGGCGGATCGTGATGTAACCGTGCTGCTTGCGGAGGCTCAGTCGAAAGGCGAGCAAACCCGCGGCGAGGGGGATGCCGTACGCAACTGCATTTATGCCCAGGCGTATGGCCACGATCCGGAGTTCTTTTCGTTTTACCGTTCCATGCAGGCTTATGAAGCCGGTCTGCGCCCCAATGACACCCGCATGCTGCTCAAGCCTGACTCCGATTTCTTCCGTTTCTTTGGTAATCCAGCCGGCAAGCCTCGCGAGGGGACTGCTCCCCCGGCGAATACTGGGCCTCCTACGGACACGCGCCAGAGCAATCAGATCGACTGCGAGGACGCGGCTGCGTTGAATGCACCCCCTGCCTCTTCGGTGGGTGGCTCGCCGGCACGATAACAGAGGACCTCGTCACCAACCCGGCAGTATCCCTGTATGGCCGAGTTCCTCGTTGCGATCGGTCTCGTATTTGTGATCGAGGGACTGCTTTTCGCCGCTTTTCCGTCGGCAGCAAAACGGCTTGCGGCAACCGCAATCGAGAGCCCGGAAACTTCGTTGCGTGTTGCCGGCATCATATCCGCCGTGATCGGGCTTGTACTGATCTGGGTCATGCGGGGATGAAGGCACCGGTTCGCGGTGGCGGGGGCGGAGACTTCTTCGAATAGCCGGCAGGCCCTGATGAGCGCTCCGGAACACGATGTCGGCAGTCCGGTTTGCCTGCCCAGGATGCCCATACTCGATCGAGGTCCCGATTCCGCCCCAATCGCAGGGGTACTTTCGTCGTAGAGGTCGGTCGTCCTTGCGTCCGTGGCAGGGTCGAACTAGGGCTCGCCGTCGCCCAGGAGCTATCGTCCATGTCACTCGCACAATATGCCCTTCGGATCCGCCGCCCCGTTTTGGGCTCCATAGCCGCGGGAGCGATCATCCTGCCGGCCTTGTCGACACCCGGTTTGGCGCGTGGCCCCGACAACATTGCGGACGTGGCAGAGAAAGTGATTGATGCAGTCGTCAACATCTCGACCTCGCAAAAGGTCGAGACGCGCAACTCGCCGATGCCGCAGCTGCCGAACGATCCACAACTCGACGAGCTGTTCAGGGATTTTTTTAATCGGCGTGGACAAGGCGATTCCCCGAACCCGGGACCCCGGCGGGTCAACTCGCTTGGGTCGGGCTTCATCATCGATTCGGCCGGCATAGTCGTGACCAATAATCATGTGATCTCGGACGCCGATGAGGTCACAGTCATCCTCAATGACGGTTCGCGCCTCAAGGCAGATATTGTCGGCAAGGACCAGAAGACCGATTTAGCGTTACTGAGGGTGAAACCCGACAAGCCGCTCAAAGCCCTCAAGTTTGGGGATTCGGACAAGCTGCGGCTGGGAGAATGGGTGATTGCCATCGGAAACCCATTCAGCCTCGGCGGTACTGTCACCGCGGGCATTGTCTCGGCTCGCAATCGCGACATCAATTCTGGTCCGTACGACAACTACATTCAGACCGACGCCGCCATCAATCGGGGTAATTCGGGAGGTCCGCTGTTTAATCTGGACGGCGAGGTCGTCGGCATCAACACGGCCATCATCTCTCCTTCCGGAGGTTCGATTGGTATCGGTTTCGCGGTCCCATCAAAGACCGCGCTTTCCGTTATTGATCAGTTGCGGCAGTTCGGTGAGACCCGGCGCGGCTGGCTCGGCGTGCGCATCCAGCAGGTGACCGACGAGATCGCCGAGAGCCTGAACATCAAACCGCCGCGCGGGGCCCTGGTGGCCGGCGTCGATGACAGGGGCCCGGCCAAGCCCGCCGGCATCGAGCCCGGTGATGTCATCGTGAAGTTCGATGGCAAAGACATCAAGGAAATGCGGGACCTGCCGCGAGTGGTGGCGGACACGCCGGTTGGCAAGCAAACGCCCGTCGTGGTGATCCGCAAGGGCCGGGAAGAGACCAAAACCGTCACGCTCGGCCGCCTGGAGGATGGTGAAAAGCTCGCCGCAGGTGACAAAAAGAACGAGCCTGCGCCTGATAAATCCGTCGTCAAAAAGACGCTCGGAATTGAGCTTGCCAACATTTCGGATGATCTGCGCAGGCGTTACAAGATCAAGGACTCGGTGAAAGGCATCGTCATAACGGGAATCGACACAAATTCGCCCGCCGCAGATAAGCGCCTGTCCGCGGGTGATGTCATTGTCGAGATTGCGCAGGAGGCGGTGGGGAATACGGACGACTTCCAGGCCAAGATCGACAAGCTCAAGAAGGACGGGCGCAAGTCGGCTCTCCTGCTGGTGGCGGGTGCTGATGGCGAATTGCGCTTCGTGGCCATAAGTCTCCAGTAAGGACGACTGCGAGGCCTAAGCTAAAATCTCGGCACTCCGACCAGCAAAACCGGGCATTTCTTGCGAGTAACGTTTCCCAGAAAACCGGCCTGGGAAACATCTGGGAAACACTATCGCAGCGGGTTGACGCGCCACGTGACCTTTGCGGCTTGCGTGCCCAGGTTGGTGACGGAGATCAGGCCCCGGCCCGCCAACTGTCGCAGCGCTTCCCGCTTACGCCATCGGCCGACGCCCCTATTGGCCAGCACACCGTTGCTCAGCATGACAGTGCGTTGCCGCTGCATCTGAAAGAGTTCGATCAGCCGGACCGCGACCACCCACGCAGCCCGAGACACTGGCGGGTTTCGGTAGAGCGCAGCCAACCAGTCGGCGGGTATCACGACGTATCCAGGTTTGCGCCGGTATGTCGTGGTTTCACAGGTGGCTCCGCCAGCTTGCACGGCCGCCCCCGCTTCCCGCAGGGGGGCCATATTCCCCTCGAATGGATTCTCCTCCATGGCTATGCCGCCCGCCGCTTGATTTGGTCGAGCAGCCGCAGCGTTAACGCCCACAACTCTTTGTTGCGGCCATCTACATACCGGTCGGGAAACCGCAGCGGCTTGGAGGCGTCCACCCGCACCATCGGGCCGCCGAGCACCTTGCGCGACGCCAGCTCCATGCACCGGCGCATCTCCATCGCAATGTCGGCAATGTCCGCGTCCGGTCCTTCTACCAGAATTGCGTCGTGCACCGGCGCGACAATCGGAATCCCGCGCTCCACGGCGTAGCAGCACGCCAGGCGGAGCATCTCGGCACCGTTGGCCTGCATCGGGTAATTCGCCAACGTCCCCGACTTGGCCTTGGGCAACACCCGCATGCACCAATCGAACACGGTGCGCAGCTCCCTGTGGCGCAGCGCAGAGCCTTGGATTGCGTGGCTCCATTGCCAGAAGCGGGGAAAGGTTTCGTGATGCGATCGCAGAATCTGGCGCGCGCGTATGTTTGTGACACCAACGTAGCCGCTCAGCGTCTTCTCCCGCATGCCGTAGAGAATCCCGAGCGACGCAAGCTTGTACATGGCGCGCACGTCGGGATGCGATGTCTTATTGCCATCGGCGGGCATGGCACCGGCACGTCGGGCCCAATCGGAATAAGGATCGCCAGTCTCGTACGCCGCGATCATGTCGCGATCGCCGGAGAAATACGCGGCCAGGGCAAATTCTTGTCCCGAGAAATCGAGATAGACGAGCGCATTGCCGGGCTCCGGCTTGATTAGCGAGCGGAAAGCCGCGTTGAGTCCGAAGGCGAACGCGCTATTCGATGGCTGATTGCGCCCCGTCTTTGCCCGGAAGGCCGACAGCATGCAGCGGTTGCGGCCATCCTTGCCCACGGCGAGGTCGAAGGTCTTGAGCTGGTCCAGCGTGACTTTGGTGGTGCAGAACTCCGCCGCTTCCGGGCAGCGCTTGGCAATGGCGGTGAGCGTCTTCTCGTCGGTGCACAGCTGCCCGGTAGGCGTGCGCGGCCAATGCTGGATTCCTTGCGCCGCAACCCACTCCTCCAGGCGTTTCTTTTTGAACCGTATGCCATCAAAGAAAGGGTAGCGAAGGTTCAGGTCATGGATCAGCTCGGCGCGAATCTCCGGCCACAGGCTGGAGAAATCGCTAAACAACGGGTAGTCGATCGGAATGCCGCGGTGGCGCATCCATGCATCGGCGCGCATATAGCTGCCGCGCAAGAGGCTGTAGTTCAGGGGCGGTAGGGGAAATACCCCCAGCAGCTTTTCCAAACCTTCCACGTCGGAGGCGCAATAGTCGAGGATTCCTGCGATCTCCTCCTGGGTCCATGGCCCGCCGCGCAGGACGACATCCCGCCAATGTTCCTTGGTCCGTGCATCTATGCAATCGAGCTTGAAATAGTCCATCGCATCGAGCAGCCCCGCTGGTGGTTGGCTAAACGCCGATGTGTTTGTGAGGCAACGAAACTCGGTGAACAGGTCAAGGATGTTGACCGGCAGCTTCCAGCCAAGAGCCAGATGGCAGCACAGCTCTGCGCTCGCATAGTACGCGACGAACAGTGCCTTGTTGTCGATTCGGTACGGCGGCGCATCACCGAGTTGGTCGTGCCATAAGCGGAACTTGCGCCCGCTCCGGAGCTCATGCGCGACCAGACAAACGACGTTCGGGCGCTCTCCGTTAGCGCCGTTGAATTCGAAGTCGCAAAGGACGATTTCGTCGAACGACGACAGCATGGCCCGGGACTCGAAGGGAGAAAGGCCCGGATGCGGCTCTACCGACCCGGGCCTTACGTTCGGTTACGCACCGAATTGCTCGTAGTTCTTGATCACGTCATGATCTGGCTTGTTGATGACGAGATCGGGGAACGTCTTGTTCAACAGTTCCGTCATCGACCTGGTCGGCCACTTTTGTTCGAACACCTCAGGGATTTCGACCCAACCCCAGCGATCGGGCTTGCCATTCTTGCCTAGAGGCTTGGTCACCCGCACCCAACCCCCCATGGCGTTGACTGAAACCATCCGCGCGGTTTGCAGCCACGGGATTTCGTCCTGCATGGGGTTGGGCTGCCGGATGCGCAGCATGAAATACGACCCGTGTCCGTCAACGGCGACATGCAAGTTGACACACAGCGGCAATGGGCCAAGCCGTTTCTCCAGCCCCGGCCAGACGAAGTATGTTCCGCCGGACCTTTCCACGATGTACTGCTTCAGGAGCGTGTATTGCGGGTCGGGGTTGACACGCAGGTGCAACCCCTCCTGCAATTTCCGCAGCGGGAAGGTCGAACTCTCTTCGCTTGCCATGAACTCCGCGTAGTCCTGCGGGTTGCGGAGAGCATCAAGGTTGGCAAAGGGATCATTGGGGTCGGGCACCACCTCGGCACCGACGAGCTTGAGCGGTTCAACCATGGCGTTGGCCCTCCGGGCGCATACGGCTCCCGCAGGGGACCCACTCACCGGTGCTTTCCTCATCGATCTCTTGCTCAGCGAGATCGATGACTGCCTCGGGCGCTTGCGGGAAGGCAGCCTCCAGCTCCTCCCGTGACTCGTGGGGGATGTAGACCCACTCGCCGCTATCCCGGGGTGTACGCACCTCGGGGCCTTCAAAGTTGGTGAAGAACCATGCTGTCATAGCGGCAACAGCGTCATCGCGGCCTAACTCGGAGATGTCAGGTGGCGGTGACGGAGGGCCCATCTCATAGCTGGGCGGGTCGAGGAGCCACTCTTGCTGGTCTGCCCACTCAAACAAGTCTAGCTGCTCAGGTTGGGGGCGCTTTACCCGGAACTTTTCCGGGTCAAACTTACCGGGCTTGGGAATGGGGATGTTGTGCCCGCTCCCTTCATCGTTCGGGTTATTAGTCACGAGAATTCTCCTCCTGTGATGGGGCGGGTGCTTCTAACAACCGCCCCGTTGCCTCGCACACGACTGATTTCTCAGAATGGAATCTTGTCATCGAGCCATTCCGCCATCGATGGCGGAATTATTGGCGTCACCCCCGGGGGGACTGACTCAACGTCGATCAGTTGTTGTTCGCCAAGCGCAACCCAACCCTTGATTTCGAACGACGGCCGGAGTCGGTCGCCGAACTTGGTCTTCATGGGCGCATTCGCCAACTCCACCAGGGGCACGACGTTGGCCCCGCGTAGTTGGCGCATCGATACGACCTGGTCGCGCAGCTTCTCCGTAGCAATGCGTGCGCCAGTTGTGCTCGACGCGAAGGTGTATTTGGCTGCCGTCTTTGGATCGAGGAAGTACACCACCTCTTGCCGTTGCCACGGCGGGCGCGGTTTGCCATCAAGACCAATTTCCCACTGCGCTTTGGGGATTTCGGCGTTTAAGTCGTCGACACTTGGTAGGGGCTCGCCCGGTTTCTTCACCATCGTGTCGATCGGCTTTTGGCCTTGCCAGAGCTGGTTGATGGAGTTGCACGCCAACGCCAGCAACGAACTCTCGGGTTTGTCGGGCCACTTTCCTTCATTGGTGAATTTCAACAACGTGCCTTGAATTACTCTGCCGTCTCGGGCTTGTTCGAAGCCGTCACCGGGGACACTCGCTATCATCAGTTCGGTCATAGTTTCTGTTCCTCTATTTGCCGGATGCGCCGGTACGCTTTCGCCAGTCGGCGAAACTCTGCAGTTCGTCCATGTGTGCACGGCGCTCGTCGGTGAACGCGTCGCGCAGGTATGCGGCGACGTCTTCGTCAGTTGCTCCGGTGGCAAGCATCTGTCGGATGGCGCGTGCGGTGAGAGTGGCATGATCAAGAATCATCGGACGGTTCCTTTGCTTGCTCGACTTTCAAACATTTCATCCCCAATCCGCGGAGCAACACTTTCAACGCACTACGAAGTGACTTAATCGGATCGACATTCGGCTCTGGCCGCAACACCAACACGAAGAGGGGTCGATCCTTAGAGTTGAGCATTACGGTTAGGCTGCTACTGCCTGCTGGGTTGACGTTGGCGCGTATCTAATAATTGCCGCAGCGGTGAGTTGCGCTGGCCGGAATGGAACGCTGCCCCACAAAAACCAGGCCGAATTTTCCTTCGGTCCGTGTTTGTTTCCGTTGTCGTACCACTTGCAGCGGCGAGTCAGTACGACTTTGCCGGCGAACTGGGAGCAATCACGGAAGAACGACGCGCGCGTCTTTGCTGAGTCAAAATCACACGGAAGAAGCAACGCCAGGAATCCATCCCCCATGTCACGCAATCCAATACGTATGAAGGCAACGGCCAGCGTGCCGCGCTCACCAAACGGCGGGTTTGTAATTGAGCCGTGGAACGTCAGCCCCACAGGATGCGGTGCGGTGTAATCGATCAGCGCGTCGAGCCCGGCGTAGCCGCGATCGGCGATGTCGCTGGAATAGACGCGTGCGCCGGCGGCCTTGAGCACATCGCTCATGTGACCGCCACCGCAGGCGTGTTCCCAGATATCCAGGCCGCCAATGTTGATATGTTCGAGCAACGCTAACGTTGCCCAGCTTGGAGTTGGGTAGTAGTCACGCTCAACTCTCACATATCCCGTTTCGTGCTTGCCCATGGGTCACACCTTTAGCGTCGTGATCGCGTCGAGTGCCGCACCAAGCGCTCCGGATGCGCGGCCGTGGCTATCGCGGCAGAGAGCGCGCCGGATGGTTTCGAGATCGGCACCGAATTGAAGAGCGATGCTGGTCACGATCGCTGCGTCGCGAGCGGCCGTGTCAGCGTGACTGTTGGTTCTGCAGTTTGTGATGAAAACTTCGGCGACGCGGCCGTCGCAGAATTGGCCGATCGTGGCGGTATACTTCAAACCTGCAACTTCGAACTCGAAGTTCTCAGAACCGTGGCGATGAGGGGGGCGTTCGCGCACAACCAGCTCTTTCTTTGATGAAGAAGGCGCCGCCATTGCTGACGACGCCGTGACAGGTATCAGGCGGCTTCTGCTTCCTTGCTTTTGGAAGCATCGATTACAAACGGCACGCGCAACGACGACGTGCCGCTGCATTCCGGTCCGATCCATCGCGCCATTGACGCCTGATCAGTCAGCCCCTTCCCGCAAATCACGCAGTTGTGGGACAGCATTTTTGCCGGCGCCCGGCCGCTGAATAGCCCGTCGCAAAACGCGGCAACGAGGCGGTGAACGATGGTGCTTATTCCAGTTCGCCCGGCATTGGGTTGCCAGTGGCTGCCAAGTAGCCAGCTTCCGCCAGTGCGCTTGAACACCCACTCCACATCAGGGGAGTCGGAATAAAGTTCGAACTTGATTTGCCACCAGGGCGACCATGGCGTGCTGGTGGAGTATCGCGGCAGGCGCTTGAACACGTCGCCGGTGACACCTTCGGACATCACCGCCACGCCTTCGAAATGCTGCAGCTTGGGTTTGGTGCCTCGTGCTGTGGCGGCCTCGGAAGGCAGCACGGTAGGTTTAGGTTGGAGTTGCAGAACAAGATCTGAAGCGAGCCGAAACTTCCATTTTGGCATCCTTTTCAGTGAGCGCTTCAGAACCTCCTCCCGTAACTCTGCCAGGAAGTTGATTGGCGGGATCGTGGCTGTTTCGAACGGCATTGCGATTCTCCTCTGTGGAGAGAGCGCCGCCATTGCTGACGGCGCCAAGTTTGCTGTGGGATCTAAAGTGCCGCCTCAACGGCAGCGAAGACGGTTTCAACGCCAGCTTCGCGCACAAATTTCACCCGCTCATCGCGGCTCGCACCGGCCCAGGCGCGCGCGATAGATCGTGCGGGCTGCTGCTTCGCCGCTTGAATGTACGGAAGGCTGACGCGGCATATACTGGCCAGCTGCGTTGCCGTCAGGCCGTAAACCATCACCCGACCGCCCAGGATATCGACGGCAAGGCGGGCGCGGTACGTTTGTTCAGGTGATTTTTGGCGAGATACTGCCCGCTAACACAGCGGGTGGGGGTTGCAGAATGGTTACCGTTCGCTCTATTTAACATTGCTACGTTCCTTGTTGAGCGACCTTCAACCTGGCAACATCGATCCGGCGGTCGCGTCTCCGGACCGAATTCAAAAGCCCCCGAAGCAATCGAACCTGCATCGGGGGCTTATTCGTTCATGCGGCATCACCGGAGAGAATCCGCGCGATCTCGTCGTCAGTGATGATCCTACGGCGTGGGGATACGTCCACGGCCTTCACCCGGCCGGCCGCAATTTGCCGCTCTAACGTTCGCTCTGAGACGCCGAGCACTTCGGCGGCCTCGCGCTTTGAGCGGCCGCGATTTCCTGAGTAGGCGGGCCGCCGCCGGACTTCGTTGGTTGCTGTTTCCATTTGATCCTCGTTTGGTTGACGGCCGCGCCCCCATTCGCGCAGCCGCGGCTGGCTTTATTCGGCGATTGCTGTCACCTTCTGCCTGCGCTAGCCTCGCGCTGGCAATTTTTGTCGGTCAGATTGTGAATCGTTATTTGACCTGGGGGAGGAGAGATGGGCGGGAAACGCGGGCGCAAACCGACCGGCAAAGTAGCCCTGCCCTTGCGCGTAGACCCCGAGATTCGCGCGTTCTTGGAGCGACAAGTAAAGCGACCACACCTGTCGCTCTCCGCCGTGGCGGAGTATTACCTATCCGCCGCCATCAGCACTGCAAAGACCAAAAAGGATGACGATCAGTCAACGCACGACTTTTGCAACCTGGTCTGCGAGATCGTTCGAATCAGTCGGCTGGTGGAACGCAAGCGGGGGGCCGTCCAGTTTAACTGGTCGGCCAATTACTTCGACTTCTTGGCGTTCAGGCTTGCGGTTACTCGGGTACTCGACCGTCTTGCGCCGCCCGGTGTGCCGAGTTCGATACAAAGGTGCGCAATCGCCCGAGCACCTCGCCGAGATTGCGGTTACGACGGTGTTTTCACTGTTCAAAGAAGACGCCAGCAGGCTCCGGGCGATGGGTAACGCTCGCAGTGCGAAGAGGGGCAGTTTGTTCTTTGTCTATCCACACGTTCAGGCCACCCTTTTGAAAGAAAAAGCATCCCCCCAAAAGGGACGCCGGGGGGGCTGAGCACTGTCACGAATTCACACCAGCCCTGTTCCATTTTTGGCCAATGTTACCGATCGGACACTGTCACGAATCCACACCAGCACTGGTGTTGAAACGTGACAGTACTGGTGTCAAAACGTGACAGTTACCGATCGACACTGTCACGAATCCGCACTAGCCCCCCAGTATAAGAGTCTTTCTCTGGTTATGTTCTTGTATACGTCCAACCGACCCCCATCTCGACCAACCCACCACCGTGCGATTTGTCGATCGTGGACTAGCGTGTGGGCCACTGGAGACTAAGGGTGGATACTGCCCAGATCCTCATCGATCGCGGCAAGACCCACGGCGCGTTCGAGGAGGGCGCCGCCACGGCCCAGCGGCTGAAAACGGTAATGTCCAACGGACAGAACTGGAAACGGCTAAGCGACGGGCAGAAGAAGGCACTGGAAATGATTGCCTACAAGATCGCGCGGATACTTACCGGCGATCCGGACTTTCGTGGATCACTGGATCGACATTGCGGGATATGCGAAACTGGTGGTGGATGGGCTGGGGGCCGACGCGGGACGCGAGCCGCGCGGTCGAGTTCAGCGTGCTTGACCTGCGCGCGGAAACGCCAGTTCAGCATTGGATGGGAAATCTCGTGCCATGATCCCCGGACGCAACGGTAAGGGCAAGTTCTGCAACGACTCCGACTTGCCGGCAAATCAGGGAGCGCTCGCTGGACGCCGAAGCAACCGCGCGGCGACTCCGGCACTTCCGCAGAATGCGCGGGCAACTCCTTGCCGACCGCGGCGGCGAACCAACACAAGCGCAACAGATTCTTGCCGACAATGCCGCCGGCCTCGCCATCCGGCTGGAAGAACAAATAACCGCAATGTTCGACGGCGAGCCGATCAACATAAGCGAGCTCAACGGCAGCATGAATACGCTGCGCCGGCTGCTCGAAACACTCGGCATCGAACGACAACCGCGCGATATCACCACACTGGAGAATTATCTCGCACAGCGATCCAGCCAGACGGTGAACGGGAGCGTGGCGCAGTGAACATCTGCGAGGCGATCGATGATCCGGCGCTGTTCGGCACTACTTCCGCGATCCGACGACCTGGAAGACGTGGCGCGCATGTCTGCGCCGCGCTGTTCGGGCTGCCGATGTCGAAGGACGAGATTGTCACTTTCAGCAAATGCACGGGCAGGGTGCAGTGGCCGGATAAGCCGTCGAAGGAGGCGTGGCTCGTCTGCGGCAGACGCGGCGGGAAAGTCATTCACTCTTGCACTGATTGCCGTCTATTCTCGCCACCTTCAAGGACTGGCGGCCGTTCCTGACACCCGGCGAGCGCGGCCATATCGTTGTCATCGCGGCCGACAGGAAGCAGGCCCGCGTCATCTTCGGCTACATCCGCAGCCTGCTCACCGAAACGCCCATGCTGGCCGATCTGATTACGCGGGAGACCGGCGAAGAAATCGACCTTTCCAACAAGATCACCATCGAGGTGGCGACCTGCAGCTACCGCACCATCCGCGGGCGCACCATCGTTGCCGCCCTGTGTGACGAGATCGCGTTCTGGCAGTCCGAGGGCAGCGCCAATCCCGACGAGGAAGTGCTGACCGCCATCCGGCCGGCAATGGCCACCGTGCCGGGCTCCATGCTGCTGTGCGCCAGCTCGCCCTATGCACGCCGCGGGGCACTGTGGGACGCGCATCAGAAATGGTTCGGCCAGGAGCAGTGCGCCGGTGCTGATCTGGCGCGCCCCAACGTTGACCATGAACCCCACCGTTCCGCAATACGTCGTCGACGAAGCCTACGAACGCGACCCGGCGGTGGCCGCCGCAGAGTACGGCGCCGAGTTTCGAACCGACGTCGAACGGCTGCTGACACGGGAAGCAGTATCGGCCTGCGTCGACCCCGGAGTGTTCGAACGGCCCCCACAGCGCAACCAAAGCTACGTCGGATTCTGCGATCCCAGCGGCGGCGCAAATGACGCCTTCACGCTCGCGATCGCACACCACGAAGGCAAAACCGCAATCCTCGACCTCGTACGCGAGCGGCAGCCGCCATTCTCACCCGAGGCAGTGATTGAGGAATACGCCGGCCTCCTGAAGAAATACCGCATCACGCAAGTGTTCGGCGATCGCTATGCCGGCGAGTTCCCGCGCGAGCAGTTCCGCAAGAACGGCGTCAATTTCGAGCCGGCCGAACGCAGCAAGTCCGAGCTTTACGGCGACCTCGTGGCCGTCATCAATTCCGGCGGCTGTCGATCTCCTCGACAACAGCCGGCTTGTCGGACAGCTGATCGGCCTCGAACGACGGGTGCGAACCGCCGGCCGTGACCTGATCGACCACGCTCCCGGCGGCCATGACGATCTCGCCAACGCCGTCGCCGGCGCACTGCTGGAGGCAAACAAAGCCCCGCCAAACAATTTTTATCGGCAGCTGACATACCCAGACCGGGTGCCCGTTTGAAACGGATTAGCTGGTGGTCCGCCGCCGCCGTCTCACACGGCCGCGCTTGCGCTTTCGAAAGGGACGCCGGCCGCCTCCAGCAGCCGCGAGACCTGAACAGCCGACCACTTCCCACCGCGCGCAGCGGGGATGCCACGCTCCTCCAGGCCCGCTGCGATGGCCCGCAATGACTCACAACCGGCCGCCTGCAGCTCTTGGACAATGGGGACGAGGTCAGATGCCCGCGCCCGAGCTTTCTCCTGCCTAGCTGCCACAGCAAGCTTGACATGCTTGGCCGTGAATCGAGCGCCGCGGAAGCCACCCAGCTTGACGCCACGTCGCTTGGCAGCTGCGAGCGCGGCCCGCGTGCGCTCTGAAATCATCTCGCGCTCATGTTGGGCCATAACTGCCATGATGCCGATGGTCAGCCGGTTGGCCTGCGGCATGTCGGCAGCCACAAAATCAACGCCGGCCTTTTCCAGCCCGAGGAGGAAATGCGCATCGCTGCGACAGACGGTCGAGCTTGGCAATGACCAGTTTGGCTCCGATGAGCCGGCACAGCTGGAATGCCTTGCCCAATTGCGGCCGATCTGCATTCTTTCCGCTTTCAACCTCGACAAACTCTTTGACCAGCTGCCAGTTGCCGCCATTGAGGAAATCCTCGACCGCCTTGCGCTGCGCCTCAAGGCCGAGCCCGGACCGCCCCTGGCGCGCCGTCGATACCCGCAGATACGAGACGAATTTGCCTTCAGCCATGATGCTCTCAACCAAATTACAGCATGCTCACCGGTCGTTGAGTGTACTGTAACAGAATTGGGATGGATTACAAACGTCTTTCGGGCAACAGCTCAGCCGTTCGTCGCGCACCGCGGACAACACAGTTCAGCCAATTTCCGCCGCTGGAATGCTGGCCTAAGCTGTTGCGGTCGCGATCGATGGCCGTGACAGGAAAGGCGGCGACGAGCAGGGGTGCTTCGGGTACAAGCTTGGGGGATGCACTGAGACTGCCCAAGCGGCATCCGGCATGTAGGCGGCGCGAAGCCCAATCTGGCTCTTGTATGGAACGTGAGAACCTAGACGGTGATGCTAAGGGAAAAGGCGCAAGTGGCTCAAACCGCGAGGCCGAAAGTACAGATGCACCGGCTAGGGGCGGACTGCTTCGTAGTAGCGTTGAAGCGGGGTAATGCTCGTGGAGCGAAGGGAGCGGGTCATCGCCATTTGGCTCGGGTCAACCGGCAACGGGAGGAACCCGATGTTCAATGGAAGGCGGCAGCCTTCGCGCGATGGCACGAGCCGGATGACGCGAGAGTGTCAAGTCCGGTTCTGTGAGAGGCTCGGGGTGAAACTCCCCGGGCCTACTCGGCAAAACCTGAGATTACCGCACTGCAGCATTGCTGTCCGCTTCACCCCAGTTAGCGGAATTGATTCGCGCAGCCAAGCGCTTCCGGGTCGTGCCACAAGCGGCCGTGAGCAGATGCAGCAACACGTGCGTGTTACTCGATCACCTCGTCGGCGAGCGGCGAGCGCGAGCAGCGTTGGCGGTAGTGTCAGGCCAAGCGTCTTTGCAGTCTTGAGGTTGATGGAGAGCAGAAAGCTTGTCGGCAGCAAAACCGGTAAGTCGGCGGGTTTTGTACCCTTGAGAATGTAACCGGTGTAAACCCCAGCCAAAGCCACAGGATCATCCCGCTACAAGCCCTCCGGGCACGCGCTATTTACCGGTGCCCATCATATGGTTCGGTAACCATGTGGCAATTTGGGGAAAGAAGCACAAGATCACGATCGCCAACATCATACATAGGACGTAGGGAAGCGTGCCCCACATCACTTTTGTGACCGGCACATCGGGCGCGATCGCATTGACAATATAAATGTTGAGGCCGACTGGCGGATGGATCAGGCCGATTTCCATGTTGATAGTCAGGATCACGCCGAACCATACCGGATCGAATCCCGCGGCGGTAATGATCGGCAGCAGGATTGGGCTGGTCATTAAGATGATGGCGGCGGGCGGGATGAAAAAGCCAGAAACCAGCAGGAAGAGGTTGATCATTCCCATCAGTGCCCATCGATTGAAGTGCGCTTCGGCAATCGCCTGCGCCAGCATCTGGGTCAGGTAGAGCGAGGTGAGCATGTAGCCGAACAACACAGCTGCGGCGATGATGGTTAGGATCATCACCGATTCCCGCATCGTGTCGCGCAGGATGTGCCAAATCTGGTCCACCTTCCAAAGCCGGTAGATCAGCGATCGCCAAAATGAGGCAGAGCGCGGCGCCGACGCCGGCTGCTTCCGACGGCGTCGCCACGCCGCCATAGAGCGAGTACATGACGCCAAAGATAATCAGGAGGAATGGTGCGATCTTCGGGATCGATTGGAATTTTTCCTTCCATGAATAACGAAAATCGATCGCATGCGAGCGGAAGCCACGCTTCCAGATGATGAAGATGGTCCACAGCATAAACAGGCCGGTCAGCATGAGGCCCGGCACCACACCGGCGAGGAACAGACGGCCGATCGAGGTTTCGGTGGCAATGCCGTAAAGGATGAACGTGATCGACGGCGGAATCAGGATACCGAGCGTGCCGCCGGCGCAGATTGAGCCGGTGGCAACATCGTCCGGATAGCCGCGCCGGCGCATCTCCGGAATTCCCATCTTGCCAATGGCCGCGCAGCAGGCCGGCGAGGAGCCGGTGAGCGCGGCGAAGATGGCGCAGGCGCCGAGGTTTGAAATGACTAAACCGCCCGGCAAGCGGTAAAGCCAGCGGTCGAGCGCTTCATAAAGATCCTTGCCAGCAGGCGACGAGCCGATCGCGGCGCCCATCATCACGAACATCGGAATCGCTACGAGCGTAAAATCGTCGAGGCCGGACCAGAACGTCTCGGCGACGACATGCATGCTGTCGACGCCATGAAAAAACAAAAGAAAGATGATCGATATCGCACCGAGGCCAAACGCTACGGGAATTCCCGACATCAGCATCAAAAGCGTCGCAACAAGAACGAGAGACCCTTGCGTGGTCGGGCTCAAGGGACGTCTCCCAATGCTTGCTTGGCCTGAGCCCGCGCGAACTCCTCGGCGTCTTCTTTCGGCTTAATGCCGAATGGGGGTGCCCAACCCGTGACCAGGCAAATCAGTTCGGCGAAATATTGCAAAACCAACAACCCGAGGCCCACCGGCATAGAAAGATAGGGAATCCACAGACGGGCGCGCCAAACCGTGTTCGAATGCCACCCTTCCGACCATGCCTGATACCAGTACTGTGTGCAGAGAACGAACAGGACCACGCAGAAGGCCAAGGACAGCAAAATCGTGAACAGCGCGAGCCAAAAGCGGCCGCGCGGGCCAAGATACAGCGGAAGAATCTCCACATTAACGTGGCCGCGCGTCATCAGCACATAGGCGCTGCCAACGAAGGTCGCAGCGACGATGCTATAGGTCACCACGTCGATCTGCCAGATCGTCGGCACGCTGAAGAAATAGCGCACGATAACCATGTCACAGATCACGAGCACGGCGAGACCGATAAGAATGGCTGCGAATACGCCTGCGACACGCGACAGGAACATGACCGCCCGAATGTAAGCGTCCATGAGCCCGACCTAAGCTTCAGTCTTTCTTGTGAGGATGTAGACTGAGACGCGCCGGCCGGCGAGCTCACTCGCCGGTCGGCCGTCGGCTTTCTTATTACTTAACCGCGAGCGCCTCGTCGATCAGCTTCTGGCCGTCAGGCACAGCCTTGGCAAAAGTAGCGTAGGAGCTCTTTTTCGCCACGTCGAGCCACACTTGATAATCGGCGTCGCTGAGGGTCACGACCTTCACCTTGTGATCCTCGAACGCCTTGATCGCGTCCTTGTTAACCTCGTCAGCCTTGCCTTCATAATAGGCCTGCGCCGCCATGCCGGCCTTGAGGACAGCATCCTGCTGTGCCTTGTTGAGCTTGTCAAAGCTCTTCTTCGACATCAGCATCGGCTCGTACATGAACCATAGCGCATTGTTGCCCGGCGCGGTGAGGCAATTCGTCACCTCATAGAGGCGCATGGATTGGAAGGTTCCGAGGCTGGTGTCAGTCGCGTTGACGACCCCGCTCTGGAACGCATTGTAGATTTCATTTGACGGCGGGCTGACGATGCTGGCGCCGGCCGCCTCCCACATCGTAGCGAAAGTCGGCCCCGCGGCGCGGAATTTCAGGCCTTTCAAGTCGCTCGGTTGCTCGAGGCAGCCCTTGTTGGATGCCATGCCGCCAGCAAACCAGGCGTCGGACAAAACGATAACGTCGTGCTTCTCGATCTCGGCGCGGATGTCCTTCATGAATAGCGATTCGTTGATTCGCTTGGCGCGATCCTGGCTGCGGATAAGGCCGGGCATCAGCGTCGCGCTGAAGGCCGGCACTTTGCCGCTAGCGTAGTCGAGCGGAAACAGCGTGATGTCGAGCTGGCCATTGACCATGGCGTTCCACTGGTCATTCGGCTTGAACAGCGAGGCACCGGGATAGACTTGGATATCGAGGCCGACATTGGCTGCCTTGGCTTGCTTGGCGATCATCTGCACCATGTCATCGCGGACGTCTCCCTTGCCGCCCGGGAATTGGTGCGAGGCCTTGAGCACGGTTTGCGCCTGCGCGGAGACCGACAACAGGACCGCTGCGGCGGCGCCGGCGAGAATTGCGGTGAGCTTCCTCATTTATGCTTCCTCCATTTGGGTCTTTTTATCGGCGGGAATCCGACCGCGATACACGACACCAGTGGTCGCGAGCAGGCCAAGCGCGATCAGAGCTACTTTCATGTCGATCCTCCGATCTGCGACGGATCATACTGGATCACCCTTGCTCTTTCCAGAACTCCCTTGAACCGGTCCGGCGCTAACTCCGTATACCGGACCGTGTGCTGAATGTTGGCGTGGCCAAGATACGCTTGCAGCGAACGGGTATCGTGCCCTGCATTGGCCAACACGAAGCCGCAAGCGTGCCTCAACATATGTGGATGAACTTTCAGCTTGAGCCCGACATCCGTGCCATCCAAGCGGCGGTCATTCCTTGCGCGTCGTTCCCCGATACGCTCTCGCTCGCTGTCTGCGCTTCAGTTCCATCTTTGGTGGTAATGGTACTCATAGGTTGATGGCCCTTCCTTTCCCGCCTTCAGCGTCGCTGTCTTCCCGGCCGCGATGAATAGCCCCTCGCCGGTGCTTAGCCCCGCAACACCTGCGGAGCTTTTTTTGCGCCTTCAGAAATGGAAAGGCCCAGCGGGAGGTTAAGTTACGCCGGCCGTCATTGGCAGAATCATATGAGTGACGTGCGCATCCACAGCCGCGGCTCACTGGTCGGCTTCGCGCCGGTCAGCGAGTTGGCAAAGGACTGATTTGCGGAGAATGTTTACGGCTGGCGGAGACTTGGTGACGTGCTGTGGGTCGAGCAACGGTTGGCTGGCCACTTGGTTGCCGTGCTCACGCAAGCAGGCTTGCAAGTCGAATAGGGGTGGCCCGAGCGGCGCGAGCTCATCAAATCGAGTTCAACTCGTCCCAACGCAGTGGATCGAGCGACACCTGGCCGGTCTGATGATTGCGCCGGATAACGAGGAGACTCCTGGCTGGGCGCACCGTTCCAACGCGGCGGGTAACTCCTCACCCGGCTGTCCCGCACATTCATGCCGTCGACAATCGCGTATCGAAGGGGCCCACTGCTCTGAACGACGCGTCCGCACATGGATCAAATATAGTAGGGCTGTAGCGGACGGCGGCTAGGTCGGCAAAACCGACGCAAAGATACCGTCGACCCGCGTAGCGCGCCACACACGACTCCAACCGTGCAGTTTTGCTCGCACGAGCCGCTCGTCAGATACCGGATCAATCGATAAGGACCACGCGGCTGGTTTGGGCAGGGCTTTTCCTACCACGGCCTTCGATCGGGGCGGCAACGGCTTAGGCCAGCATTCCAGCGCAAGGCGGGCGGCTTGACGTTCAATTCCAACCTTCGGTGTCAATTTGACACCCAGGTGAATCGGCCAGGCGCGCCAAGCTCGAGCTACCCCAGCAAAACAGGAGTATTTTAGCGCCGGCCGGGTTTCTTGGCCGCCCGCCCGGCCAAGCCGTCCGAATGACTGTCATTCAGCCAATTTTTGGCCGCCGGCAGGCTGGCCTAAACCGTTGCCGCCGCAATCGGTGGCCGTGACCGGAAATGCGGAGCCAAACGGCGGTGCGTTGCGCTCTACCGTTTCCGGTTCAAGACTTCCTTGATATCGCGCACCTTGCAGCTGTTCCTTCGCAAGATCTCCTGCTCATTTTCCTGTTCGGTGCGCGGGCCATCGTCTCTTACTATGCTCAGCTTTTTGTCGGGACACAGATCGCTACGGCCCATCAGCATCGATACGACGCCGAACGTCGCTCTCGAGATCGTCCAACCCAACGGCAGGGCGAACAACTCGTCCTGAAGCTCCACGACCTTGAGTTGTTCGGAGTCCTTTCCGAACAATTTGATCACCCGCGTTACGCTTTGACCGGCCAGCAACCCTCGCACACTCAAGATTGCATCGATCGGCGCCATGACGTCGCGAAACGGCGTGCCGTCGGCATCCGCGAATGTTGCGTCGCTTTGGACGCCGGTGAGCAGGATCAACTTGAGGTCGATATCCTGCGTGGGTGAGGATTCCATTGACTTTGACTGGTTCAACTTTTCCAATGCCTGATAGATTTCAAGCGCCGTTGCGGCTCCGGACGGATCGGAATAGCCGCCATCGACGAAATTCCAACGTTTTGTTTGCTGCTGTCCCCTGTTATCTGTCCACTGCCGCATGATGGAGTATGGCGGGAGAATGCCGGGAAACCGCGCGCTAGCCGCGGCTGCGCGCATGACCGACATTTTCTTTCCGTCCGCACCCAGCATATCCGCCAAAAATGAATACACGGTGCCATCGCCTTCGAGGACAAAGGGCGCAAATGCGACCCGATACCCCCTTTCAGCCCATGTCGTGTTCAGAACCAACGCCGGGGGGCCACCCGAAATAAAGTGCTCAGAAAACGCATCGCCTAGCTTTTTTGAAGCAGCCGCGTCACACGATTCGACGGAGCGCGTAAAGCTTTTCTCGAGTTCCATCAGCGCGGTCCGCCTTGAAACCGAGAAAATCTGGAAATCCGAGAAAATCCGGAATGATCGAGCCAACAATCGGGGAGAAATGATCGTCGAGAAGTATTTTCATCATTCGCTGAGACAAATGATCGCGTCTGTTTTTTTGTTCTACGCACTTTAGGTCCGACGAACCGAGAAGAACATCAAAAATGCTCGCGGCGATTGCGCCGCCGGAGACGGCGCTAATCGCAAATACGTGGTTTGCGAAATTAGGTTGCTCGTCCTGCAGGTGAACCAGGAACATCGATGCGGCGGCCGCGGCATAGATTCCGCCACCCTGTACGGCGATGATGAAGACTGGATATTTGGCGCCGCTCCATTCATTCCTGTCTGGCCGTTCATGCAGCCAACGCCTGAAACTTTCCTCCAGCGATTTGTCATTTGAAGACGCGACCCTCGATGCCAACGGCTCGGGCGAACCTTCCTTGACTTGAACCGGCTCAAGCAGATGCGCCTCTCGCATCGTCGTGAATGCAGCGAGCGTCGCGATCAGCAGAGTTAGCCAAACCACCCACAAATCGTGCTGTGAGGCGGACGATGTTTCGAAGCGAAGGAACAGACAGAGGGCAAGCAGGGTCAAGACGAGGTAGATACCGAAAATGCAGATGGCGATGGTGCCGGTCGAAAAGCCAAAAAATGCTCCCAGCGCAATCGCGATGATCGCCAACGAGAGCGCCGGCAAGCCCAAATCCTGCGAGCGGGCATTTCTCGAAAACAGTGCCAGTGCCACGGTAATCGATAGGAAGAACAAGAAGCTCAGGGCCATTGTTGCCAAGGGTCCGAGAAACTTATTGAAATCGACAATTTGCATTTCGAAAAAGGGCGCCAATGCTGTCGCGCCGATGAACACTGCAATGCTGACAAAGACCGGAACAACAACCTTTGCGTATCGCACGTTGCTTCTGCAGAACCCGTCCAGCCAATAGGTGAGCGCCCCGCCTACCAGGACAAACAAAGCGCAAGCAACAACGCCGTATATCATAATACCTTTGACGCCCATGGATATCTCAAAGACGTCCGACTTGAGCGCGTCGAAGGGCTCCGCCATCGCTTTCAGTTTTGCTTCAATTTCTCGAAGCTTGAACAGGGCAAGCACAACACCCACACACAGACCCGCCCATGGAGATAAAGACAGAGCGATCGCCGTAATCCGTCGGACACCGCTGTAGAAGACGTCGCGCCGCCGAGCACCGCTCGAATATTCAAGGCCGCGGCTCTGTGGGGACAGCAAAAGGTGGGATAGAAGCAAGGCCGCGCTGACGAGGCTGAACGCCGCCAGCGCAAATATGATTTGCCACGCATTAAGTTGCTCGAGATAGAAAAAATACAGCTCGCGGATTTGTCCAAATGAAGTCAAAAACAGAAATATGACGATTGCAGCCACTGGCGGTAAAAGGTGGAAGGTTTGCAGGACGCCGCTCAGCGGCTGCCAGATCAAGTCTTTCATCCGATCGCGCCAGAGATCGTAATACATGACACTTCTATCCCGCTATCCCTCGTCGATGAGTTCTCAAATCCGGCCATACTTTTGCAATTGCCGGAACACTTGATCGCAGGCACGTTTGTGGCGCTCGGTGAATGCGAGAAAATAGATCTCCGTCAACAGCGTGTCCGGATGGCTTTCGAGATAGTCCACCGCCGCCTTAATTTGATCGGGAGCTACGATCTCAAGCGACAAATTGCCGTCGCCAGATCCTAAAATTGGAAACAGAATCGACCGATCCTTACTCCGCGTCCAGAATTTTCTATTGATCTTGTCAACCCTCTCCAGCACCCGCGTTACGCACACGGGAAGCTCCTCGGGGACCGCTCTAAAAGCTTGGCCCTGATCCAAGCCCCTCTTTACCGTGGCAACATGATAAATTCGGTGGACTTGTCGATGCCGCAACGCGCCCGACTTGGTCACCAGGACGTCCATGGTGCCCACCTTCTCGTGTAGCGCAACCTGACGCTCCAACGCCTTTGCGATTGTGTCGTCGGTGATATCCCCGTCTGCATTCTTTTCAGAACCGAGCCACCGGATACTCGCCGAGATGGATCGCCCGATATAGCGATCCATGATCATGTCCTCGTTCTCGGAATTCACCCAAGCATCGACGCCGTTAATGTCGTGGATGCGGCCGGTGTGATACCCGATGAAGCGCCCTTTCCGGTTTTTCAACTGATGCTTGACGCAGGTCGAGGGGCTGAGCGGAGTACGCGATATTTGTTCTTGTTCCTTCCTAAGATAGTCCTGCAGCCATTGGGCGCCAATCAGCAGCTTTAAATCTTCGATCAGTTTGTCCTTCATCAAATCAAACAGGATCTTTGATGATATGTGCTTGATTTCGATGTCTTCGTCGCCGATGCCGCCCCGTTCCGCGGGCCTTGGTCCGCTTACCTTCGCAAAGTAAAGGAATATCCGCTCCGACGTACCGCCCGGCGAGGTGAAAAACGTACCAACGTGCTGGAGCTTATCCTTGTTGATCTCGTACCCGGTTTCCTCCTTCGTTTCGCGGACCGCAGTCAACCTCGGATCCGCGCGTTCCTTTTCTGGGATCATCCCGGCGACCAGCTCAACGATCCAGCCATCCCCCGTAGTCCAGCCCTCTCGCCTGTTATTATTTGCCCAAAGCCCTTTGTCTAACGTCGGAGGCCTGAACTGGTTGACCAACACGACATCATCGCTATCGCTGTTATAAAGCAGCACCGCGACTGCATCGCCCCGCTCGAAAACCAACCGCCGTAGCTTGTCACTTTCCTTGCCGTCAGCCTGTTCATGCGACACGACCAGTTCCACAAGCCTAAAAAAATCGTCAAATAGGACACGTCGACTATGAACCTTATGTTCGCGGGATTCTGACATCGCAGTCTCCGACCCCACCGCCCATGTGGACCTTGTGGAGCTTCCATAGCAGATTTAGGGCGGCCGTGAGGAGCGGCGGCCGCACGGGGAAGACGATGTATGGTGCGTGGCCGCTACGCGGCCAAGCCGCTTCAGGGTCAGTCGGACTGACCAGGCTGGTCAATGAGCAGAACGTTCGCACGCTTCAGAGCATCGAAAACCGCGCTTGCAATGACGCGGGAGTCCTCACGACTGACATGAAGCCGATCTCCCGCGGCTTGCTTTCCATGCGTGTTATGTGCGTCGAACACGGCATCAGAAATCAGCCTTTTTAGGTGTGTCTCATTCGGCATTTGGCGCCCCGATTGTTTACACCATCTCTCTAGCTTTTTCGCTTGCCACCACTCTCTCAGCTGCGGGCCCCGCAATCGCCTCGCGATACTGTGCCACCAACCGTAATGATTTCTCGGCGCCTCACTGCTGCGCCAGTTTCGGGAGAAGAAGCCATCTGATGGCTAATCGGAAAAGGCTTCCGACAGATGTCGCCGGGCGGCCGGCCATTATCCGAGCGTGTCACTTGTGCAGGAACTCTGAACAAGACAGGTCCGCAGCACCTCCGATACCGGCCGTAAAGTTGAGCCCAAACGACCGCTGCTCAGTGCCGATATTGTTGCAAAAGTCCAAAATTGCCCGGTGATAGTTTTCACGCCATAGGACAATCCGACCGACGACCGCCGATCTGTGTGGACTCTATCACGTTACCGAGGTCGCCCGTGAGTTTATCGTCAGGCGATGAGGTCCCCCACATCTTTACACGAAAGTCGCGCCTACGGCCCGGAGAATTTTTGATCACCAGTGCAAAAAGACTTTTGCAACAAAATCTGCCAAGAGGAGACCTGAGCAAATGCAGCAAAAAAGCTTTCGCGGTAGGGACGCGAGTTACCTCGCGCCCCCCGCCCAGATCCGTACGTGCGGCTTTCCCGCATACGGCTCCCACCTCGGGTATCGACGGCAATTCGGTGCCGTAGACGAGCCAACGTCCTGTGTCACGCTTACCCGGCTCGGAGTCCGGCGCGTGCTTAGTTGGCGCGCATTCCCCTCGGTCCCTGCCCTTGGCTCCACCAACTCCGCAGCGGATCGCTCCGCT
The DNA here is from genome assembly GCA_963771845.1 of uncultured Alphaproteobacteria bacterium. Lineage (GTDB taxonomy): Bacteria > Pseudomonadota > Alphaproteobacteria > Rhizobiales > Xanthobacteraceae > VAZQ01. The sequence continues at coordinate 145,699 of CAVYVC010000024.1, read as the reverse complement.
TTGTTCGCCGGTTTCACAGCTACTATGGCAGGGTCAGACTTCTCGTATCCGTGCATCATCGGCTACGGCTCCTCACCTTCCCGATGCGGACCGTCCCTCTCACGCGACGCTGACGGCCGGACACGAGACCTCCCAGCTTCCGATGCGATCCCTTTGCACGTGATGTGGCCTTAGACCCCGGCAGGGCGACAGCACCTCGCGTAGCGGTGCCGCACATGTTGCCTTCGAGCGAATAAAAACTCTCGGCCCCTGCGATGTATGACCTTTCGTGGCTCAATCCCACACCCCATGCAATCGCTGTGTACGCTTCGCAACCACTGTCGCCAGTGGCCACGCAACACTCGCTACCAAGCGGACGCTACTCCTTACTTGGGCCGGACTTGCACCGGCTGGATCGCACCAGCTTTGTGCTGGCGCACTTATTCGATCAACTCGTCAGCGGTGGCGAGCAGTGTTGGCGGTACGTTGAGGCCAAACAGCCTTGCGGTTTCCGCATTGATCACGAGCTCGAATCTGCTCGACTGAGGTCACCGCCCATCATCTGACAGAAGCGTCGACTTATAACGAGGCCAAGGCCGACACGAGCCGACCGTCGACCGACAGTTATTCGAGCCGGACATCGCAAGCGGAGACGTACTGTTTGGCTGGGCTGACAGGATTCGAACTTCAGAAGACAATTCACCAAACAGCCGATCAACTGCCATTCGCACTTTGGGTTTTCCCTGCTCATCCGTCGGATCAGGCCACGCAAGCCACGATCAATCTTCGGCCGCCTGCCCTATTCCGAGCGTCCCAGCGCCAGAACACCTGCCCTTCTGCAATGACCGCCAGACCTAGACCGAGCGATGTTCTTCGGCAGCACCGGAGGCACGTCCGACAGGTCCAGTCTCAACGGCAGAATTGCGCGTTAATGCCGTCCCATCTCAATCTTGGATCGCCAAGGTCTTCGGTTCGATGTTCCACCCGCTAATCCTGAGCCTCGCGCGCGGCCCAATCGAGTGGATACCGGGGAAGCGCGCTTCGACCACCCGTTCCTCTCCCGGTAGCAGAGAGATGTAATTATCCTCCCAGAGTACTGGGAATATCTCTTCACCTCGTTTGCCAGTTTCGACCGCAAGACGGACCTGAAATGCCAGCGCCGTCGATGCATTCTTCAGCCGGACTCGCACAAGCTTGCGATCCGTCGCAGGGTGAATATGAGCTATCGCATTTAGACGTACTTTTGGCAAAGTCAGTAAACCGGTCATATCTTCATAAGAAGTAACCGGAGTTGACCGACGAGTAGCTTTCTCCCAATCGAATTCCGGCTTCTTGGTGGAGAGCCAATAGAAGTTCGAGCTCAACGATCTGCCCCGCTCGTCTTTCAAGCCGAGTTGTATAAAATAGACGGTTGAGTTAGCGGACGGGACTTCCGGGACCTGCAGCAGCTCCTTTACGGCATCAGCATCCACATCCACTACCTTTTCCTCCGAAAACAATTCTTTCAGCCTAAAATCAATGACTCGTACCGAAGCGATCAGGTTCCTGAAAGGGTCATACGTGCTGTTGACGACTGCGATGCTGCGATCATCGTACGAATACATGATATGAACGGGCTCGTTTGCTTTTCTCGCTCCAAAATAGCCGCCCGCGGGTTCAAGATTGTAGTCGTACAAGTGCCAAATCAATGAGGGCCATGCATTGTTCAGCATCCACTGAATGACACCGGTGGATCTATACTTTTCTCGCGAGTACGCTTCGAACATTGCGCGCTCGGCGTCGTAGGCCATCGCCTGCGACTTTCTATTGTAATCATTCAGGTCCGCAGGCGGACCATACTGACCGCTTAATGCTGCGTCATAGGTTTCGAGGATGTTTTTAAATCTGTACTGACCAGAGTGGAAATTCCAGACCTGATCTTTCGCCACCGATGGTACGCTCCTCTCGGTGGAGGCATCCTCGCGCCTCTCCGTCGGCCAGAGATGATCGGCGGGAATGAATTTTTTGAGTGAATTCGGGGTTGGCACTGCCACTCCCGGACTTGTCTCGGTGTTGAACCCGTAAGCGCCGCCATGCTTCGCGTCAATGAGCCAATAGCTTGGTGGGACGTAATCATAGGGTCCGGTCATCTTCATGCCTGAAGGGCCAGTTAATTCCGACGGGATTTCCGACGCGGACGAGATGATCGGATTTGGCCATGAGGTTTCGATCAAAACGTCGAGGTAGGTCCTTTCCACCTCGACCGGTGGCGGCTTATCACTTGCATTCAACCACATAAGCAAACTCGGATGGCCACGTAGGCGTAAGCTCTGGGTTCGTAGCGACTCCCGGGCAACTGCCAATAGGTCTCCTTTCCATTTGTCCCAATCTTCCCAAAGATCGCAACAGCACCAACCCGCCATGACGAGAATTCCTTTTTCATCGGCAAGATTGAAGAATTCGTCGCTTTCAAGCTTACCCTCGAGCCGAATCGTATTTAGGTTCATAGCCTGCACATATTCGAATTCCGCCCGAAGCTTCTCTGGGTTCCGACGCAGCATCATGTCCGGGGCCCATCCGCCGCCGCGGATTAAGATGGGCTTGCCATTGACGCGAAACAGACGTGCTTTCTTATCTGACGTAGAGATAATTTCAGACTTGATTTGGCGAATTCCAACCCGCATGTGATGCGAATCGGAAACAGCGTCGGCTATCGAAAACGAGGTGTACATATCATAAAGGTCGGGAATCCCCATCTGCGCCGGCCACCACAACTTCGCTCCCTTAACGACCAGTTGCCCGAAGTCCTGTGGAATCAATTTCACCGACTTTGCCTCTCCGGCCGCCAGTAACTGCGGTTGCTCGACCCGCAAATTCAAGCCTGGAATCGCGGCCTCGAGCTTGCCCTCCACGGCCTTGTCGGAAGCGTTGTGAAGCTCCATCAGGATTGTCAGCTCCGCAATCGCTCCGTCATTTTCAACAAGGCGCGTCACCACCGCCGGGTTTCGTATCTGCACCGGGCCGCTCGTCGTGAGGTACACGTCCTGCCACAATCCCATATTCTTGTCGGGCGGGCTCGGATTCCAATCCACCCAGTTGATCCCGAGATCGTTCTGCGTCTGCGCGAACACCTCGATCGCAACGACGTTCCGTCCCGCTTTCACGAGCTCATGTGTGACATCGAATTCGAATTTCCGATACGCGCCCGCAACATCCCTGGCGTCAGCGATCTTCTTGCCGTTGACCCACACGTTCGCGCGGTTGTTGATCCCGTCAAAATGGAGAGCGACATAACCGGCCGGAGTCGTAAACTCTGTTCGGTACCACCAAGATGCAGCATAAGGACTGTCAGGTGGAATTGGCTTGCGCGCGAACATCTCACCGATTTCGTAGGCGTCACTTCCGGGAATTCGCCGCAGATTCATCCCGTGGTACGGGTCTGGAAATTCTCCCGCCGCAACCTGTACAGCGAGTACGGTCATCGGCACTGACGTCCTGTACCAACTTTCGGCCTCGAAGTTGAGTGTAGATATGGCCTCGCCGGACGCGCTGACCTTGCGCGATGTTTGCACCATCCATCCGTCATGCAGGTCAATGCGGTTCATCGGAGCAGGAGATTGGGCGAGTGCATTAGCTAACGGGAATGAGAGCAGGAAGAATAACAGACCGGCAGGTCTCATCCGCAACACCGCTGATCTTTGACCGGTAGGCTAAGGCCGTATAACCGAATCTGCACGTCAGCGCTCTCAGTTTTGGTCCCACGTCCCACGGTTGCTAATTCGAAGCACGGCTCGCCTTGCCGCTAGCGCTTGAAGCAACGCCGGGTTAATATGCTGTTTGGTATCGCGGGGCCAGCAAATGAACGCGGTTATGCGAATTCCTGCAAGAAATGTCCAGGCCATAGCGGCGTTTCGATTTAATCGTAACAGAACTGGGCAACACGTTCAACGCGGAGGGGCGGGGCGCGGCCGTGGAGAGAAAAAGCCTGCACAATTTATGTCTGGGCGGATAACGGCGCAGCTAGAGATCGACCTTAACAAATGACGCCCTATCATGAGCGCTGACCACCTATCTCACGATTTGTATCGTTCGGTCGCCGCACTTCGCCAAGCGAATGACGAGCTGATCTTAAGTATGCTGAAGGACGAGTTCCCATCAGCTGACACCGAGCGCTCGACAGCCGACGACTCCTCGTCAGCTGACACCAAACGCTTGAGAGCCGAGACAAGAAGGACGGAGTTTATCCGACGGGCGATCGAGACCGGGACTGTCCTCGATATGCCGTCGGATCGCAAGGTGGCGCAGGGCCTCATAGACTACTGGGTGGTGACTGCATATGCCGCGTCGGACGCCGAGGGCACAAAGCCGGCTCCGTTATCGGGGGCGGAAGCTCTTCTAAAGCCGTTCGCCGCGGATTTCATGCGGGGCGTAGCTGAGCGCAGCGATGCTGTCGTTCAAAAGCTCGATCGCGAAGGTCAAGCCGGCGGCGGGTTGTTCATGTTCTCAAAGAGCTTTCGGCGCTTTGCGAGCCGCGCACAGTGGGCAATCAAGTGCTCCATGCTGTCGCTTATGTCGCGGCCGTCGCCGGGCGCTTCGTTGCCTAGCACACTCCAATCCACACAACCTCCCCAAGCGTGGCGCGTATTTCAGGCCCTCCCCGTAGCTCGACCGCTGGCGCGACGAATCCTGCTCCGCCTGGTGAGCTTCTCCAAGGGAGCCTGGGTCTCGTCTCCAAAGCTCCGGGATAGCTTGTTATCAGCTGCTGATGCGGCGCGAGAGAATGAAATCATCGAAGAATTGCGAAAGGCAGGCGCTCTGGTCGTTACTCCCACACCGGCAGGCGAAAACGTCGAGCTGGGGTACGAGGCCTTGTTGCGCAAATGGGAAACCCTTAAGGGTTGGATTGATGAACGCGCCAAGTTTCACGATGCGGCGCTGTTTTGGGAAGCGAGCAGAAAAAACAAAGGGGCGCTGCTGAGTGCCGCTCTCGCGAAATCAGCTGCCGAATACGGCGACCTGGAAACAGTAGAATGGGAATTTATCGAAGAGAGCAAAAAATATGCCCGGCGGCGGCGGCGGACCGCAATTTTGCTCGCCATCCTGCTCTTCCTGATTCCGGGCATTCCCTTGGGTGTCAATTGGTACAATAAATGGTATAGTACGGTTTCTATTCCCGGAGAGGCCGCAAAGCGGCTTGCAGAAGCAAAATCCTCGTATACGAGTCCGGACGCTAGAAAGCAAAACATGGTATGGTTGGCAGAACGTGGCCAACCTTTCAATTTCTCGCGTGTAGTACTCCATAACTTCGACTTAACAAATCTTGCTGTTGCGCAGGCTAATTTCCGGCAGGCGAGACTGAACGACGTAGACTTCACAGGCGCAACCCTTCGCTCTGCGCATTTCGACGATGCCCAGCTTGAAAAAGTTAAATTTATCGGGGCCGACCTCAATGGTGCGGTCTTTGATCAGGCGAATCTTTGCGAGGTAAGCTTCTCAGGAGCCGACCTCACCGAGGCCTCCTTCCTGAACATAGGCTACGACGAGCCGACTCTACCAAACTTTAAAGACACCGCGTGGTGGCTTTCGGAGGGCTGGAACCTTAAACATGTGGACCTTTTCATTAAACAGCAGGGGGAGCTCGATCCCAGCGTTGCTGACAACAGGAAGACGTTGAGCCAAAGGAACCATACTTTTTCTCAGAGAATGAAAGGATTCGATGCGAAGCTCAAATCAAGCGCAAAGGGCAGTTTGGACCGCATGGTCGCACTGGATGGCATCTCATGGTATCGCGCGATTTGGGGGCTCGAGCTGGCTGCGGCGGAAAAGACGGCACTGGAAGCGAAGGAAATCGTTCAAGGGTTAGACCCGAAGCCCGACATCCTTACCGAGTCCTACGTGATGGACACTCTTGCTTACATTTTGCTGCAGATGGATCGGCCGCAGGAGGCTCGCAAGTGGTCGGAGATTGCGAACCGTGCCAAGGAAAATCCTGGAGCGACGTTTCGACATGCGCTTGTGCTCCACATTCTGGGGGACGTCAGCGAAGCTGAGCAAAACCTCAACCTGGCGATACGGCGGGGTTATTGGCCGAGCTCCGAATTATTATTGCTAAGGCGGCATTTCAGCGGTTCGAATGCTTTCGTGAAGACGCTCGAGAACCTCAGCGAGAGGCGGAATATTGTACCCGGTCCAGTTTGTTGGCCAAATCAAAATTGACCCCGAAACTGATCACCCACGTGTGCCGTAGCAATATCCTGCTGCGAGAATTGAGGATTTGGTAAGCGTCCGCTCGACCTGCTTATCCTGGACTATGCGCATTCCGCCGTGACGAGACGCACCGGCGCGCCATGTTTTCGGCTGAAACAGCAGTGTCGAGGCCATGGTCTCCCGAATGGGAGCTACCAGAGAGGTTCGACGATGTTGGCGCCCATTTCCCGGTCGGAAAGTCGCGTCGCGGGTCGCAGATGGCCGCGCCCGGGGCAGCAAAGCCTCGGAGGTAGTGGGCTCGCCCACTACCGTCGGAGGCCGAGTTGCGGAGGCTCAACTTCCGCGCTAAGATGGTTAAAAATCAGTTGAAGACGCCAGAGAAAACCGTCATGTGGGTGAAGACCCCGCGGCCGGCTAAGGCTTTGGGGAGGCGTTGGTGGCGACAGTCGCAGATCTAGCTGAGAGCGGCAATACATTCGGTAACCCTCCGTTCAGGGACTGCGGTGCTGACGGACTAAGGTTCTGGCCTGAGGGCGCGGAGTAGCGGCCGTGTCGGCCTCCCCAACTGAGGCAGCGGGAGCCGTCGGCATCGCGGCGCGCCCTAAGACGCCGTTTTTTAAAGCGTTCTTTCACTGGGCGACACGGTCGAAACGGTCGACCGTGGAGCGTTCGTCCGTGGGGAACGTCACATCTGACGTAAGGTCAGCACCGCCATTGCCTGGGGCATTTGCGGGCGACGATTCGAAACCATCAGCTGCACCAGTAGAAAGCAACTCTCGCCCATTCTTGTCCGCCGTCACCAGCGAATTTGAGAAAGCGCGGGACGCCGTAGCCGCTGACTTAGGAGCGCTCGACATCTTCGTCCGCCCGCAAAGCCATTTCCCCCTGGGAAGCGGCGCGACCTTGGAGAAATTGCACGATTACATCCATGACTGCCCTGCAGTCATATGCATCATCGGAAAGAGGAGCGGCGCGTTTCCTCCTCGAGCCGCCCAGAAACCTTTCCTCAAAAAAAAAATGTTGCCCTCGGATTGGGAAAACGCTTCCTACACTCAGTGGGAGTTCTTTTTCGCCAAGCATTACAAACGCCGGATCTTGATCTTTATTGCCAATGACGATTATACGCCCGCGCCCGATCTGCCCACGCCCGCCGACGGGGATGACCCCAACCTGCAGCGCAAATTCGTCGAATACATCACCGAAGAACTAGGACACGATCGGCGTTATTTCTCGACCGAAGACCGCCTGCGCCTTGAAGTCCTGAGACAGCCCTGGCCCACAAGATCGAAAGCACTAGTAAGCAAGTTCTCAAAGGGCCTGGAGGTGATAACGGATCTCAAGGCGCATGAAGAAGTTCGAGCGCTGGTGGTTCGCAATCGAGCCGATCTCGAGGCAACAAGCGAGCAAATCATAATCCTGGATAAATACAAGGAACTCCACAATTGCCTGCACGGACTGCAAATGCGGTTGCCCGCGATACAGGATGTCCTTGCCCAATGGAACCTCGACCCGAACGATCCGAAGGCTCGGAGCAGTGCAGGTGTTTATTCGGTGGACCTACGCTCGATAGTGAATTCTGCTCGCAGGGCGATTCCCGGTTTGCCCACCAGCGCTCAGGAGAAAGAGTGGGTTGACGAGTTTGATGCGTGCGCGAAGGGCATGGAAGCCATCGCGAATGGAACCTCCGGGGCAACAGGGCAAGTTTCCGAGCAACTCATGTCTTTGCTGAACGAATCTGTTCGCATCAACGGACAGTTAGCCATTCGAGCCAGCCTTCTTCCGCTGGGGAGGCTGGGGAGCTTCATACAGACTATGGACGCCATTGCAGGACACATGCAGTCCTCCGCATCACCAGGGGCGCTCGCACAGCTCAGGACCAGCTCAGCGGCCGTTGGTCAACTGCGGGTTCGGATCGACGAGCTCGTCTCCGAGCACAGTCTATGGCAATCGCTCAACACACCACTGGATCTGGCTGCCCATTCCCTCAAACATCGGCCACAAAAAATCCCGAAATGGTCCAATTTTGAACGAAAATTGACCGCTCTCTGCGCTCGTCATGCAGACGAAGAGTGGGCGCGCGAAGTCCAGGCTGGCCTAAAGCGTTGGCTGGACGCTACGTCAAAGGGGGACATTGAAATCGAAAATTCATTTGCGGTGTTCCATCGTGCTTGCCTGTTCAGGTTTTTCGAAGTGGACAAACAGTTGAACAAGCTTTGCATCGAAATGACGAAGGTTGCCGCACCTCTAAATACCCTAATCAGTGCGTAAAGGGTGTGTTCTAGGAATAAGGGGTCTGTGGGGATTATAGTCCTTTGGGCTAATACGGGGGGCTTCCATGAACGTGCAGCTGCACAAAGCTTTGCCTTTTGTTGCGCGGCTACATGACTTTGCAATACCGGCGGACGCCGATACTAAAGAACCGCGGCCTTATTCATCACTGAATGCACTCCGTCAGGACAATGACGAGTTGCTGGCCAGCATCGATCAACTCGAGCAAGACACTGATGCAAACGAGTGTCTTGGCAGCGACGCCCGTATAATCGAATTCGTTCGCGATGCCGTAGCCACGGGTGCGACTTTGGACTTGCCGCACGAGCGCAAGATCGCCCAGGCTCTAATTGATTATTGGGTAGCGACGGCATACGAGACCAGGACGCCGTTCTTAAGCAGGACTGAGTGCCTGCTCCTCCCTTACGATGCCAGGTTCGTCAGGTCGCTGGCTGAGGCCGCGGATGAAGTCTTAGATGCGCTGCCGCGTACAGATGGCCCGCTGGTCCGCAGCGTACTCCTGGGATTGATAGGAGGCGGCTTCAGCGGGAACGTTCGATCTCTTCAAGACGATCGCATTCGCGCAGCTGCTATCCTGGAAAAGTTGCAGAACGCGGGTGTTGTCAGTGGCACGCGGTCCAGCTCGCCCGACCACGTCGAGCTGCGCTGCGAAGTGCTCATTCGACAGTGGGAGCGCCTTAGAACGCTGAGCGCACAGCGATTTAATTTCCGGAATGCGGCGCAGCATTGGATCCGAAGCGGGCGGGACCGTAGAGCGCTGGTTAATGGCCCGATCGCGAACGAGGCTGCGGCCTACATCGATCTCAGCAAGCAGGAGCGCGAGTTCCTCTTAGCGAGTCGAACCCGTGCGCGTGTGAGATACGCCGTGTCAGCGTTGCTCATTGTGATCCCCGTCGCCGTGTCCGGGATCTTCTTCGTGCTGGCCGCCGGGTCGGTCACTCCCTAGCCGAGCGGGCACGCACCGCCGTTTGGCTCGGGGGGCACGCACCGCCGTTTGGCTCCGCATTTCCGGTCACGGCCACCGATTGCGGCGGCAACGGTTTAGGCCAGCCTGCCGGCGGCCAAAAATTGGCTGAATGACAGTCATTCGGACGGCTTGGCCGGGCGGGCGGCCAAGAAACCCGGCCGGCGCTAAAATACCCCTGTTTTGCTGGGGTAGCTCGAGCTTGGCGCGCCTGGCCGATTCACCTGGGTGTCAAATTGACACCGAAGGTTGGAATTGAACGTCAAGCCGCCCGCCTTGCGCTGGAATGCTGGCCTAAGCCGTTGCCGCCCCGATCGAAGGCCGTGGTAGGAAAAGCCCTGCCCAAACCAGCCGCGTGGTCGTCTCCGGAGTAAATGTCGCGCCAAACTGCTGTTCCATGCCCCATATCAACGCGTTGCCAAAGGCAGCGAAATGCAACGGTTTCGCTCCGAATCGTGAGTGCTGGCGCCCCGAATGGCCAATAATCGATTGGAACATTTCATTCTTGTCGAGCGTGCCAACAATGGCAGCGATCATGTCCATCAGTTTGAGGTGCTGTCGCTCCATGTCGCCCCGAAACAGACCTTGGGCATCAGGAGCGAGTTCAAAAAATCGGCTGTAAAATTGGTCCGCGAGCTTTCGTCGGACCGGCCAGATCGCATCGAACGATTCTCTGACGAGCTCAACTTGTTTAGGAGTCACGATGGCAATCCGCACTGCCGAGCGCGCCAATAAATTCTCGCCGCCGGATGGTGATTGCCATGCGACCCTTCCGCAGGGGTCATGCCCATGCAACGGAGGGAATGATACCACGCTTCAATCGCGCAGTCTGTGACCACTCCACGCTCGGAGGGGCAGCCCACCAGCGCCGTTTCTTATGTCTGAGGATGGTCCGCTTACCCTCCAAGACTCTCCGTAAACGCGGACATCCCACCTCGTCGGCCCTGTGCCAACTGCGGACTATGCATTGCAGCTAAAGGACGTCGCGGGCGGTTCAGGTCACATTGTCGGTTACGGGAGAACGATAGAGCCGCTGGAAGGCATTCTCATCGAATTTGGCGGCCGGCAAGTCGAACACGACACGACCGCTGGATAGACCGACGATCCGGTCGGCGTAGGCGCGCGCGAGATGCACCTGATGCAAGCTGCAAACGACTGCCACTCCCTCCGAACGGGCGATGCCATGTAGCAGATCGAGCACGCCCGTGCTCGTGCTGGGATCGAGGCTGGCTACGGGCTCATCGGCGACAATAAGCGTTGGACATTGCGCCAGCGCGCGGGCGATGGCGACTCGCTGCTGTTGTCCGCCCGATAGCGTATCGGCACGGCGCATCGCCAAGTCCATCAGGCCCACGCGATCGAGGCACTCGAGTGCCAGCAGGCGATCGGAGCGGTCGAAGCGTCGCAACCATCCGCGCCAGGCCGACACGTAGCCCAGGCGCCCGGCAAGAACGTTTTCAAGCGCCGTCAGCCGGTTCACCAGGTTGAATTGCTGAAAGATGACTGCCACCTCCCGCAGGCGCCTCGTCATCACGGAGGTCACCTCGCTCATTCCGATCCGAACGGTACCTTGGTCGGCGGCGAGCAGGCCGGTTATGCAACGGAACAAGGTCGTCTTGCCGGCGCCGCTCGGCCCAAGTACGGCGACAAATTCACGCCGGGAGGCGGTGAAGTCGATGTCTTCGATCGCCGGCCGCCCGTGAAACGCTTTGCTGAGCCCACGCACGGAAAGCTGCACCTCGCGCGAAGAACCCGCCAGGTCGGGATTGTCGCACGAAGCCGCCATGGATATGCGGCGCTGACCGCTCATTCGTCATACGAGCCGTTTGCGCAACCAGCCTGAGAGTTGGTCAAGCGCAGTCACGACGACAAGGATAACGGCGATGATGGTGAACAGACGAGCGAAGTCGAGCAGGTCCATGCTGTTCTTGAGCTCCTGCCCAATACCGCCGGCGCCGACCACGCCCAGAACGGTCGAAGCGCGGACATTGAACTCCCACCAGAACAGCGTCGTCGAAAGCAGCACGGGAAGGACATCCGGCACCAGCGCATAGGCGATGCTCGTCAATCGGCCGGCCCCGGTAGTCCGTACCGCCTCGAACGGACCCAGATTGGTGTTCTCCATGTGATCGGCGAAGAGCTTGGCGGCGCTGCCCCAGGTATGCAACGCGATTCCCAGCACGCCCGCGAACGGTCCGAGTCCGACGGCAGCCACGAACAGGAGCGCGAAAACAAAGGAATCGATTCCTCGCAACGCATTCAGGAACCAGCGCGCGGGATAGTACAAACCCGGCAGCGGCGTAATATTGCGACTCGCGAGAACCGCCATCGGGATAGCCAGCAGCGTGGCAAGTGTTGTCCCGATGGCGGCCATGGCGACCGTCTCCGCAGTCCGCAGCGCAAACAGAGGCACCTCATCGAGCTTCGGGGGCCATGCCTGAGCGATCCAATGGGCAAGCTTCGGGAGGCCGGTGCCAAGCTTTTGCAAATCGATGCCGGCCAGGTTCCACGAGACGGCGTAGAAGGCGAGGATCACCGCCAAAACCAGCCAAAACCGCAGACGTTTCGCAGAAAAGACCGCTTTGGCTCGAATCGAGCTCATTGAGGACGCGTTCCGCGGAAGTCATGGCGGTACTCCTCGGCTGCACTGGAGAGATGCCGGCACTCTGCTCGGCGTTATGTTCTTGCTTTTATCTTGCCTACCGCTATGCCCGCCTTCTCGATTGTCGCATAGGCAGCATGGGTAGCAGCCACGAATCCCGTATAACGTGGCGGCAGAAGCGACTTCGCCTGCTCACCGGTAATCGCCGTGAGTATTTTCTGAACCTGCATGGAACGCTCACGTGGCGCATCGGCCGGAAGCGCGATCGCGTCATTGGGAAGTGGATCGGAGGTCCAGATGATCTTGTTGGAGTCCGCCTTCACGTTGCCGCCGGCGATCATGGCGTTGCGATTGCGATCGAAGTCAGTCGCCATGTCGACCTGGCCGGCGCTCACTGCGACCTCGTTGGCAGCGTGGGTTGCCCCTTCGCTGTATTTCCAGAAAGTTTTCGGATCGATTTTCCACACTTCCTTCGCGTAGTAGGTCGGAATCAGCCAGCCCGAGGTCGAACCCAAGTCAGCAAACGAGATTGATTTGCCCTTGGTGTCATCGGGAAATCTGGAGACCTGCAGATCAGGCCGCGCAACGATGATGGCATAATAGATCGGCTGGTCGTCATACTTCACGGTAGCAACGGCCTGGCAATTGGTCGCGGAATTGGCAATCACGTAACCCCAAGGACCCATCCAGGCGACATCGAGCTGGCCCGAGCCCATCGCTACCGCCATGCCAGCCCAATCGGTCGTGCTCACGAGATCGAAATCCGCGCCCAGCTCTTTGGCAAGATGAGCGAAAACCGGCGCATAGGCCTTCTTGGTATCGTCCGGACTCGGTAACAGCGGCCCGACACCGAAATGCAGCTTCTTGGTTTGGGCAATGGCGGGGCGACAAAAAGCTGATACGGCCGCAAATCCCGATGCCGCAATGAATCTTCGTCTGTGTACAATCATAACGACGTCTCCATCGATCTGCCCATTACCTCACAGCGTTCGTCGGCGAGCGGCCTAGCTTACCCGACCAGCTCGTCCGTACCTAGCACAAGAGTGATTGCGGGATCGTCAGGTCGCGGCTTTACAGTTCTGACATTGATGACCTCGCGCCCCGCATGCGGTTCCGCTAGCCTCGGGCCGGATTGCAGGATATCGGATCCGAAGGGATCAGTCAGCGGGTATATCGAGGGCGGCCTTTACCATCCTCGACTTTGCTGCGATGCACACTCCACTTCCGAGTTGGGTCAATAGTTTGCATTACCGCGCCGCAGCATTTCTGTCCGCTTCACCCCAGTTAGCCCAACTTCGCGGATTCGCAGAATCTAAAGACTTTAAGTAGTTGATATCGCTTCGTGTGCCCCCCAAAGGTCTTCACTACAGGGGCGCTTACGGCCGTGGTGGCCCGGCGGTGACTTTCGGGGGTGGCTGAGCTGGCAGTTCGAGCCGGAGCTTGTCGAGCAGCAGCTTCTGCTCCGGCTCCGCTTCGGTATAGCGAGTGAGCACGAGCTCACGGCCATCTGTTGTTGGTATGTGTACATCGATCATCTGAATGGCGGCGAACTTCTCCAATACGCTGCGTGGAGTGAGTCCAGGCGCCAGAGCATGCAGGCGCCGGCGTAGCGTGACGTGGAGGCAATAGGCCAGAAAGGCGATGAAGATGTGCGCTTCGACGCGTGGCTCATCTTGGTGGAAGATGGGCCGGATCGCGAGATCGCCCTTGAGGTTCTTGAAGGCTTCTTCGATCGCGACCAATTGCAGATAGTAGCTCCACAGCTGCGCTGGATCGCTCTCGGTAAGATTGGTGCGCAGGAGATATCGGCCCTCGCGCCGACGGGCTTGCCGCAGCTTGTCGCGCTTGAGCCGATAGCTCAACGTCGTGCTACCCTTGGGCACTTTGACGGCCACCAAGCGCCAAGCCGTCGGGGCATGGCTGCGGGCGGCACCAAGCTTCATCAATAGCTCCTCGCGGGTGAGCTTCATGGCGGCGATCTCTGTGAGCCGCTTCCATAGCCACTTGAGCTGGCGTCGACGCATCGCTCGCTCCTTCGCCACGCGATCACGGCTCTGAGCGAAGACGTAGAGCTCGCCATCTTGCGGCAGAAGCTTCAGCTCAACTCCCGGCCGCGCCTGCTGCCATGGCTTGGCAAGCAGGTCTTGCTCCAGGCGGGTCAATCGTCCCTTCGGCGTGCCCACCAAGTATTGCACCGGCGGATCGCAGGCGCGCATCTCGCCCAAAACCTCCTCGGTGGGAACGCCGCGGTCCATCAGCCAGATGCGCCGCGCCTTGCCGTACTGGCGTTCAATCCCCTCGAGAAAGCCGCGCAGCGTTGCGTTATCCCGGGTATTGCCTGGCATCACCTCGTAGGCCAGCGGCAGCCCCTCGGGCGTCACCACCAACGCGATGACCACCTGCACGCAGTCGGGCCGATGGTCGCGCGAGTATCCGTGGCGGCGCTTGTCGTCTTCCGGAAACGGCGGATCGGCCTCAAAATAAGTGCTGGTCAGATCGTACAGCAGCAAGTCAAAGCTGACGTTGAACAAATCGCGCCATCGTCCGACCAAGTGGTCGAACAGCGGTTGCTTGTGTGCAAGCAACCGGTCGTGACAAGCGTAGAGCTTGTGGATCTCCGCCAACGCAAAGTCCGCGCCCAGCAAATCTGCCAGCGCGCTGCGCTCAAACCATTCGCGGTGCAATCGCCATTCGCTGCCCGGTGCCAGCAGCCGGTACGCTGTCAACACGAATAGAACTTGATCCCAGCGCGTCCCCTTGCGGCTGGCCGGCAGCCGCTCTCCCCAGAACCGGTCGAGATGCAGCTCCCGCCACAGCGTCAGTGCCAGCCAGCATGCGCCCCACTGCCGCGCCCGACACAGCCGCACCTGCGACAGCTTCAGGCGGATGATCGAGCCATCCGGCAGCAGTCCTTCGCAGCGATCCTCGGGAAACAGCGACAGCGTCCGCGGCCGAGCGGCACTCTCGTCAAAGACTTCGATCGATTTGCGCCACGCCAGTTCCTGCGTGTCGTTGATCTCGCCCAGATACAGCACATGCCGCTGCACCACGCGTCCGCAGGCCACGCGTTTATTCTCGACAACGCTGAAGTAGCGGTGCTCCTTCCCATCCTTCTTCCGAATCGTTTGGCGCAAGAACATGCGCCGGAATGAAACCTTCCCTCGCGTCCCGCAAGAGAGTAGGTCTTCACTACACTCGCTTTCGACCAGTCCGCCCCTTGCACATCAAACACTTGACGCGCAAAAATTCTCAAATCCGGCATCGAATCCGCGAAGATGGGTTAGCGGAATCGATTCGCGCAGCCAAGCGCTTCCGGGTCGTGCCACAACCGGACTCCCGCACCGCAGCAAAAGAGCTTTATATTACTAGCTGATCACCTCGTCGGGGCGTGCAAGCAGCGTCGGAAGCACAGTGAGACCGGACCGCCTTGCCCGGCGTAAGATTGACGAGATTTCGATTGCTGCAATGCGGGCGATAAGCGTCGGAGAGCAGCCGCTGCCGCATTGTTAGGACCAAGCTTTTTTGGTTTTTGACCACACCAAATTGGAAACCCGCTCAGTGCGTCTCGGAATGCAGGTTGTTAATGTAGCTGCTCGCTCATCACCGCGAAAATCTCGACTGCAGCGGCCTTGCCCTTAACCGGCACCTCGCCCAACGACTGCGTCGGCACATTGCCGCCGAGGGCACGTTGTGTAGCGTCATCGATCAGGAATCCGTACCCAGCCACCTTGGAGTGTGCCTCCAGCCGCGCCGCCAAGTTCACCGTATCGCCGATGCAGGTATACGTGGCACGCTGCTGGGTTCCGGTGTAACCGGCCACGACGTCGCCGCTCGCGACGCCGATGCCGATACGAATCGCTGGCTTGTTCACTGCGCTGCGTTCCTGGTTGAATTGCTCAATCAGCTCAAGCATCTCCAGCCCCGCCGCCACAGCACTGCCGGCACAATCGTCGAGTGGGAGCGGCGCACCGAACAGCGCCATCAGGCCGTCGCCAATCATTTGGTTAACCACGCCGCCATGGCCCCCGATGGCATCGAACATCAGCATGTAATACGTGTTGAGCAGATCGATCGTTTCCTCCGGCCCTTGGCTCTCGACCAGGGCCGTGAACCCGCGGATGTCGGAGAACAACACCGACGCGTGAATGCGTTTTCCACCTAGCGCGAAGCCCGACTGTAGCATGTCATCCGCCACTTCGGAGGTGGCGAAGCGCCGCACCAGCGCCTTCTGCTGGTCGCGCAGGCGCTTCTTCTCGAGACTGGCACCGATGCGGGCCTTTAGGAGCACTTGGTTCACCGGCTTGTGCAGATAATCCTCGGCTCCGAGACTGATGCAGCGGACGACATTGTCCAGACCCTCGACCGACGAGGTGACGATGACTGGCACTTCACGCAACTGCGGGGCAGCCTTGAGCTGCTCGAGCACCGCGAAACCATCCAGTTCGGGCATTTCGATGTCGAGCAGCACTAGATCGAAGGCTTCGCTTCGTAACCTCTCCAGCGCGAGGCGACCGTTCTCGGCCAGCGTGCAGCGATGCCCAAGCAGTTCGACGCTGCGCGACAACAACAAGCGATTGACTTTGTTGTCATCGACGATCAGCACACGAGAACTGTCCTCAGCCATTACGTAGGGCCTTCAATTTCAGCAGCGGCACGCGCGTATTGTGTTTCCAGCGCCGCCAAAGCCGCATCGTCGCGGGTTGGATCAGCATCGAGTCCTTTGAGCTCGAACTCGCGCGCCAACGCCGTCAATTTCACTGCGCCGAAGGTTCTCCCATTTGATTTGAGCGAGTGCGCTGCGCGCCGGAAGCGTTCGGCGTTACCCTCAGCGCGGGCAGCGCGCAACTCCGCGAGCATGCCAGGCCCCTCTTCGATGAACGTGTCAACAAGTTCAGCCACGAATTCAGCACCGGTTGTGTCCCGCAGCTCGGCATAAACAGCCCGGTCAATGACTGATTCGTCCATGTTCTCCTCATTGCTGACGTGTCGGCACGGACATTAAGGCCGCGACTCAGCGCTGCCGGGCAGACGGACCGTAAACACCGAGCCCTTGCCCGGCTCGCTCGCCACCGTCACGTCGCCGCCCATCATGCGCGCGAGCTTGCGGCTAATGGCGAGCCCTAAGCCGGTGCCGCCGAATTGCCGTGCAGTCAGCGAATCGGCCTGAGTGAAGTCGGCGAACAGCTTCGCCTGCTGCTCCGGCGTCATGCCGATGCCGGTATCGCATACTGCAAGCTCGATCCAATTGTCGCCGTCGGCGACCTTTCGAGCCGTGAGCTTGACCTCGCCCTGTTTGGTGAACTTGCAGGCGTTGCTCAATAGATTGAGCAGAATTTGCCGAAGCCGCATGGGATCAGCCGTGATCGCGTCAAAATTCTCCTGTGCCTCGACAACAAGACTGTTCTTGTTCTGCGCGGCGAGCTGGCCGGCGGTGCCAATGACCTCGTCGATTAGCGGCGCCAGTCTCACGCTTTCCACGTTAAGTTCGAGCTTGCCAGCCTCGATCTTGGAAAGATCAAGTACCTGATTGATCAGCCCGAGCAGGTGCTTGCCGGCGGCATTGACGCGCTTGAGTGGCTCCATCGCCTTCTCAGTGCCGAAACGCGCCGCATTCGTAACCATCATCTCGGTCAAGCCAATGATGGCGTTCAGCGGCGTGCGCAGCTCGTGGCTGACGCTGGAAACGAACTGCGACTTGTTCTCGCTCGCCAGTTCGAGCTGTCGGTTCTTATCCTGGATTTCGTCGAACAGCCGCTCGCGCAGACGCTTTTTTTCGAGAATGGCGCCGATGCGGGCTTTCAATAGCACCTGATTTACCGGCTTAGGTAGAAAGTCCTCGGCGCCCAGTTCGATGCAGCGGATGATATTGTCCAGCCCCTCGATTGAAGATGTGACTATCACCGGCACGTCGCGCAACTTTGGATCAACCTTAAGCTGATCGAGGACCGCAAAGCCATCTAGCTCCGGCATTTCGATGTCGAGCAGCAACAGGTCAAACGGCTCCTTTCGCAACTTATCCAGCGCAATCCGACCATTCTCCGCCAATGCGATGCGATGCCCAAGCAACTCGACACTGCGGGACAGCAGCAAGCAATTGACCTTGTTGTCGTCGGCAATCAGCACACGGGAACTGCTCTCAGCCATTACGCAGGGCCTTCAATTCGGCAGCGGCACGGGCGTATTCCGCCTCCAGCGCCGCCAAACCAGCCGCGTCGCGGGTTGGATCAGCATCCAGTCCTTTGAGCTCGAAGTCGCGCGCCAACGCCGTCAATTTCACCGCGCCGAAGGTCCTCCCGTTGGATTTGAGCGAGTGCGCTGCGCGCCGGAAGCGCTCGGCATTGCCCTCAGCGCAGGCTGCGCGCAGCTCCGCAAGCATGCCAGGCCCCTCTTCGATGAACGTGTCAACCAGTTCGGTTACGAATTCAGCACCGGTTGTGTCCCGCAGCTCGGCATAAACAGCCCGGTCAATGACTGACTCGTCCATGTTCTCCTCACTCTGGACGCGTCGGCACGGACATCAGGGCCGCAACCAGCTCATCCACCCGGATCGGTTTGCTCACGTAATCGTCCATGCCCGCAGCCAGGCACAGTTCGCGATCGCCCTGCATGGCGTTGGCGGTCATCGCTATGATGCGCGGGCGTTGGTCTGCCGGCCACCTCGTGGTGATCTGGCGCGAAGCCTCAAAGCCATCCATCTCCGGCATCTGCACGTCCATCAGCACCACATCATAGGTCTGGCGAGCGACGCACTCGATCGCCTCAAGTCCATTGCTGGCGAGGTCGGCGCGGTAGCCCATCTGTTGCAGCAGACGAAGCGCGAGCTTTTGGTTCACCACGTTGTCCTCGGCCAGAAGGATGCGAAGCGCGTGGCGGGAGGCCATCTCGGCATCGATGCGGGGCTTGGGCGGCGGGGCAACGCGTCTGGGCGCCGCGTCTTGCACCAGCAGCGTCATCAACGTGTCGAAGAGCTGGCTGTGCCGCAGCGGCTTGCCCAGCCTAGCGGCGAAAAGGCCCTCGCTAATCTCCTGGTGGCCAAGTGAGCTGAAGAGCACGAGCGGCAGGTCGTGGCCGGCTTCGCGGATGCGTGCAGCCAGTGTGGTGCCATCCATACCCGGCATGTGCATGTCGAGGATGGCCACATCGAAGGACTCGCGCATGAGAATTTGCAGCGCTCGCTCGGGGGCTTCGGTGTCCTTGACCACCATGCCCCACTTGGCCGTCTGCAGTGCGAGTATCCTGCGGTTGGTGACATTGTCGTCAACGACCAGGATGCGCCTGCCTTGCAGCGCCGGCTGCGCGCCGACGAAGTCGCGCCTCGTGCCCTGCGGTAGATCGGCACGCGGGCCACGGATTGTGAAACGGAATGTGCTGCCATGCCCCGGCCCGGCGCTTTCCACCCACATTGTGCCTCCCATGAGTTCCGCGAGCTTCTTACTGATCGCCAAGCCCAGCCCGGTGCCGCCGTACTTGCGCGTGGTGCTGGAGTCGGCCTGCGAGAACGACCGAAAGAGGCGGCTCTTGCCTTCTTCATCCAGCCCGATGCCCGTGTCGCGCACGGCGAACTCCAACTGATCGCCCTTGCTTGCGACGGTCAGCACCACTTCGCCCTTATCGGTGAATTTCACCGCATTGCTTAATAGATTCAGGAGGATCTGCCGCAGGCGGGTGACGTCACCCTGGATAGCCGCGGGCACTTCATCCTCGAACAAATACGCGATGTCCAAGTGCTTCTCGGCAGCGCGGTTGCCGATGAGGTCGAGCGCCGACTCCACACAATCACGGAGATCGAACGGCTGTGCCTCGATGTCCATGCGCCCCGCTTCGATTTTCGAAAAGTCGAGAATGTCATTGATGATCGTGAGCAGTGCTTCGCTGGAATCGCGGATAGTGCTGGCATAGTCGCGCTGCTCCGCAGTGAGCCCGGTATCGAGCAAAAGACCGCTCATACCGATGACGGCATTCATCGGAGTGCGGATTTCGTGGCTCATGGTTGCGAGAAAACTGGATTTGCTCCGATTGGCTTCGTCCGCAGCGTCGCGCGCGGCGGCTAATTCAGAAAACAGGTGCGCATTTTGCATCGCCAACACCGATTGCGCAGCGAAGGTCTTCACAAGCTCAATCGTGCCTATCGGAAATTCTCCAGGCTCCATGCGGCGCACCACCAGCGCGCCGACAGTTTCGCCGGAGCGAACCAGCGGAACGAGCAGGCGTGCTCGATAACCCGCCTTCAGGATGATGTCGTTGACCATGGATGGCGGCTCGTCTCGCAGGTCGGGGACCTGCATGGGCTCACCTTTCTTCACATCCTCGCTGACCGCATTGGAGAGGGCGGCGTGATGGTCCCTCATCGCAGCGATCAATTCCTCGCTCATGCCGTAGGTAGCGCGCAGCTGGAATTCGCGTTTCGCTTCTTCGAATACGTAGATTGCGCCGGCCTCCGTGCCGGAAAGCTGGGTTGCATTGGCGACGATCGTGGTGAGCACGGTTTCAAGATCAAGCGTGGAGGTCACCGCCCGGGTGACCTCGCCAAGCGCTCGCAATTCGCTGACCGATCTCGCAAGCTCGGCGACGGTGCGCGCGGCTGCCTCCTTCTGCTCGGCTTCGAGTTTTTCCAATCGCACGAGGTTGTCCCGAAAGGTGCGCGCCGCCCGCGCTGCGTCGCCTACCTCGTCGCCGCGGCCGGTATAGGGAATATCCAACCCTCTCGAACCGTCCGCCAGTTGCAGCAAAACCCCGGCGATGCGTCTGATCGGCTTGCCGATCGAAAGAACGCCGAAAATTGCCGCACCCATCAGAATGACGACGACAAATAATCCGGCCCCGATGCTGATTTCCCCGGCCTGCGTCATCCGCTCCGACGCCGCAATCATGCGTTGAGAGGCCAGCACCCTGGCATCGGATGTTACCCTCCCGATCAAGCCGTTGATCTCGATTCCAATCTTATTGATCTGATCAAGCGGCTTAGCGATTTCGCCGTAGTCTTTTTTTAGCGCCGTCATCTCCGCGGCAGCAGCGGCGTAGTCTTTCGCCAGCTTGACGAGGCTCTCGAGCCGCTCGCAATTTTCGGCGCACAATTGTATCGCGGCCTGGATATAACCGACAGCATCGTCCATGCTCCCGCGCAATCCGGCGAGCGCCTGATCGGCTTCCCGCTCTGAAATTGCCAAGCGTATTTCACGTGTGCCGACCTGCATCCGCTGCAAAGCGACGCTGGCGCTCAGGAGATAAGCGATTTCGAACTGTTCGTCGCGCGCCAGCTCGGTTTGCCGCGCGACCGAGGTATTGCTGAGCTGCTGATTGACAATCATGCCGGCCACAAGCACGACGCCGATGCCAACCGTGATGGCAAGCTTGGTGCCAATGCTGATATTCATCCGGGCCAACTCAGTCGGGAGGTTAGCTTGAGCATCGAACGGCCCTATGCGTCCTGCGCGGGCGGCTGGCATGAGCGAGGCAACGAACGCTCGCTCGCGCCCAGAATGACGAGCATCGCACCGAGACGTTCAGCAGTGACCCCTTACTTCTGCCGCGAGGCCTTGCCCGGGTCCTTGACCGCTTCGAAGGTGGCGAACTCAACGTTGTAAAGCTCGCCGTTCTTCTTCTCGACTCTGCGGATATAGATGTTTTGCACGATGTCGCGCGTCTGCGGATCGATCGAGATCGGACCGCGCGGACTTTCCCAGCTCATGCCCTTCATGGCCTCGATCAGCGAGTCGCCGTCGGTCTTGCCGCCGGTCTTCTTGAGCGCCTCGTAGATCGCGTGCATGCCGTCCCAGCCGCCGACCGAAATGAAGTTCGGGCGGAGATTGTCGGCCTTCTTGAAGTCCTCGACATATTTCGTGTTCATCGCCGATTGATGGTAGGCGGAATAGTGGCCGGCGGTCACCACGCCGAGCATGGCGTCGCTCATTCCCGGCAGATCGTTGTCGTCGGTGATGTCGCCTGGCCCGATCAACTTGATGCCGGCCTTGTCGAAGCCGCGCTCGGCGAATTGCTTGGCGAAGGTGCCGGCCTGGCCGGCTGGCACGAACACGAACAGCGTGTCGGGCTTGAGATCGCGCGCACGCTCCAGGAACGGCGCGAAGTCCGGATTGCTGAGCGGCACCTTGATGGTCTCGGCGATCTGCCCACCGGCCTTGGTAAAGGCGGCGCTGAAAACGGCGGCGGCTTCCGCGCCCGGCGCCCAGTCGGACTGGACAATCACGACCTTCCTGCTGCCGTTCTTCGCCGCCCATTCGGCGATGATCGAGGACTGCTGGCCGAGCGTGAAGCTGGTGCGCACGAAATAGGGCGAGCGCTCGGTGACGATCGACGTGCCGGAGACCATGATAACGGTCGCAACCTTGCCCTGCGTCACGATCGGCGCAATGGCGAGCGAGGCCGGCGTGATGCCGGAGCCGATCACGCTGACCTTGTCGTTGACGACAAGCTCCTGCGCGAGACGCTTGGCGTTATCCGGCACGCCGGAGTCGTCCTTGATGATCAGCTCGATCTTCTTGCCGGCAACCGTCGTGCCATGCTGCGCCACATAGAGCTTGGCGGCCGCGGTGACCTGCTTGCCGACCGGGCCGAGCACGCCGGTCAGCGGCATGATGATGCCGATCTTGACGGTATCTTGGGCAATCGCCGCATCCGTCGCAGATACGCCGAATGCGACCACGACTGCCGCGAGAAAACAGCTGCGCACCATCGGTTTCCTCCATGGAATCGGTCATGGCTGAGCCAATGCGATCCGAACCAACACCAATTACCGAACGTGATTTTGTGCCCCCGTTTGGCCAAATAGCAATAGGCAAGCCGTGTGTTTTACGATGTCCGCCATTTTTGATTTCGCCGCCGAATACGACCTATCGGCAGCGCCGACCGAACTGCGCGTGGCTATTCGGCTCCGCGGTGGTCGCAGAGGAACGAGGATTGCTCCCGGCGCCCCACGCAAATCAACATCATCTCGATTGCTGCGATGCACACCCGGCTTCCGGTTTGGGTCAAAACCCGAAATTACCGCACTGCAACATTGTCGTCTGCTTCACCTCAATAAGCAGACCCCGACAGGAGGGTTCAATACGACGCTATGTTGGCCGGTTGCTGCCACGGGGTTCGCCCTCGCCCCGACCAGGGCCTGATCCACCGCCCTACCAAAACGGAGGTCACTGCGGTGGTCACCCGTAGAGTGGCCCCCATCAGTGCTGCGGTCGCTAGGACAAACTGGCGCAGCTTACGACCTACGACATGCCCTTATGTGAATAACACGCCAAGGCGGGAAGCCGCGCAATTCGTGCTATCGGTGAATTGGCCGCTGGCGCTCCCATCCCCCTCCCCCCTGCGACGCCGGTGGCAGCTCGCGCCTCGGCGCCGTGGCGTGCATCTCCGCGGCGGCGCTGGCGCGGGCGCTATCCCGTCAAGCGCGCAGTGCGTGCACGTTCGCGCCGCTGGCCTTGGCAATCGCGACCTGTAGATGCGCTGCCCACAGGTCGAGCGCGGCTCGCTTCTCGGCCGCATAGGTGCTGCGGTTGTAGATTCCTGCTACGCCCGCCTTGTGCCCGCTGACATGATTCAGGACGGCTTCGATGACATGAGGCAGCACGCCGAGATCGGCCATGCGAGTTGCGGCTGTGCGGCGCAGATCGTGCAAGGTCCACCCTTCAGCAAGTCCGGCAGCCGCGTCTAACGCTTTCTTGGGGCGTGACCACGCCGAGAAGCCGGTCCGCCCGTTCCCGAATACAAACGACCGCCCTGCGCGCCTGGGAAGGGCTTCTATGAGCGCCAGGGCGGCATTCGACAGCGGGACATCGTGCGGTCGCGAATTCTTGGTCCGTGATGCTGGCAGGGAAATGAGCTGCGCTTGCGTGTCGATTTCGGGCCACTCCATCCCGCCGATCTCTTCCCGCCGTTGCGCGGTGAGCATCAGCAGCTTGACGATGACTCCGTAGTCATGATCGGACGACGCATCCCATACCGCGACCAGCTCTGCATCGCTCAGCACGCGCTCCCGCGCGCCGCCTTCGTCTTTCTTGTTGGTCCCGATGACTGGGTTGATCTCACATATCCCCTCGCCGATAGCCCAAGCGAACATCGCCGAAAGAGTGCTGCGCGCACGATTGGCAGTGACAGCGCCGCTGTCCTTGGCAATGGCATGCAGGCAGGCAGCAACGGTAGCGCGATCAATCGCAGACACAGCCGTGCGATGCAGCGGCTTCCATTGCTTCTCCAGATGCCGAGTGCATTCCTCGTGGCTACGGGGCTTCATTTCCGGCTGGCGTGCTTCGAGGTAGTCGCGCATCACTGCGGAGAACAGCAGCGCAGCATCGGCACGCTGGGCAGCCTTCTCGGTTGCCGGGTCTTCACCCTGTTCGACTCTGACGCGGAGGCTGCGTGCGGTTGCGCGCGCTTTGTCTAGAGTCCAGCTCGACGCGTCGCCGATGGTGAATTTCAGAAGGCGCCCGCCCAGGCGATAGAAGAACACGAACTTGCGGGATCCGGCTGCGCGAACCCGCAACGCCAGCCCAGGTGCGCAATCCTTTGCCTTGCCTTCGTCGAAGTAGACCTTCTCGCCGCTCTCCGGAGTCGGCAGACGGAACACATCGGCCTGTACCCTCAGTGTGTTTTCAGTCGTCATAGCAGCCCTCCCTGGGAAACAACTGGGAAACACTTCGTGGCAGAAATTGCCGTTTCGTGTCCCGTCAGACTGAGGACATACGCTGATTTATGCCAAAAAGCAAGCCTTCTGGTTTCCCATGGCGCGTCGTGTCGCCATTGATCCTCAGTAAGGACGACAGAAGACAAGTAGCCCGGATCGAGCAAAAGCGAGGTCCGGGATGCGCCGCGCTAAGTTTGTCCCGGTTCGTCGGACACAAGCTCTTCTCGCCGATAGCCTTGCGCATACAAAAGCGCGGTAAGGTCGCCATGGTCGATGCGGGCCGCGGCGACCGCCGCGACCTTGGGTTTTGCGTGATAGGCGATCCCCAGTGCGGCCGCCGCTATCATTGCGATATCATTTGCGCCATCTCCCACAACGAGTGACTGGTCACGGCTCAAGTGGAGGCGCTGCGTGAGATCGAGCAGCGTGGCGAGCTTTGCCTCACGTCCGAAGATCGGCTCGGCCACCTCTCCCGTCAGCCGGTCGTTGCTATCGACGAGCAGACGGTTGGCCCGATTCTCGTCGAAACCGATCATTGCGGCGAGCCGACGCGTAAACAGCGTAAAGCCGCCAGTGACGAGACAGGTATAGGCGCCGTGCCGGCGCATGGTCGCGACCAGCGTGCGCGCGCCAGGAGTAATATGAATACGGTTATCGATCACTTCGTCCGCCGCGGTGATGGGCAGCCCTCGAAGCAACGCCACGCGTTCACGCATAGCCGGTTCGAATTCGATTTCGCCTCGCATTGCCCGTTGCGTGATGGCCGCGACCTCCTTCTTTATACCCAGGTGGTCGGCAAGCTCGTCGATGCATTCCTGACCGATCATGGTGGAATCCATGTCGGCGAGAAGGAGCTTCTTGCGCCGGCCCGCTGCGGGCTGGACCACAACGTCGATTGGGGCAGTGCCGAGCGCCGCGCGGATCGCTTCGGTGTGCGAACAAAGGTTGCCATCCGGCGCCGTAAAGGGAATATCGGCTGCGATACCGGGGGCGAGCCAGACTGGACCGCCGTCTGTTGACACGGCGTGCTGCGCGCGTTCGAGCGCGCGATTATCGAGTGCTCGCGCCCGCGGGTCGGAGATCAAAGTCGCGACGAAGGACATGAGATGGCTGCTCGGGCAGCATCAACGCGAGCGGTGCTTATCGCAGGGCCAACCGCGAGCGGCAAGTCTGCTCTCGCGCTGGAGATTGCGGAGGCTCTCGGCGGTACCATCATCAACGCCGACTCCATGCAAGTCTACCGCGACCTGCGGATCATTACGGCGCGCCCATCGCCGGAGGATGCAGCCCGGGTTGCGCATCTACTTTATGGTCATGTCGATGCCGCGGAAAACTATTCGACCGGCCGCTGGTGCGTTGATGCGAGCTCCGCCTTGCGCTGCGCGGAGAAGGCAGGACGATTGCCCATCGTGGTAGGTGGGACCGGTCTCTATTTTAAGGCATTGACCCGCGGGCTTGCCGAAATTCCACCGGTCCCAATGGAATTGCGCTTAGCGCTGCGCCGTCGCTTGCAGGAAGAAGGTCCCGCGCCGCTCTATGCCGAGCTGCGAGAACGTGATCCCGACACAGCACAGCGGCTCATGCCGCGTGACCGCACACGGATCACGCGCGCTCTTGAGGTTGCGCTCGCAACCGGACGGTCACTCACCGAATGGCACCGCGATAGAATGAAACCTCCGATCGAACCGCAGCAGGCGGTGCGCATCTTTCTCGACGTGAACCGTGAGGAGCTCTATCGGCGCATCGCGGCGCGTTTCGATGGCATGCTTGCCGCGGGCGCCCTCGACGAGGTTCGTGCACTCCACAAGCGAGGACTGGATCCCGCGCTTCCCGCAATGAAGGCGCATGGCGTGCCTTGGCTGATCAGGTATCTGGAAGAAGAGATCGACTTGCCTACAGCTGCCGAGGGTTCAAAGCGCGATACCCGGCGCTACACCAAGCGTCAGGCGACCTGGTTTCGCCATCAGCTGCCGGGTTGGACCTGGGTTGCTCCAGCGGCGGCTCTCGCCGCAATCCGGCGCGCGCTAGGCCGCTGACCGGCGGGCCGATAGCGCCACGATCCAATGGCAGCGACGGCAAGACCGGTCGCGAGAACCCACCAAGCGGGCCTCACCTCCATGTCGAGATCGAAATGGGCGAGCAGGATGCGGCGTGCGTCGACCCCGCTTGTCAACATGTAGATGGTCGCTTCCGCCGCCGCGGTCGCGGTTGCTACGGCGCACGCAAGCAAAATAAGCGCAAAGGGAGTGACCTCGCCATTGCGCTGGATCAGAACACGGAACGCCAGCAGCCAGGCCAGAAATCCCGCCATCAGAACCGGTTCATAAATGTTGAGCTTGGATTGCATGAAGAAGTGCACGGCGGCGAGCGGAGCAATGACATAGACGAGGCGATGGAGACGCCGCCATCGTTCGGTACCGAGACGGCGGACTGCTGCGTCAGTCGACGTCACCGCAAGCGCAATCAGTCCGGTCAACGCCAATGCTCCGATAGTGAGATAAATGCGCAGCACAATCTCGCTTGCGACCTTGAACAGATCAAAATGCTGATCCAGCACATAGAGGAGAAAGTGCAGGATTGCATAGCTTGCCGTTGCCACGCCGAGCGTGCGCCGAGCCAGAATGATGCGAGGGTAGTTCAACAGCCGCTGTGCCGGCGTGATCGCAAGGGTGATAAGCAGCAGCCGCAGGGTCCAGTCGCCGCACTCGTGGATGGCCTCCGTGATGGGGCGGGGCCCAAGCTCGTCAGTTAACGCCTGGTAGGCAATCCAAAGCGCCGGCGCCACCGCGGCGGCGAAGGCGATGATTTTCACTGGCGACCAGCGCCCGGACCGTTCGCGAAGAAATGGCATCCCATTCGACCGCGCCGATCTCGGGTATACCCGAGATCGGCCACTTTAAGATGCCCAGGTCGCCAACATCCGACCTGGGTGGCGGCAAGCATACCGCTTCGCCCACCAATGCCCAATCAAATGAAGATTACGACTTACACAACTCGTATTGAGCCCTCCGCTTGACGGAGCGTGCTCTCGTCCTTATAAGTCTGGGACGGAGATGACCTGATAAGACGCCGATGACCACGTTTATCGCACAACTCCTCGTGATTGTAGGAAGGCGCACCCCTCCCTGGGGCTGATGCCCTATTGGCGAGTGGTGCGCGACACAGGGCCCGAGTGGCCCTTTTTTATTCCGCTGAAACCATTTCCCGCTGCATGGAGCAAACGATGGACAAGGAAATGACCGGGGCAGAGATGGTCATGGAGGCCCTCGCCGATCAGGGCATTGAGCACGTTTTCGGGTATCCCGGAGGGGCGGTGCTGCCCATCTACGACGCGCTGTTCCAGCAGGACAAGGTCAAGCACATCCTCGTTCGGCACGAGCAGGGCGCGGTTCATGCCGCGGAGGGGTATGCCCGCTCGACCGGCAAGGTCGGCTGCGTGCTGGTGACCTCAGGGCCGGGTGCCACCAACGCCGTGACCGGGCTCACCGACGCGCTCATGGACTCAACCCCCATCGTGTGCCTCACCGGACAGGTTCCCACCCATCTCATCGGCAATGATGCCTTCCAGGAATGCGATACGGTCGGCATCACGCGGCCGTGCACCAAGCACAACTACCTGGTCAAGAACGTCGCGGATCTTCCACGCGTTCTGCACGAAGCGTTCCATATCGCCAGAAGCGGCCGGCCCGGGCCGGTGGTGGTCGATATTCCCAAGGACATTCAGTTTGCGAAGGGTCTTTATTCCCGGCCGAAGGATTTCCAGCACAAAGGCTATCGACCGAAGCTCAAGGGCGATCTTGACCGCATCAAAGCGGCGATCGAGTTGATGCAGCACGCCAAGCGTCCGTTGTTCTATACCGGAGGCGGGGTCATCAATTCGGGCCGCGAAGCATCCCAGCTCCTGCGCGAGTTGGTGAAGCTTACCGGCTTTCCCATTACTTCGACATTGATGGGACTTGGCGCCTATCCCGCCTCCGATCCGCAATGGCTGGGTATGCTCGGCATGCACGGCACGCTTGAGGCCAACCTTTCCATGCACGACTGTGACCTGATGATCTGCGTCGGGGCACGCTTCGATGACCGCATCACGGGCCGGCTCGATGCTTTCTCGCCGGGCTCAAAGAAGATCCACGTCGACATCGATCCCTCCTCCATCAACAAGAATGTGAAAGCCGATATTCCGATCATCGGCGATTGCGGCCAAGTGCTTGAGGACATGGTGCGGCTCTGGCGCTCGACTGCAAAGCAGCCCGACAAGCGGGCGCTCGAAGAGTGGTGGAAAGAGATCGACAAATGGCGCGCGCGCAAGTCGCTCGCCTACCGGAACTCGAACGAGCTGATCAAGCCACAATATGCCATCCAGCGCCTCTATGAGTTGACCAAGGAGCGCGACACCTACATCACCACCGAGGTGGGGCAGCACCAGATGTGGGCCGCGCAGTTTTATCGCTTCGAGGAGCCGCATCGCTGGATGACATCGGGCGGCCTCGGCACCATGGGATATGGCTTGCCCGCTTCGGTGGGGGTGCAACTCGCGCATCCCGATTCCTTGGTCATCGATATCGCGGGCGAGGCTTCGGTGCTCATGACCATGCAGGAAATGTCGACCGCGGCGCAGTACCGGTTGCCCATCAAAATTTTCATTCTGAACAACAAATATATGGGAATGGTGCGCCAGTGGCAGGAGTTGCTGCACGGGGGACGTTATGCGGAAAGCTCCATGGACGCGTTGCCCGACTTCGTGAAGCTCGCCGAAGCCTATCATGCAGTCGGCATTCGCTGCGAGCGGCCGGGCGACCTCGACGCCGCCATCCGGGAGATGATCGATGTCAAGAAAGCGGTAATCTTCGACTGTGTCGTCGATCCGGCGGAAAACTGCTTCCCCATGATTCCGTCAGGTCGCGCCCATAACGAGATGCTGCTCGGCGATTCCGCACTCAGCCCCGAGGAAGCCATCACGGAAGAGGGCAAGGTGATGGTCTGAGGGGCGAGGGAGGGACGCTTGAACAGCAGCACCCATTATCCTGCCGCGACCGTATCCCAACAGGTCGAGACACACACGCTTTGCGTGCTTGTCGACAATGAGCCCGGCGTGCTGGCCCGCGTCATCGGATTGTTTTCCGGCCGCGGGTACAACATCGAGTCGCTAACCGTCTCGGAAACAGAGCACGAGCGGCATCTCTCGCGCATTACCATTGTCACCCGCGGCACGCCGATGGTGATCGAGCAGATCAAGCACCAGCTCGAGCGGCTGGTCCCGATCCACCGGGTGATAGACATGACGGTCGCGGGCCCGCACATCGAGCGTGAACTGGCCATGGTCAAGGTGCGCGGCAAGGGTGAGCACCGGATGGAGGCCTTGCGCCTGGCGGATGCCTTTCGCGCGCGCGTCATTGATGCTTCAACGGAGAGCTTTGTGTTTGAGATCACCGGCGCGAGCGAAAAGATCGAGGGCTTCGTGGCGCTCATGCTGCCGCTCGGTCTCGTGGAGGTCTCTCGCACCGGTATTGTTGCAATCGCGCGCGGACCGGAGGGGATGTGAGATAAATTTTGCTTTGACGGAGACGATGTCTGGGATATCGATTTCGAGGACTACCACGGGAAATAGCAAACCCACGATAAAGCAAAGGTAAGCCATGCGCGTTTATTACGATCGCGACGCCGACATCAATCTGATCAAGGGCAAGAAGGTCGCCATCATCGGCTATGGCAGCCAGGGCCATGCGCACGCGCTTAATCTGCGCGATTCCGGCGTCAAGGATGTCGCCGTCGCGCTGCGCAAGGGCTCGCAAGGCGTGAAGAAAGCCCAAGCGGAGAAATTCAAGGTGATGGAGGTTGCCGAGGCGGCTAAATGGGCGGATGTCATGATGATGCTTACGCCCGATGAATTGCAAGCCGACATCTATCGCGATCAACTCGCCAACAACATGAAGAACGGCGCCGCATTGATGTTCGCCCACGGCCTCAATATTCATTTCAATCTGATCGAGCCGCGCGTCGATCTCGACGTGATGATGATTGCTCCCAAAGGTCCAGGCCACACGGTGCGTGCCGAGTACGAGCGCGGTGCCGGCGTTCCCGTCCTGATGGCGGTCCATCGCGATATCTCGGGCAATGCCCATGATCTCACGCTTTCTTACGGCGCGGCCATCGGTGGCGGCCGCGCCGGTATCATCGAGACCACGTTCCGCGAGGAATGTGAGACCGATCTGTTCGGCGAGCAGACCGTGCTCTGCGGCGGCTTGGTCGAGCTGATGAAGGCCGGATACGAGACGCTGGTCGAGGCTGGTTACGCGCCGGAGATGGCCTATTTCGAGTGCGTGCACGAGATGAAGCTGATCGTCGACCTCATCTACGAAGGCGGCATCGCGACCATGAACTATTCCGTGTCCAACACCGCCGAATATGGCGAATATGTCTCCGGTCCGCGGGTGGTGAATGAAGATACCCGCGCCGAGATGAAACGGATCCTGGCCGACATCCAGAGCGGCCGGTTCGCGCGCGACTGGATGCTGGAAAACCGCGTCAATCAGACCTCGTTCAAGGCGATGCGAGCAAAGATGGCGGCGCACCCGATCGAGGAGATCGGCGTCAAGCTGCGCGCCATGATGCCGTGGATCAAGCAGCGGGCGCTGGTGGACCGGAGCCGGAACTAGGCGCCGCTTCGGCCAGCTGAAAATTAAAGGCCCCGGGAATGCATGCCCGGGGCTGTTTTATGCGCTCGGTGAAGCAACCGGGGTCGTCTCTTCCCAGCGCCGTTACTTCATCGCGGCCGGCGCGGCGTAGCTGCCGAATTTGTAGGTAAGTCCGGCGCGCCAGATGTAGTCGTAAAGCTTGGTGCTCAGGTTGTTGACCTGGGACGAGACACCTACGCCTGTGGGAGTTGTGAAAGTGGTATAGCTGGGAATGGAGATGTAGAGGTATTCGCTGCGGATCGACCATCCATGGCTGAGCGCATATTCCGCGCCCACGCCGACCGTCCAGCCTGTGCGGCGGTCGGACTGAAACTCGTTGCGGAAGAAGGCCCCGCCGACAGGCGCGCCGGTCGTCGTACTGAAACATTGCAGGCAGAAATGCGAGCTGTCGATCTTCATCCAGGCAGCGCCGCCGGTGACGTAGAAAAAGTATTTGTCGAGCGCATAGCCGACCCTGCCACGCGCGGTGGCGAACCAGCGCTCTTGCGTCTCAAAAGCGGTGGTATTGAGCAGCCCCGGAGGGGTCGTAAGCGGGTTCGGCAAGCTGGTCCCGGGAGCGTTGAACGCCTGGCCCTCTTTGTTGAGGTTCGACCAGTCGCCTTCGATACCGACGACCCACGCGCCGAGCTGATAGTCGCAGCCGACATCCCCGCCGCCGGTAAACCCGGTCAGGTTGAAGTCGTTCGAGCGGCGCTGCCCGGCGAAGGGAAGCACAGTGTCAGGACCAGGGGTGGCAATGGTGGAGGCGCCCGTCGCGGTATAGCCGTCGCTGTGCCCCGACCCATAGCCGACCAAGCCGCCCACATGGCAACCGGTCCAGCTGAAAGCTGCCGGAGCGGCGGCGAGGGGCCGAACCCCCATATCGGCTGCGATCGCGGGAGCGCCTGCGCCGAGCGCCACGAGGGCGACGGTTCCCAGTACGAACTTCTTCATTTTCGCCCCCCGACAGCTTTAATTCATAATACGTTAACACCTGCCGGGCGCGCAGGCTGTGCTAATTCCATCACTATCGATTCAAAAAGGGCAGTTATCCGCTGGACACCAAGCCATTGCTTCGACCTGCGGACGCGCGGTGCAGCGCCTCATTCGATCACCTCGTCGGCGAGTGCAAGCACGGCCGGCGGCAGGTTGTCTGGATTCATCAAGGAGCGCGAGCATTCGCGAGAGAAGTTCCTATGGCGCAACGATGTAGCCCACCCGCAGCGCCGGCGCGACCGATTTCGAGAACGAGCCGATGTGAATGACGCCTTCCGATTTGCTCAAAGCGTAGAGCGCAGGTGGCCTGCTGGCCTCCCAGACCAAGTCCGACCCTCGCGTTCGAGGACCGCCGAGCTCGCCACAATCAACTCGTCCCGTTTAACACAATCGGCATCGCTGTATCCGCCGCTGAAATTGTATTTGGCAAAGCCAGTCCACTTCGGGGCCGGTGGCGGCAATCCCTTGCTCAACAGTGGCGTGAAGTCGAATGCGGTCATGGATTTCAATCTTCCGGCCGCAGCCCATCCAAGGCGGAGCCTGATGTTACAGGCGTTTACAGGCGTGTCAAAAGTCGAAAAGGTGCAAAGAAATTTCTGCCAAACATCTCCATCGAAAAATTCGGACAACAAAGCCGACAAAACAAATCGCCAACAAAAATGAAAAAATGAAAAAAGTTCTTGACAAAGAAACGGAACTCGTGTACAAAAGCGCATCCTCCGAAATTATGAATTGAACGTGCGCTGCAAGGCGCGCGCAGTTCTGCGGCAGCAGCGCAGCACGTAGGGCGGAATAGCGAAGCGTATTCCGCCATTCTGCGCGCAGCCTCGCTAAGCGCGCCGCACTTGAGCAACCATGCGGACAATACGAATGCCGATAGGCCAGTAAGCGGCCGCAGCTTCCATCGATTTTGCGGATCGCGATTGACGCGTTCCAGCGATCGGCGAGGCCGAGTGGCGGAATACGCTTCGCTATTCCGCCCTACAAGCCTTGCGCGCCACTGCGCCCGCAACGCGCCGGCAAAGCAAGGGAAAAGTCAATGCATCGCGATAAGCTTCACCTACAATATGACCGATCA
Source organism: uncultured Alphaproteobacteria bacterium (assembly GCA_963771845.1). Taxonomy (GTDB): domain Bacteria; phylum Pseudomonadota; class Alphaproteobacteria; order Rhizobiales; family Xanthobacteraceae; genus VAZQ01. Next base: position 112,294 of record CAVYVC010000024.1, on the reverse strand, counting down.
TTCCACCCAATATCAGAACGGCGTTGACATGCATTTTGATTGGGGCGCGTCGCAGTTCCTGACCAAGCAGTTCCAATCGGGCTGGTCGGCTACGTCTATGACGAGATTGGTTGCGACAGCGGGTCGGGCGATCACGTCGGCTGCTTCCAGTCGCGCGTCATCGGCGTTGGACCGCAGGTGGGGTTCGTTATTCCGATGGGCACCGTCCAGGGCTACCTGAATTTCAAAGGCTATAAGGAGTTCGACCACGCAAGTCGGCCGGACGGCTGGAATGCATGGGTCACATTCTCGCTCTCGCCGGCAGCGCCGAGCCCATCATCGCCCAGACGGATGGCAAGGCAATAGGTGCAATTGCCATAACTTGTCATGGCGGTGATCTCCGCTGGCGCTTCAACGCCAGAATCGCTTGCTGGAACAAGCTGGAGATTATGCCGCCTTCATTTTCCAACCACTCCGGCTATGGCACCCTAGAAAATGTCTGTGTCCTGTGACTGAATCACGAGACCGTTGTAACCGTACTGCTTGATCTCCTTGACACCTCGCTCCTGGTCGGTTGCATTCCAGGGCGTGAATGTTACGTAATGGTAGAGCACGGTTACCTTGGGGTTCACCTTCTTGAGAACGCCTGCCAGCTGTTCCGGCGAAGTATGAAATGCGTTCATGTACGACACGCTTACAGGCGCCTTGGCGTCGTACGGGTTCGTCTTGGGATCGAAACTATACGCCTCGTGGAACAGAATATCAGCACTAGCGTAAACCTCTTCCATACCATCGAAGAGTGAAGTGTCACCGCTCAAGACAATCGTCCGGTCCACGCTTCCACCCGGTTTGTAGGTGACGACGCGGTAGGCATACGTATAATCCCAAGTGCCATGATGGTTCTGGTAGGCGGTGATTCGGACATTGTCGTCCTTGTAGACCTCACCAGGCAGCACGTCTTTCGCTTTTATAACGTAGCCCGTGGCATTGAGCTGTTCCAGGCCAAACATCTGGAGATCAATGTCTTTCGTGTAGGCCTCCGTGAGGTGGCGAACCACGTCCTCGGTACCCGGCGGTCCATAGACCTGAAGCGGCCCTTCACGATAATAGATCCAGGGCGCGAGCATAAATTCCGACAGACCTTCGGTGTGGTCGAAGTGTAAATGGGTGAGAAACAGGCGGGTCAGGTTCTTCGGTTCGAGGGCAGCGATCTTTCCACCGTACGCCGGAGTGCTCACTTGCGAGTTTCGCCAAAAGCCTGGGCCACAGTCGAAAATGTAAGGCTGACCGTTGACGACAACTGCGGTGGAGATCCCGCTGTGGCGAGGGTCGGCCGCTGGCGTCCCACTGCCGATTACGACGACCTTGGTTACGTCGGATGTCGAATAGTCCCGCCCATACGCATAGCCGAGCGGCGCCCCTTCAGCGCGGCTGGGAGTCGGCTTGTCCTTGATTATCTCTTCCGCAATTGCCGTATTGAGCAGGAGAAGAGTTGTTGTCAACACGAGTGTCACACTTGTACGTCTTTTCATTCTTCGCCTCCATTTAATGCCCGTTCAGAAGCGCCAGCGCGTGATCACTTCTTCTGCTACCACCCCTGGGGCGCCACCTTATCCGCGCAGCCCCACCAAGGCACGTCGCTGACTCGTCTGTTCTGGGTCCCGCTTCTCATCGCATGGAGTGAAGTGAACGGAGTTAGGCCGACACTTCACACCGGGGAAGTCCTTGGATGATAGCTCAACGATGCTGCTCACCAATACTGCCCTTAAGGTGCAGTGCGAGCCTACTCGCGCCAACGACATGCTGATGACACGATAGAGTGAAGCGGTTCGCTCAATAACCGCTTTGGGTCATAAGCCTCGGAGGCGATCGGGGCCGGGGGCCAGTCTATGTCCGCAGTACCTCCAATCGCGTCGAAGTCTTGTGCACCGCAGTGAAAGACGCCAAGTGCCACTTCCGGACTCATGCAGTGCAGCAAACCGACTATTCGATGACCTCGTCGGCAAGTGCGAGCACGGTCGGCGGCACGGATAGGCCAAGCGTCTTGGCGGTCTTGAGATTGATCACAAGCTGGTACTTGGTCGGCTGTTGCACCGGAAGATTGCCCGGTTTTTCTCCCTTGAGTATGCGATCGATATAGTCGGCTGCCGGCCGAAACAATGCGGCGAGGTAAATGCCATAGGACGCAAGCCCGCCGGCATCGGGAAAAGTTCGGAAGGCATAAACAGCCGGGAGTCGATACCGGTTCGCCAGGTCAACAATGGCCTTGCTGTGCTGCAACGTGAACGGCTCCGGCGGAAAGACCAGACCGGCACTGCCGCCGGTAGCAAGGCTCTTCATATCCGTTTCGATATCTTCCAGCGAATGAACATCGGACCTGATCATCTCTACCGCGAATTGCGGAGCGACGGCTTCCACGGCGCGGTAGAACATTTCGGTGGTGACTCCCGTAGTCGGATTGAACATCACAGAGACACGCGATACGCGCGGTGCGATCTCCTTCAGCAGCTCTAGCCATTTGCCGCCGAACCCCGCCTCCAGATTGGAAAAGCCGGTGGCGTTACCGCCGGGGTGGGCGAGGCTCGGTACGAAGCCATTGGCGACCGGCTCGCTGACTGCCACGAATACAATCGGAATGGTGTGAGTCGCCTTCTGGAGTGCCGCCAGCGAGGGTGTGGCGACCGCAAGTAGCGCGTCAGGCGCCGAATTCACCAGCTCCGTGGCCAAAGAGCGGAACCTCTCGGGGTTTCCCATGGCCCAGCGATAGTCGATCTGAATATTGCGTCCAGGCGTCCAGCCCAATTCCTTGAGCCTGGTTTCGAAAAATGTAATGCGCGCATTGGAATCCACGCTGGTCTCGGACTCCGGCATCAATACGGCGATGCGCTTCACTGCCGCCTGCTGCGCTCGCGCGCCGAGCGGCGTCAGCAACGGTTCAGCCGCCGCACCGACAAGGATAATGAAATCGCGCCGTCTCATATCCGCTCCCAAGCCTAGGAGACTGCATTGTACCGGCTCAAACGAGCACTTTGATAGGGCCTGAAATCGGCATCAAGACCATGCCGCAGTGCACAGCCAATGTCGCTGATGGGTCATAAGCAGCGGCCCCCGATCCGCCCCGAACCCGAGCCTATGTCCGCAGCACCCCGAAAGCGACTGTAAATTCGGGCTGTTAGGCCATCCGGCGTGTCGGCTCCTTCCCAACGCAGCCCGGGTTTGCCCGGGTTGCACAATATGGCGCGCAAGTTGACGTGGCAGCCTGTGCTGCGCGGGCGGATGCGACATCGCCGGTGGCTGCGATGACGGCGGTCTGGCGAGGCACCAAGCTTTGCAACTGCGTGTCGGGCTATTAGCCTTTCCCTGCGGACGAGCCGTTTATGAGGCAAAAGATCGTGGACACCAGCACCCAAATCGGCACGCACGTTGCGGTTGCGCTCTCGCAGGTTGCTGTGACTTTCCGGCTCGCCGATGGCGGGGCATACCCCGCCGTGCGCAGCACCTCGCTTGCAGTCGCCGATGGGGAATTTGTCGCCATTGTCGGGCCGACCGGGTGCGGCAAGTCCACGCTGCTCAACATTGCGGCCGGGCTGATTGCGCCCTCTGCGGGTCATGTCGATATTTTCGGCGCGCGGCTTGCGGGGCTTAACCGCCAAGCCGGTTATCTTTTCCAGGCCGAAGCCTTGTTTCCGTGGAAGAGTGTTCTCGATAACGTCGCGATCGGGCTTGAAACGGCCGGCGTCGAGCGAAGGCAGGCGCGCGCGCGCGCCCAGGACTGGCTTACACGCGTGGGACTGGCAGATTTTTCCCCCCGCTATCCGCACATGCTTTCCGGCGGCCAGCGCAAGCGTGTCGGGCTTGTGCAGGTGCTCATTCGGGACCCGAAGATCCTGCTTATGGACGAGCCTTTCGGTCCGCTCGATGCCCAGACGCGCCAGATCATGGGCAATCTGCTGCTCGATCTCTGGAGCGCCGATCGCAAGGCGGTGCTGTTCGTCACCCATGACCTCGAGGAAGCCATAGCGCTATCCGATCGCGTGGTGATCATGTCCGCCGGTCCCGCGGCCCACGTCATTGACGAATGGAAGGTCGCATTGCCGCGACCGCGCGATATTGCCGAGATCAAGACCGAACGGGAATTTCAGGAATTGCACCGCGAAATCTGGGGCGTGCTCAAGGCCGAGGTGCTCAAGGGTTACGCCCAGACCGGCGGCGGTTAGATTGGGAATATCATGTCGCGCTCCAAGCTCCTGATCCTGCAGTTCCTGGTCGCGGCAGTCGCCGTGCTGCTTTGGCACGTGTTCACCACCATCCCGATCGCCGGGGTCAAACTGTTGCCGCCCTTCTTTTTCTCCACCCCATCCGACGTCGCATTGCGCATCGTCAAATGGTTTGCTGAAGGGACGATCTGGCGGCATCTGTGGATCACGTTCATCGAATCCGTCCTCGCCTTTGCTATCGGGTCGCTTGCGGGCATCATGGTCGGATTCTGGTTCGCGCGGCAGCCGTTGGTCGCGGCGATTTTCGATCCCTATGTGAAAATGATCAATGCGCTGCCGCGGGTCGTGCTGGCGCCGATCTTTGCGCTCTGGCTGGGGCTCGGCATCTGGTCGAAGGTTGCCCTTGGCGTCACCCTTGTGTTCTTCATCGTGTTTTTCAACGTCTATCAGGGCGTGAAAGAAGTCAGTCCCACCGTGCTGGCCAACGCGCGTATGCTGGGCATGAATGAGGGCCAGCTGATGCGGCACGTCTATTGGCCCTCGGCGCTTTCATGGATGTTTTCCTCCCTGCATACTTCAGTCGGCTTTGCGGTGGTCGGCGCCGTCGTGGGGGAATATCTCGGCTCGGCGGCCGGGCTTGGCTATGTCATCCAGCAGGCGGAAGGGGTGTTCGATGTTGCGGGCGTGTTCGCCGGAATGCTGGTACTCACGGTTTTTGTGATCTCTATCGACTGGCTGGTCACGCTTGCCGAGCGGCGGCTTCTTGTGTGGCGGCCGGTCGCGGCTGAAACACGGACTTGACCTTGCCGGTCTAGTGGAGTGATTCCATGAAAGTTGTCATTCCGGGGCGAGGCCGACGAAGGAGGCCGAGAGCCCGGAATCCATAACCCCAGGCCTGTGGTTATGGGTTCCGGGTTCGCCTCCGCTTCGCTTCGGCGCCCCGGAATGACGAAGCGAGCGGGGGGCTATTCCGGCAAAATAACGCCGGTCTGGCTGGTGATCCTCCCGTAATGCTCGGCGCGCCGGTGGCGCTTGAAATCGAATATTGTCTCCTTGCCGAACACCGTGGCGTCAAGATCGCAATCGGCAACGATGAGCTCGTCGTCCTCGGTCTGAGATTCCGCAACGATTTCGCCGCCGGGATTGACGATGATGCTGCCCGCGATCAGGGGATGTCCATCCTCGACGCCGCACTTGGCCACCGCCACCACCCAGGTCGAGTTCTGATAAGCGCCGGCCTGCAATGTCAGGCGGTGATGGAAGAGCCGTGTTTGCGGTCCTTCGTCCGATTTTTGCGCATTTGTGGAGGGCGTATTGTAGCCCAGCGTGATCAGCTCCACGCCCTGCAGCCCCATGACCCGGTAAGTCTCCGGCCAGCGGCGATCATTGCAGATGCACATGCCGAGAATGCCGCCCATTGTCCGCCACACCGGAAATCCGAGGTCGCCCGGCTCGAAATAGCGTTTTTCCAGATGCTGAAAGGCGCGTCGCGGATCGTATTGCGAATGGCCGGGCAGGTGCACTTTTCGATATTTGCCGGTGATCCTTCCATCCCGATCTACCAGAACGGACGTGTTGAAATGATGCCCATCCGGGGTGAGCTCAGCATAGCCGAATGTCAGGCCGATACCGTATCGGGCGGCCTCTTCGAACAGCGGCCGGGTTGCGGCATTCGGCATTTCGCGCTCGAACCAGCTGTCGACGTCCACCTGGTCCGTCATGTACCAGCGGGGAAAAAACGTGGTGAGCGCCAGCTCCGGATAAACCACGAGATCGCAATTCTGTGCGTTGGCCCGATCGAGCAGGTCGAGCATGCGGCGGGCGACGACTTGCCTGCTGTCGGTCTTTTGTATCGCGCCCATCTGGGCGCCGCCGATGCGCAATATGCGAGCCAAGAATTCCTCCTGTTACTCGTCATGCGCGGGTCAAGTGACCCGCGCATCCATCAGCAAGAGCGCTTGATTCATCAAGAAGATGGATTGCATCGGACCTCGGGCTTGCACGAGGTCCGCAGTTTATTAAGGGTCGCAAATCGAGTAAACCCGATTTGCGGTGTCAAGCCCGGCAATGACGAAGCACGCTCAAGCCGCAATCCGCCGTTCCAACCGGCTGACCAGCCGCACGATTGGCCAAAGCATGATCAGATAGATTGCCGCGGCGAGTATGATCGGGGAGCTGTTGAAGGTCACCGATCGCGCCATATCGGCGGAATAGAGAAGCTCAGGCAGTGCGACGACGCTCGCAATCGAGGTAAGCTTTACCACTTCGACGGTGTTGGAAATGAGATCGGGGAGCACGTTACGCACGGCTTGCGGAAGCACAACGTATGCAAGCGTCTGATAATAGCCCAAGCCGGTGGAGCGGGCGGCATCCCATTGCCCGAGACCCACGCTTTCGATTCCGGCGCGGTAGATCTCACCGTAATAGCTCGATGTGTTGAGCAGGAAAGCGATCGCAACCGCGGCGAGCGATGACGGCCGCAAGCCGGCAAACGGCAGCCCGGAATAGACGAAGATCAACAGGACGAGCGGAGGGATGGCGCGAAAAAAATCAATGCCCACGATCGCTGCCCAGCGAACCGGGGATAATGACGAGCGTGAGAGCAAGGCGACCGCAAGCCCACCGGCGAGCCCGAGCGGAATCACCAGGAGGCAAAGCACGAGGGTCTGCCGCAGACCCATAAGCAGAAGCGGCAGCGCCGTTTGCATGATCGACAGATTGAAGAACTGCTGGCCGAGGGCTTCCATCAGATCCTCCGCCAGCCGAAACGCGTCTCGAGGAAGCGTCCAAGCACGACGACCGGAATAAACAGGATCACGTAGGCGACTGCTCCCATCATCAGGGGCGTGGCATTGCCGGAAAACGATTGCGCCGTCGTCGCCTGGTTGAGAATTTCACCTACGCCGATCACCATGCCCAAGGCGGTGTTCTTCGTGATCACGATAGTGCGGTTGGTGATCGGCGGGACGGTCAGGCGCAACGCCTGGGGCAGCACGACATAGGCAAGCGTGCCGAGAAAACCCAAGCCGGTTGAGCGTGCCGCTTCCCATTGTCCCTTTGGTATCGACAAAAGCCCGGCCCAGAAAATCTCCTCGCAGAACGCCGCCAATACGAGTGACAAAACCAACCACAACACCGCAAACGAAGGGAGGTTGATGCCCACGTTGGGCAGGCCGAAATAAACGAGCAACACCAGGACAAGTGGGGGCAAGGCGCGAAAGATATCGGCAAACAGAACGATCAATGCGCTAAGCGGCAGCACGCGAAAAGAGCGCGCGAGCGCGAGCATGAGACCGGTTGCAATTCCGGTGACCACCACGGCGGCTGCAATCTCGATTGTCACCCCGACGCCCTTGAGAATAGCGGGGAAGTAGCGCTGGATCAGCTCCCAGTTGAAAAACACTTCGAGGAAGCGCGATTGCACGGTCAACTCAGCGCACGATCTCGGCGATGAAGGCGCGAGTGCGCGGTTCTCGCGGCTTCGAGAAGATGCGTTCGGGGTCTCCCTCTTCGACGATCGCGCCGTGGTCCATGAAGATGATGCGGTCGGCTGCGTCCCGTGCAAATCGCATCTCATGGCTCACGACCAGCATGGTCATGCCGGATTGCTTGAGCTCGCGCATGACCTTGAGAACGCTGCCGACAAGCTCGGGGTCGAGCGCGGATGTCGGCTCGTCGAACAGCATGATCTTCGGCTCGAGCGCGAGCGAGCGGGCGATTGCGACCCGCTGCTGCTGGCCGCCTGAGAGCTCCGCGGGATAGGCGCGCGCCTTTTCGGCAAGCCCCACGCGAGCGAGCGCGGCGAGCGCGATCTTCTCCGCTTCTGCACGGGATTTGCGCAGTACCGTCGTGAGCGCCAGCGCGACGTTTCCGAATGCGCTCATATGAGGATAAAGATTGAAAGACTGGAACACCATGCCAATCCGGCGGCGCATGGCGTTGATATCCGTGGAACGTGCCATGATGTCGATGCCGTCAACCCGGATCGAGCCGGCAGTCGGCTCCTCCAGACGATTGCAGCAGCGCAGCAGCGTGCTTTTGCCCGAGCCCGACGGCCCGATGATGAAGACGAGCTGCTGCGGCCAGACAATGAGGTCGATGCCACGCAGCACTTCCACATGATGGAAGCTCTTGCGCAGGCCGCGGATTTCCAGGATCGGCGGCTGCGCGGTGGTCATCAGGCGTCGGTCAGCCGCAGGACGGCGTGTGCGGAGTTGGATCGTAGCCCGGCATGTCCGGAACGCCGTAACCGGGATAGATGGTGACCGCGGGCGAACCCGGCTCGGGTGCCACGCCGAACCACTTCTCGTGCAGCTTTGCGATGGCTCCGTCGGCCTTGAGGCATTCGATGGCGCCGTCGATCGTTTTGCGCAGCTCACCGGAATCCTTGCGCAGCGGGGCCGCCCAGACGAGACCGGTCGGATAAAGAAGCGAGAGCTCAAGCTGCGGGTTGTTCTTTACCGCCCATGCGATGACGGTGTTACCTGCGACATTGGCGTCGGCCCGGCCGGCCAACACCGCCTGTACCGCATCGGGCTGCGTGCCGAATGACTCCACCTTCCAACCGATCTTGGGCTCAAGTTCGCGTGCCCAAGAATCATAGATTGCACCTTTGTTGACCGAGATGGTCTTTCCTTTGAGATCCTCCAGCTTCGTAATTTTGGGCGAGCCCTTCTTGATCAGAAACTGGTAATCCGTGTTGAGATAGCCTTCCGTGAACAGCATGCTCTCGGATCGCTCCTTCGTCACCGTGGTCGGCGCGATGAGAAAGTCGTAGGTTCCGGCCTGCAGCGCCGGTATGAGGCCCGAGAACTGCGCCGCATCGATCGTGATCTTGCGCTTGAGCCGCGCCGCGATTTCATTGCCAAGATCGATGTTGAAACCCTGGTAGCCCCCTGACATGTTGGGAAATGCGTGGGGAGCGAAGGTGCCGTCAATCGCAGTCCGCAAGGGGGGCAGCTCCTGAGCGGGCACGGAGAACGGAAGAATCAGCGCGGCGGCTGCAACCCAGATGGCATTTCGCATGCGGTTTCCTCGGTGCATAGATAGCTGCTCGCGACTATAGCAATCGCGCGAGGCTGAACAAGGCGTTGCTCTTGTCAAGCCACACGCTATAGATAACGCCGACCATGGAGAAGCAGCTAAAATGACTGAGCTGCTCAATGCGAGTGCAAAAGGCGTCTACACCATCTCGGCGACCCCGTTCGCCGAGAGCGGGGAGATCGACTGGGCAAGCCTCGACACGCTGATCGAGTTCTATCTCGGCTGCAGGGTGGCCGGTCTCACCATCCTGGGAATGATGGGCGAGGCGCAAAAACTCAATGATGAGGAATTGGTGCAGTTCACGCGCCATTATTTGCGGCGTGTGGACGGCCGCGTGCCGGTCATTGTCGGCGTATCGAATCCAGGCACGGCCAATCTGGTCAAGCTCAGCAGGGCAGCCATGGATGCCGGAGCTTGCGGGGTGATGATTGCGCCTCTCACGGGGCTCAAGACCGAATCGGCAATCGTGGCATATTTCGATCAGGTGATAGCCGCGCTTGGGGCCGATGTACCGGTGGTCTATCAGGACTATCCGCAATCGACGCAGGCGGATATCTCGGTAGAGAGCTTTCTGAAAATCGTCGACAGCCACCCGAGCGTCGTTATGTTCAAGCACGAGGATTGTCCGGGTCTCAAGAAGCTCTCGCAACTGCGCCAAGCGTGCGACGGAAGCGCGCGACGCTATGTCAGCATTCTGGTCGGCAACGGCGGATTATACGTTCCTCAGGAGCTTAATCGCGGCGCAGACGGAATCATGACGGGATTTGCCTATCCCGAGATGCTGGTTGAGGTGTGCTCCCTGTTCGCGGCCGGCAAAGCCAATGAAGCCGAAGATCTGTTCGACCTCTACCTGCCGCTGGTGCGTCATGAGCAGCAACCGGGCTTCGGTCTGGCGGTACGCAAGGAAATCCTGCGCCGGCGAGGGGCGATCCGGTCCGCCACGGTGCGCGCCCCGGCTGCGAAGCTCGACGCCGGCGATTTGAATGAGCTCGATCATCTTCTCGCTCGACTTACCGCGCGCCTTGCCGCCCGGCGTGACGGCCGCAAGCGGGCCGTGGCCTAGATAGACCATGTTCCGGTCAGGTGGAATTAGAGCTGGCGGCAGCATCGGTCTGCTCCCTCTCCCCGTTCTTAACGGGGAGAGGGGTGGGGTGAGGGGCAAACACCAATATCGATGCGGTTGGCCCCTCACCCCCCCCTCTCCCCGCAAGAGGCGGGGAGAGGGGGCGATCGAGTTTGCGGCGCGATCTTGCATCAACTTCACCGGAATGCGCTCTAGCAGGGCAACATGAGCGATTACGACCTTGTCGTGCGCAATGGGACGGTCGCAACGGCGGCCGATGTCTTTCGCGCCGATATCGGGGTGACAGATGGCCGGATCGCAACCATCGGCGCAAAGCTCGGCCGCGGCCGCCGGGAAATAGATGCAGAAGCCAAGATCGTCACACCCGGCGGGGTGGACAGCCATTGCCACATCGCCCAACGATCCTCGCTCGGTGTGATGACGGCGGATGATTTCTTCACTGCCACCCGCTCGGCGGCATGCGGCGGCACGACGACCGTCATTCCATTCGCCGCGCAATATCGCGGCATGTCCTTGCGTCAGGTTGTTCAGGACTATCACGCGAGCGCCGCGGGCAAGGCGGCCGTGGACTACGCCTTCCACCTGATCATCTCCGATCCGACCGAGCAGGTGACCGGCCAGGAGCTGCCGGCGCTGATCAAGGATGGCTATACGTCGTTCAAGATCTACATGACATATGATCTCCTCAAACTTGACGACCGCCAAATTCTGGAAGTGCTGACTGTAGCGCGGCGGGAGCGCGCTCTGGTCATGGTTCATGCCGAGAACCACGACGTCATCTCCTGGCTGAGCGAGAAATTGCTCACGGCCGGTCATTCAGCGCCGCGTTTCCATGCCGTAGCGCACGCTCCCATCGCGGAGCGCGAGGCAACTTCGCGAGCGATCTCGCTCGCCGAGCTTATGGATGTGCCCATCCTGATCGTTCATGTGTCCGCGCGCGAGGCGATGGAGCAGATCCGGCTGGCACAGGATCGCGGGCTCAAGGTCTATGCCGAGACCTGCCCGCAATATCTGTTTCTCACGGCAGATGACCTCGACCGGCCGGGTTTTGAGGGCGCCAAATACATGTGCAGCCCGCCGCCTCGCGATAAAGCGAACCAGGACGCGATCTGGCGCGGCCTTGAGACCGGCGTGTTCGAAGTGTTTTCCTCAGATCACGCGCCTTATCGCTATGACGATCCCGAAGGGAAGATGAAACATGGACGCAATGCTCCGTTCAAGAAAGTGGCGAACGGAGTGCCGGGGCTCGAAGTGCGTACCGCTCTCCTGTTCTCGGAGGGGGTCGGCAAAGGGCGCATTGATCTGCCGAAATTCGTGGCACTCACGGCAACGAACGCCGCCAAGCTCTACGGGCTTTATCCACGCAAGGGCACGATCGCGGTGGGCGCCGACGCAGATCTGGCGATCTGGGATCCGGATAAGGAGGTGACCATCACGCAATCGATGATGCATGACGCCATGGACTACACCCCTTACGAGGGCAAGCAAATCAAGGGCTGGCCGGTGATAACGCTGGTGCGGGGAGAACCGGTCGCCGAGGCAGGGGAGTTCGTCGGAAGGGCGGGCCGCGGCCAATTCCTCAAATGCGACGTTTCACCTGCGAGCAAGCCGCTCGGCCGGACCATGATCGGATACGACCTCACGCCATAGTGCGCAGTCCCGATCGAAAGGGCACGCGTGTCCTACGCGTGTCCTGCCCGCACGAGGCGTCCCGGCATGGCGCCGGTGTGCTCGCCCCGTTCGAAGGTCGGGGTCCCCGCCACCAGCGTGGCCTCGTAACCGTCCACCCGCTGCACAAATCGGCGCCCGCCGGCGGGAAGGTCGTTGACCAGCTGGGGCTGATAGAGCCGCAAGCCTTCGAAGTTGATCAGGTTGATGTCTGCGCGCATCCCCGGCGTGAGGCGACCGCGGTCATGCAGGCCGAAGAATTTGGCTGTCTCGCTGGTCTGGCGCTTGACCAGGAGCTCGAGCGGCAAGCGCGGCCCGCGCTGACGATCGCGGCCCCAGTGCATCAGCATGTAGGTCGGCACGCCCGCGTCGACGATGGATGCACAGTGCGCGCCGCCGTCGCTCAATCCAAGCAACGTGCCCGAGTCGACCAGCATTTCACGGATCGCCGCGTGGTCGCCGGAGACATAATTGACCACCGGGAAGAACAAGTAGCGGTTCTCTGCACCGGTCAGATAATCGTAGGCAACCTCGTCGGGCATGCGCCCCTCGCGCGCAGCAATGCTCGCCACGCTCATCTCATCGGCCGGCTCATAGTCCGGCGGGTCTCCCATGATGAAGAACTTGTCCCAACGGGTGGTGATCAGCTGACGGAACTGTGCGAGCTTGCTCACTTCCTCCTGCGAGGGTTTCTCATCGAGGATTTTGCGCCGCAGCGCCGGGTCGCGCAGGCGCTTGAGCTGCTCGGGGATAGGCAGGCCCATGATCTCGCGATAGCTTGGCCGCACCGTGAACGGATTAAGCGCGGTGCCGATGCCCAGCATGACGCCGATCGGCCGGCCGGCAATCTGGGCGGTGAGGTTCGCCCCCTGCGCGCGTGCGGCGTGCACGGCGCCCAGGAGCCGCCGCCACCGCTCGGGATCATCATAGCGGTCGGTGAGCAGGAACCAGACCGGCCGGCCGGTTGATTTGGCAAGCTTCGTCATCCACGCCAGCTCCGCCTCCTCATCGTCGAAATCGCTGTTCATGCCGAAAGTGCCCGCGCCCACCTCGCCGAGCGCAGTGCCGATCCCCACCAGCTCTTCGCTGCCGGCGTAGCGCGAGGGCACCATGCCGCCGGTTGGCGTCTTGCGCGAATCGGTACGCGAGGTGGTGAAACCGAACGCGCCCGCCCGCAGCGCCTCCACAGTCAGGCGGCGCATCCGCGCAATGTCGTCCGGCTTTGCCTCTTCAAACCGCACGGCACGATCGCCCATGACATAGACGCGCAACGGCAGATGCGCGATCTGGGCGGCAATGTCGATGACATGGGGCCGGCGCTCGAGCGCATCGAGAAAATCGGGAAAGCTCTCCCATTCCCAGCTCAGGCCGTCGCTCAGCACGACACCCGGTATTTCCTCCACCCCTTCCATCAGGTCCATCAGCGCACCACGGTGCTCCGCGCGCACGGGAGCAAAGCCGACACCACAATTGCCGAACATGGTCGTGGTCACGCCGTGCCAGCAGGAAGGCGAAAGCATGGGGTCCCACATTGCCTGCCCGTCGTAATGGGTATGCACGTCAACCCAGCCGGAGGTGACCAATAGTCCGCTGGCATCCATCTCGCGCCGGCCGGGACCGAGCTTGCCGCCGACTTCGCTGATCTGATCTCCGGAAATGCCTACGTCACCGGTAAAGCGCGTTTTGCCGGTCCCATCGACAATGGTCCCGCCGCGAATGACGATGTCGTGCATCGAAATGCTCCTTGGGATTATCTGGGAACAACGATGCACCCGCGGCGGATGCGATGCAATGCGGGCACGCCGCGGGGCGGCGTCAGGTGTCAATAAGTCCTGGCTGTCAATAAGTCTTGGCGCCTGCTTGTGTCATCTGCCCGCGCGCCTCGCGGACCGCGGCGGATGCGGCGTTTGCCATCAGCCGCGCATCGCTGAGGATGGTGCAGAGCTGGTAGCCCTCGCTGAAGCGGCGCAGCGCGGTCTTTGCGCCATCGGTATGAACGCCTGCTATTTTTCCGTGTTTGCGAGTGGCCGCGCAGATGGTTTTCATGGCGGCGAGCACATTGCCATCCTGCGGGTCAAGGCTGGGGGTCACTCCCATGCTCAGGGAAAGATCCGATGGTCCGACGTAGACGCCGTTAAGCCCGTCCACGGATACGATCTCCTCCAGGTTCTTGACCCCTTGCTGCGTCTCGACCATGGCGAAGATCAGAATTTCCTCATTGGCGTGCTGCCAGTAGTCGGCCCCACCATAGAGGACGGCACGGTTGGGACCGAAACTACGCGACCCGCGCGGCGGATAACGGCAGGCGGTGACCAGCGCCTCGGCTTCCGCCTTCGAATTGATCATGGGGCAAATGACGCCGTAGGCGCCTGCGTCCAGCAGTTTCGCGGTCAGGATCGGCTCGTTCCAGGGCACGCGTACCATGGGCACAGCGGATGTGGTCGAGATGGCGGCCAGCATGGCGACAGCGGCCTGGAAATCGACGGGCCCGTGCTGGAGATCGATGGTCACGGAATCAAAGCCCTGGTGCGCCATCAGCTCAGCTGAGAATGGGCTTGCGATTGCAAGCCACGCATTGACCACATTGCCGCCGCTGGAAATGATCTTCTTCAGCTCGTTCTTGCGCATGGCGCGCTCCTTGCTCAATCGAACACTTCAGGGTTGACCGCGTTCTCCCGTATCGGCTTGCCGTCGAGCACGCTCAGCACGTTGTAAGCGGCCTGCATGGCCATGCGCTCGATGGATTCGCGCGTGACCCCGGCCATATGCGGCGATGACAAGAGATTGGGCAGCAGCAAGAGCGGATGATCAGGTGCCGGCGGCTCGGGATCGAAGACGTCAATGCCCGCGCCTGCGATGGTTCCTGCTGTAAGCGTCCGATGGAGCGCCGCCTCATCCACAATGCCGCCGCGCGCCGTGTTGACGAGAAACGCGCTCCGCTTCATGAGCGCCAACCGCCGTGCGTCGAACATGCCGGTGGTCTCGGCCGTCTTCGGGCAATGGATGGTCACAAAGTCGGCCCGTGGCAAAGCCGCATCGAGATCGGCAACAGGCTCGGCGCCTGCCGCCCGGACCATGCCGGCGGACAGATACGGATCATAAACCAGCACTTTCATTTCCATCGCGAGGCAGCGCTTGGCGACCCGGCTGCCGACGCGGCCAAACCCGATGACCAGCACGGTCTTGTCAAACAGGTCGACCGGCAGCACGCCCAGCCGCTCCGCCCAGCGCCCCGAGCGAACGAGGCCGTGAAGCTCGCCGGTGCGCTTGGCAAGAGCAAGCATCAGGAGGAGCGCGTGCTCGGCCACCGCGGAGGAATTCGCGGTCCCGACCAGCATGAGCGGGATGCGCGCCCGGGTGAGAGACGGCACGTCGATCGCGTCGTAGCCCACCCCGATGCGCGCCACGACCTGCAACCCAGGAACGAGGCTGCATTCGGTCTCGCCGAACCGCGTCAGCCCAAGGATTACGGCGTCGGTATCCGGCGCGGTTCGCAGCAGCGCATGAAAATCGGGGGTCGCAATCGGATTGGAAAAACGGATAAGGTCGAGATCATCGCGCGCGTTGAGAACTTTCCAGCCACCCTCGCCCAAGGTGTTGGGCACAAGAACGCGCTTTCTGTTGCTTGTCACTAAATTCCCCTACGACTGTTCTGCATGCGGATCAAGCTCGCTGAAAACTTTCGCGCGGTCTTCTATGCGCCATTTTACGCCGTCCATGCGCTCGGCTTCTATGCGCATGAGGGCCTCGAAATCGAGCTCATCGAATCGCCCGCTCCCGGTGCGGCCGCCTCCGCACTCCTCGATGGCACAATCGACGCCATGTGGGGTGGACCCATGCGGGTGATGAGGGCGCGCGACCAGGATCGCGCTTCACCTCTCCTGTGCTTTTGCGAAGTCGTGGGACGCGATCCCTTCTTTCTGGTCGGCAGAGGCAATGCCTCACAATTCTGTTTGACCGATCTTACCCGGCTCAGATTCGCCAGCGTGTCCGAAGTCCCCACCCCCTGGCTTTGTCTGCAGCAGGATCTCCGTGACCTGGGGGTTAATCCCGATCGGCTCGACCGTGTTGGGGATCGAACGATGGAGAGCAACCTGGAGGCTCTTCGCGCCG
This sequence comes from uncultured Alphaproteobacteria bacterium, assembly GCA_963771845.1. GTDB lineage: Bacteria > Pseudomonadota > Alphaproteobacteria > Rhizobiales > Xanthobacteraceae > VAZQ01. The sequence continues at coordinate 96,190 of CAVYVC010000024.1, read as the reverse complement.
GCAGTCTGGATGTCGCGCAGATGTTTGAGCCGTATGCGTCGATCGCCTTGCAAACGGGTGCAGGCGACATTCTCTACGCGGCGAGCGGGCGAGGACCAACGAGCTACACGACCTTTCTTGCGACGCGGCAAGGTATTGAGCGCCATCGCATCGCATTCATGGCGATGACGCGCGCCGTTTCGCGCATGCAGGCCTGGCTCGCGCAATGCAGCGCCGAGGAACTGATGGAGGTGACCGCCCCTTTCTACCCGACCGTTTCCCGCAGCATTTTGGCGAGCTCATTTCGGCACTACCGCGCCGGTGCAATCTGGTCGCGAACTCCTGAGGTCTCGCGCAGCGGATTCGAGCGACTTGCCCGAAGCCTGCTCTCCGGCGGATACATCTCTGCGATGCCGGGATACGAGGACTGTGTCTATCAAGAGCCGTGGGAAGAAAACGCTCGGGAGGCATGATGCTCGATCTGATCATTCGCGGCGGCGAAGTCGTGACGCCACAGGGCGTCATCAACGCAGACGTGGCTATCGCCGGGGAAACCATCGCCGCGGTTGCCGCTCCCGATACGCTCCCATCTGCCAAACGCATCATTGAAGCACCGGGGCACATCGTCATGCCGGGCGGAATCGATCCGCACGTCCATCTGCATCACGTTTGGATCAAGCCCGACGGAACACCGCTCATCACAGCGGGACCCGAGCAGGTGGGGCGGGCGGCGCTGTTCGGAGGAACAACGACCTACATTGATTTTGCCTATTGGCGAGATGGCGCCTCCGCGCGCGAAGCGATCGAGCTGCGTGACCGGGACTTTGCGGGCAAGTCTCCGTGCGATTGGGCTTATCACCTCATGCTGCACTCGGAGCCGCCGCCGCAATTCTCGGGCCAGCTCGCGGAAGCAATCCAGGCCGGCTATCCGACGCTCAAGATTTTCACGACGAACATTCTGCCGGCGCGGAGCGGCCGCATGATCGATTTCGGCGATATCTGGGAGGCTTTCCAGGTCCTCGCCAGGGAAGGCGGCCTCGGCGTCATCCATGCGGAGGATAACGACATCGTCATGCACATGTATGCCAAGCTCATCCGCGAGGGCCGCGTCGAATTCGAGCACCTCGCCGAAGTACATAATCAGCTTTCTGAGGACTTGAGCTTCCGGCGCGTTCTGCGGCTTGCCGAGAGCGTGCCGGGGACCGCGGTCTACATGATGCACGTGTCCGCCGGGACGGGGGTCACTGCCATCAGCGAGGCGCGCCGCAAGCGATTGCCGGTCTACGGCGAGACGCTGCACCAATATCTCATCTACTCGTCCGAGGATTACCGGCGCCCGAACGGCCAGATCTATCACACCTATCCATCGCTCAAGTCGCGCGCGGACCAGAACGCGTTGTGGGACGGCACCGCGAACGGTTCGATTGCATGTATCGCCACCGACGAGCTCTGCTGTACGCTGCGCGACAAGACGCTGGGCAGTCGCATCGACGATGTCACCGGCGGCAATTCGGGTGTCGAGCCGCGCCTTGGCGTGATGTATACCGAAATGGTCGCCCGCCGCGGCTACTCCTTGTCCCAATACGTTGATCTGGTCGCCACGAACGCCGCGAGAATCATGGGGCTTTATCCCCGCAAGGGAGCAATCGCGCCCGGCAGCGACGCCGACATCACGATCCTCGATCCCACGCGGCGCGGCAAAGTGCGCGCCGCCGACTTGCATGAGACCGACTACACGCCCTGGGAGGGCCACGATATTTTCGCTTGGCCGGTAACCACTATCCTGCGCGGCAAAATCATGGTCGAGGACGGCCGTTATCACGCAAATCCGGGCGATGGGCGTTATCTCAAACGCAAGATACCGGCCGCAATTCGCAACGGGCCTGCGGTTTGAGCGACACCAGCAAAGAGATACTCGGCGAGCTGCTGGCGCAAAGCCTGATCGCCTGGGGGCTCGACGGGACCGTGCGTAGCCCGGGCGACGGGTCGATGGTCCTCCTCGCGTGCAACGGAACCGACATTCGCGTGCAAGCGGCGGCGCCCGATCTGCCGTTTCGCTGGATGGTGACCATCAATGATCGCACGCGCGGCGCAATCTCGCTCATTGCCGTGCTGCGTGCGGTCCGCACCGCGCTTGACCCGAACTATGCAGCAAACCGCCTGCGCATCGTATTTCCACGGGTGCCTGCGTGATTGGGGTGCTGGTTGTCACCGGTTTTCTCGGAAGCGGGAAGACCACATTGCTGCGGCGCTTGCTGGCTGCGCCGCAATTCTCGCGCACCGCCGTCATCATCAACGAATTCGGCGAGATCGGCCTCGATCACGAGCTCGTGCAAGCGAGCACGGATCACTACATTGCGCTCACGACGGGATGTCTTTGCTGCAAGCTGCGCAGCGACCTCGTGGAGACCCTCGAGGATATGCTGCGGCGGCGTGAGGAGGGCACGGTCCCTCCCTTTACGCGCGTGGTGATCGAAACCAGCGGACTTGCCGATCCGGCCCCGATTCTGCAGACGCTGATGATTGATGCGAATCTTGCCGGCCGGCTTGAGTTGAATGGGCTCATAACAACGGTCGATTCCCTCAACGGGGCCGGCACGCTCGAACGCGAAGCGATCTCAGTGAAACAGGTCGCGCTCGCTGATCGTCTCATCCTGACGAAATCAGATCTCGCGGAGTCCGGCTCGGCTCCACTGCGTGCGCGGCTGCTAGAGCTTAATCGCGTGGCACCGTTGCTGACTGCCGATCGCGGCTGCGTCGATCCGGGTATCTTCGAAATCGACACGTCCAATACGAACGCAAAGTGGGCGCCTGAGCTTCTCCCCGATCGATCAGATTTGCACCACGGGCATGATTGCGAGATCCAGACCTGCGCGATTGTGCGCAACCAGCCGATCCACGCCGTAACGCTAAGCCTGTTTCTCGAAGCGCTTGCCGAGCATTGCGGGGCCGATATGTTGCGGCTCAAAGGAATCGTGCATATCGCTGAAAGCCCCGGCCGGCCCGCCGTCATTCATGGGGTGCAGCACGTCTTTCATCCCCTGGAATGGTTGCCGCGCTGGCCCTCGCAGGATCGCCGCAGCCGCATTGTTGTCATCGGGCGGCATATTCCACGGCGCTGGATTGAACTGCTGCTCACGGGCATTGAAGCAGAAGTGCAAGAGACGGGCAGGATGAAGATGAGTGCAAACGCGTGATCATGGCAAGAACGCGTTCAGGGGATCATTCGCGGACAACCGCTTTCACCGCCGCCTCATTGGTCGGGAGGCCGGCAAGCTCACCCAACGTGACCGGCTTCACCGGCGGACGCAGGCGATAATAGCCGATCTCCGCGGGGCTCACGCCGCGCGCCTGCGCCAACAATTCGGTCACCGTCAATCCGCAAAGCCTTCCCTGGCACGGTCCCATGCCGCAGCGCAGAAACGCCTTCATCTGATTGGGACCGGGACAGCCGAGTGCGATCGCATCGGCGATTTGCTTTGCAGTGACGTCCTCGCAGCGGCAGACCAGGATCTCTCCCACCGGTTGCCGAAACTGCGCCGCTGGCCGGAACAGCACATCGAGAAATGCGCGCCCGCGCGCGAACCTGCGCCGGGCCGCGAGTGCTGCGCTCTCCTGCGCGACGAGCGGCAAATCCGGCCGCAGCGATCGAACCGCTGCTATGGCTGCAAGACGACCGTGCGCATGCGCCGCTTGCGCCCCGGCAATGCCGGCCCCGTCACCGGCAATAGCAACGCCCGGAACGTTGGTCGAGCCATATTCGTCGACGACCGGAACAAAAGAGAGCTGTGCGTCGCTCCAGCGGTGCGCCACGCCTGCCGACATCGCGAGATTGACATTGGGCACCACGCCCTGATGCAGCAGCAACATGTCCGCGGGCAGCCGCTCCTGCCGCCCGCGGGCGGTGCGATAGGTCACAGCCTCGATCTTTCCGTCCCCCTCTGCGGCAAGCGAGACAATGCCACGGATCACGCGCAGCTTGCGCCGGACGGCAAGCATCAGGCGTGCGCCTTTTGCGGGATAGGCCGAGGCTGCAAAGCCGCTCGCGTGCGCGAGCGCGTTGCGCCAACCGGCGCGCGATGTCGTATCGAGCACGGCATCGAGCCGCACGCCGGCATTGAGATACTGCCAGGCGACGAGCCAGAGCAGGGGTCCACAGCCCGCCAGCACCGTCCGCCCCTGCGGGACCAGCCCCGATGATTTGAGCAGGATTTGCGCGGCCCCGGCGGTCATCACGCCCGGCAGAGTCCAGCCTGAAATCGGGAATGGCCGCTCCATCGCGCCGGTTGCAAGAATGATGTGATTTGCCTGCACCAGGCGCGAACGGCCACTAATGGAGACCGCAATCTGGCCCGGCCGCGGCAGCGCCCAAACGGTTGCGCCAGGCGCATAATGCGCGCCGCTTGCAAGCGCTTGGCGCACGAGCCCGGCGCCCCGCCAGTAATCGTCGCCGAGGATGGTGCCAGGCGCCAGCGGCGAGGCAGTGACGGCGCGATAGATTTGTCCGCCGGGATCAGCCTGCTCGTCCAGCAGAAGAGTCTCAAGTCCCGCGCGTGCGCATAAATCCGCCGCGGCTAGTCCCGCCGGCCCCGCGCCCACAACCGCGACATCGCAGAACTCGCGCAGATCGGGGCTCATGCGCCGTAATTTCGTTTGTCATGCTGGGTCTCGATGCGCATGCCGGACCGAACCGCAGTCATGCACGCCTGGCGATTGCCAACTCCGTCAATTGTGACGAGACATTCGAAACAGACACCCATGAGGCAATACGGAGCGCGCGGCGCGCCGGAGAGGGGCGACGCGCGCGTCATCAGTCGGCCGGCGCTGAGCATGGCAGCGGCCACGCTGTCGCCTTCCTGCGCTTTGCACGCAACACCATCAATAAGGATGGTCAGAGCCGGGCGGCTCGCGTCAGTGAGCCGCCGGAACATCGAATCTCTTTGTGCTGAACACTTGCAAATCCTGCAACGGGAGCGTGCCTGCATCGATCAGTACCGGGAGCACCAATGCGTGATTGGCAGCGAGCGTGACCCCGCTGTGACAGGTCGCAATGAACGCGCCCGGACAGCTCTGGGACTGATCGTAAATCGGAAACCCGTCCTGGGGCATGACCCGCAGCGCCGCCCAGCAGCGCACGACGTTAAGCCCCGCAAGCAGGGGAAACATCCGCAGCGCGCGCGCGGCCATGACCGAGAGAACCTCGGTGCCGATGGAAGCGTCATAGTCCGCTTCCTCGACCGAATCGCTGATCATGATGCCGCCTTCGTCGGTCTGCCTGATGGTATGCACCACATAGTTCATGAAAGGCGCGACCTTCTCCGTGACAATGATCTGGCCGCGTTGCGGGCGAACGGGCGCGTTGAGGCCAACCATGGACGCGAGGCGGGAGTTGCCGAGACCCGCAGCCAGCACAAGTCTTTGCGCGGTGAATACGCCGTTTGAACTGAACAGCGAAAATTCGCCTCCGCGCGTTTCAATCCGGTGCACGAGATGATTTGAACGGTACTCGCCGCCAAGGCGCGCAAACGCGGCGTGCAGCGCGCGCAGCAATCGCAGCGCGTTCACGTGGCCGTCTTGCGGGCAGAAGCTTGCACCGGCGACTTCCGGCCCGATCTGCGGCAGCATCTTCTCGACCTGACCATGATCGAGCATTTCATACTCAAGCGCTTCCATGCCGGGCTGGTTGTGCAGGCGCTTGAGTGCGTTGGCGCGATTTTCCAGTTCGCGATCCGAGAGCAAAAGATGGAGCCCGCCGGGCTTGCTGAAGCAGACATCAAGCCCGGTCTGCTCGTTGAGCGAGCTTGCGAGCTGCGGCCAGAGCTGCGAGGACTGCATGGTCCAGCAGCCATATTCAGGCATGCCGGCGCCTTTGCTCTGCACCCATACCAGGGCAAAGTTTCCACGCGAGGCGCGAAAATCAAGATCGCCGCCATCGAGCACCACGACCTTGCGGCGGCGGCCGGCGAGGCCCCAGGCGATCGCCATGCCGACGAGACCGCCTCCCACTATGGCGAAGTCAAATTCTCTGCGCGCCGAATCGGACATTTTGCACGAATAGCAGCAAAGTGCAGGGCGATGCTAACGCTTCTGCCTGTGCGGCGGATGGTGCCGGCTTGAACGGGAACGTTAATTTTTTGGAAATTGCCCTCTGCTATCCTCCAGCGTCTCCTCGCGAGCGAGCGAGTGTATGGAACGACGTCGGGCCACCCAACGTTTGCGGATGCTGAAATCCGGGAAGATTTTTCTCGGAAGCTGGGGCGTTCCGTGCACAATCCGGAACCTGTCGGAGACGGGAGCGTGCCTCCAGGTGCAAACCACGTACGGCATTCCATCGAAGTTTCGAGCTTGCACTGGCAGACGGGCAGCGCCGGTCATGCAAGATTGTCTGGCTTGACGACACAAAGCTTGGGGTCCAGTTCGAATAAGCGCCGCTCGCGTCGCGCCGCGACTTGCGCACTGGTAGCCCGCGTTGAGCGAAGCGAAACGCGGGGAGACTGCTTCCGGATTTCGCTTGCGCTCAATCCGGGCTACAAACTTCCGCTCAAGCTCATCCATTCAGGTCTTTGACGTCCGTCGCGGGCCTATGATGGGCCGAGGCCAGCGAGTGCCCATTCATGCCGATCGATGTCCACGCCCACTATGTCCCCAACCGCATTATCGCGACCCTGGAAGAGCGCGCTAAAGATTTCGGGCTCTCACTCGTCAAGACCCCGCCGCAATGCGCCATTCATTTCGACTATGGACTAAAGGTCAGGCCGTTTTTTGCGAAGCTGATAGAGCCGGTGGAGCAGCGGCTCGATGGCATGGCCGGGCAGGGCGTCACCTCGCAGGTGCTCTCGGTCTGGCCGGACATCTTCGCCTATGGGCTGCCCGGCGCAGCCGCGGCGCGCTGGCATCGGCTGCTCAATGAATCGCTCTCGGAGCTTTGCCTGCAGCACCCGGAACGCTTCGCCCTGTTTGCCTCGGTGCCTTTGCCGCACGCGGCGGCGGCGGCGCGCGAGGCCGAGTTCGCAATGAAACAATTGGGAGCCGCCGGCCTCGTGGTCGCCGCGAATATCGAAGGGGTCAATCTCGGGGAAGTCGATCTCGACGAGCTCTGGCACGCGGCCGTCGAGCTCGAGGCTCCTGTCTTCATTCATCCGGTGCAAGCGGTACCAACGCCAAGGACGCAGAAATTTGCGCTGGTGCAGATCGCGCAATACACCTTCGACACGACCCTGTGTGTCGGTTCGCTGATCTTCTCGGGCGTGCTCGACCGCTTTCCCGGCCTGCAGATCATTCTCGCGCATGGCGGCGGCACCTTTCCCTACCTCACCGGGCGGTTCGATTGCCTGCACGCGCGCATGGATCGCGCCGCGCAGGGCGACGTCGCCGCCGCTGATCCTTCTGCCTACGTCCGGCGTTTCCATTACGACACGATCCTGCACAGCCCGATGCATTTGCGCTGGCTGGCGCAGGCAGTGGGCGTCGAGAACATTCTGCTCGGCAGCGATTATTCCTTTCCACCGGCCGATCTCGATCCTGTCGGCACGGTGCGCAGAGCCGGGTTCTCCGACGTGGAGACCGCTAAGATCCTGGACTACAATGCCCGCGCACTGATGCCGCGGCTCAAGGCTGCGTAACAAAGGGGTAGGCCATGGATTTGGGGTTGCAGGGAAAGAAAGCAGTTGTCACCGGAGCGAGCGCAGGAATTGGCAAGGCGGTCACTCGCGCGCTCGCCCAGGAAGGCGTTGACGTGGCGATCTGCGCGCGGCGCAAGGAGCCGCTGGAGGCCGCCGCGGCCGAGATATCCAAGGCGACCGGGCGTAAGATCATTCCCATAGCGGCCGACCTCACCAAGCCGGCGGACGCGGAAAATTTCATCAAGCAGGCCCATGCCGCGCTCGGACGCATCGACATTCTCGTCAACAACGCGGGATCGGCGCCCGGCGGCGTCATCGAGCATCTGACGGAAGAGGAGTGGGCAAGCGCACTTCAGCTCAAGTTCATGGGCTATGTGCGATGCATGAAGCACGTATTGCCGATCATGCAGAAACAGAAAAAGGGCCGGGTCGTGAACGTGATCGGCAATGATGGCATCAAGTTCTCGTACTGGGAGATTGCGCCGGGCGCGGCGAACGCGGCGGGGCAGAACCTGACCAACTCGCTGGCGAGCCAATTCGGCAAGGACAATATCAGCTTCGTTTGCGTCAATCCGGGACCGGTGCGGACCGAACGGTGGACCGGGCTTGTGCATGCCATGGCCCGCGACATGAATTTGAGCTTCGAGCAGGCGGACAAGCTCGCGCCTGCGAGCATTCCGTTGGGGCGCATCGCCGAATCGGAAGAGGTCGCCAATCTCGTGACGTTCCTGGCCTCCGATCTCGCCTTCTTCGTCAACGGCACCATGATCGAGATTGATGGCGGCCAGAACAAGCCGCTCATGGACCGCATGCGCGACCGGTAATGCTTTGGTGAGGCCGTAGCCTGGGTCGAGCGCTCTTGCGAGACCCAACACTATCGGTGGAGCGTTGGGTCGCGTGAAGTACCCGACCCAACCTGCGTGCGATCCATGCTGAAATGGCTCCTGATCATTGTGCCCGTCGGCTACGGCGGGCTGGTGGCGCTGGTGTATCTGGGCCAGCGCTCGCTGCAGTATTTCCCCGACCGCGCACGCACGCCGCCCGCCGTTGCAGGACTGCCGCAGGCCGAGGAAGTTATCCTCGATACCGCCGACGGGGAACGCGTGATCGTGTGGCACATTCCGCCGCGCGGAGAAAAACCTGTCATCCTCTATTTTCACGGCAACGGCGGCGCGCTCGCCTGGCGCGGCGAGCGCCTGCATTCACTCACGGCTGATGGCGATGGGCTCGTTGCGCTGAGTTATCGCGGCTATGGCGGATCGAGCGGTCGCCCGACCGAGACCGGACTCATGGAGGACGCGCGCGCGGCCTATGCTTTTGCCGCAGCCCGCTATCCGGCCGACCGCATTGTGCCATGGGGCGAGTCGCTCGGCAGCGGCGTCGCCGTTGCGCTTGCTGCGGAAAAGCCCGTCGCGCGCATGGTGCTCGAATCCCCGTTCACGTCGATCACGGACGTTGCGAGCAGCATTTATTGGTTCCTGCCGGTGCGCTGGTTGATCAAGGATCCATTCCGTTCCGATCTTTGCATTGTCAAAGTGACGGCTCCGGTCCTGGTGCTGCACGGGGAGCGCGACAACGTAGTGCCGATTGCGCTCGGCGAGCGGCTCTATGGGCTGATCAGCGCGCCCAAGCGTTTCGTGCGCTTTCCCGGCGCCGGGCACAATGACCTCGGCATGCATGGCGCGCTGGACATCGCCAAGCCGTTCGTGGACGCGGGGCTGCGATCGGGGAATTAACCATCGAGGGCGCTGGTGCGCCCGGTCCCGCGCCTTCGAGGCGATGACGCCGCGCTCGGGCGGGCAATGACCCCAATGCAAGGGGCACGCAAATGCCAGTGTTTCTGCGGACGATGGCCTGCGCATAGAGATCGAATTAGTGTGCCGATGCCTCAGCTCATGCGAGCCATCTCACTTGCATGATATGATCTTGCCCGCAAGGCGGGTAGGGTGTCCATTGCAACACACGATCATGATGCTACTTCCTGCTTTGTCCATTCTTTTCGCCTCGCTGGTTCCGACGCCGGCCGTGGCGCAGGATTATCCGACCCGACCGATCACGCTGATCGTTCCCTACGCGCCCGGCGGCAGCGCCAGCACGGCGGCGCGCAGCATCGCCGACAAAATGAGCGAAACGCTCGGTCAGCAAATCATCATTGACAATCGCCCCGGCGCCGGCGGTACGGTGGCGACGCGCGCAGTCGCCAAGAGTGAGCCCGACGGCTATACCGTGCTGATCGGGACCAGCGCAACGATGGGCACTGCGCCGAGCCTCATGGAGAATCTTGGCTACGATCCGCGCAACGACTTCGAGCCGATCGGAGTGATCGCCGCGACACCAAATGTGATTGTGGTTCATCCGAGTTTTCAAGCTCGCTCCCTTCCAGAGCTCATCGCGCGCGGCAAGGAGGGCCCAATTCTTTACGGCTCCCCCGGCCCCGGCACGCTCGGTCATCTCACGGTCGAGCTTCTCGCCCATCGAACCGGCATGCACGTTGCGCACGTCCCATACAAAGGCGCCGGCCCCGCACTCACTGATTTGCTGGGCGGGCACATTCGCGTCCTGATCAGCGCGGTTCCCAATGTTCATGCCCAGATTGCCGCAGGCGCTATTGCCGGACTAGCGGTTGCCGCCGCGAAACGCTCTGCGCTTCTACCTTCGGTTCCGACCTTTGCAGAAGCTGGTCTCGATGGCTTCGACGTACCGCTGCGGTGGGGGCTCGTCGCTGCGGCCGGCACCCGGGGTAGCGTGATCGAAAGCTTGAACCGGGCGCTCAACGACGCACTGTCGAGCGATGAGGTTCATCAACGTCTCGCATTGGCGGGTGCAGACCCCGAACCGGGTACGCCACGGGACTATACGGTCCTGATCGATCGCGAGCTCACATTGTGGTCTGGTCTTGTCAAGGCCGCCGGCATCAGGCCGGAGTAAGAGGACCGCGGCGCGTGCGCAGCACAACCAAGTTGATTACAGCAATTGCCACGGTGGTGGCTATTGTTGCGATGAACGCGCCTCCGCTCGCCTGGGCGCAGGCCTATCCAAGCCGGCCGATCACGCTCGTTGTTCCACTGCCGCCGGGCGGAACCAATGACATCATGGCGCGCGCAGTCGCCGACAAGCTCAGCGCCTCACTCGGCCAGCAGGTGGTGGTGGAAAATCGCGCCGCCGGAGGAAGCGGCACGGTCGGCACCCGTCAGGCCGCCAAAAGCGCGCCCGACGGCTACACGCTCCTTCTTGGCTACACGTCGACACTGGCGACGGGGCCGAGCATGCATCGCGACGTCGGCTATGATCCGCGCAAGGATTTCGCGCCCATCGGCCTGATTGCGTCGGCGCCGTCGCTGCTCCTGATCCATCCGAGCGTGAAGACTGGCACCGTGGCCGATCTGATTGCGTTGATGAAAGCCGCCGATCAGCCGTTCCAGATCGGAGTGCCCGGCGTCGGCACGGTCAATCATCTTGCCTCGGTCTTGTTTGCCCAGCAGGCGAGTGTCAATGTGCAGCAAATTCCGTACAAGGGCTCCAATCCATTGATCACCGATCTTGCCGGCGGTCATGTGAAGGTCGCCTTCAATCCGATTCCAGTCTCACGCGCGGCCATCGAATCGAAGCTGATCATCGCGCTTGCCGCCACATCCTTGCGCCGCTCGGCGGCCCTGCCGGATCTTCCGACCGTCGCCGAATCAGGACTGGCGGGATTTGATGCGGTCCTCAGCTATGGGCTGCTTGCGCCGGCCGGAACCCCACGCCCGATCGTCGAGCGTCTCAACAAGGAGCTGCGCGCGGCGCTTGCGACCGAGGAGGTCAGACACCGCCTGCTTCAGGAAGGCGCCGAGCCGATGCCAACCACGCCGGAGGAGCACGCCGCCGTGATCGATCGCGAGGAAAGCAAGTGGTCGGCCATCATCCGCTCGGCCGGAATCAAGGCGGAATGATCCCATGAAATCGGCTGTGACAAGGCAGGCGCAAACGCCCTGGCAGCACGCGCTCTACGATCTGCTGCGCGAGCACGGCGTCACTCAGTTCGGCTACGTGCCGGATGCGGGCCACAGCATTCTGATCGACCGCTCGCTTGACGATCCCGATGTGCATTCAATTGCACTGACGACGGAAGAAGAAGGCGTGGCGCTGGTTGCAGGTGCCGATCTCGGCGGGGCGCGCGCCGTTCTGCTCATGCAGTCGAGTGGGGTGGGCAACTGCATCAATATGCTCTCCCTGATCAGGAGCGGGCGCTTTCCCTTCCTCACGCTCGTGAGCATGCGTGGCGATTTCGGCGAGGGCAACCCGTGGCAGTTTGCCATGGGACAAGCGACGCAGCCGGCGCTGGAGGCCATGGGCGTGATCTGCCTGCGTATTGAACGTCCCGAGGAGGTCGTGCCGGCAACGACTGCGGCCCTCACCATGGCATTCAAAGGCGGTCAGGCGGTCGCCGTGTTGCTGTCACAACGGCTGATCGGCGCCAAGCCGTTTTGAGGTGACCGAAATGCCTAAGCCAAAACCTGTCTCAGCCGTCACGGTGTCTGGTTTCGAACTTGAGCGAAGCGAAGCCGTTCCGGCGCTGATCGGCCGGCATGAAGATTTCCTGTTCATCGCCGGACTTGGTGGTACCGCCTGCGATGTAGGAGCCGTTGCCGGTGACGGGGCGCATGTGTACTCGCTCGGCGGAGCCATGGGCGCTGCCTGTATGATGGGGCTCGGTCTCGCGCTTGCGCGGCCGGACAAGCGCGTGCTCGTGGTCACTGGCGACGGCGAGCTTCTGATGAATGTGGGTGCGCTTGCCACCATCGCGGTGGTTGATCCTGCCAATCTCGTTATCCTTTGCGTTGATAACGGCCATTACGGGGAGACCGGCTGGCAGAAGAGTCACACCAGCCTGGGCGTTGATCTCGAAAAGATCGCAATCGGGTGCGGCATCAAACACGCCTGCACGGTCGCCAGCAAAGCAGATCTTGCACGTGGTGCGCGCCTTCTGCGCGAGGCCAACGGAACCTCTTTCGTCGTGCTGAGGGTAAAGCCGACCGACCCTGCGCCCTTCAAGCGCAATTTCGATGCCTCGCTCATGCGCGATCGTTTTCGTGCTGCGTTGCAGCAGGCGTGACAAGAGGAGCAGCCGTCCCCCCGCGCGCGGATAAATTATCATTTTATTTCAATTACTTACTCCGATAAATGTCAGACCTCCTGCCAGCGCGAGCCGGCCCAGGAAAAATTCCTTAGCGAGCGCGGAACAAAAAAACCGGATCTGCGTTAAGCGCGTCAGGTGGTGCTGCACGCTCGTTGCAGGAGGGGTGGTTTATGGCCGGAGCAGGCCCAGAGGGGGCTCTTCATGTCTTTGCGGTCAGGTACCGGCGCCGCCATGCGGGGATGAAACAGCTCGTGCCGCCGCGGGCGCTGTCCGAGCCTGCCCTGCCGTCTGCTCAGTGGAGCAGCAACAAAGAGTTCTACTTGCCAACAGGACAAGTTCCATTTGGCGTGTTCGCGTCAGCAAGTTTCTTACCCTACACAACAAAGCCTACAGCCACATCGCGCTCTAGTCGTGACATGGAAAACAAGCTCATGGCACCTTGCGCCGATTCGCCTTGGAGGATCTGATGCAGCCCGATAACCAGACTGCTGGCGAGCTCGCGACCAATGGGGCGGCTCCAGCCACAGCTCCCGAGATGATGGAAGGTCGCCTTAACGGCGGCTCGTCGTCCGAGTTGCATGATCTTCTCAACGCGCTCCAGGCGATGCGGGTCGGCGACTTTTCAGTTCGCATGGCAGGCAGCCAGGTGGGGCTGCTCGGAAAGATTGCGGATACCTTCAACGAGATCGTAGCCGCCAATGAGCGCATGGCCCAGCAGCTCGAGCACGTGGGGCATGTGGTCGGCCGTGAAGGCAAGACGCGCCAGCGGGTGAAGTTCGGGCTCACCCACGGCGCCTGGGGCGAGATGGAGACGTCGGTCAATACGCTGATCGACGACCTGCTGTGGCCGACCACGGAAGTGACCCGCGCCATTTCCGCCGTTGCAAAAGGCGATCTCCTGCAGACTGTGCGCCTTGATGTTGATGGCCGTCCGCTCGAAGGCGAGTTCCTGCGCTCCGCCAATATCGTAAACACCATGATCAAGCAGCTCAGCGTGTTCACTTCCGAGGTGACGCGCGTGGCGCGCGAAGTGGGGACGGAAGGCAAGCTCGGCGGCCAGGCGCAGGTGCGCGAGGTGACCGGCGTCTGGAAGGACCTCACCGAGAACGTCAATTCCATGGCCTCGAACCTTACCGCCCAGGTGCGCAACATCGCCGAGGTGACGATTGCGGTCGCAAACGGCGACCTCTCTAAGAAGATTACGGTCGACGTGCGGGGCGAGATCCTGCAGCTCAAGGAAGCCATCAACACCATGGTGGATCAGCTGCGCTCGTTTGCCTCCGAGGTCACCCGCGTGGCGCGCGAGGTCGGCACCGATGGCAAGCTTGGCGGCCAGGCGATCGTGCCGGGCGTTGCCGGCACCTGGAAGGATTTGACCGACTCGGTGAACGCCATGTGCGGCAACCTCACCGACCAGGTCCGCAATATCGCGCAGGTGACGACTGCCGTCGCGCGCGGCGACCTTTCGCGCAAGATCACCGTTGATGTGCGCGGCGAAATTCTCGAGCTCAAGGACACCATCAACACCATGGTGGACCAGCTCAATTCGTTCGCCTCGGAAGTCACCCGCGTGGCGCGCGAAGTCGGCACCGAAGGCAAGCTTGGCGGTCAGGCGCAGGTCCCCGGCGTTGCGGGCACCTGGAAGGATTTGACCGACAGCGTCAACTTCATGGCGTCGAACCTCACCGCCCAGGTGCGCAACATTGCGGACGTGGCGACGGCGATCGCCGGTGGCGACCTTTCCAAGAAAATCACCGTGAACGTGAGCGGCGAGATCCTGCAGCTCAAGGAAACCATCAACACGATGGTCGATCAGCTCAACGCGTTCGCGGGCGAAGTAACGCGCGTCGCGCGCGAGGTGGGCACCGAAGGCCGGCTCGGCGGACAGGCCAACGTGCTCGGCGTCGCCGGCACGTGGAAGGACCTCACCGACAGCGTGAACTCCATGGCCTCGAACCTGACCGCCCAGGTGCGCAACATCGCCGAGGTTTCGACCGCCATCGCCAACGGCGACCTGTCGAAGAAGATCACCGTCGACGTGCGCGGCGAAATTCTGGAGCTCAAAGACACCATCAATACCATGGTGGATCAGCTCAACGCGTTCGCGGGCGAGGTGACGCGCGTGGCGCGCGAGGTCGGTACCGAGGGCAAGCTCGGCGGCCAGGCCATGGTGCGTGGCGTGGCCGGCACCTGGAAGGACCTCACCGACAGCGTCAATTCCATGGCCTCGAACCTCACCGGGCAGGTTCGCAACATCGCCGAGGTCGCCACCGCGGTTGCGCAAGGCGACCTTTCGAAAAAGATCACCGTGAACGTGAGCGGCGAGATCCTGCAGCTCAAGGAAACGCTCAACACCATGGTCGATCAGCTCAACGCGTTCGCGGCGGAAGTCACCCGCGTGGCGCGCGAGGTCGGCACCGAAGGAAAGCTCGGTGGCCAGGCGGAGGTGCCCGGCGTCGCCGGCACCTGGAAAGACCTGACCGACAGCGTCAACTCCATGGCTGGCAACCTCACCGCGCAGGTCCGCAACATCGTCGACGTGACCATCGCGGTCGCCAACGGCGACCTGTCGAAAAAAATCACCGTCGACGTGCGTGGCGAAATCCTTCAGCTGAAGGAAACACTCAACACCATGGTCGACCAGCTCAACCGTTTCGCCGGCGAGGTGACGCGCGTGGCACGCGAGGTCGGCACCGAAGGGCGGCTGGGCGGACAGGCGAACGTGCCCGGCGTCGCGGGCACCTGGAAGGACCTCACCGACAGCGTCAACTCAATGGCCGGCAATCTCACCGCCCAGGTGCGCAACATCGCGGAGGTGACGACCGCGGTGGCGCGCGGCGACCTCTCGCGCAAGATCACTGTCGACGTGAAAGGCGAGATTCTCGAGCTCAAGAACACCATCAACACAATGGTGGATCAGCTTAACTCGTTTGCCTCGGAGGTGACGCGCGTGGCGCGCGAGGTCGGTACCGAAGGCAAGCTCGGTGGCCAGGCGCAGGTGCCGGGCGTCGCGGGCACCTGGAAGGACCTCACCGACAACGTGAACTTCATGGCCTCGAACCTCACCGCCCAGGTCCGCAACATCGCCGAGGTGGCAACCGCGATTGCCGGCGGCGACCTCTCCAAGAAGATCACCGTCGACGTGCGCGGAGAGATTCTGCTGTTGAAGGAAACCCTCAACACCATGGTCGAGCAACTGCGTTCGTTCGCCGCCGAGGTGACGCGCGTGGCGCGCGAGGTCGGCACCGACGGGCGGCTCGGCGGCCAGGCGGTGGTGCCGGGCGTGGCCGGGACCTGGAAGGATCTCACCGACAACGTGAACCTGCTGGCGGCCAACCTCACCACTCAGGTGCGCAACATCGCCGAGGTGACCACCGCGGTCGCGCGCGGCGACCTCTCGCGCAAGATCACCGTGGATGTGAAGGGCGAAATCCTCGAGCTCAAAAACACCATCAATACCATGGTGGATCAGCTCAATGCCTTTGCCTCGGAGGTCACCCGCGTGGCGCGCGAGGTCGGCACCGAAGGCAAGCTCGGCGGCCAGGCGACGGTGCCCGGCGTCGCCGGCACCTGGAAGGACCTCACCGATACGGTGAACGTCATGGCCGCCAACCTCACCGAGCAGGTGCGCGGTATTGTGAAGGTGGTGACCGCCGTCGCCAACGGCGACCTCAAGCAGAACCTGACCGTGAAATCGAAAGGCGAGGTGGCCGCGCTCGCGGAGACCATCAACAACATGACGGACACGCTCGCGATCTTCGCGGATCAGGTCACCAGCGTGGCGCGCGAAGTGGGGGTGGAGGGTCGGCTCGGCGGCCAGGCCAACGTGCCCGGCGCCGCCGGAACGTGGAAGGACCTCACCGGCAACGTGAACCTGCTCGCCGCCAATCTCACCACGCAGGTGCGTGCCATCGCCGAGGTCGCGACTGCCGTGACCAAGGGCGACCTGACCCGCTCGATCCAGGTGGATGCGCGCGGCGAAGTGGCCGAGCTTAAAGACAACATCAACACCATGATCGACAATTTGCGGCTCACCACCGACCGCAACACCGAGCAGGACTGGCTCAAGACCAATCTTGCCAGATTCACCAACATGCTGCAGGGACAGCGCGACCTTTCCAGCGTGGGCCGGCTGCTGCTCTCGGAGCTCACGCCTCTCGTCAACGCGCAGCTCGGCGTCATTTATCAGGTCACCAGCGAGGACCTCCCGACGCTGCTCCTGCTTGCGTCCTACGCCGATGACGGTTTTAATGGCCACCCGAACGAGCTTCGTATCGGCGAAGGCCTGATCGGCCAGTGCGCCGCCGACAAGCGTAGAATCCTGATCAGCGAGATGCCGCAGCACGCGGCTCCCATCGGCTCGGCGCTGTTCAAGGCGGTTCCGCGCAACATCGTGGTGCTGCCGGTGCTGTTCGAAAGCCAGGTCAAAGCCGTCATCGAGCTTGCCTCCCTGAGCGAGTTCACCGCGCTGCAGATAACCTTCCTTGATCAGCTCACCACCAACATCGGCATCGTGCTCAACAGCATTGAGGCGACCATGCAGACCGAAGGTCTGCTCAAGCAGTCCCAGCAGCTCGCGGGCCAACTGCAGGCGCAGCAGAAGGACCTGCAGCAGACCAATGAGCAGCTCGAGCAGAAGGCCGAGCAGCTTGCCGAGAAGAATCAGGAGATCGAACAGGCTCGGCGCGCGCTGGAAGAAAAGGCCACCGAGCTCGCGCTCACTTCGAAATACAAGTCCGAATTCCTCGCCAACATGTCGCACGAGCTGCGCACGCCGCTCAACAGCATTCTGATTCTGGGCCAGCAACTCGGCGACAACCCTGAAGGCAACCTGACGCTCAAGCAGGTCGAATTCGCCCGCACCATTCATGGCGCCGGCACCGACCTCCTCAATCTGATCAGCGATATTCTTGACCTCTCCAAGATTGAATCCGGCACCGTCACGGTCGATGCCGAAGAGATCGCGTTCACCAATCTCGTCGACATGGTGGCGCGGCCGTTCCGGCACGAGGCCGAGACGCGGCAATTGTCATTCGACATCACGGTCGACCCGAAACTCGAACGCGCGATCACCACCGATTCGAAACGCCTGCAGCAGGTGCTCAAGAACCTCTTGTCGAACGCGTTCAAGTTTACGGCGCAAGGCGGCGTGCGGCTGAACATCTCGGCTGTTCGACAAGGCTGGTCATCCGAGCACCCTGTCCTCAATCAGGTGCCGGCGGTGGTCGCGTTCGAAGTTTCCGATACCGGTATCGGCATTCCGCTGGAGAAGCAGAAGATCATCTTCGAAGCGTTCCAGCAGGCGGATGCCAGCACCAGCCGAAAATACGGGGGCACCGGTCTAGGGCTTGCGATCAGCCGCGAGCTGTCAAACCTGCTCGGTGGTGAAATCCACCTGCGCAGCTTGCCCTCGGTCGGCAGCACCTTCACGCTCTACCTGCCGCTCAAATACGTGGGCCCATCCTATGCGCCCAAGTCTTTGCCGGCGGCCTCGGCTGCGACCGTGCACGCGCCCGTGCTGCATGCGAGCGCATTGCCGGAGCATCCCATCGAGCAGATCCTGGACGATCGGCTCGCCATCCAACCAGGCGATTCCATCCTGCTGATCGTGGAGGACGACCCGCGTTACGCCCGCATCATGGTCGATCTCGCCCGCGCGAAGGGCTTCAAGGTCCTGGCCGCGGCGCGCGGCGCCGATGCTCTCGATCTCGCCAAGCAATACCAGCCCACGGCGGTGTCCCTCGATGTATTCCTGCCCGACATGCTCGGCTGGAACGTGCTCAGCCAGCTCAAGCAGAACCCGCTGACACGGCACATTCCGGTGCAGATCATCACGCTCGACGAAGACCGCCAGCACGGGCTTGCCTGCGGCGCATTCTCCTTCGTCACCAAGGCTGCCTCTACCGAGGGGGTCGAGGCGGCGCTCACGCGCATCAAGGAATACGCCAAGCGTCAACGCAAGCGCCTGCTGGTGGTGGAAGACGACAAGGCCGAGCAGCTGAGCATCGCGGAGCTCCTGGGCTCGGACGACATCGACATCATCACGACGGGCACTGGTGCCGAGGCGGTCAAGCTGTTGCGGGAGGAGCCGTGCGACTGCGTGGTGCTGGACCTGCGGCTGCCGGACATGTCCGGCTTCGAGGTGCTGGAAGAGCTGCGTGCCGATGAGAAATTGTCGGACGTGCCGGTCGTTGTGTTCACCGGGCGCGAGCTCTCGGCCGAGGAGGATGCGACGCTGCATACCATGGCGCGCAGCATCGTGGTGAAGGGCGTGGAATCGCCCGAGCGGCTGCTCGACGAAACCGCGCTCTTCCTGCACCGCATCGTCGCCGACTTACCGCCGGAGAAGCAGCGGATGCTCGAGCGGCTCAACAGCTCGGACGAGGATCTGGTAGGCCGCACCGTGCTGCTGGTGGATGATGATGCGCGCAACATTTTTGCCCTCTCGAGCGTGCTGGAGCGGCGCGGCATGCGCGTGCTCACCGCCACGACCGGAAGCGAAGCAATCGAGTTCGTCGAGTCCACACCCGATCTCGCCATCGTGCTCATGGACATCATGATGCCCGAAATGGACGGCTACCAGACCATGCAGGTGATCAGGGCAAAGCCCAGGTTCCGGCGCTTGCCCATCATTGCGCTCACGGCCAAGGCCATGAAGGGGGATCGCGAGAAATGCCTGGAGGCGGGCGCATCGGACTATCTCGCCAAGCCCGTGAACACCGAGCAGCTGCTCTCGGCGCTGCGCATGTGGTTGCACCGGTGATTTGTAGGGTGGGCAAATCGCCGACGTGCGGTTGCCGCGTGGGCTCGGCGCGCGCGATTTGCCCACGCGGAGAAAGAGAACGGGCGCGCCCTAGCCCACCCTACTCGAGCAGCGGAGAACACGGATGAACTCGGACGGTAGAGTAAACATCCTGTTGGTCGACGATCAGCCGGCCAAACTCCTGAGCTACGAGACGATACTCTCCGAGCTCGGAGAGAATCTGATCAAGGCCGCGTCCGCGCGGGAGGCGCTGGAACTGCTCCTCAAGCATGAGATCGCGGTTATCCTGGTCGACGTCTGCATGCCGGAGCTCGACGGTTTTCAGCTGGCCGCGATGATCCGCGAGCATCCCCGGTTCCAGAAAACCGCGATCATTTTCATCTCCGCAATTCATCTCGCCGAGGTCGATCGTTTGCGCGCCTTCGAAATGGGCGCGGTCGACTACGTTCCGGTGCCGGTAACCCCCGAAGTGCTGCGCGCGAAGGTGCGTATCTTCGCCGAGCTCTACCGCAAGACCCGGCAGCTCGAAACGCTCAACGCGGAGCTGGAGCGCCGGGTGGCCGAGCGCACGACGGAATTGGAGAACTCAGCCGTCCGTCTGGTGCAGAGCGAGCAGCGCCGCAGCCTCGCTCTGGCCGCCGGCCAGATGGGATCCTGGGAGTGGGACCCGGTCGACGGCCGCTTCATCTGGGATGACGGGCAATATCGAATTTTCGGAGTGAGTCCCGCAACCTTCGATCTGACGGTCGAGAATGTCCGGGCGCTCGTTCATCCCGATGATTGGAAACATCTGCAGAATGCGATCAAACCGGCGGTGCCGAGCGCGCCCTCGCTGCAGAGCGAGTTTCGCGTCATTCGTCCCAGCGGGGAGACGCGCTGGTGCATCGGTACGGCGGTTGCCAGCATGGATGCGACCGATCACATCGTGCGCATCAGTGGCGTGACGGTGGACATCACCGACCGCAAGGAAGCCGAGGACCGGCAAGCACTGCTGGCGCGCGAGGTCGATCATCGCGCGCGCAACGCGCTTGCGCTCGTGCAGTCCATCGTGCGGCTAACGCGCGCCGATAACATCAAGTCGTACACCGCAGCCGTCGATGGGCGGATCGCTGCGCTCTCCCGCGCGCATACGCTGCTTGCCCAAAGCCGCTGGCAGGGCGCTGACCTTGCCCGCCTCGTGGACGAGGAGCTTGCCGCCTATCGCATCGGCGAGGCGGAAAAAATCACCGCTTGCGGACCGGACGTATCGCTCGATCCGCGCTCCGCACAGACACTTGCGCTCGCCTTGCATGAGCTTTCCACCAACGCTGCCAAATATGGCGCATTGTCCGTGCTGCCCGGACGCGTGCGGCTCACTTGGGAATTCGATGCGGACCATCTCATTCTGCGCTGGGTGGAGAGCGGCGGGCCGGCCACGGCCCCTCCGGTCACACCCGGCTTTGGCATCAACGTGATCAGCGCCAGCATCGAGCGCCAGCTCGAGGGGGAGGCTCGGTTCGAATGGCATCCGCAAGGCCTTCACTGCACCCTTGCGGTTCCCCGCGGTGACAGAAGCGATACCGCGGTCCATTACGCCCATCGCATGATTGCGGACGACAAGTCCGTGCTGCCAATCAAGCTCGCGAGCGGCAACCGCATCCTTCTGGTCGAGGATGAAATCCTGGTCGCGATGATGATGCGGGATATCCTCGCCGATCTGGGCTTCTCCGTCGTAGGGCCATTCAGCCGGCTTTCGGACGCAATGGTTGCGGCCGTACACGATGAGATCGACGGCGGCATCGTCGACATAAATTTGGGCGGAGAGTTCGTCTATCCCGTTGCCGACGTTCTGCTTGCTCGCAGCATTCCGTTTGTGTTCGTCACCGGCTATGGGGTGGAGAGCGTGGAGGCGCGCTTCCGCGCGGTGCCGATCATAAAGAAGCCGGTGCAAAAACAGGCGCTGCAGAGCCTGTTTATTGCGCCCGCCGCCGGCCAGGCGTTCGAAGACGCGCAATATCGGGCGGCGCGAAACCGCCTGCAGCGCGCGCTGGCACATTCGTAGGCCTCGTCCGCGCGCTCATTTGAATTTCAACTCGTTTCTCACGTTGGGCGCGGGGACCTCAAATCGGCTATGCGCCCGCGAGGGATGATTGACCTTTGAGGTCCTTCCCTCGTGCTGGAGCCGCTGATGGGCTTCATCCCACGCCGGCGGTTCGAACGCATCTTGATTCCAGTGGGTGACCGCCGCTTCGTCGCACCATTCTAAGAGACGCGGCATAACCTTACGATGCACGCCCGCGCGCATGAAGGCGCGCATGGCCGCCTCTTCGCTCCACACGGTTCGCGTCCAGAAAGTGAGATTGGCGTCGCGCAGGAGCATAACGGCGAGATTTCCCGGCGCAAGGCTCGCTTGCCGTGCCGAACGAAACGCCTGGATGATAAAGGCCGGCAGATAACGCCACGCCCGCACGCGAAGTCGCGTAATGGATACGAACGGCATGATGAAGACGATAGGCCGCCGCGAAACTGTCCACCGCAATCTTGGCCACTGCCGCCGATCCGGTGGCGCATCGCGCCTATCTGCTGCGTGCTCCACTCATTGACTGTCTGAGAAAACGCCCGGCCACCGTCCTGTGATCGAGGTGACGTGCTGGACAGCGTTTATTCCCGCATTCATATTCATGCGCATGACCACCATGATCTCCGAACTCTATGACGCACTCAAGGCCGCCGGCGCGCCGGAGGACAAGGCCCGAAAGGCCGCCGAAGTTGTCGCCGGTCATGAAAACCGCTTTGTCCGCCTCGAGGCCGATCTGACGCTGGTAAAGTGGATGCTCGCGTTCAACCTCGCGATGACAATCGTCATACTGACGCTCTTGCTGCGTCATTAGAGCATGATCCCGAAAAGTGGGAGCCGGTTTTCGGAAAAAGATCATGCTCAAACAAAAGAAGTAGAGCGGGATGATAATTCGAAGAAAAATCATCCCACTCTAGACGGGACTTGATGGTGCCACTCGCCACCGCGGCAACAGGGCCGAAGACATGGCTGCTCTATGCCTTCGCGACCACGATTCTCTGGGGTGTGTGGGGCGCGTTCACCCCGCTTTCGGCGGAGCGCGGGTTTCCCGACACGCTTGTCTATTGCGTGTGGTCCCTCACCATGATCGCGCCCGCGTTCTATGCGCTCGCGCGCCAAGACTGGCAGCTCGAGCACGACTGGCGAGCGCTGGCCCATGGCATGATCATCGGCTTGCTCGGGGCGGGCGGACAGATGGTGCTGTACTATGCGCTAACCAAGGGTCCGGCCTACCTGATCTTCCCCGTGATCTCGCTCTCGCCCATCGTGACGATTGTGATGTCTTTCCTGCTGCTCGGCGAACGAACCAACACCATGGGCGCGGCCGGCATTCTGCTTGCGCTCGTCTCGCTTCCGTTGTTTGACTTCTCCCTGGAAGGCTTGAGCGAAGGCACAGGACTGGGCTGGTTCCTGCTCTCGCTGATTGTGATGGGATGCTGGGGCGTGCAGGCCTTCTTCATGAAGCTTGCCAACCGGACCATGCGCGCGGAGAGCATCTTCTTCTACATGATGGTGACGGGACTGATGCTTGCGCCGGTCGCCTGGGGCATGACCGATTTCAGCGCGCCGGTGAACTGGGGCGCCGACGGCCCTTACCTTGCTGCCGCAATCCAGATCCTCAACGCCATCGGGGCACTCACGCTCGTCTATGCCTTTCGCTACGGGCAGGCCATTGTGGTGTCGCCGCTTACCAATGCAGGCGCGCCGCTGATGACCGCGGTCATCTCCTTGATTGTGATTGGCACTTTGCCCGGACGGCTCAAGCTCGCCGCGCTCGGGCTCGCGTGCGTTGCCGCGGTTCTGCTTGCGCTCGCGCCGGAAGAGAAATGAAGGCGATGATCGAACGCATCGCGCGGCACAAGGCCGGAGAGCCGTGCGGCATCTTTTCCGTGTGTTCCGCGCATCCGTTTGTGATTGAAGCAGCCCTCGTTCACGCCGCCCGGCACGAGGCCCCGTTCGTGCTGATCGAGGCGACGTCGAACCAGGTCAATCAGGATGGCGGCTATACCGGCATGAAGCCCGCGGAGTTCTGCGATTTTGTCACTCGCATTGCAAATCGGACAGGCCTTTCGCCGGACCATGTTGTCTTTGGCGGAGATCACCTTGGCCCGAATCCATGGCAGTCGCTGCCGGCAGACGAAGCGATGGCGCGCGCAGATGTGATGATCGAAGAGTACGTCAGCGCCGGCTTCCGCAAGATCCATCTCGACTGCTCCATGGCGTGCGCGGACGACAAGCCGCCGCTGAATGACGAGATCATCGCATCGCGCTCTGCGCGGCTGTGCGCCGTGGCCGAACGTGTCAATGGCCGCGCCGGAGGGGAGCCCCCGGTCTATGTCATCGGAACCGAGGTGCCGGTGCCGGGCGGGTCTGCGGAAGAGCTCGCAGGCCTCGCAATCACGACACCGCAAGCAGCGCGCGCAACGATCGAGGCCCATCGCAAAGTGTTTGCGCAATCCGGCCTCGCCGAGGCGTGGCCGCGGGTGATTGCCGCCGTCGTTCAACCCGGCGTCGAGTTCGATCACCGCAAGGTCGTCGCTTACGAGCCCGCAAAGACGCGTGCGCTCAGCCGCATGATCGAGCAGTATGACCGCCTGATCTTCGAAGCTCACTCCACGGACTACCAGACCCGAGCGGCGCTCGGGTCATTGGTGCGGGATCATTTCGCGATCCTCAAAGTCGGCCCCGCTCTCACCTTTGCACTGCGCGAGGCGCTCTGGGCGCTGGATGCCATCGAGCGCGAATGGATCGAACCTTCATGCCTTTCCGATTTCCGCCGGGTCGTCATTGCACGCATGAAAGCGGACCCGCGGCACTGGGTGAAATACTATCACGCACGCGGCGCTGAACTCGATTACGACCTGCAATACAGTCTCAGTGACCGCATCCGCTATTATTGGCCCGATCCGCAGATCGTCCGGGCGCAGCAGATCATGTTCCGCAACCTCAATGAAAACCTGCCCCCGCTTGCATTGATCAGCCAGTATCTGCCCGTCGCCTATAGGGCCTTGCAAGCCGGTGCGGTCGGATGGAGCCCGGCCGAGCTGGCCATGGCGCATGTTGGTGCCGTGCTCCATGATTATTGGGCCGCGACCAATGGCTAAGCTCGGCCGTGATGAAGCGGAATTGCGCGCGCACGGCGCGTTCTGGACGGCAACGGAGATCGCGCAGCAAGGCGCGATGCTGCGCAAGACCCAGGCGGAGCTAGTCGCGCGCAAGCAGGCGCTCGAGCGCTTTCTCCTTCCTTTGATCCATCGCACGGACATGCATGTGATCCTGGCGGGCGCGGGCACCTCCTCCTTCATCGGCGAGTGCCTCGCACCCTATCTCGCATGCAAGCTCCCATGCCGGGTCGAGGCGATTGCCACCACAGACCTCGTCTGCGCGCCCTCTCTCTATTTCGAGGCCGACAAGCCGACCCTGCTCGTTTCGTTTGGCCGCTCCGGCAACAGCCCCGAAAGCGTCGCAGCGCTTGATCTTGCGGAACAGATCGTGCGTGAGATCCACCAGGTCGCGATCACGTGCAACCGCGACGGCGAGCTTGCCCGCCGGATTGCGCGGACCGGCAAGGGCGTGATCATTCTGCTGCCGGAAGAAACCAACGACCGAAGCTTTGCGATGACCTCAAGCTTCAGCTCCATGACCTGGGCGGGTCTGGCCTTGCTTGCGGGCATTGACGGCATGGGAGCAAGGGTCGATTGCGTTGCCAGCGCGATGGACTGCGTCGTCGCAAGCGAGGCAGCAGCGATGAAGTCGCTCGCCGCGCGCAGGTATGAGCGTGTCGTCTATCTCGGGAGTCATATTTTCAAGGGGCTTGCGCGCGAGGCTGCGCTTAAGCTCGTTGAATTGACCGACGGGGGAGTGGTTGCGCTTCCCGACTCCCCGATGGGATTTCGGCACGGCCCCAAGACCATCGTGAACGAGCGAACGCTGGTTGTGATCTTTCTTTCCAACCATGCCTACGCCCGCCGCTATGATCTTGACCTGCTGCAGGAGATTGTGCGGGACGGCAGGGCCGGCGGCGTGCTCGCAATTTGCGCCTGCGATAAAGGCCTGCCTCCCGGCGTCGATAAAATCACCATTCCCGACATGACGGAGGCTGCGGACATCGAACTCTTGCTTCCCTTCATTGCCGCGCCGCAGATGTTTGCGTTCGAGGCTGCTATCGACCGTGGCGTCACGCCGGATAGTCCAAACAAATCCGGCACCGTGCACCGGGTCGTGCAGGGGGTGCGCATTCACCCACTGCGCGCATGAGCTTCTTTCTCGGCGTCGATGGCGGCGGCACCAAAACACGGTTCGTGCTGGTCGATGGCGAGGGCAGCCTCGTCGCGTCGTGTGAGGGGCCGAGCTCCTATCACATCGAGGTCGGCATGGAGGGCCTGCGCAGCGTGCTCGCAAACGGACTTGGCGCGCTCTTCGGGCAGGCAGGCATCGAGGGGAGTGCCGTCGCCTACGCGTTCTTCGGTCTGCCCGCCTATGGCGAAGACAGCACGGCGCAAAGCGTGCTCGATGCAATGCCGCAGCCGCTGCTCGGCCATGACCGCTACCGCTGCGGCAACGATATGGTCTGCGCCTGGGCAGGCTCGCTGGGCGGCGAAGATGGCATCAATGTCGTCGCCGGAACAGGTTCCATCGCCTATGGCGAGCGCAAGGGGAGGGCGGCGCGCGCGGGAGGCTGGGGCGAAGTCTTCGGCGATGAAGGCTCCGCCTATTGGATCGCGGTGCAGGGGCTCAACATCTTCACGCGCATGAGCGACGGCCGCCTTCCCAGGGGGCCGCTCCATGCGGCAGTGCGCGCCGCGCTCGATCTCGGTTGCGATCTTGATCTCTCTGCGAAGCTCCCCAGCGCGCGTGCGCGAGAACGCATCGCCGCGCTCTCTTTGCTTGTCGCCCGCTCGGCACAGGTGGGCGATCCGTCTGCGATTGAAATCTTCGACCATGCCGCGGGTGAACTTGTTTGCATTGTGGACGCGGTGCGCCAGGCGCTTGAATTTCCGGCGGTCGAATCCGTTCCGCTCTCCTATTCGGGTGGCGTGTTCAACGCGGGTGACCTGATCCTCCCTCCGTTCCGGCGCCATATTGAGGCACGCTCTGCGCGCTATGACTTGAGGGCACCGGTGCTCGCGCCAAGTCTTGGAGCAGCGCTTTATGCTGCGAGGCTCGCCGGCCAGTCTCTTCCGCCCGCGGCTATCGAGCGGTTGGCCGCCTCGTAGCCCGGGTTTGCACTTGCCGGGCTACGAGCTACGAATGGCGGCGTAGACACCGCGCTCGAACTCACGATAGACCCGCAACACGCGCTGATCGGCGAACGGCAAGACCTGGGTCATGAAAACCGCGGCGATGCGTTTGGCGGGATCGATCCAGTAATAGGTGTTCAACAGGCCGCCCCAGGTCAGGCTCCCCGCACTGCGGCCGTCCGGAACCGGGTCCATGTTGATCATGTGACCGAGGCCCCATCGCAGACTGACGCCGGGAAAGAAATCGACATCGTTTGAGGCCCCCGGCACGGTGGTTTTCAGAATGCCGGCTTCGATGTTGCCGATCTGATTGCGGCCCATGAGCGCGACAGTCTCAGGAGCAAGGATGCGGGCGCCGTTGAGTGTGCCGCCTTGCAGCAGCATGCGGATGAGCGTCAAGTAATCGGGTGCGGTCGAATAAATTCCACCGCCGCCGGAGAATGATTGCCGCGGGGATTGTTGCGATGATTGCTGCGAGGTCTGTTGCGAGGATTGGCGCGCCCGCGGTTGCGGCCGCAGCGCGCCGGCGGGTCCGCGTCGATGTGATAGCGCTTCTCGGGCGTGCTGCTCCGGCGCGATCACGAATCCGGAATTGCTCATCCCGAGCGGGTCGAAGATGTGTTTTTTGAAATAGCCATCCAGCGGCTCGCCGCTGACGTGCTCCACAATACGTCCCACCCAATCGATGCTGGTGCCGTATTGCCACCGCTCGCCGGGATCGAACATCAGCGGCGTGCGCGGCGCGCGCTTTTTTTCGTCCGCGGACAGAAGCTCGATTGCCTTGGCATATTGCACCGCCTTCGCATCCCAGAGCCGGTAGGTGAAACCGGATGTATGGGTGAGGAGGTGACGCAGCGAGATTGGGCGTTTGGCCGGCCGCAACTGCGCCCTTCCCGCCGCGTCGAATCCGTCAAGCACCTGTGGCGAGCCAAGCTCAGGCTTGATGTCGGGCACGGGAGCATCGAGCGAAAGCCTGCCTTGTTCGACGAGCTGCAGCGCGGCAGTGGAAGTCATCAGCTTGACCATGGAGGCGATGCGAAAGAGCGTATCGCGGGTCATCGCCGGCCCTTCGTGCGCGCGGCGCCTGCCGAAAACGCCTTCGTACACGATGCCAGTATCGGTCGCGGCCAGTGCCACCACGCCGGGCAGGTCGTCGGCCTGCGTTGCCGCACGCAGGATGGAATCCACATGCGAAAAAGTTCCGCCACCCGGGCTGATCGGCTGCGGGCGCGCGATGGCCGCGCGACCCATCCCCAATAAGCCGGCCGCGGCAAGCTTCCCCGTCGTTCGCACAACATCGCGCCGGCTCAAGCAATCGCTCATGTGGGAATAATGCAGAGAGATTCGATCGGGATTGAGGCCAGTCCGTAGCCGCGATCCGCGCGATGCACGGATCATGAGTGCCGGCATGACTTTGCCGATCGCGCAATCCGGGATCGCGAGCGGTTCCCGGATTTGCGCTCGCGCTTCGCGCAAGCTCCAATCCGGGCTACAGTAGCCCGTTTACGTCACCGCGAGCGGCGCGAGTGCGTCGATGTCGGTGACGACGTCCAAGACGACGGGGCGGTTCGCGCGCAAGGCCTGCTCCAGCGCCGGCGCGATATCGCCGGGTTTCTCGACCCGCATCCCGGCCGCGCCCATGTCCTCCGCGATGCGGGCGAAGTTGACCTTGCTGAAAGTCCACAATTCCCGCGCCTGCTCGGTCTGGGTGCCGCCGTAGACGCGGTCAAAACCGCGCTTGGACTGATTGCCGCCCGCGTTGTTATTGACGACGATCACCGCGTTGATACGCCAGCGCGCGGCCGTTTCGATCTCGGCAATGTGGTACCAGAGTCCGGCGTCGCCGGTGAACACCACAACGGGCCGCTCGGGGCAGGCGCATTTCGCGCCGAGCCCGGCGGGAAAAGCCCAGCCGAGATGGCCGGCGCTGCGGAGATAGCTCTGGCGGGGGCTCGAAAGATCGAACATCCCGCCCATCCACATGCCGGCGTGCCCGGTATCGACAACGACGATGGCATCATCGGGCATATGCCGTGTAAGCTCGGCACAAATGCGCTCGGGGCGAATCGGCACCGCCTCGGAGGCGAGCAGCGGGTGATATTTCGCCGACCACTCGCGGCCGATTTTCTGCGCCGTCTCGAGCCAGGGCTTGCGTGCCTGCGCGCTTGCCCGATCGGCGGTCGCAAGCATCTGTGCGAGAATGACCTTGGCGTCGCCATTGACCCCTGCGACGAGTGGATAATTGCGGCCGATCGCCTGCGGATCGATATCGATCTGGATGGCGGGCGTGCCGATCTGCGGGACGGTCCAGAAATGCGTGGTCATGCCGCCCGTTTCCGTTCCGATGAAACAGACGAGGTCGGCACTGTTGATCACGCGGTTCGCGCTCTCGCGCGAATAGGTGCCGACGACCCCGACTGAGAGCGGGTGATTGCCGGGAATTGAATCCTTGCCGTTGAGCGAGGTCGCGACCGGAATCGCCAGCGCCTGCGCGAGCGCAACGAGTTCGGCTGCCGCGCCCGAAGCCCGCACTCCGCCGCCCGCAACAATCACCGGCCGCACTGAGTTCTGGAGATGTGCGAGCGCCGCGGCGATGCTCGCGTCGTCAGGGCGCGGGCGAAACGGCGGTATACGGACAAATTGCGGCTCGCACAACGGCTCCATTTCCGCTTCCTCGCCATCGAGCTGCCCTTCGTTGCCGCGGAATTGCAGATGCACCGGACCGGGCGTGCCGGATGTGGCCACCCGAAACGCCTGCCGGACCATGTCGGGAAACCGCGCGACCTCGTCGACTGTCGCATTGAATTTTGTCACCGGCTCGAATGCCGGCACATCATCGATCTCCTGGTAGACCTTGCGGAACTTGGTTTTCGGATCGCGGCCTCCGGTCATCGCAATCACCGGCGAGTGCGCGAGCCAGGCGTCGCGCAGTCCGGCTGCGAGATTGAGGGCGCCGATCACCTGCGCCATGCAGATGCCGGGTTTGCCGGACGCGCGTGCATAACCGTCGGCCATGTAGGCGGCCGCCTTCTCTCCGTGTACATGCAGGCGCTTGATGTCGGTGCGGTTCTCCATCACGGCGAAGGTTTTGCGCAGCACCGCCGGCACATGAAATACGTGCGTGACCCCGTATCCCTGCAACATGTCGGCGAGGCATTCCGCCCCGCTCATCCTTCGATTATGCCCGAGCATGCTGGACCTTTCATGGAGGATCGTGGCGGGGCGGCGCGGTGCGATGCAGCCAGGTGACCGAGCCGAAGGCGCCGAGCCACGAGCCGAGCGCGGCAAAGCCAACATAGACCCAATTTTCGGTATAGCTGATCACCGCGAAGGCGGAGAGGAGGTACCAGATCGCGCTCCAATTCGCTGCCCAGACCCGCCGCCGGCTCGTCACGGCCGCGTTGAAGAACACATAAGCTGCGTCAGTGACAGCGGTCGAGGCCAGCACTCCGGCCGCGATCAACGGATTGACGGCGAACATCATCCCAACCTCCATTCTCGATTTCTATGTGCAAGCCGCCGCTGGTTGCACGCGGCTTATTATTTGATGGCGAGCGGATTGGTCGGTGATCCCACCGCGCCCGTGATCGGAATGGCGGGGGCGACGAACATGAATTCGTAGATCTTGTCGGCTGCGCAGTCGTCGGCGAGGTCCTTCACGTAGAAGATCTCCCCCATGGTCATTCCCATGATGGGAATGGTGATCCAGTGCCAGGGCTGGTTGATGCCGCCTTCGGTATTGTTCGGCCGAACCTCGCAGCCCCAGGTGTCGCTCGCAAGCGCCGCGAGCTCCGTGCGCGCGATCCAATCGAGCGTCTCGAAAGCAAAGCCGGGCGCGTCGCCGCCCGGATATCCGTCCCAGCTTGCGGACTTGAGGCAACGCTCCATTTGTCCGGTACGCACAATAATGTAGTCCCCCCGCTTGACAGTCACGCCCTGCTCCTCTGCCGTGTTATTGAGATCTTCGCACGTGATGCCGTAGCCGTCTTCAAGCGAATCCTTGCCGAGCGCGCGCGCCACATCGAGCAAGACGCCGCGCCCGACCATCCTGTTCTTCGTCTTCTCGATCCCGCATTTCTGCGCGCCCGCGGAGGTCACCTCGCGGCAGTCGTAACCGTTCCACATGGAGTTTTCGTAGAACACATGGCCGAGCCCATCCCATTGCGTTCCGCACTGGAGCGGCATGGTCACCATGTCGTCGGCGGCGCGAATGCCGCGCTTGTCGAGGACGCCGGAATAAGCGTCGGTGCCGGTACGGATCATCGTGTGGATGGGATTGGTGCGGCCCATGGCGGGATAATTGCTCTTTGCCCCCTGCGGACCCGTGTGGTCGAAATTGAGTGCGAGCGAGATCACCTTTCCCTTTTGCACCAGCGCGGCGGCGGCCACGATATCCTCCGGACGGGTATAGTTGAGGGTTCCGATCTCGTCGTGCGGGCCCCACTTTCCCCAGTTCTTGTATTTCTCCGCCGCGTCACGAAGATCCTGCCGCGTGATTTTGCGCGCCCCCATGAGTTTCTCCTTTCAACCTTGGACTGCCAACTGCGGTAATTTGCGCCTCGTATCGTTCTTGCCAATCTAGCCCAATTGGCACATCGTTTGCACCATGTGCCTTCGCGGAACGCCAACCACCAAAAATCCAAGGGAGGATACGGGGAAATGAGCGCAAAGCTCCGCTCACCGCGTCTGAGATCGTCGCTGCTCTTTTTGCTCGCAGTCGCGGGCTCAACGTTGGCGGAAGCGGGCCCTGTCTCGGCGCAAAACTATCCTGCACATTCGGTCCGTATGATCGTCCCCTATGCGGCGGGTGGTCCGACCGACGTGATCGCGCGCGTCGTCGCGCAGAAACTCTCCGAGCGCTGGCGCGAACAGGTCTACGTTGAAGATGCTCCGGGCGCGGGCGGCAACACCGGAATTGCCAATGCCGCCAGAGCAAAACCCGACGGCTATACCATTCTGGTGGTCAGCACCGGCTTCATCGTCAATCCCAGCATGTATTCGAAAATTCCTTACGACCCGATCAAGGATTTCTCGCCCATCACGCTGGTTGCGGCCTCGCCGAACGTCATCTCGGTCAACCCCTCGGTTCCCGCCACAGGACTCAAGGAGCTGATCGCGCTCGTCAAAGCCAATCCCGGCAAATACAGCTTCGCGCAACCCGCGACTGGATCCACGCCTCACCTCGCCGGCGAGCTGATGAAGCTAAAGTATGGACTCGATCTCGTGACGGTGCCCTTCAACGGTGCGGCGCTCGCCATCAACTCGACCATTGGCGGCCATACGCCGATTGCCTTCACGGCGCTGCCGCCCGCCATGAGCAATATCAGGGACGGCAAGCTGCGGGGGATTGCTGTGCTCAGCACCAAGCGCTCGCCCTCATTGCCTGATGTGCCGACCAATATCGAGGCCGGCGTCCCCGATCTCGAGGGCGACACGCTGACCGGCATCGTAGCTCCTGCCGGCACGCCGAAGGACATCATCGCGCGCTGGCACGACGCTATCGTGCAGATGATCAAGGAGCCCGATGTTTTGCAGCGCCTGGAGACGCTTGGATTTGCACCTGTGGCCGATACGCCGGAAGAATTTGGCGAGCGTCTCAAGGCCGAGATGGCGAAATGGGGCAGGATCGTGCGCGACGCCAATATCCGAGCCGATTGAGCATGCGCGCACGAGAGCCGGCATGAAAGCGCGCTTGCGCATTGCCGCGTTCTGCGCGGCCTTGCTGCTCTCCGGCAGTGCCGGTGCGCAGAGCCCTTATCCCAACCGGCCGGTGAAGATGATCGCGCCGTTTGCGCCGGGCGGGCCGGTCGACATCGTTGCGCGCGTGCTCGCACCCAGGCTGTCGCAAGCGTTCGGGCAGCAGTTCTATGTGGAGAACCATCCCGGCGCGAGCGGCAATATCGGCACCGCCATGGTCGCGAAGGCGCCGCCGGACGGCTACACCATTCTCGTCATCAGCAGCACGCTCGTCGTCAATCCGAACCTGTTCGCAAATCTCGGCTTTGACACCACGGCCGACCTCGCGCCGGTCTCTCTCATCGGCATCTCTCCGCAGGTGTTGCTGGTGCATCGGTCTGTGCCGGCAGCAAGCGTGATGGAGCTCGTGGAGTGGGTGAGGGCGAGCCCCGGCAAGTACAGCTACGCCCATGCCGGGCTGGGCACGCCTGGCTATCTCGCGGGCGAGATGCTCAAGCAGGCGTTTGGGCTCGATCTGGTGGCGGTTTCGTTCAACGGCGGCGGCCCGGCGATCACATCGACCATCGGCGGCCATACGCCGATCCTGTACACCTCGATCTCGACCGCGGGCGGACACGTCAGGGACGGCACCGTGCGGGCGCTTGCGGTCACCAGCGCTCATCGTTCACCGGCTCTCCCGCAGGTGCCGACGCTCGCGGAGGCGGGCGCGCCCGGTCAGGAATTGGAGATCATCCTCGGTATTCTCGTGCCTGGCGGCACGCCGGCGGCCATCGTTGAACGGCTCCATCGCGAGATCGTTCGCCTCATGCCCGACGTGCGTGATCAGCTCGGCTCGCTCGGCTTTGAGCCCATCGGCAGCACGCCCGCGCAATTTGCCGATCGCATCCGCTTCGAAATCGACAGATGGGCGAAGGTGATCCGCGCGGCAGGGATCAGCGCGCAGTAACAACAAGGTTCAATACGGACGAGCAGGCTTGACTGTGCCAATCCGGAAACTGGATCAGCGCGGGAGCTCAATGAGTGTTCTTCAGAACGGCACGCTGCCGCGCACCCGCCAAGTCCAGGTGTGGAAGTCGCTGCCGATACCGCCGTATTCGCCGCCAGCGCTTACGGTGCCGCGGCCGTAGGTCATGGCCACGCCTCCCGTTACGCGCCCGGACCATCCTTGCAGGAGCGGCACGGTGGTGAGGCCGACGGTCGTCGCATCGTCCCTTGAGAAATAGTAGTCGCCGTACAGGCCCACGTAGGGCGCAAGATTTCATCGTGCTCGACCAAGCCAACGGATAACTCACCTTGACGCCGCCGCTGGCGCGGCCAGTTGTGAAGTTGCGCTCAGTTTGCAGCGTGCCAAGGCTGTCGGTGTACGCGTTTTCATGCTCCCACAGCGCAAAGACTCGCGCCGATGGCTCAACCACGAGGGCCCGCCAACCATAGGTGCCGGTCAAGCCGCCGGTGGCGAGCCAGCGATGGCCGATAAAATTGCCGGACGCCAGGCCGGCGGAATCGTTTGCCAACACATCCGACCAGGCGCCGCCGGCATCGAAACGCAGGTTCGGGGTCAACTTCCAGCCCAGATACGCACCGGTGGTCCAGCCCTCGCCCTTGAGCACGCCGTTAAACGCCTGCGAGCTATAGTCGAAATGCTCGTAGCCGGCGAGCACGCCCACCAGAAAATTCGGCGTGAACTTGCGCGTGAGCCCGGCGATGGCGTTGACCTGACCTCCCTTAAGATCGCTGCCGAATGTGTTGCGGTTGAAATCGGTACCGCGCACGTCAATCCAGGCGAGCCAGTCGCGTGACGGAGCGGCAAGCGGCGGCGTCTTGGTCACGAACCTGTCGTCGCGGGCATAGCCGAGCGCGGAGAAACCATCTTCGACGTATTTGCTGCTTGCATCGGGCGAAGCGAGGAAGCGCCCGACACCGTCCTGTTCCGGCATGTAAGACACTGGCAGTTCGAGTGCCTTGAGCGGATCGACAAGACCGGCTCCGAATTGCGGATTCATGCCTCGGGATCCGAGATGCTTGGCTGTCCTGACCAGGATTGCGCGAATTTCCTCCGGCGTGAGGGATGGTTTGTGGGAAATCAGCAATGCTGCGACTCCGCTCACATTGGCAGTCGCGACCGATGTGCCAGTTGTAAGCTGCGCGGTCCCGTTCGGCGCAGGCACCAGAATATCCACGCCCGGAGCCGCTACGGTGACGTATTTCCCCTGGTTGGCGCCGTTGAACAGGTGGTTGCTTTCATCGGTTGCGGTGACGGCCATCACATTTGGATCAGCGCCCGGGTAAAGTGGGGGTGATTTCGGGCCGCCATTACCGGCGGCAGCGATCACAAGAATCCCCTTCTCGCGGGCAATCTGCAGCGCTTGGGCGAGTGCCGGATCGCGCGGCCCGGCGAAGCTCATGTTGACGATCCTGGCGCCGCGCCGGATTGCGTAATCGAGTCCCTTAATGATGTTCATTGTGCTCGATTCCGGCTGGCCGGTGCCGCCGAAGGCGCAGATCGCGATGATTTTTGCTTGCGGGGCGACGCCCAACAGCTGTCCGTGGGACGCGATAGCGCCGGCCATGCCGGTACCGTGAGGATGTGGGGAGGTCGCATCGCACCCGGCGTCGTATCGGTCGCTGACCGTGTCGGCGAGATTGGGTTGGTTGGCGTCGATCTCTGAATCGATCACCGCAACGACGGCTTTGTCACCCTTGGTGATCCGGTGCACTTCGGCAAAATGAAACTTGCTCACGATGTATTGCGCTGGATCGCCCAGATCGGCATTGGGATTGCGATCCTGCGTCAGGCGATAGGCGTACTTGGGCTGCACCGCAAGGTTGAGCCCAGCGGCCTCGACAAGGCGGATCACTTCGCGCACGGATTGCCCATTGGGAATGCGGAAGGTGTAAACAGTGCGGCCCAGCATGCCGATGGTGTCTTGCGCCACAGCGGTAAGACCGAATCGCTGTGCGATGTTGCTGATTTGCTCTGGCGTCGTGCCGAAGCCGAACTGGAACACCAATTCGTCCGACGAAAGCTGCGTTTCGCCAATTGCCGGCATGCCTGAACCTGGCGGCAGCGGTATGACTGGCATGTCAATGAGGCGCGTGCCGGGCGGCGCCCCATTGCCGCCCTGCCTCCCGTTGGCGAGGCTGCCCGGGCCAACTGGGACGTTAGTCCCGGTCCCGCTGCCGACGGGGCCGGCGCTAACCCCGAGCCTACGCTCAGTCCCGCTACCGGCGCTGCCATTGGGGGCGGCCGCGGGCTGGCCCAGGGCGGTCTGGAAGTTGAAGCCGGCGCCATTGGGCGTGAGAGCCTGCGGGTTGTCGCTGAAGCCGGCGTCGATCGCATGATCAATCGCGCCGACAATGGCTTGCCCCGACATCTGCGCAATCATCGGCGTGACTGAAACCTGCATCTCGCGCAACTTGATGCTGTCGGCCGGGACATTGACGGTCTGCATCAGTACCGCCGAGGTGCTGGCGCCATTATTGGGATCGCCGCTGTATTGCGCCGTGAGCGAATGACTGCCCACCGCGAGCGAAGAAATTGTGAAGGTCGCCCTGCCGGCCGTCAGCGTTGCAGTACCAATCAGCGTGCCGCCGTCGAACAAGCTCACCGTCCCGGTCGGTGAAAACCCGGTCACCACCACCGTGAACTGCACGGGTTGTCCAAAGCTCGACGGGTTTTGCGACGACAATAGTGTTGTCGTAGTCCCCACTCGCCCATAGGTGAACCGGTCGCTCGAATTGATGGCGCTGGTACCGCCTCCCGCGGTCACCGTTACGTCAACGGTGCCGGTCCCAGCCGGCGAGGTCGCGGTGATTTGGGTTCCTGCGGTGTTGACGGTGAAAGAGCCGGCCGCGTTGCTGCCGAACGTGACCGCAGTCACGACGAAAAAATTGGTGCCGGTGATGGTTACGCTGGTGCCCCCCGACGCCGGACCGGCATTTGGATTGACGTTGGTAACCGTCGGCGTGCCGAACTGCGCTTGAGCTTTACCTGCGAGGCCAACTGCGCATAGGAGCACAACAAAAACGGCACCTGCAAACCGCATACAGGCGCGCTGTTGCAGCCCGCTTTTTAGGAACGCAACCGCAAATACGCCTGCCCGCCGCGCGGAGGAAAAACCCCATGCCACTGCGGACTGAAAAGCCCCGAAACCCACTGCGTGCCCCCTGCACGTGCCCTGAACTCACGCGTACGCCGACGCTCGAATAATTCGCGAGAGTGCTCAGGCTGGTCGCACCCCGACTGCTACCACACGTGGAAACTTCTGCGCTGGCAAGCGGGTGCAGCGGGAAATTGTCCTGAGATATCGGCGATAATCGGTTTTGTTATGCACCGTTGCAATTTCGTCACGGTCGGAACGCCTTCTTGAGCGCCACCTTTAAAGCTTGTGTGAGACAAGGTCTTGCGAGGTAGAGCTCAGCAACCAGCGCCGCATGCCGGGACTGCTTCAATCCCGGGCTTGTAATTTCGTCGATCAAATCAGGAATTTGCTAGACGCGGAATAGCGTCCAACACTCATACTAGCGTTCAATCTGGTTGCGCATGGGCCAAATCGTTGTGTTGCAGCCCTGCCATGCGCGCTACCGAAGAACTGTACTGCCTCCGGAGCATCGAACGATCCAGGCGTTGTTGGCAATCGCAGCATTGCGATCGATCGCTACCTGACGAGCAACTACCGTTGGCGAACAAGTAGCAGATGCGACAACGCACCTCTTTGACGGCATGAAATCAGCTGGACTTCACAGGGACAAAGGCATAAGCTGATCATAATCGATACGCTATCGCAAAGCGTTCGCTCTCCCCTTCAACTTGCTCCAGTCGGAACCCATCCGGGTATCCGTGGCCTCGCTCCGAAACATGTCGGGCGAAAGGAAACACCGTGCAATTACCTTCGATCCTGCAAGGCGAATTGCTCACGCGTCTGCTGCAAGGAGCCGCCGTTGGCGCTATCGCAACAATGGTGGTCGGCTTTAACTGGGGCGGCTGGTCGCTGCGCAGCACCGCCGACAAGCTCGCAAAAGAGCGCTCAGAGCTGGCGGTCATCGCGGCGCTGGCACCGGTGTGTGCAGAAAAGTTCAGCGCATTGCCCGACGCAGAGGCCAAGAAAGTCGCATTGTCTAAGGCGGATTTGTGGAAGCGGCGGGACGAATTTCCCAAGGAACTCGTGACGCTCCCAGGCGACTCGTATCCGAGTTCCGCACTTGTGGACGCGTGCTACACATTGTTGTTTCCAGGAAAGACAGCCGCGAAGTGAAATAATTATCGCTGACCAGAGATTCTGCTCGGCGTGCGAGGATTCCTGCCTCAGTTCAATCAAACGTACGACTGAGGCATGATCTTGCCTGCTTATCGGCTGTTTGCCGGCACGAGACGGCTTGGCATGGCTATCGAGCGAGGTCTCGATTGCTATTGGTGGCGGCTTCAGGTCAAACCACGACTTCACGTGCTGGGCCCTCATGTCAGCTTCCGCCAGCACCGGACAACCGCTGCATAGGCGGTGGCCCGCTGTGTGCCAATAGGAGACTTATGCGCCGCAGCAAAGCAAAGCCCAAAGTTGAGGCTTGATGTTCCCACGCGGGGTGAGGCTGTCGTGTAATCAGCCTGATTGAGCGACCGCAGTTTCCTTGGGAGCATCCACAATCCGAGGCAGACGAATTGTGAAGGTCGAGCCGTGGCCGGGCTCGCTCTCGACCGTGATATCGCCGCCCATCATCTGACAGAAGCGTCGGCTTATAACGAGGCCAAGGCCGGTGCCTCCGTACTTGCTCGCCGTCGATGACGATGCCTGGGAGAATTCCTGGAACAGCTTGCCCATTTGTTCCGGCGTCATGCCGATGCCGGTGTCGGCGACCGCGATGGTGACCCACTCGCGGCCGTTCGCCTGTTCCTGGCGCGCATCGATCGTGATGGTGCCTCGCTCGGTAAACTTGTTGGCATTGCTCAAGAGATTCAATAGCGCCTGGCGCAGCCGCATCTGGTCAGCATGCATTGTTCCGATCGCAGGGTCGCAGGAAACCGCAACCTGGTTGGTGTTCCTTGCCGCCAGCGGTTCGATGGTCTTGAAGACATCGTTGATCAGCGGCGTAAGCGCGAATGATGAGAGAGCAAGCTCCATCCGCCCAGCCTCAATCTTGGAGAGATCGAGGATGTCGTTGATCAAGGCAAGCAGGTGGCGGCCCGCACCGAGTATGCGGTCGAGCGGCTCTAAATCCTGTTTGAGCGCCTCCGCATCCTCGCGTAGCATCTCAGTGACGCCGATGATCGCGTTGAGCGGCGTGCGCAGCTCGTGGCTCATGTTGGCGAGGAATTGCGACTTGTGCTGGCTTGCTTCGGCGAGTTGGCGGCCTTTTTCTTGAATTTCATCGAACAGCCGCACGTTCTCGATGGCAATCACCGCCTGGTCTGCAAAGGTGGAGACGAGTTCGATCTGCTTGTCCGTGAATGGCCGCACTGAGTTTCGCCCCAAGGCGATGACCCCAATCGGTGATCCTTCTCGCAGGAGCGGGACGCCAAGAAGCGTGCGAAAGCCGCCAGTTCGCAGGGCCCCCCAATACGTGTATTCAGGATCGGCCAGAACGTCGGGAACATGAACGATTTTGCGTTCAAGCAAGACGCGCCCGGATACAGTTCCTCTGTCGAATCCCGCCGGGTGACTTGCGGCAAACTCAGCGTATTCACGCGAGAAGCCGTAACTCGCTTCGAAGTAGTAAGTTTCGCCCTTCGGTCGACATATGGCTACTATGTCCGCCTCGCACAGACGGGCGGCCGAACTCGACGAGCGTGTCCAGTACCGCTTGCAAGTCGAAGGTCGAGCGGCTGATGACCTTGAGCACGTCGGCGGTGGCGGTCTGCTGCTGGAGAGACTCGCGCAACTCATCGAACAACCGCACGTTCTCGATCGCGATCACCGCTTGGTCGGTAAAAGTTGTTACCAGCTCGATCTGCTTATCAGTGAAGGGCTGTACCTGAGTCCGACGAATCACAATGACGCCGATAACCGTGCCGTTCCTGAGCATAGGTACCGCAAGGATCGTACGGTGCATCTCCTCTTCCGCCCGGTGATCCTGAGCCCATTGGTACTCCGGGTCCGCGAGGATATCGCGAATGTGCACGGCGCGACGCTCCAGAACGGCTCGTCCCGTAGCCGAGCGCCTATCTTGAGTGATCGGATTTTGTTTTACTGTCTCAATCCACTCGGGAGAGTGGCCGTAACTGGCTGCAACGCGATACAGCTCCCCGTCCTGTCGGTAAATGAACCCCTTGTCAGCGCCGCAAAGCCGCACCGCGTTCTCCACCAAGGTGTCCAGCACTGGCTGAAGGTCGAACGCCGAACGGCTGATGACCTTGAGTATATCTGCGGTTGCAACCTGTTGCTCCCGCGCCTCAGCAAGTTGCCGTTGCGACTTAACGAGTTCGCGGGTCCGCTGATCGAGTTGCTCTTTGAGACTAGCCGGAAGCACGGGGGCTCCCAGCAGTTGCCGGCTTCCGCTTGATCTTTGTTGCCTTTCTCCAGCGCGTTTTCATGAGGCGGCCCGTGGCTGCTCCGGCCTAGCGAGCAGCCATTTCACATACGGATTCGATATGACGAGTAGCCACCCTCTCATAAAGCCCTCCCACGACGCTTAGAACCACGCCAGGGGCAGCGAAGGGTATCACATCCGTGGCGACGTTGAGAGGGGCCTAGGCCGGAGGTAGAGAGGGCGAGAGTGCAATGCGATATTCTGCGTCGCTTATGTCCGAGCTGGGTCAATAGTTTGCATTACCGCGCCGCAGCATTGCTGTCTGCTTCAGCCCATTTAGCGGAAGCGATTCGCGCAGCCAAGTGCTTCCGGGTCGTGCCACTTCCGGGCTAGTGCACCGCATCAAAGTGCAGGGTTGCCGCATGGCCCCAGAGCGCTTTAGTGCCACTCAGCGAGTTCGACGGTAACCCCCTCCGGTCCATCGATAAAGACGAGCTTCCGCGAGTGAAAATCCATAATTTCATTTCGCGTCTTGAAACCACTTGCTTTTAACTTTGCAACCTCCTCTTCGACGGCATCGACTGCAAAGCAAATATGATTCATGCCAATTTTGTGTAGGTCGCGGATATGCGCATCTGGCAAGGGATCGGGATGCTGATATCGTAGGAGTTGGATCTCCGTTCGCGGCGAAGCATTCTCCAAAACCAGCGTCACGTGATTCGCCTTGATATCGGGCACGCCCATGTAGCTCGCAAATGGCTCTCCTGCAATGACCACTGACTTTGCCTCCTTGAAACCCAAAACAGCAAAGAACTCCTTCGCGCGCTCCACATCCCGCACCACGATTGTCAGGTGATCAAAATGCTTCAGCACAGTTCCATCCTCCTCACTCGATCACCTCGTCGGCTAGCAACTGCATCGAAACGGGAAACTCGATGCCAAGCGCCTTGGCGGTTTTGAGGTTGATCACCAGCTCGAATTTGGTCGGCGCTTGCACGGGAAGCTCGCCAGGCTTGGCACCCTTTAGGATGCGATCGACATAAGCCGCCGACCGCCGAAATAGGTCGCGCACATCGACCCCGTAGGACATCAGGCCACCGTCTGCGGCGAAGTAACGGAACCCGTACACCGCAGGCAAACGGTGCTGCGCTGCCTGTTCGAAAATCAACTGTCGATGAACCGCGACGAAGGCGCTCGGCAGCACGATCAGCCCGCCGCTTAAGTCATGCGCGAATGCGCTAATAGCACGTTCAATGTCGGCAGCGTCGTGAACAGGGGTTGCGATTGGCTTCACCGCGAACGAAGGTGCAGCCGTCTCGACCGCACGCAGGAATAATGGAGAAAACGGTCCAGTCTCTGGGTTAAAGATGACCGCGACACGCGCTAGGAGAGGCGCAACTTCTTTCAGCACCCCTAACCACTTACCGCCTATTTCGGGCTCGACCGAACTGAACCCTGTGATGTTGCCGCCTGGACGCGCCAAGTTCGAAACAAAGCGTTGTTCGACCGGGGCGAAAACATCGACAAACACGATCGGTATGGTGCGGGTCGCCTGCTGCAGGGCGGCCATCACCGGCGAGGTATGGGCGAGGATCACAGCCGGCGCCAGGCCGACCAGCTCTTCAGCGTAGGCTCTCATCCGATCGGCATCGCCGGCGCCAAAGCGATAATCGATCGAGACGTTGCGGCCAACGATCCAGCCTAGTTCCTTAAACCCTTGCACGAATGCCGTGACCCAGGCCTGTGCTTCCAAATCGCTCTCCGCGTACCCCATTAGCACGCCAATCCGCCGCATTTGGTCGGACTGCTGCGCTCGTGCCGCCAGCGGCCACGCCGCCCCGCCGCCGAGAAGGGTAATAAAGTCGCGCCGTTTCACTTGATCCACCCCCACAGATCGTCGCGTCGGCCCAATGCGCGCGACAAAACAGAACATCGGGCAGCGTACCTTCGCACGCTGCCGATAACTGTTCGCAATGTCGAAATTCACGCCTACGGGGAACCTGCCCCGTGCAGTGCGCACAGGCTACCACAATTCAGGGGTGATATGCACCTGGGACAGAGTCACTGGACAGAAGCTGAAACCGGCTTCGCTACTGCAACATGAGAATTCTGGCCGATGTCCGGTTCGGGTCAAAACGAGAATCAGCCTCTTTCGGGCGTATGTCAGCTTCCGCCGGCTGCGGACACTCCGACGGTCGCAATGAGGCCGCTGCTGCCGCAATGTTCTCGTATCACCGCAAACCGCCGATTAGCCTGCCGCTCGCTCTTCCGGCTTGTGTCCCGCGCTGTGCAGTTCGAGCAGTGCCTGTTCCAGCGCCGTGAGATCGAACGGCTTTTGCAGTAACGCAAAGCCCTGCTGCAATGCCTCAGCGGCGCTGGTGCCCAACCCGGTCGTGAGCAGCACCGGCATGTCCGGATAGAGCCGGCGGATAGTCCGGCCAAGCTCCAGGCCGTTCATCCCGCCGGGCATCAGAATGTCCGAGAAAACTAGGTCGATTTTCTGATCCCGCCCGAGCGCTTCCAACGCGTCGCTCGCGCTGGCGGCTTGCCGCACCACATAGCCCAGCTGCTGAAAATAGGATGTGGTGACCTCGGCCACGGCCGGGTTGTCCTCCACCAGCAAAACCGTTCCGGCACGCTGAGGCGCGCTCTTCAATTCGCCCGGAACAATCGGAGGCGCAGCCAACTCCTTGCTGCGCGGCAGATAGAGCGTCACCACGGTCCCGCGTCCGACTGTGCTGGCGATGGTCACCGTTCCCCCCGTCTGCTTGGCGAAGGTATACACTTGGCTTAGCCCCAGCCCCGTGCCTTTGCCCACCTCCTTGGTTGTGAAAAACGGCTCGAACACATGCGGCAGGGTCTCAGGCGGAATTCCCGCACCCGTATCCGCGACCGCAATGGCGGCGAACTCGCCGCGCAACCCGTCTTCCGCCGCCTTGCCGTCGAGCGCAACCGGCTGCGCGGTGATGGTGATCGCTCCCCCGTCGGGCATGGCATCGCGGGCATTCACCGCTAGATTGAGCAGCGCGAGCTCGAGCTCGTTCGGATCAACCTTCACGGCGCAGCTTTCACTCGGAACAACCACGTCGATGGCGATATCACCGCGCAGCGACCGCGCAAGCATGTCCTTGAGCTCGGGCAGCTGATGGGTGAGGTCGATCACCGAGGGGGCAAGCGTCTGCCGGCGCGAGAACGCCAGCAGCTGGCGGGTAAGGTTTTCGCCGCGATTGGCCGCGGTTGTGATCATGTCGAGCAGGCGCACGTGCTTCTCATCGGAGAGGTCCCGGCGCAAGCGCTGCACGCTGCCGCTGACGATCATGAGGAGATTGTTGAAATCGTGCGCGACCCCGCCGGTCAATTTTCCGATCGCTTCCAGCCGTTGCGATTGCCGCAATGCACTTTCCGCGGATTCCCGGAGCTCAGCCTCGGCATTGAGCCGTCTGGTGCGCCGTAACGCGATACCGAGAATGAGAAATAGACCGAATGTTGCGGGCACGCCGAAGATCAGATGGCTCCCCATGGTCGTGAGCCACACACCCCTGATTGCGGACGCGTCTACCCCCGTGACAAGGTAGACGGGAAAACCTTCGAGCTTGCGGTAGCCGATGCGGCGCTCGACTCCGTCGAGCTGGGATTGCGGAATGGTGTAGATGACCCGTTCCCAGCCCGCGGAAATGGCCCGGTGCAAGCCGCTGCCGGGTTGCAGCGCGCGCTGGCGGTCGGGTAACGGCGGGTAATGCGCAAGAAACTTGCCGTCATCGCGAACCAGCGCGAACAGGCTGCCCTGGTTGCGGCCGAGCACGGCATAAAATTCTTCGAAATATTGCGGCAGGACGGAAACGGCGGTGACACCCTTGAAAGAGCCGTCCGCGGAAGGACGCCGCCGTGAAAGAATGAAAAACGGTGCGCCGAAATTCGCTCGCCGGGGCGTGATGATATCGCTGACATAGATCCCGGCGTGGCCGGTCACATGCACCTTAAAATAATTGCGGTCACTCGCTTTGAACTCGGGAGGTATCGGAGCGAACTGGCTTGACACCAGCGGCTCGCCCGCGCGATCGACGATGAAGATGGCGCGCACCTGCGGCAATGCATCGACGATTTGCCGCAGCCGCTCGTGCATGTCATCTTGTTTGGCGCGGATTGCATCATCCGGCATGTCGCGCACGATCTCATCCACCTCGGCGATCGCGCGCTCGATCGTCTGGAACACCTTGAGCGTATGCTCGTGCAGGATGTCGAGCGACCGGTCGATGCGGTCATCGGCAATTTCGTATTCGTGGCGATAATTGAGCCAGGAGGCATACGCGAACAGGACGGCCGGCAAGACCAGCGACGCCACCATCATCAGCTGGAGGACCCGAATGGCTGAGCGATGAGCGGGGCGCATGACGCACCATTTCACGGTCGAGCGTCGTCAGCGAACCAATTTTGCCTCATGCTGTGTTGTGCTCCCAACCCCAAAAACGACAAAATCCGGCTCCCGCAGACATGATTCCGATCGCTTTTGGCTTAATTTGGGCCGACTCCGTTTAAAGGTGTGGCGCATGCACGCCCATTCCTGGCGTTCACTTCCATATTTTCTTGCCGGCGCGATCCTGCTCGCGTCGGGCCTGGCGGGCGCAGTCGCCCAAAACAACGTTGATCTTGCACTCGTTCTCGCGGTCGATACCTCCGGTAGCGTCGATGCGGTCCGCTTCGACCTGCAGAAGCGCGGCTATGTCGCAGCCTTCCGGCATGCGCACGTGCTGCAAGCCATCCGCTCCGGCGCCAACCAGGCGATTGCGGTTACCATGCTGCAATGGACCGGGCCGGCGCTCCACGTCCAGGTCGTTGACTGGACCAGGATCGGCAGTGAGGAATCAACCGTGGCATTCGCGGCCGCGATCGAGCGCGCGCCACGCCGTCTGTTCGGGGGCGGCACCTCCATCAGCGGCGCGATCGATTACGGCAGCACCCTCTTCGCAAGCAGCCCGTTTCAGGCGCCCAGGCGTGTGATCGATGTG
This sequence comes from uncultured Alphaproteobacteria bacterium, assembly GCA_963771845.1. Lineage (GTDB taxonomy): Bacteria > Pseudomonadota > Alphaproteobacteria > Rhizobiales > Xanthobacteraceae > VAZQ01. The sequence goes on along the minus strand of CAVYVC010000024.1, from coordinate 51,247 downwards.
TCGGGTGACGGCTCCAATAATCGGGGACGCCCGGCAGCGCTTGCCCGAGATGAGGCCGTGGCCGCCGGTATTGCGATCAACGGGCTGCCGATTCTCGCGCTCGAACCCGATCTCGATCGCTACTATTACGACAACGTGATCGGCGGTCCGGGAGCTTTTGTCATCCCCGCGCGGGATTATGAGACCTTCGCCGACGCCGTTCTCAAGAAGCTGATCACGGAGATCGCTGCCAACACACGCTGACCAGCCGAGCCGGAACTTTGGGCAACCGCGATCGTTGTCACCTGATAGTCCCATGACCCTGATCCTCTCCAACAAAGACGTCGAAAAGGTCCTCACGATGCCCGATTGCATGGAGGTCCTCGAAGACGCCTACATCGAATTGAGCGAAGGGCGCGGGCTCAACCGCGTGCGTTCAGACTGCCTTGCCCCCTCCGGGCAAGCGGACGCGCTCTACAGCCTCAAATCAATGGATGGCGTCATACCCAAACTGGGCGTCGGGGCCGTGCGCATCGATTCCGATATTGTCACCTGGCCGAAGCTTGGCAACGCAATGCGGCGCGTGAAGGTACCAGCTGCTCCCAACGCCCGCTACGTCGGGCTCGTCCTCCTGTTCTCGTCCGTGAACGGAGAGCCATTGGCTATCCTGCCCGACGGCGTGCTCCAGCGCTTGCGTGTCGGCGCCGCCAACGGCTTGGCCATCAAATATCTTGCGCGCAAGGACGCAAGCGCCGTCGGCATTCTCGGATCGGGCTGGCAGGCCGGCGCGCAGCTCATGGCGGCTTGCGCCGCGCGCGGCATCGAGCAGATCCGCTGCTTCAGCCCGAACCCAGAGCACTGCAAGGCGTTTGCAAGCGATATGACCACCGCGCTTGGGGTCGCGATCGAGCCGGTTGCTCAGCCGGAGGACGCCATTGCAGGCGCCGATATCGTCATGTGTGCCAGCAATTCCATTGACAACATCTTTTTCGAGCGATGGATCGAGCCTGGCGTGCATCTGAGCTCAATCAAGCTCCCGGAAATCGAGACAGCGGCGATGCGACGCGCCCACCGGCTGGTGATTCACACCCATGATGCGAGCCCGATTCATGTCGTCGCCAAGGACATCGCCGTGCCGGAGAAGGCGCGGAACAAAGGCTGGGAGCTGGGTGCCGGCCTCGATTTCAGCAAGACACCGACGCTGCCTGATGTGATGGCTGGTCGCGCGCCCGGCCGGCAATCCGAGCAGGAGGTCACCTGCTTCATCAACAATCTTGGTATGGGATATCAATTCGCGGCCGCGGGCGCGGTGGTCTACCGCAAAGCAAAAGCGGCGGGGCTCGGACACGATCTGCCGACCGACTGGTTTACCCAGGACGTGCATCCGTAGAACTGTAGGATTGTAGCAACCATTAAATCGGGCCATTGTTTCGGCTGTGATCGCTTGGACGTTGGTGTTCGGCCGCACAGCTGGTGTCAAGGGTCGTGACCGCTTCGCGGCGGCAAGCCGCCCTTGACACCAGCTTTGCGTCCGAAGGTTCGCCGTCCAAGCGATCAAGGCCTCCTTCTGCGCCTCAGGCGTCTCTCTTCAAGTTTGCCAATGCCGGTACTTCCTTGCTCCATGGTGTCCCGCGTTCAACCACAGTGTTGACGAAGATCAGAAGCTTGCGGGCACAAGCGACCAACGCAACTTTGTGCGGCTTGCCTTTTGCGATCAAACGTTTGTAGAGCGCCATCAGCTGGGGATTCCAACGCATCGAGGCTGGCAACGCTGCGGTATAAAGATTACCCCGCACGCGTGTGCGGCCGCCGCTGATATGACGCGGTCCGCTGTGGTCTGAACTGTCATTGTCATAGGGGGCAAATCCCACCAATGCGGCTGCTCGCTCCCGCGTCACACGCCCGATCTCGGGCATGCGCACCAGAATGGCAACCGCAGTTCGCAGACCAACTCCGTCAACGCTGAGGATGAGCTCGAGCCGTTTGCCAAGATCCTTATGCCGACGGATCTCGGTGGCGAGTTTCTTGAGCTCTGCGCGTAACAGTGCCTTATGACGGCGGATTTCACTGGTATAATGGGTCTTTATCCGCTCATCGTGAAACGATTCACGGCGTGTCTTTAGACGAGCGATGTCCTCGGTGAGCTGATCAAGCAACGTCGCAACCGCAGCAAACGGCGCCAGGCGAGGATCCGGAGGCGCATGGATCTTCTTCGCCGCCGCGGTACACTCAGCGATCAGGCCAGCGTCGATCTTGTCGTTCTTGGCTTTTTGCAGGTGGAACACGGCATAGGCCCTCACCTGTGCCGGCTGGAATACGATCACAACAAAACCAGCTTGCCGAAGCTGGCTCACGACTGCCTGCTCGTAACCGCCGCTCGCCTCGATACCGACCCGAGCGACCCGGTGCTTGCGCAGCCAGTTCGACAGCCGGCGGTGCCCTTCAGCGGTATTTGGCACCTGCAGCTCCTGCGAGCGATCCTCAAGCGCTACATCGAGCTTGTGTTTGCTGGTATCGATCCCGGCGCAAACTGTGCTATGTTTGCTCATCTTCTCTCGACCCTTCCTTGCAATGCGAACCTAAAGTTCGATCAACCATACGGGTCCTGATGAAGAGCCGACCGCGATCTTGCTACGAAAGACAGCCCTTGAGGCTACGGTGCGCAACGATCCGACGATCGGCCGGTCCGGTCTGGGTGGCCACCTGGGCCGGACCGTTCCTTTCGGAACGGACGCATCATAGTGATTCGCGCTAATACAAGGGTGCGCAAAGCCGCGCGTTTCGCGCGGCGTGCGCACGCGGGCGAACGTCCCCGGCACGATGAACGGTGGGCATGGCGCGCGTGGGACATGGATCGTGACGCACAGCCTCGAAACGCGCGCTCTTTGCCCACCCTACCGCACGCTGACCATGCCGCTCCAGAATTGGGTCTTGTCGCCCACCTCGACATCGTACTTGCGAACGAATTCGAGCTTGCCGTCGCCGCCGATACGGTAGACCGACTGGCCGGCGGGGAGGATGGAGATGCCCCCGTGCGCCCGCACCGGCAGCGGTTGCAGGCTCGCCGCGACCAGCACGCGTCCGCTCGGATCGATGGCGAACGTGCGAAGTTGTATCCCTCGTCCATCGATGTTCTGGATCAGAGTGGGCTCGCCGCTCGCCTGGTCGATGGAAAAAACGGCGATGCTGTTCTCGCCGCCTGCAAATACCTTCTTGCCCTCGATCTCGACCGTCGCAGAGGCGCGATTTGTCAGATAAACGAAGCGGCCGTTCGGATGCACGTGAATGGCGCCGGCCGCTTGCCGTGCGGGCGTCTGCGGGTCCGCCAGCGTCCCCTTCACAAATAACGGCGCGTCTGAAAGGCCGTTCGCACTGTCGTGACTGTACAGGTAGAGCTTGTTCTGACTTTCCACGCAGACGTAGACCCACGGCTGCGTAGGATGAAAGTCGAGATGGCGCGGACCGAACTTCATGCCGTCTTCGGGCTGGATGGATGCCAAGTTCGTCAGAACCCCACGGCTAAAATGGTAGACCTTGATCGAGCCGGGGTTCACCGGACTGTCATCAGGCGCGTTGTTGCCGCGGGTGATCATGGTCACATGCGCGTTGTCAGGCGTGGCGCGGATCTGGTGCGCGTATTTGCCGGTATCAAGTGCATTCGGCTGGCGCACCTCTTCACTCAGGGTGCCGTCGCCGTTGATCCGATGCACGGTGAGCGAGCTCGGGTCGTTGTAGGCGGTGAGCAGAAACTCGCCCGTCAGATCGACGCTGGTGTGAATGGGGCGCGACGGCAGACGCTTGGGCTCGCCGTGCGGAGAGAGCGCGCCCGATGCGGGGTCGATCCGCAATGCATGGGCGAAATTCCGGTCGCTGCGCACCCCGGGACCGCCGCCGCTCGATACGGCATAAAGGTAACGGGCCGTCGGATGCGGCCATGCGTATTGCACGTTCGTCGGCAAGATGACGCAGCCGCCCCGCGCGGGCGAGGCGGTCTCCACATCCAAGCCGTACCACGTGAGCTCGCCTCCGACGCTGGCATAGAATGTCGAGGTCGCTGAACTGCGCATGCGCTCTCCTTCTGATGCCACCGCGGCATGCCTGTTGAAGGTTTGCACATTTGCACAGCCTACTGTGCATAACCAGCATGGCTGCGCGGTTCGTCTCTTTGCGCTTGCTGCCTGCTCTCGTGCCGTGGAACTCGCGTCTAAGTCGACGTGACTGCTCAATAATCATCTCACGAGGTCGCGCTGACCGGCCGTTTCATAGTTTGGTCGTAATTGGAAACGTGTTGCAACTAAGCAACGGGCCTTTTGCGTTTTCAGGTAACGCCGTTGCGCCAATGGGCTCCCATTTGATTCACTGTCGTTAGTTGATTCGATGAGCCCATGAGAACGTCTTCCGGAGGCCATGAATGCTCAACGGAAAAGAATATTTCGCGGAGTTTCCCGACGAGGATCCCGTTCGCCGACAGGCCCTTCTCAGTGCCAAGCTTGTTGCGACACTACGCGCACTGGAAAAGGAGCTCAGGCCCTACATTCCACAGCCGGCCGAGACCAGTGCCGAGACGGATGATTCCTCCGGCTGACGCGCCGCTTCACATTTGCCGCCCCCCTCCTGGCCCGACGCGGCTAACGCCGAGCGCTCATTTGCGACTATACTGGGCCGCATAGGTGGCGTGCGCTGCGCAAGGTATCGCTGCATGCCGTTGGCATACAAGGCGCGGCGACCGGATCGGGGTGGGGCAAGCTGGTGGTACAAACAATCAGTATTCGCGGCATCCGCATTGAGATGATCGAGCGCGGAGAAGGACCGCCGCTCTTGTTTCTCCATCCCGGCATCGGCATCGAGCCCGGTGCTCCCGTCCTCGCCCGGCTCGCGGCGGGCATGCGCCTGATCGCTCCGACGCATCCGGGTTTCGGCGGATCGGAGGCGCCGAAATCGTTCGACACCGTCGACGACCTCGCCTATTTCTACCTCGATCTCCTCGATGAGCTCGATCTCAAGAGCGTTGTCATCGCGGGTGTCTCGTTTGGCGGCTGGGTCGCGGCCGAGATCGCGATCAAATCCACCGCCCGGGTTTCCCATCTCATTCTGGCCAACGCCGTGGGCATCAAGGTGGGCGGCCGCGAGCAGCGCGACATTGCCGACATCTTCGCCATGACTGAGCCCGATTTTCTCAAGATCGCTTACTGCGATCCCAACATTGGCAAGCGGGACTACAAGGCGATGCCGGAGGACGAGGTGCGCCGCGCGGCCCGCAATCGCGAAGCGATCGCCCGTTACGCCTGGTCGCCCTACATGCATGATCCAAAGCTCAAGGGGCGGCTGCATCGTATCCGCATTCCGACGCTGTTTCTGTGGGGAATGGATGATCGCATTCTCAGTGAGGACTACGGCCGCGCCTATTGCGCCGCCATTCCCGGTGCGCACTTCGAGCCGATCAACCGCGCCGGCCATTTTCCCCACGAGGAGCAGCCGGAGGAATTTGCCGAAAAAATCTTCGCCTTCATCGGGCGCAAGTGATATCTCACGTGTCCCGGGCGCAGATTGTAGTTTGGGTCGAGCAGCTTGCGAGACCCAACATTCTGGAGCGAGCGCGTTGGGTCCCGAGAAACAGCTCGACCCAACCTACAAGGTGATCCGTCCATGAAAGTGTATCAATTCACCGAGCAGCCCTATCCGAATGCGTGGAGCGACCATGCCGGGTCGCTGCGCGTCAATCTGCCCAATCGCAAGTGCGATCCAAAGATCGCGGCGGATCTTTTTCATCGCTATTACGACGAGTGGCTGCTCGCGGACGAGCTTGGCTATGACATCATGCTCAATGAGCACCATCAGACCGCGACCTGCATGTCGTCGACGGTGATCGTGGGGCTTTCCGTATTGGCGCGGCAGACCAAGCGCGCGCGCCTCCTTGTGCTCGGCTATCCGATCGGACACCGGCACGATCCGCTGCGCGTGGCGGAGGAGCTTTCGACCATCGACATAATCTCGCGCGGGCGGCTCGACATGGGCTTCATCAAGGGCGTGCCCTATGAATTCGCAGCCTCGAACCAGAATCCCTATGGCGTCATGGATCGATTCTGGGAAGCGCACGATTTCATCATCAAGGCCATGACGAGCCATGACGAGCCGTTCAACTGGGAGAGTGAGCACTTCAACTATCGCCAGGTAAACATCTGGCCACGGCCGTGGCAGCAGCCGCATCCTCCGGTCTGGAGCACAACGGGCAGCAAGGGCAATGCCCGCGTTCTCGGCGAACGCGGCTACGTCATGGCAACGCTGGGCACCGGCTACAACACCCGCTCTCTCTATGACGCCTACCGCGAGGGCTACATGTCCAAGGGGCGACCCGGGCCGGGCGCCGACCGTTTTGCCTATCTCGGCCTGGTGGCGGTGGCGACGAGCGAACGTGCTGCCCGCGAGCGCGGCGAACAGGTCGCGAGCTATCCGCGCACCAGCTCCATTGTCTATCCCCCGTTCCGCAATCCGCCGGGCTTTTTCTCCGTGGAGGAGACCATGCGGCTCATGCGCGGGGAGACGCCACCGCGCAGCTATACCAAGGACCGCCGCGTGGTCGACATGCGCACAGGCAGCGTGCAGGAGTTGATCGACGCCGGCATCCTGTTCTGCGGCACACCTGATCAGGTTTACGCTCAGATCGTCGAGTTCTGCGATTACTGCGGCGGCATGGGCAATCTGCTGATGATGGGTCATGCGGGCGCGATGTCGCACGCCGACACCGTGGACAATCTGACCTTGTTTGCGAAGGAAGTCATGCCCCGTCTTGCGCAATACAAGCAGCCGGTTGCGGCGGCGGCCGCCTAGGAACGCGAATGGCGAATGGCGAATAGCGAATAGAAAAAAGGCCCGAGTGCTCGCTCTTCCCTATTCGCTATTCACTACTCACTATTCGCGTCCTCGGAGAACAGCCTTTGTTGCAGGTCGCGGGTCTCAGCAAGACGTACAGCGCGGGCGATCACTCTTATGTGGCGCTCGACGGAATCGATGTCGCCATCAGCAAAGGAGAGTTATTTTGTCTGTTGGGACCGTCTGGTTGCGGCAAGTCGACGCTCCTCAATATTCTTGCTGGCTTTGAGCCGCCCTCGAGCGGATCGGTGACCTCGAACGGCATCGGCGTGACCGGTGCCGGGCGCGACCGTGTCATGTTCTTTCAGGACGCTAGTGCTGCCTTGTTTCCGTGGCTCAATGTCGAGGAGAACGTCCGCTTCGGCCTGCGTGTGCGCAAGGGGCCCCGGCAGGAGCGCGATTTCATCATCGACAAGTACTTGAGGATGGTCGGACTCGATCATCACCGGGACAAATTTCCCTCTCAGCTCTCCGGTGGCATGCGCCAGCGCCTGCAAATCGCCCGCGCGCTCGCGGTCGAGCCGGAAATTCTCCTCATGGACGAGCCTTTCGGCGCGCTGGACGCGCTGACCCGGCGCAACATGCATTCCGTGCTGCTTGCCATATGGCAACGCACCGGCAAGACCGTGGTATTCGTCACGCACGATATCTCCGAAGCCATTCTTCTGGCCGATCGTATCGGCGTGATGTCGGCGGGGCCGCGGGCGTCCATCACCAAGGTCTTCGAGATTGACATGCGGCGCCCGCGTGATCTGACCGATCCGAAAGTCGCGCAGCTCTTTCGGGATATCGAGGCGCTGCTGGCGCCGGAGATCGCACGGCCGCAGGAGCTCGACAGGATGACCGTCGAGGACTGAAGCAATCGACTAAAGGGACTGGATTGCAAACGAGACATGAGCCAGCTATCCGGGCGATTGACCGGCCAATCCAGCGTGCCAAAGCAGGGCGAGGCAAATTCGCGCGCAAGCGGCCGAAGCAGCCGCAGTCGATTTCGGCCCATTGTGTTATCGGCTGCGTCGCTGTTGATCGCCGTTCTGCTCTGGCAGCTACTCTCGACCTTTGTCTTCAACCCATTCCTCATCCCGCCGCCCCTTGCAGTCGTCCGCGCGGCAATTCCCATGTTGCTGAGCGGCGAGATTTTTGCCGACGTGTCCATCAGCATGGTGCGGGTGCTCGTCGGTTTCCTCACCGGCTCGCTCGCTGGAATTGTCCTTGGTGTGCTGCTGGGACGTGTGCGCCTTCTGCACGATCTGCTCGATCCGATCCTGGAGCTGCTTCGCTATCTCTCCCCGACGGCGATGATTCCGATTGCCGTCATCTGGTTCGGCATCGGCGAGATGTCGAAATATTTTCTCATCTTCTGGGGCACTTTTTTTATCGTCGTGGTCAACACCACCGCGGGCGTGTGGCGCGCGCCGATCACCCGCCAGCGCGCGGCCGAATGCTTGGGCGCGAGTTGGCTGGCGATCTTTGCGCTGGTCGCGATTCCCTCGGCCGTTCCCTACATTGTGACCGGCATGCGGGTCGCCATGGCATCCTCCTTCATGAGCATCATTCCCGCCGAGATCCTCGCCGCCAATTCCGGTATCGGCTATCTCCTGCAGAAATCGGCATTGCTGCTGCAGACCAACCGGATATTTGTCGCGCTGCTGACAATCTGTATTCTCGGCTTTGCCTTCGATCGGCTGTTTCGCTTCTTTGTCGACCGTGTGCTTAGCCGTTACATGTTCTACGTTGCGATCGCCTGATCACGCATAAGGAGACGCGCGATGCCCAAGCTCCCGACCCTGCTTGCAGCGGCGACCGTCATCAGCCTTTCGGCGCACACGGCCGTGGCGCAGCAGCCCGGCCTCAAGATGACCCTGTTCGGCCAGCCGTCCGTCAATAATGATTCGATCTGGATGGCGCTGGATAAAGGCCTTTACACGCAGGAAGGCCTCGACATCACCTATCGGCTGTTTCCGTCCGGCACGACCGCATTCCAGGCCTTCCAGACCGGGCAGGGCGACATCGTCATGACCGGAGACCTTCCCAGCGTACAGTACTTTTTTCGGGTCAAAGGCGATTACCGCACCATCGCGGTGATCGAGCGCGACGCCAAAGGCTACGTCGCCGTCGCGCAGACGAGCATCACAAAGCCGCAGGATCTGATCGGAAAGACCGTCGCAACCCGGGTGGGCTCGACCGGTTCGTGGTTCATCTCGGAATATCTGAACAAGAACGGCGTGGATGCAACCAAGGTCACGGTGAAGAATCTGGATACTCAGGTGTTGCCTGCGGCGTTATGCGGAGGCGAGATCGCCGCCTTTTTCATCTGGCAGCCGGTCGGGTCACGCACCCTCGAGATTTGTCCGGACAAGGCACATTATCTCACCGACGCGACCGGCTATATCCAGGGCTACCTGGTCGCCGGCGCGCGCCCGCAATGGCTCGCTTCCGCGCAGGGCAAGGACATTGCCGTTCGCTGGCTGCGCGCGACCTTGCAAGGACGCGACATCGCGGAAAAGGATTTCGCCAGCGTCGCCGCCTACGCCAGGGCCAAGCTCGATCTGAGCGAGAAAGCTACCCGCGAGCAGTGGGACACCAACACGCGTCCAATCGCCATCGACAAAGTTTACTACGACGATTTTTGCAGTCTCAGCCGCTGGGCACTGAAGGAAAAGATGACCGAGCAAAAAATCGATTTTCAGCAGCTGACCTGGCCTGACGGCCTCAAGGCGATTGATTCCAAACTTGTCGATGCTCCCCCGCCTCCCTGCTGACGGGGCACTTGCAATGAAAATCATCGACATGAGCCACGTGATGAACGTGCATACGCCGGGCTGGGTCGGCTATGCCGGCAACAAGATGTATTACGCGCAGAATCTGCAGACGCAGATGATTGTTGCACAACGCATCGATACTGCGCTGCACGTCGGAACCCATTTCGACGGCGCCATGCACGCGACCGATAATCCCAAGGGCGACATGGCCTCCCTTTCGCTCGATTATCTCGTCAATCGCGGGGTCGTGGTCGATATTGCAAGCAAAATGTCGGATTGGGCGGTGATCACGCCCGAGATCATTGAGAGCGCGGGCGCCGATATCCGCGAAGGTGACATCCTCGTCCTGCACACCGGCTGGCACCGGTACTACGAGGGCCAGTCGCAGCAGGATCTGGTGAAATATTTCTGTTATCACCCCGGTCCCAATCTCGATTGCCTGCACTGGATGTTGCGCAAGAAGATCAAGTGGTGGGCTATGGACACGGGCTCGTGCGACCATGCGATGAACACTTCGATCCGCAACATGCGAGCCGACCTCGCGGCGCAATTCACTAAGGCGCACGGCAAGACTCCGGCGGAATTCTTTGGCACGTTTGAATACACGCACAAGCGATCGGGCCGCAGAGTGGTTTCCGATATCTTTCCCTTCCACAACTGGGCTTTCCAGGAAGGGCTGCTGCATGCCGAGAATCTGGGCGGCGACATCGAGCTGATGCTCAACAAACGCGCACTGATCGGCGCGTTTCCCTGGCGCTACCAGGGTCTGGAAGGCTGCCCGTGCCGCATCGTCGCCTTTCTCGACGCCGGCAATGACGTGGAGGCCGTCGGCAACGCCGCGAAGGCGATCATGGCGAGCTAATCGTACGCCGGACCTTGACAAGCCGCGGGGGCGGCTCGACTATTTCAACAGGGATCCTCAAGGCTCGCTCTGAGAGTTCCGGTTCCGACGTGAAGCGCGCCAGGGCAGCAAAGTCAACGGAGCGTTGCAATGATCACGAAACGCGATCTGTTTTGCATGGGCGCAGCGAGCGTTGTGTTCGCTTGCTCCGGCACGGTTGCGGTCGCACAGGCCACGATCAAGCTCGGCGAGCTCAACAGCTATAAGGCGCAGCCCGCCTTTCTCGACCCCTACAGGAAAGGCTGGGAGCTGGCGGTCGAGGAAATCAATGGCAAGGGCGGTGTGCTCGGCAAGAAGCTCGAAGTGATCTCCCGCGACGACGGCGGAACTCCGGGGGATGCCGTGCGTGTCGCCAACGAGCTTGTCACGCGCGAAGGGGTGAACATCCTGGCCGGCACTTTTCTCTCCAACATTGGGCTCGCCGTCACGGAGTTCGCTGGCAAGGAGAAGGTATTCTTTCTCGCCGCCGAGCCGCTGACCGACAAGATCACCTGGCAGGACGGCAACAGATACACTTTCCGCCTGCGGCCCTCGACCTACATGCAGGTCGCCATGCTGCTGCCGGACGCTGTCGCGGCGAAGAAGAAGCGCTGGGCCATCGTCTATCCCAATTTCGAATACGGTCAATCGGCCGCGACCTGGTTCAAGCACGATGCTGAAGAAGGCGCAGCCCGATGTGGAATATGTCACCGAGCAAGCCCCCGCGCTCGGAAAGCTTGACGCCGGCTCGGTCGTGCAGGCGATCGATGACGCCAAGCCGGATGCCATCTTCAACGTGCTGTTTGGAGCTGATCTTGCGAAATTCGTGCGTGAAGGCACGACCCGCGGCAGCTTCAAGGATCGCACCGTGGTGAGCCTGCTCTCGGGCGAGCCGGAATATCTCGATCCGCTCAAGGACGAAGCGCCGGTGGGCTGGATCGTGACCGGCTACCCATGGGACGAGATCACCACCCCCGCCCACAAGGCCTTCCTCGATGCCTACCAGAAGCGCTGGAATGATCATCCGCGCCTTGGTTCTGTGGTCGGTTACGTCACCATGCAATCGCTTGCTGGCGGGATTGCGAAAGCGGGCGCAACCGATACCGACAAGCTGATCGCGGCCTTCCGTGGGCTCAGGCTGGAAAGCCCGCTCGGATCGTTCGAATATCGTGCCATCGATCAGCAGTCCACGATGGGGGCTTACGTCGGTGAGATCGCGCTTAAGAGCGCCAAAGGCACCATGAAGAATTTCAAATACGTTGATGGTGAATCGGTTCAGCCGAGCGATGACGAGGTCCGGAAGCTGCGTCCGGCCGCAGCGATGAATTGATCCTCGGTCCGCGCGCCGCGGCTGCTCCCTCCCCCCTTGTGGGGGGAGGGGAGTCGTTGTCGTTGCGCGAGGCGCGTGCACCAACAATTACCCCCACCGCTAACCCCTCCCCACAAGGGTCCCCACAAGGGGGAGGGGAATCCACCGAGTTTGCTGCGCGGTTGTGCATCAACTTCACCGAGCCACATGCTAGCCCAACTTGCGCAGAATCGGTACTCGCTATCAATGAGATCAATGACTTAGTCAAAAAGTCGTCACTACATTTTTGGTGCGGAGAGCCAGAGAGGCTGATTCTGTGGGCACGAATCGCACTTTGTGGATCGTGCCGTGCCCTCGAATCACGGTCATCATCCTACGTCAACATCTTTGGTCGTCACTACACGTCAAAACAGGTGGTTTCGGACACGCAACCCCTTGATTTGATTCATTGCGAACTCGCAGCCGAATCCAAAAACTGGCCTCCAACTGCGCAAGTTGGGCTAGCTCGCAATGAGCCTTGAAGCGGTTCTGTTCCAGGCGCTCAACGGTCTGGCCGCCGCGTCGAGCCTGTTCCTCGTGGGCGCGGGGTTATCTCTGATTTTCGGGGTTACCCGCATCATCAATATTGCTCACGGCTCCTTCTACATGCTTGGGCTCTATCTCGCTTATACCTTTGCGGCGGGCCTCGGAGGCGTGCTCGGCTTTTGGGGTGGAATTCTTGCGGCTGGCCTGATTGTGGCGGCGGTGGGCGCGGCAATCGAAATTCTGCTGTTGCGCCGCATTTATCAGGCGCCGGAATTGCTTCAGCTGCTCGCAACCTTTGCGCTTGTGCTGATCATCAATGACATCGTGCAATACTTTTGGGGACCCGAAGATCTGCTGGGACCGCGAGCGCCGGGGCTGCGCGACTCTATTGCTATTCTCGGGCGTAACTTTCCCAGTTACGATCTCTTTCTGATTTTTCTCGGTCCCTTCATCCTCGTTCTCCTTCAGCTGCTGATCACGCGAACCCGTTTCGGGCGTCTGATCCGGGCTGCCACGCAGGATCGCGAGATGGTGGGCGCGCTCGGCGTCAATCAGGCGATGCTGTTTGCGCTCGTATTCGCGCTGGGCGCGTTTCTTGCCGGTTTCGGCGGCGCGCTGCAGGTCGCGCGCGAGCCCGCGAATTTGTCGCTCGACCTCTCGGTGATCAGCGACGCGTTTGTCGTTGTGGTGGTCGGCGGCATGGGCTCGATCCCCGGCGCCTTCCTCGCCGCGCTGATCATCGCCGAAGTGAAGGCGATGTGCATCGGGATCGGTACCGTCGATTTCCAGGCGTTCACGGTTAATTTCTCGAAACTCACCCTGGTGGCGGAATTTCTCGTCATGGCCGTGGTGCTGATCGTTCGGCCTTACGGTCTGCTTGGCCGCCCGCAGGCAGCGGTCCGCAACCCGGCCGAGATCGGGGATCCGATACGGCCGGCGTCTTTTCCCCTGCAACTCGCTGCCGCCGTAACACTTGCCGCGCTCATCGTGCTGCCGTTCGCAGCGTGGCTCTCGCCTTACACTGTGGTGCTCGCGGTCGACGTGCTGATCGCAATCCTGTTCGCGACGTCGCTGCATTTCATCATGGGTCCGGGCGGCATGCACTCATTCGGCCATGCCGCCTATTTCGGGCTCGGCGCCTACGGCGCCGGGCTGATGGTGAAATTCCTCGCCGCACCCATGCCGCTTTCGCTTTGCGCAGCCCTCATCGCGGCGCTCGCAGGCGCGCTGTTGTTCGGCTGGTTCGCGGTTCGGCTCTCCGGCGTTTATCTCGCCATGCTGACGCTCGCCTTCGCGCAGATCGTCTGGTCGGTGATCTTTCAGTGGGAAGGCGTGACCGGCGGTTCCAACGGCATTCGCGGAATCTGGCCGCAGGCGCCTTTTGACAGCCGTGCCGGCTTTTATCTCCTGACACTCGCTTTTGCCGTCGCGGGCGTGCTGTTGTTGCGGCGATTTTTGTTCGCGCCATTTGGGTATGCCATGCGCGCAGGCCGGGATTCGCCCCTGCGCGCGGAAGCGATTGGCATTCATGTCAAGCGCGTGCACTGGACGGGCTTTGCCATAGCGGGAGCATTTGCCGGCGCAGCGGGCGGGCTGTTCGCGTTTGCCAAGGGCACGATCTCCCCTGATCTGGCCTGGGTCTCGCGGTCGATCGACGGCCTTGTCATGGTGTTGCTCGGCGGCATCCAGACGTTGACCGGCCCGATCGTCGGCGCCACGGCATTTGCGCTGCTGCAGGATAATATCATGCGGCAGACCGAGTTCTGGCGGGGGCTGCTGGGCCTTGTGATCCTGCTTCTGGTACTTGCCTTTCCCGGGGGTATCGTCGGGAGCCTGGAAAAGCGGTTCAGCGGCGTACCGTAGCCCGCGTTGAGCACAGCGAAACGCGGGGCCAACCCCGGATTACGCTTCGCTCAATCCGGGCTACGAGAGGCTCGGCAGGAAAAGCATGAACATCCTTTCGGTGCGCAATCTTGCAAAGGCATTCGGCGGCGTGCGCGCCGTCAACAATGTGAGTTTCGATGTCGCGCCAGGCGAATTCCTGGCCCTGATCGGGCCCAACGGTGCGGGCAAATCGACCTGCTTCAACATCATCAACGGACAGCTTCCCCCCGACCAGGGCGATGTCCGCCTCCTCGATCGCAGCATCGTGGGGTTGCCGCCGCGCGAGATCTGGAGACTTGGAGTTGGACGCACGTTTCAGGTGGCCGCGACCTTCGGCTCCATGACCGTGGCGGAGAACATCCAGCTTGCGCTGGTGAGCCAGCACGGTGAACTCTTTCGCTTTGGAGCAGCGCTGCGACACTACCACGCCCAGCGCGCCCTCGATCTCCTTCACCAGGTCGGTATGGCGGAAGCCGCCCATCGCGCCTGCAAGGAGCTCGCCTATGGCGACGTAAAGCGGGTCGAGCTAGCCATTGCGCTTGCAAACAATCCGCGCCTCCTCTTGATGGACGAGCCGACTGCCGGCATGGCGCCGCGCGAACGCAACGATCTGATTGCGCTCGTCAAGCGGCTGGTTCTCGAAAACAACATTTCCGTCCTGTTCACCGAGCACTCAATGGACGTCGTGTTCGCCCATGCCGACCGGATCATTGTCATGGCGCGCGGTAGGTTGATCGCCGACGGTGACAGCGCGGCCATTCGCGACAATCCCGAAGTGCAGCAGGTCTATCTCGGGACGGGACGCTCCTTCACCTCGCGTGCGCCGGCGCCATCATGACCGCAATGCTCGAAGTCGAAGGATTGAACGCCTGGTATGGGGCGGCGCAGATTCTGTTTAATCTCTCGTTTCGGGTGGGCCGGGGAGAGGTGGTGGCGCTGATGGGGCGCAACGGTGCCGGCAAGTCGACCACGATGAAGGCACTGATGGCGCTTGCTACACAGCGGAGCGGAATTATTCGTTTCCTGGACGAAGACATCTCGCGGCTGCGTCCGTTCGAGATCGCGCGGCGAGGCCTGGGCTTCGTGCCCGAGGACCGGCGCATCTTCTCCGATCTCACCGTCATGGAAAATCTTGACGTCGGCCGGCAAGCACCGCGGCTCGATGCTGATCACCGGCCAGTGCCATGCTGGACACCGGAAAAGCTGTTCGCGTTATTTCCGAACCTTGCTGAAATGCGCGACCGTCGCGGCGGCGAAATGAGCGGAGGCGAGCAGCAGATGCTCACGGTCGCCCGCACGCTGATGGGCAATCCCCTGCTGGTGCTGCTCGACGAGCCCTCCGAGGGGGTTGCGCCCGTGATCGTGGAGCAGGTGGCCGATGCCATCCTGGAGCTCAAGGAAGAAGGCCTGTCCGTCCTTCTTTCCGAGCAGAACATGCATTTCACCGAGCTGGTCTGCGATCGCGTCTATGTGCTGGAAAAGGGCCAGATCGAGTGGAGCGGCGCGATGACCGATCTTGCGAGCAACATCGGCGTGCAACGGCGGCTGCTCTCGGTGTAGGATAGGAGGACGTCGGCTACAAGAAGGGATGATGTCAAACAATGAGCGCCACTGCCCATCTGCCGCAGATCGCCAAGATTGCCTCTATTCCGTCTGCCGTGAACTACGAGACCATTGCCGCGACGCCGTCGAGCCCGCATATTGGCGCCGAGATCGGCAACATCGATCTCACCAGGCCGCTGAGCAATCAGCAGGTCACCGAGCTGCACGACGCATTCACGCGTTACCAGGTGATCTTCTTTCGCAACCAGAAGATCAGCTTCGAGGACCAGATCCGCCTTGCCGGCTATTTCGGCCGGCTCGGCAAGCACGTCGGCAAGTCCTCGATCAGCAAGACCACCGGAAACGAGCATGTCCGCAAGTTCCACTATGACGAGACCTCACAGCAGATTTCCGGCGAAAACTTTCACAGCGATCAATCCTGTGCGCCGATCCCGCCGCTCGGCAGCATGCTCTACAATCACACCGTCCCGCCCGACGGCGGGGGCGATACCATGTTTGCCAGCATGTACGCGGCCTATGACGCCCTTTCGGACCGGATGAAGAAATATCTCGAAGGGCTCAGCGCAACCCACGACGGCACGCGCGTGTTCGGGCCGGGCACGCCAATTTCGGTGCATCCGGTGATCACGCGGCATCCCGTCACCGGCAGGAAGGTGATCTTCGTCAATCAGGACTTTACGTCTCACATCAACGAGCTGCCGCGGCTTGAGGGACAGCGTGTGCTGGCGTTCCTGATTGATCACTGCGACAAGCCGGAATGGACCTGCCGCTTCCGCTGGGCCCCCCATTCCATCGCGTTTTGGGACAATCGCTGCACCCATCACAAGGCGGTGTGGGACTACTGGCCCAATGTACGATCCGGATACCGCGTGCAGGTGGAAGGCACCGAACCGCCGATCTCGGGGTAAGCTACTGTGCCGCGCAAAGCTTGTTATCTCGCGGGCCTGGTTGCGCTGCTGATTGGGCCGGCCGTGGCCCAGACTTCAGCGCCAGCGCCGTTTCCGGCGAAGCCGTTGCATTTCATCGTGCCATTCCCGCCGGGCGGAACGCTCGATGTTCTGGCGCGCACCGTGAGCAACGAGCTTGGCCCGGCACTCGGTCAGACCATTGTGGTGGAGAACCGTCCGGGCGCTTCCGGTGTCATCGGGGCGGAACTGGTCGCGCGTGCGCCGGCGGACGGCCATACGCTGGTGATCGTCTCCAACACGCTGGTCACGTTGCCTGCGCTGCGCAGCGATCTGCCTTTCGATATCTTCAACGATTTTGCCCCGGTGATCGAGCTCGGCGGGACGCCGACCGTGATTACCGTGCATCCCTCGTTTCCCGCGCGCGATCTCAAAGAGTTCATAGCAGCGGTGAGGAAGGCCCCGGGTGGAGTGAGCTACAATTCGCCCGGCATCGGCTCGCCGCCGCACATCGCCGGCGAGTTGCTTGCGCGCGCTGCCGGCATTGCGCTGGTGCATGTGTCTTATCGCGGCACGCAGCCGGCGGTGAGCGATCTCGTGGCGGGGCACGTGCCGGTGATGATGGCGCCGCTCAATGCCGTACTGCCGTTTATCGCGGAGCACCGGCTTTATGCCATCGCGCTCACCGATGCGACCCGCACGAAATACCTGCCCGATGTGCCGACGCTGCATGAAGCGGGCATCACCAACATGCCGGCCGTAACATCGTGGTTTGCGGTGCTGACCACCGGCGGCACGCCGCCTGCCGCGGTCGCGCGGCTCAATGCAGAGATCGCCAGGATATTGCCTGATCGCAATGTACAGGATCGCCTCTCCTCGCAGACGTTCGAGATCAAGGGCGGCTCCCCGCAAGAGCTTGCCGATCTCATGGCGCGCGATGCCGCGACCAACGCCAAAGTCGTCGCGGAGGCAAAGATCAGGGCGGAGTGAGCCGAGCCGTCACCCGCGGGCCTGACCCTGGGCCTGACCCAGCGCCTGACCCGCGGGTCCATCTGCTTTTTTTGTGATGGATTGCCGGGTCAAGCCGGTCAAGCCCGGCAATGATGACCATCACGCAACCGTGCCGCGCAGCGCCGCGATCGTTTCCAGATGACGCTCGTGATCTCCGGCAAAGCGCAAGACGAGGTGCGTTGCGCCGGCGCTGGCATATGATTCCAGCCATTCGGCGACGCCTTCGCGCGGGCCTGCATAGCCGGCTTGCCGCTTGCGCGTAACCGCCGCCGGCTGGCTGTAGTATTGCTCGAGATATGTATCGAGCCGCTCGTTTGCGCGATCGCGGCTGTCATCGATCGACAATGTGAGATACATCGCTCCGGTCAGCGCCTGCGGATCGCGTCCGGCTGCTCGTGCGATGTCCTTTACTTCCTGCCATTGCTGCCCCCATTGCTGCGCGTCCGGAGCAATCGGCAGCCAGCCGTCGAAATGGCGTCCCGCCCGTTCAAGGCTCGCCGGCAGCGATCCCCCGATCCAGATCGGCGGACCGCCTGCACGGTGTGGTGTCGGCGCAAGGACGCCGCGCTCGACCTTCCAGCGTCCGTTCCAGTCGACGGGCTGACCGCTCCACAGCGTACGCGCCAGCCGCAAGCCTTCGAGCAGGCGGCCGACACGCTTTTCGAACGGCACACCCGCGGCGCTGAACTCCGCCCGGATGTTTGCTACGTCGGCCGCGATGCCGACGCCGAGGATCAAGCGGCCCTCCGCGATCTGATCGAGCGTGGCGACCTGATGCGCCAGCAGCACGGGGTTGCGCATCGCCGGCAGCAACACCGCGGTGCCGACGTTCACGTTGGGCAGGCGGCTCGCGACAGCCGCGAGCAAGGTCAACGGCTCATGCCGCGGCCGGGCCAGGAGAGAATCTCCGGCCCAGATGGAATTGAAGTTTAGCCGCGCGGCGCGTTCTGCCAACTCCAGGAGCGGCTTCGCCTGCGGCCGCCCCGCCATGATGAATTCCCGCGTCGGCAGCAGGTAGCCAATCCGAGGCGCCATGGTGCTCTCCAACAAGTGGCCACAATCAGCCGCACGTCATTTTCTAGCAATCTATTATGCCCGAGTAATCGTCGGATGGATCAGCGTAATCGGCTCGCGGCCATGTTTCCGATACACCATAAAATCGGAGTCGAGTGTGAACACCGCGTGCCCGTTATAGATCTCGGCCATTCGCACAATACATGCATCCGCCAGAGACATCGGCTGATCGCCGTATTTCCGATGCAGACCGCGCAGGGCAGAGATATGCTCGTCCATGTCAAACGCGATAGCCAGGGCACCATTTTCCAGCAGCGCAAAAACAGCATCTTGGGCGTGTGCGAAAGGGGCGAGCAGGTGCATTGCCTCTGTCAGAACTGGCTCACAAATGAGCAAGGGGGCGTCTAGTTCGACGATGCGTTCCGAAACCCAACGGTGATGCCGTTCTCTTCGATCGAGCAGGGCGACGATCGGTCCAGTGTCAACGATCGCTCCGCCCATCACGACCCAACCCGGAAAGATGTTTTGGATTCGAGCCAAGGTCGCGGATACCGGAATCAATTATTCCGCGGGCATGCTTCGTTAGCTGAGCAAGACTGGGTCGCTTTCGCCCTCGCGGGGAAGCGAGCACCAGCCGCAGTCCTTCCTCAATGAGGTCCTTGAGCTTGCGGCCACGCAATGCCGCCTCCGCTTTAGCCTGGCGGTAAAGGTCATCGGGCATTTCGACGGTTGTTTTCATCCCGCGCTCCTGACGTGCATAAAACCATATTTATGGAAATGCGATCAAGATGCAAGCAAAGGCCTTTTCCGCTGCAAAATTTCCCGCAGGCGCTGCGGACTCACCGGCAGCGCCGTGATCGCGCCAGGCATGCCGATCGCGTTGTCGATGGCGGCCGCAATGGCGGCGCCGGCGGCGTTGACGCCGCCTTCGCCCGCGCCCTTCATGCCGAGCGGATTGAGCGGGCTCGGCGCCTCTTCGGCGATCAGCACGTCGAGTGCCGGGATCTCGCGCGCGGTCGGCATCAGATAATCGGCGAAATTGACGGACAACGGTTCGCCGCGATCATCGTAAAGAAATTCCTCGAACAGGGCGCCACCGATACCCTGTGCCATGCCGCCTGCGAGCTGCCCTTCGACCAGCATGGGGTTGATCGCTCGCCCGATATCGTAGGCAATGAAATATCGCTCAATGGTCACGCCGCCGGTTTCGCCATCGACTTTGGCCACCGCGATATGTACGCCATAGGGATAGGTCATGTGATCGCTGTAGAACCACCCGTCCGCCGCGAGACCGGGCTGGCGTGAGCCGCGCAGTTTCGATGCAGGCTCCAAGGCCTTGGCAATTTCTCCAAGGCTCATGGACGGCCCGGCGGCGCCGATGTCCTTGCGCCGGATTTGGCCTTCGCTGACCGTCAGTCCATCCAATGGCTGCTGCATGAACTCAGCTGCGAGCTCGAGCGCCTTCGCCCGGACCTCGAGCGCTGCAAGACGTGTGGCCTCCCCGGTCATGACGGTGGCCCGGGAGGCGAACGCGCCCATCCCGAATGCAATTCGATCGGTGCGGCCATGCACGACTCGCACTCGCCGGTAGTCGGTCCCGAGCGTATCGGCGCAGATTTGCGCGATGACTGTTTCGAGGCCCTGGCCAAGCGATGCTGCGCCGGTGACGACCTCCGCAAGGCCAGTGCTGTCGATCGCAATGTGCACCGCATCGAATGGGCCGAGCCCGCTCTTCTCGACAAAGAACGCAATGCCTGCCCCGACGCATTCGCCGCCTGCGCGGCGCCGGTCGAACTCGCTCTTGAGCGCGTCCCATTTGGCCGCGCCCAGCGTCTTGTCGAGCAGCCCCTCATAGTCACCGGAATCGAGCACTACCGGGGTGTCGAGGGTCGCGAATGGCCGGGCATAGGGCATCTCCTCACGGCCGATAAAATTGCGCCGGCGGACCTCGATGGGATCGATGCGCAGCCGCGCTGCCACCGCATCGAGCAAGCGCTCGCGCGCAAAGGTGCTCTCGAACCGGCCCGGTGCGCGATAGGTACCCCCCGGCGTCTTGTTGGTTAGCCGGAAATGGCCGCGCGCCCGATAGGCCGGCACACGGTAGGGCCCCGGCAACATGGCGGCGGTCAGATCGGGCACCGTTACCGCGTGCGTGCGGACATAGCCGCCCTGGTCGTGAAAGAACTCGTCGTCGATTGCCAGAATGCGGCCAGCGCTATCGATCGCGGCCCGGATCCTGTGGCGCTGCTGGCGCGAGTGATTGGCCGCGATGAGATGCTCGCGCCTGTCCTCGATCCATTTCACCGGGCGGCGCAGCCGTAGCGCGGCGAGTGAGACCAATACGTCTTCGGGATAGAGTTCGCCACGCACCCCAAAGCCGCCGCCGACATGGCCCTCGTACAGTTGCACGGTGGAAGGATCGCGACCGAGCATCCGCGCGATGCTGTCCCTGTTCCAGTGCGGCACCTTGGCTGCGCCGTGCAGTTCCAGTACGTCGCGCGCCGCATCATAGCGCGCGATGGCGCCGCGCGTTTCCAGGGGAACGGCCGAGTGCCGCCCAATTGTGACGTCAACCTCCACGGTGGCATCGGCATCGCGAAACGCGGCCTCCACGTCACCGTAGGATTTTTCCAAAGTTGCAGGCTCGCTCGAACGGCCCGGCTCGAACTCGCCGGGTGGTGCACTCGCATCAAGCAGCGCGGGCAATTCTTCGAGCTCGACCGTGACCAGATCGGCCGCGTCCTCGGCCACATACGCGTCGTTTGCAAACACGACGGCAACCGGTTCGCCGACATAGCGGACCTCCTCGCGCGCCAGAATGGGCTGCCGGTAAGGCGTCAAACCTTCGATACGGGTCAGCCGGAAATCGATGGGCGGGATGTCCGCAACATCCGCATGGGTCCATACCGCCGCGACGCCCGGCATGGCTTTCGCCGCACTGGTATCGATTGCGAGCATGCGGCCATGCGCCTGGGTCGCGCGAACGACACGCATATGCAGCATGTGTGCAAAGGCGACATCAGCCGCAAAACGGCCGGCGCCCGTGACCAGGACACGATCTTCAAGCCGCGCAACCGAGCGGCCGATGAAGCTCATTTCACTCCCGCCGCTTGCAGGGCGGCGCGGATTTTTCTCGGCGTGGCGGGAAGCTCATCGATGGCTACGCCGAAGGGAGAGAGCGCGTCATTGATGGCGCTGAGGATTGCGGCGGGCGCGCCAATGGTGCCGCCTTCCCCCAGACCTTTCGCTTTGGTGACGGATCCCTCTGCCAGTGAGTGCAGATGATGGATTTCGATTGCAGGAATCTCGCTTGCGGTTGGCGCAAGGTAATCGGCAAGATTTGCGGTGAGAATATTTCCGGCATCGTCGTAGACGATTTCTTCCAGGAGTGCATTGGCAATGCCCTGGGCGATCCCGCCATGAATCTGTCCGTCAGCGATCATGGGATTGATCAGCCGGCCGGCATCCTCGGCCACAAGAAATTTTTCAACAAAGACGTGACCGGTCTCGATATCGACCTCGACCATCGCGATGTGGCAGGCGTTCGAAAACGTGCCGGGGGGATCATAGGTTGCACTCTCGGCGATGCCGGGGGTGACCTCGCCGTTGAAGCGATGGATCTGATGATAAGCGGCGCGCGCGAGCTCATCGAGCGCGATGACGCGATCGGTTCCGGCGACGCGAGCGGCATCGCCCGCAAGAACGATATCATCGGCCGAGGCTTCGAGCAGAACGCCGGCCATGGTTCGCAGTTTCGACCCCACTTTTTGCGCGGCGAGCAGGGTTGCGCCACCGGCAATGACGAGGGAGCGGCTGGCGAAAGTGCCCCAGCCGTAGGGCGTGCGATCGGTATCGCCGTGCACGACGTTCACGCGATCCGGCGATGTTCCAAGCTCGTCGGCAATGATCTGCGCGAGCGTGGTTCGCAGCCCCTGGCCGTGGGGCGATGCGCCGATGCGCGCCTCAATCGACCCCGACGGATCCATCGCGATGTCGACCGTTTCCCAGCCGGGCGTGACCTCCATGCCGCGCGCGGCAAAGGCAGGCGTCCCGTAGCCCGTGCGCTCTGCAAACGTGGCCACGCCGAGACCGTGATAGCGGCCTTGCGCCCGCGCTTTAGTTTGCCGGGCGCGGAATGACGAAAGATCGCCGGCTTTGACGGCCGCGTCCATCGTTTCCACATAGCTTGCCGGATCGAGCACGAGACCGGCAGCCGTGGTGTACGGAAACGACTTCACGAGGTTACGGCGGCGGATCTCGACCGGGTCGATAGCAAGCGCCGCCGCCGCCTGGTCCATCAGCCGCTCAATGGCAAATGTGATCACCGGCCGCGAGACGCCGCGATAAGGCGCCATGGGACAGGTGTTGGTCGCAACGCCGCGCGCGATGCAGGCATATTCGCGCACATCGTAGGGCCCCGGCATTTCCACCATGGCCATCAGCGGCTCGACGCCGCAGGTGGTGGGATAGCAGGAATAGGCCCCGATATTGCTGGCAATATCTGCCGCAAGCGCAATAAGCCTTGCATCGACGTCAAACCCGCCTGCGAGCAAAATGTGCTGATCGCGGCTGTGAAAGCATGCGACCAGATTCTCGCGCCGGTCTTCCGTCCAGGCCACCGATGTCTTGAGCTGCCGCGCGAGCCAGGTGACGATCACGTATTCGGGACAAAGCGACATTTTTTGTCCGAAGCCGCCGCCGACATCGGGCGCGATCACGCGCAGATCCGCTTCCCGCATGCCGATCAGATCGGCGATGATGGTGCGCATGGCATGCGGCATCTGCGTGGTGCAGGTGAGCGTCACGCGTCCGCTCGCGCGATCCCAGGCGGCGTGCGCCGCGCGCGGCTCCAGCGGCAAAGCACTCTGCCGGCGTGAGCAGATGTCGATTTCGACGCGCCGGTGCGCGCTCGCCATGACCGCGTCGAAGGCCGGGCTTCTGTATGTGCCTTCGACGATGACGTTTCCTTTCGCCTGCGCATGCACGCGAGGCGCGCCGGGCGCGAGAGCTTGCCGTGCATCCACAACCGCTGGTGTTTCTGCCAGCTCGATCTCGATGAGGTCACCGAGATCCTCGGCCTCCTCTCGCGTGTCGGCGACAACGGCGGCCACCGGCTCGCCGACAAAACGCACGACATCGCTCGCCAGGGCGGGTTGGCTGATCGGCACGTAATTGAACTTGTGCAACATCGGCCGGATCGGCTTCACCGCGGCAACGTCCGCCGCCGTCAGGATCGTGGCACCCGGCGGCGCCACGATGCGCACGATGCGGCCGGACGCGACCGTGCTGCGCACGAAGCGCACCCACTTGGCCGCGGGCAGGTCGGCGGTGAAGCGCCCCTGACCGGTCACGAGCGCCGGATCTTCGAGCCGGCGGATGGAGCGGCCCACCCAGCCGCCGCCGTTGCCCTGCGCGTGCAGCGTCATGTCGTCGAGCGGGAAGTTCAGGATCCGCCGGCGCGCCGCATCTCGTGCGCAGTGCTGCGCACCGCCTTGATGATGTTCTGATAGCCAGTGCAGCGGCAGAGATTGGACGAGAGAACTTCCAGGATCTCCTCGTCAGTGATGCTAGGATTGGTCTCCAGGGCGTTGACGGCCAGCATCAGGAAGCCGGGCGTACAGAAGCCGCATTGCAGGGCGTGATGCGCCATGAACGCCGTCTGCAACGGGTGAAGCTTGTCGCCATCGGCAAGTCCCTCGACGGTACGGATGCGCTTGCCGTCGGCCTGGATCGCAAACATCAGGCACGAACGCACCGCCTCACCTTCGAGAATGATGGTACAGGCGCCGCAGATGCCGTGCTCGCATCCGATATGCGTGCCGGTCTGCCCGCAGTCGTCGCGAATGACGTCGACGAGGGTGCGTCGCGGTTCCACGCTTACGGTGTAGTCCTGGCCATTGATATTGAGCGTAATTCGAGCTTTTTCGATCATTCTTGCGCTTGATCTGATCTTCCCGGTCGTGTCCCGCAGGATTGTGGACAAAACGCCAGGCGCAAGCAACCCGGCGGATCTGATGGTCCCACCCCGGCAATCGACCGGATTGTGATATCCGTCACATACGGTCGAAGCGTAATTCTTTAACCATGCTCCCTAAGGTGCCGGTGTGCATCTGCCGGCAATGAGGGGAGAGCAAGCATGAACACGGATCCTCGGCCCCGAAGAAGCATGTTCAAGGCCGCTACCATCATGAGTGCGCTGTGGCTCGGCGCGAATACCCTGCTGGTCTGGCAAGCCTACGGGGTCGAGACCGCACCCAAACCAAGGGTTGAAATCAACTACTCCTTCGCAGAGGCTCATGCCAACGCTCACTTGGACAATCTGCCGATCCAAGCACGGCTCTAAAGGGCAAAGGCGGACGCTCCACACTGGTATCGCTTCACTCCCACGCCGTCGTCTCGAGGATGTCCACGCCGCGCACGCGGTCGACGAGATAGATCAACCCGCGCTCGTCAATGGTCACATCGTTGGAGGAGGGGCGCTGCTCGCCCTCGGCGGGGTCCGGCAGGAAGTGGCCGACCTCTTTCGGGGCGAATGGATCGGCGATGCTGACCAGTCGCAGGCCCTGCGCAAACCACGCAAACGGAATGACCGTCCCGTTGAGACGCTCCGAGGGCTGATGACAGCCGCTCATGGGCGGTTGCGCCCGGCCGTCGATGTCGAGACCCGCCACCTGGAAGGTTGCGATCGGAACCGGCAATTGCTCCACGCTGATGTCGTAGATCCAAGCAAACGACGGGGCGGCCGGACGCAACTTTGCGACATCCTCGTCCGCGACCACCATGATGTTGCGTGCTTTGAGCGGCTTGGGAATAGGCAGGCATGTGTGTGTCGGGTGCGCGAACACCGGATTGGTGCTGACATGGGCGACCTCCTTTGGTCGCGACAGGTCGGAAACGTCGAGAATATAAAATCCGTGCTGCCAGTAGCTCACGTAAAGGCGTTCCCCCATGCGCAGGGGATGATGGCAGCGTGGGGCGGGCCAGTTGCCCCATGGATATTGTTCACCCCCCGCCTGCCATTGACCTTTGATCCACCACCGGCCCACCTCGGTGGGACGCGCCGGATCGGCGAGATCGAGGATCATCATGATATTGCCGACATAGCCTTCGGCGGTCGGCGAGATGTAGGCGTAGCGGCCATCGAAATCGAAGCGGTGGACGCCGCTCCCGGCCGTGCGCCATTTGCTGATCGGCTTGGGCTCGCCCGGCCTTGAAACGTCGTAGATGCCGAGGCCCCCGCCGAACTCGCCCGCTCCGCTGGAGCCGAGCTTCTCATGGTTCACGATCATGATGCCGTTCGACGCGCGCACCTTGTGGGAGTGCCAGCCCTCGGGGATGTCGACGGTCGCAAGTCGGCGCGGACGGCGTGCATCGGAGACATCGACAATGGTGGTGCCGCTCGGCCATTTCATGTGGCCGATATAGAGCGTCTTGCCCTCGACCCAGACCTGCCCGCCGCCCGGGCAGTCGAAATGCGCCACTAACGCGGTGTTCGATCGGCTCGCCATAAAGCCCTCGTGTCCCGGCTGCGGTGCAGCGCGCAGCTCTTGCGGAGCGGTGCACCGCTGAGCCGGGACCGCCAGCAAGAAATCTCTTTTGGCGGCCCCGGTTCTGCAGTGCACCACTTCGCGCCGAAGAGGCGCTGCGTGCTGCACTGCGCCCGGGGCACCAAGGCTAAACCAGCTTCACGACATCGCCGGCAGGGTCGCGCCCCCACTTCTTGAACAGGTGGAAGCATTTCAAGGCGGGCTCGTCGCTCGCCACGAAGAGAATTGCGGGCTGCCTGTCATCGCCATTGACGTGCTCGAACCACGAGCCGCCGGGCACCGCGAGATTATCGAATTTCTCCCAGTCGAAGCGCCGGCCATCGATGATGGAATGTCCCTTGCCCTCGAACGGCGCGACCAGGAGGCTTGCCGTCTGGCGCAGCGCGCGGGTTTTCTCGCCGGGCCGCAGCATCTGCACGAAAAAGGTCATGGTCTTGAATACCGGTCCGCCGGTGAGCGGATCCACATATTCGATCGACACCGCCTCGTACGGGTCACCCTCCCAGTCCTTGAAGCGATCGAGCAGCTCGCGCATGCGCTCCCAGCGATAGACATACATGGGTGAGGACAAGCCGGCGCCGCGATGATGTTGCACAAAGCGTGGCTTGAGCCCGCCATGGTCGTATGCGCGGGCCGAGTAGTCGGGCGGCACGGTCGCGGTCTGCTGTTTCTTTTTGACCGGCTTGCCGTCGGCCATCTCGGTATAGTCGTGCTCGAAATAAACCGCGTTGAGCGTCTCGACCAGCGGGAGATCAAGCACGGACAGGTTGATCGCGGGCTCGTTCGCGACATTGCCGTGGTTGTGCCAGGTGTCGACCGGCGTGAGCACCATGTCGCCTGGACCGAATGTGATGTCTTCGCCGCCGACGCCGGTGAAATTGCCCTTGCCGGTCAAGCCGAACCGGATCGCGTTGGGGGAATGGCGATGGGGCGGCATGACCTCCTTGGGGTCATTGAGCCGATAGGCCGTATACATGGTGCTCACGGTCGCGCGCCGCGGCGAAAGGCCGGGATTGACCAGGATCAGGGAGCGGCGCTCGGAATCGTCCATGCTCACGAGCTCCGCCGCGCGAAATAGAATTGGCTCGATGTCGTTCTTGAAGCTCCACACGTGCGGCGCAGCTTTTTGCGTGCCCATCAGCTGCTTGATCTCGTCGTGGGCAACGTCGGTCGAGGTCGCCCAGAACGGAAACATGTGCTTTGCGGAAATCTCGCTGTAGAGGGACGCCAGAGCCGCCTCTCGATTGGGAGGCCGCCGCGCCGCGCTCGATGTGCTCTTCATGTCGGCCCGCTCCTTTTAGGCTCCGTCACCCGCGGGCTCGACCCGCGGGTCCATCTTCTTGCGAAGAAGATGGATTGCACATTACGCTATCACAGCTCATCGCCCCGGTCATGCAGCTTTCCTGACGCGCTTTGCCATCGCGATCGCATCGTTGTTCTTCGCGAAACGAAAGCCCGCTCATTCATTGATCGGTGCGAGCCGCCGATGCACCCCGATCAGCTGCAGAGCAAGCGGCAACAGCAAGAGCACAATGCCCGCTATGACGAGGGTTGCGACCAATGTGTTGCTGAAGAAGATTCCAAGCGAGCCCTGGGACATCAGCATCGCCTGGCGAAAAGCGTCTTCGGCTTTGTCGCCGATCACAATCGCAAGCACCAGGGGCGCGAGCGGATAATTGAGCTTCTTGAAGAGATAGCCGAGCACGCCAAACCCCATCATCAGGACGACATCGAGGTAGGAGTTCGAGACCGAATAGGCCCCGACCACGCAGACAATGAAGATCATGGGCGCGATGATGAAGAACGGCACCCGCATGAGGGCGGCGAAGATCGGGACCGTGAGCAGCACCAGGACGACGGCAACAATATTGCCGAGGTACATGGATGCGATCAGACCCCAGACGAATTCCTTCTGCTCGATGAAAAGCATCGGTCCGGGGTTGAGGCCCCAGATCATGAGGCCGCCCATCATGACGGCCGCGGTCGCCGAGCCCGGGATGCCAAGCGAGAGCATCGGCAGGAGCGCGCTCGTGCCCGCGGCGTGATCGGCAGTCTCGGGCGCGATGATCCCCTCGGGCTCGCCGCTGCCGAAATTGCGGCCGCGGGCAGAGAAGCGCTTGGCGATGCCGTAACTCATGAAAGAGGCTGCCGTCGGCCCGCCCGGCGTAATCCCCATCCAGCATCCGATCGCGGCACTGCGAACCAGTGCCCAGCCGTGGCGCGGCAGATGAACGATGGTGCGCAAAACCTCGCCCCATTGCACTTTCGAGGAGATGGCCTTGACGTGCAGCTCGTCTTCAACTGCGATCATGAGCTCGCCGATCCCGAACAGGCCCATGACCGCCACGACAAAGCTCACGCCCTTGACCAGCTCGTCGATTCCCATGGTGAGGCGCACACTGCCGGACACGGTGTCGATGCCGATGGCGGCAATGGCAAAGCCGATCGCAAGCGAGACGACGGTCTTGATCGCGGGAGAGCCGCCCATGCCGACGAAGCTTGCAAAGGCAAGGAAATAAACCGCAAAATATTCCGGCGGCCCGAATGCGAGCGCGACCTTGGCAACCCAGGAGGCGAGCAAGGTGATGAGAACGACGCCCACCAGCGCGCCGAAGGCTGCCGATCCGAAAGCGGTGGCAAGCGCGGTCGTAGGGCGCCCGTCCCGCGCCATCGGGTAGCCGTCGAAGGTGGTTGCGACCGACGACGGCTCGCCCGGGATGTTGAACAGGATCGAGGTCACCGAGCCGCCGAACAGGGCGCCCCAGTACATGCTCGACAACAGGATGATGGCGGATACCGGCTGCATGCCGAACGTGAGCGGCAGCAGCAGCGATACGCCGTTGGGAGCACCGAGCCCGGGGAGCACGCCCACCAGAATGCCGAGCAGCACGCCGACAAGCATGAGCGCGATATGATAGAACGATGCTGCAATGGCAAAGCCGTGCAGCAGGGCTTCGAGATTTTCCATCTACAGCGTGTCTCGCTGAGATCGAGCCAGCAGGTCGACCTCTCCCCTGCGGGGAGAGGTCGGAATGGGCGTCTCGCGCCCATTCCGGGTGAGGGGGTGACTACTCGTAAAGCTGATTCCCCTCACCCGGATCGCGCAAGCGCGATCCGACCTCTCCCCTGCGGGGTCCCCTGCGGGGAGAGGTCCCGCGGGCTGCACCATCGCGTGGTGATCGAACGTCATCGAAACTGGCTCTAAAAACCGGCCGCCTCGCCGAGCAGGCCGCGCGGAAGCGAGACCTCGAACATGCGCTCGAACACAAGATAAAGCGCAGCCGCGGTGACGGCGCTCGCGAGCAACGAACGCGCCAGCGATACGCGGCTCTGGAAGGCGAAGGTGCCGAACACATAGCCGGCGGACGCGACGTACATGCCCGCAAGTGGGATCGCCCCGACGTAGATTGCTGCCGGAATGAAGAGCGCGCCGAGCCGCTTGAGCTCGCTCCAATCGAGCATGCGTTCATGGTCTGCGACGACGCCGCGGAGGAGATTGAAGACACTTCCGCAGAGGATGATGAGACCGGTAACAAACGGAAATGTCCCGGCATCGACGCCGGCGCTCGACCAGCCGATGCCGTTCGAGAGGCTGGATATCGCAACCGCGGCGCCGAACGCGCCGGTAAGCGTCGCGGTGGCGGCCTCGAACGCGCGCCGCGAGATCATGCCAGCGATCTCAGCGTGAAACGAGCCAGCCCTGCTCCGCGGCGATCTTGCGGATGTGCTCGATATCCTCCGCCATGAACTTGTTGAAATCCTCGCCGGTGAGGAAGGTCGAGGTCTGCGAGGTGCGCTCGATATAGTCCTTCCACTCCGGTGTGTCCTGCACCTTGCGCATCATATCGACGTAAAACGCGATCTGATCGGCGGTCACCTTGCCCGGCAGCCACACCGTGCGCGGCTGCTGAAAACGCGGCACGTCCAAGCCGGAGTCAATGCAGGCCGGGATGTCGTGCCAGCTTTTGTCCTGCGCAACCTTGGCGCCCTCTGCCAGCCGCTGCGGGCTGAACACGCAGAGCGGGCGCTGCGTGCCGCCCTTCCATTGGCCGATGCTTTCGCTCGGATTATTCACATGCGAATCGATATGCCCGCCGGCGAGCTGGACGGCGGCTTCCGCTCCGCTCTTGAATGGAATGTAGGTGAATTTCACGTTGGCGGCCTTTTCGATCAGGCGGGTGAGCACTTCGTCGGTGTCTTTCGACTGGGCGCCGCCCATCTTGAACGTGCCCGGCGGTTTCGCCGCAACCGCTTTGAGGTATTCGCCCGCGGCCTGGTACGGCGCGTCCATCTTCACCCACAGCAGGAATTCGTCCTGCACCATGGCGGCAATCGGCGTGAGATCGGTGTAATTGTAGGCAACCTTCGATACCATCGGCTGCTGCCATGCATTGGACGTTCCGAAAATCACCTTGTGCGGATCGCCCGCCGCCGCTTTGCCGTAGGTGTAGCCTTCGGCCCCGCTGCCACCGCCCTTGTTGACGACGACAATCGGCTCGCTCGTGAATTTGTATTTTGTGATGATGCTTTGCACGGTGCGCGCGATAATGTCGGTTCCGCCGCCGGGGCCGGCGGTGGCAATGAACTCGATCGGTTTGGTCGGCTGCCAGGCCGCCTGCGCCCCGGTCGGCATCCATGCCGAGATGAACAGCAGGGTGGCAGCAGTGCGTCTGAACGCTTGCGACATGGTTTCCTCCTGCCGGCTCACTTGCTAGAGCCTTGACCAAATATTGCCCCGCTCACGGCAATGCCGATGCATAGCAAAGGAGCCCACGCCCTGAAAGGTTCCGAACAACGTTTACGCCCGGTCAATCGAGCGCGCCGCAGGCGTGCGGCAGGCCTGCTGGCCGCTGCGGGACTGCTCGCGGCAACCGCATGGACGCACAACTGCATCGCACAGGAATATCCCGCGCGGCCGATCCGCGTGATCACCAACGTCGGCAGCGGCGGCACCGCCGATATCTTCATCCGCGCGCTGGGCGAGGAGTTGCACCGCCGCTGGCGAGAGCCCCTGATCGTGGATCCGCGCCCCGGAGGTAACTTCATCATTGCGGGCCGCGCCTGCGCGGAATCGCCGCCTGACGGCTACACGGTCTGCCTGCTTTCGGGCGAGACGCTGAACTATAACCAGTTTCTTTATAAGCGTTTGCCCTACGATCCGCAGAAGGATTTCGCGCCGATCACCAATCTCTTCTTCAACACGCAGGCTCTGGTGCTCAATGCCGCGCTCAATGTGAAAAGTCTTGACGAGTTGGCTGCGCTGGCCCGGGCGAGGCCGAAGACGCTCGCCTATGTGGCGCCCTCATTGCCGCACGCGCTGTTTTTCGAGCACTTCAATCGTGAGCGCGGTACCGATCTGGTGCGAGTGCCATTTCGCGGCGGCGGCGAGGCGGTCACCGGCATTCTTTCAGGCGCAACGCCTGTTGCGTTCTTCGGGCTCGCCAATTTTTTGAGCTATCTGCGCGAAGGCACAATGATCGGTCTCGCCATGGATGGAGCGGCGCGCTTTCCGCTCTTTCCCGGCATCCCCACGCTTGCGGAATTGGGCTACCACGGCAATCTCACGCGGGTTTACTTCGGCTTGGTCGCCCCCGCCGGCACTCCGCAAGCAATTATCGAGCGGCTGCGGGGCGAGATCGCGCGCATCATGAATGAGCCGGACTTTCGCGCGAAGCAGCTGATCGAACGTGCGCTCGAACCAATCGCCGACACACCCGGGGAGTTTGCGCGTTTTCTGAACGAGGATCGCCTGATTTCGGAACGGGTCGTGAAGGAAGCCGGTATGACACCGCAGTGAGGGTTGCATGATTATCGATTTTCACACCCATGTCGCGCCGCCCGAGATCAGGGAACGCCCGATATGGCAGGGCAAGTGCCCCATGACCATCGAGAATGTGCTCGATGCCCAGGCGATTGCCGGCATCGATTGCACCGTCATCAGCTATCCTTATCACGAGCTGCGCGAAATGGATGCGAGCGCGCAGCTCGACGCGGTTGCACGTCACAACCGCTATCTGGCCTCATTGCAAGACCGTCACAACTCCATCCATGCGCTCGCCTGCATGGTGCCCCATGGCGGCGCTGCCTTCCTCAAGGAATTCGAGCGCGCCATCAAAGCGGACGGCTGCAAGGGTGCTATGATCATGTCGAGCCTGCCGGGGCATTATCCCGATGATGATGACGCCTTTGAGTTCTTTGCGCTCGCGAGCGAGCTCGATGTGCCGGTCTTCATCCATCCGCCTTCGGTCGGTTTCGGCGAGGAGCGCATGCGGGAATACCGGCTCGCCTCCAGCATCGGGCGGCCCATGGACGGGGCGCTTGCGATCGCGCGTCTGATCGTGCGCGGCATGTTCGAGAAGCTTCCCGCGCTCAAGATCGTCGGCAGCCATCTCGGCGGCGGCATTTGCGAGATGATCGGCCGCATGGATTACGCCTACAACCTCCAGGAGGAAGCCTATTTCCTCGGTCCCTACGAGCCCATGCTGATCAAGCATCCGCCCAGCCATTACCTCAAAATGATGTATCTGGAATCGACCTGCTATCACGTGCCGGCGGCGCGCTGCGCGCTCGAAACCGTCGGCGCCGATCGCTTCATTTTCGGCACCGACGCTCCGCCGCTCAAGGTGCTCAAGCGCGCGGGCGTTGCCGTAATCAAGGACCTGAACTTGCCTCCCGATGACGAGCGCAAGGTGTTTGGCGGCAACGCGGCGAAGCTCTTGAAGATTTGAAGTAGAAGTAGGGTGTGCAAAGCCGCGCAGCGCAGACAAGTTTACGCAGTCTGCGCAAGCTTGACTGCGACGCGCGGCGTGCGCACGCGGTTGCTGTCAGGATCGGCGCGTGCGCACGGCACGCAATTGCGTGCCTTTGCGCACCCTACGAAGTAGAGCTCTTCATGGCTATTGTGCCTGCGACCAAATGAGCTACCCTTGCTGAAAACAACTTGCGCTGCACAGCAGCCGTTTTGCTCCAAATGGGAAGCGCCGGTCATGGGGTTTGCGGTTGTACGAATATTGGCTTGCACATCGTTTGCGCTGATCGCGCCGGTTTCGGCTCAGGCGCAGATTTCCGATGACGTCGTCAAGATCGGCGTACTCACGGATCTGTCGGGTCCGGCCTCGACCCCCACCGGCCGCGGTTCTGTGCTGGCTGCCCAAATGGCAGTCGATGATTTCGGTGGCCGCGTTGCGGGCAAGTCGATCACCGTGATTTCGGCGGATCACCAGATCAAACCGGATGTTGGAGCGGCCATTGCACGGCGCTGGTATGACGTCGAACAGGTCGACCTGATTGTCGACGTGCCGGTCTCGGCGGTCGGTTTGGCTGTGCAGAATGTCGCGAAGGAAAAGAAGAAGATGATGATCGCGCACTCGACCGGCACCGCCGATTTTCACGGCAAGTTCTGCTCTCCCTATACCATGCAGTGGGTGTTCGATACGCGCGCGCTCGCGGTCGGAACCGCGCAGGAAGTGGTCAAGCGGGGCGGTGACACCTGGTTTTTCCTCACGTCGGATTACGCATTCGGACATTCGCTCGAGCAGCAGGCCTCGGAGGTCATTCGCGCAAACGGGGGAAGAGTGCTGGGCGCGGTGCGCCATCCCTTCGCGACGCCCGACCTCTCCTCGTTCATCCTGCAAGCGCAGGCCTCCAAGGCCAAGATCATCGGGATTGCTAGCGGTCCACCGGACAACACCAACGCGATCAAATTGGCCGGCGAATTCGGCTTGTTCAAAGGCGGCCAGCAGCTGGCGGGTCTGCTCATTGTCATTACCGACGTGCACGCGCTTGGGCTTGCGGCCGCGCAGGGTCTCGTCCTCACCACGTCCTTCTATTGGGATATGGATGAAAGGACCCGCGACTGGTCGAAGCGGTTCTTCGCCAGGCACGGCGCGATGCCGACCATGTGGCAGGCCGGCGTCTATTCCTCCATCGCGCATTACCTCAAGGCGATCGACAAGGCCGGCACCGATGAGCCGCTCAAGGTCGCCGAAGCGATGCGAGCCGGGCCGGTCGAGGACTTTTTCTCGCGCAACGGCAGACTGCGCGTCGATGGCCTGATGGTGCACGATCTCGTGCTGGTGCAGGTGAAAAAACCGGACGAGTCGCACTATCCGTGGGACTACTATGAAGTGCTCACCCGCATTTCCGGGGAACAGGCCTTCGGGCCGCCCGATCCCGCTTGTCCGCTGATAAAGAATTAAGCCCGCCTGCGCGGCGTGATTGCCGGGACCGAGCGTAGCGAGGGAATTCAGCAATAGCAGCAGCTTGGCCAAGTACTCCGAATTCGTGCACATCCTCGCAACCCTGATTGCGAATGCATACGGACATGGTCGAAAGCCGCCATGCGCATCTGAGCGTTGCGGCTCGTCTCATCCATGCCGGGCCGTGTCCTTAAATCCATCGCAATCGAAGTGAACGGATTAGAGAACCATGAAAATCATCGCGATCGAAGAGCATTTTGTGATGCCGCAGTACCGTCGAAAGTACAGCGAGTATCTCACTTTTTTCTATAAGGCACTAAGTGAACAGGTGGGGCATGACATTCCCACCCAGCTCCTCGATCTCGGGGACGACAGACTGCGATACATGGATGCATCGGGCATCGACGTGCAGGTACTTTCGATTACGGCTCCAGGACCGCAAGGTTTTGGCAAAGAGATCGCAATCCCGATGGCAAGGGATGCCAACAATCGATTACACGAGGTCATCGAGCAACATCCCGATCGTTTTGCCGGCTTTGCCGCACTTCCCACTGCCGATCCGGAAGCCGCTGCGAAGGAGCTTGAGCACGCGGTGAAGCAACTCGATTTCAAAGGCGCTATGATCCATGGTCACCAACAAGGTTCATTTCTGGACGACAAGAAATATTGGTGCATCTTCGAGTGCGCTGCGGCGCTTGAGGTACCGATCTATCTTCATCCAACGGCGCCACATCCCGCCGTTACAAAGACGTATTTCGGCGACTACGAGGAATTGGCGGGAGCGGGTTGGGGCTTTTCAGTGGACACCAGTTGCCATTTCCTTCGGATCATGTTTTCAGGTCTCTTTGATGCCTACCCGACGCTCAAGGTCATCCTTGGGCATCTTGGCGAAGGATTACCCTTTGCGATGCATCGGCTCCACGACAAGACTTACCAAGCGGCAGTCCGGCGCGGATTGAAGAAAACTCCGCTTCAGTACCTGAAAGACAATCTGGTTGTGACAACGAGCGGCAACTGGTACGAACCAGCCTTTGTTTGCACGCTGCTTGCCCTCGGCGCGGACAGCATTCTTTGGGCCGTGACTGGCCTTATGAAGCGAACAGCGTGGGGATGGACTTTTTCCACGAACTGTCACTTAACGAACTCGATAAGGAAAAAATCGCCTACCGCAATGCCGAGCGGCTACTGCGGCTTTAAGGCTTATTCTCACTCGCAGTAAATTGGGAAGCCGATCACGTGGAAGTGTTGATTGACCACGGGTCGTAAAACAGGGACCATCCACCCGTTCTCAGTGTTTGTTTCGACGCGATTCCTCCCTGATACCGGGACATGCATGACAAATCGATGCACGACGGCCCAATCCACCGAGGTAGTCCGGCGCTGGGCACCTCCCGCGATTGTGACGCTTGCGGCCACGGCCGCCCTGACGGCGCTGACTGCGGCTCCGCCCGCCGCCGCCGCGCCCCGCCAGGCCCGTCCCGAGCAGACCACCGAGGGGGCAGCCCCGCGCGGCGCGGGCGAGCCGATCATGGCGATCGTATCGATCAAGAGCCAGAAGGTGACCATCTACGACGCGAACGGCTGGGTCCTGCGCGCGCCGGTGTCGAGCGGAACTGCGGGACGCGAGACGCCAGCCGGCGTCTTCAGCGTCGTGGAGAAGGACAAGGACCATCATTCGAGCCTCTATGACGATGCCTGGATGCCGCACATGCTGCGCATCACCTGGAACGGGCTCGCGCTGCACGGCGGGCCGTTGCCCGGATATGCGGCCTCGCACGGCTGCGTGCGGATGCCCTTTGGCTTTGCGGAGAAGCTGTTCGACAAAGTCCACATGGGCACGCGTGTGATCATCTCGCCGAGTGACGCGGAGCCGGTCGAGTTTTCCCACCCGGCGCTGTTCGTCCCGAAACCTGAAGCCATCGCGGCCGCGCCGGCGCACGCCGAAACGCTCGCCCGCGAGGCGGACGAGGACGCCAAGCTCGCTCAACAGACGAAGATCGCTGCCGCCCTTGCGGTAAAGGAAGCGGCCCCGCTCGCGGCGGCGCTGCGCAAGCTTGAATTGGCCAAGACTCGCGCCGATGCCGCGCTTGCGGTCGCAGCGAAGGCGCTCGCCGCCGCCAAGACCGACCAGGCCAAGGCACGAGCCGAGGACCAGAAGCAGAAGGCCGCGGCGAAAGTCGAGGAACTGCAGACGCAGCTCGCCGCCGCCAAGGCCAACGCGAAGTCCAAGCTCGACGCTGCCGCGGCAGCCCAGGACGCCGCCAAGGCGGCCGAGACCAAGAAGGCCGACGCCGCCAAGGCGGCAAGCGAGGCAAAGCTGGCGCTCGAGCCGGTCTCGGTCTTCATCAGCCGCGCGACGCAGAAACTTTACGTGCGGCGCAACACGCATAAGCCGCTGCCGGACGGGGGCGAGGTGTTCGATGCGACCATTGAGGTTCCGGTCACGATCCGCAATCCCGACAAGCCGATCGGCACGCATGTGTTTACGGCCGTGGCGCGCACCGACGGGGGCCTGCGCTGGACCGCGGTCACGATCGACAGCGGGGACGTCGCCAAGGCCGCGCTTGACCGCATCACCCTCCCACAGGATGTGCTCGATCGCATCGCGCCAACCGCATTGCCGCGGTCCTCGCTCATCATTTCGGACGAGCCTTTGCACCGCGAGACCAATTATCGCACGGAGTTCGTCATTGCGCTCAACAACCAGCCGCAGGGCGGCATCCTCAACCGCGCGCGCTCGCCCGATATGCGCGTTGGCTTCGGCTGGGGTGGCTGGGGTTTCAACAATATGCCCGGGCGCGGCAGCCAGTACTACGATCCGCGGCAGAACAATCGGAACTATTATCAGCGGCCACAACGCTGGCGGTGAAGACGCGGCGCGTCGCGAGCAAGCCGCCGTCAACGAGCGTGCGAATGCCGCAACCCTGCGCTCAATTTCGGAGCCATTTGAAACATCGATTGGGCTTACCTCGACGCCGAACGAGGGCGCTGGTCACTCGATCACCTCGTCGGGACGAATGAGAAGAGCCGACGGGATGGTAAGTCCGAGCAGCTGCGCGATCTGCTGATTGATAACCAACTCGAATGTTGCCGACTGCACGACCGGCAGGTCCACCGGTTTTGCGCCTTTGAGAATGCGGCCGGCGTACCTGCCGATCTGCCGAAATGCATCGCCAATACTGGAGCCATAGCTTATGAGGCCCCCGGCGTCGGCAAATTCGCGCTGCCAGTAGATCGCGGGAAGTCCATGGCGCGATGCCGAGTGGACCAGCTGGATCCGCCGGCCATTGAAAACTGGGTCGGGGATCAGCAACAGCGCTTCGGCGCCTTCGCGCACCATGGCAGCAAAGGCCAGTTCGATCTCGCGGCTGTTGCTCGCCTTGTACACCGCAATCTGCACTCCCATGGAACGCGCAGCGGACTGCACCTCGCTCAATCTGCTCTCACTCGCAGGCGTGGCCGGGTTGAAGAGCACGGCAACGCGATTCGTTGCGGGCAGCAGATCGCGCAGAAGCTCGAGCCTCTTGGCGCCCAATTCACTGCCCAGAAAAGTGATCCCGGTCAGGTTACCGTTGGGCCTCGCCAGGCTCGTGACGTAACCAAGCCTGACCGGATCGTCAGGCGTGATGAAGAGGATGGGAATGGTTGTAGTCGCCGCCTTGGCGGCATCGGGCGCTGCGTTACCTCCGGCCGCCACGATCACGCCGACTTGCCGGCGGGCCAATTCAGCTGCCATGGCCGAGACCCGATCGACCTGGTTGTCGGCCCAGCGATATTCGATCGCGACATTCTCGCCCTCGACAAATCCTTCCTCCTTCAAGCCTTGATGGAATCCGCGCAAGCGCTCGACGTATCCGTCAGAAGACGCGGCATTGAGAAATCCGAGCACGGGCATTACCTGCTGCGCCCGCGCCGCGAGCGGCCATGCGACTATCGCGCCACCGAGGAGCGCAATGAGCTGGCGCCGTTTCATTCGATCACCTCAATTTGCAGTTCTATGGCCATAAATGACCAGAAAATGTTGCCAAGTAACCACCCAGGTAACGCTAGGGCCCGGGTGGCCCCGAATATCGCACGACGAGACATTTGTGGGCCACGTCGCCCGCCTCGTCCGGGCGGCGGGAGCGGCGTTTCAAGGCGATCGGGGCGGGGCAATCCAGCGAGGAACACGGCGGAGTGCCACCGCGTTGCCGTCAGCCCCGGCGGACGGACCGAGCGTCATGTCCTCACGCTAGCACACCCCGAAAAGCGCGTCCGGCAACAAAAATTCAATCCGACAGGATTCGCACCCACGAACCTGACTGGACCTGAACGAGATGACGATCGGCTCAGACTCGACCGTCCGTCGCCGCCCAGTGTGCGGAGCGCGGCGCCGGCGGTCGCCGCGTGGAGTGCTCCCCTTTCGTGGGGCTTGTCGAGTCGCAAGAAGCAGCCGCGCAAGGGGGGTTACCCCACCGGGCGTATCTCACCGCGGATTTCGCCGGTGGAAAGTTGGTCGTGTGGATATTCCCATCGTGCCATTCGACGAGAGCGCTTTCACGAGGCCATCGAAGTTGCCCGCGACGCGCAAAATCGCGCTGCTGCTCGATGCCTACGATATTCACCCCACTTACATCCATCGCGGTCGCAAAACCGAGCGCGGCTGCCGCGTCGAGCATTTTGTCGAAGCTTTCAACTCGCGAGCGTGCAAGCGTGCGCAAGAAGCGTGATCGGCACGGGAAGCGGTGAAAATAGCGCACGGTTGCACGGTTGCAGGGGCCAACCAAGGACAGAGTCAGATCGGGCTGGACTCCGAACATGCAGCGGTGGGCGAAGCCGAGGGATCTTGGCCACGCAAACCATTCTGTTTGGATCGAGCGCACGTTTTTTCTCTATGCTCCTTTTTAGGGACTATCGCTCGAGCGATTTCACCGAAGTTGAGCAAGCGCTGTCCCCTACTGCCGTGTGTTGCCTGTCAGCCGCGCGTTGATACCCAAGCGCGCACGGTAGACCTGCATGTTTTCCATCACACGCTGCACGTAGTTGCGCGTCTCCATGATCGGGATGCGTTCGACCCAGTCGACCGGATCGACCTTCGGATCGCGCGGATCGCCAAACGTCTTGATCCACTCCTGCACGCGCCCGCGCCCGGCATTGTAGGCGGCGAATGCGAGGATGTGATTGCCGCCATATTCCTGAAGAAGGCTGCCGACCTCGGCGGCGCCGACCCAATCTTATCGACACTCTGATACTTGGTATTGATCTACCAAAGGCCGTGGTGGACGCTATTAATCGCAAAATTGAACAATATTATATTGCGGAGGAATACAGGTTCCGTGTAGCGCGCGAGATAAGGGAATCCGAGCGCAAAAAAGGCCTGTCGCTTCTGAAATCTCCATCCGGCGGGGTGACGGCGGCAACAGAATCAGAACATGATTGCGGTTTCCGAAAGATGAGGTTGAGCACATCAACAGATTAACGACGATGATCGCTGGTGCAATTTGAGACTTAAAGCTGGTTAAGGTCCGCTTTTTTACCAGACGACCCTAACCCACTACTCCTCGATATTGTCGCCTACGTCTTTTGCCTTTTGCCGCTCTTCAGCCAAGAGCTTGAGGATACGCTGGCGCTCGGCTTCATCCGTCACCCGTTTAAGAAGCTCCTGATAGTGCTTGATATTTTCGCGTCGGACGAATTGCTCCATGGGTCACTCGCCATGTCGGATACCCGAGATTATTTTCCGGGTTTGCGCTAAATCAAATCGGATTCTGGCGTCGCGTGCTCTGAATTGCAAATGTGGCATAACGTCAATGCCCCTGAGGATGTTCCTAGCGACCGCGATGTACGGCTCGCAGTAATTGACTCCAATGGCACGGTCCATAGGCTTGTTTTTCCCTGCCGCCGCGTAGGCAATTCTTGGATTGATGCCAAATTTGGGCGGCGCGTCGAACTCGATCCGACAC
This sequence comes from uncultured Alphaproteobacteria bacterium, assembly GCA_963771845.1. GTDB lineage: Bacteria > Pseudomonadota > Alphaproteobacteria > Rhizobiales > Xanthobacteraceae > VAZQ01. The sequence continues at coordinate 10,858 of CAVYVC010000024.1, read as the reverse complement.
ATTGGCAGGAATGGACGGAAGACGAGTCTCATAAGTAGGACTGTTGGCGCGGCTATGCCCTCGACCCCACGTGAGCGGATGTCCTATTCGCGAAGTCGTCTCGTCTTCTTCGATAGTCTCGGCGTGACGGCAATCGTGCCGAGAGCTTGCGTCCTATGGTTTTGCGGAGACGCGAGTTGCTCTGCTAATCTTGCTCACCTTAACTGCGCTTTCAGGATAGCGTTCCTGCGGGGTTGTTATCACCAAATTATCACCCCATGCCGTCACCTTCCGAATTTTTACAGACACTCCTACTTCTGGGGACGCGCATTTTATCCGGCAAGCCACCAAGAGCTATGTGGAGCGCGGCAAGGCTTTTGGGCTCCTCGGACACATCGTCCGCGCGAACCATCCTCGGACCCGATAGCCAGTAATTCGGACAGCGAAACATGACACTCGGCATGCCGCAACATGGCACGCATGACCGGTTCCATTTTGACTTGGCTCAACCCCAAGGCCGGTTATTTCACGGCTGCTTGGGCGGCACGTTCGTCCAATATATGCCGCTCCTCTTTGAGGGCGGCTTCCATCCAGATGTGGGCTAGTTCAATCAAGCTCTTTTTGGTGTCCGGCTCAGTAGCCTGTTCTGCCATTTGCAGGCAATCACGCGCATAGGTGTAACACTTCTTCACTTCGGACAACATATCATTCACGACCTTCGTCCCACGTAACGTATGTTGAAAACTGTGGAAATCAATGGGCGTCGCAGTTTGGACCAGCGAAAGCGGAAAAACCCACGGTTTTCTGAGTCCGCCCTCATTCAAGTCCTCTGGACGAGTCCACTGAATCCGGTCTTGATTACCGTCGTTGCAGTTGGCAGATACCGCTCTGCATCAAGACGAGGGCATCTGCTTTCACCAACCGGCTCACGCGGCACGGTGGTTCCCCCAACGGGGGATGTGGTCGTTGAAGACGGCAAACCAGCGGAGATTGCCTGCTCCTTGATGCATCGAGAGGAGAGCGACATGGCAAAGCGAAATCCACCTGAGCCGAACCTGACGTTTAACCGGCGACAAATTCTCACCACCGCCGCCGCCGTTACTGCCACTGGCATCGTCCCCGACAAACCTACCGAAGCTGCCACTCCAGCCGAGGTGGCAATCACCTCCGCACCGCTATCTGTATCGCATCCTCCGGCGTTAAATCTTTGCGCCGCAACCGCACGACGCATTGAGGAGATTGTTGTGCGCAATCGAATTCGACAGGAAGCACAACTGCCGCTCCTGTGCATTCCTAGAGAACTGCGAAGAATGAAAACGGTGGACGATGTTGTCGCGTTCGAGCGGTTTGCTGCCCTTCACCGGCAAGCCGTTTGGGATGAAATCCTAGCTCCCGTGCGGGAAGCGAAGGGAGACCCACATTGGCGACCTACGGGGATGATGGAGGGATTGATTGGGATATCAAGCGCAGGTAAGCAAGGTTCTTCGGGAACGGTTCCGGGTGCTGCAACAGAACGAAAAGAAAAGACCGGTATGAAGCACGTCAGCACAAGCTATGCTGAGCGGAACAATCTGAACGTCAGAATGCATTCACGGCGGCTGACCAGGCTGACGAATGCGTTCAGCAAGAAAGTTGCCAATCACGCCCACGCAATGGCGCTGCATTTCCTCTATTACAATTTCGTCCGTATCCACCAAACGCTCAAAATGAGCCCCGCGATGGCGGCGGTATCAGCAAGCGCCTTTGGGAAATGTCAGATGTTGTGGATATGATCGAGGCTTTCGAGGCCGCGCGGCGGCGGGCGGCCTAAAGAGGAGAGTTACCAATGCAACTCATGTCTGGGCTCAGCGTCGGCTTTGGAATGCTTATTGCTGGCTTCGCACTGCTTTGGCTCGCAATGCCAACCAAGTTCGGTGACAGCCCTCGCTTTTTGCGCAATCAATTTGTGATGATGATCTACCCCGCGATAGTGCTGACATTCATGGTCATAGGGGTTGCCGAACTTCTTATGGCGTCATTAGAGCCTTATTCAAACTGACCCACTACCCGAATTCGCAACCTACCTGCTTACGTTTCGTCCCGATTTTGGGACATTCTGCGTTCAAGAACTTCCTTCAAAAAATCAAGAAACCTAAGTGCCGTCTTCTTGTCTGCTTGCGACTCAAGATGGGTTAACTGCGCTGGATCGCTTCGAAGAACCTGAAGCACGTCCATTGCCTGTTGCATCTCCATTTCCAGACCTTTGCGCACCAACGAGGAAACGCGCTGGTTCAGTTCCTTGCCATTGTCTTCAAGCAGAGGCACCAGCTTTTGAATACACACGCGCATTAATGCAGCCGCTCCACGAGGAAACTTATTCAAAATAGCGGCAGCTTCCTCAAGGTCTTCCTCCACAAGTTCTGGCGTTTTGTCTATTCTTGTTGGGAACACCAGAAGCCCGCCCACCCATAACGAGAACCCGTTGCAGCTATGGCAACTGCTGATGTGGAGGTTCGCCATCTTCACCTTCAGGGGGTGCGGATGCTTTTGATACTCGTGGGTAAGCGCGTTCTTTTTCAACCGCCCAACAAATTGATCGATTTCTTTTAAGCTGTCCGGTTGACCTTCACCCTGCCTCAACGTGCTTACAATGACCGTTTCAGGCGTAAGAACGCGTACCTCGGCAGCATTCTCTGGCTTTAAAAAGAGGCTATACCAGTCTTGATGCGCCACTGTATTGCAATGAGGACACGAGAACAACTCTGCCCTAAGTCGCGGTTCAATATATTTATTCATCGCCCGGTACGCTTTTTACGCAGACGCTCCTCCGGGCTTATGGCACAACTTCGTTAAACCGGCAAAGCCCCAAGCAAGTACAAGAATTGTCAATGCGGACATATACATTAAATTCCGGGAAGCGGTTGATGCTCTGTGCTTGGCATTGAGCCATCAGGATATTGCAAAGGCACTTGGCGTTTCGGTGCAAACTATCCGTTAAGTTCGAATGAAGGAGGATTCGAAGTCGTTTAGGGTACCACCCCAGAATTGGGAACGGGCGATAATCCGGCTGGTCGAGAATCGTGTTTCGTATTATCGTAAGCTTATCGAGAAACTGCGAACGGTGGACTGACAATGGAGTGGGTTCTTATTATCGGAATGATATCTACGGGACTAGGCATTCTCATTGGATTCTACGTTCCAATTCTGACTGCTCACTTCACGACTTTATCGAAAATCCGATTCTATGCAATTATGGGAGCGGCATTGGTCATCGCGGGAACAGCTTGCGAAGTGATTTCTGTTTGGCCAGATTCTGAAAGTGAAGTGGAACAGCAAGACGCTACTAATCCAGCGTAAAATTCTTGTTCCATAAATTCGATGCCTTTCAGTCCTCACCCGATCAAATTTGATGCTGTTCTCAGTCCAGATGACGATAACTGCTCTTGCCGTAGCCAATTGCTTCATAATCTCATCGCGGTAGGCGTCACCGGCACCAAGGCTTTTGTCCCACCAAACGGACCAGCCTTCCGATTCAAGGTTGGCGGAAAGCTTGAGGGCTAATTCCCGGTCAGACTTCGAATAGCTGATGAAGATATCAGCCATGGCCGGAAGATTAAACTACAGCGAACACAATCGCGCCAAATGTGTAGGGATGCACACGTCTACGTCTGCCCGAATAAACTGAAGACACGAAACAGGACTTGCTCGTCAAACAACGTCTTTAGGGTGCCCAACCGGCATTTTTAAAAACCCCGGCTTCGAATTATCTGTCAAATAGAACCCCGCGAGCGCACCAAGCAGCTTTATTGCCTGCTCAAGCTTTGGACCTAGCAAGGTCGCGGAGCCATAAGTAGGTTTATTAGCCCCAGTAGCGTGGTTATGTAGAGGATAACAGACGTATAGGTCGTCTTTCCGATGATTGAATGCGTCCACAAGATCATCTTTAGATGTGTGGAAATACGGGTCAGGACTAACGATCACGGCACCCTTAGCTATTGTAGGAACAGTCTTCGCGTAATCTCCGGAATTGTTTTTGTTACTTAGCATTGCATTTACGGGCGTTTTTACTATTTGCTTATTAGAGGTAGCAAGACTTGCCCAATTATTCAATTCTTCGGTTCGTATAGATTGCGGAGCGGTACCGTTATAGAACAGTGATATAGTGTCGTATCCTTTTGCAATCAAATGTTTCACACGCTCTAGGTTGTGGGCATAGCTCTCCAAGCTCACACCGCCAACACATCCCTTCGGCAAAGTATCAGGGGCAGCACCCATTAAAGACATAAAAGGCTTTGGTTGTGGGAAAGCAGACGATGCCGCAACAGCGGCCTCATGGGCCACTCGCCCGCCCAAAGTGATAATTAAGTCCTGGGGGTTCGTGGAATTCCAAGTTTTGACCCACTTTCCAACATCTGTATCAGGCGCATACGTTGGCGTCACACCGCCAGTTACATCGGCGTTCAGTTGATTAATAAGAGCATCCTTAAAGGGCTGCTCAATCGCTATACTTGAAGCTATCCCGATAGATTTTGGCATTGCGCTATTCCTTACTCGGTGGACGATATTTCCGCGTCCATTTTAACTCTCAATCAGGCGACCGCAACCCACTAAACAGACACTTAGAGCTGGTCCGAGAAATCTGCACAGGGCGATAAGTGGAGTTTCTGCCTGACAGCGGGCACGCTGTGCCTGCCGAATCAGGAGAGACCATGAGCAGACGACCCCGCCGGAACCACACACCGGCCTTCAAGGCGAAGGTGGCGCTTGCAGCCATCAAAGGCGATCGCACACTGGCTCAGCTGGCGGAGCAGTTCGACGTCCACCCCAATCAGATCACATCATGGAAAGCGCAGCTCGAGGGCGGGGCTGCCGATGTATTTGGCCCCGGCGGCCATAATGGAGCGACGCAGCCGGCCATTGACGTGAAGTCACTGCACGCAAAGATCGGCGAACTGACGTTGGAGAACGATTTTTTAGAGGGGGCGCTCACCAAGGCGGGTTTGCTGAGCGCAAGGCGATGATCGACCGCGAACACGATCTTCCGATCACGAAGCAGGCGGAGGTTCTGCGTATCAGCCGTGGCAGCGTCTACTACCTGCCGCGGCCGGTTCCGGAAGCCGACCTTGCGATCATGCGGCGTCTCGACCGACTGCACCTGGAGTTCCCTTTCGCCGGCTCGCGGATGTTGCGAGGCCTGCTGGCGGCCGAGGGGTGCAAGATCGGACGTCGTCACGTGAAGACGCTGATGCGGCGGATGGGGATAGAGGCGCTCTATCGCCGTCCCCGCACCACGAAGCCGGAGCCGGGCCACAAAATCTACCCGTATCTGCTGCGTGGGATGGAGATTGTCCGGCCGAACCAGGTGTGGGCGATGGACATCACGTACATCCCGATGGCACGCGGCTTTGTCTATCTGGCCGTTGTGCTCGACTGGTTCAGCCGTCGCGTGCTGTCGTGGGGCGTATCGATCACCATGGAGGCGGCGTTCTGCGTCGAGACGCTGGAGGATGCTTTGGCTCGTCACGGCAAGCCGGGTATCTTCAATACCGACCAGGGTTCGCAGTTCACTGGCTCGGCCTTCACCGGCGTGCTCGCCACCAACGGCATTGCGATCAGCATGGACGGTAAAGGCGCTTGGCGGGACAATGTGTTCGTCGAGCGCCTGTGGCGCAGCGTCAAATACGAGGAGGTGTATCTGCGGGCCTACGAAAGCGTATCCGAGGCCCGCGCTTCGATCGGCCGCTACTTGGACTTTTATAATGGCCGGCGTCCACACTCGAGCCTTGACGGCAGCACGCCCGATCAAGCCTACTTCATCCCGCTGCCACTCCGCTTGGCAGCCTAACCCCGGCAGAGGCTCCACTTATCGACGCGGAAAATCTGTTCAGACAACCGGGACCAGCTCTCTTCCACGTATTCTTGATAGCGAAAATCACTGCTGGAATTTCACAAGCTTCCGAGTTATTGATTTGAGGCTCTCGGACATGGAGGTTGGAATGGCAACGTGGAAAAGAGTAACAGACGTAGATGGGCGTCAAATGGATGTGAACATGGAGCAGATTTGTTTCATGATTCAGCACCCGGATTTTACAACATTGCATTTTTCTGGAGGGCAAGGCGACGAATTTCTGGTGTGGAACGTGAAAGAAAAAGCGGATGAAATTCACATGGCGAACCCGCTTCGCTCGACGTACTAAGCAACAGGCAGATTTGTTCTTCTCGCACCGATTCGCCCTTGATTGATTTGTCACCAATGCGACCACACTACTACGATAGGTGATAGGGCCAGCATTGTTATTATAATCAGCACCATTACACGTTCTCCTAGGTCGCCGTCGCATATCCAATGGTCATGATTATTGCTCTGGATGGCCATAGGATAGTCTCCCTTAGCTTTCCCTCCCAATGCAATTGAAATACCCAAAAACGTTGTTGGCGCTTTGATCAAAATCAATGCGCAGAGGCGGCTAAATTTGCCCCTGTTTGATACATTCTTCGGCGGCAAGCTATTGACTCAAATCAAAGCGCCGTCCCAGAGGGACTGGCTATCTGCCGCCATGGACTGGAAACCAATATCCGCCGCGCCATTTGACCGCTATCTTGAGTTGGCTGTCATCGACGGAACCGGTACTCATCGGCTTGTCTTTCCGTGCCGCCGCATTCTAGGCGGGTGGCTAAAAGTGGAAACCAGGGAGCTAATTGACGTTCGTCCGACACACTGGAGAGCGTGGCCAGACAAACGCTAAGGGCCGAGTTTTTGTCGGGGCGGATTCGCTTCTAGCGATGCCGATTTGGCCCGTTCTGCAGCTTACGATAGTGCTCGATGTTCAGACGGCATAAGGAACAAGCAGGATATCAGAAAACAGGATGGCTGCATCAAAACCGAATCGACGGACCGGCTGCAGCGTCACCTCTGCGGCAAGTTCAGGAGTCAAGCATAGTTTGAGAAAATCCCTGCCGGGGGATATTTACTTTTCTTTCCTCTAATTGGTCTTGGTCCATTCGCCATGAGAGTTGGACTCGGCATCAAACCTACCCTGTTGTCGCTTTTCATGGTGCTGACATACAGCGTTGTGCTCGGAATTGTGTATATGACCCTCGATAAATGGAACGTCGGTCAACCTTCTAAGAGACTTAGATGAGCATGTCTACCGCTGAGAAGTATGTCCGCCGAGTACGAAATTCAGAGATCGATCCTTGAAAATGTAACCTACAATGTAGCAATGTGAATTGCGAACCTTAATTCTTATCCTCACTGTGCTGTCGCTGTAAGCATTCTACCTCGGCTGGCTGACAGGCAATTCCGATATCCGTTACGGATAGCTTGTTTTCATGTTAGGTCTCATCTTGCGCAACGTCCCCAGTCGATCCCAGTGCTGATGTTCAGGTTGGCGTTGGCGGCGTCGGGCAATTGAACCAGAAGAGGCATTTCTTGAAAAACGCTTTGGCGCGAACTATCTCAGCTACAAGGGGAAGGTCAGGTAACAGCGGTACTCCAACATGCCGATTGCTCTACTGACTGCAAGGCCCTCACTCCTTCGAGCCTAGACCCACCCAAACCTTTCCATCAGATATTTCCACCACTTGCTGATCCGTTCAAGAGACGATTTGGGCTTGTTCTGAATTGCTTCCGAGTGGTCCATCGGAACACTCAGTTTCGTATCACTGTCATTCTGGATGTTTCCTTCGTCAACTTGCACCTCTTGAACCGTAATGCGTTGGTGAAGAAGAATGGACAGAGGCGGGTTGGTTGTTCCTTGGACGACAGCAATCCCATAGGCAGTTATTCGACCATTACCCAGTGCACTTAACGGTTGGAATGGGCGTTCGACTAGGCCTTTTTTCACCAACTGCCTAAGGATGCTCTCCGTAGCGCCACGCGGTACGGGCAGTCCGCCGAGTTCCTGATCGAGATTGACCAAACCCTTGCGGCGTTGGTTGTACAATGCTTCGAGGATAAACCCTCGCAATTCGCTGTCGCGCATGAGCTAACTCCCGCTACTGCGTAGACCCGAACAAAAAAAGCCCCGATAAAAACCCGGGGCTTCAGGCGGTCATTGGTCAGTCACTCAGTCGGTCTAAATCCACCCCCGACCCTTGCCCACTCCTCAGTCGGCAAGCGATAGTCCGACCGGAAGCCGGACGTTGCAAATCAACCGATATGCGGAACCCGTTCTTGGGCTTTCGCTTCGGCCACTGTAACAGGTTGGGCCGGAAGCTGAAGCACCGTTGCTTCCTGACCTTCCAGTAGTTCAGTCAGCAGCACCACCTGCCCGTCTGGAAATTCCAGGGCATCGTGATGCGTTCGCGGGTTGTCCTTGTTGACTTGTCGAAAGATGGCAGTCGTGTGAAGGGTTATTACCTTCCACGTCAGCCAACCGAACCGGTTGGACCTTACCGCACTTGCAAACGCAAGTTCCGTTCCCGGAAGAACACAAACTGCTGTATTCGTATCTTCCGGGGCAGCAAACCCGATAGTGCTCGAATTAAAGTGACAGGTTCTCAGTTTCTCACCGACTTTGGCTGGGCGTGACTTTACATGCTGTAGGCTATAGTCGCACATGCGAGGACCTCCTCCTTTGTCCCCAATCCCCACCAAGGAGCCTCATGGTCCTGTGCCCATATAATACCAACATCGGCTAGGGACGAAAGACCCTCGGTCCACACCGCCCAGAAATTATCTGCCAGCCGATTGATGAATAGAATGTCCCGCCGAAGCGGGGCTAACCCTTAAAAGAAAGATTTTTTGCAGCGACTTATCCACGCAAATCCAAAAAAACCCCTAGGCTGAAGGCTTTCTGACGAGTTGCGCCTTCGGTCCTCTTGAGGACCCGAGCAATTTTGCCTGCTGGCTTCTTCGCCCGAGCAAGAGATTTCAGCTCGCGAACGTCTATTTTTGTCCATTCACGTCGTTGTGAGTTTCTCTTGGCCATTTCGTTTTCCAATCTATAACTGTGAACAACCCAACAGATTAGCTGAGCTTGATGCTCGTAGAGTTAAAGGAGAACAAAGTCAATGACCCGCTGTTTTTTTTTGTTGTTAAACTATAAAAATTTCATCTGATAATCATTTCATCAAAAACAATGAATGTTCTGATTGGTACGGGGCTGTTACGACTTGATGCCAGTCCCGCCGCACCTCCGGCATCTGACAATCTCATCTCCCTTCTTGAGGGTGCCTTTTCCTTCGCAATTTTTACAAGGCTGCCTCTTGTGTCCAGAAGCTTTTTGCACAGAGACCTCCGGTTGACCGCTGTCCGTTGCACCATGTTCCAAACGCTACAATTTTGCAAATCCGTCGCCTGGAAACTCCCCTCCCGCTTCCTCCCTAAGCCGCACAGCACAGAGGAGGAGCTGAAAGACGGCCCACCGGTTGGTTTTGCAATGACCACGGGAGAAAAGCCATCCGGCCTGAGGCGACGTAGCCTCTGATCCCATCTCGCTTTGCGATTATTCTAATTTGATCGAGCCTTGGCTTACGAGCACGCTTCACCATGAAATTCCGAGAGCTATGCGCGAAAGTTGGTGACGGCATGAAGGGATAAGGCGGCGTATCGTGGGGGTGTTCGAAGCCTCCACTTTCCATCGAAGGAATGATACGCCGTGAAAGAGACTAATGTTTTCCAACTCTCCCAGCCAGGAACTTTTGCTGATCCGCTGACCGAAGTTTTGCGCAATGGCGCCCGAGCGTTGCTGACGCAGGCTGTCGAGGCCGAGGTTGCGGCCTTTATTGAGCGCCATGCCGACAAGCTCACCGAAGAAGGCCGTCAACGGCTGGTTCGCCATGGCCATCTGCCGGAGCGCGAGATCATGACCGGCATCGGCCCGGTCCCGGTGCGCGCCCGCGCGTTCGCGATCGTGCCGGCCAAGGCGAGAGCGCATCCGCTTCTCGTCGGCGATTTTGCCCCCCTATGCGCGCCGATCGAAGAGTCTCGAAGTGCTGATTCCGATCCTTTACCTCAAGGGCATCTCCAGCGGCGACTTCGCGGAGGCTCTCGCGGCGCTGCTTGGCAAAGACGCCGGCGGGCTCTCGGCCTCGACCATCGCCCGGCTCAAGGATGTCTGGTCGGACGAGTACGTGCACTGGAGCAGAGCGCGATCTGTCAGCGAAGCGCTACGTCTATTTCTGGGCCGACGGCATCCATGTGCAGGCTCGCCTTGAGGACGAGGCGCAATGCCTCCTGGTGATTATCGGCGCGACCCCGGAAGGCAAAAAGGAGTTTATTGGCCTGACCGATGGGGTGCGCGAGAGCGCGCAGTCCTGGCGGAGCTACTGCTCGATCTCCAGCGCCGCGGCCTCACGATCGGCCCCGAGCTTGCGGTCGCCGACGGCGCCTTGGCTTCTGGCAGGCGCTCGAGGAAGTATGGCCCAATACGCGCGGCCAACGCTGCTGGGTGCACAAGACTGCCAACGTGTTGAACAAGTTGCCGAAGAGCCAGCAGCCAAAAGCCAAGCGGGCGCTGCAGGAGATCTGGATGGCCGAGACCAAAAAGGATGCCCTCAAAGCATTCGACGCTTCATCGAAACCTACGGGCGTCAAATACGACAAGGCGGTCGAATGCCTGGCCAAGGATCGGGAGGCGTTGTTGGCTTTCTACGACTTCCCGGCCGAGCACTGGAAGCACCTGCGCACGACCAACCCGATCGAAAGCACCTTCGCCACGGTGCGTCACCGAACGGTGCGCACCAAAGGGTGTCTGTCAAACAAGACCGCGCTCGCCATGATCTTCAAGCTCGCTCAGGCCGCCGAAAAAACCTGGCGTCGTCTTGATGGCCAAAACCAACTACCGAAAGTAATCCTCGGTGTAAGGTTCACCGATGGAATTGAGGTCGTCAAACTGCAAGCTTAACCCGCTGCCGCCTGACCCCTTCCGTCACCAAGAAATTTAGCGATAGCTCA
>CAVYVC010000023.1:0-195778 GCA_963771845.1 uncultured Alphaproteobacteria bacterium | reverse complement strand
GTGAACCCGAAGGCATGGGGTATTGTCATTGTCGTCGTGCCACTACGGCACTTAAGAGACCGTCAGCTCCGCCGCCACGGTTAGGCATCCGATCATCTCTACAAGAGCTCGGTGGCATCAGGACGGTTGAGTTGGAGCAACAAGGATGGATTTCAGCGTTACTACAAAATCTGATGACTGGAGCTGGATCAAGCAGCCAGTTCATTGGTGGGCTAGTCGTGGCTCTGTTGTATGTGGTTATCGGTTTGCTCAGCGCGATTGGAAGCATTCTTATCTTTCGACAAATCTTCCAAGGACGATGGGAACAGATATTCTGGGGCTCTTTCCTTGTCGTGATTGCTGCCTTTTACCTAAGCTTCGCTGCCTATTTTGGGGTCTCCGCTCATGCTTGGCAAACTGAATTGGTCGGCGTTGCCGTTTTCCTTGTTTGTGCTGTGGGCGGGCTGTTTTCCCGACCTGCTATTGCGGTTGGCTACGTCATGCATGGGCTTTGGGATTTATCCCATTGTTTGTCCGGCTCTTCACTTGCGGGCCTGTCGATAACAGAAATTCCACTGGGTTACGGTATCTTTTGCTCAACGTACGATTTTACGGTCGCGTGTTATCTTATGATAAGTAACACCGCATGGCACGAGTTGGGCAAATTCGACCCTTATTTCTGGCGAAATATTTCTTCTTGGAATTGAGTTGGCGAATGAAACGTTGGACGATAGATGGAGGAGCGCAAAATGTCTGATGCAAATTGCCGACTTTATCGCGCTGATGGTATTTATACGTTGGGCATTGTCCGGGCCTCGGGTTGGGCTTGGGGACAAGGACACTCGCACGATCTGATGATGATCATCGGTATCTATGCGACGCTGGGCGTGTTTTTGCTCATCAGCCTCGGCTCGATGTGGTATTCTTTACCAGCAATATCCTCATCACTGGAGGGAAAATGAAACGCCGCGAGTTCATGACGCTCGTCGGCGGCGCGGCGGCGGCAACATGGCCGCTCGCGGCGCACGCGCAGCAACGCGAGCGCATGCGGCGCATCGGGGTACTCCTGAACATCACGGCCGACGATCCCGAATCCCAAGCCCGTCTCGCGGCGTTTGCACAAGGCCTGCAGTCATTGGGTTGGATTATCGGGCAAAATGTCCAGGTCGAATATCGCTGGGGCGGCGGCAGTGCTGAGGCCATAAGCAAATACGCGGCGGAGTTAGTCGCACTCTCTCCAGACGTTATCCTGGCCCAGTCGACTGCAGCCGTCGGGCCGCTGCTAAAGGCTACTCACACCGTCCCGATCGTGTTCACCGTTGTCGCCGATCCTGTCGGCGCCGGCTACGTCGAGAGCTTGGCGCGTCCGGGCGGCAACGCCACCGGCTTTACCGGCTTCGAATATGCCTTCGCGGGAAAGTGGCTGGAATTACTCAAAGAGATTGCGCCCTCCGTGACACGGGCGGTGGTCCTTCGCGAATTTGGGTCAGTGACCGGACCCGCCCAGTTCGGCGCAATTCAGGCCGTCGCGCCGGCACTTGGCGTGGAGTTGCGGCCAGCCGATACGCGCGATGTCGAGGAGATCGAGCGCATTATCACGGCGTTCGCACGGGATTCGAACGGCGGCATAATTGTAACGGGAAGCCCCGCGGCAACGGTTCATCGCAAGGCGATCATTGCTCTGGCGGCTCGTCACCGACTGCCAGGGGTCTACTATACTCGGTACTTTGCCGCCGGCGGCGGCCTGATTTCTTATGGGCCTGATTTCGTCGACCAATTCCGACGCGCGGCAAGCTACGTCGATCGCATCCTCAAGGGCGAGAAGCCGACGGATCTGCCGGTGCAGGCGCCGACCAAGTTCGAAACTGTGCTCAACCTCAAGACCGCTAAGGCGCTCGGCCTCGCTGTGCCGACAACGGTGCTTACCAGGGCCGACGAGGTCATCGAGTAAGTCTGACTTCTGCAGACTATTGCTGCATCTGCTCACGACTGCTTTTGGCACGAAGCGCCGCTAGCAATCGGGCAGAGCAATGTCCGCTCTGCCCGGATACTTCACACTTCGACTTGCTCCGCGATGGCAAGCGCATCATCGACCTCGATTCTTGCCTGATCGGAGCCAAGCTCTGCAAGTCGTCGCTACCTTTCAGCTCGGCCTGCAGCCGGGACACCAGCACGCGCTTTGCTTCGCGGATGATGCCACCGGGGTACTTTTGGCCTTCCCGGCATTGAGCGGGGCCAGAGGAGGCTCTATTCATGTGTTTGGCGATCGCCGATCGCCGTAAGGGTTGGTGAAGCTGCGGCGGCGAGGGCTGATAGGCGCACTCAAGTGGCCATAAGTCAGGTCGGTCTCCTCGGATGAAGTTAAAAACCAGCATTCTTCAGGACGTTTGCGACCAGGTCGCCACCGAGATCGACGCGGTCGTCACGATCTTTGGGAGCCGCGGCAGGATCATTGCCTCCTCCAAGCGATCGCGCATCGGGGACTTTCATGACGGAGCCGCCAGGATCATGGCCGGCGAGTTCGACACATTCACAGTGACCGCCGAGGAAGCGGCACGCTCCTCGACCATGCTCGAAGGTTGCACGTCGGCCATCGATTTTGATGGCGAGCGCCTTTTCTGTGTTGCCGTTGCGGCGCCTTTGGACGCGGCCCGCAGGTATATTCGCATCGTGCGTCATTGGCTGCTGTCCCATCTTAGAGCTGCCAAGGCGCAAGCCGCCTATGATGTCGCAATCAAAGCGAGCGAACAGAGGTTTCGCGATATCGCAGAGACCGCGGGTGACTGGATCTATGAAATGGACGCCAATCTGCGGTTCACCTACATCTCGGATCGCTTCTTCCAGATCTTTCCGGTCATGCCTGCCCAGGTCATCGGCAAGACCCGGCAGGAGTTTGCCGGCCGCGAACTTGATGAGCCCCATTGGAAAAAGCACTATTCCGACCTCGGCGCGCACCGCCCCTTTCGGAACTTTGCCTACAGCACGACGGTGGCGGACGGCTCCATCCGCTATCTTGAAATCAGTGGCAAACCAGTTTTCAGCAGTGATGGTGAGTTCGCTGGGTACCGCGGCACTGGCAGCGATGTCACCGATCTGAAGCTTCGCGAGGAGGAAGCAAGCTTAGCCAGGCGGCGCCTCCTGGAAGCGATCGAAACCATAACCGAAGGCTTTGCACTCTACGACGACCATGATCGATTAATTCTCTGCAACAGCCGCTACACCACGCTGATGCAGCACGGCTTCGGCTCGTTAGTGCAGATCGGCGATACCTTCGAGAGCATTGTCCGTCGCGCCGTGGAGAAGGGGTTGATCCCAGCCGCGCAGGGCGACCCCGAAGAGTGGATTTGCGATCGCGTTGCCAAACATCGCGAACCCGGTGAGCCCATCGTATTAGAGAGCAGCGACGGGCGCTGGTATCAAATTAGCGAGCGGAAAACGAGGGACGACGGCATTGTCGTGGTCTACTCGGATCTCACCGACGTCAAGCGACATGAGGCCGAGCTGCAAGCCACCAATCAGCGCTTCCGTGATGTGGCTGAGGTCGCGGGCGACTGGATCTACGAAATGGACAAAGATTTGCGTTTCACCTTCATATCCGATCGCTTCTTCGAGATTTTCCCTATTTCTCGCGACACGGTCATGGGCAAGACGCGGCAGGAATTCGCTGGCAAGAGCCTGGAAGCGGCTCACTGGCAGGCGCACTACCGGGATCTCAATGCCCGCAAGCCGTTCCGCAACTTCGAGTACGATGTGACGCTGCCGAACAAGGACCTCCGCTTTCTCCAGATCAGCGGTAAGCCGGTGTTTGCTCCAGATGGAGCCTTCAAGGGCTACCGGGGAACCGGGACGGACATAACCGAGCTCCGGCTGCGAGAACAACAGCTCGCCGCCGAACGCGAGCGGTTGCGGCGTCTCACCGTCGAGATTTCTGAGAAGAACTCGATGCTCGAAACGCTCTCGGGCAAGCTCGCCAAATACCTGCCTCCGCAGATCTATGCGACCATCTTTTCGGGGGCCCAGGATGTCAAAGTTGTGAGCCAGCGCAAGAAGCTGACGGTGTTTTTCTCAGACATTGTCGAATTCACCGAGACCACCGACAAGATGGAGTCGGAAGACCTGACGCAGCTGCTCAATCAGTATTTGACCGAAATGTCACGGATCGCGCTGGATCATGGCGCGACCATAGACAAGTACATCGGCGACGCCATCATGATCTTCGTCGGCGATCCCGAGACGAGGGGCGTGGCCGAGGACGCCATTGCCTGCGTCAAGATGGCGGTCGCAATGCAAAAAAGGATCCGTCAGCTCGCAGCTGTCTGGCGAGATGCTGGCATTGAGCGTCCTTTGACATGCCGGATGGGTATCCACACTGGCTATTGCACGGTCGGCAATTTCGGTAGCGAGGACCGCGTGAGCTATACGGCGGTCGGCAGCGGCGTGAACCTGGCCTCGCGTCTGGAGCACGAGGCCCCTGCCGGCCAAATCCTGATCTCTTACGAGACCTACGCCCACGTGAAGGACGAGATCAGCTGCGAGGAAGTCGGAAAGATCCGTGTCAGGGGTATCGCCTATCCCGTAACGACCTATCGCGTGGTCGATGACTTCGAGACCCTGGCTGATGCAGGCGAGGCGCTACGCGCGCGCTTGGCGCATCTGACGCTCAATCTCGATCTGGGCAGGATGACTGCCGAGGAGCAAGTCCAGGCGCGTGAGGTGCTTCAGAGCGCGCTAGAGCGTTTGGGCTTAGAGCTGCCTCGCGGTGCTGCGTTAACTGACTCCTCGTCGGTGCCAACACCGAAGCCATTGCCATGATGCTTAGGATAACGATGCCGTAGTCGGTGGTAAATGCCGCTTTGTACTTCGGCCCCGCCGCCGCCTGCACCAGCAGCGTGAGATTTCCGCTAGACGAAACCGCCGACGCGCGTGACAGTCGACGCCGGCATCTGTGAGGGCACACGATGATCACGAAATTCGACAGCTCCTATTACGGCACAGTCGACATGGAGAATCTCGGGTACGCCGGCACCCCGATCAACGAGCGCCGCTATTCGCAAGCGGAATTGGGCGGCGCGCTGCACAAGGTCGTCGAGTACGCCAAGTGCATGGATGAGCGCGGCTACGACACGTTCTGGATGGCCGAGCACCATTTCCAGCCGGAAGGCACGGAGCTGATCCCGAATCTGCTGATGATGGCGATGCACTTGTGCGGGGTGACGAAGAACCTGCGCATCGGCTGCGGCTTCAACGTCGTGCCGATGTGGCACCCGCTGCGCCTCGCGGAAGACTATGCGATGGCCGACATCCTGACTGGTGGCCGGGTGATCTTCGGTGTCGCGCGCGGCTATCACACCCGCGAGGTCGAGACGTTCGGCGCGCCGCTGCGCGACCAGAAGGCCAACCGCGAATTGTTCGAGGAAGGCGTTGATATCCTGTTCAAGGCGTTCGAGGGCAAGCCGTTCTCGCACAAGGGCAAGTACTATGCGATCCCGCCGGAGGTGCCGTATCGCGGCTATACGCTCAAGGAGATCACGCTGGTGCCGGCGCCGGAGCGCCTGCCGGTCGAATGCTGGCAGCCGATCCAGAGCGGCTCGGAGCGGGCCTTCGACTTCATGGCCAAGCACGGCATCTGCGGCATCATCGGCGGTGGCTCTGCCGAGGGCGGCGCCGTCGAGCGGCACATGATCGGCTTCCAGGCCGCCTATGCGCGCCGCGGCATCGCGCTCGAGCTCGGCGAGCGGCTTGCGCTGGGCTTCCAGTTTCACATCGCGAAGAGCCGCGAAGACGGCATGAGCGAGGCGGCCAAACACTACGAGGAGAACATGAAGATGTTCGGCGAGTTGCGCCTCGTGCGGGCGCTGACCGACGAGCAGATCGCCGCGATGCGCGACCCACGGCTCGCCGCCACGACAAAATTGCCGCGCGTCGAGGACGCGGTGAAGGCCGGCGGTTTCCTGACCGGTACGCCCGCCGACATCATCGAGCAATTGAATGCCGTCGAAAAACGCTATCCGGGCGTCGACCGGGTGGTGTGCGCCACGCCGCTGGGGACCCCCCTCGAGGTCCAGCTGGAAGACCTGGATCGATTCGCAAAGGAGGTCATGCCCGCCTTCCGCCCGGCCAAGATCGCCGCGGTGGCGGAGCAGTACAGCGCAGGCGGCGCGCCCGCGAAAAGCTGCACCGCCGTCGGTCACGGTGTGATCGGCGAGACGCGCATTTGATCGTGGCCCCGGCTAGCTTTTAATAACCCCGTTCCCAATCGATGACATTCCGGAGCGGCCCGCCCTCGAGATAGGCGCGCAGATTGTCGCAGAAGAGACTGATGGCGCCATGACGGTCCTGATCACTGGCAGACGAGATATGCGGCGTGATCAGTACTCTGGGATCGGACCAGAGCCGTGACATCGGCGTGTGCTCGAATTCGCCGACATAAACATCGAGCGCTGCGCCGCGCAAATGATCGCGCTGAAGCGCGTCGGCGAGTGCCTCCTCGTCGACGATCTCACCCCGGGCGACGTTGATGAGCACGCCCCCCGCCTTCATCGCAGCAAAGCGGTCCTTGTCGAAGAGACGGGTCGTCTCCGGTGTCCATTGGCAGCAGATCACCACGAAATCGCTCTCCGGCAAGAACCGATCGAGATCCCCGGCGCCGCCAAGCTCGCTGAATCCCGGTGGCAGGGGCCGGTCTGGGTGCGGGTGGCGGCTGGTGCCGACGACCCGCATGCCGAGGGCGGCGCAGAGTTTACCGACATCGAGCCCGATTCCGCCGGCGCCCACGACGCACGCAGTCTTACCTTCCAATA
Source organism: uncultured Alphaproteobacteria bacterium (assembly GCA_963771845.1). Taxonomy (GTDB): domain Bacteria; phylum Pseudomonadota; class Alphaproteobacteria; order Rhizobiales; family Xanthobacteraceae; genus VAZQ01. Next base: position 188,999 of record CAVYVC010000023.1, on the reverse strand, counting down.
GAAGCGGTCGATATGCGCGATGGTCGAACACGCCCGCGCCCCGATCGACCGCGGCGCGGTGGAGACCCTTGGCAAAGTGCAAAATACCGGCCACCGCGTATTCCGCCATCGCCAGCGTATTGCCCGAACCTCGTGAGGTTGTCACCACCACGCGGCTGCCCCATAGATCGCCCGCGAGCAGATTGCTGGCGCCCGCGGGACGCTGATGAAACCATTTCAACCTCGGTGCCCTAGCGCGCAGATCGAGCGGAAATGGCCAGCCACCAAGGATTACTTCAGCTTCGGCGAGGAGGCGGTCGCGTTCCTCGCGGGTCCCCGAGCCCGCGGCGCCTGGTGCCAAGTAGCGTGCCGTGGTGAAGGCAGGCCACGTTTCGCGAATTTCACCGTCATACCAGCCCCCGGCGTCGGTCAATTCGATCGCCGGATCGACTGCCTCAATCTTCGCACGATCTTCGGCGCTGATGCGCTGAATACTCAGGACGTTGATCCTTTGCATGGACGCCTTCCCGAACCACTCACGTGGAACAAGCGACCCCCGCCCGACTGGAAAGAGTGGGAGGGGAAGCCAGATAAACTGCAATACTTCTCAGCAAATCCAGGTGCGGGTGATTGAGGCGGACAGCGCCAGCAGCATGGTAATACGGAGGAGCCGACATGCCTCTAACAGTGCCCATTCCTGAGGGAAAGACCTTCTTTAGTCCCCATTGCGGTGCACTGTATTCGGTGACGTATTCGCGATTTTCCAAGAGTGATAACAACAACATCGCGAAATGTGTGGTTTGTCTGCAAACTATGGACAAACAAGGTTCAACGAACGTTCCGATCTACAAGCTTGTTCAGCGGCCCGAAGATGCCTAGGCAGCAAGTCCACGCTCGCCGACGCTATCCTCGATCGCATCAATCACAATGCCTACAGAATCGAGCTCGCCGATAACCTGGCTTTCCGAGCCATGTCGCCTCGGCTGTTGAGGTATAGACGAGGGTTCGGACAGGGCATAGACTGAGCAAATCACTGGCCGATAACAATCAAATCAGGCGCCAGTGGCCGAGAGACCAATAGCGCTCCCGCCTGCAGGTGAAGGAGCGCCAGATGTGGCTCACGATATTCGCCGTAACACTAGCCGCAGCAATCTGTCTCAGTGTGGCTGCACTTACGATGCAGAACAGCAAGTTTTTTGTTTTCGGCATTAGGGACTAAAGCTGCGTAAGACATTCGGCAAGGCTGTGCACACGATCGCGTGTGGTTGGAGAATGAGGAAAGGCGCGCGAGATGGCGGATGAACCTCGCGAAAGTCGCGCCGCCGGAATGGTGCTCGCATCCAATGAGCAGCCCGCACCGACAGCAATTCTCTCCTCCGCTAAGCGGTCCGCTCTCATCGCCTGTTTGAAGGGCGGTGGCACTCTGCACAAGCGGCACGGCGCGTGGGGTTCCGAAGCTGCCGGCGCTGACGATAAACCTGTCTCCGGAATGACAGTTGCAGACCTGAGCCGCGACGGAATGTTGACGATTACCACGCTCGGCAAAAGTGCCTCAGCGCAGCTCACCACGCGCGGAAGCTGGTTTGCTCGAACAGCGGCAGCCGAATCGAATTCGTGGCAGGATCGTGAGTCGCTATAACGCTAGTGCAGTCGGCAATGGCGGCGGGATGTCTGGATTGCACGACCTGGAAGGCGTTTGAGAGCGAGAATGAATTCCGCCAAGTTCGTCTCTCCATGATCCACAGCGACCTGCCGCGCCGTTGCACGCGAGCGTCAGGTTTACGCTTTTCGCGAGCAGCACGACGGACCGTCAGCTCCATCGGTCCGGAACCTGTGGGCGGCGACAGCGTCAGATATCGAAGGCCCGACAGACCTCGATTGGGTCGGCCTTTGTTTTGAGACCGAGATATCTCGCGGTGCTCTCGATCATTGCATGGCCCAAGAGCGTTCGAACTGTCTGCAAATCGCCAGTGCCTTTCAAAATGTGGAGAGCCTTCGTCCGGCGTAAAGACTCTAGGCCGTAATCCGAGGGATCGAGTCCCGCCTCGACGACCCAGAGCTGCAGCAGGCGGCTCAATTGCTGCGGACCCATCGGATGGCGGCGCTCAACGCCACGGCCCGGGAATAGATAATCGGTGCGCTTTTTGCCGGACGCAGCGATCCATTTCGCAAGCGCCTTTTTGGACGCGTTGGACAAGGCGCATCGCACTGGCGGCATTCCCCTCGTGCGCGCAACCTCAATAACGGTACGGATTGAACCATTGCGACGCTGCACATCCCCAACAACGAGGCCGAGCAGGTCTTGTCCGTGCAACATGGTATCAATTGCCGTCGAGAAGAGAGCCAAATCTCTGAGCCCGGGGACGCCACGATCCGCGAGAAGGCCCCGAATCCGTTTCACTTGAGCCGGCGTGAATCCGTCCCTTTTGCCAACCTCAAGACCTTTGTTCCAGGCTTGCCGTTTGCGTGCTCGCTTTTTGGCCATGGCGCTTTTCACTCCGACCGTTAGGTTTCTGCCCATAGCCCGAGGCACGAGGCAGCCCAATGTGGGGTTTCACCATCGCGCGCATCGTTTGGCAAGGTTGGCATCATCATGAAGGGGCTCCGCTGTCGTACCGGCAGTAGATCAGCAAGTCTCGGCAGCCGTGGCTGCGAATGTGGCCCATGGTCACGGGCTCGAAGGTCTCGGTTTTCGGAACTATAGGGTGAATCACGCCGCTTCGAAACGATGCCTCCAAGCTCGAGCTTGCAGGCGTGCTCGAATACGAGCGGCCCATCATCTTCGTCGAGATGCTCGTTGAACCGGAGGCCCGGCGCCGCTCGCGCCACTAAACGGAGGAGCGTTTGCCTTGGGCGTGGCCAGCGGATCGCCCCGGAGATCGTCCCCGTTGAGCTCGATCAGCTCGAAGGCCCACATGAACACGTCTGCGTCCTGCCCGCGGTAACGGATGCGATCGAAGGAGGCGATTCCATCGAGACCACATGACGGCCCTGACCGCATCCTCGATGCCCGGCAGCTTGGCGATCGGCGCTCGCTTAGGATCGCGCATGAGTCCGAGTTTCATCCCTCGCACTGCGGCTGCTACACTTGCGCGAGAAGACTTCGGCCTACAAGACTATGCGGAGGAGCGGGGCAATTCATGCTCAACGCTATTACCCCAGCCCAGGTGGAGGAATTTATTTCTTTGCTCGAACAACTGTCCGAGGCAAGAAAAGCATGGGCCGGTGAAGGAAAGAAACCAACACCGGACGAGATCATTGACGACCCCAGGCGTCGGCAACTGACCGACTACCTCTATGCGCTGAGCGATGAAGCACGCGGGGAGTTGATCACTTTGACGTTACTCGGCCGCGGCGACTTTGATCATTCATATCAGAGGGCGATTGAGACCAGCGCCAGATACACCAACGCTGATGACCAAGTGCTCTACCTCATGGGCAAGACGGTGCGCCTTGCGGAATATCTGACCATCGCGCTTAGCCGGAATGCCAAGACGGAAGAGAAGTAGCAATCGAATGCACGGATCGGGTGCTTGCCGGACGGGCAGCCTCGCGCATCTGGGACGCCGCCAGCGGCCAGGAAATCCGCGCGCTGCGCGGGCACGGATACCGGAACGCTAGGACTGTGAACTCCTGCGCTACTATCACCTCAGGATTGGATGCGAGGAGTTCGCGCGCAACAGCACTCTAGGAGTTGGTAAGCGGGCTGCGGGTTGCGAAAAGGCTTGGATAACCGTCGCCAGTGACCCCGACGGACATTGCCGCGAAAGCAGCAGCATCCCTTCTTGACTTGAAGACCGCAGGACTCCTGTCCTCCTCGCATCCGCATTATCTTGTTTTCGGTCGTGCAGCCATTAGAACTCAACTCGCAGCCACACGAGGCGCGCGCACGTTTCCCAACCATTGGAGCGCTCAGGCCATGCGGCAAAAGGTCCAGCTGTTTTCCGCAACGTTCGCCGCTCTCGTCATGACATCGATTGCCGCGGAACCTGCCGATGACATCAAGCCGCCAAGCGGCTATCGCAATTGGTTTCACGTCAACACCATGATCGTCGATAAAGCGAGTCCGCTGTTCGAGACGCTCGGTGGAATGCATAACGTCCACGTCAATTCGGTGGGAGAGGCCGCCCTCAAGAAGGGCGGCCCTTATCCCGACCGAACCGTGTTCGTGACCGACCTGCATGAGTTTACCGTCTCCGACGGCTCCTTCGTTATGGGCAATCGCAAGGGGCTGGCGGTGATGGTGAAGGACGCGAAGAAATATGCAGCGACCGGCGGCTGGGGGTTCCAGTTTTTCGACGAGGGAGATTCCAAGAAGCCGGTTGTGACCGACGCCGTCAAGCAGTGCTTCGAGTGTCACACGCCCAAGAAAAATCAAGACTACGTCTATTCCACCTACATTCCGTGAGCGTAGCCCTGGGCCATATACGGTCCGCCTAATAGCAGCCAACGTCGCATTGTCTCCGAAAATCATCATTTGCTACATGTCACGAGGGCACTTAGTAATCTGCTCTCAGAAATTGTGCTGGACCTTCGATAAATGGAACGCAGCTCGACACAGAAATACTACCTGGTCAGCGATCTCCACATGGGCGGCGATGGACAGCTCCAGCATTGCGATTACACGGAGGAGTTCATTGCATTTCTAAAGGCACTGGAAGAAGAAAGTCCTGGCACCGAATTGCTGATCGTCGGCGATACATTTGGGTTCTGGGAGCTGACGCTCGTGCATGGGGTCGAGAAGCTTGAACATATCATAAAGGCGCATCAGGCCATTTTTGATCAGCTCCGGGCTACCGGCGGGCGCATCAAGATCACCATGATGGTCGGTAATCACGACTATGACCTCGCTTGTTACGCGGACTTTGCGGCAAAGCTGCGAGCATACAACATCAACCTCGACAAGAGCTTGGTTCTGATCCGCACCCTGGGTGACAAGAAGATCTGGATCGAGCATGGGCAGCAGCATGATGAATTCAATACTTTCGCCGACTATGGCAATCCCTACGCTCTTCCGGTTGGGTACTTCATCACCGAATTCTTTGTCAGTGGGGCTAGTCGGCATTCCGACTTCGGTAGGGGAAATTGGCTCAAGGACATTCGCTCGGTCAGCACAATGCAAATTCCCGATTGGGTACTGTCAAATTACTTCTACCGCGAGATGAGCGCTGCGCTGCGCTGGGTGCTACTGCCGTTCTTGCTTCTCGCCGGAGTGACGGTCGTGGCGATCGCGGGCGAGGCGCTTCGAATACTGGGCGTCTTCGATTACAATGTGCTTTTCCACAATCCACTGATGAGCAGGCTTGGGATCATCGATAATGTTCTTCAAGTGGTGATCACGATCAACTCTATATTTCTGGTATTGTTTGGCATACCAGCAGCGCTAGTTCACCGCGACCTCCTGCGAACCCTCAATCGGTTTCGCTTGCTCACAGGCCACAGGATGACCCCGAATCTCAACTCCGAAGAGTCCTATCTAGCGGCGGCTCAGGATGCTTTCAAATCGGATTACGCAGTTTTCATCTTCGGACACACGCACGCGGCTTTTTTGAAACAACTGGCACCAGGTGGCCAAGTGGTCCTCAACTTGGGAACCTGGCTAAAACTCTTGCATCGTATTCCGGTGCATTTTGGCTTATTGCCCGCGGTCTATTATCCTTCCTATCGCCTCAATTACTTCTGTATCGAGAGGGAAAACAACCAGCTTGTGATCACCTATATCACGGTTCCCAAGGTGCCTGAGCGCGAACTAACGTGGCTGCAGCGTCTGGTGACATTGGGGAAGGCGCCCAAGCTATCGGAATCGATCCCAGCGAGGACGGTCATCGATTAATCGCGCTTCTTACCTGAAGCAATCAAGAACAAGTCGCTTTGGAGGGCGTATGGCGCTACTCATTATCGAGCTGGACAAACATATCGGCAATGCGAAGGCATGGTGCGACACGTTCAAGGAACAGCTTCCCGATTTGGCAATTCGCATTTGGCCTGATGCGGGCGAGTTAAGGGACATCGAATATCTTGCATTCATGCATCCAGATTTCGACCTGCTCCCCGTCTTCCCGAATTTGAAAGCTATGTTCAGCCGTGCGGCCGGAGTGGAGTCCTTTATCAAACATCCAAAACTGCCAAAGGTCCCACTTGGTAAAGTGGAACCGCCAAGCGGTGATCCAATGATGACTGAATATGTCATCATGCACGTTCTGCGTTTCCATCGCGACATGCCTGCTTATCATGCGACTCAGGCCAATCGAGAATGGCGCAGGGCACCGATCATCAGGCCCGAGCACAGGCGCATCGGTTTTTTGGGCTTCGGAATGATGGCCAAAGCGCCAGCGTTAGTGTTGAAGTCGCTCGGCTTCAAGGTCTCTGCGTGGGTTCGCTCACCGAGGCGGGCCGCAGAGGTCCCCATTTTCCATGGCCGCGATCAGCTTGAGGCATTTCTCAATCAGACCGATATCGCCGTGTGCCTGTTGCCGCTGACAAGGGAAACAGAGGGCATCTTCTGCGCTCGTACGTTTGCCATGATGCCAAGAGGGGCCATGCTGGTGAACGTCGGACGCGGCAAACATGTGGTGGACAAAGATCTGATCACTGCCCTCAATTCGGGACAGTTGTCCTACGCCGCATTGGACGCACTGTGGCCTGAGCCGCTGCCACCGGAGAGCCCGCTTTGGCTGCATCCCAAAGTTACAGTGATGCCGCACGTAGCGCGGCGGCCGACCGTCGCCCAACTCGTAACCCAAATGGTCGCGAACATCCGAAGTCTCAAGGCCGGGGGACCACTCCTGCAAGAAGTCGACATCACAGTGGGATACTAAACCAAAATAGGAGCTCAGACACTCCGCCGTTGTTCAAATCCGAATCTGGAAATTCACCGCGAGTTTTTCAGAATAAGACACAAATCGCGTCATTCTGGAGAGGCAGGCGTTCTACGTGCGCTGGGCTCGCAGGCCGTGCAAGGAGCGATCGTCGACGGCGATTGCGAGGGTAAGAGGGGGGTCTGGGGTTCACGGCACGACTCGGAAGCCATTGGCTGCGGGAATCGATTCCGCTAACTGGGGTGAAGCAGACAGCAATGCTGCGGCGCGGTAATGCGTGCTAATGCCGTCGGCAGCTCAAATAGCGGGGGATAAATCCACGGGATTTCTCTTGCGTTCGCGGATTAGTCGATCGCGCCACCCCGAGCGCGGGACAGGCGTGCTAACGAGTGCTATACTTGTAGAGCGGGATCGGGCAAGTCGGGTGAGGATAAACCCAATCATGCCGCCCTATCTCCAACCTGCTATCCCCCTGCCATTCCCGAAAGTGCCCGGTTACAGAGCCAACCGAGACCGGTTGCTGCGATGGACCGCGACAGCACTAACGACGCTGACGGCGCTGATTGCTATTGTGCTTGTATCGTCCCTATCGTTGCTGATGGTCCTCGACTGAAAAAGTAATGCGCGTCACCGCCACCACCGAATTGCGGCTCCAAGTCGTCGCCGCCAGGGGTCTAATGAAATTTTCGACCTTGGCAGCTCTCGTGGCCGTGACCACCGTTGGTACGGCTGCACATGCTGGTTGTGCCACCTCAACGTGCCTGACCGACGACCAGCTGACACCCGGTCAGCACGCCGCCGAGGTTACGGTGCACCGCAGGATCGAAAACGCGCTGAAGGACCTGGAAATTTTCAATGCTCGTGCTTTCGCTTCGGACGCCGGGTTGGAGCGTCGGATTGAGAACGCGCTGAAGGACTTGGAGGGTGCCACTGCCGCCGCCTTCAAAGCGGATCAAGAGCGGCTAAACGAGCTCGCGCGCAAGGCTGGAATTTACAGGTAAACGCTCCGCCCTTTAGCAGCCCTTAAGTCTGCTCGCCCTGCTCCAGTTTGTGAGGTATTGCTCAAAGTTCGAGACAGACCAATAGCTTATCAATCCCCAATGCGTCCGCTCCTGGTGCAAGAACGCTGCCAAGTCGCGTCGTTTGAGGTCCGCTTACTTCCATTTATCCCCGCTAATTTCGCGATAAGCAAGGCGCAAAGACTGTGAACCGAGCTTAGGCCTGCGCGACTAGAATTTGCGTGGTCGGCGCTCGGCTGGGAGGCGCTTTCCGTCGCCCGAACTTTGGGCGACGTCCGGTGCTGCTTTGGGGCGGTCACCGGCAATCTGGCAACAGCCCCATCGAGATTTCCCAGTTGCCAAGGCTGCGTCCGGCGGACGGATGCGGTCAAAAAGGATCATGCAATCCACTCCACACCGTAACAAGGGGAACAAAGAGAATGCCCGTCTTTATCCTGCTTGCAAGTGCCCTTCTCGTGTTCGCAATAACTGTCCAGCTGCTTGCCTTGGGTTATCAGCCTGTAACTCTTGTTGCGCTGTTCGCGTCGCTGCCGACATCGCAGCAAATCGCCTGGCTGTTGATTTGTCTCGTGCCCCTCTCGCTTCTCGTCGTCGCTCTCGTGCAGTACTGCAAGCTGCGTGAGAAAAACAAGGCGGCGGACGTACTGGAGACGCGGCTGCGGAGCGCACAACATAACATGCTCCTGCTGGAGCACGGGCAGAAAGACACCGAGCAAGTGGTTCAATATCTCGATCATAGCGATCCCGAAGGTGCCATCAGCACTCTTCAGACGCGGATGGCCAGCAGTGCGGAAGCCGTCCAATATCATCAGCAGCGCAATGCAAGCGGCGATCTGATCGGTTGCGTTGAGCAGATACGCCGGCAGCAGCAAGAAATAAAGCAAAAGCTCGGCGATGTGATCGCAAAACGACGCTCGCTTGAGACATCGATCGCGCAGCTGCAAGGCTCGCAGGACGAAATGGAGCAGACCATATCCGTCATTGAGCAGGACAGGACTCAGGAGACCCTCGAGCGCCGCCTGCAAAAATTGACGCAATTCGTCGGGACGACGAACACCCGATGCGGAGAGGTCGAGCGCTTCAATCCCGAGCTGCTGGAGCTCGAGGAGAAGTTCGCTGTTCTTCAGCGTCGCCTGGCGCCTCTCGATGCAAAGGAGACCGGCGTCAATGGCGTTCTCCGGACGCTGTCGGACGCCCGAAACCGCCTCGCGGCGACAATCGACCGCCTCGAGCAGGATGAAGATGTCAGTCTCGCCGATCGCATCCAGCAATTGACCAAGACCAAGATCGAGCTTGAGGCACGGGTATCAAGTGTTCTTGCGCAGTTTTCGGAAATCGAGACGATTCACAAGGACATCACCGGTCTCTTCATCAAATTGAACCAGGCTCAGCGTGTGCCGCGCGAGCTTGACGGCGGCGGACGGGTCGTCTCCCTCAACGGGTAGATATCCCTGACCTTCAGTTAACTATTTACGCGGGACGATATTCTTTAAATCGTCCCGCGCTTTTAGTACGCTCTGGATTAAATCTGCTTTTAACCCAGTCATTCGGACAATTGCTATGGGCGTCGATAGTTCGCTGCGCGTGTTGGCAATGCAGAGTAATTGTATGGCGAGCGTTTAATGCGTTGCATTGCGTGCGGCGAAAATATGATTTTGTTCAGTTCGGTGCCTGACATAGCCATGATGGTCCCGGGTTACGAACGTCAGACGCTTCAGTGTTCAGGTTGTGGTGAAACCGAGCACAGGCTCATCTTCAATCCTGTGCGATCGTCCCGGGCGAGAGAAATCTGGGAGCGCACGAACTTGCGGTTTCGCGAGCGGCAAGCCATGCCTCACTGCCTTGCCTGCGGAGAGGAAATGACTCTGGTCGAGACAGTTCTAGATAACAACATGATGATCCCGGGTTACGAACACCAAACGTATCGGTGCGCCGCTTGTGGTGTTTCCGAATCCAGGTTTATCTTCAAGCCCCCACCTGATGAAAAAAGCCCGTTCAGGAGCGTCCTTAAACGAGTGGGGTTGTCCCTGCCAGGGCTCGCAAGCCTCTTGCAAACACCAACCCAGGTTGACGATGTTGCGCGAGGTTTTTGCCGGCACGGACAATCCTCCCCAAAACAGATACTCCGCGGCGGGGTAGCCGGCTTCTGCTATGGTGAGCACACGTTCGGCAAGGAGGAGGCCCGCCTCGGCGTGCTTACCGCGAGCACCGTGAGCTTGCCGTCCGCGATCAGAAGGGCCGCCGGCGCAATCGGGATGAAATAATAGTCGATGCGTCCAGCCATCACTTCCGCGGTGAATGTGGAGTTGTTGTTTTCGGTTTTTACTTGCCTTTGAGCCCATCACGAAAGGCAATCGCTTCAAGCTCCACCCGGACAGCGTCCATGACGGGAACCACGGGTCGTGCCTGGAATTCAAAAGCAGGCAACATCGAGCAGAACTTGTGAACCGCCAGCGGATCGTCGCAGTCCAGCAGCATATACCCGCCCCAGTCGCCCACCCGGATAACGAACATCTCGATCTTGAAATTGTCCGGCGCCTTCCACTGAGTGAAAACCTCCAGAATGCGCTTCTGGGCGTTCTCGTACTCCATCGGCGATCCTTGCGGACGTTCGTTCCAGGTGATCATGTACTTCATCGGCATCCTCCAAGTTTGAGCTGAAATCCTCGACTTATCACGCTACGTGTGCCCTATCCGATGAGCATGTTTCCGAAGAATGTCGTCGATGGGCGCATCGACGATCCCGGTACCGGCGGGAAGGGCCGCGGCCTGTGGACGACCGCAGGCACGCGCACGTTCTATCACAACGAAGGCGGCAAGAGCTCACGCCCGCAGGCGATCAAGGTCCAGATTCGCCCTGATCCGCTCGCGCGGTGATACCGACCTCGACCTTTCGCCAGCACGCCGACGAGGTGATCGAGTGATCCACTTTGTTGCGGTGCATGAGCCCGTTCATGGCACGTGGCGTCTTTCACCGCGGTGCACAAAATTTCGACGCGATTGAAGGCACTGCGGACATAGACCGGCCCCCGGCCCCGATCGCCTCCGAGGCTTATGACCCAAACCGGCGCTGGGCCGGGGCGAAACTCTGCAGCGCAGCAAGCTCCTACCTGACCTTCGCCAATCCGCTATGCTGTTGTCCCGGCTAGGGGCAGCGGATGCAATTTGATCATCTGAGGCGGCGCGAGTTCATCACATTGGTCGGCGGCAGCGGCGGCATGGCCGATTGCGGCGCGCGCGCAGCAGCCGGAGCGGATGCGCCGGATTGGCGTGCTGATGGCATTCGATGAAAACGATCCCAAGACAAAAGGCTGGCTCTCCAACTTCACGCAGGGGCTTGCGGAGTTGGGTTGGACAGATGGCCGTACCGTGCGGATGGACGTTCGTTGGGCCGCCGGCAGTGTTGACCGGATGCGGACCTTCGCGAAAGAGCTGGTCGAACTGCAGCCCGACGTGATCTTCACCGGCGCCACTCCGGTGACGGCCGCGGTGCAACAGGAAACCCGCACGATCCCGATCGTGTTCGCGGTTGTTTCCGATCCGGTTGGCGCCGGATTCGTGGCAGGCCTTCCGCGGCCAGGTGGAAACATCACGGGGTTCACCAACGTCGAGGCCGCGATGGGGGGCAAGTGGCTGGAGATGCTCAAAGAGATCGCGCCCCGCGTCAGACGGGTGGCAATCATGTTCAACCCCGACACGGCGCCCGGTGGCGGAGCATATTTCCTGGGCCCGTTCGAAGCCGCCGCCCGATCGCTTGGTGCAGAGCCCATCACGGCCCGTGTCCGCAGCGCTGCTGAAATCGAAGCGGTGATAACCTCGCTTGGGCGCGAGCAAGCCGGCCTTGTAATCATGCCCGACTCCTTCATGCAGGTTCATCAGGGAACGGTCATTTCGCTGACAGCACGCAACAATGTGCCTGCCATTGGGGCCGACTTGCCTGGTTTCGCCAAGGAGGGCGGTTTGCTCTCATATGGAGCGAGCTTCTCGGATATTTTTCGCCGTGCGGCTTCTTATGTCGATCGCATTTTGCGCGGAGCGAACCCGGATGATCTTCCGGTGCAGGCGCCGACCAAGTGGGAACTGGTGATCAACCTCAAAACCGCCAAGGCGCTTGGCCTCGACGTGCCGCCGACGCTGCTCGCCACCGCCGACGAGATCATCGAATAGGCCCACTTTTGCTGCGGCGCACTTTGGTCGCGATTGGCACTACCCGGGCGAGTCGATCGGGCGAAATAAGGTCTGCTGACTGGGGTGAAGCGGAAGCGCTGAACACGTGCTGTAAAGCGTGCTGTTGGCCCCTATCAACGTAGTTGTTTGAGCCGATACAATGCTGTCCCCGGAGCTTGGGTGCGGATATGCGGCGACGTGAATTCATTACTTTTCTCGGCGGCGCGGCGGCGTGGCCGCACGATGCGCGGGCGCAGCAAGCGGAGAAGATGGAACGCCTCGGCTTCCTCTCCTTGTCTCTCCCGGACGATGCTTTCGGCCAGAGTTTCATCGCCGCCTTCCAGCAGGGGCTTGCCGCGCAGGGCAGGAAAGAAGGGGTCAACCTGCACATCGATTGGCGCTGGTATGGTGCCGATGCAGCGCTTGCGGAACGCCAAGCGGCAGAACTAATCGCGCTCAAGCCGGATGTTCTCGTCGCCGGGGGCAATCCCGCGGTTGAAAAGTTCCGGCAGCAAACGAAAACGATTCCGGTCGTATTCGCTCTCGTCAGCGATCCGGTAGGAATGGGATACGTGGAGGGTCTAGCGCACCCCGGCGGCAACATCACCGGCTTTATGAGCTACGACCCCGCAATCTACACGAAGCAGCTACAGATGTTCACCGAAATCACCCCGCCAGCCAGTACCGTGGCGGTTATTTATAACCCCCAAACCGCGCCTTACGCGAGCCGCATGCTGGAGGCCATGCAAGGCGCGGCCAATTCGCTTGGCGTGGTGCTGCGTGACGCGCCATGCCATGACGAGGCTGGAATTGAGGTTGTAATGGCCGGACTCGCGCAAAGAGGCGGCGGGGGGTTGTTGGCTATCGCTGAAATCTTCAACCAAATGCATGGCAAAGCGATCGCCGCACTGGCTCTGAAATACAAAATTCCGACCAGCGTATTTTCGCCTCAGATGATCGAGAGCGGCGGACTGATGTCATACGCGATCGACTTACCTGACCTGTATCGTCGCGCGGCTGCCTACGTAGATCGCATCCTAAAAGGCGAGAAGGCTGCCTATCTTCCGGTTCAGGCGCCAACCAAGTTTATGCTGACGATTAATTTAAGGACAGCCAGGGCACTCAACCTTAGCATTTCAACGACGCTGCTCGCGCTCGCCGACGAGGTGATCGAATAAGGGTGCGTGTTTGCTGCGGTGCATGAGTCTCCTCATGGGCGCGGCTGGATGCAAAGCAAACCAGGCGAGCGAAGTCACCCAGGGTGTGCCTCCTGCCGTTCGTTCCAGCACGCGCCGCGTCGCCAGCTCGGCTTTTGAACGTAACCCAAGGTCAGCGACATGACGACGAAACATAAACACGACAACCCGATCCTCGTGACCGGAGCAGCCGGCGCTGTGGGCGGCACCGGCCGCAACCTCACCGAATTCCTGCTCGCAAGGGGGCACAAGGTGCGCGCCTTGGTTCGGCGTGAGGACGAGCGCGCCGAAGCCCTACGGCGGCTCGGCGCAGAGGTCGTAGAGGGCGACCTGACGGACCTCGCCTCGATGCACCGCGCCATCGAAGGTTGCGGGCGCATCTATTTCGGAATGTCTGTCTCGGCGGCCTACCTGGAAGCCACGGTCAACACCGCCGCGGTGGCGCGCCACCACGGCGTCGAGGCTTTCGTGAACATGTCGCAGATGACGGTCACGCAGATGAGCATCAGCGAGACCACCGACAGCCCGCAGCACAAGCTGCACTGGCTGGCGGAGCAGGCTCTGTCCTGGTCGGGACTGCCGGTCGTCACGGTGCGGCCGACAGTCTTCCTCGAGGGCTTCTTTCTTCAACTCGCCGCCGCCGGTGTGCGGGCCTCCGACGAGTTGGCGCTGCCGATGGGCGGCGGCAAGACCTCGCCAATCTCGGCGGTCGACGTGGCGCGTGCGGTAGCGGTGATCCTCGGCGACCCGGCACCGCATATCGGACAAATCTACGATCTGACGGGGCCGGAATCGGCTGATCTGGACCACTATGCGCGCGTCTTCTCCGAGGCGCTCGGCAGGCCCATCCGATATCGCGACGTCCCGACCCCGGCGTGGACCGAAGGCCTTCGGCAGGCGAGGTATCCTGAGCATGTGGTCCGCCATCTCTCGGCGATGGCCGAGCTGACCAGGCAGGGGCGTTACGACCGCATGACGGACACCTTGCGCAAGCTCACCGGCGAAGCACCGACGAACATGCGCGGCTTCGTGAAGCTCCATGCCGCTGAGTTCAAGCAGCGTGGACCGGCGCATTCCTGAGGCGCTCAGCACATCCCGGGGCAAACCGGCAGGGGGCAGCGATGCCGAGGCAAGGCGGCAGGTAAATCCTGCCGTTCTAAGCGAATGCGAAGGACGGCAGCTCCTGGCACTTCTCGCACATAGCCTTTAGAGCCGCATGTCTGCAGCCGGGGAAAGCTCGCTCAAACACGGGATTAAGGGTGCGCGACTGCTCGCGCGCAGTGCACCTCGGTGATAAAGCTCGCGGCCAAATGTGGGCAGAACAGCCTCGCCGCGAAAAGTGGCAGGGCGAGACGCAGGCAGATACGATCGTGACGGTGCTGAGCCCTGACGCGGTTTCTTCCGAAGTGTGCAAGAAGGAGGTCGCATTCGCGGCTTCGCTCAACAAACGCTTCGCGCCGATCGTCTGGCGGCGCGTGGACGACAAGGCGGTGCCCGAAACGCTCGCGCGCCTCAACTTCATCTTCTTCGACGACGATGCGCAGTTCGGCGAGAGCGTAACCTCGTCTCGCTGAAGCGCTTGCGACTGACATCGACTGGATCAGAAAACATACGGAATTTGGCGAAGTCGCGCATCGCCGGTCGCCTGACGGACGAACGGGACCGCGGGGGTTGCTGCTGCGGTCTCCGGATTCGAACTTCGTCGGTGGGCCGCACGATAGCTGCGAAGTGGGAATTACCTCGCTCTCGACCGTCTAGCTGCAAAACGTGCCAAGTGGGCTAAATGATCTGTCCGTACCTCGTTTCCCGCGGCTCTGGCTGTTTCTTCCGACGAGTACACAGGCGCGGAAAATCTCACCGCGTAAAAATGGCCATCGCGGTGAAGCGCCCAAATGTATTTATCCCCGCGTCGCTCGACTCGAACAGTTAAGCTACTGTTGGTGTCCATTTTTAAAATAGCATGTGCCTGTGCGGCCAACGCCTTAAATATCAGCCGGCGCTGAGGTTCGTCGGTGGAGATGTCGAGCAGCTTTCGATAACGCTCAATGTTCTGCTGACTGAAGAACCGTTCCATGGGACAACCCACGTGGTTCGGATGACCCCCAAGCTAAAAAAAGCGGCCCCGACTAGCGGTTCGGTCGAGGCCGCCTGTTGCAGAGTTGTCGAATTATTTCTGCTGTTGGCTCTTGTTGTGAGCCTGAACGTCTTATGATGGCGTCTCCATCGTGTTTGAGCCTAGGCCCGTTGAGCAATCGAGTCTGTGCAATATTGACCACCTCCCCAACTTAAAACTCGGCCAGTGAGCCGGGCTTTAGCGCTACTTTTGGGTGCGCGGGGCAAAACACTTCGGCCTGGGCACGTGCGCAACCGGAATCGTGACGGTCTTTAGCAAAGCAAGACCGGTTCAACGCTTGGGCTGGAAATCGGCGTGGAATGGCAGTGGACTAGTCATTTCATTGCAATTTCGGTCTTCGGACGCGAGAAAATGACTGAGCAATTTTATACAGACAATGCTTGGCCCCCGCGCCTACGTTGTCGCCTAGCTTGTCATTACCCTGGAGCGACGAAAAAACATGAGAATTGCGCAGATTGCACCGCTTATGGAGAGCGTGCCGCCGCGGCTTTATGGCGGGACCGAGCGAATTGTTTCTTATCTCACGGATGAGCTGGTCCGACTGGGTCACGAGGTGACCCTGTTCGCGAGCGCGGACTCCATCACCGCTGCCGAACTCGTGGGCTGCGCGTCCATGGCATTGCGCCTCGACGGCAATGTCCGCGACCCGATCCCCTATTACATGCTGATGCTCGACAGGGTACGTAGGCTCGCGGAAGAATTTGACATTTTGCATTTCCACATCGACCAGTTTCACTTCCCGATTTTTGCCCAGATGGCCGGTCGGACGGTAACCACTCTTCACGGCCGACAAGATCTTCCCGATCTCAAGCCGCTCTACCTTGGCTTTAGCGAGATGCCGCTGGTCTCGGTCTCCAATGACCAGCGGCGGCCGATCGCCAAGGCCAACTTCGTCGGGACCGTGCATCACGGCATTCCCACGAACCTGCACACGCCCATTTACAATCCGCGCGGCGGCTATGTCGCGTTTCTCGGCCGGATCTCGCCCGAGAAGCGGCCCGACTACGCCATTCGGATAGCACGGACGCTCGGCATTCCCCTGAAGATCGCCGCCAAAATCGACAAGGTCGATGAAGCCTATTTCCGCGAAAAGATCGCTCCGCTGCTGAGCGATGGAGGGGTCGAGTTCATCGGCGAGATCAATGAGCGCAGCAAGACCGAATTCCTGGGCGAGGCGCAGGCGCTTTTGTTCCCGATCGATTGGCCGGAGCCGTTCGGCTTGGTGATGATCGAGGCAATGGCGTGCGGCACACCGGTCCTTGCTTTCCGCCGGGGTTCCGTTTCGGAAATCATCGACCCGGGCGTCACGGGCGCCATCGTCGATACGATGGATGAGGCAGTGCGGATGCTCCCGCGGGTGATGGAGCTCGATCGCCACGCTGTTCGGCGGCGGTTCGAGCAACGATTTTCCTCCGTTCTCATGGCCACGGACTACGTTGCGGTCTACCGTTCGCTGCTCAAGCGGCCGTCCATATCGGAGCGCGAGACGACTGTGCCGCTGCCACGACCGGCATTGGAAAAAAAGTTGAAGGGACAGGGTCTTAACGGCGATCGAGCGCACCGCGCTGTCGAAACAGATGCTCTACTCTGATTTCGCAGGAAGCAGCATGATAGGCATTCATTTTGGCGTTGGAATCTGCTATCGTGCTGCCCTCTCGCCCGGTCTTTGCCGGGGGAAAGGGCCGCCCTTGTGAAAAAGAAAAAGGGAGCCTTTGTGAAGAAGAGAGTTAAAGCCTCGTTTGATCCCAAGACATTTCTCGCCAAGGTAGGCGAGGGAAAAACGATATCCAAATATCGGAAGGATCAAATTGTTTTTTCGCAAGGACAAATCGCGGACGCGGTTTTTTACATCCAGCAAGGCAGGATCAAGCTCACTGTCGTTTCCGAGCAAGGCAAGGAAGCAGTCGTCGCAATCCTGGGACCAGGTCATTTTTTTGGCGAAGGATGTCTGAACGGCCATCCGCTGCGCATCGCAACAACCAGGGCGATCGATGAATGCGTGGTTACTCGCCTAGAGAAGGCGACCATGATCGCCACCATTCATAATGAGCCTGAGTTTTCCGAACTGTTCATGTCGTATCTGCTGACTCTGGAACAGTCGCATTGAAGAGGACTTAGTCGACCAATTATTCAATTCGAGCGAAAAGCGCCTGGCCCGGCTTCTCCTTCTGCTTGCGAATTTCGGCAAGGAAGGCAGGCCGGAGCCGATCGTGGGAAAGTTTAGTCAGGAAACGCTGGCGGAGATGATCGGCACGACCCGATCGCGCGTGAGCTTTTTCATGAACAAATTCCGCAAATTGGGTTTTATCGAATACAACGGAAAACTGGAAGTCCATAATTCCTTGTTGAACGTGGTTTTGTACGACCAGCCTGCGATCAAAACGAGGGATGAGAGCACTCCCGCCTAGTGTCTTTCATTCGGATGATCATGCTGGAGTTTTCCGGCACCTTTCCGATACCGATTGACACTCCCTGATGCGAAAAAAAGCGCCAACGGCCTATTGATTTGGCCAAGTGAGCAATTTTGCTCAGACTCCGGACGGACAAAGGCGTAAATCGATACGCCATCGCAAAGCGATCGATCTTCAATTCAACTTAGCCACCGGAATCCATCCCGGATGTCCGTGGCCTCGCTCCGAAACATGTCTCGCGAAAGGAAATACCATGCAAGTTCCTTCAATCCTGCAAGGAGAATCGCTCAAGCGTCTGCTGCAAGGCGCAGCCGCCGGTGCCGTCGCAACGATGTTTGTCGGCTTTTACTGGGGCGGCTGGTCGCTCGGCAGCACCGCTGACAAGATCGCAAAGGAGCGCTCAGAGCTGGCGGTTATAGCGGCGCTGGCGCCCGTGTGCGCCGACAAGTTCCGCGCACTGCCTGACGCCGACGCCAAGAAAGTCGCGCTTTCGAAGGTCAACTCGTGGAAGCGCCGGGACGAATTCCCCAAGGAGCTCGTGACGCTGCCGGGTGAATCGTACCCGAGTTCCGCCCTTGTCGACGCGTGTTACACGCTGTTGTTTGCACCGAAGTCAGCCGCTCTCCAATGAGATAACCGTCACTAGAGCGTTTCCCGATTAGGCTGACCATAGCCTGAATTGGCGAGGAATGCAGCGCACTCAGACCGAGAGATCTCGCGCAGGCAAGAGGCGATGGCCTTGCACAGGCTGTCAATTGTGAAAGCGGAGTTTTTGAGAGAATACGCAGCGATCTTCCGCAGCATGGCTTTGAGTTTGGAAAATAGTTGCTCGATTGGATTGAAGTCAGGACTGTACGCCGGCAGATAAAATGGAATTGCACCCCGAGCTTCGATGGCCTCTTCGACGCCATCGACCTTGTGAACGCTCACATTGTCCATGAACACAATGTCGCCTCTCTTCAAAGTCGGAGCGAGGAATTGCTCGACATAGGCCTTGAATATCTCGCCATTCATTGCGCCTTCGCACACAAAGGGCGCGGTAACGCGGTTGTGTCGCAACGCTGCGATGAATGTAAGAGTTTTCCAGTTCCCGTGCAGCACCTTTTGTACGAGCCGCTCACCCTGTGGCGCCCGGCCATAGAGGCGCGTGATCGTCGTCGAAACGGCGGTTTCATCGATGAATACCAGGTGTCTCGGATTGAGTAGCGCCTGTCGCCGTCGCAATGCCTTACGCGCGGCGGCGACGTCTGGCCGATCCTGCTCGGCGGCCCGCAGACTTTTTTTTAAAGGGTAATTTCAAATGATGTAAGAATTGGGAGATTGACGACTTGCCGACCAACACCTTTTTCTTCGCCAGTCGGGTCTCGAGTTCCGCCAGCGTGATGTCCGGCTGTTCTCCTATCAAACTCCTGACCAACTCCTCATGCGCTGCCAGCGCAAACTCCTTGTAGCCGCCAAACTTCGCCGCACTGACGCTACCCGTGTCGCGGTGAAGCCTGAGGAAGCGTACGACAGAACTGATGCTCACGCCGCATTGCTCGGCAGCGTCAGGTATGGTAGCCCCGCCACCGATCGCTTCGACCACGCGTCTACGCAAATCCTCCGAATACGGCTTCGCCATCCATACTGGCCTCCTCCCAGTAGGGAGCTTGAAATCATATTCGCGCCGGCATGGGAATCCCCAATTCAGCCTTTTCGGGAAAAGCTCTAAGAGGAAAATTCTTTCATCGTTCTTCCGGTTATTCTCAGCGAGCGGACGAGCCCCAGCGTGCGGGCCGGACAAACCCGGCTATTGCGTGACGGCAATGTTTGACGGAGAGATTGCCGATGGCCATGACCATGACGGGTGATATTCAGCTCGACGCGATGCGCCCGCATCCCTCCCGATCAAAGACATTGACTGACGCAGTATCCGCCGATGTCGCTGGCCGCATGGTATTATCACAAGGCTGACCAGTGTGCGCGGCTGGCGAATGAGGCCGTCGAGCCGCGCAAGCGTTCCGACTTCGAAATCGAAAGAAAATTATGGCTGCAGATAGCTGATCAGATTGAGAGGGACGAAATACCCTGGTTCGAACCAGAACCGATATGACGCAGCCGGCCTCCACCTCCCCGCGCTAACGGGGTAAATCCCCACCAGCTCGATCCCGAATCGGCAGCATTGCCACCGCCGGTTCAGAGTGAGCAATTTTGCTCAGACGCCAGGCAGTCGTGCGAGTAGAGTGCGCTAAAGAGAGGCGAAAACCCTCTTTTCCTCAAATCTAAGGTGAAGTCATGGAAATCTCCAAGGAGACGAGAGCTGCGGTGAAACCGGCTTGCTGGGGCGCCGTAGGCGGAGCAATCGCCCTCGCGATCATCGGGTTTACGTGGGGCGGTTGGGTCACCGGCGGCACGGCAAAAAATATGGCCTCTGCGGCAGCGACCAGTGGCCAGCAGTCGGTCTTGGTGCCGTTGTGCGTTGCGCAATTCATGACGACTGATGGTGCCGTCGCCAAAATAAAGGCAACGCCGCCGTATAACCACGACGACATCGTGCGCGAGTTCGTCAAGAAGGTAGTCGACACACCCATGGATTACAGTTTGGCCAGAGCCTGTGCAGCCGCGGTCGATGAGGCGCTTGCCAAGAGCGCTGCAAAGAGCTGACGGCGCTTCCGCTCGCTCTCTAGTAAAAGCATTAAATTCTGATCCCGGGTGATTCTCATGATCAAGGCTAATGAGTTGACCAATAAAACGACGAGTAGTCCAAGCGACAACACGAAACTTACGATGCTCGCTTGCGTGCTGGGACTCATCATTTTTGTTGTGCTGTACGTCAAGACAATTGGGTTTTAGGAACTCTTCACCACGGAGATATGCGCGAAATCCAGCAATCGCCAGCAAAGTTCACCACGGTGTTACTCGACATCCCACGAGTAGCCAGAGCGGCGTCTGATATTCAAGTTGTTGGTAGCGCAGACTATTCAAATGAGCGACAACAGAAGCCTAACTGTTCGAGTAGGGCGACGTGGGGATAAATACACGTGGGAGCTTCACCGCGACGGCCGTTTTCACCCGGTGAAGTTTTCCGCACCTGTATATTTGTCAGAAGAAGCGGCCAGAGCCGCCGGAATTGAAGTACGGACGGATCATTTGGCCCAATTGGCACGTTTGGCAGCTCGGCGGCCGAAAGCCAAGTGAGACCCGCTTCACAACTATCGTGCGGACGTCAGACGGATATGAGATCAGCCAGAAACGGAACGCAGCTTAGGACTAAGTCCAGCTCTCCTCGATCTCTTGCGCTATCTTCAACCACTTCTCGGCGATCCTCAGCCAGCGTGCCTTGTCGGCAGGGACGAGTGACCACTCCGCTTGTCGGCGGCATTCGTCAGCATGCTCTCGGAATGCTTTCGACCTCGAAACCACAGATCGAGGTTTGTCAGCAACCAGCGACATCAGCGACCCTTTGAACAGCTTTTGGTGGCGGCGTCTTCGTCAACTGCTAAGGCCCGCTCGGCTCGATCCACCACGCCGTAGTTCTTCTTGAACGTCTTTTGGGGCCGAAGGACGCTTCGAGTCGTCTCAATTGACTGGCGAGGAACAGCCACGCTTCAGCAGCAGTAATCAGGCGCTTCCGATTCCGGTCGTCCCACTGCGCCTGCGCTAGTTTCTCTTCAGCCTGCGCTCGGCACTCGGCAGATGTATACATTGGCAGCCCCCCGACACAGATCGCGAAGGCGTGCCCATAGCGGATGGCTAACGGGCGAGTCTGGTCAAAATTGAACACTCGTGGAAAATATTTGGAACTGCGACACCGATAGAACGAATAAGGAACCTGATCGAGCGTTTAACATCGATCGAGTACCAGGCCCTTTGTTTGTGCAAACTCACCGCCGGCAACCCACCACAACAAACTCCACCTCAACCGCGCAATAAGCCCCCGCCAGCGCGCCACCCGTCCAAAATCCGTGACCTATCCCAGCCACGCTGTATCGCCACTTCCGGTACAGCAACCGTGCGGCATACTTGTTGACCGGTCTTGGCTGATCAGTCAGCGGAATATACTTAGCGCACCTAAAGGATCGAGATGCCTATTTGCTCCAGCCCATCAAGCCTCCGCCGCGACGGATTGATCTTGTCGCCGGCCACCCGCCGCGCATTGACCTCACGCTGTTCCGCGCCAGCCGTTTCTAGTCATCTTCTCAGGAGCCATCGATGTTCCCGTCCGAGAGCGATCTCACCATCTGCTTCGCGCATGTCGCCTATCAGCTGCAGCAGCGCTTCATACTGCGCCAGCTGCCGATCAGGAACTTCGGCGTCACCTCGCACGACGAGCTCGATGCCCGGATCGGCGAAGCCGACGTGCTCGTGATCTCCGGTCTATGGCGCAACGAGCTGGCGGCGCGCGCGCCGAAGCTGCGCTTCATTCAGTCGGTCGGTGCCGGCACCGATCAGTTCGATCGTGCCGTGCTCAAGGAGCGCGGAATCCGCCTCGCCAGCGCGCAGGGCGTCAATGTCAACGCCGTTTCCGAACACGTGATTTCGCTCATCCTGGCGCTGGCCCGGCGGCTGCCTGAGGCACGCGATAATCAGGCCAAGCATGTGTGGCGCGGCATGATCTCGGACCTGACGCAGCGCGAGGACGAGCTCGGAGGCAAGACGCTCCTCGTCGTCGGGCTCGGCGGCATCGGAGGTCGTCTCGCGCGGCTCGCCAAGGCTTTCGACATGCGCGTGATCGGGGTCAAGCGCGACCTGTCGAAAGGCACCGAGGGCGCCGATTCCGTGCACACGCTTGCCGAGCTGAAGACGCTGCTGCCGCAGGCCGACTTCGTGGCGCTGACCTGTCCGCTCACCAGGGAGACCGAGAACGTCATCGACGCGGCAGCGTTCGCGAAGATGAAGCCCTCCGCCTATCTGATCAATGCCGCGCGCGGGCGCTGCGTAGAAGAGGACGCGTTGATCGAGGCGCTCCGCACGGGGAGCATCGCCGGCGCCGCCCTCGACGTCACCGTCGATGAGCCACTGCCGCCCGCGTCGCCTGTCTGGGGTTTGTCGAACGTCTTCATCACGCCGCATACCGCCGGCGAGACCCGCCGCTATGAGGACAATGTGCTCGACGTCCTCCTCGACAATCTGCAGCGACTGTGGCGAGGTGAAGCCATGCTGCGCAATCAGATCGTCTAGCCAGCGCCCGACCCGAAACAGCTCGATCGGCTGCTGACAACACGGACACGAAAATGCTGCGCGACTGCTTTGCTGAGCGGCCTTGCACCGGCATCGATCCGTTTAAGATTTTTGTGCCAAAGCTGTACGACACACGCACCCCAATGTCGGATGACTGGGGTGAAGCAGCGCGTGGGGCGCAATAGCGAAGCGTATTTCGCCATTCCGCCCAAGCTGGCGACACCACAGGGAATGCGCGAAACCATCGCGGCAACGCAGAGAATTGGTGCGGTCGAGAGAAACCGTCGGGCCCCTCTTGAGTTTCGGCGCGCCGCGGCATATGTCACCGGCATATGCACGGAGGGGCCAATGCCTGGGCCGAGGCACGTCAGATTATTCCGAAATGGTCGCAACCAAGCGGTCCGTATTCCCGTGGAGTTCGAGCTGCCGGGCGACGAAGCGATCATGCACCGTGACGGCGATCGCCTCGTGATCGAGCCGGTGCGTAAGCGCGGGCTCGTTGCGTTGCTCAAGACGATGAAGCCGCTGGAGGAAGGGTTTCCCGCGATCGACGATCCCGTGCCGGCACCGGAGAACGTGCTTTGAACTCGTTATATGCTGGACACGAACATCATTTCCGACCTGATCAAACACCCGCAGGGCAGAGCTGCGAAGCGCATCGCCAAGGTGGGCGAGGGCAACATCTGCACAAGCATTATTGTGGCGGCCGAGTTGCGCTATGGATGCGCAAAGAGCGGCTCGAAACGGTTGCTCAAGGCCGTCGAAGACCTGCTCGGCGAGATCGATGTGCTGCCGTTCGATGTTCCCGCCGATGCCGAATACGGCGCAATCCGCTCGGAGCTGGAAGCGACTGGAAAGCGAATCGGCGGCAACGACCTGTTGATCGCCGCCCACGCCTGTGCAACGGGCACCACGATCGTGAGTGCCAATACCGACGAGTTCAGACGTGTCCGCGGGCTGAACGTTGACAATTGGCTTGCTTGAGAAGGCCGCGAAGCAACGCAGCGCGAGAGGCTCGCCTGAATTAATCGCTTGTGCAAAACTCGCCCGGCTGCAACTCGCAGAACAGAAAGCTGGTGCGGTCGAGACGATTCCGCCGACCCGGATACAATAATTTCAATCCATTGAAGAATTTTTTGGGTACGAAGCATTTTACGCCTAATCCGGGCGACCGGAGGCAAATTCCGGACCTTTATCCATGTTCCGCTGATTGCTATAACGACCGCACATGAGGCGCCCATGAATGTTCTGTTACCCCTGCGCATGGACAAGGCCGCGTTCCTCGGCTGGGTGCAGGGCCGCGAGGAACGCTATGAGCTTGATCGCGGACGCGTCATCATGATGACCGGGGGCTCACGAGCGCATTGGCAGATTGCTTTCAATCTTGCGAAGGCATTGGATGCACGCCTCGACCCCGGCAAGTGGACGGTTCTGCCAGAGTTTGGGATCGCCTTAGACCCCGAGTCGGTCAGATTTCCGAATGTCATCGTGGACATTGCGGGCGAACCTGCCACAGACTTGACGGCTACGGAGCCGGTGCTCATCACCGAGGTCCTTTCACCATCCTCGGAACGAGTCGATCTCGGCGACAAATCTGCTGAATATCTGCGCCTGCAAAGCTTGGCGGCCTATATTGTATTCGCGCAGGACGAGATCAAGGCCTGGGTCTGGACGCGCGGACCCGCGGGCTTTTCTCCCGGGCCGGCGGTGCTGGAGGGCGACGATGCGGCGGTTCGGATCGAGGCGCTTGGCATCGATCTGCCTTTGGCCGAGATCTACGCGCGCGTGAGATTCGGCGCGTAATCCAACCGCTTAACGGAAGCGCAGACTGCCGGGCTAAAGCGTGCTGTTGCCCCGCCTTTTTCACACAACCAAGACCCGAAGCTGACATGCGTCGATCTGCTAAGCGCGACGTAGGTGCCGGTGGTGCGACCCGTCCACAACGTGACAACTGGAGCCTGCCTGCTATGCTCATAATGGCGGCTGCGCCAGGCGGTATTAAATCTCGTGAGCAATGCCAACAAGTTCACCGAGCGAGGCACCATCACAATCGATGCGCGTGGGCGACAGGAGAACGGCCGCGACTGGATCACGCTCGCAGTTGCCGACACCGGCATCGGAATGACGGCGGAACAAATGGGCAAGCTGTTCCAGGAGTTTTCCCAAGCCTCCTCGACCACGGCGAGCAAATACGGTGGCACCGGCCTTGGCCTCGTTATAAGCCGGCGCTTCTGTCAGATGATGGGCGGCGACATTACAGTCGAGAGCGAGCCTAGTCGCGGCTCGACCTTCACGATCCGTCTACCGAGGATCGTGGAACCTCCAAAGGAAGGAGTGGTCTCCGATCGAACCCCTACAGAACAGCCAATTCAATAGGCCCCTTGGGGGTAAGTTCTGGCTCAGTGAAGTGATCCAAGTGAGTGCCGGCTCGTCTGGGTTACGGCTGCTTCCGAAGGTACTGCGGACGAGATTGCGTGGAGATTTCATCTCTTTTTTGAGCCACGCCGTCGGCCTTTCACCGCTGACTCTCCATTCCCAATTCGATATCCTCTCCTGCTGCGCGTAATCCCGGCCTCGGTAGGAAACTGGATGCAATTCGGTCATTTGAAACGGCGCAACTTCATCGCACTCCTCGGCGGCGCGGCTTCAGCGTGGCCGTTCGGGGTGCGCGCAGCTCAGGGGACCCCAAAGCTGCCGATTATTGGGATCATCGATGATACACCGATGTGGGACCACTTCCGGCAGGGGCTGCACGAGCTCGGCTATGCCGAAGGCCGGAATATCAAATTAGAATACCGGGCTGCGGGTGGGCAGCCGGAGCGGCTCGTTGCGGTCGCAAGAGAGCTCGTCAGTCTTCCGGTAGATGTTGTCGCCACCAGCGGAACCGTGGCCACGAGCGCGGCCCAACAAGCGACAACGACTGTTCCCATTGTGATGATCGCCATCGGCGATCCCGTACGGGCTGGGCTCGTGCCTAGGCTCGCGCGGCCGGGCGGAAATACCACCGGCAATACCATCCTTGGCGCGGAAATGAGCGCCAAACGGGTGCAGCTCCTCAAGGAGTTTATTCCAAGCCTTTCGAGGGTGGCCTTTCTCTGGAATGCAAACAACAACTCCCATCGCGGCTATCTCGATGAATGGCGGGCGGCAGCACCGAAACTGGGGATAGAACCGATGTTCGTCGAAATAAGCCATTCCGAACAGTTTGAGTCCGCGTTCGCCACGATGATGCAGCAGCGACCGGATGCATTGACAGTAACTGCCGATCCCTTCCACCTCTCACATAGTGGATGGATTATCGATTTCGCTGCGAAAAATCGCTTGCCCACGATGTACGTTCTGAAAGAAAACGTAGCAGCTGGGGGTCTGATGTCGTATGGGGCAAGCCTTGCTGATCTTTACCGGCGGGCTGCGGGGTACGTGCACAAAATTCTGCAAGGCAGCAATCCAGCCGAACTGCCCGTAGAGCAGCCGGTGAAATTCGAACTGGCCATCAATCTCAATGCGGCAAAGGCTCTCGGCCTCACGGTGCCGCCAACGCTGCTCGCAGTCGCCGATGAGGTGATCGAGTGAGAGCACCCGGAACCGTGGCGCCTGTTGCGCAACCTGAGAAGCCGCGGGCGCACGGACGCCTGTTTCGCAAATATGTCGGGCTGTTCCTGGCCGTCGTTTGCGTTGCTTTGCTTACGAACGGATTGTCCGAGGTCTGGTTTTCATTTCAGGAGCACAAGGCGTCCCTAATCCGCATCCAGCGCGAGCAAGCCGAGGCGGCCGCGGCCAAGATCAGCCAGTTCGTAAAGGAAATCGAGAGCCAGGTAGGGTGGACCACGCAGCTCCCATGGTCGGCCGGCACCATCGATCAGCGCCGTTTCGACGGATTGCGGCTCCTGCGCCAGGTGCCGGCGATCACCGAGCTTTCGCAGCTCGACGCAACCGGGCATGAGCAGCTGCGCGTCTCGCGCCTGGCCATGGACGTGGTCGCAAGCAAGACCGATTTCTCCAAGGATCCGAAATTCGCCGAAGCGGTTGCGCACAAGGTCTATTACGGGCCCGTCTACTTCCGCCGCGAGTCCGAGCCCTACATGACGCTGGCGCTCACCGGTACCCGACGCGATGCGGGGGTGAGCGTCGCCGAGGTCAATCTCAAGCTCATCTGGGACGTGATCTCCCAGATCAAGGTCGGCGAGCGCGGGGCGGCCTATGTCGTCGATGCGCAGGGCCGGCTCATCGCGCACCCCGATATCAGTCTCGTGCTGCGCAACACCGATCTCTCCCGGCTAGCGCAGGTACAGGCGGCGCGCGCGGCCGGCAGCGGCGTCGATGCGACGGAGCAATTGCAGGAGGCCGAGGACATCCATGGCCGCCGCGTGCTGACCGCCTATGCCCATGTCGCCCCGCTGGGATGGCTGATTTTCGTCGAGCTGCCGCGCGCGGAGGCCTATGCGCCGCTCTATTCCACGATCGAGCGCTCGGGCATTCTGCTATTGGCGGCATTGGGCTTTGCCTTCCTCGCCGGACTCGTACTCGCGCGCAAGATGGTTGGCCCCATCCAGGCCCTGCGCGCCGGTGCCGCCCGCATCGGCAGCGGCGATCTTTCGCAGCGGATATCCGTGAAAACCGGCGACGAGCTGGAGGGGCTCGCCGACCAGTTCAACGACATGGCGGGAAGGCTGCAGGAATCCTATGCCGACCTGGAGAAAAAGGTCGAGCAGCGTACCCATGAGCTCGGGCAGTCCGTGGCTGAACTGCGCGCGCTTGGTGAGGTGAGTCAGGTCGTGAACTCGACGCTTGATCTTCAGGAGGTGTTGACCACCATCGTCAGCAAGGCCGTACAGCTCTCCGAGACCGATGCGGGCGCGATCTATGATTACGACGAGAGCAAAAAGGAATTCGGGCTGCGCTCTACCTACGGGATGGACGATGAGCTAATCGCGGCATTTAAGGAGCGACACATCCGCATCGGAGATGCTGGTATCGGCCAAGCGGCGAGCCAACGTGCGCCGTTGCAGATCGCCGACCTGCAGAATGAGCCGCCATCTCAAAACCTGGAGGTGGTCCTGCGGGCCGGCTACCGTGCTGTTCTGATTGTTCCACTGCTCGGCGCAGAACGTATTGTCGGTGCTCTGGTGGTGCGCCGGAAAACGCCGGGAGAGTTCCCTAAACAGACGATCGATCTCTTGCAGACCTTTGCCGCCCAATCGGTGCTGGCGATCCAGAACGCGCGCCTGTTCCATGAAATCGAGGACAAGAGCCGGCAGCTAGCGAGAGGCGAGTCAGCACAAGTCGCAGTTCCTGGCCAACATGAGCCATGAACTGCGCACGCCACTCAATGCCATTCTCGGCTATACCGAGCTCATTCTCGATGACATCTACGGCGAGACGCCAGCCAAGATGCGCGGTGTGCTCGATCGCGTCCAGAGGAATGGCAAGCACCTTCTCGGGCTGATCAACGACGTGCTCGATCTCTCCAAGATCGAGGCCGGCCAGCTCTCGCTCTCGCTGTCGGATTATTCGCTCAAGAACGTCATCCAGACCGTCTTCAGCGCGATTGAGCCATTGGCGAGCGAGAAGCAAATCGCGATCAAGATCGATGTGGCGCAGGAGCTACCGCAGGGACGCGGCGACGAGCGCCGCCTCACCCAGGTTCTGCTCAACCTCGTCGGCAACGCGATCAAATTCACCGATATCGGGGAAGTGTCGATCAAAGGCTCCTCGGCCAACGGATCATTCAATGTCGCGGTCCACGATACCGGCCCGGGGATTTCCACAGCCGACCAGGCTAAGCTGTTCCAGGAGTTCCAACAGGCCGACAATTCGATTACTAAAAAGAAGGGTGGCACCGGGCTTGGCTTGGCCATCTCACGGCGAATTATCGAAATGCATGGCGGACGCATTTGGGTGGAGTCGAGCCCCGGTAATGGCTCGACCTTCGCATTCACGCTTCCCGTCACTGTCGCAGAACAGGCGAGGCCGGCATGAGCAAGCGAATTTTGGTGGTTGAGGACCAGGAGGACAATCGGCAGATCGTGCGCGATTTGCTGACGGCCAACGATTACGAGATGACTGAAGCAGAAAACGGCGAGGAGGCACTTGCAGCCGTGGCGAAGGACCGACCAGACCTGATCCTCATGGACATTCAGCTTCCGGTCATGGACGGCTACGAAGCAACGCGCCGCATCAAGGCGGACCCATCCCTAAACTCGATACCAATTATCGCGGTCACGTCGTATGCCTTAAGCGGAGATGAAGAGAAAGCCCGAGCAGCGGGCTGCAATGATTTTGTACCGAAGCCTTATAGCCCGCGTCAGCTTCTCGCGAAAATTCGGGAGTTTTTGCGATAGGGCTGCGACTGCGGAATTCCCCTCGCATGCGTTGCTCATCAGCGGGACCGCTATGTCGGCTGCCGCCACACATTGAACCCGTCCTGTCTGGGCCTGCATTGAGATGAAGCGGACAACAATGCTGCGGCGCGGTAAGAACATGAGGCGCCGCGAGTTCATCACCCTGCTCGGCGGCATGGTCGCGGCGTGGCCGCTCGGTGCGCGTGCGCAGCAGACAGCGAAACTCGCTCGCATCGGCTTTCTCACATTGGCGACTGGGCCAACTCCGGCCATAAGGGGATTTCAGCACGGATTGCAGCAACTCGGATACGTCGAGGGCCAGAACCTCGTCCTGATATATCGGTGGGCAGCCGGACGAAGAGAGCAACTGGCCGATTTGGCGAGCGAGTTGCTTCAGTTGAATGTGGACGTGATTGCCTCGAACAGCACCGAAGCAATCCTCGCCGTTCGAGACCTCAACAAGAACACTCCCGTCGTCATGGTGTCGATCTCCGACCCAATCGGCAATAACCTTGTTGCGGGCTTCGCGCGACCGGGCGGGAACACGACAGGTGTGACCTTGTTCTCGACCGAGTTGGCGGGCAAGCGGTTGGAGCTGCTCAAGGAGGTTGTTCCGCAGCTCGCCCGCGTCGGCCTGCTCGTACAGCGAGACCATCCCCCCACCGCAACGCTCATCACCGAAACGCAGGCGGCCGCCCAAGCATTAAGTCTTGCTTTGCAAGTTTTCGAAGTGCGTCCCGAGGAGATCATCGAAGGCTTTGGCTCGATGGAGAAAGATCGTCCCGATGCGCTCATAGTCCAGCAAACCACGTCGTTTACGATCCATCTCCAGCAAATCGCCGACCTCGCTAACAGCTACCGCTTACCCACGGTGCATCAGGCGGGAGAATTCGTCCAAGCCGGGGGGCTCTTGGCCCTTGGGCCGAACATATTTGCCTTGGGCGAGCGCGCCGCCTGGTACGTCGATCGGATTCTGAAAGGCACCAAACCGGCCGATCTTCCGGTCGAGCAACCGACCAAATTCGAACTGGCGATCAATCTCAAGACTGCCCGAGTACTTGGTCTCACGGTCCCGCCGACACTGCTCTCGCTCGCCGACGAAGTGATCGAGTAGGCTAATGTCAGGCGCTTCTGGTGATGTCCGTCGTAGAACTGCGGGCAGGGCAATCGCATATGACAAGCCATGGACGGGAAGTAGATCGCGGTCGCGAAGCTTGTAGGGGCGGGTTTTAAACCCGCCCTTGTAATGCCACAGGTTCGCTGCGAGGAATTGCCGTCATCAGCTGCGCAATCGAAGAAGTAGGGGCGGGTTTCAAACCTCCCCTACAAGATCAACCTCACACACCGTGAATGCCGAACGAGGGGCGGGTTTGCGGGGCACCCCAAAAAACGCATCCGCGTTTCTTGGGGACCCCGGGTCCCGCCCCTATCAAGAACCAACAGCGTAGTGCCGCTTCGCGGCCTCGGCTTGGGGTACGGCTTGCTCATATGCGATTGCCCTGGCTGGGACCGGGGAACCAATCCGAGCGACACTCGGAGGTAACCTCAGTCCTTGCCGCCGCAGTCCTGCCTGTGCTCAATCGATGAATAAAAGCGATTTCGGGAGCTGTTCGCAGTGAGCTGGCTCATTGGCGTCGATGTCGGCGGCACGTTTACCGACTTTTTTGCCTTTGAGACGCGCTCACGCGCCATCCACCTTTTTAAGACACCCTCCACGCCGGAGAGCCCCGCAGCAGCAATCGCCGATGGCCTGCTTGAGCTGTGCAAGATCGCCGGCATCGACCCGAAGAACGTGTCGCGGCTCTGCCATGGGACGACGGTTGCCACCAATGCGCTGATCGAACGCAAGGGTTCCCGCGTGGCCATGATTACCACGCGCGGATTTCGCGATTTGCTGGAAATCGGCCGCCAGACCCGTCCGCATCTTTACTCGCTTCAGATCGACCACCCGGAGCCGCTCGTTCCGCGCCATCGCAGGTTTGAGGTCGCGGAGCGAATTACCGACAAAGCACGTATCGTCACGCCGCTCGATCCCGAATCTCTTCAGGATGCCGTCGACGCAGTCGTGCAATCCGGCGCGCAGTCTTGTGCGGTCTGCCTTTTGTTCTCGTTTCTCGACGACACCCACGAGCGCCGCGTGGGCGAAGCGCTGGCGTGCGCGGACAAGGAGCTGATGGTTTCGCTGTCATCGCAGGTGCAGCCGGAATTTCGTGAATACGAGCGATTTTCGACGGCCGTGCTCAACGCCTATCTGCAACCCGTCATCGGGAAATATCTGTCCGATCTGGAGCAGCGCGTGAGCACCGCCGCAGCAAAGGCCGATGTGGGCGTCTATCAGAGCAGCGGCGGCTTGATGTCGGTCGAGGAGGCGCGCCGCTTTCCCGTGCGCACCGCGCTCTCGGGGCCGGCGGCGGGCGCCATCGGGGCCATCTACAGCGCGCGCATCTCAAAGGAGCCCAACATCATCACCCTCGACATGGGCGGCACCAGCGCAGACGTTGCGCTCGTGCGAAATTACCAGGCAAGCGTCTCGTATGATCGTGCCGTTGCCGGCTTTCCCGTTCGGCTGCCTATGGTCGATATCCATACCATCGGCGCAGGTGGCGGCTCGATCGCCTGGTTCGACCGCGATGGTCTCCTGAAGGTCGGCCCGCTGAGCGCCGGAGCCGTGCCCGGTCCCGCCTGTTACGGCAAAGGGGGAAAAGAAGCGACCGTCACTGACGCCAATCTTCTGCTCGGCCGGCTTTCCACCGGCGGCCTCATCGGAGGACGCATGCCGCTTGATGTGAACGCGGCGCGCGCAGCGATCGCGCCTATTGCCGGGCGGATTGGCTTTTCGATCGAGCGCACGGCGCTCGGCATCCTCGATATTGTGGTTGCCAACATGGTTCGCGCCATACGGACGGTTTCCGTCGAGCGCGGGCATGACCCGCGCGGCTATTGCCTGCTGCCGTTTGGAGGCGCCGGACCGCTGCACGCGAGCCAGGTCGCGCGTGCTCTCGGTATTTCCAGATTCCTGGTTCCGGCCGCGCCCGGAATCCTGTGCGCCCAGGGGCTGATTGCGTCCGACCTCAAGCGCGATTTCGTGCGTTCGGCGCGCAGCGAGCTTAATGGGGCAGGCCTGCGGCCGGTCCACGACGCTCTCAGACACCTCAAGCGCGCGGCAGAAGATTGGTTTGCGGGCCAAAGCGTGGCGCGCGCCAAACGGAAGCTCACGCTTTCCCTTGACATGCGCTACGTCGGCCAGAACTTTGAATTATCCGTGCCGATCGGGACTTCGGTCGGCGGACAATTACCTCCGATTCCCGATGCGGATAAGCTCACAGCGCGTTTTTTCCTGGTCCACGACCAGTACTATGGCTTCCACAACGAGGCAGACCCGGTTGAGATCATCAGTGCGCGCCTCACCGCAAGCGCTGCGCTGACCAAGTTGCAGCCTCCGGAGAAAAGCAAGGCGAGCAGGCGCTCGCGGCCAAAGCCGGTCGACCAGCGGGCAGTCTGGTTCGCATATTCCCGGCCGGGGCGGGTGGCGATCTATGATCGCGGGCGTCTGCAACCCGGAGACGTCATTTCCGGTCCGGCGGTCATCGAGCAGTTCGATTCAACCACGGTTCTCTGCCCCGGGGACTGGCTGCGTGTGGATAATGCCGGCAATCTCCTTGTAGCGGTAGGCCAATGAAACAACGACGTTTGGATCCGATCGCAATCGAAATCATCTCGAACGCGCTGCGTTCGATCACGGACGAGACATTCGTCGCGCTGATGAAGAGCGCATACTCGACCAACATCAAGGAACGCCGGGATCATTCAACGGCGGTCTGCGATCGCCATGGCCGCTTGATCACGCAATCGGACGCGTCGCTGCCGATCCACATCGCCTCCATGACCGGTCTGATGCGTCACCTGTTGGCCGAATTCGCCGGCGATATCGAGGAGGGAGATATTTTCATCGCCAATGATCCGCACGTGGCGGGTGGAACCCACCTGCCCGATGTGAACATGGCCGTGCCCATTTTCCACCGGGGCTAAGCTGGTCGCCTTCATGTGCAATATCGCTCACCACGCCGATGTCGGCGGCATGGTTCCTGGCAGCATGGCGGGGGGTATGACGGAAATCTACCAGGAGGGCCTGCGCCTGCCGGTCATGAAGCTGTTTCGAAGGGGGAAGCTGCAACAGGATTTGCTCAATCTCATTCTGCTCAATGTTCGCGTGCCGCAGGAGCGCCGCGGCGACTATTTCGCGCAGATCGCCGCCTGCCGCCTCGGCGAGCGGCGATTGGGCGAGACCTTTGCTGCCTATGGCCCGACAATGGTGCTCGCGGTCTTTGATGAGATCGTGCGGCGCACGTCCGATCGCATGCGCCGTGCGCTGCGGCGCATTCCCGACGGCAGCTATTCCTTCGCCGATGTCATGGATGATGATGGGATGGGCACGCGCGATATCCCGATCCGCGTGCACATCGACGTTGCGCGCGGCCGCATCCGCTTCGACTTTGCCGGAACCAGCGCCCAGGTCGCCGGCAACATCAACGTTACCATGAATGCGACCCAGGCTGCGGTGTGCTACACGCTCAAGGCGTTGCTCGATCCGCAGGTGCCGAACAATCAGGGCATGCTCGATCTCCCGCAGATCGTGGCCGAGCCTGGCTCGCTCCTCAATGCGCGTTTTCCTGCGCCCGTCGCCGCGCGCGCAAACACCTGCCAACGCATCATCGACGTGATCATTGGAGCGCTCGCCGACGCGCTGCCGCAGCAGGTCGTGGGCGCCGCAAACGGCGCCAATACCACGGCCGTGTTCTCCGGCATCGATCCGCGCACGAATGCGCAATACGTGTACCTCGAGACGCTCGGCGGCGGCTTCGGCGGCCGCGCGGAAAAGGACGGCACCGACGGGGTTCAGGTTCACATCACCAACACATCGAACCTGCCGGTGGAATTGATCGAGATGGAATACCCGCTGCTCGTCGAGAGCTACGGACTGATCGAGGACTCCGGTGGGCCCGGCCGCTATCGGGGGGGAATGGGATTGCGCCGCGCAATCCGGCCGGTCGGTCACGACTGTACGTTCAACGGCGCTATGGAACGCTCGATCCACCAGCCATGGGGCGTGTTCGGGGGCGGCAGCGGCGCTGCGGGCCGCTTTGTCAAGATCGGCCGCGACGGCAACAGGATATTGGCGACCAAGCCTTCCGGTGAGTTGGTGCGCGAGGGCGAGACCATTATCGTCGAGTCTCCCGGCGCCGGCGGCTATGGTCCTCCCGCCGAGCGCACGCGCGCCGCGATCGAGCTCGATCAGTTGAATGAAAAATTTTCAGAAGCAATACATTGCCCGTCATTATGGGCTTGCGCTGCCGACGAATGCAGGCCGGAAGTGAGCGCACGCATGTCGTTTGCCCTGATCGCGCAAGGATTGTGGGGACGGCGCCCGGCCCGCATCCTGCCGTCGCCTTCACCTTTACTCAAGCGTTACGACGTCGTCATCATCGGTGGCGGCGGACA
Source organism: uncultured Alphaproteobacteria bacterium (assembly GCA_963771845.1). Classification (GTDB taxonomy): domain Bacteria; phylum Pseudomonadota; class Alphaproteobacteria; order Rhizobiales; family Xanthobacteraceae; genus VAZQ01. The sequence goes on along the minus strand of CAVYVC010000023.1, from coordinate 154,275 downwards.
TGGGCTCGCAACCGCCTATTATCTCGCCAGGGATCACGGCATCCGCAACGTTGCAGTTCTGGAGAAGGGCTATCTCGGCGGCGGCAATACAGGGCGCAATACCGCGATCGTGCGCTCCAATTACCTGACCGTCGAGGGCGTCGCCTTCTACGCGGAATCGGTTTCGCTTTTTCAAAATCTCAGCAACGAGCTCGACTTCAACATCATGTATTCCGAGCGCGGGCATCTCACCCTTGCGCACACCGACGCGGCGATCCGAACCGCGCGCTGGCGGGCGGAAGTGAACAAGCACCTTGGCGTTCGATCCGAATTGATCGACCCGGGCGAGATTCGGCGCCTGTGCCCGCAGCTCAATCTCTCGCCCAAGGCGCGCTATCCCATTCTGGGCGCGCTTTATCACCCACCCGGCGCGATCGCGCGCCATGATGCGGTGGCATGGGGCTACGCGGCCGCAGCAGCGCGATTGGGCGTGGAACTGCATCCCGAGACCGAGGTGACCGGCATCGTCAAACAGGGAAACCGGGCGATCGCGGTCGAGACCAGCCGCGGCACGGTTCACGCCGGAGCCATCCTGCAGGCGGTCGCGGGTTCGAGCTCGCGCGTTGCCGCCATGCTGGATCTGCGCCTGCCGATTCGCACGATCCCGCTGCAGGCCTGCGTATCGCACCCGCTCAAGCCGTTTCTCGATCCGATCATCGTGTCGGGCAGCCTGCACATCTATGTCTCGCAAAGCACGCGCGGCGAGCTTGTGATGGGCGGTGCGACCGACCCTTATCCGCTCTATTCCTCGCGCTCGACCTTGGAATTCAAGGAAGGCCTCATGAGCCACATGCTCGAACTCTTTCCTTTCCTTGCCGAAGTGAAGGTCATGCGGCAGTGGGCCGGGCTCGCCGACATGACGCCCGATTTCAGCCCCGTCATGGGCCTCACGCCGGTCGAGAACTATTTCATCGACGCGGGCTGGGGGACATGGGGATTCAAGGCAACGCCGGTGTGCGGCAAGCGCCTGGCCGAGACCATTGCAACCGGCAAGCCGCCCAAGCTCATCCAGCCATTCGCGCTCGATCGCTTCGCAAACTTTGTCCAGATCGGCGAACGAGGCGCAGCTTCGGTGGGGCATTGAAGCGCAAATGAGGCTCGTGAATTGCCCGCTGAACGGCCCTCGCAATATTTCGGAATTCGTCTGCCTCGGCGAGGTCAAGCCGTTGCCGGACGCCGGAGCGGGAGCAGAAAAGTGGGCCGAGTTCGTTTTCATGGAACGAAATCCCGCCGGTCCGGTGCGGGAATGGTGGCTGCATCTTGCGACCAACTTCCTGTTCATTGTCGAGCGCGATACTCGCACCGATGAAATCCTCGCGACCTATCGGATCGGCGATCCCAGGCTCGCGGCTGCGCCAGGAATTGGCCCACAGTGAAGCGGTTGGCAACCGGCGGCGAGTTCATCGATCGAAGCAAGCCGCTGACATTCACGTTCCAGGGCCGGCGCTATGGCGCCTTCAAGGGCGATAGCATCGCAAGTGCGCTTAGCGCGAATGGCGTGAGCGTATTATCCCGATCGTTCAAATATCACCGGCCACGCGGAATTGTCAGTCTCGCCGGGTGCGAAGCCAACACCCTGGTTGAGGTCAACGGCATCCCGAACGTTTTTGCGGAACGTCATCTCCTGTCCGATGGCGACCGTGTGCGCGCGCAGAATTATCTCGGGTCGCCGCGCTTCGACCTGCATGCCTGGACCGGTGCTTTTGACCGTTTCCTTCCGGCCGGCTTTTACTACCGCTCGTTCTTCCGGCCCAAGGGCGCGTGGCGGATGTGGGAGCCGGTGATCCGGCACATGGCCGGCATCGGCCGCGTCGACGTGAAGAGCAAGCACGGCTATTTCGACAAATCCTATCTCTTCGCCGATGTGGCGGTGATCGGCGGCGGGCCGGCCGGGATGAGTGCGGCCTTGGCGGCGGCGCAGGAGGTTCCCGCGTCGTGATTGTGGATCACAATCCATCGCTCGGCGGCGCATTGAACTACGCCCGTTTCGATGCCGGCGGCCTGCAAGGGCGCAAACAGCGCGACCGGCTTACCGCCGCATTCGAGAGAACCGCAGACGTGATGGTTCTCGCCGGCGCAAGTTGCGAAGGCCTGTTTGCGGACCATTGGCTTGCGATCGTTAAGGGCCGGCGGCTTTACAAGTTGCGCGCCGGGCGGGTCGTGCTTGCGACCGGCGTTTTGGAGCAGCCCGCGCTATTCCGTAATAACGACTTGCCCGGCATCATGCTTGGCTCGGCGGCGCAAAAATTGGTCAAGCTCTATGGCGTGTGTCCAGGCGACCGTGCCGTGGTGTTGACAGCGAACGACCATGGTTACGGCGTAGCGCTCGATCTCGCCGACGCAGGTGTTGAGATCGCGGCGGTTCTCGATATGCGCGCCTCGGCTGCCGATGGTCCGCTTCGCGCTGCCGTGGTCAAGCGCGAGATCCGCATCGAGGCCGGGGCAACGGTGTGCGAAGCGCTCGGCCGGCAGCATGTGCGCGGCGTTCGCGTCGCGCGCGTGGGCGCGAAGGGCGAATTTGAAGCCCCGTTCGATACAATCGCCTGCGATCTCCTGTGCGTCTCGACCGGGTTTGCGCCCAACCTGGCGCTTGCCGCCCATGCGGGCGCGCGGCTTGTGTACGATCAGCGTACCGCCATGCATCGGGCCGAGGAGTTGCCGCAGGGGATCACGCTCACCGGCTCGGTGAATCAGTGCTTCGCGCTCGATGCGATGCTCGCTGACGGCGAACGCGCCGGCCGGGGCAACCTGCGGGAAGCGAGCACGGCGATCGATAACAACGCAGCCGGAGCTACCCATGCCTTCCCGTTTTGCTTCCACCCAAGGGGCAAGGAGTTCGTCGATTTCGACGAGGATCTCACCGTCAAGGATATCCGCGATACCATCGCGTCCGGTTTCGACCATGTTCAGTTGCTCAAACGATATTCCACGGCCGGCATGGGACCGTCGCAGGGACGGCATTCTGCCGTGAATACTATTCGCCTCGCCGCGCTCACGCGCGGGTTGCGTGAAGAGCAAATCGGCAGCACAACGGCGCGCCCGCCCTATTCCGGCGAGAGCTTCGGCGTGCTCGCGGGGCGGGGCTTTGATCCCATCCGCCGCTCCCCCATGCATCACCGCCACCTGGAGGCGGGCGCGCAGATGATGCTCGCCGGTGCCTGGCTGCGGCCGGCCTATTACGGCGGGGAGCGCGACGCGCCGAACGCGATTGCAGCCGAGGTGGCAAGCGTCCGGTCCGGCGTGGGCCTCATCGATGTCTCAACGCTCGGCAAGATTGAAGTTCGCGGTCCTGATGCAGCCGAGTTCCTCAACCGGATCTACTTCACGGCTCATCTCAAACAACCGCTCTACCGTGGCCGCTACGCTCTGATGACCGATGCGACAGGAGCCGTCATCGATGACGGTGTGATCTGCCGGCTGGCTGATCAGCATTTCTACGTCACGGCCACGACCTCCGGCGTCGAAGGCGTGGTGCGGTCGATGTATTTCTGGAATGCGCAATGGCAGCTCGATATCGATATCACGCAAGTGACCGCGGCCTACGCGGCCGTCAACCTTGCGGGCCCGCAGTGCCGCGCCGTGCTCGCGGAGTTGTGCCAGGACATCGATCTTGGCCCGGATGCTTTTCCCTATATGGGCGTTCGTACCGGGCACGTTGCCCATGTTCCGGCACGCCTGCTGCGGGTGGGCTTCGTGGGAGAGCTGGGCTACGAGATTCATGTGCCGGCAAGCTATGGTGAATTCGTGTGGGATCGCCTGCTCGAGGCCGGCGAGCGCTGGGACATCCAGCCGTTCGGCGTGGAGGCGCAGCGCATCCTGCGTCTGGAGAAGGGCCACGTCATTGTCGGACAGGATACCGACGGACTGACCAATCCGATCGAGATCGCAATGGGCGCGGGCGCGAGCTCGAAGACTTTCTTTTTGGGTCGTGCCGCTTTGCAGGCTCATCGCAAGCGCGGCATTGATCGCAAGCTGATCGGCTTTGTCCTCGAGGAGATCGATGCCATGCCGAAGGAAAGCCATCTCGTGATCGAGGAAGGCGAGATTGCCGGCCGCGTCACCTCCTGCGCGTATTCGGCGGCGGTGCAACGTGTTATTGGATTGGCCTATGTGCGCCCGCAGAAATCGCAGCCGGGTCAAACATTCTCGATCCGCGTGGACGGCGGAAAGCTTGTCACGGCACAAGTGGCGAGCCTGCCGTTCTATGATCCTGCCAATGAGCGGCAAAAATCATGACGACATTCCCCCGCCGCAGCTTTGTCTATCGACGGGTAGCGGAGGCGAACGTCTCGTTCGTCGACCTGGACGGCGCGGGTTTTGGCGAAACCTCAGAACCTGCAAGCCTCGCCACCGGGCTGAAGCTGGTCGATTTATCCGTATTGCCGAGGTGGGGCCTGAAGGGACGCGGCATCGCGTCCTGGCTCGCACGCCACGGCATGACCATGCCGGTTGCGGATAATCGGGCAGAGCGCCAGCAGGACGGATCGCTGCTCGCGCGGCTTGCGCCGGCCGAGGTATTGATCCTTGCACCCGTTATCGGGAAATCTGTTCTTGCTGAGCCGATCGAGCGAATGGCCCCGGGCGGGGAAGACGCGTGCTATGGCGCTCCCCGTCGCGAAAGTCATTGCTGGTTTGTGGTGATCGGCAGCGATGCCGCCAAAATGTTCGCCAAGCTCTGTGGCGTTGATCTCTCGCCCGGCCGTTTCGCAATTGGGCAGATTGCGCAGACCAGCGTTGCGCGTCTTGGCGCCATTGTCATCCGGCAGGACCTTGGCGGCTTGCTCGCGTTCTTCTTGTTGGCTGACAGCGCAAGCGCCGAATATTTGTGGGATTGCTTGCTCGACGCCATGGCGGAGTTCGCAGGCGCGGTCTGCGGCGCGGATGCCATTATGGGCCTGGTCCGCCTGCCCGGGACGTCAATTGCGCGATGAACGAAATCCCGCCGTCCGGCGCGCTGATTGGAAAACCGGTTCTGCGGCTCGAGGATCCGGCATTGCTGCGCGGTCGCGCGCGCTTTGTCGATGACCTGCCGGTCAAGCCCGGAACCTTGCATGCGGCCATTCTGCGCTCGCCGCATGCCCATGCCGAGATTGTTTCCATCGATACCGGCAGAGCACGGCAGATGCCGGGTGTCGCCGCGGTGATCACGCGTGCGGAAGTGCTCGCGCTGACCGATCCGTTCCTCATTGGGCTCACCACGCCGCTGGAGTACCGCTGCCTGGCAACGGATCGCGTGCGCTTCGTCGGCGAGCCGGTTGCGCTGGTTCTCGCATCGGACCGCTATCTTGCCGAAGATGCCCTCGACGCGATCACGGTCGATTACCGGCCGCTGGCGGCTGTGATCGATCCGGTCGCCGCGGCCGCGTCCGATGCGCCGATCCTGCATCCGAAAGTCGGCTCCAACGTCGTGGTCTCGCGCGATTTTGTGCACGGCGATGTCGCCGGCGCCCTGGCAAGGGCCGCTCGCAAGACCACGCTCACCGTCCATTTCCCGCGCAATTCCATTCCGCCCATGGAAGGCTTTGCAATCATCGCTGAGTACCTCGGCGAAGAGGAGGGCTATGACACCGTTTCGAACTTTCAGGGTCCTTTTTCCCTCCATACGGTGATGGCGCGCGCTTTGCGCGTAGCAAGCAATCGCTTGCGCGTGCGCACCGCGCCCAATTCAGGCGGCGCCTTTGGAGTGAAGCTCGTTCTCTACGTACCAATCGTGCTGATGTGTGTGGCTGACACGGGTCAGCGGCCGCCCGGTCAAATGGATCGAAGATCGGCTCGAGCACTTGGCCGCGGCGAACTCGATGGCGAACCGCACGTCTCGGGTTGAAGCGGCCTATGGCGACGACGGCGAGGTGCTGGCGCTGCGCTACCATCATTGGGACGATCACGGCGCGTATCTGCGCGCACCCATGCCGGCGCCGACCATTCGCGCGCATTCCTTCTGCACCGGCGCCTATGCCATCCCGGCGGTGCAGGAAACGATCGACGTGGTGGCTACCAACAAAACGCCGACCGGCGCAGTCCGCGGGTTTGGCGCGCCGCAAATTCACTTTGCGCTCGAGCGGATCATGCATCAGATTGCGGTCGAGCTGGGCAAGGATCCGCTTGACGTCATCCGCCGCAATCTCGTTCCCGCGAACGCTTTTCCTTACCAGGCGCCCGGTGGTGGCCTCTATGACTCCGGCAACTATCAGGCCGCGGTCGAGGAAGCGATCGCACGCGGCGGATTGGATGAGCTCAGGCGCCGGCGTGAGACGGTGAGGGAGCGTGGGGGACTTTACGGCATTGGCTACGCGGCCGTGATCGACCCCGGCCAATCGAACATGGGCTACATCGCCACGGTAAAGACGCCGGAAGAGCGACGCGCCATCGGTCCCAAGAACGGCGCCATCGGCACCGCGACGGTGGCGGTCGATCCGCTCGGCGCCGTCACCGTCACGGGAGATTCCGTTCCGCAGGGACAAGGCCATCGCACGGTGCTTGCGCAGATCGTGGGAGAACGGCTCGGGCTTACGCCGGAACAGGTGGCGGTCAACCTCGATCTCGACACCCAGAAGGATGGCTGGTCGCTCGCAGCCGGGAATTACGCCTGCCGCTTCGGGCCGATCTGCAGCACCGTTGCCGACATGGCGGCACGCAGAGTGCGCGAGAAGCTTGCACGCATTGCTGCAAGCCATCTCAACGTGCCGGCGGACGAGCTAGAATTTGCAGGCGGCAAGATCTTTGCGCGTGCAAATCCGCACAACGCAGTATCCTTCCATCGTATGGCCGGCGAGGCGCACTGGTCGCCGGGCACGCTGCCTGCCGGTCTCACACCGGGCCTGCGTGAGACCGTGCAATGGAGCCCGCCGCAGCTCACGCCCACCACCGAGGACAACCAGATCAATTCCATGGCGGTGTACGGCTTCGGTTTTGATTTTTGCGGAGTCGAAATCGACCGCGACAGCGGAGAAATCCGGATCGACAAATACGTCACCATTCATGATTGCGGGCCGCTGCTCAATCCCGGCATTGCGCAAGGCCAGATCGGCGGCTCGTTTGCATACGGCTTGAACACGGCGCTGTACGAGGAATTCGTCTACGGGGACGACGGCAGCTTTCTTTCCGGAACCTTCGCCGATTATCTCGTCGGGACCGCGCACGAGATCCCACGGTTTGTCAGTCTGCAGCCGCGCAAGCCCACGGCATCACCATGGACTGCACTTGGCGCCAAGGGAATTTCCGAAGGTAATACGACCAGCACGCCGGTCTGCATCGCCAATGCGGTGGCCGATGCGCTCTCTCGCAGCGACATCAGGCTGCCGCTGCGGCCTGCGCGGGTTGCCGAGTGGATGCACGCGGCCGAGCCGCCGCCGCGCAAAAGCGCCGCTCGTGCGCAGCCAGCTTCCATTGCGCTCGCCGGCAACGGCTCGGTTGTGCTGCCCGAGAGGCCTGAGCGGATTTTTGCCATGCTGCTCGATCCGGCGGTGCTCCAGCGCATCATTCCGGGATGCCGCGAGCTGCGCCTTGTGGGCGCGAACGCCTACCGCGCCGACGTGTCGCTCGGCGTCGGGCCTGTGCGCGGGCGCTTCGATGCCAATGTGCAGCTGAGCGAATTGTCACCTCCCAACGCAGCAACCCTGGAGGGCTGCATCATCGGTCCGCTCGGGGCTGCGAGCGGCAGCGGCCGTATCCGGCTCTCGCAAATCTCAGCGGGGACTCGCGCCGATTACGACTACGACATCAGCCTTTCCGGCAAAGCCGCCGCGATCGGCGGCCGCATGCTCGACGGCGCCGCGCGCGCGGTGATTGGATTGTTCTTTCGGCAACTGCTGATGTTAAGCGGCGGCGCGCCACGGCGGCCCTGGTGGCGTTCGGTCTTCAGCCGAAGAGGGTCGAGCTAGTCACATCGGTTCCTCGCCGACATAGGCGCTGATCACGGCGGGCAGCTGTTTGATCTCGTCCGGCGATCCGCTTGCGATGCATTCGCCGATATTGAGCACATGCACGTGGTCGGCGAGATCGCTGACCATCTGCAAATCGTGCTCGATCCAGAGAATTGAGACCTTCCAATCGAAGCGCAGCCGAAGGATGAAGCGGGCGAGATCCTCCTTCTCGTCGCGGGTGAGGCCGCTGCCGGGCTCATCCAGCAGCAGCAGTTTCGGATCGGCTGCCATGGCGCGCGCAAATCCTACGATCTTCTGCTGGCCATAGGGGAGGTCGTGCGCGCGCACGTGGCGCAACGGCCAGAGCTCGAAGAAATCGATCACCTTTTCGACCGCCTCGCGCTCGGCGATTTCGCGCCGCCGCGCCGGCCCGAAAAATATCGCGGCGCCCAGCACATTGCCGCGAAAACGGGGCTCGCGCGCAACGAGCAGATTCTCGATCACGGTGAGGGAGGGAAACAGCTCCAGGTTCTGGAAGCTGCGCGCAATACCAAGGCGGGCGATCTCGTGCGGCGGGCGGCCGATGAGATCATGGCCGTCAAAGGAGATGCGTCCGCCCTGCGCGCGATAGATGCCGCTGATGCAATTGAGGAGTGCCGTTTTGCCGGCGCCGTTAGGCCCGATCAATGCGGTGATCTTCCCGCGCAATGTGCCGAGCGTCACGTTGCGCAGCACGTCAAGTCCGCCAAAGCTGAGCGCAAGCTTCTCGACCTCGAGGATGCAATCCATCGGCTAATGCCAGCGACGGATGCGACGATATTGCTTGACCGTGCGATATCCGCGCTCCCGGTCTTGTGTTTGCCCGAGATAGAATTCTTTCACATCGCCGTGGGAAAGCAGTTCTGCGCGCGTGCCGGCGAATACGACCCGGCCATTTTCCAGGATGTAGCCGTGATCGGCGATGGCAAGCACGCCGGCAACATCCTGATCGACGATCAACATAGTCAATCCAAGCTCGCGATTGAGTTCCGCCAGCATATCGAACAGCTGGCGGCGCAGAATAGGCGCGAGGCCGAGCGACGCTTCGTCGACGATCAGAAGGCGAGGGGAGGAGAGGAGACAGGCCCCGATCGCCAGCATCTGCCGCTCGCCACCGGAGAGAAGCACCGCGTCATGGTCGATGCGGCGCGCCAGCGCGGGAAACAGCGTGAGGATGTCGTCGATGGAGCGGTATCGGCGGCAACGCGCCGCCTCGTCGATGCCGGATCGCGCCGCCGATCAGTGCGACCGCAAGGTTCTCCCGCACAGTCAACGTGTCGAAGACCTTGTCGCGCTCGGGCACGACCGTGATGCCGAGCCATGCGGTAGCAAACGGGCGCATGCCCCGGATGGAATTGCCCGCAAACCGCAGCCGGCCATCGGTGATGTGCACGTTCTCAGTCGGCAAGAAGCCGGAGATGGCGCGGATGGTCGTGGTCTTGCCGGCGCCGTTGAGCCCCAGGAGGCCGACAATGCGGCCCTCCTCAACCGCGAATGAAACGCCCTGGATGGCGCGAATGGCATGTCCGTAGACAACTTCCAGCCCCTCCACTTCGAGCAGCGGAATCATCGTGTGGCACGGGCTGCGGCGCGGTATTGGAACGGCCAGTTGGCGGCCGCCAGGCGCACGCGCCGCCAGATTTCAGCAAGGCCGCGCGGCTCGAACAGCAGGAAAGCGACGATCAGCGTGCCGAACACGATTTGATGAATGCCGGCCAGGATGTTCGGGCGGAATTTCAGATCAGCGATAACAAAGAGCTGGTCGAGCACGTAGGGCAGCAATGTGATGAACACCGCGCCGAGCACCGAGCCCAGCACCGCGCCGATGCCGCCGACGATGATCATGGCCAGATAGGCAATCGCCAGGGCGAAGCTGTAGCTCTCGAACGAGACGGTGCCGACATAATAAGCCGAGAGCGCCCCGGCAAAGGCGGTGACGGCCGACGTGACGGTGAACGCGGATATTTTTGCCTGTTTCACGGACACGCCGAGCGCCTCGGCGGCGACATCATGCTCGCCGACGGCGATCCAGCGCCGGCCGATGAAGCTGCGCAGGAGATTGAGCGCGCCCACGACGGCCAATGCCGCGATCGCAAGCAGGAAGTAATACCATTGGGTTGGCGTGCGCAATTGCAACCCTGCGAGGCTTGCGAGCGGAAGAAGGATGCCCGATGAATCCAGAAATACGGCCTGAACAAACGAGAAGAATGTGACGACCGCGAAATGCAGGACGAGCGTTGTTACCGCAACATAAAGCGCCCGCAGGCGCAGGGATAGCAGCGCAACAATGCAACCGACAATGCCGCCCGCAAGCGCGGCGCAGGCGAGCGCCACCGGGAAGGGGACATTGTAGGCGCGCTGCATGAGACCTGCGGCAAAGGCGCCGATTCCGAGAAAGGCGGCTTGGCCAAGCGATACCAGTCGCGCATTGCCGGTGAGGAGATTGAGCGCGACCGCCCCGATGACGGCAATCAGACAGCCATTTGCAAGATGAATCCAGAATGGCGGCAGAACAGCGGGCAGCGCCAGCAATACGAACAGGCCAACAAATACGGATGACCATTGCGCCCGACCGCGCCGCAGCGCGAAGGCTCCGCCCGGCGCTGGTTGGAAGTGAGGAGGGAATTCGCGGCGCTCGGGGCGTGATCATCACACGCGCCTGAGCTCCTCGACCGTTCCAAACAAGCCCCATGGCCGAACGATGAGGATGACCAGGAGGATTACGACCGGCGCGATCAGCACATAACGCGGATCAAGATAGAGCGCGGTGAAGTTCTCGGTCAGGCAACGATCAGCGCCGCCAACACCACGCCCTTGATGCTGTCCATGCCGCCGATCAGACAGGCAATGAGAGCGCTGACGCCGATGACCGATGCCGATAATGCAATCAAGGCGCGCTCGCCATGCAGAATGCCGGCGAGCCCGATTGCGAGCATTCCGATCATCCAACTCAGCGCGACCGTTCGGTCCACGTTGAGCCCGCGTTGGGCGCTGAGCATCACCCGCTCGGCAACCGCACGCATCTGCAGCCCGAGATTGGTCAGCCCATAGACCAATGCGATGATCGCAACGCAAAGCCAGGCACCAACTGCGGCAACCACGTCGGGTGTGGGCAAGCGCACGGAGCCGATGGTCGTGAATGCAGGCAGGCCGGTCGGAATGGCGACCATCCCGCCGCCGAACAGCACAATCATCAGGCCGTTGAGGATGGTTCCGATCCCGACGGTCAGCACCAGGCCGACATGGGGCGGCTCGCCCATGACCCGCCGGATCGCGAGCCAGAAGATTGCAAGCCCGAGCGCCATTGCCGCGGCCATTGCGAGCGCAACAGCGATTGGGAATGGCAGCCCGTCGGCGACCGCGAGGGCGCCAATGTAACCAATGAACATCGCGATCTCCCCGCCGGCAATATTGAGGATGCGGCTCGTGCGATAAACCAGCACAATGCCGAGCCCCAGAAGCGCGTAGATCCCCCAGCTCGCGAGCACCGTCAGAGCAAACGCAGCCACGAGATGCATTCCAGTGAGTTGATGGATGACGCGCGGCAAACTCGGTCGCCCCTCTCCCGCCTCTTGGGGCGGGGAGAGGTGGGGGTGAGGGGTGAACCGGATCGATATCGGAGGTGCCCCTCACCCCACCCCTCTCCCGTTATCGGGGAGAGGGAGCAGACCGAGCTTGCTGACAGGTCTGATCCCGACTGTCGAAACACGGTCTAGTATCACCCTACTGCTTGCGCAGCGTCGGGGTGGAGGAGGCCTCCTGCCACTCCGACACCGGCTCGAACTTCTTGTTGCCCGCATTGTACTGATAGACCCGCCACCAGGTCGTGCCGTAGTGGTCCGTGGGTGAGAACTGGATCGGTCCTCCCATCAGTGCGCCCATATCGACCTTGATGTGCTCCAGCACTGAGTTGAGCTTTTCGCCCGAGCACGGATAGCCGCATTGTCGCAGCGAAGATTCCATCAAGGTGCCCAGCGCCCAACCCATGATGGTCGTGGTCGCAATGGGCGCCGTCTTGCCGTATTTCGCAGCCGCGGCCCGGATCGCATCGAGTTCCTTTCCCGGGCTGTCAGGCGAGGCGAAGCGGCTGACGATCTGGAGCTTGTCGAGCGAGCCCACGCCTTGGAGCGCATTGATCAGCGGCGCCTCGTTCAATCCGTGTGAGCCCATCAGGATCGGACCGTTGAAGCCGGCGCCGCGCAGCGCCTTGATCAGCCCGACATTCTGGCCAGAGCCGGCATGCGCGATCACGATTGTGGGCTCCATCGCCAGCATGCGTTGTGCAATGGCGCCGAACTCGGTCACGGTCGGAGGAAAAAGCACGGTGCCGGTTTGCAGTCCGCCCGCCTGCGCGGCGCCCTCGGCATATTGGCACGCCGCAACACCGCCGGGCGCCTCGATGCTGTTGCAGATCGCCTTGCCCTTGCCGTTCATCATCTTGGCCGCGAGCTTGCCCGAGACTTCACCCGCCACTTCGAACACGTGGCCGGCGGAATAGGCGAAAGGCAGCGGTTTGGGCGGCAGCACCTCCTTGATTCCGCTGAACATCGCGATCGCGGGAATGCTGTTGCGGGCTGCGGTCTGATAGACCGCCAAGTGCGTGCGGGTCTGGCTCATCCCCCAGATGCTGTTGGCGCCTTCGGATGTTGCGAGCTCCAGAGCAAGTGAAGCGGCCCGCGTCGCGTCGAGCTGATCGTCACGCACGACCACCTGCACTTGCGCGCCGTCAACGCCTCCGCGCGCGTTCAATTCCTTCGTGTAGAATTCAAATCCCTCAACAATGGGACCATAGTTGTCCTGCATCGGCCCGGACAGGTCCGCGATATAGCCGACCTTATGGACCTTTTGCTGTGCGCTGGCGCCGCAGAGCGCGAGCCCCACGGCTGCGATGGCGGAGCACGTAGCAAAAGCAAATCGCCGTTTCATTCCTCACCTCCCATCAAACATTGAGCGCGTCTTTGATCTCGTCTTGTGCGTACATCTCTTCGACCAGCTCCCTGAACAGCTTATAGGCGTGGGCCCGCTTGACCTTGCGCGTGGGAGTGGTGTCACCGTCTTCCGGCACCAGTTCCTTCGGAAGAATTCGGAATTTCTTGACCTGCTCAACCCGGGCGAGGCGGCCATTGTAGGCATGAATTTCGCCGGCGATCAGCTCGATGACCTGTCTGTTCTGCGCGAGGCTCATATGTCCGGTATATGGAATCTGACGCGCACGCGCCCATTGCGCGACGTTCTCGAAATCGATCTCGACGAGGGCGGTCACGTATTTGCGTTGGTCTCCGAACACAATGATCTCACTGATATAGGGACTGCAGCGCAGAGCATTTTCAATCATGGCAGGGGCAATGTTCTTGCCGCCACTGGTGATGAGGATGTCCTTCTTGCGATCGATGATCCGAAAGCCGCCGTCGGCGTTGGCGATCGCGATATCGCCTGAACGTACGTAGCCCTCGTCATCGAGCAATGCCGTGGTCGCGGCCTCGTCGTTCCAATAGCCGGTGATGTTGCCGGGGCTCTTGAGGCACAACTCGCCATCTTCCGAGATGCGCACGCGGCAAGCCGTGATTGGTTGCAGCGGGACGTCTGCGGCGGCGCATTTTCCCGCTTGCGCGGCGATGGCCCCGGTTTCCGTCATCCCGAACAAGTCACGGATAAAAATGCCCCAGGCCGCGAGCGTCTCATGCACGACGGGGGGCAAAGGCGCGCCGCCCGAGCACGCGCCGTTCGCGTAGGTCAATCCCAGCTTGTGCAGCGCAGGCCAAATGACGCTCAGCCACAATGGCCAGTAGGCTGCCTCGCTCGGCCAGGAGGCCGAACCGTTCTTCCAGATTTGACGCATCCGGTTGCGCCCCAGATGAGCTGCCAGCGCGAAGGCAGAACGTGCGAGCTTTCCGGCACCGTCAACCTCGACCTGAACATGGGCGACAATCTTTTCCCATGTGCGCGGCACGCCCATGACGAAGGTCGGACGAACCTCGTTCATCAGCGACGGCAGGCTTTGGTTCGGCTCGCCGATGTGGGGGACGACGCTCGCGAGCAGTGGGATGTAGAGAGCAACGGCGCGTCCCATGCCGTGCGCAAGCGGCAGCTGGCACACGACCCGCTGCGGCCGTGTCCGCAACTCCGGCAGCATTTCGAGAAAGCTCAAGCCGAAACCGATGATATCGGAACTTTGCGTGCGATGGGCGGCCTTGGGATGCCCGGTTGTGCCCGACGTAAAAATCATCGCGCTGGTCACATTGGCGGTAACCTCGCTTTCCAGCCGTAGTACCTCGGTCAAGGCGTCCGGATAATCACGTCCTTTCTGCGCGACGTTGCGAAACGATTCGATGCGCGGGTCGTCGTAGAGGAACAGCGCACGCTCGTCACACACAATGATCTTGTCGACGAGGCTCGTCTTTTCCTTCGCTTCCGCATCGAGCAGACGGTCGAGATGCTCCTGATCTTCTGCGACGAAAAGCCGCGCGCCGGCGAGCCGCACGACATAGGCGACTTCCTCCGGCGAGCTGGTGGGGTAAATGCCGCAAGGAATTGCGCCGATGAACATGGCCGCGAGGTCGGCCAGCAGATACTCGATGCACACGTCCCCCATGATGGCGATGCGAGCGCCCGGCCGCAGGCCGCAGTGATACAGTCCCGCCGCAGTTCGCCTGATTTCGTTCTGGTATTTGCTCCAGGTCAGCGCCTGGAAGACACCGTTTTTCTTGTAACGAACCGCAGTCGCATCCCCTTCATCACTAGCCCGTTGCGACACAAGCTGGGGAATGGATAATGCGCGCAGTCGCTCGAGCGCGGCCTGCAACTGCAAGGGGGACGTGCCGGTGAGGTTCACGCCTCAATTTCCACGGGGCTCGGCACCAAAATACATGCGGTATTTTAAGCCTCAATGGCTTCCGCCTGAAAGTCCCCGGACAGTCCGGCTTTCGCAACGAGCGCGGGGTAATGCGTGCGGAAGTCGGCCACAATCTCCTCGAATGGCACATCGGCAAACGTCCCGCGGTGAGAGACATATTCCATGTGGCGATTGCCTACGCGATCAAACTGCTGAAAGAGCGAATCACTGCGTCCGTCGAATTCAAGCACGTGGAGACCGAGCCGATCGCAAAGTGATGAGTTGAAGGCGGGAGTGGCCTTCGCCCAGCGGCCGTCGACGCAAAGATCGGCGTAGGAATGCCAGAGGAAAACATCGGTTCCCAACAACGCGTAGAGCCGGGGCGATGTCATGTGGTTTCGCACATCGGCGTAGCCGACGCGCGCCGGTATCCCCGCCGCCCGCGCCGCGGCCGCAAGCAGGCAGGCCTTGCCGACGCAATAGGCGCGACCGAGTGCAAGCACATCGCTCGCGCGATAGGAGCGCGGATTGGTAATGTCGACATAAGGATCGTACAGCACACGGTCGCGCACCGCGCGATAGAGCTGGACCACCCGTTCGAGCCCGTCCTGCGCTCCCTTGCTAGCGTCACGCGCGAACTCCCGAATGGCCGGAGCGTCGCTGTCGATGAAGTGGGTAGCCTGCAGGTATGTTGATTCAGGCGTCATAGGTGGATCGTATCACTTTCTGCAGCTTACTTCGATTTGAGCTGCGGGATCACCTCGCGTGCGATGGTCGCAATCTGATCCGGTTCATACTTGTATGGAACAAAAATGATCTTCTGCACTCCAGCGGCAAGATGCGCCTTTAGCTGTGCGACGCACTCGTCCACGGTCCCCATGATCGCGCTCTCCTTGGTGGATTCGCTCCAGGATGCAAAATCCCATTCCTTGGTCAGCCATTCCATCATGCCACTTTCCGCGGCCTGGCGTGATTTGCCGACATAGATCGGCAGCTGTGCCGCATTGAGCAGCTTGTCCGCGTCTTTTCCCGCCGCTTTGGCAAAAGCGCGAATCTTGCCCCACGCCTTGGCAAAGCTTTCGGGCAGGTAGAAATAGGTGAGCCATCCGTCGCCGGCGGTCGCGGCGCGCTTGAGGACGCGGTCCACGTAACCGCCGATCAGAATGGGCGGATGCGGCTTCTGCACCGGCTTGGGATACATGACGCCGGCGGGGATGTCGTAGTTGCGGAACTTGGCGCTGACCATGTGCTCGGTCCACAACCGTTTAATGATGTCGAGGTTCTCGTCCATGATCTTGCCGCGCTCTTCGAACGGCACGCCCATGGCGTTGAACTCGCGCCGATACCACCCTGATGCCATTCCCATCAGCAAGCGGCCGTCCGACAACAGATCCATGCACGCGAGCTGCTTGGCGAGCAGCACGGGATTGCGCATGGGCAGCACGAGAATGCCGGTCCCAAGCTTGATTTTGGTCGTGCGCGCCGCAATCGCGGTCAATAGCGTCAGTGATTCAATGATCGGGAAGTTTGGGTCGACGCCCAGAAGGATGTGGTCCCATACCCACAGCGAGTCGAAGCCGAGTTGCTCCATGCGCACGCCATAGTCCACCAGCGCTTTGATGTCGGGCATCTGCGGGTAGGCGGTGAAATTTGGCACGGCAATGCCGAATGTGGCGGACAAACCAGCCATCTCTGAACTCCTGTTTTTCTAGAGCGGGATGATTTTTCTTCGAATCATCATCCCGCTCTAGCTCTTTGTTTGAGTATGATCTTTTTTCCGAAAACCGGTTCCCACTGTTCGGGATCATGCTCTAGGCGGTGTACAGCTGCTGCGGATCGAACTCGCGCAATACCTTGAGCTCGTGGTCGGTCGGCGGTTCGGTCACGCCGGGATGGGTCGCAAACTCCAGCGCAAAACCGGTATTGTCCTGCAGCTGCTCGCGCGTAACGCCCGGGTTGAGCGAAATCACCTGCATTCGTCCTTTCTCTTCGTCAAATCCGAACACCGCGAGATCGGTGACGACGCGGAACATGCCGCCGGCCAGCAGACCGCTGGCGCGCCGGGTGTGGCCGCCCTCGAGAAATCCGGGGCTGGTAATGAAATCGACGTGTTCGACGAAACGCCGCTTCTCGTGCTTCATCGCTACGATCATTTTCGCGAGACTTGCGATGTCATTGCCGCCGCCGGTGCCAGGCAGGCGCGTCTTGGGGTTGCGCGGATCGCCGATGAAAGAGCTGTTGAGATTGCCGTATTGGTCGATCTGCGCACCTCCCATGAAGCCGAGATCGACGTAGCCACGCTGGAGCAAAAGCAGCACTTCCGCGCTGCCGAGCACCATGTTGGCGCGGATCGTGCACCGCTGATCGTTGGTCGACGGCGGCAGCTTCCCCGGCTCGATGAACGCGCCGATGACGCCGCCTTCGAACAAGATGGTCAGGCCCGGGCAGCGCAGGCGCTGTGCGAGGGTCGCGGCGAGCAGCGGAATGCCGACGCCGGCGAATACAACCTGGCCGTCACTGAGCTGGCGCGCGCTCAGGATGGTAAGCAGCTCAGCGGCAGTGTGACCCTGTGCCTTAAGCATCGTAGAGGCTCTGTCCGGCACGCGCTGCTTCGAGCAATTCGTCTACACCGATCAAGGCGAGAAAATCGCTCCACGATTTCGGACCATAGATGAATTTTTGGAGATATTGCTCCATTCCCTTCACGGGCTCCTTATTCACCAGCCCGACATAATACTCCATGTGACGCAGCATCGGCTCGTAGACGCCGTAGCATTCGTGCGGGGCGCATCCGAACGGCAGCTCGACCACGGCATCGACTGCAAAGAACGGGATCTTAGTCGCATCGGGCGCCCGCCGGATTTGATCGTTGGAGACAATGCGCTCGGTCGTCAGAATCACCTTGTTGGCTGCCATGGCAAGATCGACGTCCATGAATTGCAACCCGTCCATCTGGGCATTGCCATAAGCATCGCAACGCTGGACATGGATCAGCGCGACGTCGGGATTGAGTGCGGGGACGAGCAAAATCTTCTCGCCGGTAAAGGGGCAATCGATCTCTTTCGCCTCCGGACGTTGCCTGAGCACATCCGATCCCAGCATGGACCTGATCGGCATAAACGGAACTCCCATGGCGCCGGCGCGAAAGCGCATGCCGATAGCCATGTGGCTCCACTCGTCGAAGCGCGCCTTGCCGGTTTCGACGTGATGACGCATCACTTTCGACACACCCCACAGAATGCTCTGGCTGAACCAGCTCGTGATGATGTGATCGCAGACGCCGGAGGCGAGCAGGAGGTCCCCATCGCTCGACGTGATGGAGCGCGAGCAGGTGAGGCCTTTTCTTCCCGCCCGGATCAGCGCCCAGATCATTCCCATCGGGGTGCGCGACATGGTGCTGCCGCCGATGCCGACCAAATCTCCGTCGCGCACGAACGAAGCGGCCTCTTCGAGCGAAACCACCTTTTCGCGCAGGCTGCGGTCGCGGCGCGACAGCTCCTCCCGCAGCTCCAGATAAGTCGGAGGCAATAGGCCTGCCGCTCTGTCTTTGACGATCGACATATTCCCGCGTTCACTGTCATTGCCGGGCTTGACCCTGCAATCCACCCCTTCGTGAAAACTTTTGTGACGGTGATGGACCCGCGGGTCAAGCCCGCGGGTGACTTGTAGCTAATCCTCGCCCTTGGCTCCGACCTCCGCATTGAACTGCGCGATCAGGCGATCCCATTGCGGAATGGTCTCGATGAGATCGCGCCAGAATCGCTGGTCGCGCCGGCGCTCGAAATCCTCGAGCGAGACTTTCTGCTGCTCCACCCAGGTGAAATAGCCGAGATTGAAGATCCGCTTGCGATCGAAATGAGTGAGCTCGAGCACGTGATCATCTGCAATGCCTTGCATGTGACGGCCGAAGATCTCGGCGGCATTGACTTCATCGAAGCCATCGCTGTAGCGGCTCGCCAGAAACTTTTGCCGCTCGCTGGCGTAAAGCAATGCGCTGTCGGTGGCTAATGTTACGACGATATCGTCGGCGCTGAAGTCGAGATGCTTGGCGACCTTGATGGCGGCAACGATATTGGCCAGGCCGGAAATGCCGATGTCGTCGAAAGCACCGATCACCTGCGGATCGATCGCGCGCCGTCCGGAGAGATAGCTGCGTCCGACGTTTCCTCCAAACAGAAGATTGAGCGAATCGGTTGCAAGCTCGGAAACGCCGACAACGATGTCGGTATTCATCACGTTGTGAATGAGTGGAATATGCTTGTCGCCGATTCCCTGGATGTTGTGTGCCCCGTATCCGTTGCACAGCATGGTCGGGCACTCGATCGCTTCAACAGCAGCGATCTTCGTTCCGTGCCGCGATTTGAGATAGTCGCCGGCGGCGATCGTTCCGGCCGAGCCGGTTGCACAAACGAAGGCCGCCAGCCGGCACTGAGGTTGCTCCTGCTTGAGATGCGAGAATACCCGATCAAAGGCGGCACCCGTGCAGCAATAATGAATGAGGTAGTTCGCGAATTCGGAGAACTGATTGAGAATGACATTTCTCCCGTCGCGCGCAAGCTCCGCGCACTTGTCGTAGATTTCCTTGACGTTGCTCTCGGTGCCCGGCGTGCGGATGATATCCTGGGGATCGCGAACCCACGCTTCCAGCCATTCGAAACGCTCTCGGCTCATCCCCGCAGGCAGCACGGCAACGCCCCGGCAGCCGAGGATGCGGGATATGGCGACGCCACCGCGGCAGTAGTTTCCGGTGGACGGCCAAACGGCGCGATCGTGCTTCGGATCAAACTGGCCGGTGACCAGGCGAGGCACCAGACAGGCATAGGCGGCGAGCACTTTGTGCGCGCCGATCAACGGAAACCGCCGTCCCATGAGGACGACGATTGGCGACTTCACTCCGGTCAGCGCCGGCGGGAGAACCACATGGCCGGGAACGCTCGTGCGATTACGGCGATCCGCATCGTTGAACCAATGCACGCGCCACAAGTTCTTTTCACTCGCTTCATCGGGACCGACCGTTTTGAGACTGCTCGAGACCGCGCCAGGAATAAGCCTGGGATCGGCGAGCTCGCTCCACGTGGGCAAAGTCACCCCGGCCGCGCGCAGGCAATTGACGGCGGCGCCGCGGCGCTTGTGGTCGGCGATGTCCGGATCGACGAGGGCGAGACTCATCTCATAATGTCGCGGGTAGCGCTCGCGCGCATGATGCGGCAAACGAAGCCTCGCGACGAGACTTTGCGGCGGCGCCATAGAGCGTGGTGCGTTGGCGCGGCCGCCGCCCGAGCGACCGGATGATGTTCTCCATCTCGACCGGCGTCATTTCCTGGCCGTGGCTCGCCCCGGCAGCGCGCGTGATGCTTTCATCCATCAAGGTGCCGCCGAGGTCGTTTGCTCCGGCGCGCAGGCACGCTTTGACCCCCTCTGGCCCCATCTTCACCCAGGAAGTCTGAATGTTCGTGATCAGTGGATGCAACGCGAGGCGAGCGACCGCGTGCATGAGCACGGCTTCGCGAAACGTGGGGCCGCGCCGGGCGCGGCCCTTGCGATATATGGGAGCCTCCATATGCACGAACGGCAACGGCACGAATTCGGTGAAGCCGCCAGTTTCCGCCTGCAGGGCGCGGATGCGCAGGAGGTGTCGTGCCCAATGCTCGTAGTGATCCATGTGCCCGAACATGATTGTGGCAGTGCTTTTCAAGCCTGCACGGTGCGCCGCACGCATGACGTTAAGCCATTGCTCGGTGCGAATCTTGTCGGGACAAAGAACGGCGCGTACCTCATCGTCGAGAATTTCCGCTGCTGTGCCGGGAAGCGTTCCAAGGCCGGCGGCCTTGAGCCGTTGCAGGAATGTCTCGATGTGTATTCCAAGCGTCGCAGCACCTTGATGCAGTTCGAGTGGCGAGAATGCATGAACATGAATGTCCGGCGCTGCGTTCTTCACCGCTTTGCAAATATCGATATACTTGGCGCCGGTATAGCTCGGATGGATGCCTCCCTGCATACAGACTTCGGTGGCGCCGCGCGACCACGCCTCGCCCGCGCGCCGGGCAACTTCGTCCAGCGATAGATCGTAAGGACGGCCGCGGAGATTCTCACTCATCTTGCCTTTTGAGAAGGCACAGAACTGGCATTTGAAATAACAAATGTTTGTATAATTAATGTTGCGGGTGACGACGTAAGAGATCGCGTCTCCATTAACCTTAGTGCGCAACTCGTCGGCGGCGTTGCACGCGAGCGCGAATTCATCGCCACGGGCGCGAAACAGCCGCACGATTTCCGTTTCGCTCAGAGCCGTGCCGCCTGCAGCCTTTACGATGATTTTGCGCAGCTCAGATCCAGTGCGCTGCGATGACGTTGAGAGAGCGCGGCATGCGGGGACCGGAGCAACCGTTCCGGGCGACCATTCGTCGCTGCGCGGCCAACCGTCGCCGTCGATGCATTGCAGCAGCCTCGTCTGCAAAGCAGGATCTACCCACTTGTCAGGTTGGCGTGCGAATGCGGGATAGATGGCAAGCCGCTCCATCAATTCCTTGCCGGCCGCGTTGGTTTCTCGCTTGAGCACATCGAGATGTGGCCACGGCGCTTCCGGATTGACGTGATCGGGCGTGACCGGAGAGACGCCGCCCCAATCATTGATGCCCGCATCCACGAGACGGCGCAGCGCCCCCGGGGTCAGATTGGGTGGGGCCTGGATGTTCATGGATGGCTCAAACAAGAGACGCGCGATCGCGATGGTCCAGAGCAATTCGTCGAGCGACGGCGCAGGCGCCTTCGCCATGCGTGTTCCGGCTTTCGGCCGGAAGTTCTGGATGATGATTTCCTGAATATGCCCGTAAACGTCGTTGCTTGCGCGCAGTGCAATAAGCGAGTCGATGCGTTCTTCGCGGGTTTCTCCGATGCCGATCAGAATGCCCGAGGTGAACGGCACCCGCTGTTCACCGGCCGCGCGGATGCTCGCAAGTCGTACAGCCGGATGCTTGTCCGGCGAGCCGTAATGCGGGCCGCCGCGCGCGCACAGCCGTTGCGAGGCGCTCTCCAGCATCAGGCCCTGCGAGACGGATACCGCGCGCAAGTCGGCGAGATCGGAGGGAGTCAGATCACCGGGGTTGAGGTGCGGCAGTAACCCGGTTTCGGCGAGCACAGCGCGCGCGGCTGCGGCAAGATACGAGATTGTGGTTGCATGGCCCAACCGTGCCAGCTCTTCGGCCGCACTGCGGTAGCGCAATTCCGGCTTGTCGCCGAGGGTAAACAGCGCTTCCTTGCATCCGGCGGCGCGGCCGGCCCGTGTAATGGCAACCACTTCGTCGATGGACAGATAAGCTCGTTCATTCCGGCGCGGCGGCTGCGCGAACGTGCAGTAATGACACACGTCGCGGCAGAGCTTTGTCAGCGGAATGAAGACTTTGCGCGAATAGGAAACGATCGTGCCGTGCGCCGCGTCGCGCCGCCGCGCCGCCGCGTGCATCAAGGCATCGAGATCGCAGTCGACCAGCGCCAGTGCTTCCGCGCGGGCAAGATTGTGGTCGGGATCGTCCGCCAGCATGATGCTCAATCAGTGCCGCACCAGTCGCAGATGCTCAACGCCATGACTTTGATGGCGGTCATGTAATCATCGATGGAGACGTATTCATCGTCCGCATGCATGACGGCGGTGGAACCGGGGCCGAAGATGACTGTCGGCGTGCTGGCATAAAGATTGAGAAAGCGCGTATCCGCGGCGCCCTGACGGCCGCTGATCTCGGGCTCTCGGCCAGTGATCTCTTTGTAGTTCTTGCAAACCGTCGCAACGATGGGATGGTCGCGCGCAATCTCGGAGGCCTCGGCATCGTAGCCGACAAACCGCACCTTGGGAGGATGCAGCTTCATCCAGGGGTCTTCGGCGGCGGCGCGTGCAACCTGTTCAACCAGGCTCTTCTTCACGCCCTCGTGGTCCTCCCCGGGCACAGTGCCGATGCTGCCTTTGAGCAGGCAGTTCGCGGGGAAGGCGCTCGGGTAATTGCCGGCCGAAAAGCTTCCGATGATGCAGGGCAGCGTGTCGAGCGCATTCGGATAGAGCGGATGCGTGACGGTCGCGACGCGCTTGGCCTCGAGATCGGCAACCGCCTTGACGATCTTGTTGCCGAGCTCGATTCCGCTAATGCCCTCGTAACGCTTCTGAATGCCGGCGGGCTTGCCGTGAATTTCGATCTCGAACCAGATGCGGCCGATGCAGGCCGGTTGCACCGCAAGCCCGCTGGTCTCGCCCGAAATACCCGCATCCGCCTTGTAACCGCGGATCACGGTGTCGAGCGTGCCATGCCCGCTCACCTCTTCATCCACGACCACATTGATATAAACGTCACCTTTGGTCTTCACCCCCGCGGCACGAAGGGATTGCAATGCCATGATATGGCTTGCCACTCCGCTCTTCATGTCGGCGGAGCCGCGGCCGTAGATGCATCCGTTCTTGATCTTCGCCGACCATGGGTCATCGCTCCAGCCTTCGCCGCCGCCCACCGGGATCACGTCGGTATGGCCATTGAGCAGCAACGAGCGCCCGCCGCCCGAGCCCTTGAGCGTTGCGACAATGTTGGGCCGCCCTTCATAGCCGCGGGCGACGGGCCGGTACGCTGGATGCTTTTTGAGCTCTTCCCAGTTCGTCTCCCACATGTCGATCTTGAGCCCGAGCCCGGCCATGTAATCCGCCAGGAACTTCTGGATCTTCGCTTCGTCCCCGGTGACACTGGGGATGGCGATCATCTTCTGGAGGAAGCCGATCGACTGCTCGCGGTTCTCGTCGATCTTATTCAGAAGTTTCCCGCGGACGCTGGCGTTCATTCAAAGTCCTTCCAATCGGCGCACAGGCCTCTCTTGGTAGGAGGGCCGTGCATTTCAGTCAATTCACCTCGCTACGCCTCGTCCTCAAGGCAATCGCGATGCAGCCGCAATGGCCTCGAGAACGCCATGGGGCGTGAGCGGCAGGTCGTGAACTTCGGCACCGAGTCCGCGCAGCGCATCGTTGACGGCGCAGACAATTGCGGCCGGCGGCCCCACCGCGCCGCCCTCGCCGATGCCTTTGATTCCGAACTCGGTATGCGGCGACGGCGTCTCCATGTGGAGCACCCGGATGTTGGGGACTTCCGTCGCGCCGGGGAGGAAATAGTCGAGCAGGCTCGAAGCGAGCGGCTGCCCACGGGGGTCAAACGGCATGGCTTCAAAGAGGCAAGTGCCGATACCCTGCGCGGCACCGCCGCGCACCTGGCCGTCAACGATCATGGGATTGACGAGCTTGCCCCCGTCTTCCACGACGACGTAGTCGAGGATATCAATGTCTCCTGTGCTCGCGTCCACCACGACCACGGCAGCATGGGCGGCGTAGCTGAATGTCCCGGTGTCGCGGGCCGGACGATACCCCATCGTGACTTCAAGACCGCCGTGGTGGACATGGGGCGGCAGGTTCTGGGGTTGCAGATACCAGGCGCGCGCGACCTCGCGCAGCGTCACCGTGGCACCACGCGCCTCGACCTTGCCGTCGACGACACGCACGTCGGCGGGATCAGACTGCAAGAGCCAAGCGCCGATGCGGTTCACCCGCTCGGCCAGTGCGCGGGAGGCGGCGGCGACCGCGCCGCCCCCCATCACCATCGCTCTCGACCCCCACGTTCCGGTCGAGAAAGGACTGGAAAGTGTATCCCCTTGCAGCACCTTGATGCGCGCAAAATCCAGCCCGAGGATTTCGTGCGCGACCTGGGCCAAGGTGGTTTCATGGCCCTGGCCGTGCGAATGGGTACCTACGCGAATTTCCAGGTCGCCGTCGGCAGTGAGCCGCACTGTCGCCTGCTCATATCCCGGCACGATCGGCCGGCCCCAGCCCGCCAGCCCGGCGGTACCCATGGCGCCCTGCTCACAGAAGATCGCGAAGCCGGCCCCAACCATGCGGCCGTCCGGCTCCCCCCTGCGCTGTCGCTCACGAACGACGGCGAGATCAATTGCTGCAACGGCACGGCGCAAACATTCAGGATAATCGCCGCCATCGAATTCTTTCTTCACCACGTTGCGGAACGGCATCTGGTCGGGACGCACAAGATTTCTCAGCCGAACCTCGTAGGGCTCGAGCGCCGCAGCCCGGGCGATGTCATCCATGATGACTTCGATTGCAAGGCACACGCCTGAGCGCGCCACGCCGCGGTAGGGGAGGATGGGGCACTTGTTGGTTGCCACTGCAGCCGAGCGGCAGCGGTACAAGTGAAAATCATACGGTCCCGGAAGCAGGCTTGCGACCTGAGCGGCTTCGAGGACAGCCGAAATGGGGTAAACGGAATAGGCACCGGCATCGACGCTGGCGGCGCAATCGAGTGCCAGCAGACGTCCGTCATGATCCGCGTAGCCGGTGAGGCGGTAATGATGCTCGCGGCAGTTGGCATTGGCGCTCAGCCGCTCGCGGCAGTCCTCAATCCAGCGCACGGGCGTTCGGTCGCGCAGCGCAAGCCATGCGAGTGCAACTTCCTCGCGGCAGAGCAGACCCTTGTAGCCGAAGCCGCCGCCCACATCGGGTGAAATCACCCGGATTGCGCCGTCGTGAAGCCCCAGGCATTCCGCCACGCCCCGCTGCACGATGTGCGGCATTTGGGTCGCGCTCACGATCGTCAAATAGCCGAGCCGGGCATCCCAGTACGCAACAACGCCGCGGCCCTCGATCGGCACCATGCACTGACGCGAGGTTCGAATCTCGCGGGTGACCTTGATGGGCGCGGAGCGGGCGATGTGATCGATCGCGCCTGCGCCGGCCGTGTCCTGGATAAATTCAATGAAAACATTATCGCCCCATTCCTGGTGGACGAGCGGCGCACCCGGTTGCCGCGCCGCCAGCATATCGACGACGGGTTCGAGCTCCTCATAGTCCACCATCACGCTTGCGGCGATGTCCTCGGCTTCTGCGCGGGAGGAGCCAAGGCACATGGCGACAAGCTCTCCCACATAGCGGACCTTGTCAGTCGCCAGAATGGGCTCGCTGGAATGCTTGAACCCGCTGAGCGCGGTCGCGGCGTGGATCGGCTTGACGTCAGTGAGGTCCTTTGCGCTGAAAACGGCGTGCCGGTGCGCCTGCGGAACCTGGATGTGACGAATATACCCATGGGCAATCGTGCTCCGCACGAATGCGACCTCGCGCGTCCCGGGAATGAAGAAATCAGCCACGTATTGTCCGCGGCCGCGCAGAAATCGCTCGTCCTCCTTCCTCAGAACGGATGCGCCAATTCCATAGCCCAACATTTGCAAGCTCAGCGTGCGATGGGGAATGCCGTTATTGAGGCCCACCGCGGGCGAAATCCGCGTCAACGGATGCCAAAGTAACCGGACCGCGGCGGGATGTCGGTCGTGGTCTTCCAGTAGCCCGGTGCTGTTGCCCTGGCGCACGCGTGCTTGCACGAACGTCCTGTTTCCCGTCGAGTTGCTCGAGCGCTGCCCCGCGCGCAATACACCGGTCGCGCACTCGAATTGCTGCGGATGGCCAAGATCGATGAATTTCGCCGGCCGCGCTGCCCGCGTCAGCTTTCCGGCGGCATGCGCCAGCGCGTCGCCTATTTGCCGTGCGCTCGTACACGATCCCGAGCCTTTTGCTGATGGATGAGCCGTTCAGCGCGCTCGATGCGATCACGCGCGACGAGATGGGGGTCGAGCTGCTGCGCATCTGGCAGGCCAATCGCAAGACCGTCATTTTCGTGACGCACAGTATCCGCGAGGCAGCCTTCCTGTCCGACCGCGTTCTGGTTATGGGCTCGCCGGCCGGCTACCATCATCGATGAGGTCGCGATCGATCTTCCCCGGCCGCGCCATATCTGCCATGATCGAGGATGAGGATGTTCAATCGCTATGTCCGGCATCTGCGCAAGGCCATCGAGGCAAGCCATGCCAGATAGATCCGCAGACGCTACATCGCTCGCATCTGCCTGGCCGATCCTCGTGATCGTGCTGCATGCTGCGTCCTGATCTGGGAAATCGCCGTGCGTGTTTTCGGCATCCGCATCAATCATTCTCCCGCCCACCATCCGAGGTCCTCTCCGTGATGGTCGACACGCTACGATCTCCTTCTCACGCATCTTGTGGCCGTCCCTCTACCTCACTGTGTTCGGCTTCGCTCTCTCGGTGATCGGCGGCATTCTAGTCGCCATCTTGATCACCTATTCGAGCATTGGTCCGCGCTGGCTTCTATCCTGTGATCGTCGTCTCCCAGGTCGTTCCAA
The DNA here is from genome assembly GCA_963771845.1 of uncultured Alphaproteobacteria bacterium. Classification (GTDB taxonomy): domain Bacteria; phylum Pseudomonadota; class Alphaproteobacteria; order Rhizobiales; family Xanthobacteraceae; genus VAZQ01. Next base: position 127,285 of record CAVYVC010000023.1, on the reverse strand, counting down.
AAATCGTCGATCGCTCCTCTGTTCATCGTATGGTTCGGCACAGGAACTCTCATCCAGCCTGCTGCTCGCTTTTCTCATCGCGTTTTTTCCCATGACCATCAATGAGATGACGCTGCCGTGGCTGCCGCTCGGGACCTTCAGCTATGCCTTCGTCGCGAAGAAAATGGGTTTTTGGGAAAAGCGCGGGCTCGATGTCACCATTGACCGCGGTTTCGGGTCCGGAAAGGTCTGCGTGCCGGTTGATCAGGGGCAGTACGATTTCGGCATTCTCGATCTCGCGGTGATGATGAATTGCGCGGCACGCGGTCTCGACCTTGTTGCGGTGGCCGGGGTCTTGGCCTCGTTCTCCGGTCGGCATTTTCTCGCTCAAGGAATACGGCATCACCAAGCCGCAGGATTTGGAAGGCCAGACCGTGGCATTTGATGTGGGCAGCGGCGACTTCCAGCTCTGGCCGGCCTTCGTCAAGGCGACCGGCATCGACGACAAAAAGGTCAGCAAGGTCACCATGGATGCGGCCGCACTGATCAAGGTACTGGCCGAAAAACAGGTCAAGGCAGAGGGAAATTTCTTTGGCAGCATCGCGCCCAGCCTGTGGGCGCAGGGGCTCTAACTAGCCACCGGCGGCGAATTCGATCCCGCCGCCGCGCACTGACCAGCCCGCAAAACGCGTCTCCAGCGCGGCAAAGATCGCATACATGCCGATGCCCATTACGCCGACAACAAGCAGTGCGGCGAACACGAGCGGCACGTTGAAGTTCGAGCCGGCGATCAGCATCACATTGCCGATACCATTGTTACCCGCGACGATCTCGGCGATGACCGTGCCGACGAATGACAGCGTGATGGCGATCTTGAGCGAGGCGAAGAAATAAGGCAGCGACCGCGGCATTCCAATCTTGAGCACCATGTCCCAACGCGAGGCCCCGAGCGCGCGCAACACATCCAGCAACTCGGGCTCAATGGTCGCAAAGCCGGTCGCGACATTAACCACTACAGGGAAGAACGAAAGCATGAACGCGGTAATGACGGCGGGCAGGGTGCCCACGCCAAACCAGATCACCAGGATCGGAACCAGGGCAGCCTTTGGAACGCTGTTGAAGGCAATCAAAATCGGGTAGAGCGCCACGTAAGCGAGGCGAAACGATCCGACGATGATCCCCAGAGCGAGACCGAAAGCAACCGCCAGCGCAAACCCGGCGAGCGTGGTCGCCAAAGTTGCAAAGCCATTGATCGCCAAAGGGTAACGGTACTGGTAAAGCGCCGTTACCGATTCGACCGGCGACGGCAGCACGAAGCTTTCGATCCGGAATGCGACGACAACAAGCCACCACAGGATCAGCATTAGCGCGGCCGTGACCCACGGAGCAACGCGCTCGGTCGTTCGGCTCATGCCTCAGTCCCTCCCCGAAGGGCAGGCTAGCCGCATGCGCCGCAGCCGTGCCGCAGGAATGCCTCCTCCTTTTGGGACCTTTTTCAGGGGGAGGGATCCGAACTTGCTGCACCGCCGCGCCACATGCGATTATCTGCGCGGCAAGGGAGACTATTTCGCCATCCGGTCCTTCTGTGGCGGCAGGAACTCCGAATCGAACACCTCCTGCGCACTCGGCTCGCGTGGAAGTCCGAAGCCTTGCCTGATCAGGGCAATTCCGCGCTTTAATCTCGTCTCATCGACCCCGCCAAATCCGTCTCTCAACACATTTGCAGTGACCATGCAGCAGGCCATGGCCATCTTGAGCCGGTCGCGCTCGATGTCGGGGTTGAGCAGAGGCTCGTATTTCAGCGTCACCTCCAGCGCGAGTGCGGGATTGCGCGCCATATCCTGCTCTCCCTTGATTGTCGCGCGAATGAAGGCGCGGACCGCATCGGGATTGTCCTTGAGGAAGGTGCGCGAGGCGGCAATGCCGTTGCCGTAGAGATCGAGCCCGTAATCCTTGTACAGGAACGAGCCGACATCGGTTTCCGAAACGCCCTTGGCCTTGAGCTCGAGCACGGCGTTGAAAATCTGTCCGGGAATGGCATCGACCTCGTGCTTGGCCAGCAAAACCTCGCGCAGTTTCGGTTCGATGTATTGGATGGTCACCTTGCCTGCGTCGATGCCGGCGTGCTGGGCAAAGATCGGAAACAGCTTGAAGGTTGCATCATTGGCGGCCGAGCCGAGCTTCTTGCCTTCGAGCTGCTTTGGCTCTCTGATGCCGCTTGATTTCAGGAACACGATGGCGGCCGGCGCCTGCTCGTATCCCATGTACAGCACCGGAAATCCCTTGTCCGCATTCTTGGAATCAAAATCGGTGACGACACTGATATCGGGGTAGCCCATATCGTAAACGCCGGTGGCTAGTTGGCGCACCAGCTCGGCTGAGCCCTTGCCGCGATCGATGGAAACGTCGAGGCCCTCGGCCTTGTAATAGCCCTTGTACAGGGCGATGAAGAACGGGGCGTGTACCGAGCCCGGAATCCAATCGAGAGAAAATCGGATTTTGGTTTCGGCGCGCGCTTGATTTGCGGCAACGACGGTCGCAGCGGCAACCAGAGCCGCGATCAAAGCCGACATGTGCCGGCGGGACGATCCGTTGCCGGGCAATGCTGAGATCAGGTGCATACAGTACTCTCCTCTAAAGCTTTATGCCGGCTGCTTCCAGCAGGGATCGGGCGCGTGCGCGCTGCTCATCGGAGATGGTCAGGCGTTCGGCGAAATCGCGCCCGGTCGGGCGGGTGGCATCGATTCCCATCTTGGTGAGCGTAAAGGTCTGCGGGTCCGAGGTGGGATCGAAAATCGCTCCCTTCGCGCCCGGGATGAAGATGATGTCCTTTTCCGCGCGTACTCGGGTGGCGATTGCCCACATGACATCGTTGATGTTGAAGATGTCGACGTCATCGTCTACCACAATGACATATTTGGTGTAGAGCTCGGTGCCGAAGGTGGCCATCATCGCCATCTGCGGCTCACCCTCGAAAATCTTCTTCATGGAGATGAAGGCCATGAAGGCGCCGCAGGTGGTGTGTGGCACATGCACGGCGCGCACATTGGGCAGATTGCGCCGCAGGGCGTTGAGAATCTCGCCCTCCCGCGTGATGCAGGACACAAGGATATGATCGCGCGACATGCCTGACGTGACACTGTGCAGCATGGCGTCACGCCGCATGCGGATGCGATGAGCGACAAACACGTTCTGGGTGCTGCGGTATGAGGCATAGCCGGTGAATTCGCCGAATGGTCCTTCCGGCTCATGGACATTGGCGAGGATTTCGCCTTCGATGATGATCTCGGCGCCGGCCGGCACTTCGAGATCGGCCACCCCGCTGCGGGCGAGCCGATAGGGTTCCCCGAACAGGCCGCCAATGATCTCGTATTTTCTCACCTGCGGCGGATAGGCGTAAACCATGGACCCCATGTAGTGCAGCGGGTGGGTGCCGAGCGTCACCACCGCCGGCAGCGATTCCCCCTTCTGCTCGGCACGGCGGTGATATTCGAACAGGCGGCGGCGCGAATGCAGCGAGACGCCCAGGCGGTTCTTGCCTTTCACCATCAGACGGTGGAAGCCCGTCGTATCGACGCCGGTTAAGGGATCGCGCGCCACGATTTGGCCGGCGGTGATGTAAGGCGCCGCATCAACGGCGAACTGCAGCGGGATCGGCAATTTTGTGAGATCGACGTCCTCGCCCTCGATCACGACATCGTCCCACGCGCCGCGGGCGACGGTTTCGCAGGCAATGTAGTTCTGGCAGCGCTCCCGAAACGCCGTGGGCAGATTTGCGGGGGCCACCCCGAGGCACGCGGCCAAGAGCTTGCGATTGGCCGCGATGTTGGTCACGAGCGGCATGCCCTGGCCGCCCACATTCTCGAACACGACCACCGGACTTTTTCCGGCCTGCTCCAGCTCGAACACAAGCGCCGTCGGCTCGAAGCGCAGATCAATGGGCGTGCGAATGCGCAGCAGCTCGTCGGGAAACTCGGTTTCCACCAGGTGCAGGAAGCCGCGCAGGCTTTGTCGGTCGATGTCGATGTTGCGCTGCACGTAGTCCCCCGTGCGTTTGTCGTCTGGGGCAAATCGAGTGTGGTGAGGTCGCGGTCCGGATCGCGAAACGGTGGGGCCGGGCGCGCCGGTCCGGATGGGCGCCGTCAGCCGCCGCGAGTTATACACGCGGCGAGTGGGACGCAAGCTGGCGCCGGGCGCGAGCAGGGCTGCCGCGGGGGCGCAAGAAATGGCGCCCCATAGCTACAAATTGAGGACAAAATGTTGATGATCTCTCAGGATTCGCCCGTTGGGTTCGTTTTGGCAAAACACCGAAACTGGGTTGCACGATTGTCAATCTGCAACCACCCCGCACGGGTGAATGCGTGCGTTTTTTTGCGTCGAGCGGACTTAAATCTATGCTCCTCCGAGCGTTCAATTTGCGACAACACAACTGCAACCTGCATACTCCGGTCTTTTCGCCTCCGCCCTGTAAACAACAGGGAATTTCCGGTCGATCAGCTCGAAGAGCCGATAAAATCGGCGTTTCCGGAAAATCGAACAGGTGGATAACAGGGCCGGGAACAGGAGCATAACAGGGAAGAACAGGCGCCAGAACAGGCGAAGCGCGCGCGCTTCTGCTGATTTTTCCTCGCCGGCTCCGATCGCAACTGCATACGCCGTAATATTTCATCCGATGCTCGTTCGAAAAACTTGCCGGTGATGCGCCGATCATTGCGTGCCACACGGATGCGAACCCTTATCATATCCGCAAAACGTAGTCAAGAATTTTTTCGCCCCGTGTCGCTAGCACACGAGTTGTCCGGATCAGGGAGCACGCGATTTGTCTGCTTTGCTGCCTCCAGTGATTTGCCAACGTTGACTGACAAACGACATTCGTGATTCTTCCCGGTGGGGCGAAGCCGAGGCACTGCAGATGAGACATTGCAGATGAAGGTGTGCCTGTCCCTAATCACGCGCGCGGCGCTCTGCGCGAGCTTCCTTGTGGCGCACATGACTGCCGCGAGCGCGGTCCAGCTCGTCACCGAGCAGGAAGCCGGTTATCCGGATGATCCTTATGGGACGACGCGCGGCAGCCCGACAGCCGGGCCCGAAGTCGAAGTTGTTTCACCCTCCGTCGCGGGCCTTATCAAATCGCCGTTCAATTTGAAGGTCCGATTCCGGGCGCATGGCGGCGCCGAGGTCGACAGGGATTCGGTTGCGATCACCTATCGCAAAGTGCCGGCGATCGACGTCACGCAACGTATCGCCCCTTTCATTCGCGCCAATGGCATCGACATGCAGGATGCCGAGCTGCCTCCGGGTAAGCACAGTTTCCGGATCGACATAAAGGATACCCGGGGACGATGGGCTGCGCCCTTTTTCTTCAATATAGGCGTGGCAAAATAGCCATGCCGAAAGTCGCCATCTCCTACCGCCGTACCGATTCCACGATTGCCAGCCGAATATTCCGGCGCCTTGCCAACCACTATGGCGAGGAGTCCGTTTTCATTGACGTAAACGATGTTCCGGTGGGTGCCGCCTTTCCCGAATATGTGGATAAGGTCTTATCGCAGACGAAGGTACTCCTCGTCCTCATAGGTCCGAACTGGCTCCGGAAAGGCGCCCGCGCCCTGCAAGCACATCAGCATGGCTTAAGCCTTGCACTTGCCTACATCGTTCTGCCTGCCTTCCTGATGCTGGTCGCTCACGATGTCATCGTCAACAGGCTGGATGTCGATACCATCTATTTGCGCATTGCCTCTTTCATCATTCCGTTTCCGTTCGGCGCCGTTTTTTTCTGGCAGACGCGCCTCAGTCCGATTGCGGCATTTGCCGTGGCTGCCATTCTTGGGGTCATTGCCGACGCTGGAATGACCGTCTCGACTGCCATTCGCTATGGCCAGCCGATCATGCCTTCCGGTACCCTCGAATGGCTGGAAAATGCTGAATACGTCGTGGCCATTGCGCTCGGGTTTGTCGGTGGAAATATATTTACGCGGTTGCCGGGAGTATCGTCCTGGTTCCCCGAACGCGAGGATTGGGTGATCGCCGAGGTCGAAGCCGGGCTGAAAAACGGAATGCCGCTTCTTCCGGTCCTGGTAGAAGGCGCAATTATGCCGACGCGCAGAGAGCTTCCCCACAAGATTGCTGACTTGAGCTACCGCAGTGCCATAGCAGTGGACAGCGGCTGGCAGTTCGATAAGGACATGGACAAAGTCATCGCCGGAATCGACAAGATCCTGGGCGAACCGCAGGCAGGCACCAAAATCGGACCTGAAGAATTGTTGAAGCAGCCCGGCTGAACTGTGTGATCTGCGCCGACGCCCCCGCGTGTGTCGTGCGCGCGCCTGCCCCCCTGCAGGTTTCCGGCTCCCCATGACTGCTTCGCGTGAAAATCTCGGACTCCTGCTTGGCTTCATCGGCATGTGCATGTTTGCCGGCACGCTGCCTGCGACGCGGCTTGCGCTTCTGGGGCTCGACCCGTTGTTTCTGACGGCGGCGCGGGGCACCATGGCAGGAAGCGCGGCACTGGCGATTTTACTCCTCAGCGGTCGCAAACTGCCGCCGCGCTGGCTCTGGGGCGAGATTTGCGGGACGGCGTTTTGCACCGCGCTTGCCTACCCGCTGCTCGCCGCCTTTGCGATGATGAGCGTGCCGGCTGCGCATGGTGGGGTCGTGCTCGGCATTCTGCCGCTCGCGACTGCCGCGGCGGCGGCGCTGATTGTCCACGAGCGGCCGAGCCGCGGCTTCTGGCTGGCCAGCGCTGCCGGGGCAGCACTCGTTCTGATATTCACGCTTCGGCAAAGCGGAGGGATGGGAATTTCCGTTGGCGATCTTTTCCTGCTTGGTACCATCGCGGCGGGCGCAATCGGCTACACGATGTCGGCTCGGCTCACGGCGTTGATGCCTGGATGGGAAGTGATATCCTGGCAGGTCATTGTCCTGCTTCCACTTTTCGCAGCCGCTACTATTGCGCTCTGGCCAGCCGACGTTGCGGGCGTACCGACGGCGTGCTGGGTTGGGCTCGGCTATGTCGGACTCGTAAGCCAGTATACCTCGTTCTTTGTCTTTAACGCGGCGATGGCAAAGGCTGGTATTGCTCGCACCAGCCAGATCATGCTGCTGCAGCCATTCGTGATCATTGCGCTCGCTGTCGTGGTGAATGGCGAGCCAATTCAAGGCGAGACGGTTTTTTTCGCGGCCGCGGTCGTGGCCACCGTAGTGATCGGCCAGCGCATGCGCGTGTTGCGTCGCTAGATTACTCTAATTCCGTGGCGCCCAGGGCACCACGATGCGCTCGATGAGCGCCACGGCATAATACAGAACGATGCTCATCACGGTGAGCAGCACCAGCGCTCCGAACGCAAGCGGCGTGCGCGACTGCGACGTTGATACCAGAATGAGATACCCGAGCCCATTCTCCGAGCCGACGAACTCTCCGATCACTGCCCCGATCACTGCGAAGGTGATGGCGATTTTGAGTCCGACAAAAATGTGCGGCATGGCGGTCGGAAACCGAATTTTGACGAAGGTCTGCAGTGAGCTCGCCGACAGCGAACGGATGAGATCCATCAGAGATGCCGGAACCGAGGTAAGCCCACTCGTCGTGGCGACGACAATGGGAAAGAAGCACACCAGGAATACCACCACGATCTTCGGCAGCGTACCGAATCCGATCCACAATGCGAGCAGCGGCGCGATGGCGACCTTGGGCATCGACTGCAATGCGAGCAGGATGGGATAAATCGTATTCTGCAGGAGCCGCGAATAGACTACGGCAACGGCCAGCGGAATGCTGATCGCGATGGCAAGCCCGAAGCCCACCAAAGTTTCATAGAGCGTGACCACGGAATGTCCGATCAGCTCGGAATGCCATTCGATCATGGACTGCGCGATCAAGCTCGGCGCCGGTAGCAGCCATGAGGGAATCTGGTATTGCCGGCTCAAGAGTTCCCACAGCAGGACCAGGGCGATCAGCGTTGCCGTTGCTCCCAGGATTGCCCTGAGCGTGGATTCGCTGGGCTCCGTTGTCTTATCTTCCGCTTCGAACACGGTGGTCTGACTGGTCATGACCTGGCCGCTCCCTGGCTCTGGTAGATCACCGAACGAATCTGATCCGAGTACGCTTTGAACGTCGGCGTAAATTCCATATCGATGGTGCGCGGGCGTGCGAGATCGATCTCGACAATGCGTGCGATGCGGCCCGGCCGCGGCGTCATGGCGACCACCCGGTCGGCCAGCAGAATGGCCTCGGCGATGTTGTGCGTCACGAATATCACCGTCTTCTTGTCCGCGCTCCAGATTCGCATCAGCTCAAAGCAAAGCTCTTCCCGCGTCATGGCATCAAGCGCCGCGAACGGTTCATCCATCAGCAGCACGGAGGGATTGTGAATGAGCGCCCGGCAGAGCGATACCCGCTGCTGCATGCCGCCCGACAGTTCACGGGGAAAGCGTTTCTCGAACCCGCCGAGCCCCACCAGGCTGATCAGCCCCATCGCGCGTGCGCGCGATGTGCCCTTGTTGAGTCCAGAAAATCTCCGTCGGCAGGAGAACGTTATCAAGGACCGTGCGCCACTGCAGCAGCACGGGCTCCTGAAAGACAATCCCGATGTCGCGGGTTGGGCGCATAAGCTGTGCGCCATCGAAGAGCAGTTTGCCGCGTGTTGGCGGAGCGAGCGCAGCGATCAGCTTGAGGAGGGTTGACTTTCCGCACCCCGACGGTCCGACCAGCGTGACGAACTCGTTCTGCTCGATCGAGAGATTGACATTTTCGAGGGCCGGGATGCGCGCCGTGCGGTTGCCGTAAGCCTTGTACAGCCCCTCGATATGGATCTTGCTCATGAACTATCCCGGACAAGGGGGTGCGCTGCAGTTGCCCGGGATAGGACCAAGATCAGTTGACGAAACCGGGTGCGTACAGATCCTCTGCCGTCACCGGATATTTCAGCGTGTAGGCGCCGCTCACGATGTCGAGGGTTTTCTTCACGCGCGCCGGATCGAGCACGCCAAGCGGCGCCCCGACGAGGGTACCGACGATTCTGGTCTCGGCGGCCGCGATATCGGCATCGACCTCGCGGTGATGCTTGTTCATCATCGTGCCGGCTTCCTGCGGATTGGCAACCGCATCCTTGAGGCCCTGCATAGTCGCGGTCACGAAGCGTCGAACAAGGTCCGGCTTCGATTTGATCAGTTCATCACTGGCGATGATGCCGTTGCCGTAGAGATCGAGTCCCGCACCGGCATAGGAGAGAGCGAAAACCTGCTTGGGTGCGGCCGATTTCGCCAGCAGCGGTTCACCCACAATGAATTGACCGATGCCATCGGCGCGACCGGTCGTCAGCATTCCGGGCAAGGCATCGGAGGTGGCAACCAGCCACGTAACCTTTCCTGCATCGATTTTGGCTGCCTTCGCGTAGGCGTCGAACAGCTTCGGCACGGCGCTGAACGCGGTATCCGCGATCTTTTTGCCTTCGAGGTCCTTCGGCTTCGTAATGCCGGAGTCCCTGAGCACGTAAATCGCGTGTGGCGGCTTCGCATAGACGATGGCAACGACTTTGGCCGGGATCTGATCGTTGCCGCGGCCGAGGATGACGGCGGCGGTGTCGGCAAACCCCATCTGCGCCGTTCCGGCGGCAACCTGCTTGACGGCGTCTGCTGATCCCTGACCGCGCACGATCTGCACGTCCAGTCCTAGTCTGGCGTAATAGCCTTTTTCGAGCGCGACAAAGTAATAGGCGTGCCGGCCGTTATAGCCGAAATCGGTCACGAACGTGATTTTGTCGGCAGCCTGCGCCGATCGCATGCCGAATAGACAGCCGCTGACCGCCGCGAGCTTCAGCGCGAGGTGAATTCTGCTGCCGGTCCTGTTCATCCCTGTCTCCAGTTCTGCGCGCAATGGCTCGCCTGCCGTCCCATTTGACTGTCGCGGTGGGATGGGTAGTCGCACCGGCGCGTTATTGAATTCACCTGAATTTGCTATACAAAACGCCAAACCCTGACAAGGCATGGGGTCCGCGCCTTTCCAGCGCCCGATCTTGAATGCGATTGAGCTTCACATCCATGGCTGGCACGGCAAAACTCTCCTCGTCTCGCGAGCTCGCCGAGGCGATCTGATCCGTTCTCATTTTTGGAGGTCGCATTGATCCCGGACCGGATGAAGGCTGCCATTTTCGAGCAATATGGCGATCCCGACGTTCTGAGATTTACTGATTTTCCCGTACCGCGCCCGCAACGCGGCGAGGCCCTGGTCAAGGTGCATGCGGTCGGGCTCAACGGCTACGACCTCATGGCGCGAGCCGGACGCTACAAGCCGAACAAGGGAAAGTTTCCCCACATTCTGGGCGGCGATTTTGGCGGTGAACTGGTTGCCCTGGGCCCGGACACCGGTTCCGATCTGCCAATAGGGAAGCGCGTGACGAGCTGGTGGATCCTGCCGTGTGGCCGCTGCGAGCAGTGCATGGCGGGCCACCACAACCGTTGTGCCAGGGACTACCGTTATCTGGGCGCGCACGAGCACGGCGCCTATGCGCAATATGTCAAGCTGCCGGCCGATCATCTGATTCCACTGCCGGACAGCGTGAGCTTCGAGCAAGCGGCGGCTTTTCCCAATGCCTTTGGGACGGCCTGGCATATGCTGATTGATCGCGGCGCGTTGCGCGCAGGCGAAACGGTACTGGTCAATTCGGCAAGCTCCGGCGTAAGCATGGCGGCCATTCAGATCTGCAAGCTCGCCGGGGCCTACGTCTACGCCACATCGAGTGCGGACTGGAAGCTCGAGCGGGCAAAAGATCTCGGCGCAGACGAGATGATCAACTACAACAATGTCGATTTCGTCGATGAGCTCCTGCGACGCACGCAAAAGCGCGGTGTCGATCTCGTGGTCGAGCACGTCGGCGGGGATTTCCTCGACAAGTCGATCCGGTGTCTCACTCGCGGCGGCCGGGTCGTGACGGTAGGCGGCACCAAATCTTACGACTGCAAGATTTCCGTCAATTACATCTTTCACAAGGAGCTCAAGATTATCGGCTCAAACAGCGCAACCAAACACGATCTTGAAGTCATGATGCCGCTCTTGGGCAGCGGGAAACTCAAAACCGTTATCGACCGCGTATTCCCGCTGCAAGAAGCCGCCGAGGCTCACCGCTATCTCGAAGCCGCCAAGCAATTTGGCAAGGTTGTTCTGCGGATCGATCACTGACGCGTGCGCAGACGGATGCAGGATTCCGGCGCACTGGGCGCCAGCGGCAAGCCGTTTTCCCGAGCACGCATTTCCCCTTGCGCACTTCCTTGCGCATCGGGGAGTCGCGTCAGTCACTATTGCGGCTATAGTTCACCCCGGATTGTAAAAACCCAAGGATTCGCGTGGGGGGCATGGACAAGCGAGCCTTAAGCGAACGCGACATCTGTACCAAGTTCATCACGCCCGCCCTGCGCAAGGCCGGGTGGGACGAGATGCTGCAAATCCGCGAGGAGGTCAGCTTCACCAAGGGCCGCATCATCGTGCGCGGAAAGCTGGTGACGCGCGGCCAAGCCAAGCGGGCCGACTACATCCTTTATTTCAAGCCCAACATGCCGCTCGCCCTGATCGAGGCCAAGGACAACTCCTGCAGCGTCGGCGGCGGGATGCAGCAGGCGCTCGATTACGCTACCACCCTCGATATCCCCTTCGTGTTCTCCTCGAACGGCGACGGCTTCGTATTTCACGATCGTACCGGCGCCAGCAATCCGCGGGAAGCCGATCTCGGTCTCGACGCAGGGTAATCGGGTGAAGAAGCGCGTGACAAATCGCTGAAGTGCTGAATCTGTCGTGATCCTCTGATTCGTTTGCGGAGGATGCGATGGAGCAGGCTACGATAGCCCTTGAGGCGATCGGCGAGAGCGTTGTTTTTCTGGATCATTTCAAGGAATTACCGGACCCTCGCCAGCGTGGCAAAATCACCTATCCGCTGGACGAGGTACTGCTGCTGTGTCTACTCGCGGTTCTGGGCGGAGCGGAGACGTTCGTGGATATTGCGCGGTTCGGCGAGAAGAAGATTGATCTTTTGCGTCGGTTTCGGCCGTTCCGTGACGGAACGCCCTCGCACGATCACCTCGGCGATATCTTTGCGACGCTCGATGCCAAGGCCTTTCAGCGCTGCTTCGTTTCCTGGGTGGCAGCGCTGACCGGCGCGCCGGCCGATGTGATCGCCATCGATGGCAAGACGCTGCGCCGCTCCTACCAGCAGAAAGGCGCGAAGGCGCCGATCCACATGGTTTCGGCCTTCGCGGCGCGCCAGCGCCTGGTCCTCGGGCAGGTCAAGGTGGCCGACAAGTCGAATGAGATCGTCGCCATCCCGGCGCTGCTCGACATGATGACGATCGAGGGGGCCATCGTGACCATTGACGCGATGGGCTGCCAGCGCGGCATCGCTCAGAAAATCGTGGACAATAAGGCTGATTACGTGCTCGCGCTCAAAGGCAACCAGGGCACGCTTCGAGAAGATGTCGAGGTTTTCGCCGCCGAGCAAAAGGCCAACGGCTTCAAGGATACAAAGATCAGCCAAGATCAAACAGTCGACGGCGATCACGGCCGCATCGAAACCAGAACCTACACCGTGTTCCATGATGTGGCCTGGTTGCAGGAACGCCACGATTGGCCGGGATTGAAGGGTATCATCATGGTCGAGAGTAAGCGCGAAATTCCCGGGCCGAGCCCGGAGACCGACAAGATCGAGCAAGAGACGCGCTTCTACATCACGTCCTTGGTATGGCTGGCGCACCAGTTGGGTCCCGTCGTGCGCGGTCACTGGTCAGTCGAAAATAGTCTTCACTGGGTGATGGACATGCTGTTCCGCGATGACGAATGCCGAATCCGTACCCATCACGCACCCGCTAACTTCACCACCCTCAAACATATGGCCCACAACCTCATTCGAAAGGCTCCTGGCAAAGACAGCCTGCGCCTCAAACGCAAAGTTGCCGCTTGGGACGATGACTTCCTTGCAAGCCTAATAGCCACATGATTTCTTCACCCGATTCCCCTGGGTCTCGACGCCTTCCCGTCGCCGGCTGATCTATGGGCGCGCTACCGCGCCTGGAAGGGTCTCGACGCGGAAGCCGAGCAGATCGTGCTTCAGGACTATTACGCGGACGGCAGCGACAAGGCGCCGCGCTACTATCAGGTCAACGCCGTCAACGCGGCGGTCGAGGCTATCGCCAAGGGCCGCAACCGCGTGCTTCTGGTGATGGCGACCGGCACCGGCAAGACCTACACCGCCTTTCAGATCATCTGGCGGCTGTGGAGGGCAGGCCGCGCCAAACGCGTTCTCTATCTCGCCGATCGCAACGTGCTCATCGATCAGACGATGGTCAACGACTTCCGCCCGTTCGGCGGCGCGATGGCCAAGCTCTCGACCAAGTCGAAGACCATCGAGCGCGATGACGGCCGCAGCATCGATATTGCGACCGCGATCGATACGCGCCGGCGGATCGACACCGCCTACGAGGTCTATCTCGGTCTCTATCAGGCGATCACCGGCCCGGAAGAACGACAGAAGCTGTTCCGCGAGTTTTCGTCCGGCTTCTTCGACCTGATCGTGATCGACGAATGCCACCGTGGCAGCGCGGCGGAGGATTCGGCGTGGCGGGAAATCCTCGAGTATTTTTCCTCGGCGATGCAGATCGGCATGACCGCAACGCCGAAAGAAACCAAATACATTTCCAACATCGACTATTTCGGTGACCCGGTTTATTCCTATTCGCTCAAGCAGGGCATCGGGGACGGTTTCCTTGCGCCCTACAAGGTGGTGAAGGTCCATATCGATCGCGACGTGGAGGGCTACCGACCGGAGAAGGGCCAACTCGACCGCGAAGGAGAGGAAGTCGAGGACCGCATCTTCAACACCAAGGACTTCGACCGCACGCTGGTGCTGGATGACCGCACCAACCTGGTCGCGCGCAAGGTCTCGGAGTTCCTGAAAGAGAGCGGCGACCGCTTCCAGAAGACCATTATCTTCTGCGTCGACCAGGAACACGCGGCGCGCATGCGCCAGGCGCTCACCAACGAAAACGCCGATCTCGTTGCCGAGAACCACCGCTACGTCATGCGCATCACCGGCGGTGACGCCGAGGGCCAAGCCGAACTCGGCAATTTCATCGATCCGGAATCGAGATATCCGGTGCTGGTCACCACCTCGCGGCTGCTTTCCACCGGAGTCGATGCGCAGACCTGCCGGCTGATCGTGCTCGACCGGGAGGTCGGCTCCATGACCGAGTTCAAGCAGATCGTCGGCCGCGGCACCCGCGTGCATGAGGACACCCGCAAGTTCTACTTCACGCTGATCGACTTCCGTGGCGCTACCAGCCATTTTGCCGATCCTGATTTCGATGGCGAGCCGGTGCAGATTTACGAGCCGGGCGAAGGCGATCCCATTGCGCCGCCCGACCAGCAAATGCCAGTTGAAGTTGATGAGGACGGCGTCCCTTACGAAGTGGGCGCGGATGAGACAATCGTCGATCAGCCGCGGTTGCCGCTGCCGCCGGACGGGGGGCCGCAGCGCAAGATCTATGTCGATGGCGTGCGTGCCAGCATCATCGCCGAGCGGGTGGAATATCTCGACGAGAACGGTAAGCTCGTCACCGAGTCCTTGCGCGACTTCACCAAGAAGGCGCTGAAGAAGCACTTCGCCAGCCTCGATGACTTCCTCAAGCGCTGGAGGGCCGCAGCGCGCAAACAGGCGATCCTCGAAGAACTGGAAGCCGAGGGCCTGCCGCTCAACCCGATTGCCGAGGAGCTGGGCAAGAACCTCGACCCGTGCGACCTCATCTGTCACATCGCTTTCGACAAAAAGCCGCTGACCCGGCGCGAGCGCGCCGAGAACGTCAAAAAGCGCGACGTGTTCACCAAATACGGCGGCCAGGCCCGCGCCGTGCTCGATGCCTTGCTTGCCAAATATGCCGACGAAGGCGTGCTCAATCTCGATGACACGAACGTGCTTACGATTCCGCCGCTAAGTGCGCTCGGCACCCGCGTTGAACTCGTTCGCGCTTTTGGCGGCAAGGACGCCTTCGTTGCCGCCGTCCATGAACTGCAAGCTGCGCTCTATCAGGAGACCGCTTGATGAAGGAGAGGACCTTGATCCAACGCGCGAAAACGCGCCGTCCTGTCCTGCATTTGGCGCTGCATCGAGAGTTCTTCGATGCAATCGCTGAAGGCCGAAAGAAGACGGAATACAGGGAAGATAAAGCTTATTGGCGAGCAAGACTGGTGGGGCGGGAGTATGAGGAAATCGTATTTCGAAATGGCTACGCGCCACGGGCGCCGCTGATGCGTGTTCAGTGTCTTGGGATCCGCAAGGACAAGTGCGGCCGTTTCGCGATTCGTCTGGGCAAGATTCTGCAAACAAAGAACTATAGGCACAGGGACCGATGATCGTTCGCACCACCGTCAAATCCATTCAGGACATCATGCGCCAGGATGTGGGCGTCGATGGCGACGCCCAACGCATCAGCCAGTTGTGCTGGATGTTCTTCCTCAAGATCATCGACGATCAGGATGAGGATTTGGAGCTCGCGAAAAGCGAGTATCGCTCGCCGATCCCGAAGAAATACCAATGGCGCACCTGGGCGACCGACCCGGAAGGCATCACCGGGGAGGAACTGCTCGCCTTCGTCAACGACGAGCTGTTCCCGGCGCTGAAGAACCTGAGCGTCTCGAATAAGCCCGGCGATCGCCGGCGCGTCGTGCGCGACGTGTTCGAGGACGCCTACAACTACATGAAATCCGGGTAGTTGATGCGGCAGGTTGTTAACCGCATCACCGAGGTGGATTTCAACGACCTCAAAAAACGCCAGCACTTCGGCGAGTTCTACGAGCAGCTCCTCAACGACCTGCAATCGGCCGGCAACGCGGGCGAATACTACACGCCGCGCGCCGTCACCGCCTTCATGGCCGATCGCATCGATCCGAAGCCCGGCGAAAGCCTGCTCGATCCCGCCTGCGGCACCGGCGGCTTCCTCACCTGTGCCATCAATCACATGCGCAAGCGCTACGTGAAGCGGCCCGAGGACGAGGCGAAGATGCAGAGCGCGCTTCGCGCGGTGGAAAAGAAGCAGCTTCCGCACATGCTCTGCGTCACCAACATGCTGCTGCACGGCATCGAGGACCCGAGCTTCGTGCGTCACGACAACACGCTGGCGCGGCCATACATCAGCTACACGCAAAGCGACCGAGTGGACATCGTGCTGACCAATCCCCCATTCGGGGGCCGCGAGGAGGACGGTATCGAGTCGAATTTCCCGCAGCACTTCCGCACGCGCGAGACCGCCGACTTGTTCCTCGCCCTCATCATCCGCCTCCTCAAGCCGGGTGGGCGCGCCGCGGTGGTGCTGCCGGACGGCACGCTGTTCGGCGAAGGCGTCAAGACGCGGCTGAAAGAGCACCTTATGGAGGAGTGCAACCTCCACACAATCGTTCGCCTGCCCAATTCGGTGTTCAAACCCTATGCCTCAATCGGCACCAACCTCCTGTTCTTCGAGAAGGGCGAGCCCACCAAGGACATCTGGTTTTGGGAGCATCGCGTGCCCGCAGGCCAGACAGCCTATTCAATGACCAGGCCGATCCGCTTCGAGCATCTGCAAGGCTGCATCGACTGGTGGGGCGGAGGCAAGCGCAAGGGGCGGGAGGAAGGTCCTTTGGCCTGGAAGGTGACGGCCGATGAAGTAAAGGCGCGCGGCTACAATCTCGATATCAAGAACCCGCACACGGTGGCGGACGACCACGGCGAGCCCGAGGAGCTGCTCGCAAGCTTGCAATCTGCTGAGGGAGAGACGGCGAAGCTCCGCGATCAATTGAAGGTGATTCTCGCGGAGGCGCTTGCGCGATGAACGCCGAACGCCTGCTCGCGCAATATGAACACATCGCCGACGCGCCCGACGCGACCCCGCGGCTGCGGCGCTTTGTTCTTGATCTAGCGGTGCGCGGCAAGCTCGTGCTGCAGGACCCGAACGACGAACCCGCCTCGGAATTGCTGAAGCGGGTTGCGAAGGAGAAGGCGAGGACCAGCAAACAGAAAAAGATTGAACTTGAGATAGACAATCTTGAGGAACTCGGGGAACTGCCGCCGGCATGGCAGGCCGTGCCATTGATTGCGCTTGGCTTATGGGCGATTGGAACGGGGTTTCCAAAGAACGAACAAGGGCTAGAAGCCGGGCCGCATTTTTTCCTGAAGGTCAGCGACATGAACCTGCCGGGAAACGAGAAATACGTCACGACTTCGAACAACTTCATCGACGACGAGGCGGCACGCCGAATGCGGGCCAAAATCCACCCGCCAGGGACAATCATCTTTCCAAAAATTGGCGGAGCGATTGCGACCAACAAGCGGCGGATTTTGACCAAAGGATCGGCTATCGACAACAATTGCTTGGGCATCACGTTCGTAAGTGAGATCAACGTCGAATGGGCTTATCTGCTCTTAACGACCCTTGACTTCACTCGATATCAGGCGGGCACTGCCGTGCCTGCTTTGCAACAAGCTGTGCTTGAGCGAATCCCGGTTGGTCTTCCACCGCTCGCCGAGCAGCACCGCATCGTCGCCAAGGTCGATGAACTGATGGCGCTGTGCGACCGGCTGGAGGCGGCGCGGGCTGGGCGGGAGGCGACGCGCGATCGGCTCACGGCGGCGTGCCTCGCCCGCCTCAACGCGCCCGATCCCGACACCTTCCGCGATGACAGCCGCTTCGTGCTTGACGCCCTGACGGCGCTCACCGCGCGTGCCGACCAGATCAAGCAATTGCGCCAGACCATCCTCAACCTCGCCGTCCGCGGCAAGCTCGTGCCACAGGATCCAACCGACGAACCGGCGTCAGAATTGCTGAAGCGGATCGCCGCCGAGAAGGCACGGATGGTGAAGGCGGGACTGATCAGGAAAGAAAAGCCGCGGCCACCGATTTCAGAGGCCGATGGGTCCTTCGAACTACCAGATGCCTGGGAATGGGTTCGACTGGGCGACCTCAGCCAACTTGTGACGAGTGGCTCGCGGGATTGGGCGAAACACTACTCCAGCGGGGGTGCGATCTTCGTTCGCATGGGGAATCTGTCGAAGGATCACTATCGCCTACGCCTCGATCATGTCCAGCGCGTGAAGCCTCCATTTGATGGGGAAGGCACACGAACGCACCTCGAAGCCGGCGATATTCTCATCTCGATAACGGGCGATGTCGGGATGCTCGGATTGATTCCAGAAGGCTTTGGGGAGGCTTACATCAATCAGCACACGGCGATGGTTCGGCCAATGCCAGAGATGAAAAGCCGTTACCTTGCCGAGCTTTTCCGGTCGCCGTTCGCACAAAACCAGTTCAACGAGCCTCAGCGCGGCATCAAAAATAGCTTTCGCTTGACGGACGTGACACATTTCATCGTCCCCCTCCCACCGCTTGCCGAGCAGCACCGCATCGTCGCCAAAGTCGATGAGCTGATGACGCTGTGCGACCGGCTGGAGGCGAGCCTCGCCTCCACCGACGAGACCCGCCGCCGCCTGCTCGAAGCTCTGCTCGCCAAGGCGCTCGCGCCTGCCGAGGAGCGAGAATTGGAGGCGGCGGAATGACCGCGCCGCTGTTCCGCTCCCTGGATTCCGCGGCGATTGCCGTAGACATACGCGCGGCGCAGCATTCGATCTGCTATGCCGCGCCGGGCATTCAAGACGAGCCCGCGAAGGCAATGGCGGAAGTGGCCAAGAAACTCGGGCCGGAACTCATCACCGTCTGCCTCGATTTCGACGAACGGGTGATGCGCATGGGCTTCGGTGATCTTGCCGCGGTCAAGAGTTCTGCGCGATGCCGGCATCGTGGTGAACTCAACGCCTGGCCTGCGCACCGGTCTCGTAATCGTCGATCATCAGGGATACATCTTCACGCCCACGGCGCTTTATCTGGAAGCGGAGGATCGCCCGGCCAACGCGCCCAACGCAATGCGGCTTTCTAAGGATCAGGTTACCGAAGCCTTGGCGCGGCTCTCGCCGGCGGCGAAGGCAATCGCCATAGCCCTCGCCAAGACCGATGAGGAAAGGGAGCGCATCAGGGAACAGGCCGTTGAAATCACATCGGCCCGAGTGGCAGACGAAGCGTTTGCGGCGGTGGGGCGGCGGCTTGAGGAAGCGCCGCCCGTGCGGTTCGATGTCGCGCGCCAAGTACGGGTCTTCAACGCCTACCTGCAATATGTCGAACTCAAGCTGACCGGTGCGGCGATCCAGCGCCATCGCCTCGCAATCCCGTCCAGCATTCAGAAGCTCGGAGGCAGCAAGGACCTTGAGGGCCGGTTGCGGACGACGTTCGACCTGATCGAGAAAGGGGGCAAGCTCTCGTCCAAGTCACTCGAAGATGCGCTCAACGAAATTCGAAGGAATTTCACGCCATCGCTGGGCAAGGATCACGGGCGTGTCGTGTTGAAGGCCGCAAAGCCGCATCTCGAAGAGCGGCTGGCGAAATTCCGGGACGAATTGAAGGCCCATCAGGAGAAGGTTGAAAAAGAGCTGCAAGGGCAGCTCGATAAATCGCGCAAGCAGATCGTCGATTATTTCGTGCCGCGCGTGGTGGCGAGCCCGCCCGACGCAATGCGTGGGCAGTTTCTCAAGTTCGAGGAAGCCGAGGCAAGAACTCTGGCTTGATGGCGAACTCGATCGGGTTTTCCCGAAGGCCGAAGCGCTGATCCAGAAAATGCAGCTCGACGTTCGCTACAAGGACGTGACGTTCGAGACGCTGAACCGGGAAGACTTTCTCGACGCCATCAAGGACGCGTTTCCGCGGATCGATTGGGACAAGGCGTACAAAGAGTTCCGCGCGGCGGGGGAAAAAGCATGACCATCCTGACAGATCGATTTGATCGCGCACTTCTGTACGCGACGCATGTTCATGGGGGACAGGTCCGCAAGGGAACGTCGACCCCGTATGTTGCTCATTTGCTGGCAGTATCGGCGACCGTTTTAGAATACGGCGGCGACGAAGACCTAGCCATCGCGGCTCTTCTTCATGACAGCGTCGAGGACCAGGGAGGTAAGGGACGGCTGGACGATGTCCGTAACCGGTTCGGCGATCGTGTTGCGCGCGTTGTGGCAGCATGCTCGGACAGCTTTGCTGACACAGGGAAAGGCGAGCGGAATGCGGACTGGCAAAAACGAAAGGAAGCCTATCTCGCCCATCTCGACACCGCGCATGATGACGTTCTGCGTGTCTCGCTCGCAGATAAGGTTCACAATGCCCGGGCAATCCTTCGCGATCTTCGAAAGCCAGATGTCGGCGAAAGCATTTGGTCCCGTTTTAGCCAACCTCGCGAGAAAACGCTCTGGTACTATCGCAGCCTTGCCGACAAGTTTCGTAAGATGTCGCCCGGACAGTTGGCCAATGAACTGCACGAGATTATCGAACTGCTGGAGAATGGTTCGGTACGAGGTGAACCCGGATAGGGCTCGGCGTCGGCGATCGCGTGAAGGCAGGCGCAAGCCCCTCTCGTATCGCTGTTATCGCGCGTTTTGGGCGCGGCTATCGACGCCGCTGATGCGCCGGAGATTTATCAGCGCGCGGCATAGGCCCCGACGGGTGGGCGAATGAACGAGTCAGTCGAAAGCCTCGTGGCGTATTGCCGCGAGAACGATCGTGTTTGCCCGCTCAAAACCGCAGCCGTCTTTGGCGCGTTTTCGATCGCTCGAATATCGGTAAACTTCATGACAGCAGCAGCAACGGAAGCCGGGCGTGGCGTGACGAACTCAAACAATCGCTGAACGTGAAATCCGACGTGATGCCGACATCGACATCCCATTCCTTGCCGGGAACCGCCGATAATTGAAATGTTGTGTGCAATGGATCGGGTTCCGAATGCTGCGACGACGAGATCATCAACCACCGCCCAAAACTCATGACGGAGTGGCGTTCTTAACCATTGGAAATATCACTACCGGGCAACTCGATTTCTCTGGATGCCGATTCGTGCCGAAAGCGTATTTCAAATCGCTCGCGGCGTATCGAACGCCGAAAAAAGGGGACATCCTCTACACGGTTGTCGGGGCGACCTATGGAAGACGGCTCTTGTTGAGACCGATCGCGATTTTTGCGTGCAGCGGCACGTTGCGATCTTGAAGCCCGCCGCGGCGATAGAACTCCGATTTCTTATTTAGCTGTTAACATCGCCTCTTATCTACGATCAGGCAACGAGCAGCACGACAGGAACCGCCCAACCTACAGTCGCGCTGCGTCCGTTGAGGAAACTTCATCGTGCCGGTCCCACCGCTTGCCGAGCAACATCGCATCGTCGTCAAGGTTGATGCGGTGATGGCGCTATGCGACCGTCTGGAGGCGAGCCTCGCCACCGCCGCCGATACCCGCCGCCGCCTGCTCGACGCGCTGCTCGCCGAGGCGCCCGCGCCGGATGATGCGCGCGAACTAGAGGCGGCCGAGTGAATCCGCTGCCTGAGAATACGGTGTACCAATCCAGCTTCGCTCGGAGGTCAAATGATGCGACCCGCAGGAACCGTTAACGATCGTTAAGTGAGCCTCGTCTCTGGAGCTCTCTGGAGCTCTGTATCATTGACATCTGGGCACTAAGTAACTACGTTTCTCCTCGGAGGCTTTGTGGCGGGCAACCGTTGCATTGCCTTTTTTATTTTTCATCCACCTCCTCAGCCACTTTTTCAATCGTTGTGCGCAGGTCTCGAATATACGAGACGCTCCAAATTTCGAATGCGGCGTTGCCCATCTTCTGGCGAACGGCCTTGTGCCGAAGCTTCATGATCTGGTCGATGTATGGCTTCAGCTCTTCGCGAACAGGCTTCGTCATTTTGGTGAGCCGTAGCGCCCATGACATGCAGTAGGCGACAAGGTCCGCGATTTGAACGCCCGTTGTCAGATCGCTATGTACGAAGAACGGCTCCGGGATGATCAGTGTCGCACGATGGCGTCCCGTTGCGGTCTCTTTGAAGTACCGATGCGCCTGCTCGATAAGAAGGTGGCTCTTCGTCTTTTCCAGCTCGTCGAATACGAGCACTCCTTGTTGCGGATAATTTCTCTCCGACCCGACATCTTCCAAGAAATTGAAGAACCGCTCGAAGAGATACCCGTAATCCTTGCGGAGCCCGCCGCCTGCCGTCAGCGGCGCGGCGGGGTCGACGATGCTTGCGAACACTTTGCACGCATGGCGCTCGCAAATTGAAAAAACGTCAGAGACATATGCGATCTTCGCGAGCGAGAGTGCCTTCAGATGGCGCGGTGTGCCTTTGTTCCGACCATCATCCAAAATCTCTTTTGATAGTGCCGGCACCTCATTCGGCAACACCTCGCGATCGCCCTTGGCACGATTGAACGTCTTGCGCTTCAGTATCTTTGTCGCCTTCAGCTCGCGATCGCCTTCACTGTACCGACGGCCGAAATGCGCGACTTCTGAGTCGTGCAATTCCTGCACCAAGCCCCATAAATCGCGGTCTTCTATCGCGACCCCAGCGAGAACCTCATACGGAGATTCCTTGTGGTCCTGACCGCTCTCGTCGATGAAAAGAAACCAAGCCATGGGGCAATCCAACCGGGGTTGAGCGATCTATCAGAGTGGACAGTGTATTCCAAATACCTGCGAAGCACCCGCAAACCGTTTGATTTATTGGCGGAAACCAACGCAAATGCGGCTCAGACGGCCCGAACGGACCACTGGGAGCTGTCTGGGGAACCAGGATTCGCCCTCCTCTTGCGAACGGCGAGCCAAAGAAAGTGCAGGGTCAACGACACAAAGACGGCCGCCAGGCAATAGTGCAGGAAAGACACAAGCCGCCTGAAAACAGCGGATGGCGAGAGTTGCGCGGGACAAGAGGGCAGATCTCAAGGATGATAATGGTGGCGCACATCACACTCAATTCTAGCGACCCATCACAATCCGAGACCATTTGATGCGAGACATAAGACCACTCGTGGCGCCGCGCTCGATCGCGGTGATTGGCGCTTCGGCCAATCCCACAAAATCGGGCGGCGTGCTGTTCGATAATCTGGTCAAAGGGAATTTTCAGGGGCCGCTTTATCCCATCAATCGCACGGCGGCCGAGGTGATGGCAAAGAAAGCCTATCCGACGCTCGCCGAAGTGCCGGAAAAAGTCGACCTCGTCTATATCGTGCTGCCGCAACAGCACGTCGAGGATGCCGTCAAGCAGTGCGTCTTAGCTGGGGCGCGTGCCGCCTGTATCATCACGGCCGGCTTCTCCGAAGCGAGCGCAAAGGGCCGTGGCAATGAAGAGCGTCTGCGCGCCATCGCCCAGACATCCGGGTTGCTGCTCGCGGGTCCCAACACCATCGGAATGGTGAATGCCGAAGTCGGGATGATGGGGAGCTTCGTAAACTTTCCCCGTTGGGAGGCCGGTCATGTCTCGTTGTTTACCCAGACCGGCATTTTCACCGGAGCGGTGATGCTCCACGTGATGAGTGGGCAAACGCAACGGCTGCCCGTCGGCAAGAGCATCGATGTCGGCAACAAGGTCGATGTCGACGAGCTCGACTTTCTCGATTACGTCGCGGATGATCCCGGCACCGGGGTGATCGGTTTCTATATCGAGAGCATTCGCAATCCGCGCGCGTTCTTCCACAAGGCCCGGGAAGTGCGCACGAGAAAGCCGATCGTCGTGCTCAAGCCCGGCCGCACGCATGCGGGCGCCACGGCGTCCGCCTCTCATACCGGCTCGCTCGCCTCCGACGACGCTGTTCTTGACGGAGCGCTGCGCCAACACGGGCTCGCGCGCGCCGAGGATGAGGACGATTTTCTCAATGCATTGCGCGCGCTCGCGATGTTGCCGAAACCGCGCGGGCGACGCGTCGGCGTTGCCACGACGAGCGGCGCGCTCGGTGTGATCGCGACCGATCTTCTCGTTGAAAACGGCTTCGAGCTTGCGCTGTTCGCGCCGGCGACGCTCAAGACCATGCAGACGGTGCTTCCCGATTGGCTCGCGCCCGCCAATCCGTTCGATTTCTGGATCGGCATCGATGTGCGGGGCGCGCGCGAGGCGCACGAGATCGGCCTCGCTGCTGTCTTCGCCGATCCGAACGTGGACCTGGTCCTGTGCACCCTGCTTGCGCCGGGAAACGCGGATTTCGCGGAATTTGGCGGTCTAATGCGGCGCCTGCGCCGGAGCTACGACAAGCCCGTCGCGCTGGTGATCTATGGCGGAGAGGCCGAGCAGCGCTGGATCGCCGATCTTGAAGGCGCAAACATTCCAGTATTCAAGACCACGCGTGCGGGTGTCCGCGCGCTCGCGCTCATGGTTCAAGCGACGATGTAGCAGAGATCCCTCCCCCGAAAGGGGGGAGGGTCGCCGAACGAAGCGAGACCGGGTGGGGGCGCGCCCGCGATGGAGAGTGCACTCACCCTTTGGTCATGACCGGAGGAGGAGGAAGCGGCGGCGGCGCTTTACCCTTGCCTTTGCCAATTCCAGCACAACCGGACAGGCTGAGCAGTGCAATCAGTGCAACTGCTGTAACTGCGAACTTCTTCATGCACGCAACTCCTACAATACACGCGTCGGCAGCGTGCGCGATTCGTGGTTAATAGACTGTGTATCGGGCCAGTTTTTGTCACGAGCCTGCCATCCACATTAAGGCAGTAACGCCATTTGGCCTGCCAATTGCCGCCGGCGGTTTCTTGGTATTGCGACCGGTGTGTCGCAGACGCACGGGCCAAAGGCGCGGAATATCAGCCAGCAGATTGGCGCCGGAGCAAGGCGACGGTCGCGTCCGTCGTCTCTCCTTCCTCCTCCGTTTTCTGATAGTCGTAGCTCGCCATGAAGTCCTCGACCAGCCGATTGAACTCGCCCCAGTCGGTTTCGCGATAGGAGTGGTTGCGGATGATGAAAGCGGCACCCGCATAGAACTTCTCGTATTGCAGATGGCGGCCGGCAAATTCCGAGCCGACCATGTCCCAGGCAAGCTTGAACAGCTTCATGCGCGTGAGCGCGTCCGCCTGCGGCGTCTGCCAATAGGTTGAGAACTCCTTCGCGAGCTTGGCGTCGCCCATGACCGAGATATCCGCCGGCATCTGGAACACGCCGCCACCGCAGAGCTCGCGGAGCTCGTCGATGAACTTGCTGTAGTTTTGGGTACACCAGTCGAGGCCCGCATACATCATGCGCCGGTTGAAACAGACATGGCCGGGCGGCCATTTCTCATACGCGTTGATCTGGCCATGCACCAAGCCCGCGATCATGCTTTCCACCGCGCTCATCTTGCCCAGGGTTTCGCGCACGGCCGGGACCTGGTCGGCGCCGGTCGCGTTGGCGACCTTGCTGCACAAGCCGAGGAGGAGGCGCATCTTCGACCAGTAGCGCACATTCGACTGGTGATTTCCGAAGCAATGGCTGGGACTGTTGATGTAGATGTCGCGGGAAAGCGCGGCATCGTCATGCACGAACACCTTCTCCCAAGACACTTTGACGTTGTCGCACAGCACCATGCTGTCGCTCTCGTCATAGCGCCAGGCGAGCGGTGAATCGAATTCCGAGCTGGCGCTGGCCACGGCTGGCTTGCGCGACCACAACGTTAGTCCCGGCGCATTGCATGCAACGGCGCAGGTGATCGCCTGCTTCTTCTGATCGGGCGCAAGCGGCAGGATATTGCCGATCCAGATCTCGTTGGCGTAGAGCGCGCCCGTCGCAAGCATTTTCATGCCGGAGATGACGACACCATCGTCGGTCTCGCCGACGACCTGCAGCGTCGGCACCGGCAGGTTCTGGCGCTGGTAGAAATCCGGATTGCGGGCGGCCTGCGGCGGCAGCACGGCATAAACTACATAGACGTCATTGTCGCGGATGTGACGATAGTAGCGCAGCAGGTTGTCGGCGTGCCCATACGGCGCTGGCAATGCGTCCGGCTTCATCGCCATCCCGGTGACGAAAGACGAGACATGATCAGGCGAGCGGCCGAACATGCCGAGCGTGAGATCGGCGATTTTGCGATGGCCGCTCATGCGGCGCTGCAGGTCGTCGCGGCTGCGTGGGCGCAAGAAATAGATGGAATGACGCGATCCGTCCTCCTCGTAAGTCATGACGTCGCGATTGGCGGGATCGGCTTTCATGTCGTAGATCGCCGCGACGGTGCGAGCCGCGCCCCGGAAGGCGGGATGACGGGTGACGTCATCGATTCTTTCGCTACCTACGTAGACGATCCGCCCGTCGCGCAGCGTCTCCAGATGCTCTTTGCCCGATCGCAACATTGCCAGCTCCTCGCGTTTTCGTTCGGCGCCCGGTTATTCCCCCTCCCTTTCCTCCCCCGCTTGCGGGGGAGGGAAGGGTGGGGGCGCTGTATCACGATCCGGCGGGATAGGTGCCGATGAGATTCCAATGGCCCTCCTGCATCTCGATGACATAGACCGGCTTGAGGGCGTCTCCGTTCTTGCCGAATGAAATCGGACCTTCGAGCGCAGGATAGTCCTTCATTGCGCGCAGGGTGTCGCGAATGGCGGCGCGCTCGGCCGCAAGCCTTGCGCCATCGCCCGTCACCTTTGCTTGCCGCATGGCATAGGCATAGAATTGCACGATATCGTAGGTTGCGGCGTCGAATTGCGAGGCGGCCGAGCGCTCGATGCCCGCGGCTTTTGCCCGCTTGATGAATTCTTCTTCGAATTTCTTCGCCTTTTCGCTCGCACCGGAATGGAACGTGCTCGGGATCACCGTGCCGTTGCCAGCACTGCCCATGCGCCGGGCAAGCTCGGGATCGCCTATCGTCGAGCCCGCGATC
Organism: uncultured Alphaproteobacteria bacterium; assembly: GCA_963771845.1. Lineage (GTDB taxonomy): Bacteria > Pseudomonadota > Alphaproteobacteria > Rhizobiales > Xanthobacteraceae > VAZQ01. The sequence continues at coordinate 100,600 of CAVYVC010000023.1, read as the reverse complement.
AGGCGGCTGGCGACTCCCTGCCGGCGCAGCTCCTGGGCAAGCCGGATAGCGGGCTCCGGCCCGGAGCCGACGCCAATCACATCGGGGCCTTGGCTCTTGAGCTGCGAAACCTGGGTGGACAGATCGAATGCCTGGGTTTGGAAGGTGACGCTGCTTTTTACTTCCGTGCCGAACTGCTTCATGGTGTTCGGCAGCACGATCTCGCCCATGGTCTTCGAGATCACATCGTCGGTGGCGTAGGCGATCGAGCCGGTGGCGATGGGATATTTCTTCTCCTGCAACGTGCGCATGACCTTCTGGAACATGTAGCCTTCGTCCGAGGTGTTGCGCAGTCCGTAGGTGAAAGGCTCGGCAAGCTTCGGCGCGGAGGACGCCATTGACATGGTGACCACGCCGATGCGCTCACCGGCTGGAAAGACGACCCGGCATTCGGCGGAGCTCAATGGCCCAATCACCGCCAGCACATGGTCGTCCTCGGCGAGCTTGCGCAGACCGACCACGGCCTGATCGGGCTTGCCTGCGGTATCGAACGCAATGATCCGAATCTTCTTGCCGGCGATACCGCCAGCCCCGTTGATCTCGTCGACGGCGATCTGTGCCGCGATCTCGTTGGTGCGCGAGAGCGTTGCAAATGGACCCCCGGCCGACGGCAGATAACCTAACAAGATGTCCTGTGCCTGTCCCGGCGCATCGGCCAGCAACAACAGAGCCGCTGTCAACCCCAATAGCTTCGCCTTCATTCCCATTCTCCTCTGTTTTCACATACTCGCACAGCGTCCGAGATACGCATCGCGCAAGGCTGGATCGGTGCGCAGCTGTGCCGGCTCCCCTTCCATCACTTTGCGCCCGAGTTCCAGAACATGAGCGCGCGCGGCGAGATCGAGTGCCTGATGCGTATTCTGCTCGATCAGCAGGATAGCCAAGCCGCGCCGCCGATTGAGCTCGCGAATGAGAGCAAATACCTCAGCAGTCAGTCGGGGGCTCAGGCCGAGCGAGGGCTCATCCAGCATCATCAGCCGGGGATTGGCAAGAAGGCCGCGCGCGATGGCGAGCATCTGCTGCTCGCCCCCGGATAGAACGGATGCAGACATGTGCCGCCTCGCGTTCAGATTTGAAAAGCGCTCATAAACCGCATCGATCTCCGGCTTGATCGTGTGCGCGTCATGACGCGCAAATGCGCCCATGAGCAGGTTTTCGTGCACGGTGAGGCTCATGATGATCCGTCGGCCCTCTGGAACCAGGCTCAGACCATTGCGCACCCGGCGGTGCGGCGGCCAATGCGTGACATCGACACCGTCGAGCGCGACTCGGCCCGCGCTGACCGGCGCAAGCCCCATGATTGCCCGAGGAGAGATGACTTACCCGCTCCGTTCGCGCCGAGAACGGCTACGATTTCCGAATTGCCGACGGCAAGCGATACCCCGCGCAGCGCGTGGATACGGCCGTAGTGCACGTGTAGATCCGCGACCTCAAGACGCATGGCTCTGTAGCGTTCTCGGCTCGGCTTGCACGCCGAGATAAGCTTCCCGCACCAGTGGGTCATCGCGAATCCGATCGAGGCGTGCCTTCGGCGATGCGGCGGCCGAAATTGAGCACGATGACATGGGCGCAAAGGGCGCCCACGAAATTCATGTCATGCTCCACGACCAGCATGGAAATCCCACGCTCCCGTCCCACGGCGGCAAGGCGCTCCCGCAGCTCTTCGGTTTCTCGTGGATTGAGACCCGCGGCCGGTTCATCGAGCAGGAGAAGGCGGGGCTTCGCGATCAGCGCGCGCACCAGCTCGATCCGCTTCTGCAGCCCATAGGGCAGGCTGCCGACCGCTGCTCGCTCATATTGCGCCAGACCGGCATCGGCAAGGGCTGCGCGCGCCTCCTCGCGCCAGCGATTGCGCGGGACAAGGTTGACGGGCTGGAGCACGCCGCGCAATCCGCTATTGCGGCAATGCTGACCCACGAGAACATTTTCGAGCGCGCTCAGATGCGCTATCAGCCGGATATTCTGGAAATTGCGGGCAATCCCGTGATAGATGCGCCGGCGGGACGGCATTGAGCTGATGTCGCTTCCATCAAGCAGCACATGGCCGCTGTCGATGGAATAAACGCCGGTGACGAGATTGAAGACAGTCGTCTTGCCCGCGCCATTCGGACCGATCAGCGCGGAACAGGCGCTACGCGGCAGGGAAAAGCTCAAATCATCCACGACACGCAAGCCCCCGAAACGCTTGCTCACGTTTTCGAGCGCCAGAATGGGCAGTGTGCTGTTCATGCAGCTTCCCCTGAGCGCGCGCGCTCGCGCTGCTCGCGGAACAGTCGTGGCATCTGCATGCCGGTAAGCAACCCCTGCGGTCGCAGCACCATCACCACGATCACGATGCTGGCGAAGAACACGTACCGCCATTGCGCGCTGCCGCGCAGCAACTCCGGAAGCAGCGTGAATACGGTTGCGCCGAGCAAGGGTCCGAGCACGCTCTGGGTTCCACCGAACAGGACATAAAGCACGATGGAAATGCTGAGCGTGATGCCGAAATATTGTGCTTCGACGTAGCTGAAATGATGGGCATAGAGCCCGCCGCCGATCCCGGCGAACCCGGCGCCAAGCGCGAACGCGGCGACCTGAAACGCGCGCACGTTGAGGCCCATGAGGTCGGCCACGCGTTCGTCGTCATGCACTGCCGTGATGGCGATGCCAAATCGCGTGGCGAAAAGCAGCCATACGACGACGGCGACGCCCGCGGCAAACGCAGCGATAGTAGGAAAGCGGATGAATGCAACGACGGGATATCCGGCTGCGCCGCCCACCAACTCGAAGTTGAGGATAGCTGCGCGTACGATCTCGCCCAGCGCGAAGGTCGCGAGCGCGAGATAGATGCCGCGCGTGCGCAGCACCGGCACTGCAACAGCCAGCGCGACCATGGCTGCGGCAAGTCCGCCCACGAGAATTGCAACAGGCGCCGATAAGGCGGCATTGTTGCTCAGGAAGGCTGAAACGTATCCGCCGATGGCGGCAAAGCCGGCGATGCCCAGATTGAGCTGTCCGGCTGCGATGGGCAGAAACGCGCCGTAGGCAAAAACGACGTTGATTGCCAGCAGGACCAGAATTCCTTCCACATAGCCGCTCACGCGCGCGCTCCCGCGGGTGCGCCGAAGAGCCCCGTCGGGCGCACTATGAGAATGAGCAGAAGCAGGCCATAGACGAAGATGTCGACGAAGTCGGCACCAAAGAGGTCGATGGACATGACCTCTGCGCATCCGATGATAAGACCACCGGCAATCGCTCCCCAGATGTTGCCCATGCCGCCGACCACCATTGCAGAAATTCCCTTGAGCCCGAGCGCTTCGCCCATGAAGGGATGTACCTGACGATAATTGACGGCAAAGAGGACACCACTGAGCGCTGCGAATAGCCCGCTGATCAAAAAGACGGCGGGCACGATGCGATGGATGGGGATACCGAGAAGAAGCGCGGTGTCGGCGTCCTCGGCGATGGTGCGCAGCGCGCGTCCGAGCCGGGTCTTGCGCAGGATGAGCGAGAGCCCTGCGATCAGCACGATCGATAGTATCAGTCCGACAGCCTGCGGCACGCTGATGACGAGGCCAGCGACACGCCAATCAGCGCCCGCAAAGAGCTGGGGCAGGCTCTGCAGATCGGAGCCCCAATACGCCACCGCGAGATTTTCGAACAGAATCAGAAAAGCCATGGAACTCACGAGCGGCACGAATTCGTCGGCTTTGCGCATCCAGCGCCAGGTAAAAAGCTCGACCACGAGGGAAGCCGCCGCCCCCATGAGGAGCGCCGCACCAGCGGCAAGCGGCCATGGCACCGCGTCGCGCACCAGAGCCCAGGTGAGCATGCCGCCAACCATGAACAGTCCGGGAATGCTGAAATTGAGAAACCGCAAGATGCCCATACCGAGCGTCAGCGCAACGGCAACCATGGCATAAATGGAGCCGAGCATCAGGCCGTTGACGATCTGCTGGAAGTAAATCAGCACCCCTCTCAATCCCGCGGCTTGCTGCAGGAGATTAGGCTCGATCAAAAGATCGTCTTGGCTACCATCACCTCATGCGTCACTTCGCCGCTAAACGGCGGAAACCTGCGAATCAAATCATGCCGTCGTCACTCCGCTGCCTGCAATGCCGCGTTCGGATCGCCTTCGACCGCACTGACAAAGTGCACGGCCTTGCCGGACCCTTTCACCAGCGCCGTGGCCGCCGCGCTCAAGGCAGTAAACGAGGTCGCATCGAGCGCGCCGAAGAACAGATCGTTGATGGCACGGATATCGGGGGCTACGCGCTCAAGCTTGAGCCTTCCGGCTGGTGCCACGCTCAACAACACGCCGCGACGGTCGGCAGGATTCGGCCGCTTTAGCAGCAATCCTCGCCGCGCCATCTTCCCGGTCTCTGTGGCGATGAAGGCACTGGAGACGTGCATCGCCTGCGCGACTGCACCGACGCTGACGCCACCCTCGTCTTGCAGATGGGCAACCGCCAGGAGAACACTGTATTGCGGTCCGCTGATGCCCATGCGGCGACCGAGATGGGCACGAACCATGTCCATCCTGCTCGCGATCGTGAACAGGTCGTTGACCAGGGCACGAAACGGGCGGTCCGATCCCCGTTCGAGCAGCGCGCCGTTCGAAGTGGTCGGCGGCAGCGTGTAAGCAGGTTTTCCATTGCGCCGTTTCAGCTCGGCCGTGACTGCTGCTCTCCTGCGTCGATGCTGCAGCCTAGAGATTGACATATCCCGTATCGCCGAGAAGCGAGGATTCGACCGGAATATGCAGGCTGTCATGCACGGTGTTGTAGAACTTCCAGAAGCCGACCAGGCAGGCGAGTTCAACAATCTGCGGCGGCGTGAGATGCTGCTTGAGCCGCGCCAGGATCTCATCAGGTACCGACGTCGGATCCTCGGAAGCCGAGCGAACGTAATCGAAGCAGGCGCGCTCCATCTCGTCTGCCGGCGTGTAGGCTCCCGTGATGAGATCCTGGAGCTCGTTCTCGCTCACTCCCCAGCCTTCGAACCCCAGTTCCTCCGGCTTCTTTAACATGGAGCAGCTGTGCGCCGTGCAGTAGGCACACCCGTTGATCGCACAGGCGACCGCGGCAAGCTTGCGCTTGAGCAATTGGTCGAGGGTTGAGGACGGATCGCGCATGATGTTGCTGTTGAGCTTCCACAGCGTCTCCGCGATCTCGGGGCGATAAGCATAGAGTTTGAGCGCGTTCGGCAGGAATCCCATGCGCTTCTTGTAAGGCTCCACCACAGGCTTGAGCCGCGGATCGAAGTCGGCCTCGCGCATATAGGGAATGAACGGCTCGGCTTCGAACAGTACCTTGGGCTTGGGCGGGCTGATGGCGTCCATGATGTCCTCCTTCAGAGATAATCCGACAGTTTGACTTTCCCCCAATTGCGCGGCCACGCCCGCTCGAAGTCGGCGGGATCGTGGCGCGATTTGATGGTGGCATCGATGCCCATCTTGCCGACGATGCGCCACGGATGCTGGCCTTCGAGCGGACGCGCCGATGGATCGTAGGGCGATCCCCGCGTATTGGGCACCACGATCACATCGCGGGCGGGATCGCAGCGGGTTGCGATGGCGTGGTAGACGTCGCCGGGATCGTCGAGATTGGTATCAGGCGACACCGCGACCACGAGCTTGGTGTTGAGCCACGGCGCGCCCATGGCCAGCATCAACGCGTCGTTCACCATGCCGTCGCGCGAATAGTCGAACTGAATGATGCAGGAGAGCGCCGCGCCCCAGGTCGGAAAGCGAACGTCTTTGACGGCGAGGCCGATCTCGCTCAGCCGATTGTAGAGCACCGCCTCGTGACAGAGCCGCGGCAACGGCTGGTGATCGGTATCGGGACAGGTCTGGTGATTGCGATAGATCGGACGGTCGCCGCGCATCGTGATGGCGGTGATCTCGACCTCCGGCAGGTTCTCGTAGTGCGGAAGATTGTACATGGAAGGCGAGGTGACGTCGCCGACCCTGAATTTTTCCTTCAGGTTCACGTGCGCCTCGACCACGATCTCGGCTTGTGCCGGCACATTGAGCTCCAGCGTCTCGCATGGGACCATCTCGATATCGCGATCCATGATGGTGCCGACCATCTCCATCTCGCCCCAGGCATCCATGTGGAGACCGGAGAAATTGGCCATGATCTCGTAGGCGGGCGGAACGCCGAAAACGAAAGCGATGGGCATCTGATCCCGGCCCATCTCGCGGTACTTGCCCATGATCACGTGCGAGTGCGGCGTGACGAAGCTGATAAGGCCGCGGCGCGGACCGACCGCGTGGGTGCCGGCATGACAGGAATTGTAGAACCCCGTCTCGGGGTCGCGGATGATATTCATCGCGGTTACGTAAGGTGCGGCGTCCTTGTCCTTGTGGTACGGGATCGGCAGCTCGCTCCAATCCGCCTCGTTGTGAAGCTTCACCACTTCCTTCACCGGCCCGCTCTTGACGATCTTGAATCCGCGCGGCGGCTGGCGCAGCCGATAGGCAAGCGTACGGAGATAATTCTCCGGGCTTGTTCCCAGCGCGCGTGCCTGCGCGCGCCGGGTCTTGACCAGGATATCGCAGAGCCGAAAGCCCGGCTTCTCTACGATGTTCTCGAACAGAATCGGCTGATCGCTCTGGGCCGAGAGCGCCCCGATATCGGCCATTCGGACGGGCTTGGTGATGCGCGTCACAATGTCGGCGTTGCTGGCGAGAAATCCGCGCAGCGAGGCATCGATCGGCTTTGCCGCCGGCGGTGGCTGGTGACTGATGGAGAGCGCCATCGCGTTCCTCCATTTACTTAATCAACTTTACTAACTCACTTACCGGAGTCAAGCGCATGCGCGCCCTCCAGACGCCCTCCAGTTCGAGTAATCGCCGACCCGGCTCTTGTGCTGTCCAAGGCACCACCCGAAATACAACCGGCAGCTGGCCTTTGCGGAGTCCCGGCCGGGACGGAGGCAGCCAGGTATTCGGGAGCGATAGAGCATGCTCATGGGCGGCAAGACCGTGGTCATCACGGGCGGCACGTCTGGAATTGGCGAGGTTGCCGCGGAAGAGCTCGCCCAAATGGGCGCCCGGATTGTTCTTCTCGCGCGCAACAAATCGCGCGCGGAGGCAACTCTGAAACGGCTGCGGGAGCGCGCGCCCAATCTTGCTCATTGCGTTTACTATGCTGATCTCACGCGCCTCCCCGAGATGAAACGCGTGGCGACGCAGATAGCGGGTGAGGAGGCACGCATCGATGTTTTGATCAACAATGCCGGGGCCTTGTTCTCGAAGCGTCAAGTTACGCAAGACGGGCTTGAATACACTTTCGCGCTCAATCACATGGCGTATTTTGTTGTGACCGAGGCGTTGCGCGAGCGGCTCACAGCGTCGGCGCCGGCGCGCATCGTCAACACCGCCTCCGATGCACATCATGGCGCAGCGCTGGATTTTGACGATTTGCAGTCAGCGAAAAGCTTCAGCGCTACGAGGGCCTACAATCGTTCCAAGCTTTGCAACATCCTGTTCACTCGCGAGCTCGCCCGCCGCCTGCGCGGAACGGGCGTTACCGCCAATTGCCTGCATCCCGGTTTCGTCGCGACCCGCCTTGGGGATGAGAGTGGTGGGTTGATCTCGCGTTTGGTCTGGCTTGCAAAATTTCTCGCACTATCTCCGGAGCAGGGCGCGAAAACGATTGTTCATCTCGCGTCCTCGCCGGATGTTGCAGGTCTCACCGGTCAATATTTTTGCGAATGCCGCCCCACGAAGCCGTCGCCGGCGGTGCTCGATGACCGGGCAGAATCGGTGCTCTGGGAGCGCAGCGCGGCGCTAGCGGCCGCGAAGGCATAAAACTACCGTCCCTGCTGAGCGGGGGTAAACCCACAGCCGAGCGCTCCCTCGATGCGACGGTCCGGTTGTTGCACACTATCGGCGGGGCGGCGGATGCGCTGCGTCGAGTGCTGCAAGCTCCTGCGGCGTCAGTGTCAATGAGAGCGCGATGGCGTTTTCCTTTACGTGCGCCACTGAGCCTGATTTGGGAATTGCAATCACGTGACCGCCGCGGATGGTCCAGGCGAGCGCAACAGCGGCTGCCGAGCAACCGTGTGCCGCGCCAATGCGCGCAAGCGTGGCATCGCGCAGCAGGTTGCTGCCGTCGCCGCCAAGTGGGGAATAGGCCATCACCGGCATGGCGTGCCGCTCGCACCACGGCAGCACATCATGTTCAATGCCGCGGTCGGCGATGCTGTAGGGGACCTGATTGGTCGCGCAGTGATCGCCGCGGGGAATTCGGAGCAGCCCTTCCAGCTGGCTTACACTGAAGTTCGAGACGCCCCATGCCCGAATTTTCCCCGCTGAGCGCAGACTTTCGAAGCCCGTCACGACGGCCGCGACATTGGTTACGCCATTTGGCCAGTGCAGGAGATAGAGATCCAGATAATCCGTGCCGAGACGCTTGAGACTTGCCTCGCAGGCGCGCGCAATGCCGTCTCCAGCCACATGATTTGGCCATATCTTCGAGACCAGGAATACGCCACTGCGCTGACCGGCAATCGCGCGGCCGATGAATTCCTCGGAACCATACACCTCCGCCGTGTCGATCAGAGTCAACCCGAGCGAAAGGCCGGTGCGCAGCGCTTCTTCTTCGACCGGCGCAGGATGTCTTCCCTTGCCAAGGCCCGCGGAGCCCTGGCCCAATGCGGGAACGACAGTGCCGTCAGGAAACTTGACCATTCGTGGTGCGTCAGCGCCAGCCGCATCGCCGGCAACAATCGCCGCGCCCGACACCGTGGCAAGCGAACCAAGCGCCGCGCAATAGCGGTTGAATTCACGCCGGTTCAGTTGGCCGGTGTCCGTGCTCTTCACGATGTGATCTTCGATCAAGCTGCGGATCAGTGCAAGCTTTCGATCTGCTCGCGCTCGTCGACGAGCGCCGCCCACCCGGGCGCTTGCCTATCGCTGTTTTGGACGACTGCTCCATCGCTTTCCCGATCCGACATCAGAATTGGCGGGGGGTCGACGTTCAAATGAATTGGGCAGCGTCCGCCGGCGACGTTGATCTGCCGATGCAAGCTGACGGGTTGCGACGGCATGGTCGAGCGCGAGGCGATGCAATCGTTGCGGCGATAGATTTCGAGTACGACGAGCAGCTCTCGAAATGTAAGCGAATGACCGTAATCGAGAACGTGCTGGCGGTCGGCCGCGGTCACCACCTGCTTGAGGGAATTGATGAGAATCTGTGATTTGAGCAGGACCACGGCCGTCTGCTCGGGAATTTGTCCTTGCGTGAACGCCGGCACAATCCCGGTCCGCACCAGCGCGACACCCGCATGGGCGAGCGCCTCCAGCATCGGGTTGGGCAAGAAGGCGTAGCCATTGGCGAACCAGCGGTAGAGGGTGGTGACCGCCGCGTTATCCATTCTCACCCCGGGGATCGTTGCAACGTTGCTCCACTCCGCGACCGTGTCGAAGCGCGGATCGAGTTCCACGTCCGATGGGGTGATGACCTCAGAGACGGAGATTCCGAGTTGGCGCAGGAAGGGGGTGCCGGCAAGCCTGTGCAGCGAGGTGCGATAACGTGGCAGGCGCAGCCGGCCGTGAGAGGCCAGCTCGTATGCGACTTCCATCACCTGTGCGCAATAAAGTTGCGACTGGTCGCTGCTGTCGAACTGGTAATTGTACGGAATAGCCGCGCCCTTCGCGAGCGCGACGGCGGCGCGCCACAAGATCGCGCGGCCCGCGCGCGCCGCGAGCGCGTGGTCGTGAAAGCGCAACAGCATTGCCCGGCCTTCCTTGTCGGCAAGAAACTTGTCCAGCGGAGTGATGACCGTGCCCGTCTCGATCAACGCCTCGACCACGTATTTTCTGCCGGTGCGGTCTTTCGTCACCATGCCGAGATGGGAAAAATCGCCTTCCTCGTCGCCCAGGCGAGCAATCATGGCCGATACGACCTTAGTATTGCGAAGGACGACGACGTCGCCCACCTCAAACGTGATCGAGGGAAACTGTGGATTGCGCATGGTATGGGGATAGCCGCCGCTGAAGAGCCGCCCCGGCGCGCTCCCGATGACACCCTGGTCGTGCAGCCAGTCGGCGAGAAAGTCCTCGGCGAAACGGGCATAGCGCAGAGCGCGCCGGACCGCATCAACACAGGCCGTGCTGGGGGCGCTGAAGGCGTGAAAGCGCTCTTTCAGCAGCAAGCGCGCATGAAAGAAGCTTCCGAGCAGCCTCGGTCCTTCCGCACGCAACTGCTCGATCGCGCGGGCAGATTTTGGCACGAAAGCCGAAGAGGGCAGATGATAGAATGGGTCGGTGAATGCGCTGATGGCGCCGGCGCAGTTCGCTTCGTTGATAAAGTCCGGGTCCTCGAGTGCCTGCAATGCTTCGGCAAGCAATGTGCGCCAATCGCTGCTGGCACCATAGTGCTCTTCCTGGCTCGCGACCGGCGGTGCGAGCACAAGCATGCCAACGCACAGCACAAAGGGGACGATCCAACGCATTGCGCAACCATGATGGATGCGAGTGCGACCGGTCAGCCTCCCGAGCGCAGCCGCCTTGAGGCGGCAGCATCACTAGGCGATGCGGACAACGTCAAGGAGGGCGCGTCGATTTTGCAGCAGTGTCTCCAATGAGTGACTCTCTGGGGGGAACAGGCGTTGGGCAGCCGAAAGGAGAGCGCGCCCGATTTCCCGCGCCGCTCATCGTAAGCTGCGATCATCAAGCTGAGGGTTAGATGCTGTTATGAAAAAGCAAAAGCATTGAGAACGAGCACAACGGCAAAGATCGCCCCCAGTATCCATCCGACCATGTGCGCGGTTTGTCGTTCATTCATTGCTCGCCGATTGTAGCGATTCTCAGGGCCTCGCTATGTGACGCAAATCACACACTTCAAATTTATGATCACCCCCGCGATCCGTCAGGGGAGCGGCGGGCGTGCCGTTACCGCATCATGGATGGCACGACAGTGGCGCGCGATGTTTGCATGCGACACGACGAATTGTTTCAGCGGGGTATCGATCTCGTAAAAATAGATGTTCGCAATGAAGCCGTAGATGCCGGCATCAATGCTGGTCGGCTTGTCTCCATGCACATAACCCTGCACGGGAATGAGATTGGCGAGCACGCTGAGATCCGCGAGCCCGCGTGCGTAGGCGGCATCGGGCGTGTAGCGCCCGATGCCCTGAAAGTAATAGCGCTGAAAGTTGAACTCCTGCGCTTTGCGCAGTCCGGCCTCGGTGAGGCTCGGATGCTCCCGCAATAGTGCATCACGGAACGCCGGCCAGAACCGCTCGTCCTTCCAGCGCGAGTACGACATCACCCAATAGAGATCATCGAGCATGCGCGTAATCAGATGGCTGATAGCGTGCTGCGTCGGGGTCAACCCGGCGTCGATCGTCAGGCCATACCTGGCGGTGAGATGTGTGATGATGGTGTCGCTGTCGCCGACCGTCTCGCCGTCATCGACGATGTAGGGCAGCTGCCCGCGCGGTGCCGCCGACGCATCGAAAAGGTGCTCATGCCGAAACACCATCCCGTTAAGGCGCAGAAACGCAAACACCTTGAGGCCATAGCCGTTATTGTCGGCAACGCCGAACAGCCCGGGATATGAATAGAGAGTGATCATTGATGTTTCAGCCCGTATCGCCGCAGATTTTTAGGCGTGCTAGGGTGGTGCGTCTCGCCAACCCGGAAGGTGCCCCATGTCCGATGTCAATGTCACCTACGAGATTGTCCAGCACGAAGACGGCTGGGCCTATAAGGTCAACGGCGTGTTTTCGGAAACCTACCCGACCCATGCCGCGGCGCGCGCGGCGGCGCAGGCCGCCGCCAACGAGCAGGAGATTCCCGGCCACACCGAAACCATTGAATACGAGGATGATAAGGGCAAGTGGCACACTGAAACCGCCAGCGGCCGAGACCGCCCGCACACCGTCGTCAAGGACGTGGATTGAGCTGTTTTGCGTGACGGGCAGCGCGGGCGCACGGCGCCGCCAGCAAGGAGATCAGCCATGCAATTTGAAGTCTCACGCATAACTCGTTCAGAGTGCAGCGCAAGCGAATGGGAAACTCGCGTCGATCTTGCAGCCGCGCATCGGCTTGCCGTGATGCACGGCTTCAGCGAGGGAATTTTCAATCACCTCACCCAGGTCGTCCCCGGCAAACCCGACCGCTACTATCAGATTCCCTTCGGCATGCACTGGTCGGAAGTCAAGGCGTCGTCGTTCATGGAGGTGGGGATCGACGACGGTGGGGTAAAGCGCGGGGCCGGCGAGGTCGAGCGATCGTGCTATTGCATTCACGCGCCCATTCATAAAGCGTTGCCGCAGGCGAAAGCGGTGTTCCACACGCATATGCCGTTTGCCAGCGCACTCACCCGTCTCGAAGATCCCCGCATAAAGGAGATCGGCCAGACCGAAGTCGGGCTGATGGATCTGATTGCATATGACGACAATTACACCGGCCCGGCGTTTGAGCCCGAGGAAGGCGAGCGCCTCGCCAGGGTTCTCGGCAATAAAACGGTGCTGTTCATGGCCAACCATGGCGTGACGACGGTCGGCCAATCGGTAGCCGATGCCTATGACCGGCTTTATTACCTCGAGCGCGCGGCGCAGGTCCAACTTTACGCCATGTGGACCGGTCAACCTCTTAAGCAGCTGCCTGAGACGGTCGTGGAGAAGACGAAGCGGGATATCGGAGGCAACCGTTTCTACGACGGTCCATCACCGGCGCAACGGCATTTTGAGGCTCTCAAGCGCATTCTCGATCGCCAGGAGCCCGATTACGCCTCGTAAGCCGCCTTTCTGCAAGCACAGCTAAAACTCGTCGGCGCCGGCCGCGTCGCCAAGATCGGTATCGGCAAAGAGCTGATCGAGCGGCGTTATTGCCTTGATGAGGCCTTGCTGCTGGCAATAGCGCTGGACGGTTTCCAGATTTTTGCGGTTTGCGGCACTCAAGCCGTATGACCAGGGATCAGGCCCGAGCAACTCTTTCTGTTCTTCTACTGCCTTGCGCACCCACGCAAGCGGCACCATCCGCGGATTGGCAACCCGCTTATAGGCGAGCTGCTTGGCTTGCTCGAACGCCTTGACCAGATTGGTCGTCACCCAGGGATATTTCTCGACCACCTCCTGCTTGATGGTGGTCACGTGCATGATTGGAAAGATGCCGGTTTCCTTGAAATAGGCGGCCTCGACCTTGTGATAATCAGGGAACAGTCGCGCGATGCGCTGGTCGCCTTGCACGAAGGGTCGCGGCAGATCCGGCGAGATCATTGCGGGGATATCGCCATCCGCAAGCATATCGCTCAGCGTCTTTCCACTTTCCTTCATCTTGATGCGCAGCCCCGATGGTGGCGTAAAGCTGATGTCTTCGCTGCGGTCGACAAGCCAGGTGACGGAACGGTGATCGAAGCCGTAGTACTCCTCAAGGATGCCGCGCATCCAGATATTCGCCGCTGGTTGAAAATTGGTGCCCCCGATCACTTTGCCGTTCAGATCCTTGGCCTCCCTGATGCCTGATTTTGTGTTGACGAAAACGAAGCCGTGCCGGAAGCGCCGATGCAGGAAAACCGGTATCGCCGTAAGAGGTTCGCCCCGCTCGCGGATCATGAAATAGGCGCCGACGTTTTCCTCGCACACGTCGAATTCGTGCTTGCGCCCCATGCGCCAGTGACGCTCGCGCGGACCCATCTCTGTCAGGAATACGAGGTCGAGGCCGCCCGCTTGTACCGTGCCGTCGATCAACGGCCGCACGATATCGTAGCCGCCGCAGGCGACGCTCAGCCTCAGCTTTACCATCCGGTTCTCCTGTTCGAGCAAGCCATTCGCTCTTCGTCACCGATCGAGCCGTATGCCTGACCTAGCGCGGCCGTGGTGATGCAGAGCCAGAGCGTTTGACTGTATCTGATTGCGGGCTGATATTCCGGGGCGATCAACCCTCCGCAACGATCGACAGGAGTGTCCCATGAGCATTTTCGGAAATATTATGGGTGCGATTTTCGGGCACCGCGCCTCCGGCTCCGCCGGTGCCGCCCATCCGGCAGCACAAGCGCAGCTCCATCATCCCCATCGAGCACTGGCTCAACCGCGCAGGCGGGCGCTGCGGCGCAGCCGTCGCCGCCGTTACAGCCGGTCGACGTTGAAGCAGTCCTGCGGGATATTGCGTCCAAGAAGAGAGAACAGCTCAACTGGCGCCAGTCGATCGTCGATCTCATGAAGCTGCTTGATCTCGACAGCAGCCTTGCCGCGCGCAAGGAGCTCGCAAAAGAGCTGCATTACAGCAGCGCGCTCGACGGTTCCGCCGAAATGAACATCTGGCTGCACAAGCAGGTGATGACGAAGCTTGCGGAGAACGGTGGTAAAGTGCCGGCAGACTTGCGTCATTCAGCCTAAGTCGCCGAATTCGCACGGACTTAAAAAAATCCTTGCCGGCCTGCATGGCAGGCCGGCATCACCAAAGCCCTGCGAGGGCTAAGCCAGCGTTCGCACCGCTCCCGCAGGTTCGTGCATCAATTAGCGGGTGCGAGCTTGCGGGACGCACACCTTGGATCATGATGCGGCTGTTGCAGGCCTTTGCTGCCCTTGATCATCATTCGCCGGCTCCTTGACTCGGAACCAGACAAGGTAAAGCGCTGGAAGAAAGATCAGTGTCAGGACGGTCGCGGCCATTAGTCCGCCCATGATGGCATAGGACATCGGTCCCCAGAATATGGTGGGGGCGATCGGGATCATGCCGAGCACCGTCGATATCGCGGTGAGCATGATCGGACGGAAGCGCGACATCGCCGCGTCGACCACCGCATTCCAAATCGCCCTGCCTTCGGCCCGCTCGTTCTCAATCTGATCGATGAGGATCACAGCATTGCGCGCAATCATTCCGAGCAGCGCCAGGATGCCGAGAATGGCGACGAATCCGAGCGGCTTGTGGAAGATGAGGAGGGTGGCGACGATTCCGATCAGGCCCATCGGAACGACGCTGAGAACGAGGAACAGGCGGCTGAAGCTGTGCAGCTGCATCATCAGGAAGGTGACGATGATGAATAGCATCAGCGGAACGACCGCAAAGACCGAAGCCTGCGATTTTGCGCTCTCCTCGACTGTGCCTCCCACCGCGATGTGGTACGACTTCGGCAGACTCGCTTCGAGCTTAGCCACCGCGGGCGCGAGCGCGGCGATCACGGCTTCAGGCGATTGGCCCTGCGTCACATCGGCCTGCACCGTAAGCGTCGGGACGCCGTCGCGCCGCCAGATCAATGGAAACTCCCGCTCGAATTCGAAGCTGGCAAGCTGGCCCAGCGGCACTGTGCGGCCGTTCGGCAGCGCGAACTGCAAGTTGCGGAGCGTCGATAACGAAACGCGCTCTTCGTCGGTGGCCCGAATGAGCACGTCCACAAGATAGATCCAATCCCGCACCTGTGTGACGGCCGCGCCGGTCATCACCGTGTTGATCACTGTCGCGATGGATTGCGACGTCAAGCCAAGAAGCCGTGCCTGGTCTTGATCGACGCGGATGCGAACCTTCCTTCCCGGCTCGATCCAGTCGAAATTGACCTGCCGCGATCGGGTATCGCCGGCAACGGTCTGGGCGAGGCGAAAGGCAATATCGCGCACGTCGTCGATATTGGGACCGCTGACGCGATACTGCACCGGCCATCCCACCGGGGGCCCAAGCTCGAGCGGAACCGTTCGGGTGACCGCGCCGGGGAACTCCGCGGCCAGCACGCGCTCGAGCTTCGCGCGCAAGCGTTCGCGCGCACCGACATCCTTGGCAATCACGACGAACTGGCTGAAAAAATCGTTCGGCAATTCCACGTTGAGCGGCAGATAGAATCTGATCGCGCCGTGCCCGACATAGGCGCTCCACCGCTCGACGTCCGGATCATCCTTAAGGACGGCGTCGAGTTGCGCTGATGCATCGCTGCTGGCGTAGATCGAAGCATTCTGCGGCAGCCGAAGGTCGCGACCAGGAGCTCGGGCCGGTCCGATGAGGGGAAAAACTGCCGCGGTATGTAGGGCGAGCCAAGCAGAGCCAGGCCGAAGCAGGCGACCGTCAGCAGAATGGTCATCCACCGGTTGCGCATGGCGGCGAGCAGCACCCGGCGGAAGATACGGATCACCGCACCCGGTTCGGCCGGTTCTGCCGTCTCAGGTTTTCTTAGAAGCGCGACGCCGAGAAGCGGGATGAAAATGACTGCAACTAGCCAGGACGCAAGAACCGCTATGCTGACCACGGCGAAAATCGAGAATGTGTACTCGCCGGCTGAGCTTTTCGCGAAGCCGATTGGCACAAAGCCCGCCATGGTGACAAGCGATCCGGTCAGCATTGGGAACGCCAGCGTCTCATAGGCGAACGTTGCGGCCTTCTCCTTTTCATCGCCTTGCGCCAGCCGCGTGGTCATGGCGTCGATGGTGCTCATGGCATCATCGACCAGCAAAGTGAGCGCAATGATCAGTGCGCCAAGCGAGATGCGCTGCAAGTCGATTGTGACAAACACCATGATCGGAAACACCATGGCGAGCGTGAGTGGAATGGAAAGCGCGACAATCGCGCCCGCCCGGAAACCCAGGCTGACGACGCTCACCGCCATGATGATCGCGATCGCCTGCCACAGCGACGTCGTGAACTCTCCGATTGCGCTGCGCACCACGGAGGACTGATTGGCAACAAGCATGGGCTCGATGCCGAGCGGCAGGTCTGCCGTTATCTCATCCATGGTCCGTTGCACGTTCTGCCCGAGCGTCAGAATGTCCCCGCCCTCGCGCATGGCGATGGCAATGCCGATCGCCGGCTTTCCGTTGACCCGGAACATGGGTTGCGGCGGATCGACATAGGCTCGTCTGACTTCGGCGATATCCGCAAGACGGATGAATTGGCCGTTCGAGGCAACGTTGACGCGTAGAATGTCGAGTTCGGATTGGAAGGCGCCGGAAACGCGAAGCGCAAGTTTCTCATCGCCGGTTTGCAGGGTCCCGGCAGGGCTGACCGCATTCTGCGAGCGCAGCGCAGCGACGAGGTCGGCGCGATCGATGCCCAGCCCGGCGAGATGCTCGGTCGAGAACTCGATCAGAATCCTTTCGTCCTGGGCTCCGAGAATTTCGATTTTTGAGACGTCGCTTATGCGCAGCAGCTGCGTCCGGATGCTCTCTACATAATCGCGCAGCTCGCGGAAGGTAAATCCGTCGGCGGTGAAGCCATAGATGATGCCGAAGGTATCGCCGAATTCGTCGTTGAATCCGGGGCCGATCACGCCGGGCGGCAGGGTGTGGCGCATGTCACCGACGCTCTTGCGCACGTGATACCAGATGTCGGGAACTTCTCTCGGCGGCGTGCTTCCTTTCAAGTTGACGAAGATCGTGGTGCTGCCGGCTCTCGTGAAGCTGCGCAGAAAGTCGAGATTTGGCGTTTCCTTGAGCGTCTGCTCGATGCGCTCCGTCAGCTGATCGAGCGTCTCTTCGAGGATTGCCCCGGCCAACTGGCCTGCACGACCATCGTTCTGAAAGTGAATGCCGGATCCTCGTTGCGGCCAAGGCGGGAATATGACAGCGCGCCCGCGACGATCAGCACGAGCATGCAATACACGACAAAGGAACGATGCTTTAGCGCCCACTCCGAAAGATTGAACCGCGTCACCGGGAGGATCCCAGAAGCCGAATTTTCTGAGCGGGATGAAGCGCCTGCGTCCCGGCAGTCACGACGATGTCGCCGGGCTCGATCCCCGCGGCGATTGTCACGGTGGCCGGATTGTGGCGCAGGACCTCGACGTTTTGCGGCGACACCGTCAGGCTTTTCGGATCGACAATCCAGACCGCCGGCCGGCGGTCGAATTCGGTCAGCGCGCTCGCAGGAATCTCGATTGTCGGAGTAGCGTCGAACTGCATGCGCCCGGCGACGGTCGAGCCGAGCCGCATGGCCTCGGGTGCATCGGTCAGACCGACCTTGACCTCGAATGTCCTCGTCACGGGGTCGGCCTGCGGCGACACCTCCCGGACGCGTCCGGTGGCCTTCACTGCCGGGTCATTGGTCAGGCTCACCGTGATCAGCGGATCGGGTGGCGCTGATCGCAGCACCTGCCCCGGGACGTCGAAGACGGCATCCCTGCCATCCTGGCGGGCAATCCTGACGATCATCTGCCCAGCCTGCACAACCTCGCCGGGCTCCACGGGGACGGCCGTTACAATGCCGGCGACATCCGCCTTCAATTCGGTGCGGCTGACCTGGTCCTCGGCTGTTCTCAATTGTGCCTGCGCCGTGTCGAGCCGGGCACGCGCGGTCTCAAGCGCCTGCTCTGCCCGCTCGAATTGGGCACGTGACGCGACGTTTCTCGCCAGCAGGAACTTCTGCCGCTCGAATTCGCTATTGGCCTCGGTGAATTGGGCCTGGGCAGCGGAGACGCCTGCCTGTGCGGCCCGCAAGGCATTGAGTTCATCCTGCGGATCGAGCTTTGCCATCACCTGGTCGGGCTCGACCCGATCGCCGGTATTGACGGAACGATCATTCGCCCGCCGATGCGAAATGCCAGACGCGACTCGTTCTCAGCCTCTATTCGCCCGGTGAATGCAACCGTTTCGCCAATCTCGCGCTTCTCGGCTGTTATCGTGCGGACCGGCCGAACCTCCGGGGCGGCAGTTTCGGTTTCGCGTCCGCAGGCAGCCAAGAAGAATGCCGCCAGCACCACAATAAGACGCAGGCGCGAGCCAACCTCATGACGACCGCAGGCCGACATTTCGATTTCCTGCGTATGGCTTATGCATAGCTCATGCTAAGCACGCTTCGCCGCCAGATACGCGCGCAAGGGCCGTCATGCAGGCCCAAGCTGTTTCGCCAATCGCAATGAGTGCAGAACTTCCTGGTGGAGAATGTACGGTCTGTGAACTACGCAACTAGCTTGGCGCGAAGGCGGGTGAACTCCTGATCGGTGATCGATCCTGATTTCTTGAGCCGATCGAGCTTTTCGATCTCGTCGGCAGCGCTGAAGCCGACCAC
The DNA here is from genome assembly GCA_963771845.1 of uncultured Alphaproteobacteria bacterium. Classification (GTDB taxonomy): domain Bacteria; phylum Pseudomonadota; class Alphaproteobacteria; order Rhizobiales; family Xanthobacteraceae; genus VAZQ01. The sequence continues at coordinate 81,633 of CAVYVC010000023.1, read as the reverse complement.
ACGCCGCAGCTCATCGCGCGCCTGTTGCGCTTGTTGGCTGCTTCGCTCCGCCATGCCTCTCGACTGAGTGATCATGTATGCGAATATGCCAAGGTAGGGGAAGACGACCAGGGCAATCACCCAGATTGCCTTGATCCAGCCGGAGACGTCGTGACGCCGGAACAGGTCGCTTATGACTATGATGAGCAGCCAGAACCATAGGACGAACATAAACACCGCGAAAGCATCGGCCAGGAAATTGCGGAAAGTGAAACCTTCTGCGAAGAACATTGCGATTCTCCTTGTTTTGGTTGCCCCGCCGTATGCATCTGCTTGTTCATATACCAGCGCCATTTCCGATTGCGCGTCAACAGTCATGGCAAACTATGGCCAGTGCTCCGCTTGAAATCTCTTTGTCCGAAGTGTCTGGCCCATACGCCAGAGGATCTTGGCCATCTAGCCACTCTCTGGACGGCATGGGACACGATCAGATGGCCCAAATTGCCCCGGGCGAGAAATAAAGCTTCACGGAGCACACCGATGAGCACCGCAGCGAAAGCCAATCCCGCAGCCGACGCTACAGCTTGGCATGGCACGTCTGTGGACGAGGTGGCGAAACGTCTCGCCACCGACACCGGGAAAGGCCTCGATGCCGCCGAAGCGACGAGCCGCCTACAGAAGTTTGGACTAAACCGGCTGCCGGAAGGCAAGAAGCGGGGACCGTTCATGCGGTTCCTGTCTCAGCTCAATAATGTGCTGGTTTACGTCCTGCTCGGCGCAGGCTTCATCAAGCTGATGCTCAACCTGTGGGTCGACGCGGCGATCATCTTCGGCGTGGTCATCCTCAACGCGCTGCTCGGCTTCATTCAGGAGGGCAAGGCCGAGAAGGCGCTGGAATTGATACGCAACATGCTGTCCGCGGAGGCGCGGACGCTACGCGGCGGCGAGACGCGCATGATCCCTGCGGAGCAGCTTGTGCCGGGGGACATCGTGCTCCTTGAATTGGGGGACAAAATTCCCGCCGACCTGCGCCTCATCGATGCGAGGAACCTGCGCACCGAGGAGGCGGCGCTGACCGGGGAGTTGGTGCCGGCTGACAAGGGCACAGAGGCAGTTTCCCCCAACGCGACGGTTGGTGATCGGGAATGCATGGCGTTCTCCGGAACCATGGTCGTGTCCGGACGCGCCACGGGCGTCGTCGTCGCGACCGGCAGCGAGACCGAGCTTGGCCGCATCAATCAACTGCTCGCCGGCGTGAGCGCGCTCGAGACGCCACTCCTGCGCCAGATCAAGAAGTTTGGCTACGCCATCACCGCCGTCATCGCCGTCGTTGGTGCTCTGGTGTTCGCCTACGGCAAGTGGGTCAAGGGCATGGATTTCGTGGAGTTGTTCCAGGCGGTGGTCGGCATCGCGGTGTCGGTGATTCCGGAGGGCCTGCCGGCGATTATCACCATCACGCTCGCAATCGGCGTGCAGCGCATGGCCCAGCGCAACGCCATCATCCGGCGGCTGCCGGCGGTGGAGACGCTCGGGTCGGTGTCGCGCATTTGCTCCGACAAGACCGGCACGCTCACCCTCATGGAAATGATGGTGGCGTCCGCGGTCACCGCCGAGGCGGCATACCAGATCACCGGTAACGGCTATGCGCCGGAGGGCGAGGTCAAGAGGGACGGAAAGCCCGCGGGCAAGGAACCGGTGCTCGACCTCATGGGGCGCGTCTGCATGCTCTGCAACGACGCGGAGCTGTTTGAGGAGGATAGCGCCTGGAAGGTGGAAGGCGATCCGACCGAGGGGGCGCTTTATCCGTTCGCAAGCAAGCTCGGCATGGACCGGCAGACCGAGCAGGCTGCGTCTCCTCGCATCGACGCGATCCCGTTCGAGTCCGAGCACAAGTTCATGGCGACGCTCCACAAGTCCGCCGACGGCAAGGAGCTTCTCTTCGTCAAGGGCGCGCCCGAAGTCATCCTCGATCACAGCGATAGACAGCAGACCGCCGGCGGCGAGCCGAAGCCCCTCGATCGCAAGCACTTCATGGGTGCCTCCGACAAGCTCGCCGGCCAAGGAGAGCGCGTGCTGGCGCTCGCGTGGCTTGAGAATCCCGGCGTGAAGGCGGGTAGCCTCGCTCCCTCTGACCTGCCGAGAAACCTCGTCCTGCTCGGCCTGCTCGGCCTGCTCGACCCGCCGCGCAAGGAGGCCGTCGAGGCGGTCAAGGAATGTCATGGCGGCGGCATCCGTGTGACGATGATCACCGGAGATCACAAGATCACCGCCGCCGCGATCGCCAAGGTGCTCGATATCGGCGATGGAAAGACGGCGATCACCGGCGCCGAGATCGAGGAGATGAACGAGGCGGCACTGCAGGAGAAGGTGCGCAGCGTTGACGTGTTCGCGCGCGCGAGTCCCGAGCACAAGCTCCGCCTGGTGAAGGCGATCCAGGCCAACAAGCAGATCGTGGCGATGACGGGCGACGGCGTGAACGACGCTCCCGCCCTGAAGAAGGCCGACATCGGCGTCGCCATGGGGATCAAGGGCACCGAGGTCACCAAGGAAGCGGCCGGCATGGTTCTGGCCGACGACAACTTCGCATCGATCACTGCGGCGGTGAAAGAAGGGCGCACCGTCTACAACAACATCGAGAAGGCCATCCTCTTCATGCTGCCGACCAACGTCGCGCAGGCGCTAGTCATTATGGTGGCGATTTTCTCCGGCTTCACCATGCCGATCACCGCGCCGCAGGTGCTCTGGGTCAACATGGTGACCTCGGTCGCGTTGGGCCTGGTTGTCTCGTTCGAGCCGCACGAGCTCGACGTGATGAAACGGCTGCCGCGCGCGGTCGACCGGCCGATCCTGACCGGCTTCGGCATCTGGCGCGTGGTCTTCGTTGGCCTGGCCCTGCTCGCGGTTACGCTCTCGGCATTCTTCTGGATGAAGTCTCAGGGCGTCTCGGACCAGCTCGCACGGACGGTCGCCGTTAACATGATCACCATCGGCCAGGTATTCTATCTCCTGAACAGCCGCTACCTGCTGGACAGCTCGCTGTCCGCCGCCGCGCATCGCGGCAACAAGTACCTGCCGCTTGGCATCGGCGCGGTGGTGGTCCTTCAGCTGCTCTTTACCTACGCGCCGCCGCTGCAAAGGCTGTTCGACAACGAGGCGATCCCGCTGCGGGTCTGGCCCTGGCTCTTGCTTGGCGGACTGCTCTTCTTTCTTCTCGTAGAGGCGGAGAAGCTGATCATTCGCTCGTCAGGCTCTCTGCGCATGGCCGTGACCGCGGTGGAAGCTGGGGCGTGAACGCGAGCGATGCGATCACGCAAGCTTCTACTTCTCACGGGCAAGCGCCGCCCGCGCCGCCACCAGCTCCTTCTTCTTTGCGGCATCGATCTTGGGGTAGCTGAGATCGAGCTTCTCCACCGCTTCCACGATTGCGGCGGCGACCACAAGCCGGGTGAACCATTTGTTGTCGGCGGGCACCACGAACCACGGCGCGTGCTTTGATGCGGTGGCTTTTATCGCTTCCTCGAACGCCTGCATGTAGTCATTCCAGAAGCCTCGCTCGCGGATGTCGGCGGCGGAAAACTTCCAGTGCTTCTGCGGCTGGTCGAGGCGCTGCATGAAGCGCTTCTTCTGCTCTCCCGGTGAAACGTGCAAAAAGAACTTCAGAATGATGGTCCCCTGCCGGCTGAGGTAATCCTCAAATTGCGCCATGTCGCTGAGCCGTTCGTCCCAGATCCGCTTGCCGATCTTCTGCTCGGGCAGCCGCTGCCGCTTCAGGATCTCCCGGTGCACGCGCACAACCAGGGCCTCCTCGTAGTACGAACGGTTGAAGATCCCGATGCGCCCGCGCTCGGGCAGGCATTTGACGTAACGCCACATGAAGTCGTGGTCGAGATCCTCCCGCGAGGGCTGCTTGAACGAGAACACCTGGCATCCCTGCGGATTGACGCCCGACATGACGTGCTTAATGGTGCCGTCCTTGCCGGCCGCATCCATCGCCTGAAACAGGAGCAGCAGCGACCAGCTGTCCTGGGCGTAGAGCATGTCCTGCTCCTCCGCGAGCCACTCGGTGCCGTGGGCGAGCAGCTCGGCCGCCTCGCCCTTGTCCAGCTGCAGGCCGCAGGTGTTGCCCGGGTCGAAATTCTTCAGACGGAAGCCCTTGCCCTTGATAATGCGGAATGGATCAACGTATTTCTGAATGCGGTCGAGGATCTCTCGTCTTGCCATGGCACAGCTTCCCTTTCGTCAACGCGCGGCCCTTGCTTGCGGCGGCCATTGAAAATTGAACGCTTGCACCAGCGGTCGTTTCGACGGCTGCCCGTGCAACATTGCGCAAGGCAACCTTATCGAGTTGTGATGAGTGCCGCAGCAAGCAGGATTGCCACCAGCAGAAGGGAGAGGCACGCTGCCGGCCATTGCCGCAACAGGCCATCGGCCCGTTCGATCAGCCAGCCAAAGGAAAGGCTCGCAGCACGCGCCGGGCCGAGCATCGCAACGATCTTCCCGTAGCGGGCGCTACTTTCCCAGCGTCCCAGCAGAATTGCCAGCAAGGCACCTGGAAGAAGCAGCCACAGCGCGCTCGAGAGCGCGTCCAGCGCTAGCCAATTCGACAGTGCGAGGCGCGGGACCGGAAGATATGGCTGCCAGTGAAAAAGCCCGAGCAGCAACGAGCACAGTGCGAGCGCCAGCGCTGACGCTTCTGAAAGTCGCCGTACAGGAATGCGCAACGCAATCCGACCGTTCGAAGGCATCAGCGCGAAAGCAAGCACAAGCAGCACGTAGCTGCTGGTAAGAATCCCGCCCGTTTGGATCACGGCCGCCCACCACCATTGTCCAGTCTGCGTAGCCGCGCCGAGCAGCAGCTCTTTGGCAAGGTAGGCGCCGCTCGGCGGCAATCCGATCAGCGCTACCCCGCCCAGCGCGAAGGCAAGCATGCTCACGGGCAACGCCCGTGCGATGCCGTTCAACCCCGCGATGCGATCATGGCCCAGTGCTGCGTAGATCGAGCCGGCGGACATAAACATTGCGGCCTTTGCGGTGGCGTGGGAAACGGCCTGCAGCACGCCCCCCGCCAAGGCGCCACCGCGCACGAGCTTGTCCGAGACGGCGTCGAAGGCGAGCGGAAACATCAGAAACAGGTAACCGATCTGCGCAACGGTCGAGAATGCGACCAAAAGCTTCAACCGCTCCTGCCGCAGCGCGACGACGCTGCCGAACACGATAGCGGCCGCGCCAAGCGCAGCGAGCAGCTGCATTGTGGCTGCGCTCGCGAGCCCCGGCATGACGTTGAACCAGAGCCGGACAGCAAGAAACCAGGAGCCTTTGATCACGAGCCCCGACAGGAGCGCGCTTGCCGGCGCCGGAGCGCCCGCATGCGCGGGCGGCAGCCACATGTGCAACGGAAACAGTGCTGTCTTGGCGAGCAAACCCGTTGTCATCAAGGCGGCGGCAGCCCAAACCATGGGTTCGGGACGGATCCGATCCGCCAGCAGCGCGATATCGAGCGTGCCATAAGTCCCGTACAGCAGCACAGTCCCCGCCAGGTAGAGCATCGAGCCCAACAGCGCGAACAGCAGGTAGCGCAGCGCTGAGCGCAGCGTTTCGCCGCGGCCATCGAGGGATACCAGCGGGACTGCCGCGAAGGTTAGAAGCTCCAACGCAACATAAAGCGTGAAAAGGTCAGCGCTGACGAGCACCAGATTGAGAGATCCCCAGACTGCAAGCAGCAATGTCCAGAACGTGAATGGCGCGCGCGACTCTCTCACGCCGGACGGTGTGCCGAAATCGCCGCACGCATAGACCGCGATGCCGCAGATCACTACGGCGGCGAGCGGCAGCATGATCGCCGACAGTCCATCTGCGCGCAGAGCCACCCCAAGGGGCGGCGCCCAACCCCCGAGCAGATAGACCACGGCTTCACCCGACCGTGCCAACGCGTGTGCAATGCGATCGCGATGCCGAGTCCAAACGGCAGTGTTGCCAGGGCGACGCGCTGCGTGTTGTGGCCGCCGAGCGCAAGCCCGAGCAGCACTCCAACGAACGGCACGAGCACCGCCAGGACGAGCAGTAGCCCGCCCGGAGTCGCCATGTTCTGAGCCGACACGGATCGCGGTCCTTACGCGTCGCCGGAATTGGGTTCCGCCTTCGCGGGCAGATCCGCGGAGAGGCTAACCGAGTCGGTCGCCTCAAATAGTCTGAGCAGCAGTGCGACGGCTAGCGCAGTCGCCGAGAACGCGACGACGATGCCGGTAATCAACAGCGCCTGTGGCACCGGATCGGCACCCATGCCGGCCGCGGCTCCTCGCCGCGCAATGGCTCCGAACAACACGAACACGCCGCTGCCGACCAGATTGAATGCGAGAATCTTCCGCAGTGGCTGCGGATTGACGATCAAGCCGAACAGACCGATGCCAACCAGGAGCGCCGCGCATAAAGCAAATATTGTCGGGCTGCTCATTGCACAGCTTCCCGTTGCGGCGCGCCGGTCAGCAGCAGAGCAAGCGTCAGCGTAAGCGAGGGCATCAGCGCCCACTCGACGGCAAGGATCAGCGGTTTCGCGTAGCCGTCCGGATAAGCGAGGAATGCACCCGCGGTGGCGGCGCCGGCCAGCCCAATCGCGATGAACACGACCGGCCCGGCAATCAGTGCGATCCGCAACCAGGCTCGGCTGATCGGCGGCGCATCGGTCAATCCCGCTCTCGCAGCCAAAAGCCACATCGCCGCCAGGATTGTGGCGCCCTGGAACTTGCCGCCGGGATGGTCCGCTCCGGTCCAAAAAACGTAGATGCCCACAATGATGCCGATTGGCGGCAGGATGCGGGCGACATAGGCAAGAATGCCGTCGGGATCGGAATACCAGCCGGGTCCGGGGCGTCCGCAGCACACGCGATCCGGCGCCAGCGACCACACACCAATGAGTGCAAAGATGAGCACGATTGCCTCGAGCAACGTGTCCATGGCGCGAAACGCGAGCAACACGGCGGTGATCGGATTGCCCACGCCCGTCGTGCCGATATTGGCCACCACCTGCGGTGCGAGGGTGGGCGGTGAGCCGGGCAGGGCGAGGACGCAGGCAGCAAGTCCTGCCGCGACAACGGCGGCAAGGAGCGCAGCCGCCAATTGCATCGGTGCGCCGAGCCGTTCGGCGCGCGCGGCTGTTTCGGTCCTCTGTAGCCGCGCCGCGGTAGCGATCACCAGTGCGCCCGTGAGACCCCCGCCCACCGCGCCTTCGATCAAGGCCACGTCAAACCCCTGGAGCTGCACCCAGATCAGCGTGAGCAGCAATCCGCAGGTAATGAAACCGACGGCTGCTGCAAACAGTTCGCTCGCGAGGATCGTGAAGATTGCAAGCGAGAGGATCAGCAACGCAACGCCGGCATTGAGCGATTCTATCATGTGCGTGGATCGCGACGCTGCGCGGAGTGGGCGATGAGTTGTGACACGGTGGCGCCGGCGAGAAGGACAAGAAGCCAGATGCAAATGAGCTTGAGTCCCGCGGACGCACCGCCCGCCCGCGGCAGCAAGCCGAGCACCACCAAGCCAAGGCCGACATTGTCGGCCTTGGTCAGCGCGTGCAAACGACAAAGCGTGTCGGGGAAACGCAGCAGCCCGACGGTGCCGGCCAGGAAGAAGAAAGCACCTGCCGAAACCGCCAGAACGGTTACGATGTCAAACACTATGCTCACGTGCCGCCTCTCGTGCCATTTGTTAGGTCCGGGTCGCGTTCTTGCGACCCGGAGCCGCTCATCACGAAAGCCGCGGAGGCGAAGGCTGCGAGCAGCGCCATTGTCAAGGCAACATCGACCATTGCGGGAATGCGAGGAGCGCCAGCGAGCAGCAGGGCTGCGATACCGCCGGAGCCAAAAAGCTGCGCCGCCATCATTCGATCTGCCTTGGTCGGGCCGCGAAGGATGCGGACCAAGCCCAACGCGACCATCATCAGCACGAAACCAGCAGCGGCCAACAAAAAGTCACCCATGATCACGCTCCGTTCCCACCGCCTGGGTCAGCAGGGCCTCCTCTTGTGCGAGTTGGGCGGCTATCGGCTCACCAACGTCAAGGCAGTGGATGAGGAGCCAGTCGCTGTGCTCGGACCCTGCGGGAAGAGTGCCGGGAAGAAGACTCGAAAGCGTGCAGAATGTGTTCCGAGCAACGCCGGGAGGCAATTGCACTCGATAGTTCACGAACCCTGGCTGCAGCGGCAGCCTGGGATCAAGCGCGCGCCGTGCGACATCGGTGCCGGCGGCTGCGGACTGGAGCAGGAAGCGAAAGATAACACAGCCTGCGGCAGCAGGAGACAGATGCTGCCCCGTCGCGGGCAGGAGTCTCAGACTCGTCCAGGTCGCCGCGACAACCGCAACCGCCCCGGCGGGCAGACCGCGGGAGTCGGCGCCGGAAAGTATCAACCAGAGGGAGGAGAACCCGATCGCTCGCAACAGCGCGCTACGCCAGATGGCAGCCGACGAAGGAGATGTTTCACGCGCGGACATCGCCACTCATCTCAGAACGATCCCACTGCGGAGCCAAGTGCAATGACAACCGCGAGAGCGACAACGGCGCCGACAATCGCTACGATCACGATGTCGCGATAGCTCTCGCGATGGGTTGTTCCGCAGACGGCCAGCAGCGTCACCACGGCGCCGTTGTGCGGCAGGCTGTCGAGCGTGCCCGAGCCGATCACCGCCACGCGATGCATGAGCGCGGGATCGATTCCCTGTTCTGCGGCGAGGTTCAAGTATGTGTCGCCGAGAGCATCAAGTGCAATGGTCAACCCGCCTGAGGCGGAGCCGGTGAGAGCAGCAAGCACGTTCGTAGCGGTTGCCAGTGAAACAAGCGGTCCCCCGTCGATCGACAAGACCCAGTCACGCACCGTTGCAAAAGCGGGCAAAGCCGCAACGACTGCGCCGAAGCCAACCAGACTCGCAACACTCAGGACCGGCAGCACCGAAGCGTTGGCGCCCGCATCCATGCTTTCGCGCAACGCGGGCAGGCGGCGATAATTGATGGCGACGAGCACCGCCGTGGCGACGGCAAGTGCAACCGCCACCGCCCATACACCAGCGACTGCAGACAGCGAGGTGCCGCCCCACCGCTCCTCGGCAAGAAAAGAAAAGTCGAGCCGGGGCAGGATGAAGAGCGACATGAGGAGATTCATGCCTACGACAACGACCAGCGGCAGAACGGCCGCAAATATCGGGGGCACAGCTTCGCTTTGATGACCATGGATGATCTCGGCTGGATCGAACTCACGCGCGGCAGTCGCGCGCTCACGGACAAACTCATTGCTCGCAGCCGCGTCGGCCGCGATATCGGTGCCGCAGCCGTAACGCTCCCCCGCTCGGCGAGCGCGCGCCTCGGCGCGGCCGAGCCACCACAAGCCGAAACTCAGCATGATGATGGCCGCAACGAGTTCCGAGGCCCGGCGAAGCGAAGGGCGTGGTGCCGAAGAACGGCATGGGAATGGCGTTCTGGATGGCAGGTGTCCCCGGAAGTGCTGACATGGTGAAGGTGGAAGTGCCGAGCGCAATCGCCGCCGGCATCAGGCGGCGCGGAATGTCCGCGGCCCGGAATAGTGCTTGCGCCATGGGTGCCAGGACGAAGAAGGCGACAAACAGGCTGACCCCGCCGTAAGTGACGAGCGCTCCGGCGAGCACAACAGCTAGAACCGCTCGCCGGGGGCCCAATCGCTCGCTCATCCAGCGAGCGATGGCCGCGACGGATCCGCTGTCCTCCATGAGCTTGCCGAACAGGGCACCAAGCAGAAACAACGGAAAGAACTGCGCCAGAAATTCCGCCGCTCTGCCCATGAAGGTCTGCGTCCAATGGGCGAGCAGCGGCTGCCCCGCAACGGCTGCTGCAATGAGGGCTGCGGCGGGAGCGAGCAACAGCACGCTCCAACCTTTGTAAGCGAGCCAGATCAGGAGTCCGAGGCCGAGCAATATGCCGAAAAGGCCCATCGGTCAGACATTGTCCAGAAGGGAATCGAGGTCGAAAGTCGAGCGCCGGCCCAAATCCTCGAAGTGGTTTTGCAGAAAGATCTCCGCGCAACGGCGGCCTTCGTCGCGCAGCATACAGAAAAACTCCCACTCGGCATTAAGCTTGGAGGAGTAGCCGAGCTCAACCATCATTTCGCTGGCGATACGATGGATGCGCATTCCGGCCCAGCGCGCGCCCTCGCAATCACCCGCATTGGCCACTTGCCGCAGGACTGCGATCAGTCTGAGCTCTTTCATCAGCGGCGAGTTGAAAGATACTTCGTTCAGGCGGTCAAGAATCTCGCGCGCCGAGCGCGGCGTGCCAGGCCGCTCGACCGGATTGACCTGCACCAGGACCGTATCGCTCGACGCGCATTCGCGTACCAACGGCGTGATGGTCGGGTTGCCCACGTAACCGCCGTCCCAATACGCCTCGCCGTCGATCTCGATTGCCTGAAACAATGTGGGGAGGCACGCGGAAGCGAGCAGCACGTCGGGGGTGAGATCGGCGTTGCGGAACACGCGGCCCCGGCCGGTGCGGACATTGGTGGCGGTCACGAACAGCCGTATTGATGATTGTGCGAGCTTCCCAAAGTCGACACATTCGGCCAGGATATCGCGCATGGGATTGGCGCCGCGCGGGTTAAGGTCGTAAGGCGAGAACACGCGCGCAGCCATGTCGAACGCGAGGAAAATGGGTGACGTATCCATCGTCCATCGCCCCAACAGCACGTCCAACGGCGTGCGCCGAAAGGGACTGAACGTGGCAGCACGTGAGACGCGGCGCCAGAAATCCTCGAGCGCGGCTTTGGCGCCTTTCGAACCACCTGCCGCGTGACCGTGCACCAGCACGGCCGCATTCATTGCGCCGGCGGAGGTGCCCGAGATTCCCTCGATCTGGAGCCGCGGTTCTTCCAGGAGGCGATCGAGCACACCCCATGTGAAGGCACCATGGGCGCCGCCGCCTTGCAGCGCGAGATCGATCAGAATTGGATCGCGTTTTGCCGCGGCATTAGAAGAAGCATCCGACATTTTGCCTCTTACAGGCCAAGAGAAATCTCCTCATGACGATACGCGCATTGGCGCCGTCACGCGGTAATCGCTGCACCTATAGACGGATCTTAAGACCGGATTATGATCGGGCGAATAAGGACAGGCCGCCGAGTATCTACTTGTGATTGTTCAGATATGACATCAGACAGAACCAGTAACGGCATGTTGGCCCTATGTACGGCCATTCTCGTGGCCGCGGCGCTCTACCTCGGACGCTCGATTTTTGCGCCAGTCGCATTTTCGATTTTCGCGGTCGCAATTGTCTGGCCTTTCCAAAGTGCCTTGCAGAGGAAAGTACCGAAGCTTGTCGCACTTCTTTTTACGATTCTGGTGACACTGACTGTGCTGACCTTGCTTGCACTTGGGATAGCGTGGGGCAGCAGCCAGATCGGTCATTGGCTCCTGAGCAATCTTGACCGATTTCAGCTTATTTACAGCAGCAGCAACAAATGGCTCGAAGAGCACGGCATCTTTGTGACCGAGATGCTTGTCGATCGATTTGACGTAGCTTGGCTCGTTCGTTTCGCCCAGCAGGTTGCGGCGAGATTGAACTCGCTGATTGGTTTTACCCTTCTCGTGTTCGCATTCACGATCCTGGGAATTGTGGAAATAGAGCAGGTCCACGCACGAGTTAAGAAACTTGAAGAGCAGCATTCGAATTTGCATTTGTCAGCAGCCGCCGACGAGATTGCGAAACTATTTCGAAAATACATTTTCATCCGAAGCCTTGCGAGCATTCTGACGGGCGTTGTAACATTCTGCTTCGCTCTGCTTGTGGGGCTTGAGCTGGCGCTTGCCTGGGGGACGATATCCTTCGTCCTGAATTATATTCCGTTCCTGGGACCGCTCATGGCCGTTGTTCTCGCCACCCTGTTCGCGGCCGCGCAATTCGAAACGTTGCAGATGGCATTGATTGTCTTGGCAGGATTGAGCGCCATCCAATTCTCAATCGGCAGCTATATCGAGCCGCGGCTTGCCGGGACTACTCTGGCAATCTCGCCTTTTCTTGTGCTGTTTGCCGTATTCTTCTGGAGCTTGCTCTGGGGCATTCCGGGAGCTTTCATTGGCGTTCCCATGATGATCGCGTTGATCACAGTCTGCGAGCAGTACGCGTCCAGTCGCTGGCTGGCGACGCTGCTGTCGGACTCTCGTCACCGGAGGCTATGAGCGTTACCTGGCAGACAAGTTGCACGGGCCGGAATCGCAGCCAGGCGAATGTTACGAAATCACGACATCGTAATCGAGATGATCAAGCCGCCTTTCTTATCCGAGTTTCTGATCGCTCGCTTCGGTCGGGGAGGGGGCTGGCAGGGGCGTGCGCTGAGCGAGCTCGGCTCCTGCGTCCGCGGGCAGCCGCGCGAAGACAAGGCTTGCGCAGCCGGCGATGACAGCGATGGTCAGATAGGCCGGCTGGAAGGCGGCGGCAGTAATTACGGCTTGTCCACGAGCCCGGAGGGTCAGGTCGACCAAGAGCGCTCCGACGGCCACCCCGGTGGAGATTGAGAGCTGCTGGGCGACTGCAACCAGAGACGTGGCGCGACTCATCCGAGGGTAATCGACATCCGCATAGGCGAGCGTATTGATGCTGGTGAATTCAAGCGAGCGGAAGAATCCGCCCAGAAATCAGGACGCCGACAATCCACGCAAAGGAAACTCCCGGGGTGAAGGTCGCGCAGGCTGCGACCAGCACGGCGCTGACCAGCGCGTTCACCACGAGCACGCGGCGAAATCCGTGCGCGCGCAGGATAAGGGGAACGACGGTTTTCATGCCCATGGCGCCGACAACGTTCGAGAGTGTGATCAGGCCGGACTGAAAGGCGGTGAGATCAAACCCAAGCTGGAGCAGAAGCGGCAGCAGGAACGGCATGGCCCCGATGCCGCAGCGATAAACAAATCCGCCGAGAACCGCGGCACGCATGGTCGGAATCCTGAGCAAGGAGAGGTCAAGCACCGGCGCGGCGCTGCGCCGCGCATGCACGACATAGGCGTAGCTTGCTGCCGCACCGGCGGCCATAAGCCCGAGCGCCACGGGAAACGGCAGAAAATCAAGCCCGAGCACCGAGCCGCCAAAGGCAAGCCCCCCGATGCCCAATCCGGCAAGTAACATGCCGAGCGGATCGAAAGGATCAGGGGCGGGGGCTCTCACGTCTTCGATGAAGATGCTGGCGAGCACAATTCCAACAATTCCGATTGGAATGTTGATCAGAAAAATCCAGTGCCACGATATGAAGGTCGTGATGAAGCCGCCGAGCGGTGGGCCGATCAAAGGCCCGACCAGTGCCGGCAGCGTAACCCAGACCATCGCCCCGACCAGCTCGCGTTTATCCACGCTGCGAATGAGAATGAGCCGCGCCACCGGCGTCATCATTGCTCCGCCGATGCCTTCGACCATGCGCGCCGCCACGAATTGGGTGAGGGAGCCCGACATGGCGCAGCCGATGGATCCCAGCATGAAGACTGCGATTGCCCCCCGAAATACGGTGCGCGCGCCGAAGCGGTCGGCCGTCCAGCCGCTCACCGGGATGAATACCGCGAGCGAAAGCAGATAGGACGTGACCGCGAGCTTGAGGGCGAGCGGGCTCGTGCCGATGGCGCGCGCGATTGCCGGCAGCGAAGTGGCGATGACCGTGGAATCCATGTTCTCCATGAACAGGGCGACCGCGACAATGAGCGGGACGACGCGTTTGGCGAGGGCGGAGGGAGCGGTCATTTGCGGTCATTGTGCCTCGACACCTTCACCCTACATAGAGCGCAAGTGGATGCGGCCCATGTTGTGATGACCTCTGTCCTTCGGGTCTATGATTTCGACGGCACACGTGCTAACGACCGGCGCCAACCCAAAATGGGCCATTGATTCGCGCGCGAGACTGTCGTTTCGCGGCGCAATTCACCATTCAAGGATGGGCTGGGCTGCTTTCCGCTTGGCCACGGGTGACTGGATTTAGGGATGGACAACAACGGAACGATGCGCGAGGCGCTCACCTTCGACGATGTCCTGCTCAAGCCGGGATTGTCCGAGCTCATGCCCTCCGAGACCGACATACGCACCCGGATTACGCGCGAGATCGCGCTCAATATTCCGATCATCGCCTCCGCCATGGACACGGTGACGGAGTCCAAGATGGCAATTGCCATGGCACAGGCGGGCGGGCTCGGCGTGATCCACCGCAATCTCGACCCCGATGTGCAGGCGGCGCAGGTCCGCCAGGTCAAGAAATTCGAGTCGGGCATGGTGGTCAATCCGCTCACCATTGCGCCGCAGGCTACGCTTGCCGACGCGCTTGCGCTGATGAAAGACCATGGAATCTCGGGCATTCCGGTGGTGGAAGGCGGCGGCGAAGGCCGCGCCGGCAAGCTGGTCGGCATTCTTACCAATCGCGATGTGCGCTTTGCCAATGACCCCGGGCAGAAGGTGGCGGAGCTGATGACGCGCGAGCGGCTTATCACGGTGCGCGAAGGCGTTAGCCAGGACGAGGCAAAGCGGCTGCTGCATCAGTATCGCATCGAAAAACTGCTCGTCGTGGACGGTCAGTATCGCTGCGTTGGCCTGATCACCGTCAAGGATATCGAGAAGGCGGTTGCAAATCCGAACGCCAGCAAGGACGAGCAAGGAAGGCTTCGCGTTGCCGCGGCCACGACGGTCGGCGACAAAGGATTCGAGCGCACAAGCGCGCTGATCGATGCGGGTGTCGATCTGGTGGTGGTCGATACCGCCCATGGCCATTCCCGCGCCGTGCTCGACGCGGTCACGCGCGTGAAACGCTTGTCCAATGCGGTGCAGGTGGTTGCCGGGAACATTGCAACGGCGGAGGGGGCGCAGGCGCTGATCGATGCAGGCGCTGACGCGATCAAGATCGGCATTGGGCCCGGCTCGATCTGCACGACGCGCGTCGTTGCCGGTGTCGGGGTGCCGCAGCTCACGGCCATCATGGACGCGGTTGAGGTCGCGCAGAAAAGCGGCACGCCGGTAATCGCCGACGGTGGGATCAAGTACTCCGGCGATCTTGCCAAGGCGCTCGCGGCAGGCGCGGATTGTGCCATGATCGGCTCCCTGCTTGCGGGCACAGACGAGTCGCCAGGCGAAGTGTTCCTTTATCAGGGGCGTTCCTACAAGACTTATCGCGGCATGGGCTCGGTCGGCGCCATGGCGCGCGGCTCCGCCGATCGCTACTTCCAGCAGGACATCAAAGACACGCTCAAATTGGTGCCCGAGGGCGTAGAGGGGCAGGTGCCGTACAAAGGAGCAGCGGCGACGGTGTTACATCAGCTTGCCGGCGGGCTGCGCGCTTCCATGGGATATGTTGGCGCCCGCACGCTCAAGGAGTTTCATGCCAAGGCGCAGTTCGTGCGGGTATCAAGTGCGGGCATGCGCGAAAGCCACGTCCACGACGTCACCATCACCCGCGAGAGCCCGAACTACCCGAGCCGGGCCTAACGGCCATGTCGATTGCGGCCGTTCTGCTTCCGCTGTTCGTGCAGGTGGCGCTGACGTTCGTGCTGCTGTTCTGGATGGCGGGTCTCAGCGCCTCGGCTACCCGCAGTGGCGACGTCCGCTGGCAGGACATTGCGTTGCGCGAGCCGAATTGGCCCGCCCGCAACATGCAAATCCGCAACGCATTCCTCAATCAACTCGAGACACCCGTTCTCTTTTATGTGTTGACGATTCTCGCCTGGATCACGCGCCATGCCGATTATCTATTCGTGGTGCTGGCCTGGATCTTTGTGGCGTTGCGCATCGTGCATGCCTTCATCCACGTCACCGACAACAACGTGCCGCGCCGCGGTGCGGTGTTTCTGGCGAGCATGGTGGTGCTCGCGGTGATGTGGGTCATCTTCGCTTTCCGCATTCTGCTTGGACTTGGATGACGCCGCCCGCTCGTCTCTCCGCCGCCATCGAGATCATGGCCGATATCGAAGCGCGGCGCCGTCCGGTGGCTGACGCGCTCAAGGATTGGGGCCTTTCGCATCGGTTCGCCGGATCGGGCGATCGTGCGGCGATCGCGAGCCTCGTCTTTGACGCGCTGCGCCGGCGTGCATCGAGCGCCCATGTCATGGGGGAAGGGACCCCGCGCGCTCTCATGCTCGGCATGTTGCGCGTCGAGCGCAAACTCGATGCCGAGGTCATCGCGGGGCTTGCCAACGGGAGCCGTTTTGCGCCAGCAGTCCTGAGCGCGCAGGAGCGCACCCGGATTGCGACAGCGGATCTTGCGGACGCGCCGCCCTGGGTGGCCGGCGACTACCCGCAATGGCTGGACCCGTATCTTGCTCGCGTGTTCGGGGAGGAGCGCGCCGGCGAGGGAGCCGCGCTCGCGCGCCGCGCACCCCTCGACCTGCGGGTCAATGTTCTCAAGCTTGAGCGCGACAAGGCCGCCATGGCGCTCGCTCATGTTGGCGCGGCGCTCACGCCATGGTCGCCATTCGGATTGCGCATTGCGCGTGACACCGCTGCGAAGAATCCGGCCATTCACGCCGAACCCACGTTCATCAAGGGCGGCGTCGAGGTGCAGGACGAAGGCTCGCAGCTCTCCGCGCTGATGACGGCTGCCAAGCCAGGAGAGCAGGTCATCGATCTCTGCGCCGGCGCGGGCGGCAAGACGCTTGTGCTCGCAGGTTTGATGAAGAATCGCGGGCAAATCTATGCCAGCGATCTCGATAAACGCCGATTGGCGCCGATCCATGCGCGCATCGAGCGCGCAGGCGTGCACAACGTGCAGGTCAAAACGCCCAAGGCGAATGAGAATCCTTGCGCTGATCTCGCGGGTCATGCTGATCTCGTTCTGGTCGATGCTCCCTGCACCGGGATTGGAACCTGGCGGCGCAATCCAGACTCGAAGTGGCGGGTGCGTCCGGGCTCGCTTGCGCTGCGCATCAAGGAGCAGACCGCCGCGCTCGACCGCGCCGGCGATCTCGTCAAACTCGGCGGCCGCCTCGCCTACGTCACCTGTTCCTTGCTTGCGGAGGAGAACGACGATCAGGTGCGCGCCTTCCTCGAGCGGCGGCCGCAATTTGCACCCGTCCCCCCGGATCAAGCCGTGCAGGTGTTCGGCGAGCGTGCTGCAGCCTTTCGCGATGCCGTACTGTTGTCGGAACTGGGATTGCTCATGACTCCCCGCCGCACCGATACCGATGGATTTTATGTGTCGTTGCTCAAAAGACAGGCTTGACCCGATCGTCGTGGTAGGGCGGATTGACTAGATTGGCTTAGTCCGTCCGCGCCATGGATCTTTTTGCATGAGGGTTGCACGACGCGTCATCGCAGCATTGGCGCTCCTCTCCCTGGCGCAAGCAGCCTGCTTGGCTGCACAGGCGCAGCCGACGACCAAGCTCAACCTCGTGCTCAACTTCGCGGCAGATGGCGGTGCCGCCGGATTCTACCATGCGCTGGAGCGCGGATATTTCCGTGAGGCAGGGCTTGATGTCGTTATTGAGCCCTCAAAAGGCTCGGCCGATGCGATCACGCGCACGGCAAGCCAGGCGTCCGATGTCGGCGTGGGCGACATATCAACACTGGTCGAGTTCGCCTCGCGCCGGCCGGAGATCGCACCCAAAGCGGTGTTTATCCTGCATAACCGCTCGCCACAGGCGGTGATTGCGCTGAAAGCGAGTGGCATTGCAAGGCTTACGGACCTGCACGGCCGCATATTGGGACAAACTCAGACGGATGCCGCATCCCGAATGTTTCCCGCGCTTGCCAACATCGCAGGGCTCGATCTGAGCCGCATTGAGCTGCGCCAGTTCAGTCCGCAACTGCGCGATACCATGCTTCTCACCAAGCAGGTCGACGCGGTCACCGGATTTAACTCAACGGTGGTGCTCAATCTCAAAGCCAACGGCGTGGCGGTCGACGATGTCAGGGTCATTTACTACGCCGACAATGGTCTTGACGTGTATGGCAATGCATTTTTGATAAACCCTGCCTTTCTGCACGCGCATGCGGATGCGGTCAAAGCATTTGTCCGTGCGGCTGTGCGCGGCTGGCGTGAGGCGATCGCCGATCCGAAGGGAGCGGCTGAATCTCTTGGCAAGCACAACAACCTTGCCAGGCTCGATATCGAGGCGGAACGATTGGCTTGGCTTGCCGATCATCAAATCGTCACGCCGCAGACCCGCAAAGACGGTCTTGGATCGTACGATCCCAACCGCCTGGCACAGAACATCGAGCTGGTCGCCAAGGCGTTTGGCCTCTCGCGCGCGCCCCAGGTCTCCGAGATTTACGACGACCGCTTCCTGCCGCCGCGCGAAGAACGGATGCCGATTAGATGAATCCGCAGCCGATCCCGCCCGGAACCACGCTGATCATCCGCGGCGGCAAAGCCATGCTTCCCGACGGCGATTGGCACGCGCCGCCACGAGTTGACATCGCGATTGCCGGTACTGAAATCGCCGGTATTGCACCAAATTTTGCCGAGATGGCCGGCGCAACCGATGAGCTTGACGCGCGCGGGCATCTCGTTGTTCCCGGTTTCATCAACGCACATTACCATTCTCACGACGTGCTGGCGAAAGGCACACTGGAAGAGGTGCCGCTCGAGACCTGGCGCCTCTATGCGCTGCCGCCGCAATATCCGCCGCGTTCTGTGGAAGAAGTGCACGCTCGCACTTTGCTGGGCGCTCTGGAGTGCCTGCGCTCCGGCATCACCACGATTCAGGACATGCTCACTCTCTATCCGTTCGAGGATCGCCATCTTGACGCGGTCATGGGGGCTTATGAGCAGATCGGCATCCGCGTCATTTTCAGCTTGCAGTATGCGGATCGGAAGGGTCTCGAGACGATTCCTTACTGGAAAGAGGTTTTTCCGCCGCAGATGCATGCGCTGCTTTCGGGTGCGGCCGAGCCTGAGCGGCGGCTCGATCTTCTCGGCCATTTCGAGCAAACGTGTTTGCGAGCACCGCCGCGTGGGCGCGTGCATTGGGCGCTCGGTCCATCCGCGCCCGAGCGCTGTTCGCCTGCCCTCATGGCGCGAACCATGGAACTTGCGCGCCGCTACGACCTCCCGGTCTATTCCCACATCTACGAATCGCGCGGCATGGCGCTGCAAGCGCAGCTCACGTTGCCCAAACACGATGGCTCACTGATCAAACGGCTGGCAGCGGAAGGGGTGCTCGATCCCCGTCTCAATCTTGCGCACAGCGTCTGGCTCGCGCGCGGCGAGATTGACCTCCTCGCCGAAAGCGGCACCGGCGTGGTGCTCAATCCGCAGGGCAACCTCAAGATGAAATGCGGGATTGCGCCGATTCGGGCGCTGCAGGATGCCGGTGTGCGCATTGCGCTTGGTTGCGACAATTGCAGCTGTTCCGACGCGCAGAACATGTTCATGGCGATGAAATTGTTTGCCCTCCTCGCCGCCGTGAGTGATCCCATCCCGGGACCGCCGCAGACCGGAGCGGCGTTACGCGCGGCGACCGAGGCCGGCGCCCAGGGCGCCCGGCTCGGCCATGCGATCGGAAAGATCGCGCCAGGCTACAAGGCCGACCTGACCCTGATCGACATGAGCGATCCGAGCTGGTCTCCTCTCAACAGCGCGGTGCGCCAGCTCGTTCATATCGAAGCGGGCCGCGGCGTGCGTCACGTCATGGTCGATGGCAAGGTGGTCGTACGTGACAGACAGCTGACCACCGTCAAGGAAGATCAAATCTTTGATGCGGTAGAAAAAGTGATGCCCGAGTTCCGGCGCGACTTCGACGGAATCTCGGCTCGGGTGAAACGCCTGCAGCCCTGGCTCGATGTGGCGCACAGGCGCATGGTCACGACCGAAATGGATTTTGACCGCGTCTACAGTCCATTTTGAACGCCACCTTGACCGCAGCGCGTGTGCGCAGCACATAGATCGAGGATGAGTATCGTCGATTCTCCCCTCGCGCGCCGCGCCAATCCGCTCCGCTCCGATCGGCTCTCGGAGCATGACAAAATTCTCATCATCGATTTCGGCTCGCAAGTGACCCAGCTGATCGCGCGCCGGGTGCGCGAGGAGAAGGTCTATTGCGAGATCGTGCCGTTCCAGAAAGCCGAAGAGGCGCTGGCTGCCTTGCATCCGAAAGGCGTCATCCTGTCCGGCGGCCCTGCCTCCGTGCTCGACGCAAACGCGCCGCTTGCTCCCGCCGCGGTCTATGAAGCCGGCATTCCCGTTCTCGGCATCTGTTACGGCGAGCAGGCCATGGCGAAGCAGCTCGGCGGGGTGGTCGAGGGCGGCCATCATCGCGAATTCGGCCGCGCCGAAGTGCTGGTCACGGCGGCCTCGCCGCTCCTCGAAGGCACCTGGCGCGCAGGGGAGCGCTATCCGGTCTGGATGAGCCACGGCGATCGGGTCACGCGGCTGCCCGAAGGTTTCCGTGTTATCGGCACGTCGGCGAACGCTCCCATCGCCATGATCGCGGACGAGCAGCGAAAGTTCTACGCCACCCAATTTCATCTTGAAGTGGTGCATACGCCGCACGGTGCGGCGCTCCTGCGAAATTTCGTGCGCAAAATTGCCGGTTGCAGGGGCGACTGGAGCATGCGCGCGTTCAAGCAGGAGGCGATCGAGAGGATCCGCGCGCAGGTCGGCAAGGGGCGCGTCGTCTGCGGGCTGTCAGGCGGGGTCGATTCAGCCGTGACGGCGGTCCTCATTCACGAGGCGGTGGCCGAGCAGGTCACCTGTATTTTTGTTGATCATGGTCTATTGCGGCTTGGCGAGGGCGAAAAGGTCGTATCGCTCTTTCGCAACAGCTACAATATTCCGCTGGTGCATGTCGAAGCGGAAGGCGCCTTTCTCGACGCACTCTCGGGCGTCACCGATCCCGAGCAGAAACGAAAGACCATCGGCAAGCTCTTCATCGACGTGTTCGAGGAGGAAGCGCGCAAGCTCGGGGGCGCGGAATTTCTCGCGCAAGGCACGCTCTATCCCGATGTGATCGAGAGCGTGTCCTTCAGCGGCGGGCCTTCGGTCACCATCAAGTCGCACCACAATGTGGGCGGGCTGCCCGCGCGCATGAACATGAAGCTTGTCGAGCCGCTGCGCGAGCTGTTCAAGGACGAGGTGCGCGTGCTCGGCCGTGAGCTCGGCCTGCCGGAAGCTTTCGTCGGCCGGCACCCGTTTCCCGGTCCGGGCCTCGCCATCCGCTGCCCGGGCGAGGTCACGCGCGAGAAGCTCGATATTCTGCGCCGCGCGGACGACATTTTCATCGAGGAGATCCGGCGCGCGGGGCTTTACGATGATATCTGGCAGGCGTTCGCCGCGCTGTTGCCGGTGCGCAGTGTCGGCGTCATGGGGGATTATCGTACCTACGATCATGTCCTCGCGTTGCGCGCGGTATCATCCACGGACGGCATGACCGCCGACTTCTATCCTTTCGACATGAAATTCATCGGCCATGTGGCCAGCCGCATCATCAACGAAGTGAAGGGCATCAATCGCGTGGTGTACGACGTGACATCAAAGCCGCCCGGAACGATCGAGTGGGAGTGAGGGGGAAGCCGGCATGAAGAAAAGTGGGTCGCAGAAAAGCAAGTCTCCTTCTCAGCTGATAGACGCGAGAATCAAGGAGCTCGGCGACTGGCGGGGCAAGATGCTCAGCCGGCTCCGTGCCCTGGTCAAGCAAGCCGATCCCGAAGTCGTCGAGGAGTGGAAGTGGAGAGGGGTTCCGGTGTGGTCGCACGACGGATTGATCTGCACAGGCGAGACCTACAAGAACGTCGTGAAGATGACCTTCGCCAAAGGGGCGGCTCTGAAGGATCCTTCGCGCCTCTTCAACTCCAGTCTTGACGGGAACACAAGGCGTGCCATCGACTTCCGCGAGGGCGAGAAGATAGACGAGGAGGCGTTGAAGACTCTCGTTCGCGCCGCCATGACCCTGAACAAGTCCAAAGCCCGACAACCGCATCGAGTGGGAGTAACGTCTGCATGCAAATTTCTCTGACTGGTCGCGCTGCCCTTGTGACCGGCGGCAGCAAGGGCATCGGTTTTGCCATTGCGAGCCGGTTTGCGTCCTCCGGGGCGGACGTTGCCATAGTGGCGCGCGGGCGCGAGGCGCTCGATCAGGCAAGCAGCAGTATCGGCGCGGGCGCGAAAAGCCGCGTGCTCGCAATCTCCGCAGATGTCGCCGCTGCGGCCGAAGTCCAACGTGCCTACGACGAAGCGATGAAGGCGTTCGGCAAAATCGATATTGTCGTGAACAACGCGGGTACCTCGCGCACCCGTGCCTTCGAGGACATCACCGACAAGATCTGGCATGAGGACTTCGATCTTAAACTTTTCGCCGCGATCAGGTTCACGCGTCTGGTCTGGCCGCAGATGAAGGAGCGGCGGTGGGGGCGCGTGATCAATGTGCTCAACGTCGGAGCCAAGGCGCCGCGGCCGAGGAGCGCGCCTACTTCCGTCACTCGCGCCGCGGGCATGGCGCTCACGAAAGTGCTTGCCGGCGAGGGCGCCTCGCACAATATCCTGGTGAATGCACTTCACGTCGGCCTGATCGAAGCGGACCAACACGTGCGCCGGGCGGAACAGGAGGGTGTCGCGCTCAAGGATTATTATGCCGATCGCGGCAAACAGATTCCGCTTGGGCGGATGGGACGGGCCGAGGAATTCGCGAATATCGCGTGTTTCCTCGCCTCCGATGCGGCAGGCTACATCACCGGAACCGCCATCAATGTGGATGGGGGACTTTCACCGGTCGTTTAATCAGTTGATCTTCAGATCGATCGCCTTGATCACCGGCGCCCAGCGGGCAATCTCGCCCGCGATGACGGCTCGGAATTCGGCCGGCGAATTGCCGACCGGCTGCATCAACTGCGTCGCCAGCTTTTCGCGTGCTTGCGGGCGCAGGATTGCTTCGACCACCTCATCGTGAATTCTGCCAATAACCCGATCGGACGTTCTGCCGGGCGCGATCAAGCCCATCCAGGCATCGGCTTCAACGTCGATGCCGCCTTCCTTCAGCGTGGGGATGTCCGGCAAGAACTTCGAGCGCTGCGCGGTCGAGACGGCAAGTATCTTGATCTTGCCCGTGGCGAGCTGGGGTGTGACCGAGATTGCCGGCAGGCACGCCATCGCCACGTCGGCGCGCAGTACGGCGGTCATCGCCTGAGGTGAGCCGGGATAGGGGATGTGCACCATGCGGGTGCCGCTCTTGAGCGCAATCGCTTCCATCGCAAGATGGGAGAGCGAGCCGTTGCCGATGGAGCCAAAATTGTATTTGCCGGGCTCGCGCTTGAGCAGGCCTATGAGCTCGGCCACGCTGTTGACGCCGAGGTCATTATTGATCACCAGTGCGCTGGGCAAGCTTACCAATTGCGTGACCGGGGCAATGTCCTTGGCTGGATCGTAAGGCAGTTTCGAAAACAGCAACGTGTTGATCGCAAGCGGCCCGCCGATCGAAATCCCAATGGTGGTGCCGTCGGGCGCGGCCTTGGCGACCGCGTCGGTGCCGAGATTGCCGCTTGCCCCCGGCTTGTTCTCGACGACAAACAAATGGCCTAATTTCTCTTGCAGCCGATCCGCAAGCAGCCGCGCGACCACATCGGGCGTCGATCCCGGACCGAACGGCACGATGATCTTGACCGTCCGGTCCGGCCATTCCTGGGCAAGGCCGGTTGCCAGCCCGAGCCAAAGGCCGAGGAGCGCAAAGGCGATTGATCGCATCGGGATACGCGAATGGCGAATAGCGGGTAGCGAATAGTAGACCATCGCGGTGTGTACCTCTACTCGCTACTCGCTATTCGCTATTCGCCATTCGCTATTCACTCTTGCGGCCGGCTTGCCTTGCGAGCGCCGATCGCCTCTACTGCAGCCATGGGTCTGGCAATCCTCATTCTCGGACTGCTGCTGTTCACCAGCGCGCATGTTCTTGTCGCCATGCGTGAACAGCGCGCCGCCTTGATCGCACGCGCCGGAGAGGGTTCATACAAAATACTCATCAGTGTCCTCTCTGTTCTCGGCATTATCCTGATCGCTTATGGCTTTGCGCGCTACCGGGCGACCGGTTGGGTCGATATCTGGTATCCGCCGCACTGGACCTACTACGTCACACAGTTGTTGATGTGGCCGGCATGCATTTTTGTCGTTGCGGCCTATATTCGCGGCAACATCTGGCGTCAGCTCAAGCATCCCATGCTGGTGGGGGTGAAGACGTGGGCAGTGGCGCATCTGATTTCGAACGGTGATCTCGGGTCGATCCTGCTGTTTGGCTCATTTCTGCTATGGGCCGGGTACGATCGGGTCACCCTCAAGAATCGCGCCGATGCTGGCGCGCCGGCTATCCCGGCGGGTGGCGCCCGCAACGATACCATCGCGATTGTGGTCGGGACGCTGCTCTATCTCGCGCTCGGTTTCATTTTCCATCCTCTCGTCGTCGGCCATGCGGTGTTCGGCCGGCCTGCCTTCTAAAGCGTTCCGGTGTCCGCGCAGGACGACATCAAGCGGCTGACCGCGCCCGACATCCGCGCCCGCAAGGGCGGGGAGCCGATTGTGTGTCTCACCTCCTACCATGCCCATACGGCGCGCCTTCTCGATCGCCATTGCGATCTCATCCTGGTCGGCGATTCGCTCGGAATGGTCATGCATGGGCTCGACACCACCGTCCCGGTTACGCTCGACATGATGATTCTCCAGGGGCTCGCGGTGATGCGCGGCTCGAAGCGGACGCTCGTCGTCGTCGATCTGCCGTTTGGCTCCTACGAGGCCTCCAAGGAACAAGCATTCATGTCGGCGGCGCGGGTGATGAAGGAAACCGGCTGCGGCGCGATCAAGCTCGAAGGCGGACGACGGATGGGCGATACCATTGCGTTCCTGGTCGAACGCGGCGTCCCCGTCATGGGTCATATCGGGCTCACCCCCCAGTCCATCAACACAATCGGTTCGTTTCGCGCGCAGGGGCGCGAGGAATCGCATTGGGGACCGATCGAGGATGATGCACGCACGGTGAGTGAGGCGGGCGCCTTCTCGGTTGTCATTGAGGCTGTGGCCGAGCCGCTCGCGCGGCGGATCACGGCTGATGTCGCGATACCGACCATCGGCATCGGTGGCAGTGTCGCCTGTGACGGTCAGATTCTCGTGCTCGAGGACATGCTCGGGCTCTCTCCCCGAGTGCCGAAATTCGTTCGCCGTTATGGCGATCTCGGGCCCGCAATCGAAGCCGCCATCGCCGCTTATGCGGCAGATGTTCGCAGCCGTGCATTTCCCGGCCCCGAGCACGTCTATCCCATGCGGGCAAAGGAAAAATAAGTTGGGATGCAAGGGCTTAGCGATGCAGGCCGGCCGCGGCTTTGCCTTGTCTGCGCCACATCGCTAGGCTAACGGAGCGGATCTGGGGCTCTCCAGACGTGGTTTGACGCGGGGACGGGTTCGTGTCCGATATCTTCCGGGAAGTCGACGAGGAAGTCCGGCGCGAGCAGCTCAAGAAGCTGTGGGAGCGCTACGGCAATTATGTTGTCGCGGCCGCGGTTCTTGCGCTTGCGGCTATTGCCGCGTGGCGCGGCTATGGATGGTGGCAAGCCAAACTCGCCGCTGAGAACGGCGCTCGATTTGAAACGGCTATCTCGCTTGCCGAGACGGGCAAGCACAGCGAGGCCGAGGCGACCTTCGCAAAGATTGCCGCCGACGGCACGTCGGGCTATCGCGCGCTGGCGCGCATGCGCGAGGCTGCCGAGATCGCTCAAACCGATCCCAAGGCGGCGCTTGCGGCCTACGAGAAAATTGCGGCCGATGGTACGGTTGGTTCTGTCTTGCAGGACCTCGCCAATCTCCGTGCGGGGGCAATTCTCATCGATGCCGGCTCATTTGACGAGGCGCGTGCGCGACTTGAGCCGCTCACCGGTAACGACCGCGCCTTCCGCCACACCGCACGCGAACTCATGGTGCTCGCTGCATGGCGCTCCGGCGACATGTCCAAGGCGAAGCCCTGGATCGACATGATTATGACAGACCTGCAGACGCCGACTGCGACGCGGTCCCGTGTCGAGATGCTTGTTGGCTTGAGCTCTTCCGCGAGCAACAGCTGAGGGGCCGGCAATGAAAAATCTTGTGCGTGCCGCCCTCACTGCTGGCGCTCTATCGGCAGGCTTTCTGCTTGCGGGTTGTGAGAATTTCGATCCGACCGCACTTTTCGACTCCGACATCTTCGACACCAAGAAAAAATTGCCTGGCGAGCGCCGGCCGGTTTTTCCAGAGGGGACCCCGGGTGTGCCGCAAGGTGTGCCGCCGGAAATCGTGAAGGGATATCAGTCTCCTCCTGCTCCGGAGGCGAAGGAAGCAACGCCACCGAAGGAAGCAACTGCACCGAAGGAAGCAACGCCACCGAAGGAGGCGACCGCCGAGCCCGCCGAGTCCAAGCCCAAACCCAGGGCAAAAACCAAGACATCGCCGAAGGTCGTGGCAAAACCAGCTGAGCCACCACCGGAGGATTCGCAGCCGTCCGGCGCGGTGACAGTTCGTCCGAGCTCGTCGGGCCCGCAGTGGCCCGATCCGCCGGCGGCACAGCAAGGCCCCGTGGCGGGGAGGTGGCCTGCCGCACCGACGCCAGGTGGCGGCGTGGCTTGGCCCGATCCGCCCGCTCCGCATTAAAAAATCGACGGCGCCCCCGTCGTGGCGTCGCACCAGCAACGCAGTCATGAGTTTCACGGTCGCCATTGTGGGACGGCCGAATGTCGGCAAATCCACGCTGTTCAACCGGCTGGTCGGCAAACGGGTCGCGTTGGTGGACGGTAGCCCCGGCGTCACGCGTGACCGTCGGGAGGGCAGAGCACGCCTGGGCGATCTCGAATTTGGGGTCTTTGACACTGCCGGACTGGCGCAAGCCGCGGCTGAAAGTCTCAGCGGGCGCATGCAGGCCCAAACCGAGGCGGCAATGCGCGCTGCTGATGCCGTTCTGTTTCTGATCGATGCACGTGACGGATTACTGCCGTCGGATCGTGCCTTCGCCGATCTTGTGCGCAGATCGGGCAAGCCTGCGATCCTGGTCGCCAACAAAAGCGAGGCGAGGGCGGCGCAGGCCGGTGTGCTTGAAGCGCACGCGCTCGGCCTCGGCGAGCCGATCCCCATTTCGGCCGAGCACGGTGAAGGGCTTGCCGATCTTTATATGGCGCTCCGCGCTGTCTTGCCGGAAGCGGCAGCACCGTCCATTCTGGAAGGAGACGCGCGGGCAGCAAAGCAGACCCAAAGCGCGATCCGCATTGCAGTCGTGGGCCGGCCAAATAGCGGAAAATCGACCTTGATCAATCGGCTTATGGGCGAAGAGCGTCTCCTGACCGGGGCCGAGCCCGGCATTACCCGTGACGCCATTGCCGTCGATCTGCAATGGCAAGGACGGCAATTTCGCATCCACGATACGGCTGGCATGCGGCGGCGCTCCCGCATCGAGGACAAGCTCGAACGGCTTTCGGTTGCGGACGCACTCGGTGCGGTAAGATTTGCCGAAGTCGTGATTTTACTGTTGGACGCGCAGGCGCGGTTCGTCGAACAGGATCTTCGCATTGCCGATCTCATCGAGCGCGAAGGGCGCGCGCTGGTCATCGGCGTAAACAAATGGGACCTCATAGAGCGCCAGCCCGGTGTTACGAGGAAATTGCGTGAAGAGGCGGATCATTGGCTCCCGCAAGTGAAGGGCACGCCGGTCGTGGCAGTATCAGCTTTGACCGGCGAGGGGCTTGATCGTTTGATGCAGGCGGTCGTGGATATTCATGCCGTCTGGAACCGGCGGGTGGAAACGAGCGCGCTCAACCGCTGGCTTGGACAGGTTGTGGCCTCGCATCCTCCTCCGGCCGCGTCTGGCCGCCGCGTGCGCCTCAATTACGTCACCCAGCCGAAGAGCAGGCCTCCAACCTTCGTGCTATTTGCGACTCGCTCCGACGCGGTGCCCGCCGCGTATCGGCGCTATCTCGTCAACAGCCTGAGGGACAACTTTGACCTCCCCGGAACGCCCATCCGGCTCACGGTGCGCGAAAAGAAAAATCCTTACGCGCGGAGAAAGAAATAAATTGTTGCGGCATCCTGGGGACAACCCCGGCTCGTAAGGTTCCGTCATTAAAACGAAATGGAAGCGAGCTAGGAGACGATCGCGGGCGCTCAGTAATCGCCGCGATTAGCCCCTCCGGCGCCCGGCGTGTTCCTGTCGGAGCTACTGGTCTCGCCGCATACGCCGGCTCCGCAGGTTTTTTGGTCGGCTGGAAAGGTCGATGTTGCGTCAGTCGCCTCCAGCCGGCCATTTTTCTCCATCTGCCGCGAGCGGAATTGTCACCGGGAAGTCACCGAATCACCATAGGCCATTATCGTCTGTGCGGCTTGCCTGGCCGAGGCAAATGGATGCTCGCATGGTATTGCTTGAGCATACGGCAACGGCATTCGATTCCGAGCTGCTGGAGCTCTCGCGGCGCCTATCGGAAATGGGTGGCCTCGTCGAGAGACAGGTCGTGGAAGCAATTGCCGCGCTGACCAGCGGCGACTGTGAGCGGGCAAACCGGGTGGTTGCGGCCGACGCGGTCATCGATGACATGCAGCGCGCAATCGAAGAGCGAGCCGTGGAGACTATTGCGAGACGCCAGCCGGTGGCAGTCGACCTGCGGCAGGTCGTATCGATTCTGCGCATTGCGCTCGATCTGGAGCGTGTCGGCGATCTGGCGAAGAATATAGGTAAACGCGTCAGCGTTATCGATCGAGAATATCTGCCGCGGCGCGCAATGGGCGGCGTCAATCACATGGTCACGCTCATGCTCGCGCAGCTCAGGGATGTCCTTGATTGTTTCGCGAACCGTGACGCGACAGGAGCAATCGATGTCTGGGCGCGCGATCACGATCTTGACCGCCTGTATACGTCGCTCTTTCGCGAATTGCTCACCGAGATGATGAAAGACCCCGCTATCATCACCTTCTGCGTTCATCTGCTATTTTGCACAAAGAACATCGAGCGCATGGGTGATCACACGACCAACATCGCCGAGGCGGTGTATTACATGATTGAAGGCCATACGCTGTTGCAAGAGCGGCCGAAAGCAGACAACACGGCTGCTATTGCGACTGCGAGCGGAGCCGCGTAGGGCATCTCGATCGGCCCGGCCTGCCCGGTCAGGACCAATACGGTTTTGCCTTGGCGAAAAGCGAGTAGGCCCGCTGCGCGTCCTTTAGCACTGTTTGTGCGCGGGCCTCCTCCCGCCCGGAAAGGCGCCCGGCAGCAAACGCTTTCCTGGCGCGGGCTCCATCGTCCGATCGCGTATCGGCAATAGACTTGGTCAATCCTTCATGCACCGTAATGTCGTTCAAATCGCCCAGAGCATCCTGCAGCCGCTCCAGGTTTGGCCGGAAATCTTCTCGTCGCCGGCCTGCTTTCTTGCCCGGAAATGCATCGGCAAAGAACTCCGAGGCATAACGAAGCATTTTGACCTGAACGCGCAATTTATGTCGACGCCGCGGCTCAAGCGCTTTGAGCCGAGCCCCTTTTTTCAAAATCTTCTTCCGGCGCCGGGTCAGCTCGTGGGCAGCCACAACTGCAATTGCCTTTTCCCGTAATGCGCTGACCTGATGGTCCGCGTTGCGCGTCCAATCGCCGGTCTCGATCCAGGCCGCAGTTTCGATCATGAGATTGCGAAAGCGTGAGGATGCAAGAGCAGCTCTGGCACGATCAAACGCCTCTTCGCGTTTTTGTTGTAGATCTTTGATGAGAACTCCCGCCCCGTCTGGCTTATCTCTGGCGACCGGCGCCAGGACCCGGTTGATGAACACGTCAATCTCACGCGCAGGGCCGAGTTCTCCGGTGATCCACTTGAATTTGTGTTTCTTCTCATCTGTTTGCCGGTCGGCGAGCATATCGCCAAACAGCGAGATCGCAGCGCGTAATCGCCGCAGCGCTACTCGCATCTGATGCAAAGCCTCCGCATCACCGCGCAGCGTGGCTGGTTGATTGGCGATGAGTTGGCGCAGGCACGCTCTCGCAATAATGCGAAAGGCCGCCTGACATCCGACCCCCGGCGCGAGAGCGACAGGAGCAGCCTTGATTGGCCCAGGCACCTTGCCCGTGATGAGAGAGTAGCCTCGCTCTGCCTTGCTCGCGAGTGCAAGCTGAACAGGGACGTGCTTGGAGAGTTCACGCGCAATCTCAAAGAGATCAGCAGGCTCTCCATGCTTGAGTTCCAATTCGACTTCGCAAAGAGAGGAGGAGCGTGAGCCGGCTTCGATCTTTCCCTGATCAACGGTGAGCTCGATCTCACTGTCGCGGTAACGTATCGGATACACCTTCCGGCGTACGCGGGTTTCGAACAGCGGACGCAATCTGCGGCGCAGTTTTTTGCTGAGTAGAGGCTCAAGAGCAGTGTCTCGCGCCGCGTCAATGTCAGGCTGCTGGCCGCTGATTTCCTGCTCCCATTCCTTGCGGGCAAGCAGTGTCGTGCCTTCGCCGCTGTCCTGCTTGATGGTTTGCACGTGACGCCGGCCGATGTGCCGCACGCGCAGCGACAGACCGTGTCTGCGCAGCTTGTGCTTCTTGGTATCGAAATAGACAGATACCAGGGTGGCAGGCTTGGCAGCAGCCGTGACGCCATTGAGCAGGGAGCTGCGAGCCAACCGCGCAATGCTATGCGTCGGGACCTCAAGCTTGAGTTCGATTTCGCGCGGTGTCGGCATGATGAGTGAAGCGGTGCACAGGTACAACGCCTAATAATCGCCAATTGTTCGGCTTATTTCCAGACCGGTGTTGTTACGGTGCAACCGACTGCGACAATTGTGGCAGCGAAGTCACATTTCCCCGTAATAACCCTGTCAAGGCATTGATCCGCGGTGTTTATCCGAGGCCGCACAGCAAGCCTCCGTTCGCGGCAATCGAATAGGCCGCCGCCGATCGGGCGGCCGTTCGGATTGATCTCGGCGATGAGCTGCTTTGGCGAGCAGCGCTAGCTCTCGCGCGCTAAGAAGAACGGCCGCGATCGAAAGCGGAAGCATGAAGTAAAGAGCGCGAAAGGTAAGCAGCGAAGCCAGCAGCTCCTCTCTCGCAAACTGCGAAAGCCCGATCAGCATCGCTGCTTCGATTACTCCCAGGCTGCCAGGCGCATGACTGAGGAATCCCAGCAGCAATGCGGTCGCAAAGATCACGAGAAAGGGGATGAAATTGATTGCGGGCTGCGCTGGGAGCAGCGTGTACATTACAGTCGCAGCCGCGCTCAGATCGAGGACACCGATTGCGATCTGGATCAGGGTCAGGCGCACATCCGGAAGCACGATTTGTGCCTTGGACGGGCCGATGACCCGCGGGCGCGGCAGCAGCCAACATAGATAAGCGGCAATGAGCACAAGGCTCGCAATACCGATGACCCGGTTCACCCATGCGGGCAAGTGATCGATCGCGCTTGCGGCCGTCGGCACGAATGCCATGCCTGTTCCCAGGACGAAGCCATTGCCAAGCCAGAATGTCAGTCCCGTCACAAAAGCGATCTTGCCGACGTCGATGAGGCCCAGACCCCATGCGGAATAGATACGAAACCTGATTGCGCCGGCGGTGAAGACGGTCGCCCCGAGATTGTGACCGATTGTGTAGGCGGTAAATCCTGCAAATGCGGCGACGCGATAAGGGACGGTTTCCCGCCCGATCGTGCGTAGCGCAAACAAATCGTAGCAGGTCAGAACAGCGTAGGAGATCACAACGAAGCAAGCGGCAGTGAGAAGGGTTCGAACTGACTTTGCCTGAACTTCGGCGACAACTTTACCGACTTCGATCTCTCTCAGTAGGCGGCTTAAGGTAAACGCAGCTATGGCGAGAATCAGGACGCTGATGCCAATGCTGATGAGATGCCAGACTCGTTTTCCAATTGCCTGTGTGTTGGCGCTCGTCACTTTCCGTATCGACTCCAGCGATGAGCGTCAGGGCGATTTGAGAATCGCAAAGTCACATTTCCAATTATCTATGACACCATTGTTACGTGCTGTCGGCGGCAAAAGGGATCGCTAATGGACGGGTTGTCACATGATTGAGATATCAATTCGTAATGATGACGCATGCGATTCGTCAGCAAGGTCCCGCGACCAATGGCTGTGGCGTTCCAGCCGAGGGCGTTCCGATGCGGGTCCTGATCGCAACCGACGCTTGGCATCCACAGGTCAATGGCGTCGTGCGCACCTTGACCGCGCTGGCAGACAGCGCCCATCGGCTGGGCGTCGCGGTGGAGTTCCTGACGCCGGATGGTTTTGCAAGCGTCCCGTTGCCCACTTATCCCGGGTTGCGGTTGGCCTTGCCGCGCAGGCGCGAAATCGCGCGCCGTATTGAGGAGCTCAGGCCGGACGCAATTCATATCGCCACCGAAGGACCGATCGGGCACATCGTTCGGGCCTATTGCCGTGCGCGAGGTCGCCCATTCACGACGAGCTACACGACACGATTTCCTGAATACATCGCTGCGCGCGCGCCGATTCCGCAAGCGTGGGTCTACGCGGCTCTGCGGCGCTTCCACGCCGCTGCGACAGTGACCATGGTAGCCACCCGATCGCTCATGAGCGAACTGCGGCAACGCGGGTTCGGCAATCTCGGAATGTGGACCCGTGGTGTGGATACCGACGTGTTCCGCCCCGATCGTGCGATCGAGCTTGGATTTGCCCGACCGATCTTTGTCACCGTCGGACGGCTCGCCGTTGAAAAGAACGTCGAAGCATTTCTTGCTCTTGATCTACCGGGCACGAAGGTCGTCGTCGGGAGCGGACCGCAGGAACAGGAGCTCAGGCGCCGCTTTCCGCAGGCCAGGTTTCTCGGGCTCATGGAGCATGCCACCCTTGCCGCCCATCTGGCGGCAGCAGACGTATTCGTATTTCCGAGCCGGACCGATACGTTCGGCGTCGTACAGCTCGAGGCGCTCGCCAGTGGTGTCCCGATCGCTGCCTTTCCGGTCACCGGTCCGAAGGACGTCATTGCGGATAACCCGATCGGGGTTCTAAACGAGGATCTGCGCGCTGCCTGTTTGCAGGCGCTCGGGATTTCGCGTGCGGCATGTCGCGCATTCGCACTGAGCCGCTCCTGGGATTACAGCGCCCGTCAATTCATCGGGCACGTGCAGAACGTTACCGCGGCGGGCTACCACACGCGCGGCGTAACCCTGGTTATCACGGCAACCGCGCGCGGATAACGCAGCAAGGAGGTGGGCATGAACGAGGCTGTCGAACTCGACAAGGAGACAATCGCAAAGGCATACGCACGGTGGGCCCCTGTTTATGATCTGGTCTTCGGAGCAGTCTTTGAGCGCGGCCGGCAGGCGGCCATTGCAGCGGCTGAACGCATCGGCGGGCGCATTCTTGAAGTTGGAGTTGGCACCGGCATCTCGCTTCCCGACTATTCGCCGGCCAATCGCATTTGCGGCGTTGACCTCTCCGAGCCGATGTTGCGCAAGGCGCAGGAGCGTGTGGAGGAGCTTGCGCTGGGCCATGTCGAGGGACTCTGGGTGATGGACGCGCAACGTCTCTCCTTTCCGGACGCCTCCTTTGATGTGGTTGTGGCGCAATACGTCATCACCACGGTTCCCGACCCCGAGGCTACACTCGATGAATTTGCCCGCGTGTTGAAGCCGGGGGGCGAAATCGTCCTGGTCAGTCGCATCGGAGCGGAGGCGGGCTTACGCCGCTCGCTGGAGCGATGGTTTGCGCCCGCGGCACGCAAATTGGGCTGGCGCACCGAGTTTGCATGGCAGCGCTACGCACAATGGGCCGAACGGACGCAGGATATGCGTCTCGAAGAACGACGGGCAGTGCCTCCATTTGGACACTTCTGTCTCATCCGCTTTGCCAAGCACGCCGCCACCGCCAGCACGCATGGACAAGCGGTCGATCGACGCGCAGTCGCCTGACGGACTTTTCCGTCGAGAACGTTGCCCGGCCAAATATGACATTTTTTCATTGTCATATTTGATTCACGGAATCGCCATACCAGACACGGACCACCTAAGCTGGAGAGGGAATCAGATGGACCGTTTTCTGGAGGCCTTGCGGATACAGCGATGGGATGACCATCGGTATTACCACCACAGTCGGATCAATCAGTCTCTCCACTTGGTGAGCGCGCTGAGCTTTTTGTTCGCCTATGTCATGGTCTTCAAGGATCCGGCCATTGCAGCCCTCGTTGGCTGGCTCGTTGCCATGACCAGCCGGCAGATCGGTCACTTCTTCTTCGAGCCGAGAGAGTACGACGTCGTCAATCAAGCCACTCACGAATACAAGGAGGAAATCAAGGTCGGATATAATCTGCGACGCAAGGCCGTGCTGTTGACAATTTGGGCGCTCTCGCCGTTGCCGCTGTTGCTGGATCCGACCTTCTTCGGAATTTTTGAGCTCCATGCCGGAATCGCGCAGTTCGTGCGCCATGTTGCGCAGATCTGGCTGATCATCGGAGCAGGAGGCTTGCTGTTTCGGACACTGCAATTATGCCTGATAAAGGACGTTCAAACGGGATTGGTATGGGCCGTCAAAATTCTGACCGATCCGTTTCACGACATAAAGCTTTATCACAAGGCGCCGCTCTATCTGCTGCGCGGAGAGTTGATCGATCCCGGCATTGCGGCCCACGCGGTCGGTACCGAGGAAGATGCGCAAGCGATCCTGCCCGCCAGCTGATCTATTCACTGCAGCGGATGATCGCGTTTGGAGAAAAGTCCATGCGCGATCATCTCTTTCAGGACCCGGCGCCTGATCGTCGTATTGCTCATGGCGGAGCTATGCCACCACCAGCCATCCTGTTGCATGGCCTTGGCGGCAGCCACCAGCCGATCTGCGACTGCGTTGAAATCTTCCTCGCTATAGTTGAGGCTGAAGATCATGCGTCCGCTGCCGACCCAGCTGAGCGCCACGCCTTCGGCGCGCAGGTAATACTGCAGCATCCAGTTATAGCGCGATGGCTGCGTGTAGCACACAGTCCATATGGAGGACATATTGGCGATGTGTACGGGCAAGCCTTCGGCTCGCAGGCGTTGATTGAGCCGGTGCGCGCGTTCGTTCCAAACTTCGTCGAGATTGAGATAGAGCTCGCGTACCTCCGCGGTTTCCAGCCGCTGGAGAAATTCGAACATCGCCGCCATCACATAGGGATGCGAGTTGAAGGTGCCGCGGGCAAAACAGATATCAGCCGGCCGATCGTCGCGGAATTGCTTCATCAATTCCTTTCGTCCGCAGACGACCCCTATTGGCAGTCCGCCTGCGATGGTCTTGCCGTAAGTGACGAGATCGGCCTGCACCCCGAAATACTCCTGTGCACCGCCGATTCCGAGGCGAAACCCGACGAACACCTCGTCGAAAATCAACACGATGTCCCGCTTGCTGCAGACCGCCCGCAATCGCTTCAACCAGTTGCTGTATGCCTCCTTGTCGAAATATGCGTTACGTGCGCTGTCGATGAGCGAGGAATCCGCCGGCGCGCTTGCATTCGGATGCAAGGCTTGCAGCGGATTGACAAGAACACAGGCGATATCGCGGCGGGTTTCCAGCACGCGCAGGGTTTCTTCGGCCATATCACGAAGCGTGTAGGTTTCGTGCGCGGGAACCGGATTGCCTAGCCCCGGCTGCACATCGCCCCACCACCCATGATAAGCCCCACAAAAGCGCACAAGGTGCGAGCGGCGGGTGTGGTAGCGAGCGAGCCGTACCGCCTGCATCACGGCCTCGGTTCCCGACATATGGAAGGACACCTCGTCGAGGCCGGAGATCTCTTTCAGGCGCTTCACGTTTTGCGCAATCACCGGATGATACGGCCCGAGCACCGGTCCAAGCGCATGCACGCGCTCGACCCCAAGCTCGATGGTCTTCTTGTAGAAGTCATAGCCCAAGACATTGACTCCATACGATCCGGTGAGATCGTAAAACTCATTTCCGTCAAGGTCGGTCAGCATGACACCGGCGGACGATTGCATGAATGCGCCCGAATTCAGGTGCCGGCGCACGAAGCGGCTATATTGGAAGGGCACGCGGTACGCATCCGTAAACCGCAGGTCAGAGATGCTGTCGATGACTTCGGCGGTGCGCCGATTTGTTTCGGCGAAGCGCGATTGATAGAGCGCCGCAAGCCGCATGAAAGCAGCCCGCCGCCGGGCAGCGACTTCCTCGGGCGCGCCGTCGGAACAAAAAAATGTGGTTTCGTCGTATTCATAGAACGGCACCAAGGCTGCAAGCCGCCGTGCCAGGCGCGAATGGCCCGCCATCGATCGGTGCTTGGCCTTGGACAGCGCCAGCCGCCGTCTCAGCGTTTCCACGGACGCGGTCAGGGCGGCGGCGCCAAGTCCGTAGAAGGCGAGTGTGGTGCCGCCCAATTTCATCGAATCAACATGTAACACTCGGATTTTTACGCCAGCATGACAGTCCGAACCCACATCCAGCGCCTGCTCGATCAGGAAGCGCTTAATTTCCTTCTCACCAATCGAATCCCGCGCCGCGCACTGACGCAATTCATGGGCTGGTTCAGCAAGATTGAGCACCCGCTTGTGCGAGATTTATCAATCGCGATCTGGCGGTTCTTCGGCGACCTTGATCTGACCGAAGCGAAGAAGTCGGAGTTCCGCAGCCTCCATGACTGCTTCGTCCGAGAACTCAAAGAGGGCGCGCGTCCAATCGATGGTGATCCTGAAATCCTCGTCAGCCCTTGTGACGCAATTGTTGGCATGTCGGGCAGAGTTGACGGAACCGACCTGTACCAGGTGAAAGGGCTTTCCTATTCGTTGCAGGAGCTGCTCTGCGACGCCGGCTTGGTCGATCTCTATCGTAACGGACGCTATGTGACTCTGCGCCTCACCGCAGGCATGTACCACCGCTTCCATGCACCGCACGACTGCAAGGTCGAACAGGTGACCTACATTTCCGGCGATACCTGGAACGTCAACCCCGCCGCGCTGCGACGAATTGAGAAGCTATTCTGCAAGAATGAACGCGCAGTTTTGCGCACGCGGCTCACATCCGCGAATCATGTCATCACATTGGTTCCCGTCGCAGCTGTTCTTGTAGCGGGGATCCGGCTGCGATTTCTGGATACCCTGCCCCCTCCCGATTGTTGCGAGCGCACCATCATGAACTGCGATGCGCGATTCGGCAAAGGCGAGGAAGTCGGATGGTTTGAGCACGGATCGACCATCATCGTGTTCGCGCCCTGCGGCTTTTCCGTGTGCGATAACGTGCAGCAGGGCGCCTGCATTCAAATGGGCCAACCCCTCATGCATTTGCCCTGATTTCTGACGCGGACAATCTTGCTGGCCACACTGGTTAACAACCGGTTGTTCGAGGCGACAGAAATACGACAATTGGCGGTTTCGGCGGCCTCTTGCATCGATCTGTCATGGATGAGTTATCGATTTGGCGTAGCTCTTCCGAAATGACAGCACTGATTCTCGCAGCTGGCACCTTTTGCATTCTTGCGAGCGCTGCTCATTGTACCAGCCTGTTTACCGTCATGGCACGCGTGCGCCGTCAAAGAACGAGCGCACCGCAGGCGGACGTCGGGGTTTCGATCCTGCGGCCTCTTTGCGGGATCGATAATTTCTCAGAGGCGACCCTGCGCTCGACATTTCACCTCGATCACCGGCGTTATGAGATCCTCTTTTGTGTGGCTAGCGGCGCCGATCCAATCGTGCCGATCGCCCAGCGCCTGATCGCGGCTCACCCCGAAATCCCCGCCCGTCTCTTGGTCGGGGCCGACCGAATCAGCGGCAATCCCAAGCTCAACAATCTCGTCAAAGGATGGTCCGCCGCCAGCTACCCATGGATTGTCATGGCTGACAGCAACGTGCTGATGCCGGCCGATTACCTCCACCGACTGCTCCACACCTGGCAGCTGGACACCGGGGTTGTTTCATCACCCGCCATTGGATGCATGCCGCACAACTTCTGGGGCGAGCTCGAGTGTGGGTTTTTGAACACCTACGAGGCCCGATGGCAGTGCTTCGCCGATGAGGTCGGACTGGGCTTCGTGCAGGGCAAGAACATGCTTTTCAACAAAGCCTTCCTTGCGGCGAACGGCGGCATCCGCGCTCTTGCATCCGAGCTGGCGGAAGATGCAGCGGCAACGAAACTCGTGCGCAGACGGGGACTGCGCGCGCGCGTTGTGGGCAAGCCGTTCCTGCAGCCGCTTGGCCGCCGCACCGCCGCAGAGGTTTGGCAACGGCAAATTCGTTGGGCGCGGCTGCGACGCGATACGTTTCCGTTTTATTTTCTGCCGGAGCTGTTGACCGGAGCGCTCCCACCACTCGCAGCTTGTATCATCCTCGCCGACTGCATTGAGCTGCCGGTCGCCGGCATCGGGACGGTGTTCCTCGCGCTCTGGTACGGACTCGAAGCCGTGGCTACCGGGGCGGCCGGCTGGCACCTTTCCTGGCGATCCCCTCTCGTCTGGGCGCTCCGCGATGCGGTCCTGCCCGTGCTCTGGATCGCAGCTTGGGTTGGCAAAGACTTTGAATGGCGCGGCAATCCGATGACCATCGCAGATCAACGAAGTTTGGGATGAATGTAGCCTTCTTTGACGGAACTCCGACGGCTCGCGATGAACATTGCTAACGACCCCAGACTCGCGCGAGCGGGCGCGCCAATTCGAGTACGCGCGCTGTTTCTGTCCGATATCCACCTTGGTACTCGCGGTTGCCAGGCAAACAAGCTGCTCGACTTCATGCACCACTATGATAGCGACACTATTTATCTGGTGGGCGACATCGTAGATGGCTGGCAGCTCAAGACAAGCTGGTACTGGCCGCAGGCGCACAATGACGTGGTGCAAAAGCTGCTGCGCAAAGCCCGCAAAGGTACGCGCCTGTTCTATATACCCGGCAATCACGATGAAATCCTGCGCGACTACTACGGAACCCATTTTGGCGGTATCGAGGTGGTTGCCGACACCATTCACGTCGGGGTCGACGGCAAGCGCTATCTCGTCATTCATGGTGATCTGTTCGATGTGGTCATCCGCCATGCACGCTGGCTGGCTCTGCTCGGCAATCATGCCTACGATCTTGCGATTTGGTTGAACACCTATTTCAACGCTGTGCGGCGGTTTTTCGGCCTGACATATTGGTCGCTTTCGCAATGGGCCAAACTGAAGGTAAAGAACGCGATCAACTTCATCGGGGAATATGAACGCACGCTGGCCGCCGAAGCGCAACGGCGGGGAGTGAACGGCGTGATCTGCGGCCACATCCACCATGCGGTAATCAGAACGGCGTCCCACATCCGCTACATGAATTGCGGCGACTGGGTCGAAAGCTGCACCGCCATAGTCGAGCATTTCGATGGCGCATTTGAAATCGTGAAATGGACGTCGCAGGATCCGGCCTTGGACCGGGTAGAAATGGCCGGCGTTCTCTCCCCGGCGGAGATGAGAAGCCTGCAGCTTGATTCGATTGAGGTCACCAGCGAGGCGGCAGCGCCGTGTTGACAGGATGGTCTGCGCTTCTGCTTGCCGGGTTCTTGGAGATCGTTTGGGCCATTGGGCTCAAATATTCGGATTCTCTCACCAGGTTCTGGCCCACGGCCATCATGGTGAGCGCAATTGCCCTGAGCTTTTGGCTGCTCGCCGTATCTCTGAAATCCGTGCCGTTCGGAACGGCTTACGCCGTATGGACAGGAATTGGCGCCGCCGGAGGGGTGATCATCGGCATCGTTGCCTTCGGCGAATCGGCAGACTTCTTGCGCGTGACTTGCGTCATCTTCATCATTGCAGGCACGCTTGGTCTGCGCCTCGTTTCCGGGCACTGATCAGTCGTTAGCGACCCAGCGCAGGATGTGACGGGCAACCGCAACCAGCGTTCCGTTCTGATTGGTCACGCTGATATCGGAAACGGACTGACGCTTCTGGGTGTTCACTTCGGCGATCGTGTAGGTAAGCGTCACGGTATCTCCGATAAAGACCGGAGCAAGGAAGCGCACGTGATCGTAACCCAGTGATACTGGCGTTTCGTCCCGCGCGAGCCCTTGGCATTTGTCGATCATCATGGTCGAGCAGGTAGACATGTAGCCGATCATCAGGACGCCATGGGCGATGCGGCGGCCAAATTTCGTGCGGGCCATGTATTGCTCGTTGACATGGTTGACCGAAAAATCGCCGGTTATCCCAGCGAACATGTAAATGTCGCTTTCACTCACGGTCTTGGCGAAGCTGACGGTATCCCCGATCTTGACGTAGAAGTTCTGCATGGAGTTTTGCTCTGTAGCCCGGATGAGCCGTCGCAGTTAATCGCGACGGCGATATCCGGGAGTCATGGAATCAAGGTAGGCCCTCCCGCATTTCGCCAACGGCGCAAAGCGCTGTCGCCTTGGCGCAATGCGGGCTACGCCGCCTCGTTGGTTCCCACCACGCCCTCCTCGATTAGCGCTGCGATTTCGGTCACTGCGAAACCAAGCTCCTCGAGCACTTCCTTGGTCTGGGCACCCAAGCGCTGAGGCGCCAAGCCAATGGCGGCCGGCTTTCCATCGTAGCGCACAGGGTGATTTACCAATGTGACAGGCGCCTGCGCGGTGCCTCCGCCATGAACCGTCACCAGCGCCTGCATGTGCTTGATCTGTGGATCCTCAAGGACACCGTCGTAATCCTGCACGGGCGCGTGCCAGATGCGCGCCGCTTCCAAGCGCGCGCACCAGTGCTCATTGCTCTGCGTCGCGAGCCTTTCGGCGATCAGGCTGGAGATCTCGTCCTGGCGGCTCCAGGCATCCTTGTCGGAGAAAGCAGCGAGTTCCGGCAGTTCGATTGCTTTCGCCACGGCTGCAAGCGGCGAAAGTGAAATCGCGACATGGCCATTGCGCGTCGCATAGACGCCGTATGGGGCAGGGTAGTACCAGCCTGCCACGTGGCGGGGCGCGTTTACGCCTGCCGGCCGTCTCGGTGCGTTGAGCCAAGCCGTGAGCAACTCCGCTTGCAGGTCGAGGGCTGCCTGCATCAGATTTGCCTCCACCCGGCAGCCCTTGCCTGTTCGCTCCCGGCGCACCAGCGCCGCAAGAATGCCCATGGCGAGCAGCGCCGCGCCATGATGATCGACCACGGATACCCCGACCGGCCGCGGCGCCGCGTGGCCGGTGATTGCCATGATTCCGAACAGCGCCTGGGCGAGCAGATCCTGGCCAGGGCGTTGCGCATAGGGGCCCTCCGAGCCGTAGCCCGATGCGGAGGCGTAGATCAAAGCGGGCTTGCGCTTGCACAAGTCATCGTAACCCAGCCCCAGCTTGTCCATGACGCCGGGGCGAAAATTCTCAGCCACGATGTCGGCGCTCTCAATGAGCGTGCGCGCGATGTCTTTTCCCTTCTCCATCTTCAAATCGAGCGCGAGGCTGCGCTTGTTCCGGTTCGCGCACAGATGCAGCATTCCCTGTCCGTCATGCCAGAGATCGCCGCTACTCCAGTGGCGTTGCCATGCGCCCTGCGGACTTTCGACCGAGATCACGTCCGCACCGAGATCCGCCAGTATCTGGATGCCCATGGGGCCCAGCAGGAAATGGTTGAAGCTGATGACGCGGATGCCTTGCAGGAGGTCGAGCATTGATATGTGTTGCATCAGGCGAAACGCAAATGGCGAATGGCGAATGGCGAATAGCGAATAGCGGTTCCTGTCCTCTAATCGTTATCCGCGAAGAAGTGCAGATGATCCATTCCCACCGCCGCCGCTATTTGCGATCCCACCGGTAGGGCAAGATCCGGATCGATGCCCGCAATCCGGATCTCGTTTGGTCCGATGCGAATTGCCAGAATCTGCTCATCGCCGAGCTGCTCGCTGACCAGCACAGTGCCGTTGAACCCGACATCGTTGCTGGTCGGTGCGCCGAGGCGAATGTTCTGCGGGCGCATGCCGAGGCAGATGGACTGCCCGGCGCATGGTCCAAGGTTGGCAAAACGAGCTGCTGGCAGCTTCAAATGCACATCCTGTGCGGCGAGAATGAATGTGCCGTCGTGCGCGGTCACATTGACATTGATAAAATTCATCGAGGGCGAGCCGATGAAGCTCGCGACGAAGCGGTTGGCAGGCCGGCGGTAAAGCTCAAGCGGGGTACCCACCTGCTGCACGATACCATCCTTCATGACGACGATGCGATCTCCGAGCGTCATCGCCTCGACCTGATCGTGGGTGACGAAAATCGAGGTGGTAGGAACGCGCAGCCGCAGTTCCTTGAGCTCGAGTCGCATTTGCGCGCGCAGCTGCGCGTCAAGGTTTGACAGCGGCTCGTCGAACAGGAAGACCTTCGGATTGCGCACCATACAGCGGCCAAGCGCAACGCGCTGCTGCTGTCCGCCCGAGAGTTGGCGCGGGCGCCGGTCGAGCAAAGGCTCGATCGACAAAATCCTGGCTGCGCGGTTGACGGCGGCCGTGATCTCCGCCGCAGGCACGTGCCGGTTGCGCAGGCCAAAGGCGAGATTGTCGCGCACGCTCATGTGCTGATAAAGCGCGTAATTCTGGAACACCATCGCGATGTCGCGGTCCTTCGGCTGCAGGTGATTGACCACGCGCCCGCCGATCGCAATCGTCCCGGAGCTGATCTCCTCAAGACCGGCAATCATGCGCAATGTCGTGGATTTGCCGCAGCCGGACGGGCCGACGAGGACCACGAACTCGTGATCCTTGATTTCGAGACTGATATCCTTGACCGCAACAACGTGGCCATAGCTCTTGCGCACATTCGTGAGCACGACTTCGGCCATCAGATTCGAAGGCCCCGTATGACGTATCTCTGCCCGAACAGCGTCACGATCAGTGCGGGCACGAGCGCGATCACTGCTGTCGCGCTCATGAGATTCCATTCCATGCCGAGCTCGTGAACGAATTGTGCCATCACCACCGTCAGGATAGGGGTCTCATGCGAGGTGAGGATGAGAGCAAACAGGAATTCGTTCCAGGTGTAGAGCCAGCACAGGATCGCAAGAGCGGTGAGGCCGGGAACAGCTGTCGGCATGGCAACGCGCCAGAATGCGCCCCAGCGCGAGCAGCCGTCGATCATGGCCGCATATTCCATGGAAGGATCGATGCCATCGAAGAAACCCTTCATGATCCACGAAAAAAAGCAGACATGGACGGCGACATGCGGGAGCAACAACCCCCAATATGTATCGAAAATGTGCAGCTGTTGCGTCACAAAATAAAGCGGCAGCACCCAGGCGACATAGGGCACACAGCGAAAAATATAGATCAGTGAAAACCAGGCGTTCGGAATGGGTCCCTTGAAACGTGAGAGCATGTATCCGGAGGTGGCCGTCACGCCAAGCGAAAGGACTGTCGCCGCGGTCGAGATGACAAAGCTGTTGAACAGCGCCTTGAGCACGATCTCCTGTGAGAGCACTTCGTGAAAATTGTCGATGGTGAACTCAGTGCCGCGGTGCACGTAAAAGACGCCGCTCGCCGGCCGCAACGAGGTCAGCACCAGCCAAAACACGGGAAATGCAAACAGCAGGCACACCGCGGTTGCGGCGAGCGCAAACAGCGCCGTCCTTGCGCCTGGCGCAAGCGCGGAGAAGAAGCCTTCCGAGCGGGCATCCGCCTTAAGCTCTACGCTGGTGACGGCGCTCACCTCGACACCTCGACCAGGCGGTTGAGCAGCCGGTAGAGCAGGAGCGCAAAGACGACGATGATGATCGCCCCAATCACCGCGGCGGCCGAGCCACGGCCGAGATTGAGGAACTGGAAGGATTCGACATAGGCATAGATGCTGAACACCTCAGTCGCGCGCGCCGGTCCGCCGCCGGAAATCGTCCATACGATGTCGAAAGTACGGAAGGCGTCGATGGCGCGGATGACGACACAAACCACCATGACCGGACGCAGCATGGGAAGGGTGATGTAGCGGAATGTGCGCCAGGCGCCGGCCGCATCGATCTGTGCCGCCTCGAACGGCTCCGGCGGAAGGCTTTGCAGACCCGCAAGCAGGATGAGAGCAAACCAGGGCGTCCAAAGCCAGACGTCGGTCAACAGAATGACCAGGAACGCCGTCCAGCGCTGGGTGAGCCAGGTGATCGGCGCCAATCCGAGGCCCTCCAGGGCAGCGTTCACGACCCCGAACTGGTCGTTGAACATCCAGCGGATCATGATCGCGGCGATCACCGGCGCAACCATCAGCGGCAGCAACACGAGAGTCTGAACGAGCCAGCGTCCGGGGAAGCGCCGGTTGAGCATCAGGGCAATGGCAAGACCAAGCACGAGTGCGCAAGCGACGCTT
This sequence comes from uncultured Alphaproteobacteria bacterium, assembly GCA_963771845.1. Taxonomy (GTDB): domain Bacteria; phylum Pseudomonadota; class Alphaproteobacteria; order Rhizobiales; family Xanthobacteraceae; genus VAZQ01. The sequence continues at coordinate 37,547 of CAVYVC010000023.1, read as the reverse complement.
GCGGCCATGAAGCCGAACGTATTGGGAAGAACGATGCCGAGGAATTCCGGATCGCGGAGCACGTGAACATAGTTAGCAAAGCCCACCCAGGTTCGCTTGGGATCGTAGAGCGTCCAATCGCGAAAGCTTGCATTGGCGCCGGTCAGAATGGGAACGACCTGGAAGAGCAAAAGGACAATCGCGGCCGGCGCGATCAGCGCCAGCATGAAGCGCGTTTTTTCAGTCATGCAGGAGATGATCCCTCTCCCTTTGGGGGCCATCGGGGAGGGGTCGGCCGCAAAGTGCCCGGGTGAGCGGTCAAATTCATCACGGGCGCAAAGTCCGATCGATCATCTCCAAGACAGCAAGTCGGGCTTGCCCGACTTGCACACTATACTTCGCCGTCCGGGCAAGCCCGGGTTGCGGGGAGGGGTATAGCACGGCGCGGGGCCAGAGATGAGCGCAACGCGGATGACAGCGCTTCGATGAAAACGCTCAGATCCGGGCTATTGGTGCAACAAAAAGTTAGTGTCGGCAAAAAATCAGGGCAAAAAAATCCCAAAAGAATTTGCTAAAAGAATTTTCTTGACTTTCCGAAACATTTTTGGTAGAGAAATTGGCATACTCCAGAGGTGACACCCGGACGCGCAGCGTGCCGGGTTTTTTCATGCCTGCACCTCAACACGAGGTCCGGCCGCATCCCAGTCGCAATCCGCATCCGCAGTTTGTTGCAAAAAAGGAGCACCTCCACGCGGCTCGATTTTTACCAAACTTACCAAACGAACCCAGCAGACGAAATGCCATGTGCACTAAGGACTTATCTGTGAGGCTCCGGCACAGAGTGCTCGATGGGCCTCTCACAATAAGCGGCAAATTCGCAGCGCGCCTACGAATGGATTGGAGTAGCCGCGCCGCCAACTCGCAAAGCAAGCCATGCAATTTTAGGAGATCAAAATGGCGACGGGTTGGCTTGGAATTCGCACCGCCTTGCCTGTTATGTCGCTGTTGTTGCTGTGATCGCCCGGTTCGCGCCCCTGTTATTTTTTCGGCGAGTCCGCAAATTATGGGCACTTCTCGCACGCCGCCCTGTATTTTCCCTGTTATTTACAGTGAACGATCATCGGCGCGGCCACACGGAGCGTTTGCGCTCTGCACCGAATGCATTGCTTTCGACAACTGCGCAATGTCAAATAATAGCAACGCAATCGTTTTTGGCGTTTGCCAAACGGCAAAACTACCAGACGAACCCAACGGACGAAATGCCACGTGCATTAAGGACTTATCTGCGAGGCTCCGGCACAGAGTGCTCGATGGGCCTCTCATAATAAGCGGCAAATTCGCACAGCGCCCGCACCCGCGCTACGAATGGACTGGAGTAGCCGCGTCGTAGGGCGGATTAGATTAGCGCTGATCCGCCGAAGGCGGATGGCGCGTAATCCGCCGCCAACTCGCAAAGCAAGTCATGCAATTTTTGGGGTTCAAAATGGCAAGCGGGCTGGCTTGCAACCTGCGTCAGCTTGCCTGTTATCCCTCTGTTATTGCCTGTTCGCGTCCTGTTATTCTTTCTGTTATTTTTTCGGCAACTCCGCATTTAACGGGCACTTCTTGCACGCGGCCGGAATTTTCCTGTTATTTACAGGGAACGAGCTTGGAGTGCACCCGTTCGCAGCGGCGAAGGAGCGTTTGCGCTCTGCACCGCATGCATGGCTTTCGACAACTGCTGAGTGTCAAATAATAGCAACGGAATCATTTTTGGCGTTTTGCCAAAAAAGCCAAACGAACCCAACAGGTGAAGGCGATTGCGTTGTCATTGCGAAAGGGTTAGCTCGCGTCAGAGATGCCGTGTCCGGATGCGCTACGCGCAAGATGATTTAGGTAGTGGATGGAAGCCAGACCGCGCGCAACGCAGTCAAGCTTGCGCAGACTGCGTAAACTTGTGTGCGATGCGCGCCTTTGCCCACCCGGCTCTATTCGAGCGGAACTCTATCCCTAATTGCCCGTCGCGGCGCGGTGGATCTTGTCGACGTTGTCCGCGAGCACTTTGGCAATGTCCTCGCGCTTGCCTGAGAGCGCCGCAATCGCCATGTCCGAATACGCTTTGTGCACCGCTGGCCACTCGGCAAAGTAATAGGCCGAATGGGTGATCGGCGTCTGGTCGAACACGGCATGCTTGAGCGCCGCAAAATCCTTGTCCTCGGCGGCGAGCTTGGGCCAGAGCTTGATATTCGGAGGCGGCCCGCCGGTCTTCTTCCACATCTCCATCTGTCCGGCCTCATCCATCATCATGGCGGAAAGCATCTCCTTGGCGAGCTGCTTGCGCGCGGCCGGCACGCCCTTGGGGATCGCCCAGCCCCAGATTTCGTTCCACGACGTCGGGCGCTGTGCGCGCGGGCCCATGGGGAACGGCGCCATGCCGACCTTGCCGACGATCTTGGATCGCTTGGGATCGCTGAATTCGCCGAAATGCGTTGAATCAACCAGCGTAAAGGCAGCGTCGCCCGCCATGAAGATGGCGTTCGCTTCGTTGCGCCCATAGGCGGTCATGCCGGGCGGGCTGATCTTGTGGGTGTTGATCGCATCCCACCAGAACTCGACGATTTCTCGCTGGCATGGCTCGGTGACGGCCGGCTCGAACTTCGCCGCCGCAAGCTTGGCGTTGTCGCGCTCGAACAGCGGCTTGAGGATGTCGCAGTTGTTCGACCACATGGTCCACCACAGGCTGAACCATGTGTTGTTCATGCTCATGCCGCCGACATAGCCCCATTTGACCTTGCCTTCCTTCTGCAGCCGCTGGCTCGTTGAGACGAGCTGCGCGAACGTCGTGGGCACTTCCTCGGGCTTCAGCAGATCCGTGCGGTAGAAGAACGTGCCCACGGTGTGGGCCATGGGCACGACGGTAAGCTTTTTCTCGTCATTCCAGAACGCGAGCAGCGGCCATTGATCGGCGTTCTCCATCCCCTTCACGTCATCTGTTGTCTCCAGCCATTTCTTCCAGAGCTGACCCCAATCGTCATTGTGCCAGATAACATCGAACTGATCGGTTTGAGACGTAAGCGTGGCGGTGACCTTTTCCATGAAGACACTGTAGGCCATGGGCACACGCGTGAGCTTGACGCCGTGGCCCTTGGCCCATTTCTCCATCATGTCGAGCGAAGCATCTTGAATCGGGTTCTTCATGTACCCGACCTTGAGTTCGCGATCCTGCGCAGATGCGGTCACCGCACCTGCGCAAAGGATCATTCCGATTACGCCTGCGGAGCACCATGAAATGAAGGTCTTTCGCCCGGGCATTATCACCTCCCTCGGCTGTTGTGCGGTCCGGCACGTTATTAGCTGCCGCGCAACGCAGATCGAGTAGACTCGACTTGCGCCTATCCAAGCGCCGAACTCGGGTATGCCCGCGTTCGGGTTGCCTCTTGGCTTAACCATCACACACCATTGCCGGGGCCAATTCAATCCGACGCGCGCAGAGGCTGGTCGGGGGGCGCGTCCCGCGTGGACGGAAGCCCTTACGGCTCCGCCGCAATCTTCTCCAGGATCGGCTTCCACATCTGCTGCTCGGTCTGAATGAAAGCCAGGACCTCGGCAGGAGACATGGGGCGCACGTAAGTGCCCGTGACCGCCAGCCGCTTCCCAATGTCGGGCTCTCCCGCAATCTTGCGCAAAGCCTCGCTGATCTTGTTCACGATCGCATCCGGCGTGCCGACCGGCGCCACGAGCACGGTCCAGCCGCGCGCGTTAAATCCCGGCAGCACTTCCGCGGCGGCTTGAACATCGGGAAAATCCGGCAGCCGCTCGGGCGAGCCAACCGCGATAGCCTTGATGGTGCCGCCCTGGATGCTGCCGGCGAGCGCGGCAAGCCCCTCGATGACCATGGACAGCCGGCCGCCTATGGCATCGCTCAAGGCTTGCGGGGCTCCGCCGGTATATGGGACTGCGAGGACGTCGATGTTTGCCCTCGCCTTGAGGAGTTCACCTGTGAGGTTCGTCATGGTGCCGCGCCCCGTTGCGGCATAAGACAATTTGCCAGGCTCTTTCTTTGCGAGTGCAATGAACTCCTGCAGGGTGGATACGCCCAGCGCGGGCGTCACGGTGAGAAACATCGGCTGTTCGCCCACGAAGCCGATAGGGGTGAAATCGCGCGGCACTTGCAGCGGCAGGTTGGGCTGCAATCCCGCAAGCGTTACGAAGGCCGATGCGGCCGGCATGTAAAGCGTGTAGCCGTCCGGAGCGGCACCGGCAGCCGCGCGCGCGGCCACGGCGCCGCCGGCGCCCGGCTGATTGAGCACCACGATCTGCTGGCCCAGTAATGATCCGAGACCTTCGCCGATGACGCGCAACATGACATCCGGCGCGCCCCCCGCCGCCGAATGGGTAATGATACGGATGGGCTTGTTGGGATAGCCGTCGGTCTGGGCGGCCGCGTGCGTGCCAAGGAGCAACAGGCAAGCGACCACGCTGCGAAAGCATCGGACCATCATCGATCACCTCATGCGGCGTTGCAGGGGCTCAGGCAGGCGGTTGAAATTGCAGGAACGCGCGCCTGGGATAAACGTAGATTTTGCCGCTTTGCTGCATGCTTGGCAGGCACAGTTCAACGATTTTCTCAGCCACCTTGTCCGGCGTTTCCAGGCTCAGCGGGTCTTCGCCCGGCATTGCCTGTGCACGCATGCGGGTGCGAACGGCTCCCGGTGTGAACAGATTGACGCGCACGTGGGTCGTTGCGGTCTCCGCGGCATAGGTGCGCGCCATTGCTTCGAGGGCTGCCTTGGAGATGGTATAGGGTCCCCAGTAGGCAGGTGTCTGCGCGGCAACGCCGGAAGAAATGAACACTACGCGGCCTGCGTCTGAAAACTTCAACAGTTGATCGAGCGCGCAAATCAGCCGCCAGTTGGCGGTAACGTTCACCGCCATCACGTCGGCCCATGCCCGCGCCTCCACATGCCCGAGCGGGGAGAGCGGTCCGAGAATGGCGGCATTGCCGACAAGAACGTCGAGCCGTCCGAACCGCTCATGCAGCGCGAGCGCGAGCCGATCGATGCCGTCATAGTCCTTGAGGTCGAGCGGGACGAGCGTTGCCGAGCGGCCGAGCGCCTTGATCGCGTCGTCGAGCTCTTCGAGCCCGCCGGCCGTGCGGGCGACCGCGATGATGTGCGCGCCGGCTCCGGCCAGCGCGAGCGCCGTCGCATAGCCAATGCCGCGTGAGGCGCCGGTGACGAGCGCAATCCGATCCGCGAGGGGAGGGGGCATCAGGCCTGGTTAGCTCGCCTCGGCGAGCAGCGATAATTGCCGCGGAGAGGCAGTGTGCGCGCTCTGGTCCGTGAGTGCGGTGGGATAATCGCCGGTAAAACAGTGATCCGTGAACTGTGGCCGCAGCGGGTCGCGTTTGGCATAGCCCATGGCGCGATAAATCCCCTCAACCGACAAGAATTGCAGTGAATCAGCGCCGATGAAATTGCGCATGCCCTCGAGATCATGGTTGGCGGCCAGGAGATTCTCGCGTTGCGGCGTATCGATGCCGTAATAGTCCGGGTGAGTGATGGGCGGGGAGGCGATGCGGAAATGCACTTCCTTTGCCCCGGCCTCGCGCATCATCTGAACGATCTTCACCGACGTAGTGCCGCGCACAATCGAATCGTCGATGAGCACGATGCGCTTGCCCTTGACGACCGCGCGATTGGCGCTGTGCTTGAGGCGCACGCCCAGCTGCCGGATGTGCTGGGCCGGCTCGATAAAGGTGCGGCCGACATAGTGGTTTCGGATGATGCCGAGTTCGTAAGGGATCTTCGATTCCTGGGCATAGCCGATGGCAGCCGGCACGCCGGAGTCGGGAACTGGAACAATCACGTCTGCCGCAAAGCGCGCCTCGCGTGCGAGCTCTTCGCGGGCCAGCTCTGCCCCCATGGTCTTGCGCACCTCGTAAACATGGCGTCCGCCCACGATGGAATCCGGGCGGGCGAAATAGATGTATTCAAAGATGCAGGGGCGCGGCGCCATGGGTGGAAATGGCTTGTGCGAATGGATGCCATCCTGATCGAACACCACGATCTCGCCATTCTCCACGTCGCGCACATATTTCGCGCCGATGATGTCAAGGGCGCAGGTTTCGGACGCAAGGATCGGCATTCCATCAAGCCGGCCGATCACGAGGGGTCGAATACCGAGAGGATCACGGGCGCCAATCAGCTTCTTGTTTGTCAAGCCGACGAAAGCATAGGCGCCTTCCAGCTGGCGCAGCCCCTCGATGAAGCGATCAATGAACCGGTTGCGCCTCGCTCTTGCAACGAGATGAAGAATCACTTCGGTGTCGGTTGTCGACTGCATGATGGCGCCGTCGTGCACGAGTTGGCGCCGCAAGCTCAGTCCATTGGTGAGATTGCCATTGTGACCGACTGCAAAGCCGCCGTCGTCGAGCTCCGCGAACAACGGCTGCACGTTGCGCAGGATGGTGCCTCCCGTGGTTGAGTAGCGCACATGCCCGGTCGCTGCCGTGCCGGGCAGGTGCTCAATCACGTCGCGCCGGGAGAAATTGTCCCCCACCAATCCAAGCTTGCGCTCGGAGTGGAACCGCGTGCCGTCGAAGCTGACGATGCCGGCCGCTTCCTGGCCCCGGTGCTGCAGCGCGTGGAGGCCGAGTGCGGTGATCGCGGCAGCGTCGGGGTGCCCGAAAATGCCGAACACTCCACACTCCTCGCGCAGCCGATCGCCATCGGGATCACTTTGACCGCAGCTGGCTGCGTCAGTGTCGGGCGAGTTCAGGCTGGGATTGAGCCGCGCGTCACAAAAGGTATCGCTCATTCGGCTCATCCCTCCAAGCCTTCGTAGGGTGGGCTAAGGCGCGCTCCTCCACCCTGTCCGCGTGGGCAAAATCGCTTGCGCGCCGAGCCCACCATTCACAGTACGGCAGGCGATTTTGCCCACCCCACGCGCCCAGGCTGCCTCGGCCATTCCGACCGCTGACCGGATTCATCATCTTCGGGCTTCGGCTTTTTCAGCCTCTTTGAGATGGTGGCGTCGAGGTCTTCCGGCAACATCGACATGAGCCAGTCACCAGTTCCCTGCAGGACCACCCGCGACTTGGCGCTGCGCACCCACTCCGGCTGGCTGCGGTCGGGGACGAGCCAGGCAAAGAACAGGAAGGCGACGACCACGATGACCAAGCCGCGCGCGAGCCCGAATACAAAGCCCATGGTGCGGTCGAGGGCTCCAACTCGGCTGTCCAGCACCATATCCGAGAAACGCACCGTGATAACGGAAACGACCAGTAACGTCCCCAGGAACGTGCCCCCGATGACGATTGCGTATGCCACTATGTCGTTATTGAAATAGGTTTTCGCGACCGGCAGCAGTTTCGAGAACGAATAAAGTGTCACCAGCGCTGCGATCAACCAGGCGGCAATGGACAGGACCTCCCGCATGAAGCCGCGGATCATTGCGAGCAATGCCGAGATCATCATGACGCCGATCAAGATGATGTCGAGAAGGGTGATTGGCATGGCGCAAACTCTCTCACACTATGTCAATGCTGCCGGTCGAATCGCAGTCATTTTAGCAGGGCGGAGATCGCTCATCCCATGCCCGCCTTGCGCGGCCGGCCGTTGTGGACCTGTGGGCGCTCGGGCGCGGTTTGGCTCGCGATAATGGCCGTGACAAGGCTATTGAGCCGTCCAACGAATTCGAGCGCGAGAGGGGGCTCGCTCAAGCCCTCCGGCCGGCCACCCTCGGGGACTACGGCGCGCGTAAAGCCAAGCTTCTGTGCCTCCTTGAGTCGCGCAGGGGCCTGGGCGACGGGTCGGACTGCTCCCGAGAGGGAAAGCTCCCCGAAATAGACCGCCTCGGCCGGCAAAGGCGCATTGGTTAGTGAGGAAACCAGTGCCGCAGCTGCGGCCAGGTCTGCCGCGGGCTCGGTAACGCGCAGTCCGCCCGCCACATTGAGGTAAACGTCGTGTCCTGAGAGCCGGACCCCGCAATGCGCCTCCAGCACCGCGACAACCATGGACAACCGGTTGGGATCCCACCCATTGACCGCACGCCGTGGCGTCCCAAACGAAGTTGGGGCGACGAGTGCCTGGATTTCGACCAGCAGAGGACGAGAACCCTCGATCCCGGCAAATACGGCAGTGCCGGGCGAACCCAAATCCCGTTCCGAAAGAAAGAGTTCCGAAGGATTGGCGACTTCGCGCAACCCGGCCCCGGTCATTTCAAACACGCCGATCTCATCGGTGGGACCAAACCGGTTTTTGGCTGCGCGCAGGATCCGGAACTGTTGCGAGCCTTCGCCCTCAAAAGAGAGCACGGCATCGACCATGTGCTCGACCACGCGGGGGCCGGCGATCTGGCCGTCCTTGGTCACGTGTCCAACCAGGATGATGGCTGCCCCTGATCGTTTGGCAAAACGGATCAATGACTGCGCGCTTGCCCGGACTTGCGTGACAGTGCCGGGTGCTGCTTCGACCACGTCGGTCCACATGGTCTGAATGGAATCGATAATGATAAGGCGGGGAGGTGTGCCTTCCTTGAGCGTCACTATGATGTCTTCTACCGACGTTTCGGCCGCGAGTTCGACCGGGGCACCAGCGAGACCCAGTCGTTCCGCGCGCAGCCGGACCTGGGCTACCGCCTCTTCACCCGATATGAAGACCGCTCGATGGCGAGCTTGTGCGAGCGCGGCCGCGACCTGGACCAGCAGCGTTGATTTGCCAATCCCGGGGTCGCCCCCTAACAGCAACACTGAGCCCCGCACGAAACCTCCGCCGGTCACCCGATCAAACTCGGCAATGCCGGAAGCAAGTCGCGGTGGATCATGTGCTGCACCGGCAAGCGGCTCGAGCGCAAACAAACGGCCCTTGCGTGGCTTTCGCCCGGGAATCTGTGCGTGCGCCTCTGCGGAGCTCTCCTCGCTAATCGTGTTCCATTCGCCACAGCCGTCGCATTTGCCCTGCCAGCGCCCATACGCGGCGCCGCAATTCTGGCAGATGAAGCTTATGTCTCGACGCGCCATGCTGGGCGAGATCATAAACCGCGATAGACGCGGTGATAACGCCGGCCGAGACTCGTGAGCACTTCGTAACTGATAGTTCCCATGCTTGCGGCCAAATCATCGACGCTCATACCCTCGCCGATCAGAGTGGCGAGGTGACCGCGCTGGGCGACGCCTTCCCCTAAATCGGTCACATCGGCCGCGAGCAAGTCCATCGAGACGCGCCCGGCAACAGGACAGCGCCGCCCGGCAATAACAACCTGGGCCGGTGGCTTATTCTTCCCCGCGCCTGCCGAGCGCAGGAAGCCGTCGGCATAGCCGACTGCAACAATTGCAATGCGCGATGGGCGCGGGGCGGTCCATGCGGCTCCATAGCCCACGGTATCGCCGCGATTGATGCTGCGTACCTGGATAATGCGGCCCTTAAGCTCGACCACGGGACGCATTGGGTTCTGCTTTGACGGGGTGGGATTGGCGCCATAAAGCGCAACCCCGGGCCGCACCAGGTCACAAAATACCGTTCCTCCGAGGAATATGCCGGAAGAATTGGCGAGCGAAGACGGTATTCCGCGATACAGGATACGAAGTTCGCGGAAGGTCCGAATTTGCCGATCATTCGCGGGGTGATCCGTCATCTCGGCACAGGCAAGATGACTGATCAGCAGCGTAATACCATGGTTTTCGGATTGAATGCGCGGGGCAAGGGCAACGGCCTCTTCGAGCGGCACGCCGAGCCGGTTCATGCCGGTGTCGACGTGAAGGGCAGCCCCCCCATGCCATTTTGTTGCGCTCACGAATGCGTCCCATTCGGCAAGCTCGGTCGTGCTGTTGATGACGGGCCGAAACGCCCCCTCGGCAAAGGCGTCAGCCGACCCAGGCATCACGCCGTTGAGAACATAAATTGTCGCGTCTGGTACAATCGCGCGCACGCATCTCGCCTCGAAAATGTCGGCCACGAAGAACGTCCGACAACCGGCCTTGGTGAGCTTGCGCGTCACGGGTTCAATGCCGCACCCGTAGGCATCTGCCTTGACGACCGCTGCGCACTCGACCGGCAAGGTCATGCTGGCGAGCTTCTTCCAATTGGCTTCGATCGCGGCAAGATCGATGGTCAGTATGCCACCGGCTTCGCTTTCGGCCGGCGGCGCAGGCGGCCGTTCCACCGGCTGCAAATCAGGGTCGTGAATTGTCATGGCACGCCTTATGACCCGGCTCGACGCAGGCGTCCAGTACGCACGGTGCGTAACGCCGTGCGGCGCGCGGGCAAAATCAAATCTGCTGAGGCAACTGATCTTCGCGTGCCAGGTTGTCGAACCTTGTCACTTGTGCCTCGAACTGAAGACTGACGGTTCCCGTCGGGCCATGACGCTGTTTGCCGATGATGATCTCGGCTTTTCCGTGCGCGGCATCCATTTCGATCTGCCACCTCGTGTGCTCATCCGTGCCCGGCCGCGGCTCCTTGTTGCTGAGATAATACTCCTCGCGAAATACGAACAATACGACATCAGCGTCCTGCTCGATAGAACCCGACTCGCGTAAGTCAGATAGCTGCGGCCGCTTGTCTTCCCGATTCTCCACCTGGCGCGACAATTGGGATAACGCGAGGACCGGCACATTAAGCTCCTTGGCCAGCGCCTTGAGGCTGGTAGTGATCTCAGTGACCTCGTGCACCCGCCCTTCCAGGGCGCGCCGGGTGGATCCTTGCAGCAGCTGGATGTAGTCGATCACAACAAGGTCAAGGCCCTTTTGCCGCTTAAGACGACGCGCGCGGGCGGCGAGCTGCGCGACGGTCAGCCCGCCGGTCTCATCGATAAAGAACGGAAGATGTTGCAGCTCGGTCGCGACGTCCTTGATCTTCTCAAAATCGAGTTCGTGAATGCCGCCGCGGCGGATGGTGCTCGATGGAATTCCGGTCTGCTCCGCGATGATCCTGGTGGCAAGCTGCTCGGCCGACATTTCCAACGAGAAGAACCCCACGATGCCGCCGTTTACGGTCTCGATGTGACCATCAGCACGCACCTCGCCGCTCCAGGCCCGCGCGACGTTGTACGCGATATTGGTGGCGAGCGCGGTCTTGCCCATGCCGGGACGGCCGGCAACAATGATCAGATCAGAGGGCTGCAGCCCGCCCATTTTGATATCCAGGTCTCGCAGCCCCGTTGCCAGGCCCGAGAGCTTGCCTTCGCGCTGATAAGCGCGTGCCGCCATATCGACCGCGGTTGTGAGCGCAGTCTCGAATTTCTGAAAGCCGCCGCCGTAGCGTCCGATCTCCGCGAGATCATATAACCTGCGCTCGGCCTCTTCGATCTGTTCGCGCGGCGCGAAATCGACCGGTGCATCGTATGCACCGTTGACCATCTCCTCGCCGATTTGAATGAGCTCGCGCCGGATCGCCAGATCATAGACCGTGCGTCCATAGTCAACCGCGTTGATGATGGTCGTCGCCTCTGCGGCGAGGCGGGCGAGATACTGCGCGAGCGTCAATCCGGCAATGTCGAGGTCTGCCGGCAGAAAGGTCTTGAGCGTCACCGGGGAAGCAAGCTTGCTCGTGCGGATCAGGCTCCGCGAGATATCGTAGATCTGCTGGTGGATCGGTTCGAAGAAATGCTGTGGCTCGAGAAAATCGCTGACCCGGTAGAGCGCCTCATTGTTGACCAGGACCGCGCCCAGCAGCGCCTGCTCCGCTTCGATGTTATGCGGTGCGGCGCGGTAGGCTGGCGCCGATATCTCGGTAATTTTGCGCGCGGCCAACTCGATTGCCATGATGTTCCAGTCTTCTGATTCTCGCGATTCTAGCACGACGTCGGAGCACGGCACTCACCAGATCAATCGCAAGGCGGATCAGGTCCGTGGCATGCGCTCATCATGCATGGGCGCAATGCCGCATTGCGGGCGGCGGTTACCGCGCAAGCCGCCCGGCCTGACCAGACTTACGAACTACGGGGTTGCAACTGCAAGGAAGGATGCGCTTAGCACGCGGTGAGGGAGGCGGGGAAATTCTCGCCTGCTAATCCCCGTAATCACCGATGGCTTTGTTGAGCTGCAACAGAATTCTTGACGGCCGCAAAGAAATCGCGGCCAATAGAATCACTCCCCCGCGAGTTGCCAAGGCGCGCGACTCTGGACCTCAAGCGCGCGCAGGCGTGCTTCTTCCCGCGCTATGTAATCGCGCGTCTTTGGCACAATTCCCTGGCGCTTGGTGAGCTGCACCTGGAACACCATCATATCCTGCTCGCGGAATGCCATTTCCGCAGATGCAAGATAGAACTCCCACATCCGCTCAAAGCGCTGATCATAGAGCCGTTCCACCTGATTGCGATGCGCAAGAAAGCGCTCCCGCCAGGCCTTCAGGGTCTCGGCGTAATGCAGGCGCAGGATTTCAATGTCCGTGACCAGGAGGCCCGCGCGCTCCACGGCGGGGAGCACTTCCGAAAGTGCCGGAATATAGCCTCCAGGAAAGATATATTTCGCAATCCAGGGATTCGTGACACCTGGTCCTTCCGATCGTCCGATGGAATGCAGGACCATCACGCCGCGATCATCCAGAAGCTCGTAGCATCTGCGGAAAAAAGCCCCATAAAACCCGACCCCCACATGTTCGAACATCCCCACCGAGACGATGCGGTCAAACCGGCCCGCCTGGTTGCGGTAGTCCTGGAGCCGGAACCCCACCTTTGTGGATAATCCTTTCTCGCCCGCGCGCGCTTGTGCAATCGCGTGTTGCTGCTCGGAAAGCGTGATACCGGTGACCCGCGCGCCGCAAATCTCTCCGAGATAGAGCGCCAGTCCTCCCCATCCGCAGCCGATATCCAGCACGCGCTGGTTAGGAGAAAGAAGAAGCTTGGCAGCGAGATGCCGCTTCTTAGCGAGCTGAGCATCATCAAGGGATTGATCCTGGTACTCGAAATAAGCGCAGCTGTATTGCCGATCGCTGTCGAGGAAGAGCGAGTAGAGCTGCGCATCAAGATCATAGTGATGCGCCACATTGCGCCGCGCTCGCGTGGGGCGATTGAATTGACTCAATCGGCGGTAGCAAAACCGTGCGAACGAGCGCAGGCGTGCCCACCACAGGGGTCGGCCTTCACACGGCTGACCAAGCACGACCGCAAGCAGGTCGGCGATGCTGCCCTGTTCGACCACGAGGCCGCCTTCCATGTAAGCCTCGCCAAATCGAAGTTCGGGATTAAGAAGAACGCCGCGCTCGGCCGCTCGGGTCTTAAAGCGAATTGCGACGGGCTTGCCGGTCCCGTCTCCAAAGGTAAAGGTCGAACCCGCTGCGGTCGTGACCCGGACACTCCCGACGCGGATCACTTTTCCCCATACCCACCGAAGCAACCGGTCCATCGGCAGCCTCATGCCGCATACACACGCCATGCCCTCGACACAATTGCCGTTCACCGGCCTCCGGCAGATCCCTCGCTCGATGCCATTGGCCTGGGCAAGCTGGCGAATTAAAACAAAGACTTGCGGCTAGGGCAATGCCTGAGGACGGTGAGAGTTGCGAGCAAAATGAACGTTGACCCAGCCAAGCTACTTTCTAACCTGGTAACTCGCCAGCCGACCGGCGAACGGGGAATGTTGCCTCTTCGCAAGACAGCGGGGCCGGTCGGCGCCGACCCGACTTTAGTCCGAATTGCAATGGTGTGGGCGGTTGCGCTCGCGCCATTGATGGCATCTCAGCCGGCGCAAGCGCAATCGAATCTCGACGCCGGCAAATCGCCCGCGCAAATTTTCGCCGATACGTGCAGCGCGTGCCATAAAAGCCCGCGCGAAATAAAGCGCACGAGTGCGGCATTCATGCGCGAGCACTACACGACGGGCATGAGGGAAGCCACGGCCATGGCTGCGTATCTTGCAAGTGTCGGCAGCGATGCGCGCGCGGTTTCGCAGCGCAAGCCGCCGGTCCTCGGCGCAGGGCAGGCTGCGCCGAGCGAGAACGCCCGGTCTTCAACACCGGGCCAGGGAGGCGATCAGACTAAATCCGAAACTCAGGCAGCCCTGCCGGGGGTTGCGTCGGCAACGGGTGCCGAACCAGCCAAGCCGCGGTCCCGGCGCCCCTCCGAAAGCATGGAAGTCGGCGCTTCCTCGGGGACCGCAGGATTAGAGGCGGCTCCCTCCCAGGCCGCCGCCGGAGGAACCGCGCGGCGCAATTCTGCCGAGGAGTTCGAGGAGTAAAGCGACACTACCGCTTCTGCTGGGGAGCGGGCGCTTCAGCTTGGGATTTCCCACTCTGGGTTTCTCTCGTCCGTCGCGCCTCGGCGGCCTCGGGCTCGAAAAAAGTTTCCTCAACCGCGTCCTCGGCCTCTTTCTCCTGTTCCTCCAATGGCCTGGTAATGTCGTCTCCGCGCGCGATCCTCTGCGCCTCGTCGGCGTTGCGCGCCACTGTCACATTGATCGTGACTTCCACTTCGGGGTGGAGCGATACCGGTACCTTGTGCGCACCAACGGCTTTGATCGGCGTATTGAGGGCGATTTGGCTGCGACTGATCGCGCAACCGCTCTCACTGATGAGAGCCGCGAGATCGCGTGGCGAGACCGAGCCGTACAGCTGGCCCCCTTCGGCCGCCTGACGCAGCACAGTGAAGCTGCGCCCATTCAAAGTCTTGGCGATCTTTTCTGCCTCCCCCTTTTGCTCGAGATTGCGTGCTTCGAGCTCTACTTTCATGTTCTCAAACCGCGAGCGATTTTCTTTGGTCGCCCGCAGCGCTTTGCCTTTGGGCAAAAGATAGTTGCGCGCAAACCCGTCTTTCACGCGCACTACTTCGCCCATCTGACCAAGCTTCGGAACGCGTTCCAGCAGGATCACTTCCATCGCTGATGCTCCATTTCCTCTTTGCGTCACATCCGCAGTGTCGGCGGAGGGTGCTGTCGCTTTCGTCCAAACCGCGCACGGATGTCGAAGATCGTTTCGGCAACCCCCGCCATGCCCAGAATCAGGAGCGGCCAGCCGAGCACGAGAGAGGCGGCATAGACTCCGCCGAGCACGGCAGGACGGCCGGTCATCCCGCGCGTTGTGGAATGCAGCACGGCAAAACCGAGGATTACAAATGCCATAACCAAACTTGCGGCCCAGGCGCCGGACAGGATGCCAAACAGATCAGGCAGGAACGAAGCTGTGATCGCAAGCGCAGTCAAGCCAAGCGCGAATTGCGGGAAAGTCATTGCCGCCAAATCCGGCCACGGCCTGGAAAGGCGACCCGAGATTTTCACGATCCGTGCTGCAAGCCACAAGTTGAGCAGATAAGTGAGCGTGGAAACCACGGCCGCAGCGGGCGCAACAGCGATCACCAGCAAATCAATCAGAGATGGGTCGCGCAGAATTTGTTCATATGTCTTGCGCAAACTGTCCTGCAGAGTCTCCTGATCCGTTCCGAAGTTCGGCACGGCCGCGGCCACAACCAGGGCGCCAATCACTGCCGCCCACAGTACGAGCCGGCCGACGGAATACCATTCGAGCTGTTCTCCCGCTCCATTCCCGACGGGTCGTGCGAGCAGGCTCAGATAGCCAAGCCACCACGCTCCGAATGAGATTACGGCCACGGCAAAAAGAAATGCGCCGGAAAGCGTTGCAAGGATAGCGGTCGCTGAGGCGGCAGCCACCAAGCCCGCGAGATGTGTAAAGCCAAGCGCTGCTATCATGATCGGCAACGGCGCGAGGTAAAATAGAAAGACGGCCGCCATCGATCCCGAGATCACGGATGCAAACAGCAGTGACGCGGCTAGACCGGCAGCGATTCCGACGAGAATGATGCGAACCATCTGTAGCTGTCCCGCCTCGTGGCGGTTAGAGACGAATGCCTTCGTCCCAACCGGATTGTCTTGGTCAGCTGATCACATATGGCAGCAATCCGAGAAATCGCGCGCGCTTGATCGCGCGGGCGAGCTCTCGCTGCTTCTTGGCCGAAACCGCCGTGATCCGGCTCGGCACGATTTTGCCGCGCTCGGATATGTAACGCTGCAACAACCGTACGTCCTTGTAGTCGATCTTCGGGGCGTTCGCGCCGGAGAAGGGACAGGTCTTGCGACGGCGAAAGAACGGCCGGCGGTTCTGAGTCGGTGCAAACGCCATGGCCCGTCACTCCTCGATCGCCGCAGATCCCTCATCCACGCTCTCGCGGGCTGGGCGCACCTCGCGATCGCGTCGATGCTCTCCGCGTTCACGAAAGCCGCCTCGGTCCCGCTCGCGGAATCCGAATCCGCGGTCTTCACGCTCACGATCACGGTCGACCTTGCGCATCATCGCAGAGGGCCCTTCTTCAAGCTCCTCCACGCGGATCGTAAGATAGCGAACGACGTCCTCGTTGAGGCGTTCCTGGCGCTCGACCTCGTTAAGCGCGGCCGGCGGCGCGTCGAGGTTAAGCAGGGTGAAATGAGCCTTGCGATTCTTCTGAAGGCGATATGAGAGCGACTTCACCCCCCATTGCTCGACCTTGGCGACCTTGCCGCCCATCTGCTCGATGACACCCTTGAATTGAGCCGTGAGCTCTTCGACCTGCTGGGCGCTTGCGTCCTGGCGCGTCAGGAAGACATGTTCATAGAGCGGCATGCTGGTATATGCCTTTCGTTGCCTGCGGTGCTCTCCCGGCGCGAAGCCCTTCGGGCCCTTTCGGAAAGGCTCGAATGCTCAGAAGGCGGGAACACGGGACGCCGGACCACATGGTCCCTGCCGCATGGCGCCTTTGCCAGTGACCGTCCGTTCAGCTCCCGGCCGGGATTGAGCAGAAGCGCGCGTTATAGGGCGTCCGGGCGGAAAGGCAAGCGGCGGCGCCTTATTGATTCAGAAGGTAATGTTGGCCATTTGTGGCGACGTGAGGCACATTTCGCGCCCATGACCGCGAAGCTTTGCCATCGCTTAGCGGTCATCTGCTGCGCTCATCCGTAAGGGCTCAAGAATGGACGTGATGAAGGGTTTGATGGCGCGGCCGCCAACCACCTGATGGCAGCTTGAGCCAATGTCGGCAGCTTTCATTTTTCCGGGTCAAGGAAGCCAGGTCGTCGGCATGGGCAAGGCACTGGCCGAGGCATTTGCCCCGGCGCGCGAGGTGTTTGCGGAGGTTGACGCGGCTCTGTGCGAGAAGCTCAGCCAAATCATCTGGGAAGGCCCGGCCGAGAAGCTCACCTTGACCGAGAATGCTCAGCCCGCCCTGATGGCGGTGTCGCTCGCGGTCATGCGCGTGTTGGAGGCTGAGGCAGGCCTCGATATCTGGAGAGCGGCTTGTTGTGTTGCCGGGCATTCTCTCGGCGAATATTCGGCGCTTGCGGCTGCACGCTCTCTCTCGATCCATGATACCGCGCGGTTATTGCGCATTCGCGGTCGTGCCATGCAGCAGGCGGTCCCCGTGAATCTCGGGGCCATGGCGGCGCTACTGGGCCTCGAATTTGACCAGGCGGTGGAAGTTGCGGCGAAGGCCAGCCAGGGCGAGGTGTGCCAGGCAGCCAACGACAACGGCGCCGGCCAGGTGGTCGTTTCGGGGCACAGCGCCGCGGTCAATCGTGCACTCGACATCGCAAAGGAGCACGGCGCCCGGCGCGCCATGCTGCTGCCGGTCTCGGCCCCCTTCCATTGTGCCTTGATGCAGCCGGCTGCTGAGGTCATGGCGGAGGCGCTGGCTCAGGTGACGATCGGGCGTCCTGTCGTGCCGGTCGTGGCCAATGTTTGGGCAAAGCCGATCAGCGAGCCGGAAGAGATTGTGCGCGCACTCGTTGCGCAAGTGACTGGGACGGTGCGGTGGCGCGAGTCCGTCAGCGCAATGGCAACGGCCGGCGTCACGACATTTTACGAGATCGGAGCTGGAAAGGTGTTGAGCGGGCTGGTCAAGCGGATTGCAGAAGGCGCCCGCGGGGTGGCGATTGGAACCCCCGAGGATGTGGCTGCATTCAAGGCCGCTTCGGGCTGACCCCAATTCGCGTGGGACGCAGGAGCTGTTGATGTTCGAATTAAGCGGCAAAACCGCGCTCGTAACCGGCGCAAGCGGCACAATAGGAAGCGCGATTGTTCGGGCGTTCCACCGTCAAGGCGCGACAGTTGCTATTTCCGGGACACGGCGCGATGTGCTCGACACGCTCGCCGCCTCCCTCGCTGATCGTCTTCATGTCATCCCCTGCAACCTTGCTGACAAGGACGACGTCGAGGCGCTCCTGCCGAAATCCGAGGAACTGATGGGCCAAGTGGATATCCTGGTGGCAAATGCGGGAGTCACAAAAGACAATCTGCTCGTTCAATTGCGCGATGAGGACTGGGATCAAGTCCTGACCGTCAACTTGACCGCGACATTCCGGCTGGCCCGTGCCGCGGTTCGCGGCATGATGCGGCGCCGGTTTGGGCGGATCATTGCCATTTCGTCGGTGGTTGGGGTTACCGGCAATGCGGGGCAGAGCAACTATAGCGCCAGCAAAGCGGGCTTGATCGGGTTCATCAAGTCCGTGGCGGCGGAATATGCCCGGCGGGGCGTAACGGCCAATGTTATCGCCCCTGGTTTCATCGCCTCGGCAATGACCGACAGACTTAATGAGAAACAGCGGGACGCGATCCTTGCCAGAGTGCCAGCGGCGCGGCTTGGCGGGGGGGATGACGTAGCCGCCGCCGCCGTCTACCTCGCCTCCGGGGAGGCGGGCTATGTGACTGGCCAAACACTGCATGTGAACGGAGGCATGGCCATGGTCTGACGTCTTGGCACGGCGTTTTGGGGCGTGCTGGTCAAGCCATTTGAAGTGTGATAACCGGACTTCGGTGTGGCTGGGGCGGCACGACGGTGCCTGTCACACGAGTCCGCTCGCGACTTCTGTGATCCGGCGCCGCACACACCATGAAAGCCCATACCGCAATGGCTCGGGGGCGCCTACCGATCGAGCCCAATCAAAGGACGCGAGGTTGAGCGATGAGCGACATTGGCGAGCGGGTGAAGAAAATTGTGGTCGAGCATCTCGGGGTTGAGGCGGACAAGGTGACCGAGAATGCCAGCTTCATCGATGATCTTGGTGCTGACAGTCTCGACACCGTCGAGCTCGTAATGGCATTTGAGGAAGAATTCGGCTGTGAGATCCCTGACGACGCCGCCGAGACCATTTTGACCGTAGGTGACGCGATCAAGTTTCTCGAAAAGAACGCGAAAAGCTGAGAAACGGCCAGCCGAATTTCAAAGCTGTCCTGATTGAGCAGCTTCGGCGGGTATCCAATTGCGCTGCCGTTTCCGCGCTCGACGGTGACTTGATCCGCGCAGAGCAGGGGCTAACAATCCCACACCCTTGGCAAGGAGACGCAGATGAGGCGCGTCGTCGTCACAGGCCTCGGCATGGTGACGCCGCTGGCTTGCGGAGTCGAGGCGAGTTGGCATCGGCTCCTCAATGGCGAAAGCGGCGCAAGCCGCATCGAAAAGTTCGATGTCTCCGATCTGCAAGCAAAAATTGCCTGTCAGGTGCCGCGTGGGGACGGCAGCGACGGCACATTCAATCCCGACCAGTGGATGGAGCCGAAAGAACAACGCAAGGTCGATGATTTCATCATCTTTGCCATGGGTGCGGCGGCGCAGGCTCTTGGCGATGCCCATTGGAGGCCGTCGACCTATGAAGACCAGATCAAGACGGGGGTGATGATCGGCTCAGGAATTGGCGGGTTAACGGGAATTGCTGAAACCGCGATTGTTCTGAAGGAACGGGGGCCGCGCCGAGTATCACCCTTCTTCATTCCGGGCCGCTTGATCAATCTCGCCTCGGGCTATGTCTCGATTGCCCATGGCCTTAAAGGGCCCAACCATGCGGTGGTAACAGCCTGCTCGACCGGAGCGCACGCCATCGGTGATGCTGCGCGGCTGATTGCGCTCGGAGACGCCGAGGTGATGGTCGCAGGGGGGGCGGAATCACCGATATCGCGCATCGGCATGGCCGGGTTCATCGCCTGCAGGGCTCTGTCCACCGCATTCAACGACACTCCCAAACGAGCCTCGCGGCCCTACGATCGGGATCGCGACGGCTTCGTCATGGGGGAAGGTGCCGGCATTCTCGTTTTGGAAAGCTATGAACACGCCAGAGGGCGGGGCGCCACCATCTATGCCGAACTGATCGGCTATGGCCTTTCCGGCGACGCCTACCACATCACCGCGCCGGCGGCGGATGGGGACGGAGCCTGGCGGTGCATGAACGCCGCCATTGCCCGGGCCGGCATTTCCGCGTCCGAGATCGACTACATCAACGCCCATGGCACCTCCACCCCGCTCGGAGATGAGATCGAGGTGAGTGCCGTGCACCGTCTGCTCGGCAACGCTGCTGGACGGGTATGCATGTCGTCGACCAAGTCCTCAATCGGTCACCTTCTGGGCGCAGCCGGTGCCGTGGAGGCCATCTTCTCAATTCTTTCCATGCGGGATGGCGTCGTGCCGCCGACGATAAATCTCGACCATCCCTCCGTTGAGACGCCAATCGATCTGGTGCCGCATCAATCAAAGCAGCGCGAAGTCGACGTCGTGCTGTCGAACTCTTTCGGATTTGGCGGCACGAACGCCTCATTGGTATTTCGACGCGTTTCTGCGTAGGTAGCGCTCGCGTCCGCCCTCTTCTGCGCCCCACCTTTGGCTATATTCGCCCTTACCGTCGTCGGATTCGGAAGCGAGAAGAATGAAAGATCGCGCGTGCGTGATCCCCCGACCGACAAAAGCGACCAGGAGCTATCAGCATCGCGGTCAGATACCCCCAATGGGGCCTCGCTTCATCGGGTGGCAACGGGACTGCCGCCGCAGCCCCCGCCGCTTGGGTCAGGCAAGGGCGACACCCGCGCAGTCTTGCCCAGTGCGACAAAAAGAGGCGTTCCCCCAAAAAACTCAACCGGGCCTAATGCGCCGTCGATCGAAAGGAGTACCACTGCAAAATCCGATCTGCCTGTACCCGGCATCCGACCATCGGATAAAGTCTCAGGTTCTTCGAGTGCTCTGCCGATCCCCCCTACTGTCATGCCGGGGGCGAGAATCCGCTGTGCGAGAAGTACTTGAAGCCGGCGAGCCGCAGCCGCCCATATCGGCACGGCCAGATGGAGTCGCCAATTTGGTGATCGAGCCGAAACGCATGGCTCCTCGTAGCCCGCGGGCCGCCTTACAGCCGGATCACGTGCCCTTTCCCGGCCGTGGATTCCGACCGTCCCGGCGCGCACGCAATCCGCTGGTGATCGTCGGAAACGCGATCATCACGCTCCTTCTCATCGTGCTCCTCGTGGGGGGTGGAGCAATGATTTTCGGCAAGACCAGGCTTGAGGAGCCTGGTCCGCTGCTCGAGGACAAAGTCGTGGTCATTCCCACGCGCCTGGGGTTGATGGATATCGCTGACCTACTCAATCGCGAAGGGGTCATCGAAGAGCATCGGCTGGTATTCATTGCCGCTGTGCTTGCGCTCAATGCCCGAACCGAGCTCAAGGCTGGCGAATACCTTTTCACCAAGCAGGCGAGCCTGCGTGACGTCGTCCAAACCATTGTCGACGGCAGGGTGGTGCAACACCAGCTCACGGTTCCCGAAGGCCTCACATCCGAGCAGATCGTTGCGCGTCTCCTGGACAACGATGTCCTTTCCGGAAACATCAAAGAAGTTCCGCGGGAAGGAAGTCTCCTACCGGATAGCTATCAATTCAATCGCGGTTTTACCCGCGAGCAAATGATTCAACGCATGCGCCAGGCGCAGGACAGGCTGGTGCGGGAAGTTTGGGAACGGCGCAATCCCGATTTGCCGCTCAAGAGCCCTGACCAGCTCATTATCCTTGCCTCCATCATCGAAAAAGAAACCAGCAAGCCGGAGGAACGCACCCGTATCGCCGCGATATTCGCGAATCGCCTCAAGCAGAAGATGAAGCTGCAATCCGATCCGACCATTATTTACGGTCTCGTGTTCGGCAAGGGCTCGCTCGGGCGGCCGCTGAGCAAGGCTGACGTCGCGCAGCCCACGCCGTACAACACCTACGTCATTGACGGCCTTCCGCCCGGTCCCATCGCCAATCCGGGCCGCGGTTCGATTGAGGCTGCCGCCAATCCAGCGCGCACGAAGGAGCTCTATTTCGTCGCCGACGGCACCGGCGGGCATGCTTTTGCGGAAACCTACGAGCAGCACCAAAAGAACGTTGCCCGATTGCGGGTCGTCGAGCACGAGCAAAAGGCAGAGAGCCCGGGCCCGGAGCAGCAATCGACGTCTGCGCCGCGCGCAATTCCCGCGGCGACTCCGGCGCGCCGGAGTAAGCGTAGCGCGAACGGCAAGGCCGCCGGCACCGCGCAATAATGTTTGATCACGGCGCAAAGGTGCAGTTTGCGGTACCTCTCCCCGGAGGCCCCGGAGGGGAGAGGTCGGATCGCGCTTGCGCGATCCGGGTGAGGGGGGGCCAATTCAGAAGCTGTGACCCCCTCACCCGGACTGGGCGCAAAGCGCCCATTCCGACCTCTCCCCTGCCGGGAGAGGTGGAGCTGCTGGCTCGATCTCAGCAAATCATACTGTAGGTTCGCCCGCGTGGCGCTCTCCAGCATGACCGGTTTTGCCCGCGGCCATGGCGTCTGTGGGAGCTATGGCTGGGCCTGGGAGCTCAAGTCCGTCAATGCAAAGGGGCTCGATCTTCGGCTTCGGCTGCCAACCGGCTGGGATGCCGTCGAGGCACCGGTTCGCAATACCGCGGCACAGGTGCTTTCGCGTGGCACCATCCATGCCGCCCTTGCCGTTGATCGTCAGGGCGTTGCCCCCATCGTTCGAGTCAACGACGCCGTGCTCGCGGCAGTCCTCGTGGCCATGAAAAATCTCGCAGGACAGGTGGATGCAGCCGAGCCGCAACTTGATGGCATTCTCTCACTCAAGGGAGTGATGGAGATCACGGAACCCGATGAGCGGGAAGAGGACAGGCGTGCCGCTGAAAGTGCGGTCGTCTCTGGATTTGCGGATACGCTCGCTGAGCTTGCCGCCATGCGCCGGCAGGAAGGCGAAGTTTTGGGGCGCGTGCTTTCCCAGCGCGTGGACGAAATCGCCGCACTTGCCGCGCGGGCGGAGGCCGCGCCCGGTCGTCGCCCCGAGGCGATCAAGGCGAGAATCGCGGAGCAGGTCGCGATGCTGCTTGATGCATCCGCTCGGTTTGATCCTGATCGGCTGCACCAGGAAGCAATTCTGATTGCCAATAAGGCCGACATCCGGGAGGAGCTCGATCGCCTGGCAGCCCACGCCGTTGCCGTCCGTCGCCTTATTGAACAGGGAGGGGCGATTGGGCGGCGGCTCGATTTTCTTGCGCAGGAGCTCAATCGCGAAGCGAACACCTTGTGCTCCAAGTCAAACGATGTGGAGCTGACCAACATCGGTCTCGAGCTCAAGAATGTCGTGGAGCAGTTCCGCGAGCAGGTCCAGAATCTTGGAGTGATTCCTGCCCCTTCAGGCCCTTTCAGCGGAGGGATTTGGAGTAGGCTTGCGCCAGCGCGACGAAACCCGCAACCGGGATGTCTTCGGCGCGGGCAGTTGGCGCGATATCCGCCGCTGCCAGCAAAGCGGACGGATCGACACCCAACGATTTGAGGCTCTGGCGCAGCATCTTGCGGCGCTGACCGAATGCGGCCTGGGTTACCCGCTCAAGAGCGCGGCGATCACATGGCAGCGGGTGTTCGCGCGGCACGAGCCTGACCAGGGACGACGTCACCTTCGGCGGCGGCACGAACGCCCGCGGCGCCACATCAAACAGAATGCGCGCCTCGGCGCGCCAGCCCGTGAGCACCGACAGGCGGCCGTAAGCCTTTTTGCCCGGCAGCGCCACAATGCGATCGGCGACCTCGCGCTGAAACATCAGCACTAGCCGATCATACCATGGCGGCCATGGTTCGGCGCTCAGCCATGCGACGAGTAATGCAGAGGCAATATTGTAGGGCAGGTTCGCGACGACCCGTGCCGGATGGCTCGCAACCAACCCACGCGCGTCGATCGCAAGTGCATCTGCCGCGACGATTTCGAGTCGGCCCGGGTTTCGCTGTGCAATCTCGTCAAGGGCGGCAATTGCACGTTCGTCGCGCTCGATGGCGATCACTCGCCGCGCCCCTTGCGCCAGCAATGCACGGGTGAGCCCGCCGGGTCCAGGACCGATCTCCACCACGTCGATGTCCTGGAGCGGCCCCGCTGCCCGAGCAATGCGGGCAATGAGGTTGAAGTCGAGCAGAAAATTCTGGCCAAGCGATTTCTTGGCCCGCAGATCGTAGCGCCGGATCACCTCTCGCAATGGCGGCAGATCGGCAACCGCGTTCATGTGCGATGCGCCAGGCCGGCAGGATCGTTCCCGGCCAATCGCGCAGCGAGTGTGAGTGCCGCGATCAAGCTGCCCGGGTCGGCGCGGCCCGTGCCGGCAATGTCGAACGCGGTGCCGTGGTCGGGCGAGGTACGCACGAACGGCAAGCCGAGGGTGACATTGACGGCGTGGTCGAACGCAAGCGTTTTGATGGGGATCAGTGCCTGGTCGTGATACATGGCAAGCACCGCGTCATAAGTGAGCCGTGCCGCCTGATGAAACAAGGAGTCTGCGGCAAGCGGTCCGCGCGCGTCTATTCCTTGCGCCGTGAGCCGCTCGACCGCTGGACGCACCACAGTCACATCCTCATCACCCAGCGTGCCCTGCTCGCCCGCATGGGGATTGAGACCTGCGACGGCAAGGCGCGGACGTGCAATGCGAAAGCGCGTGTTCAAATCTTGAGCCACGATCTGCCCTGTCTGCACGATGAGGTCGCTGGTCAGCGCCTCGACGACTTGCCGGAGCGGCAAATGGATTGTGACAGGGACCACGGCTAGTTCCGGCGACCACAACATCATCACCGGATGGGCAGCGACCCCACTCAGCTGCGCCGCCAATTTGGCGAGGTATTCGGTATGTCCGGGCTCGGTGAATCCGGAACGATAGAGCACGTTCTTCGCGATGGGATTGGTCACAATGGCGCGTGCCCTGCCGGCTGCCACATCGGCAACGCCGCGGCGAATGGCGGCGAGTACTGCCGGCGCGCTCGAATGGTCTGGATGACCGGGCTCCGCGCCAACCTCGACGCCGATGTCAACGACGGGCAGCGCAGTCTCAAACGCGGCATTCGCGCCCGGCGGCTCGACCACGGAAATAGGGACATCAGGAGCAATCCGGCTGGCACGCCGGGCAAGGAATCCCGGATCGGCAAGAATATAAAACGGTGGGAGGCCCAGCTCTTTCCGCCGGCGCCAGGCGGCGAACGTGATATCGGGCCCTATGCCGGCGGGCTCACCGAGCGTGAGCGCCAGAGGGCTGTCCATTCCGGTCTTACTTGTATTCAAGCATCGCGCCGCGGCGTACCTCGTTTAGATATTGCTTGGACAGCCGCTCGTATCGCTGCTGCATGAGCGCCTCTCTCGCCCGGCGTTTTCCGGGGGTGTTGTCCGCCGCCGATTCCTTCTTTCCGCAGATGGCGAACATCTCGATGCCGAGCTTGGTGGTTTCCGGCGGGGTCAGCTTTCCGACCTCCGTACTGTCGAGCAGCTTGCGCAGTTCGGATGGGAGATCGGCCGAGCTCCGGAGCACCTGGTCGCGCACGGCGACATCCTTGAGCGCGCGCGCAAACGTAATCCCCGCGTCGCAGCCCTGAAAGCGGCCGCGCAACGCTTCCGCGTCACGACGGCGCGCCTCGATGACCGATTCGCCCGATCCAGGCGGGAAAATGAACAGGATCGGCCGTAACGTATAATCGTAGCCGATGCTGTCTTCGGCTTTCGGATCCGCGGCGGTGAGAATGTCTTTCTCTCCGACTTGCAGGCTCGCGGAGTATCGTCCGCGCACCAGCTGTGGCCAGGTCAAGTCGGCTTTGATGCGTAGTTTGAGCGTAGAAGCGGCGATACCCTGCTTGGCAAGCATCTGGGTGAGCTGGTCCGGGGTGAGCCGCATGCGGCTCGCCATGGTGCCAAAAGCGCTGTTGACTTCCGTCTCGCTGATCTCGAACCCGAACTTCTTGCCCTCCTTGATCTTGAGCGTGTCGTTGATCAGTTCCTCAAGCACTTCCTGGCGGGCAGGGACCTTGTGGGTCGACAACTGATTGAGCTTGGAACGCTGCTCGATATCGAGCGCGGTGACAGGGTCGCCATTGACGATGACGACGATCTGCTGAGCGCGGGCCGCGCTCACCACAAAGCAAGCAAAGCCGAGCAATATTCCCGCGAACAAATGTCCGGTGCGCGTAACCGATCTTTGGAGCATCAGTGTGTCCCCAACCCTGGCACGCCGCTGTTGAGCGCAGATGCGCCCTGATTGGTTGTCGTGCCTCCCAGGGTGCGCAGGCTGAGCTGCAGCATGAAACTGTGGTTGACGGTCAGGCTGCCGCTATAGGCGTAATCAGTAATATAATTCAGGGCCAAGATGAGGCAGTCGTCAATGTATCCGACGCCCATCTGGGTCTGGCTGACCTGGCGGGCAAGCAGGTCCCATCGCGCCGCGCCGATCAAGACCCAGTTGGGCGTCACCTTCAACCTGGCATTGACGAGGATGCCCTCCCGCCGGTCGAGGAAGCCGATCTCGGGCTGGGCGGCGTAATCTCCGTAGATGATCGACGTCGTCCAGCGGCCGAAATTGGCGGTAGCCTCGAGCTCGGTTCGACGCACGTTGAAGTTGCTTTCATCGAAGCGGAAGCGGGATGTGAACAGGAAGGTGGAGTTCGGCTGGTAGGAAGCGCGAGCCACATAGTCCGACCGCGCCGTGTCAAGACCGCTTTCGAGCCCGGTATTGCTCGTTGCGGCGAGCGCGAACGAATTCTGTCCGAACAGCTGGTAAGACTGTCCAAACAGAAGATTCACGTTGCCGCCCTGGTTGAATTGTGCGGTGTACTGCACGCCCACATTGGCGCGGCTACCGCCTTCGACGCGATCCCATCCCGAGAACTTGTTCACCTTGAACAGGTTTGAATCATCAAAGATCAGGCTTTGCGCATCCTCGTTCGGAAAGCGGCCGACTCCGGTTTCGTTCGGCCGCAAAATGAGCTGCGCAATGGGTTCAATGGTTTGCGTTCCCCATGCTTGCGCATTGATCAGCGGATATCGGTATTCGACGCCGGCGGTCGGCATCACGCGACCGACGTCGCTCTGTCCGGTGTTGATGAAATTGGATACGCCCGGCTGCGCGGACACTTGAATGTCGGCAGCGTCGCCCCGCAACATGACGAATGGGGTGAAGACCTGGCCCCAGGGATCGATGATGGTCCTCCGCCACGATGCCTCGGTTGAAAATCGGGTGTAAGTGCCGGCAATTCCGCGCAGCAGGCAATTGTTGGAATTCTTGACGGAAGTGTCCGCGGTCAGGGGACTGCACAGGTTGTTCAAGTAAGCAGTCTCTGTGATCGGATCGAAGTCCGCCGTGCTTCTGTTGAGGCTAGTGAAATTGCTCCGCAGCTGAACCTCTCCGCCGAGGATTGGATTTTTGAAAACGTAGTTGTGGTCGATGACGGGATGCACGACCGGCAATTGGCTCTGATCATCGGCCTGCGAAAAGCCGTAAAAATAAAGCGTGCGGGCTTCGAAATAGCTGCGGTCTCCGCGTCCCGCGAGGTAAAGCTGAGAGAGCGCATAGTCGGGCGTCGATCGGAGCAGATCGGCTCCTTGCAGGCTCTTCTGCAGCGAGTAGTCCTGCAGGTATGTCTTGTCCGAAAGCAGAGTGCCGTCCCAGCCCCATACCCATCGGTCCGAAAGGTTGAACTGGCCAGAAGACTCAAGGCTGCCGCGAAAGTCGCGATAGCCTGGAGTGAGCTGTGAGAACGCACTCTTATCGAGCTGGAAAATGCCCGTGCCGCGAATGCTATAGGCCCCGTCCATGAGCCGCTGGCGCCACTCTCCCTGCAGCAATGGTCCCTGCCGGCTCGTAATCATGGGAGTGATCGTGGCGTCGTAATCGGGAGCAAGCGCCAGGTAGTACGGCGTGGCAACGCCGAACCCGTAAACGGAGCTCGTGCTGTAGGTGGGCACCAGGAAACCGGTCTTGCGTTTGACCGTCGGATCGGGCGCTGAGAAGAACGGTACGTAGGCGAGCGGGACGCCGGCGAATTCGAGCCTCGCGTCCTCGAAATACATCATCTTCTCGCCCTGGTCGTGGATGATCCGCGCTGCTTTGACCTGCCATTTCGGTGGTCTGGTCGGATCATCCTTGCAGGGCTCGCAGGCGGTGTATACGCCACTGTAGAAGACGGTGTAGTTGCTTTCGGATCGCTCCGCCCGCGAGGCGGCAAATCGGGTCTGCTCGGGAGCGTCCGCGCGCAGCGAATCAACAAATCCGTCACGCAAGTCATCGCTGAGATCCATGATCTCGCCGTAGGTGACGCTGCCGTCGGGCTGGGTGAGCCGGACGTTGCCTTCGGCATGCAGCCGCTTGGTTTTCTGATCGTAGATGACCCGGTCCGCTTCGAGCGTGGTGGCGCCATAGTAGAGCTGCACGTTGCCCACGGCGGAGACGCGCTCATTCGTGTAGTCGTAGTTGATCTCCTGGGCGCGCACGAGCATCTGCTCCTGAGCCCCGTTTGGCGCCGTTCTGGGGATCGGCGCTTCGCGCTTCGGGAACGCCAGGACCTGCGCGAGCGCCGGCCTTGCGAAAGAGCCGCCGAGCAACAAGGTCGTGGCGACGAACAGGATCGCGGTTCGTCGCCAGCGATGGGCCAACGGGAAGACGGCGCTTGCCCAGGCCATCACCCGTCCTCCTGGTAAAGCAGCGCGAGCACGCCCGTGATGCCGCCGATGGCGGCCGGTAGCCATGCAGCCGCGACCGGAATCATCATTCCGGCCTTGCTCAAATCGCCGGTGATCTTGGCCAAAACGTAAAGCAGAAAGCCCGCCGAGATGCCGCCAAGCACGACCTTTTGTACCCCGCCGAAGCGGAAAAAACGCAAGCTCACGGATGCGGCCAGCATCACCATTGCAACGAGGTAAAAGGGCTGGGCCAGCAGCTGGTAATATTGCAGCCGGTAGCCGGACGCGGTGAGCCCGGCATTTTCAGCGGCATCGATGTATGCCGACAATTGCCAGAACGGCACCGTCTCAGGGATTGCGAAGCTTTCTCCCACTTGAGCGGGGGTCAGCGCCGTCTTTAGTCGAAACAATTCGCGCTCGGCCGGCGCCATTCCGCTGACATAGAAGCGCGCGTCTTCGAGCCGCCAATATCCGGCCTCGAGGATTGCGTTCTTCGCCTCGATGCGATCCTGGAAACGGCCGGCCGGATCGAACCGGAAAACAGTCACGCCGCCAAGCTCAATCCCCTGTTGGCGGCTCGATTTTGCATTGATGACCGCCTGGCCCTCTTCATTGCGCTGGCGCAGCCAGAAATCCGCTGGTCGCGTTGCGGAACCCGCCTTCGAACCCGAACAAATCGCCTTCGAGCCGCGTCGATTGCTCGCGCAGGATGGCCGAGACCGGATTGTAGACGATGGTGGCAAGCATCCCGATCAGCCATGCAATGATGATTGCCGGCGCGACGAACTGCCAGGCCGAAATGCCGGCGGCGCGCGCGACTACGAGCTCCAGACGACGCGAGAGATTGAGATAGCAGAACATCGCACCGACCAGCACGGCGAACGGCAATACGCGCTCGGTGATGAAGGGAACTCGAAACAGGGTGATTTTGGCGATCAACAGGGCGGAAACATTTTGCAGGTCGCCGCTGCGCCGCATGAGCTCGAGGAAATCGATCATGGCGGTGAGCACGAGCGTGCCGGCGAACACGGCAAGGACCGCAGACAGGAAACGCAGACCGAAATAGCGCGAAAGCGTGCCGGCGATCATGGCGTCTGTCCCGCCACCGCATTCGCTCGCTGTGCGAGGCGCTCCATGACGGCTGCAATCATGTTGGCAATGAACGCTGGCGGCTCAATGATCACGCCACGCGAGATTGCCAGATATCCCAGCACAAACGCGGCGATCATTCCGGCGTAGGGCAGCAGCAGCGCTATCGGCGTGTGCACGCCCGCAATGATTCCCACGAAGCCTAGGCCGCGCAGCGCCGCCACCGCGCCCATCGCCCCAAGCAGCGACATGGTGCGATTCTGGCGGGTCGTGCGCGGCGCTCCCAGATACGCATAGGTCAGCACCACGAAGGCCAATGGAAAAAGCGGCGCCGTGATGCGGTCGTGAAATTCGGCGCGAACTTGATTGGGCTGGTCGGCGAATTCTGCGGCGCTGCGTTGGGGGTCGTAAAGCTCCCATAGATACCGCTCGCGCACCGAGTATTTCACGTTCTGCGTCGCGTGGGTCAGCCATGAAAGGTCGAAACCGTAACTCTCAAACAGCACGAGAGCGGGATCGCGCTGGCCGGTTTCGTGCCGTTGTATGTTGCCGTTACCCAATACGAGGAACGCCCCGCGCTCGTTTTTGACGATATCGCCTTTCTCGGCGAGAATGGTGACCCTCTCCTTGGGGCTGCGTTGATCGTCGATCAGGATTCCCAGCAATTGGCCGTTCGGCTCGCGTTCGCGAATGTGCAAGGTGAGCCGTTCTTCCAATTTCGTGAAACGGCCAGGTTGCACCACGTTGCTGACGAGGTCGGCGCGGACCTCAGTCGCCCACAGGCGCAATTGGCGCAGTCCCCAAGGCGAGACATAGATGCTGATGGCGGCAACCAGCAGCGACACGATGGCTCCAACCGCCAGGAACGGCCGGAACAAAATCCAAGGAGGCATTCCGGCCGCATTCATCACGATGAGTTCGGAATCGTTGCCGAGCTTGTTGAGCACGTGGGCGACCGCGATCATCAGCGCGATCGGCGCAATGATCTGAACGAGGAGCGGAATGATCAGCCCCGTGATGCCGACGAACACGAAAATGCTCTGGCCCTGGTTCGTCATCAGGTCGATGTCGCGCAGCGCCTGCGTGATCCACATCAGCGCTGTCACGCTCGTGCAAATGACCAGGAACGCACCGAAGGTGGTGCGGAAAATATACCGCCCTATGGACCCCATGCGGCTACGCTTCCCCGCTCACGGCAAAATCCCGGCGCGCGCGACCCCCAGTCGGCAATTGCGCTTCCGGCAGACCAGCCCTTTCTATCCTTTCCTTGATCGGCCAACAAAATGGCCTCGCCAAGGCAAACCCTTTGAGTATGCACAACAATTCGTTAATCGGCCGGGGCGACAAGGCTGCTCCTAGCCTCTGCCCGCAAGGCGGGAGTGGGAGCCCTCTGAGCTTGCTGCGCGATCAGTCCCCCTCAGCCACACCCAGGGTCTTTGCACCAGAAGTTGTCCAAGGCATACCAATGCGTGCCCGCCGCTGTGACCGTCGCGGGTCCCCATGGCCTTGCAAGGACAGGATCGGTTCATATGGCCCGCGCGCTCAAGCTTGAATTCGCCGGTTTCGATACGCCTGCAAAGGGCGTTCTGATCCTGTTCTGCGAGGAGGGGCTCAAGCTCGGGGCGGCTGCACGCAAGTTGCTCGCCCCGACCGGGGACCTCATCAACCGCGCAGCCGACGCGGACGGTTTCAAGGGCAAGAACGGATCGAGCCTTGAAATTATTGCGCCATCGGGCCTCGACGTGCCCCGATTGGTATTGGTCGGCGTCGGAAAAGGACGCGATCTCAAGGATCAAGATTTTGCCAAGTTGGGCGGAATCGCGATGGGCAAGATTCCGGGCGCGGCCAGGGTTGCAACCGTGCTTGTCGACTTTCCCGGGCGAGGGCTCAGCCCTGAGCGCGTTGCCGGTATCGGTCTTGGGGTAGAGCTTCGCGCCTATGCCTTCGAGCGGTACAAGTCCAAGCGCAAGGACGACGAGGAGCAGGCACGAGAAGTCAAAGTGACCGTCCTGACTGAGGGTGTCGGCGCGGTAAGAAAAGCCTTTGCGTCGCGGGCGGCGGTCGCTGGAGGCGTTCTGGCTGCCCGCGATCTCGTCAACGAGCCCGCCAACGTGCTTTATCCGGAAGAGTTCGCCCGGCGTGCCGGCAATCTCAAGCGGCTGGGCGTGAGCGTGGAAATTCTTGATCCCGCGCAGATGAAAAAGCTCGGTATGAATGCGCTGCTCGGGGTGGGACAAGGCTCCGAGCATGAGAGCCGCACCGTGATCATGCGCTGGAATGGCGGCAAGCGCACTGCTGCTCCCGTCGCATTTGTCGGCAAGGGCGTATGCTTTGATACCGGGGGCATTTCGATCAAGCCCGCCTCAGGGATGGAGGACATGAAGGGCGACATGGCAGGGGCCGCCTGCGTCATTGGTCTCATGCATGCGCTTGCCGCCCGCAAGGCAAGGGTCAACGCGGTCGGCGCGGTCGGATTGGTGGAGAACATGCCCAGCGGCACCGCGCAGCGGCCCGGCGACATCGTCACCACGATGTCCGGACAGACCATCGAAATCATCAACACGGATGCCGAGGGCAGGCTCGTGCTGGCGGATCTCCTCCATTACGTCAACAAGCGATTCAAGCCCAAGATCATGATCGACCTTGCCACTCTGACCGGCGCCATCATCGTCGCGCTCGGGCAGGAATATGCCGGTCTCTTCAGCAACGACGAGAAGCTCGCGGAGCGGCTGATCGAAGCGGGAAGGGAGAGCGGGGAGCGCGTTTGGCGAATGCCGCTCGGACCGGAATACGACAAGATGATCGACTCGAAATTTGCAGACATGAAAAACACCGGGGGTCGCCACGCCGGCGCCATTACCGCGGCTCAGCTGCTCCTGCGCTTCGTCGACAAGACCCCGTGGGCGCATCTCGACATCGCCGGCACCGCAATGGGTTCCCCGCAAACCGACATCAACAGGAGCTGGGGGTCGGGTTTCGGCGTGCGCTTGCTCAATGAGTTTGTGGCGAGGTACTACGAAAAGTGAGATGACCGAAATCCTGTTCTACCAGCTCCAGCGCCAGCCACTGGAGCAAGTGCTCACGACGTTGCTCGAGAAATCGTTCGAGCGCGGCTGGCGCGCGGTGGTGCAGGCGCCTTCGGAGGAGCGCATCGATGCGCTTGACGCGCATTTATGGACGTTTCGCGACGAGAGTTTCCTCCCCCACGGCACCTGGCGGCAGGGCGAAGCGGGCGAGCAGCCGATCCTCCTGACCATCAATGATGATAATCCCAACGGCGCGTCCGTGCGCTTTGTCGTCGACGGCGCGGAGCTTCCGCCCGACGCCCAGGTCTATGAGCGAATTGTCGTGCTGTTCGATGGCGATGATCCCGACGCAGTCGCGGCTGCGCGCGAACGCTGGACACGGAGCAAGGCGGAAGGGTTCGAGGTGACCTACTGGCAGGTTGATGACCGCGGCCGCTGGCAACGTAAGGGTTGATTGCCTGACGCGGTAGTCCGGATGATGCCGGCGCGCGCCTGCGCGACGGCGAAATCCGGGAGCCGGTGGCAGGTGATCCCGCATATCGCTTCGCTCATGCGGGCTACGGGCTGGAACCCAACCTATGGCGTGATCTGGCGCGTAAACAAAAACCCCGAGGCGTGCCTCGGGGCTCTTGCGTAGCTGATATCGCGTAGCTGATCGTCAGCCTGTCATCGGTAGAGCTGCGAGTATGACGTGGGCCCGAACTTGTAGGCGAGGCCGAAGCGGACGATGTGGTTGTCAAACCTGTTGTTCAGGTTGAAGACATTCCCGGCGGTGGTGCCAAGAGGGAGCCCCTGGAAGTTGGTGCCACTCCCGAAGGCCGTGTAGTCGTCGAAGTGCACGTAGAGGTATTCCGCGCGGACCGTCCAGTTTCCCTTAAGCGGGGCGGGGGCGTAATCCACGCCAGCGCCTACGGTCCAACCGGTGCGATTAGTGGACGAATTCTGGTAGAAGTACGGCGCCCCGCCTGCGCCGGGGATAATCCCGAACGCTCCGGCGACTGCTGCTGGGACGGGCCCAGCATTGGTCTGGAACACCGCATCATCAACCTTGGTCCAGGCAACGCCGCCAGTCGCGAAGAACAGCCACTTGTCGACGGCGTAGCCCACGCGGGCCCGTGCGGTGGCGTACCAACGCTCTTGCGCCTGACCGAATATGAAGGAGGTTACAGGGAACGTCCCGGCTATCGCTCCGGTAGGAGTCAATATGGTCTGGCCGGGAATGAAGCGCCCGTTCCCTTCTTTGTTGACAACGGACCAGTCGCCTTCGACGCCGACCACCCATGCTCCGAACTGGTAGTCGCAGCCGGCGTAGCCACCACCGTTGAAGCCACTCATGTCGAAGCCCGAAGTAACTGCTTGGCCAGCCGCCAGCGGCGTGGTGACGACCGGCGTTGCTGCCGTTGGTCCGGTGAAAACGGCGGTACTCCCGGCAGTGGTGCTGTAGCCGTTGTCGTGTCCCCACTCGTAGCCGACCAAGCCACCCAGATGGCACCCGGTCCAGCTGAAAGCCGGCGGAGCGACATGCCGAACCGCCATATCCGCAGCGATAGCAGGAGCGCCGATGCCGAGCGCAGCGAGCGCAACGCTTCCGAGTAAGAACTTTTTCATTTGAACCCCCCGTTCAGAATTGAGTGCGCCATTCTTAACAGCTTGCAACGGCTTTGGCTGTGATATTTCCGCCACGCTGAATAGTATTTGACGTTTCGGCACAGGATAGAGGCGACCGATAATGCAGCCCGGTTGCGCGCGCTTGGAGTGAAGAAACCCGCATAAACCCTGGATATCTGAGACCCCGAAATAGGAGGATAGCAGTCCTAGTCTGCCGCGGTGTTGTGGATGCTAAATTCAAAACGTACCTTGAGTGGCGGATGTCACACAGAAAGTACGCGGCGCGCCTCCCATCTGTCTTCTGGGTGTTTGTGCGCCTGAGCGATGGGGCCAGTCGCCTTCGAATTGGGCAGGAAGCCGCAAAAAAGCGCCCTATTGATCAGGATCATGCGGCCGGAGCACAATTGGGCTTGGAAATGGGGTACCGAGAAGCGAGCGCGTGATCATGCGGCGGTTAAATCGAATCGCCTTGGGCACAGTTACTGTGGTTATGCTGGCGTTGGTGCTTGGCGCGTGCTCGGCTGATCTGAGCCTGAACAACGTCACGCTTACTCCAAAGCCTGAAACGCTCGCGCGAAAACAGGAATGGGCGACGCCCAATTTCGATCGCCCCATTACGTCGGCGGATCTCATCGGGACGGACGGCCAATGCAGCGGGCCTGCGCCGGCATCGGCTGACGCAACGCCGGCTGTCGTCGGGGGAATCGCCTTGCAAATGACCGAATGCGACGTGGTGCGGCGCGCGGGCCCCGTCGAGACGATCGAGTCAGGGGTCAACGCGCGTGGTGAGCGCTCGGTCGTGCTGACCTACGTGCGCGGCCCGTGGCCGGGGACCTATCGCTTCGCCGGCGGCCGCCTGGTGTCCATCGAGAAGGCACCCGCCCCGCCGCCCGCGCCCGCGAAGCCGCAAAAGGCCAACAGAAAGCCCGCCGGCGGTTGATCGGGGGCAGCCATGGCCATTGAGCGCACGTTTTCCATCATCAAGCCGGACGCGGCCTCCCGCAATCTGACCGGAGCGATCAATGCCATGATCGAGCAGGCGGGGCTGCGCATCGTAGCGCAAAAGCGCCTTCGCATCAGCCGCCCGGAGGCGGAGACCTTCTATGCCATTCATCGCGAGCGGCCGTTTTTTCGCGAGCTTGTCGACTTCATGACCTCGGGACCGGTGGTTGTACAGGTGCTCGAGGGAGAAAACGCGATCGCCAAGTATCGCGACATCATGGGTGCGACCGATCCTGCCAAAGCGGCGCCGGGAACCATCCGCAAGGTGCACGCCAAATCAATCGGCGAAAACTCGGTGCACGGTTCTGACGCAGCGGAGACGGCCACAAAGGAGATCGCCCAGTTTTTTTCCGGCAACGAGATTGTGGGTTGAGTTTGGGGAGGCATCGTCACCCGCGGGCTTGACCCGCGGGCCCATCTTCTTCGTATAAGGTCTTCTTACGAAGTGGATGGATTGCCGGGTCAAGAGCCCGGCAATGACGGAAGATCTGAGCGTGGCGCCGTTGGGCGCCGTGAAGCAGAGGAATGTTCAGTGGGTAGCGTTGGGCAAATGTTTGATCCAGCCAGTTGGCTTGCGATGGTAACAAGCGGCTGGGACGAGATGGGTCAGACCGCGTTTTGGGTCGCGCTCCTCAAGATCATGTGGATCAACGTCCTGCTTTCCGGCGACAACGCCGTGGTTATCGCGATGGCGTGTCTTGGCCTTCCGCCACGCCAGCGGCTGTGGGGAATGATCCTCGGGGCCG
The DNA here is from genome assembly GCA_963771845.1 of uncultured Alphaproteobacteria bacterium. Classification (GTDB taxonomy): domain Bacteria; phylum Pseudomonadota; class Alphaproteobacteria; order Rhizobiales; family Xanthobacteraceae; genus VAZQ01. Next base: position 1,461 of record CAVYVC010000023.1, on the reverse strand, counting down.
GCGTTGCTGTCGTTCTGCGCATTATCTTTACGGTCGTGATCGCGCAGCTGATGCTGCTGCCCTATCTCAAGCTCATTGGCGGCCTGGCACTATTCTACATTGCCGCAAAGCTCTTGGTTCCGGAGGACGAGGACGAAAGTGAAGTGGAGGCGGTCGAGCATCTGTGGCGAGCGGTGCGCATCGTGGCGGTTGCCGACATCGTCATGAGCCTCGACAATGTAATTGCCATCGCGGCCGCGGCCCAGGGTAACTTTGCGCTGATCCTGATCGGTCTTGCCATCAGTATCCCGCTGATCGTGGCGGGCGCCGCGCTGATCATGGCCTTATTGGAACGCTTCCCGATCCTGGTATGGGCCGGCGCTGCGCTGCTGGGATGGATCGTGGGCGAGACGATTGCCACCGATCCCGTTATTCAGGGCTACCTGGAGCCCCGGCTCGGTGCCGAGGGTTTTCATTACATCATGCTGTTTGCCGCTCTTCTCGGAGCGATCCTCGTTCTGCTCGTGGGCGGAATGTGGCGCCGTTCCAAGCAAGCGACGCAGGCCGCTGAAAAGGTTTCCGCGGCGGAGTAGTCCTGCGGTGAGTAATATAAGTAGTGGAGAAGGAAGCACCGACCACTACTCACTATTCGCTACTCACTATTAAGACGTGCTCTGGGCGAAATTAAGACGTGCTCTGGGCGAATTGAATCGTTTCGAGGTTTATTAGTCACCGCACGATAGAGCTAATTTCAGATAGTTCCGACAAAAACGAACTCTTTAAGGGACGTTCAATTCGCCTCCGACATTTCCTTTTCGATCAACGTGGGGGCTGCCATGCCAGGACCAAAGTCCGACCTTTGGATCATTCATCCTCGACCAATATCTTCCGAACGTGAAGTGCTTCACGCATAGCTGGTGCACGTTGGATTGCGGATGCATGTTTTTCCTCTCCTGGAAACGCGTCCGATGTGCCAGATCGACATCACCGAAATTATTGTTGTCGTATCCCGTATGCAGGAAGCGGGCTACGCGAGTGGCACGATTAATCGTGTCCTTGCGGTGGTGCGGCGTGCGTTCAACCTGGCACGCAAATGGGGGGTCTGCGGCGTGTCGGCCAATCCTGTTTCCGGGCTCTGTGGGCCCGGATGTTTTGCGCAGCCGCTTTCTGACGCGTGAGGAAGCCCTTCGGTTGATTGCCGCGCTGCAAGCCGATGAGAACAGGGTCGCTGCTCATTTGCGTCAGCACGGTCAGCATCGTCTGCGCCCGTGGTGGATAGAGGATCGGTGTGGCACGAACCGGGTCGGCGGCTGTCACTGGAGACGGCACTAGCTGGTCGCAATGGAGGCTGTCCTCACCCTGTCATCGCGAACGCTGCTGACGGTGCTGCCGGTGCCGACGGTATCCCCGAAGGCCTCGCGCATCGTAATGATCCTGGTTCCGGCGCGGCCTTCACGACTGAAGGCAATCTCGATGCCTAGT